>NZ_JSWG01000004.1 GCF_000797465.1 Psychroserpens jangbogonensis | reverse complement strand
ATTTACTATAACTTCTAAATCTAAAGTCGTGGTATTGTAGCAACTTGATTCATTATTAGCTTCTAAACGCACAAAAACAGTTTGATTAGTAACTATTGTATTTGTAAACGGTATTGTTAAAGGATTAGTCCCTGCATCAGCTTCGACTTGAGTGGCATAATAAGTTACATTAACAGTAGCTGGGTCCAGAGCACCAATAACTTCAGTGTTCTTCACACTTAAATCAAACATAGCAAAACCATCAACATTATCATCACAAACTAGGAGTGGAGTAACTGGGTTAATAGCTAATACACTAAACACTAAATCAAAAGTTGTTGTAGAAAAACATTCCTGAGTAGTTTCTGCAATTCTTGCATAAATCGTTTGAGGATTTGAGATATTTGTATAAGGGCTTACTAAGGGATCTACATTTAGTTCAGCGTTTCCTTGAGTTAAATGATAGCTGATAACAAAATCATTTGGATCTTGAGCGCCTAGAATGGTAGCATCATTATCTGTTAAATCAAATTCTCCAACACCTGTCAAACTACAAATATTAAGATCTGGTGCGGGATTTGCCACTGGGCTTGGTTTAAACTCAACTTCAATAGAATCTGAAGAATCACATCCAGGAGCAAAAACAACATTAACAGAATAAATACCACTTTCCGTCACATCAATTGTAGATCCAGTTTCACCAGGAATTTCAACGCCACCTAGAAACCAAGTATGCGCTGCAGTTGGCGCTTCTGTATCTAAAGTAACAATCTCTCCTTGACATAAGGCATTACCTGCTGCAATAGTAATATCGTCACCTAGTTCTCCACCTAAATTAAAACTACCTGCTTCAAGAAATATTGCCGAATCCCAGATAGAATCACCTTCATCAGCAACAACTAGTTTAATTTCATATGCCGTGTTAGGTATAACGTTTGCTGTTGCAGTTAAAACAACTGTTCTTCCTCCATAATTCGTGTCATTTAAAAGATAACCTTCAAAGAACGCTGGATTAGCAGTACAAACTCCAGAATTATTAATATTAGTAACACTTACAGGAGTACCATCAGGCAAGACAGCAAGGTTAGTATAAGCTGTTGTTCCCGCTTCTCTCAAAAGGAAGGCAAAGCTATCTGCAAAATTACATTCTGTATTCCCATCATATTCTTCAGAAAACATCATATAACGAAAACTAATAACATCAGCAGTTGGAACGAAATTAAATTTTATAAACGTTGCATCGTTTGTATTATTTTGACCTAACGCAGCTTCTAAATCATTATCTCCAGGCTGACCGTTATTAAATGACACTAAAGCTCCTCCATTAGGCGTATTTCCTGCTGGGAAAGCTCTACCAGTAGACAAAACGATTCCCTCATCAAAAGGAAAGTTAACTGCTCCTCCTTTTGTGAAAAAACCATAACTCTTTGTTTGAAAACCATTCGGTGTTCCATTAACTTGAAACGAAAAATTATCTACACCAGAACACCCTCCAGACACAAGAACATTCTCTATTAATTCTTGAGGTGTAAATGAAGACTCCGGATATGCTGGGTTATTTATTGTAACTATTGGCTCTAATACAATAACTGTAATTAGTATTGTACTTGAACATCCTGTAGGATTTGGATCTGTAACTGTAAACGTAACATTATAAGTTCCAGGGTTTGCGTAAAGATGAGAAACCGAAGTTCCTACATCTGTAATTGTATCTCCAAAATTCCAATCATAAGTTGCTCCAGTATCATCATCTGAAAATGTTGCGCTACCATTAAAATCAACAGTAGTTCCAGGTGGAACCTCAATTACTCCTGAATTATTTGCCACAGGATCTGTACTATCTATAGATGCAGTAATAATTTGACATTGTTCTTGGCAAGTAATGCTTGCTGCCCAACCTGTTGTAGTTCCCGTTGCGTTGGAAACAAACTCTAATGTGATACAACCACTAGTATTAGTTACAGAAGCTGTAACAACTCCAGGACCTGCAACTCCAGAAAAAGAACCAATAACTGGAGCAGTAGTATCGTCACCATCATAAATGGTTAGTATATCTGTGTTAAGTTGTGTACTAAATGTCGTAAAATTAAGGCTTATAAAATCTCCGGCGTTTTCTGCACAAATGGTAGTAACAATCGTTTCATCACTTGAATAAGAACCTGCAGCTCCTCCCGAATCATAAAATACATCAGGTTCACATCTATTAAATGTGCCATCTTGCATAAGAAGATCTTGGGCAAAAGAACTAAATGAAAGTAATAATATAAGTAACGTGTATAGTTTCTTCATAATACTTGACTTATTAGTAATCTAAGCTTTATTTAAGAAGTTACAATTGTAACAGATTAAAAAACAACAACATACGCTAACCATAACTAATAGTCAATATAATATTTGCACTAATAGCGTTTAGTGTGGTAATTAAGCCTTTTCATAATAAAAGCGAAATTTAGTAAATTTTAACTAATTACATCTTGTTATCTACTACAAACTTGCCAGTTTAACAGTTCCATTCTATTATGCACAGTACTTTATAACTCGTTTTTTTTTGCTTTATTATATTATGAAAGACTCATGAAATAGGTAATCTTCAAAAAACATAGTATTAACCTAATAGTTTAGTATTTTTGCAAAAAAAATGAGTATCATGGAAAACGTAAAAATTTCGATTAAAAACACTTCCAATCCAACTATTATAAAATTTGAAGCTGACCAATTTCTAACAAAACATGAGAGCTATGAATTTAACACAATAGACGATGCAGCACCTTCTCCAATAGCTCAACAACTATTTTACTTGCCTTTTGTGAAAAAAGTATATATTTCAGGCAACTTTATAGCCGTTGAACGTTTTAATATTGTAGAATGGTCAGATGTACAGGATGAAGTTGCAGAGCAAATTGAAACTTACATTAATAATGGCGGCATTATTATCAATGATACCTCAGCAAAAAAGAAAGTTCCTGTTACTGTTTATGCTGAAAGCACTCCAAATCCTGCCGTACTTAAATTTGTTGCAAACAAAAAATTAGTTAATAATTATCATGAATTTAAGTCTATTGATGACGCAAAAAATTCACCCTTTGCCTCTGAGTTATTTCATTTCCCTTTTGTGAAAAGTGTGTTTTTAGATGAAAACTTTGTGTCTATTACAAAATATGATATCGCAGACTGGAATGAAATTACTGTGGAGTTACGTGAATTCATTAGAGTATATATTGAAAACGCAAAAGACATTGTGTTAATTGATGAACAAAATTCAGTAGAAAAAACGAATGAAGTCCTTGATGCTAAATTTGAGGCTCATGATGATATTTCAAAAGAGATAATTAATATTCTTGAAGAATATGTAAAACCTGCTGTTGCCAGTGATGGTGGAAATATTGAATTCCAATCATATGATGCAGATAGCAAAACAGTAAAAGTAATCTTGCAAGGCGCATGTAGCGGATGCCCTTCATCTACCTTCACACTTAAGAATGGTATTGAGAATATGTTAAAAGAAATGCTTAAAGGAAAAGTCACTACAGTAGAGGCCATAAATGGCTAGGAAGTGACGTTTTAAATGATTATCTTAGAGAAGATTTTAATTTAAAAAACAGAAAAATGGCAGTATTAAAAGTAATTGAGGTTTTATCAAATTCTGATAAAAGTTGGGAAGATGCAACGAAAAAAGCAGTCAAAGAAGCTTCAAAATCTGTAAAGAATATTCGATCAGTTTATGTACAAGATCAAAGCGCTATTGTTAATGGTGATAATGTTACCGAATTTCGAGTGAATTTGAAATTGACTTTTGAAGTCAAATAATTTAGTTTAAAACATAAAAAACCGCATTATGAAAACGTTAAACATCTTACTACTTGCTCTAGTATTACCAATAATTTCTGCTTTTCCACAACAAGAATTAATTGGAGGCCAATCTATTGGTGGAAATCGTGTTAATCTCCTTATTGATGTGTCACCAGTAGTCATGAATGAATCTGTTGAAGGTTCTCCTTATATCAACGAAAAATTTTTACCTGCAACTATATCAGCATCAGAAGGCGATATTTTTTATGTAAGATATAATGCAATGAGTGACATATTTGAAGTCAAAGGAGACAACAACAAAGCTTATGCTTTAAATAGATATAGAAGAGATATTGTTGTTGAAATGGTTCATTTAAAAAAGATTTACCAAGTTTTTGGTTATTATGATGATAAACAAAATGAAAATTTTGGCTATTTTTTACATTTATCTAATTCAACTTCAAAAACCATATTATTTAAAAAAGAAAGAATCATTTTTATTGATGAACAAAAGGCTACTTCTGGTTATGACACAGCAAAATCAGCAAGATATAAAAGATTAAATGATAAATTCTATATTAAACTAGGAGACGAAAAGATCCTTTCAGAGTTACCAAGTAATAAAAAGGCCATCGTAAAATTATTCCCTGAACATCAAGAAAGCATATTGAAATACATTAAAGAAAACAGAATAAAAACTTCTAAAGAAAAAGACTTGATTCAATTAATCGGTTATATAAACACTCTTCAGATTAAATAAAATTATAATTCAATAAAAACGTATGCGTTATCTAAATAAATCGCGCATACGGTTTGTTGTTTTTTACTTCTGTAAAAATTAAAATAAAGACCTACTTCTAAATTGTAGTACTTTATCTACATGGTTTTTAACAATCACCTATAAACATTTACATTAATCTTAACACAATATTCTTTTTATTTCGTTGATTTTTTGTTTTTTTTGAAAAAAATTTTTTATGAAAAAGACATATTTCCTACTACTGGCACTTTTATTACCCATAATCTCAATTTCTGCTCAAGAATTCATAGCAGGTCAAGGAGTTGGAGGAAGTCGTGCTTCTGGTATCATTTCTACGACACCAATAGTTTTAAACGAATCGGTTGAAGGTACACCTTATGTAAATAAAACATACTTACCAGCAAAAATATCAGCAGCTCAAGACAATACGTTTTATGTAAGATACAATGCACTGCGAGATGAATTTGAAGTTAGAGGCGAAAACAATACTGCATATTCATTAAATAGATATAGAAGAGATATCGTTGTTGAAATTGTTACTTCGAAAAAGAAATATCAAGTATTTGGTTATATGGATGAAAATCAAAATGAAAATTTTGGTTACTTCGTATATTTAAGTGATTCGAATTCTAACGCTGTTTTACTTAAAAAAGAGAGAATTACTTTTATTGGTGAAAAGAGAGCTGTTACTAGTTACGATACACCTAGATCTGCAAGATATAAAAGATGGGATGACAAATTCTTCATCAAAATTGGAGACGATAAAATTGTTAAAGAACTACCTAGAGGTAAAAAAGCCATAGCAAAATTATTTCCTGACCATAAAGATGACGTTTTTGCGTATTTAAAAGAAAACAAAATCAAAACGTCTAGAGAAGCTGACTTAACTCAATTAATGAACTATATAAATTCACTTTAGATTTAAAAAAGCCTAAATTTATTGAAACCGAATGTGTTATCTCGTAAATAATCCATTCGGTTTTTTTATTTTTGCCATGTTAAAATTAAAACCAAACACTAATGGAATTACAAAAATGGATAGATAAAGGATACGAAATTATTGTTGATTTCGGTCCTAAGGTATTAGCTGCAATAACCATCTGGATTATTGGGTCGTTGATTATTAAATCTCTAATTAAGGGCATTAGAAAAGCCATGAATAAAGGAGATTATGATGAGAGCCTCCAAAAATTCTTATTAAACTTAACAGGTTGGGTTTTAAAAATTGTACTAATCATTGTTGTTCTTGGAACGGTTGGTGTAGAAACGACATCATTTGCGGCAATTCTTGCTGCAGCAGGTTTAGCTATTGGTTTAGCACTTCAAGGGTCTCTTGGTAATTTTGCTGGTGGAGTTCTAATAATGATCTTTAAGCCAATGAAAGTTGGAGACTTAATTGAAGCACAAGGTGAGATTGGTGTTGTAAAAGAAATTGAAATTTTCACTACTAAACTGAGAGGTCTTTCTAATAAAGAAATCATCATACCAAATGGCTCATTATCTAATGGCAATATTATTAATTATACTACGGAAGGAACTAGAAGAGTAGATTTGGTTTTTGGTGTTGGTTATGATTCAGATATCAAAAAAACCAAAGAAGTACTTACTAATGTACTAACCTCTCACCCAAAAGTACTACAAGATCCTGCTCCAGCTGTTACTGTTATGGAGTTAGCTGATAGCTCAATAAATTTTGCTGTAAGACCTTGGTGTAATACTGATGATTATTGGGGCGTTTATTTTGACATTACAGAACAAACAAAAGAAGCTCTTGATGTTGCAGGAATTGAAATCCCTTATCCTCATCAAGTCGAAATACATAAAAACGAATAGATTATTATTTTTTCGATTTTAAGGCAATAAAATCTTTTAAATAAAATGGTTCAAAATAGGCGACATCTTCGATGTCGCTTTTTTTATACTTATTATACGCTAAAAGACTCATTTCATTTGCAGATGGTAATTTGTCTTCAATAAAAACAGCATTAGGATGTGAAATTAAATTCTTCGTTTTTTCAACACCATTACCAATAAAATGAACAGTCTCTTGTTTTAAATACTCTGCAAAAGAACTCTCATCTAAGATTTGAGCTTCTACACCACGAATTTCATTATTGGATGCATTATAGATAGCTGAATACACCTCTAAACGACGTGCATCTAGCATTGGGATAATAATACCCTCATTAATTTTCGCTTGATGAGCAAGTGCATTTAACGTAGATATAGAAATAAGTGGAATATCTAAAGCAAAGCATAGACCCTTAGCTGCTGATACTCCAATACGCAAGCCTGTATATGAA
Source organism: Psychroserpens jangbogonensis (assembly GCF_000797465.1). GTDB lineage: Bacteria > Bacteroidota > Bacteroidia > Flavobacteriales > Flavobacteriaceae > Psychroserpens > Psychroserpens jangbogonensis. The sequence continues at coordinate 244,812 of NZ_JSWG01000004.1, read as the reverse complement.
CCTGGACCTTTACTCACAGCAATAGCATCAATATCTTTTGAAGCTAGCTTAGCTTCTTTAATAACATCATTAATAAAAACGTGTAACGATTCAGCGTGAGAATAATTGGCATTATTATCCTCCTTTAAAACTAAAGTCTCTCCTTCTTTTGAAAGAGAGACTGAACAGTTAGTTGTTGATGTTTCTATGTTTAATATGATTGCCATATTAATTTTGGGTAAAATTATTCATCTGAAGATGCTTCTTTATCCTTTTCTTTGTTTTTATCTTCAACTTTATCTCCAGATTTTAATGTTTTGGAAACAATGTTATATGGTCCAGTTATGATTTCGTCGCCTTCTTCTAAACCAGAAATCACTTCAATGTTTGTATCATCCTGAATTCCCGTTTTAACAACTCTTAGTTTTGCTTCACCATTTTTAGAGACAAACACACATTCAAATTTTTCTTCATTTTCAGGCTTAACATCATCCGAAGATGCTTTTTTATAATCTTTCTTCTTAACTGATGATGTATCTGTTTTAATAACGATAGAACTTATTGGCACTGCTACAATTTTATTACGCTTATCAGTTATAACATCTACAGTAGCTGTCATTCCTGGTCTAAACGGAGAATAATAATCTGGTTTACCTTCAATAAGATCTTGATATGATTCTTCAAGTATTCTAACCTTTACTCTAAAGTTGGTTACCTGGTCTGCCGTTAACGTCCCAGCCGCAGAATTTGCTATTTCAGTAACAATTCCTTTAAATTCTTTCTTTAAATAAGCATCTACTTCAACAATTGTTGAATCACCAATTTGAACTTTTACAATATCATTTTCATTTACGTCAACCTCAACTTCCATATTATTAAGGTTAGCTACCCTTAGTATTTCTGTACCTGCCATTTGTTGAGTTCCAACAACTCGCTCTCCTAACTCTACATTAAGTAACGATATAGTACCACTCATTGGCGCATAAATCTCAGTACGACTCAAATTGTCTTTCGCTTCATTTACAGAAGCTGCTGCACTTTGAACACTATAGTATGCAGAGCTACGGCCAGCTACTGCAGTTTCATAAGATGCTGTTGATCGATCCCAATCTGCCTTAGAAATTACCCCTTTATCAAAAAGTGATTTATTTCTTTCGTAATCCGCTTTAGCCTGTTTCAAACTTGCTTCTGCTTGCTCCAAACCTGCTCTAATATTTTGATATGTTGCTTGTGTTCTACTTACAGCTGATTGAATTAAATCAGGATTAACTCTTACTAGTAAATCTCCTTTTTTTACTTGCTGACCTTCTTTAAATGGAAGATCTAAAATTTCACCTGAAACTTCACTTGAAATTTTCACTTCAACTTCTGGTTGAATCTTTCCGGTTGCTGAAACCGTTTCAACGATGTCAACTAAAGCAACTTTTTTAATTTCTACTTCTTTAAAATTACCTTTAGTATTATACCATCCCATTGCTTTCCCTAAAACTAAGGCAGCAATTAGAATCACGACAACAATAAGACTAATTTTTACTGTTTTACTCATTTTATGTTAATTTAAGTCGGTTATTGGTAGCCCAAAATAAAATCCTAAGACTTTGAACTCGAAAAATATTTGTTTTTATTCTTTTAATTATGTTTTAAAACTTTAATTCTGTTGCTGGAATTCCGAAATATAACTCTAAGACCTTTAACTTAAATATATAATCGTATTTAGCTCGATTAAGCTCAATATTTGAGCTATCATAACGTAATTTGGATTGACTAAAGTCAAAAGCATTAGTTAAACCAACGTCGTATCGTTCTTTAGCATAATCGTAAGCTAATTCTTGTGATTCTAATGCTTTCTTTGCCGCTTCATAAGATTTAAGAGAACCTTTGGCGTCAACATATGCTTGATAAACAGTAGATTCTAAATCTAACTCCGTTTGCTCTAATTGATACTTTGTACGTTCAAAATTAACCTTACTTCTCATAACGTTACTACGCGTAGCAAATCCATTAAAAATAGGAATATTTAGCTGTAATCCATAAGAAATACCGTCATTTTCCCATAGTTGTTCTGTAAAAGGGTCTGCACCAACTTCGCGAGTAATTAAATTTGGAAACTGACTTACTACAGCTTCTCCAGTTGATTGAACAACTCCAATTTGTTGTGTTGACGAAGGGTTAGAAGCATCAAGTTCTTGAACAAAAGATGTAGCATCTGTATACCTTGTATCATAACCAAAGAATGCTGAAACTGTAGGGTAGTATGAACTTTTAGATATTTGAAGATCCTTTTTTGCTAGAGACACATTTTCTTCAGCAATTTTTATTTCAGATCGACTCTCTTTAGCTTGAGCTAAAATTTCTGAGATTTCTTTATCAGCAATTCCGCTATCTACAATATCATAACCTTCATCTTCAACATCAAATGTCTCATAATCTTTAATTAATAATAATTGAGCTAAGCCAATTAGTGATATTCTTATATTATTCTCGGAATTAATTATTGCTTGTTGCTCACTTGCATCTGTTGCTAGTATTTCAAGTAAATCTCCTCTTGGTAATGAACCTGCATCAACTAATTCTTGTGTTCGTTGAATTTGTTCTTTTGTTACATCGTTCTGCGACTTCAAAACTTTAAGATTAGCCTTACCTAATATAGCTTGAAGATATCCATTTGCTACGAATAAAGAGATATCATCTTTCATTTTATCAAGTCGGTATTGACTCGCTAACTTAGATATTTCAGCTCTTTGTAACGTTCTAAAGTTTCTTAAACCGTCAAATAAAGTATATCCAACATTAATTCGACCTGTTACAGATAAGAATGTAGTTGTTTGTGCATTATTAGTTACTGGGTTAAAACTAAGACCTGTATTTTCAGAAACACCAGTAGAAGCACTTAAGCTTGGCATAAAGTTACCTATTGCCGCTAACTTATCAGCTTTGGTAGCTTCAACATCTAACTCGCTCTGCTTAACTGAAATGTTGTTTTTTAAAGCGTGTTCTACACACTCTATTAAAGTCCATTTTTTATTTTGTGCATTTCCTAAAACTCCACAAAGAAGTAATGCTATGATAATTGATTTTTTCATAATATCTTATATGTCTAGATAATTCATTAAGTGTTACACTAAATGTTAAAATTATTGTTGATCAAATTGTTGAATGCCTTGAACCTGGTTCCAAACTTTTATTTTATCGTCCTTTGTGATACCGCTTTTAACCTCAACAAAAATGCCATCGCTAATGCCTAATTCAATATCTCTTCTTTCAAATTGTTGATCTCCTATTTCAATTTCTACGTAAGGTTTCTTAGTTTCATCATCGTATTGCACCAAAGCTTCTTTTATGGCTAATACTTTTTCAGCTTTTTCTAATATAATAGATGCATTAGCACTCAAACCAGCTCTAATGAATGTTGAATCCATTTTTTTAAGCGTTCCTTTTATTTCAAATTGAATCGCTCCATTTTCTGCAACACCTTTTGGTGCAATATAATCTAATACAGCATCAAACTTTTGGTCTTCTATTGCTCCTACTGTAATCTCAAGAGGTAACCCTTCTTTGATTTTTCCTACTTCACTTTCATCCACTTTCCCTTCAAAAATCATTTGTTTAACATCTGCTAAAGACGCGATTGATGTTCCTTCATTAAAGTTATTAGCTTCAATAACCTGATTTCCTGCTTTTACTGGTACATCTAAGACCATCCCAGAAACTGTTGCCCTCACTTGAGTTTGAGCCACATTACCTAAACCTGAAGTTGTTCCTGTTTTTATAATATCATAATTTTGACGTGACTGTGTTACATCAATCCTAGCCTGTCCAACACGTTGCTTTGCTTGTAAATATGTATTATTAACTTCATCAAATTGATTTGCAGAAATAACACCTTTATCAAACAATGATTTTTGGCGATCGAAAATGGCTTGCTGAGTTTTATAGTTAATTTCAGCAGTTTGTAATGCATTTCCATTTGACGCCATATTGTTTTTTGCACTTGTCAAATTAGACACATTAGGAATTACTCTAATTTGAGCAATAAGATCACCTTGTTCCACATATTCTCCAGCTTCGATAAATACTTTTTCAATTACACCTGAAATATTTGGCTTTATCAAGACTTCTTCCTTCGGAACAATACTTCCAGTAGCCACTGTTTTAACGACTATTGTTTGTTCAGATGGGCTTTCAGAAGTATATTTTACTGGATCTTCTTGACCTTTGAGCCAAAAGAAATATAAGGCTCCTAAAAAACCGAATACTATTATAACCAGAATGATAATTGTTCTTGTTCTTTTCATGAGTTGATTGTTAATTTTTAATGGTTACAAAGAACCTTAATTGATGATTATATGATTTTATTCTACTCTTAATGCGTCTACAGGTTTCATTTTTGTTGCTCCATTAGCAGGTATTAGTCCTGCTAACAAACCAGATACTACCAATATAATTAATGCTGTTAGTATGACAGATATATCTACACTTGGGTTTGCAAAATTCTCAACCTCTCCTACACTATCTAAAATAGCGTTCAATATCCAAATGATAATTGCTGCAAAAGAAACACCTACCATACCAGACAAAATCGTTAGTATTAAACTTTCTTGTAAAATTTGCCCTTTAACCATCCATGGAGTAGCACCTAAAGCTCTTCGTATTCCAATTTCTTTGGTACGTTCTTTTACGACAATAAGCATGATATTATTTATTCCAATAATTCCTGACATCAAAACTAATATCCCAACAAAGTAACCAACAAATGTAAGTATGGTAAACAAACCATTTATACGTCCAAATTCTTCAGCTAAATCAAAATGCCCTATGGCACGTACATCATCTGGATGTACTTTGTGTCTTGACTTCATTAAATCAAAAATTTGTTGTTTTACAGTAGTGATTGGTACTTCATCTACAGCCGTAATAGCCATCCAGCCTACACTTTCTCCTCTATTGAATGCTTGTCCAAACGTAGTAAACGGCATATATACCGTATTAGCTTCTTCTTCGTTATTTCCTTGGCTGTTGCTCATTTTAAATGTACCAACAACTAAAAAGTTAACACCATTTATCTTAATGTAAGTCCCAAGAGTTTTTTCATCTTTGTCATACAGGCCTTTTACGACTCCACTTCCAATAACACATATTTTACGTTTAGCATTAATATCAGAATAACTAATAAAACGTCCTTGAAGGATATCCATAGGTTGCTGTTTGATGTACTCTGGATAATCACCATAGATTTCAAAAGCTCCAGTTTTTGTGCCTCTAACTACATTATTATTTCCTCTAAACCCTCCTAGTTGATTTCTAGGAGACACATATTTCAGATTAGGAACTTGAGATTTAATTGCAGCTACATCATCTATTTTATAATTAAAATAACGCCCTTTAGGCAAGCCTTTATATGGCTTTGAAGTCCCTTGAGTCCACATAAACATAGAATTCGTAGCAAAGTCACCAAAATCTTTCAACACACCATTCCTTAATCCATTAGTAAGTGCTAAAAGAATCACAAGAATAAAAATGCCCCAACCAACACCAAATGCGGTCATAGCCGTTCTAAGTTTGTTAGCGCTTAAAGCTTCTAATATTTCGTCCCAACGATCTTTTTTAAACATACTATTCGTCTCTTAATGCTACAATAGGTTTAATTTTAGCCGCACGATACGCCGGAATAAAACCAGCTAAAGCACCAGCAAACACTAACAAAAACACTGTTGTTAGTGCGATATTAAAATTCACTTGTGGATATTTTATAAAGTCACTTTCTATTTGAGGGCCAACTAATTCTAATAAGCCTAGCCCAAAGATTAACCCGAACAAACCAGCAAACATTGTTACAAAAACTGCTTCTTGTAAAATCATACCAACAATAGACATTGGTAATGCTCCAAGAGCTTTTCTAATTCCAATTTCTTTAGTTCGCTCTTTAACAATAATGAGCATAATGTTTCCTACGCCTACGATTCCAGCAATTATGGTACCTATACCAACAAACCAAAACACAGCTTGTATTGTAGCTACTAAGGAATAGATTTGTTTAGCCTTGTCCAGTGTATTAAACACTCTAACAGCACTAGTGTCATCTGGAGAAACTGTATGCATAAGTTTTATCTCATTCTCCACAGAATTTGCCATGTTTTGGGATAAGGCTACAGCTTCATCAAAGTCATCAGACATTTTTACGGTAAATAACATATTTCGGATATTATCACCAGCTCCAAACACTTTCTGTGACGTTGTTATTGGAATGTAAGCTTGTTGTTCTTCTCTTTCTCCTCCTGGATCAATAAAAACACCTATAACTTTAAAGTTCATTCCAAAAATTGAAATACTTTTATTGATTGGGTCTTCATCCTTAAACAAATCTTGTCTCAATTTACGACCAATAACTGCTACTTTTCTGGTTTCATCTAAATCTGCTTGATTCACAAATCTACCAGTTTCCATATCGGCATTTTCAATAAACTGATGTCCTGGCATTGCGCCTCTAACTTGATAATTTACCGTTTCATTTTTATATGTAATCTCAGCTCCCCAAATTGAAAACAATGACGTTTCATGTTCAATATTATCTTCATATTTTTGAGAAATCATATCGAAATTGTCATTTTTCATCTGAATATAACGACCTGGATTTAATCCTTTATAACCTTTTGTGGTAACACCTGTCCAAACGGTAATTAAATTTGTTGCATCCCTTTCGAATTGAGACTTCACGCCATTTTCAATACCTTTACTAAACCCAAGAAGTATGACCAATATAAATATTCCAGAAGCTACTGAAAGCCCTGTTAAGAACGTTCGCAATTTATTTTTGCTCAAAGTTTCAAATATTTCTTGCCAACGTTCTATATCAAACATATTGAGAGGCTCTAACTTGTTCTACCTTACTATCGTCAATGATAATACCATCCTTTAAATTCACAATACGTTTAGTCATTTGAGCAATATCATGCTCATGAGTAACAACTAATATTGTTTTACCTTCATCATTAATTCCTTGAATAAGCTCCATCACCTCATAGGACGTTTTGGTATCTAAAGCTCCTGTTGGCTCATCTGCCAATAAAACTTTTGGATCACTTGCCAACGCTCTTGCAATTGCAACACGTTGTTTTTGTCCACCAGACAATTCACTTGGTAAATGATGAGACCAATCTGCAAGCCCAACTTTTTCTAAATAATGCATAGCTCTATCAGTACGCTCTTTTCTTTTAATACCTTTATAATATAATGGCATAGACACATTATCTAATGCGCTTTTGTAATTGATAAGATTGAATGATTGAAAAACGAAACCTAGAAATTCGTTTCTATACTTAGCCGCTATTTTTTCATTTAGACCTTTTATAGGAACATTATCAAGAGTATAATTCCCTGTATCGGCTTCATCTAACATTCCTAAGATATTGAGTAGTGTAGATTTTCCAGATCCTGAAGAACCCATTATAGATACAAGTTCGCCTTCTTTTACATCAAAGTTAATTCCTTTTAAAACGTGAAGCGAATTGCTTCCCATGTGATAAGATTTGTGTAAATCTTTGATTTGTATCATAGTGGAGATGGTTAATTCTAAGCAAAATTACAATAATCCTCATGCGGATTATGCTAACTATTTGTTAAGAATTGATTTTTGATTGATATTAATAAGACTATTAATTATCAGAATTGTTACAGTAAAGAGTCGATTATATTAATTAATTTCTTTCTTCTGTCTAAAGAACTTCCAATAAATAATAAAACCCATACCTCCAACAAGAATATATGGAACAGCCATGAGGTACATAATACCATCATTAACACCTTCGGCTGTTGATTGTCCTTCCTCACTTTCTAAGACAGCTCTGCACATGGCACATTGTGCATTTGATTCTAAATAAAATAGAAGGGAAAATAGAAAAAGAAGAAGTTTTCGTTTCATTTTAAACGTAATAAGGTGAAATCATTAGATATACAATCACTCCAGTAACTGCGACATACAGCCATAATGGAAACGTAATTTTAGCGATTTTTTTATGACGCTCAATGTTATTTGTTATTGCTCTAACGTACGTAATTAACACAAATGGAATAATGACAATTGATAATAATATATGGGTCAATAAAATGAAATAGTACACATATTTAATAGTGCCTTCTCCTCCAAATTTTGTAGAATCACTTGTCATGTGATAAGCTACATAGAGGACTAAAAAAACCACAGAGCACCAAATGGCAGTTAACATTAAGTTTTCGTGAAGCACTAAGTTTTTGTTTTTTATTGCAAAAAAAGCAATAACTAAAATAATTGCTGTTAATCCATTAATAGCGGCATAAATTGGAGGCAGAAAAGTTAATGGTTCAACCTCAATTCCGAAATCTTGTAGTTTTAATCTTGAAAGTACAGCAACAACTAATGGGATTACAATAGCCAAAACCACAATCCATTTATTATATTTTTTTTCATTTGAAAGATTCTCAGTACTACTCATAATGTATTAGTTTTCCTTTAAAAGTTTAGCTATATCTTCTTTAAGCATGCTTATTTCTTCGGTTTCACCATCTTCATCCATTTTCTCCTCTTCACTAATGATGCCTTTATAGAATATTTTAGGGTTCCCAAAGTTGTCTTTTCTTGAACGGATAAATCCGTTTTTATCAATTAAAGCAAAGTTTCCAGAATGTTCAAAACCTCCTTCAACATTAGGATTCTCTCCTGCATAAATATTAAAACCAATATTAGCCAAATCAAAAATAATCTCCTTATCTCCAGTCATTAAGTGCCAGTTTGGATTCGTAATACCATATTTTTCAGCATAAGCCTTTAAAACTTCTTGAGTATCATTTTCTGGGTTAATGGTAAAAGATGCAACTCCAAAATCTTCAATACCTGAAAATGTATTTTGAATTTGCACTAAATTTCTATTCATTCTCGGACAAATCGTAGGACAAGTAGTAAAGAAAAATTCTACCAAGTAAACCTTCCCTTCATAATCTTTATTGGTTATGGTTTTTCCATCTTGGTTTACAAATGAAAACAGAGGCACTTTTTTGGATTCATTATTAATCTCTAAAAACATTAAATCTGAAACGAATGTTTCTGTTTCTGTAGATACGTTTTTACTTCTACTTTCAGTTCTTGTAACATCACCTCCATTAATTCTATCCACGATTCTCGGAATAAAAATAATTCCAAAAACCAAAATTATAAAAGCGATACCTATGAAAGAATAATTTGTTTTTTTAGTGCTCATAATTTTTAAAAATCTAAAATAACTTAAAGCAATTTGTCTAGTTTGTTTCTTTTATGTCTTCGACACGTCTAGTGGACGAATCAAATTCTCCTTTACGTTTTTGACGATACTCAGTGAATAAAATTCTAAGATCATCACTCATCTTATTTTTCACTTCAGCAACTTCAATACAATCATAGGAATACAAAGGGTAAATAGCTTCATCTCTTTCCTTTTGTTTATCTTCTCTATCATCTAGTCTACCGCGTTGTGTCAAGTCTTTATCAACTATAAAAATATGGTCTGTAAATAAACTTTCATCAAGCGCCTCTTCAGATTTCAAACTATTAAACAAGTTGTTTATATCATTTGGTTCTCCAAAAACGTAATGCCAAAAGCGCATATCGTCATAATTATTTATTTCTTTTTGAAGCTGAATTGCGCTGTCTTCTGCGCCTTTTGGAAGTACAATTACAATTTGAAATTTTTTGAATCCTTTAAATTTATCATAAACCAATTCTTTTAAATTTGAAGCAGCAATAACATGATCAACAGGTGTACTTCCTAAGAAACCAATAATTGTAATATGGTCTTTAAGTTGTATTTCTTCTTCGGAACTTGAATTAAAAAATTGCAATTCACTTACATTTTTACCAACAATATCCAACGGATTATAATGATGTGTAGATGGATATAAAAACAACAAGAATATAACAGGTAGAAAGAATAAAATACCTAAAACGATTATGGTTTTTAATGGCATCTTCTTCATGAGTTTGAATATTTAATTTGTTATGCAAAAATAAAAAAGACGGTTTAAATAAACCGTCTTTTTATATACTTTATGTTATTTATAACATGTTAAAAATCTTTTTTGATAAATCCGCTTGAATAAACAGATTCGATATATCCTCCTTCTTGCAATAAGATAAAGATAAGGTAACATATTAAGAACACTGCTGTCCATACAACCATGCGTCTTAACGCTTTGGTCTCATCTCTCATGTGCATAAAATCCCAAGTGATATAATATGCCTTTACAATAGTTAATATGATGAAAATCCAGTTTAGGAGTTTCATACCAATAAACTTAGACATTAAAGATTCTGGCTTGTAAATACCAAATGCTACTTCTACAGCTGTGATGATTGAAAGTAATACTAAAACACCCCAAATTTTTTGAGTATTAGATTTAAACTTTACTAAACCTCTTAATATTTCTAATTTATGTGCGTCTGCCATTTTAAATATAATTATTCGAAATTAAACAAGGTAGAAGAATGTGAATACGAATACCCAAACTAAATCTACAAAGTGCCAATACAATCCAACTTTTTCAACCATTTCATAACTACCTCTTCTTTCATAAGTACCTAGTATGACATTGAAAAATATAATGATATTAATTAATACACCAGAGAATACGTGAAATCCGTGAAATCCTGTAATAAAGAAAAAGAAATCAGCAAATAAAGGTGTTCCATATTCATTGACATGCAAGTTTGCACCTTCAACAACTAGTTTACCGTTGTTTTTAATTTGCTTTAACGATTCTGCTCTTGATAATACGGTTTTTTCTCCTTCAGCGTTTATAATTTGAGTTCTAACCAGCACATTAGAATTTGCTTCTAATCCATGAAATACTTCATCAACTGTATACGCAGGCAAAGTTCCTTCACTAACAAACCAAAGTCCGCTTTTACGATCGTGTTGAACTCTCTCTCCATGTTCATTAACTGCTATATCTCTAACAGCGACTCTCTTAAAAACTTTTTCGCCATCTATAGTTTTATATTCACCAAACTGAAGAATATTCCCTCCTTTTGTTTGAACTGCTCCATAATCACCTTTAATGAATGTTCCCCATTCCCAAGCTTGAGAACCAACGAAGATTAAACCTCCAATAATCGTCAAAAACATGTAAAATGTAACTTTAGATTTTTGCATGTGATGTCCAGCATCAACAGCAAGAACCATAGTTACAGATGACATAATTAAAACGAATGTCATGAAAGCCACATAGATCATTGGATAATTTCCATGAAAAAACGGAATGTGCGTAAACACCTCATCTGCGATTGGCCAAGAGCCAATAAACTTAAATCTTGAAAATCCGTAAGCTGCTAAAAACCCAGAAAACGTTAAGGCATCAGATACGATAAAGAACCACATCATCATTTTACCATAACTAGATTTTAGAGGTTGATTACCTCCTCCCCAAGTTTTGCCTTCTGTTCCAGTATTTGCTACTGTAGTATCCATATAAAGCGTTTAGTTATTAAAAGTTGCACAAAAATAATCAATTTATCTATCTAAAAAAACATCATCTTCTAAAAAATGAAAGCATAGGCCAATACTAGACTAGATATGGGCTTTTAGCTAATCAAAATGATCGAAAAATTATACTAAATATGATAAAAACAAAAACAAGAATAGCCACAGTATATCTATAAAATGCCAAAACGTAGCTGAAAGGTTCAAGCCTAGCATATCTGTTGCGTTATATTTTTGTTTAAAATGATTATAAATTACAACTAATAGTGAAATTAGTCCAGCAATGACATGTAAAATATGTACAAATGCAATGACATAGATAAAACTCATCGTGACATTACTCGTTGGACCTGTAAAGTTATAACCTGATCCTACAATTTGACCAAATCCGTAAAATTGACTATAAATAAATGCTATTCCTAAACCAAATGTTAACAATAACAATGTCGTTGTTAGACTTCTATTGCCATTCTTTAAAGCTCTCTTTGCTAACATAAAAGTTAAACTACTCACGATGATTAGCACGCAACTTATTAAGAATGCATTAGGCATTTCAAAATCATGCATCCAATCTTCACGTTTTCTACTCACCAAAACAGCACTGGTTAAACCAGCAAAAGACATTATAAGTGAAATAATTCCAAACCAGAGCATCATTCGTTTTGCTCTATCGTTTTTCTCCTGTATTGTTCCTTCGGTTAAATCCATATTTATCTTATAAACTTATCAATCACATAAACTATTTGTAATACTGTAATGTATGAAACACTAGACAGCATTAACTGTTTCGCTGCTTTTGCTGATCGTTTTTTAAATAATTCAAACGCATAATACAACATCACTAAACCTAAAGCAAAAACAATAATTGCAGCTACTATAGATAATTTTAAATCTCCTGTTACACCAAATACTGGAACAATAGATATCAAAATTGTCCAAATGGTATACATAATTATTTGCACAGCGGTTCCTTTATCTCGTTTACCTGTTGGCAACATAAAAAACCCGCCTTTTTTATAATCGTCAAATAAGAACCAACCTATAGCCCAAAAATGTGGAAACTGCCAAAAAAACTGTAAAGCGAAAAGCGTACCTGGTTCAATACCAAAATCATTTCGAGCAGCAACCCATCCTAACATAAAAGGAATTGCTCCTGGAATTGCTCCAACAAATACAGATAGTGGTGTTTTAGTTTTTAAAGGTGTGTAAACGCAAGTGTATAAAAAGATCGATATCGCGCCATACATTGCCGTTCTAGGATTAATTACATACAAGGTAGCTATTCCTGCAATTGTAAAAACGGTTGCAATTATAAAAGCAGTTCTTACCGACATTCGTCCAGCAGGAACTGGTCGGTTTTTAGTGCGATCCATTAAAGCATCCAAATCCCTTTCAATGATTTGATTATATGCGTTAGAAGCACCAACCATGAAATAACCACCAAAAGCTAATAACAACAAAGTATATACATCTACTTCTACAGCGCCAAGTAAATATCCGGCTATTGCAGAAAAAACAACACTCACAGATAGTCTTATCTTTGTAATTTCCTTGAAATCGGAAATTAATGAAGCTTTAGGAACTGATGTTTTTACCGTACTCAATACAAGTGATTTTATTGCGTTTGCAAAGATACTCTGAAAAAAGCTTTTGAGCAATGCTAATCAAAAGTAATTCGCTTTTTATTAAAGGCCTGTAAGTTTTGGTATCTTTACAAGACTCATGAAAAAACATTTTCGCTATGAAACGCATCATCCCATTTTTCATTTTACTCTTCTTTTTTTATCAAAACAACCTAAACGCACAGCGTTTTGACGATGTAAAAATAGAAACCATTCAAGTTTCAGATCATGTATACATGCTTGTTGGAGCTGGAGGAAATATTGGCGTTTCGGTAGGAGACGATGGTGTTTTTGTAATTGATGATCAGTTTGCGCCTTTAACAACTAAAATTGAAGCAGCGATTAAAGCATTAAGTGATAAACAAATCAAATATTTAGTGAATACACATTATCATGGCGATCATACTGGAGGCAATGAAAACATGCATAAGCTTGGCGCAACTATTATTGCACATGACAATGTTAGGCTTCGTTTAGAAACCACTCCCAAACGAGACAATTCCATGCTGCCCAAGGAAGCTTTACCTATAATTACATTTAATGATGAATTAAATATTCATGTTAATGGAGAAAAAGTAGCTGTATTTCACGCCGAACATGCACACACTGATGGTGATGCCTTATTATATTTTACTGAAAGTAATGTTTTACATACAGGAGACACGTATTTCAAGGGTCGTTATCCTTATATCGATTTAAAATCTGGCGGAAGTGTGAGTGGCTATATTAATGCCGTAAAACTAGGCTTGAAGTCCATAAATGATACTACTAAAATTATTCCGGGTCATGGAAGTTTATCTGATAAAACAGAATATGAATCTTTTTTGAACATGCTAGAAACATTAAGAGACAACGTTCTTGCCGAAATTGAATCTGGTAAAACCGAAGATGAAGTTGCAAACAATGAAGCAATAACAAAAACTTTCGACGATTTAAAATATGGAACAGGGTTTATAAATTCTGAAAAAATCCGAAGAACCTTTTATGTTAGTCTAAAAGAGTAAACTATTCTAGAAATCGTTATACCAATTAAATAAATCGGTTCTAACACCAATATTAAACCAAGATGTATTGGTATTTAAAGCTGCAGCTGTATCTGCTTCGGGATTATAATTCCTGAATGTTACATTTGTGAAAAGTCTTAAATTACTTACTGGATTGATAATGTATCCTGCCATTAAATCAGCTTGAAACACTTTAGTAGAATTTCCTTGACCAACAGTTATTCCAGCGTCGGCTATACGATCGTCCTCTGTTCTATAAATATTAGATCCATAGTTAGCGAAGTCTGTGCCATCATTAAAATCAAAACCACGTTTCCCAAAAATAAACTTAGCATCAGCGAACCATCTTTTGTAATTGTATCTCCCAATTAATATAGCTTCACTAAAGTTTGCTCCCCAGAGATGCGCCATAGGTTGATTATTATGAGCATAATTTAAAACAATAGAATTATGAGAATAAGTATAAGGTCTCACTCTATTATATTCAAATTGAAGTAATAAATTTTTCACTTTAAATGCATCAAAATATTTGACACCTATTTGATAACCAAATTTGTTTTTCCAACTTTTATTTCCTCCTGTAACATCATCTAATGAAAATTCATCAAGAATGAATTGCCCATAAAGATTGACTTTATTATTCCATTTGTATTTAGCTGATGCACCTAAAACTGCATTACCAGCTTCAGGACCTGTTGCAAACTCTATAGCTCTGTAAAAAATTATTGGATTAAGATAATTAATATCAAATCCTCTATCGTTAGAATTTGTCCACATAACAGATTCAAATAAGCCAATATTCAATCGTTTAGAAACATTCCAACTCAAATAATGATTAGCCATATATTTTGTAAGAAAGGCTCCGTCTTCTGTAACCTCAGGTCTTACATCTCTTAACCACATCCAAGTGTTGGTATATTTAATTTTCCAAAACTTCGTATTCAGTTTTAAAAATGGGTAAGGGCTTGCAACATCACTTTGTAACAATGATCTATAACCATCTCCTATGAAATTTTTACCATGACCAAATTGAATATTTATGAAACCGGCAGGTGTATAAGATAAATATGCTTCGGCTACTGGATAATCATAAGCATCATCTTTAAATCTTTTGGCAATACCACGACCAGGCACTATAGCAGGATCTACTCCTGCTGCTTTTAAGCTTTCAGCATACTCATTAAAATATTGTGCAAATCGACCTTGACTTTCGTAGATAGTAGTCGTGAAATTAAATTTCTTCCCTAATCCACCTTGTAATAAAATACCTCTTGTATTATTAAACGTAGAATTAAAATCAGCTTCAGTGTCCTTACCTACTTGCAAATCAAATATTGGGTCAACTGTAAACCAATAATCTTTACCTTGAACAGCAACTAAGTGTTCATTGTAAAGTTTTCTACTCAACCAAGAATCTGATCCTTTTATTAAGGCTTCCTTTTCAGCTTTAAAATCATAATACTTAGCAACTTCGCTGTATACAAACGGTTTAGCTGCTGTATGACTGTTTGTCCCCAAACCGTTCATTTGTTGATCAAACTTAGCGTAGTAATTATGGGTAAATGGAATATTTAGCTCACTTTGATATTCTAATTTTTTGTATTTAGTTGTTTTGATATTAACACTATCAAACTCATTACTTACCAAATCATTTAAGTCCACCACTTCTTTTACACTTGGTAAAGCCTTGACTTCATTCGTTAAGACTTCAGGATCGACCAAAGGTATTTTTACACTTAATGAATACTGAAAATATGTTGGCTTACTATTATAAGTTCCAGGTGTTATTTTTGGTAGTTCTTCAAATACACGCTTGGTTTCGTCTTTGAGTTCATTATAAACCGCATCAAGGTAAAGTACGTTTATTTGACCTTCCTTATTAACTTCAAAAAGTATTATTACATCTCCATTATAAGATTCATCAATTGCAATTTGTGGGACTTTGAATGTGTTAAAAATATGCTGGTTGAGCTTATTATTAAAGCACATTTTCATCACATCTATAGGTTCGTTTTCACAACCAGGAAATATTGGTGGTTTCTCGTAGGTTTCAATTGTTTGTGCATTTAGAAAGCCAATAAAAAAAGTAAAAATAATAATGCAACAATTTTTCATAAAAAAGGGATGCGTTTTTGATGTCGGAAAGATACTATTTTTTTCAAAAGTGAACGCAAAACCTGATATCAATTCATATTCAATAAAAAAAGCCACTATCAAAAAGATAACGGCTCTAATTATATAAAACATCTAAGGATTATCTTACCTGAAACATTATTGGTAAGTTATATAGTACTGAAACAGGTTGACTGCGCTGTTTACCTGGTATCATTTGAGGAATCTTATTTACTACTCGTTTAGCTTCATCTTCAAGTTGCTGAAGAGGTGCTCTAGTTTTAATTTCTGTAATTAGACCATTTTTATCAATCTTAAATTGTACATCAATCTTTTGCAGACCAGACAATCCTAAATCGCCAGCTAAATCGGTATTGAATTTTCTCTGAATTAATTTACCCAGTTTTTTGGACATACATTTAACACGTTCTTTATTGGATTTAGATTTTTCACATCCTGGATAAATTGGCACCACTTCAACATCAATCATATTGAACAATTTGATCTCATCAATAGGTTTTTCAATTTCATTTAGACTACCTGCTTCAATTGGTTTGTTAAAGATTTCTGGTTTTACCAAATCAATAGTGTTCTCAACAATTTCAAAATCATCCTTGACAATTACAGGTGGCTTGTCCACAAGAATTTGAGACTGCTGTTCTACTTGTTTCTCAATTTTAACTTCTGGCTCCACGACATAGGTCTTGACATGAACTTCTGCATAATCATCATTTTGTGAAATTACAGGAATCGAAATTTCCTTCTTTTCAAATTTCATTTCAAATAAACTGTAGGTACCCAACAAACACAGAATAAGCCCTATTTGGAAATAGAGCGTTGAGTTTTTTTGTAAATTTGCATCATGCTTTTGCGATTTTTGCACTTTAGCATTGCTCTGACCAGCAATACTGTGCGAATTTTTTGAATTCTTCATAATATTAAAATGTTAAATGTTAATGTTATGACAAAATCGCAATAAGCATACCAAAGTAAAAATCCCATCTAATTAATTTTAGATGGGATTTTGAATATTGATATGTTTAAGAATTATCTAGTCTTGCACTTGAAACAAGATTGGTAGTGAGTAAGGTACTGTTACTGCCTTTCCACGTTGTTTTCCTGGTTTCATTTTTGGAAGCAATCCAATTACACGTTTTGCTTCTTTTTCTAAACCTGGATGAGGAGCTCTAGCTTGAATCTTTGTAATGTTTCCGTTTTTATCAATCTTGAAAATAACGCTAATACGTAGTTTACCTGAAAGTCCAAGATCTGCAGCTAATTCTGTATTAAATTTTCTATTTACAAATTTTGCAATCTTATTAGACATACATTGCTTTTTAGCATTGTTGCCTTTTTCCTTTTCACATCCTGGGAATATCGGTACATTCTCAATTACTGAAAATGGTACTTCTATATCTTCTTCTACCTCTTCAACTTCTATATCTTCTACTTCAACAATCTCTTCTTCTTGATCTGTTTCTGTAGATTCTATAACCGTTTCTTCAATTTCTTTTTCATCCTCAACAATCTCTATTTCTTCAGGTATAACTGGAGGTGGTGGTGGTGGTGGTGGTGGAATTATTTCCTGTTGGGTGATTGGCACTTCTTCTTCTAACTCATCATCAACATCTACTTGTCCAATATCTATATTAGATCTATCGTAAGACTTATAATTAATAGTTAAATAGGTTAATGTCATCATTAACGCTAAACCAACTGCAAAATAGAGTGATGCATTTCTGCTCACATCTGATTTTGTGTTTTTTTTAGGTTCCAACTTAATATTCTTTTCAGGTTCCATGTATCTTAAAGTATTAGGAATGCTAAATTAACCAAAAATATGTTAAAAAAGCAAGCTATTATTTATTTTAACTTTAGTTTGTAACTAAACCTTAACAGCACTATAGCAAATACTACTCCAAGTGTATTTGCAACAACATCATAGTAATCAGGTGTTCTAAAATCTGTTAATGTTGATTGTAAAACTTCAATAATAATGCCATAAATTACTGCAATACTTGCAGAAAGCGCCATTTTATGTTTTACAGTAGTCGTTGTAATGAAATTAAAGAGTATCAACGTTAGAATAGCATATGCTAAAAAGTGATAAATTTTATCATCAAATGAAAAACCTAACTTAGGAACACCGCTAACATTACCTAAACTACCATAAGTTAATGCTATAACATAAACTAACATAATAGGTAATGACCAACGTTTAAGCACCTACTATCGCTTTATAGTCGTCTGCTGAAAGTAAGTCTTCAACCTGTGAAGCATCAGAAAATTTCATTTTAATCATCCAGCCTTCTCCGTAAGGATCAGAGTTAACTTTTTCTGGTTCGTCTTCTAGTGATTCATTAAACTCAGTAATCTCTCCTGAAAGTGGTAAGAATAAATCAGAAACGGTTTTTACAGCTTCTACTGTACCAAAAATCTCCTCAACATCAAGTGTTTCATCTACCGTTTCAACTTCAACATAAACGATATCACCTAACTCACCTTGAGCAAAATCAGTAATTCCAATAGTTGCAGTATCACCTTCAATCTTAATCCACTCGTGGTCTTTAGTATATTTTAAATCTGATGGTATATTCATCTTTATAGTTATAATTAATATGCTGACAAAAATAATTTTTTTGGTTTAATATATATCATTAATTACCAAAATTATATCGTAATGTAAATCCTGAACGTATTGTTGTTTGAGGAAAAGCTGTTGAAATTTCGTATTCTGAGAATGTATAATCAAAGTAGAATATCGCTGTTAAATTTTTAGAGAACGCATAATCGGCTGCAAATTTGGCTCCCCAAATTGTTTGACCTTGAGTAATTTGATTATTAACAATATCTAAATATCTAATTATCGTTTTATTGTTTCGCACTGAAACATCAACTTTCATGTTCAAATCACTTTTAATGACTTGCTTAGGTCCAGCTAGTTTAGATCGAATACGTAAGTCTTTGATTCGATAACCTAATCCTAAGATATATTCATTACCCTGTATTTCGGTTAAGAGATTGTTATCAAAACTCAAAGACAGTATTCTATCCTTTTTCATTTCGGCCAATATCTTTATAGAATTTTTCATTTCAAAATCCAATCTAAATAGTGGGCTAAACTGTTCTTCTAAATTGATATTACTATAAATTGTAGAGTTTTTAAAATTCCCAGCCTGATCCAATACTAAATCTTGGTCTTGATTCTCATAAGCCACTCCTGGTTTTAAACTTCCAGGCTCTAAATCAAGATTTGTTCTAAATTGATTTATGGTATAACTAGATCTGTAACCATGTGTAATTGAGAAACGCTTAAAATTCTTTTTAAACCATTTCATTTTCATGAAACCTGTATACTTCAATTGCCAGTTAGGAATTGGAATATCTCTAAACGCAGACAAGCCAATCTTTTCAGCACTCTGTCCTTTATAAGCCGCTAAAAATGATGGTAATAAAACAGCTTGATTGTTTTTACCAAAACCTAATGGATAACCTTCTCCATCACGAGAGAAGTTATCTGTGCCATAGAAATTTCTAGCCAAACGATTAGCAATTACTAATCGATTAGTTCTAAAGTCATCAAATGCAGCAGACTCTGTTTCATCGCTAGTACTAAATGCTGTTTTAATAATTGCGGTTGAAATACTAAAGTTACCAAATGAGTTTGTAAGTAACTCGTTGTATCTATCACTAAAGCCGTCACTATTAGTATCTGTAGTATTAAAGTTTTGGGTTAAATTTTCTGAGTATGTTCTGTTTCCGGTAATATCAATTTTCAAATCCTTTACTAACTCAATATTTGCAGATACATCAAGAATACGTGTAGTAACCTCAGTATACTGTTGGTTAAAATCCTCATAAACAGTTAACCATCCATTTCGTGCTGCTTTATCTCTAATATTTGCTTGACTACCAAAAGTGAATCCTAATGACGGTTTTAATGTTCCTAGAAATCCAGGTGTTGGTAAATAACCAGGTAAAAATGTTCCATTATTTTCAGAATAGTTAATCTGAATTCGTTTTACGCTCGTTAATAAATCAATGGCTCCATTTAAAATTTTTGTTCCGGCTGCAACTTTACTTTTTGAAGCACTACCATCTAAAGCTGCATTTTTACCATCAGCACTTTTACTGTCTAATTTACCATCCTTCTCTTTAAGTCCACTTGGAACTGCGCTTTTTGAAGCACGTCCTCCTCTTGCTGCTCGAACAGGTTTTTTCACAAGTCCCACATACTTGTAAAGATTCTCCATATTCAAAGTAGAATTTATATTATGCGTATTAGCATTTTGAATGGAATTACCTAAATTAAAGGTATTAATAACATTTGGATCATCAGGATCTCTAATTTGTAGATTTTGATTTAAATCTGATCCTTTTTGCCACTGAAAATCTCCTGTATATGAATATGTAGCTCTTAAGAAACTAAGTGTTGGAATTTTATACAAGGGAATTTCATAATTAATTTGTAACTGTTGATTTTGGATATTTGGATCTCCTAAATCAAAGAAACCATCCCAAACGTCTAAGTCAGGATCTTGCCTACCATTTATAGCATCATTGACAAAATAATTACGGACAATATTTGAATTTGATGCCGTAAAATTAAGACTCAATGCTCTAGTAAGATTATAGTTTATAACATATTGAAGGTTGAACTTATAATCTCTTCTATAAAGTTCTTCTAAACCAATATTGTCACCTGTTAAATCTACTTCTCTAAACTTCTGTTTATTAAACTGTCTGATAATATCAGTATTTACAGAGAAACTCGTTGGAATTGGATTGAAGTTGAAATCTTTAAGTATTTTCCAATATTTATTTCTAAATAACGAATCATTCTTTTTAAATGGTTCGATATTCATTGGTTCGAAACTATAGTTGTAATTAACTCCAGTTCTTATATTTTGATCTAAAGAATTTTCAATTTCAAAATCTCTATGCTCGGTTTTGTTATATGAATAGTTAAAGGTTAAATTTTCAACATCATAAAAACGAGGTTTTTTATCTGTAGTTCTATTTTTTCTGACTCCAATGAAATTAATACTCTGTCGTTTGGTATAGCTCTCGTTGACATTTAGAATCGAATCCTTATTATTAGTGTTTTCTAATTGAGTTTCTAATTTTATGTCTCGATAGAATTCGTCATATTCTGGTGTTATAATTTCTTCACCAATACCATAGTTAAACGGAATTTGCACACCCCATTTTTTAGGTAACAATTGCCCTAAGTTCATATTGGTAACAATATCGAATTGTTGAACATCTTCTCTGCTTCGTTCATTAGGACGTTGTTCGACAGAACCAAATCCTATTGTGCTTCTTCTTCCCGTTGCACTAATATCTGCAAAGTCTGCAAAATTAGCATCAACAGCTGCCACTGCTGCCCAACCACCTTCATTATCTAAATCTGCTAAACGTAGTTCATTGAACCATGCTTCTCCACAAACATTCATACCATTATTATCCGGATTTTTAAGTCCTACCATCAATACTCTTACATCTCCAAAGTTTGGATTACCTTTAATAGAAACCCTTTGTTGTCCAATAGTATGTGTGTCAAATTCTCCTACTTCAGTCAGGTTACCGTCTTCTTCTAAATCATAAAATGTTGGGTCTTCGTTTGCTAAAGTACCATTGGTAATACCCAAGGACTTTATCTGCTCAAGCACACTAAGTTCAATATTGATTTCATTAACTTCTGGCCAAATATTCTCTGCAGAAGTCATACCTGATGATACTTGTAAAGGCACTTCTATTTGGTAATAATTTTGAGTAAAGTCATTACCCATTCGAATAAAACCAATCATATCTCCATCAACTAAACTACCTGTATCACCTTCTTCAGCGTGAATGAACATACGTAGCTTATTGTACTGACGCATGTCTACATTAATATTTTTAAATACACCTCTAGAATCTTTAGGTTCTAATTCACAAACCTCAACTTGTAAGGATTGCTCATTCTGTCTGATGATATTATTATTGTTATTTAATTGTTCAAGTTCTACTCCTGGAGGAAGTACGTAATTACCATCATTTTCCTGAAGACCTACAACTCCAACATTAAGATCTGTACTGTCTCCATCGTTATTTGGTTCATCATCTAATGTTAATGTATATCTTCTCCAATCACTTCTTACTAAATCTAGTGTTGCAAAACGCAATACTCTTGGTTGTTGAAATCCGTTTACAAACATTCTCACAAAACGTATTGATCTAATATCTGAAATTCCTCCAATAGCTTCAGTAGGATCAGAAATTGGTATTCTAAATTGATACCATGTTACATCTTTTTCATCTCCATTTGGAAGCGTTACGGTTCTGTTTTTTATATCATTAATTTGCGGATTAGCAAGTGTCAAATCAGTTGGGTTGATATCTATTTCATATTGAAAATAGCTGTCAATCGTATTCATCGTATTATCTCTATTGATATCTTCTACATCAGGCTGTGCCGTTGATCCTCTATTCGTGTCTGAAAAATCATCTGGAGTATTTCCTTGTTGACCATTGTAACGCTTATAACGTTCGAAGATGTCTCCATCTGTATTTAAGTAGTATCTATAGTTGTCATTTGATGGATCTGGGCCAAAGGCCGCTCCATTAGGAATGAGAGTTGCTTCTTCATTATCGTCATAACCATCATAACCAACATCTTGGTTATCACGTTCCTCTCCAGCTGTAGAAAATGTATAAATCAAAGATTGATTTCTTGGTACTACTGTGTTATAACTTGTAGGTATTAAATCGCTAATATTACCGTTTTCTGGAAGTCCGTTTTCATATTGTTTTTTACCATCTTTTAATACATCTTCAGAGATGTTTCCAAGATTTATAAAAAGTTTCCCTCCTTGAGCTGCTTCAGGAACAGCATCATCTAAGAAAGGATCTTGAACCCAAAAATCAATATATTCTACATTGGCTTGTTCAAAATCTGTAGATGTAATTTGTCTTGTAATACCAGCCCAACTATCATCTGCATCTATTACACCAGTTGTCGCATCTGGATCAAAATTATAAGGTCCTCTTTCTGTTGGATAGTATGCTAAGTCTAAAGAATTTATTATGGTTTGCTGACCTTGAGCAACGTCAATTTCAGGGAATACTTCATCTATAAATATTCGTCTCGTATACAAATTCGAAACGTCATCATCTGTTATTTCACCTGGTCTTTGATTACTATAAAAAATTGGGTCAATCGTATACCAGTTTAGTATTGCTCTATCAAACCCGTTTTGTATTCCGTTTTCATCTTCAGAATTGAACCCAGGATACATTTTTCCTAATTGTCTAGGTCTACTAGATAAAAACCAAGATTGAGGTGATAATAAATCTATTGCACCTTGTGTGCCTTCAAAATCATCAACATAAGCTGTTGCCTCATTATTAAAGTCTGTACCTTTTGGAGCACCTGGAGCCAAATATGCAAATTCACCTCTAACAGATAAATTAGAAGGTACGTCTGTATCGACATTGGGAAGCTTATTAACTAATCGTGTGAAAAATGGTACCTCTGTTGAGTAATTACCATTAAAACCAAAAATTGTATTGTTAATTGGTTCCGTATTATAATTTGCTTTTTGTGTAATAGGTCTTTCATTAAGATTTAAAATCGTGGCACCTAAAACAAAGTTTTCATTAAATTGGTGTTCTACATTCACTCCTGTAAATCGTCTTGTTTGTTGCCCAAAAACTGCATTGTTTTCTACGGAAACGTTTATAGGAATATTTGATGCTTTTAAGGCTTCATCCAATATTTGAACACGACCAATTTGATAGTTTACAGTATAATCTACACCTTCAACTAAAGTACGACCACCTGCAGTAACAACAACAGAACCTCTTGGAACATTAAAAGCTCCCAATGGAATACCATCACCTCCCGAAGATTTATAACGTCCTTTTAATTGAAACTTATTCTTTTCTGCTTCATCTAATGCAGCCGTTTTAGTTTCCTTATAAAGAATATCGTAAACGTACTTTTCTTGGTTAAGGTTGGTATAAGAATCCTGCTCATAATCTGCATCATTGTTATTTGGGTCACCATCATTATCAAGTACATCAAAAAGGTAACGACCAAATGGCTCTACTTTAGTAAAGATGATTTTTCCGTTTTGAGTGAGCACTGTCATTCCTTCAACAAAATCAAAGAAACCATCACCACCAGCTTGTGGATCATTATTAAAATTTAACCTGTCTAAATGAAATAAACGAATTAAAGGCGTATCTATAATCTCACCATCATCAGAGTTGTCAAAAGGCGAATTATTATCAAAGACTGGAAAAGGAACTGTCGTTCCATCTGGTAAAACAACTGGAGAAATATAGTTTAATGGCGAAGCTTCAGTATAGAAGATGTTAAGCTTAAAATCTTCTTTTTCCAACTGAAACGCACCTGTGTCATAGATGTTTTTCATCATTAAGTCCCAAATAGGTTGATCCACACTTGTTATTGGACTCTTAAGCATCTTAACAATTAAACTTTGTGTAGACCCGTCTGCTACTATAGAGTTATCATTAATTCCATCTCCATCGAAATCTGTACCATTATCAATAGTTCCATCTCCATCTACATCTGCATCCGAATTATCATTAATTCCATCTCCATCTGTATCAGACCCATTGTCTGGAGAACCATCTCCATTAACATCTACATCTGCCTCATTAGGAATTCCATCTTGATCATCATCATTACTAGTAGATGTAGAATTGACTCCATCATTTGCAAATTCACCAACTTGATACACTTCTCCTCCAATAGTATATTGAAATGCAACCGCTAGGATTTCATCATTTAATAGTCTTTGATTAAGTGAAATATAACCTAATTGTTGTTGTAATTGATAATCAGACCCTTGCTGTAATTTTCTAGCATTTTCTAATTTACCAAAATCAAAACCTTCGTTGGCTGGAACAAGAATACCTTGCTCAACAGTTGTAATATCTCTCACTAAAGGAGATAATAAAGATCCTGGTCCTCCAATATTAGTTGGATCGAAATCATTATTGCCATTATCCGGTGGCTCATTAGCACCTACGTTAACAAATCCTGGTGGTGGACTGTTTAAACCTATAACTTCTGATTCCCCTAAATCTTGGAAGGCTGCAACATTTCTTACGTTATTGGTTTGGTTACTTCTGTTTGTTACCCAAATCTCAACTCTAGTAATCTGAATATTATTATTAATGAAAGGATAACGAAGCATTGCTTCATCGTAGTTATTTCTAAAATATTGTGATAAAAAGAAGTGTCTGTTCTCGTCATAATCTCTTGCGAAAAACTCAAACTCTTCTAATGTTCCTCCTCCTTGAGCTACTACAGATTGTGATTGCGAACGTTGTTCAGAAAAAATAGCTGTAACTCTTGTTTTACCAAATTGCAATTGAGTTTTTACACCAAAAAGACTTTGAGCTCCTGTAATTAATGAACTATTTAGTGGCATTGCTACATTACCGACTTCAATCTTTCTAACAATATCGTCTTCAGTTGGCGTGTATTCTAGCTTAACTAAGTTTTGAAAATCAAATGTAGATTCAGTATCATAATTGGCGGTTACTTGTAATCTCGTTCCTACTTTACCTAATAAACTCAAACTAATACGTTGATCGAAATCAAATGTAAAATTACTACGGTTTCTTGGTGAAAAAGTTGGGTTATCTTGTTTTGTAAATAAAATACCTAAATCCATTTCAACAGATCCTTGAGGAATCACTTCAATAGTATTACCTCCAAAAATGGTTTCGAAAAATCCTGAATTAACATAAAACTCTGGTAAAAGATTTTTTTGTTCATCTTCTGAACCTTCTTTTTTACCTTCTGCAGCATCAATTTTTTGTTTATAATAAGATTGTTGTTGCTCTAGTAACACTAATTTTTGGTACTCAGCAGGAGTAAGTATAATTGGATAATTAATGTTGAATTTACCAACCGTTTCCGTATAAATATAACGATCTGTAAGAGGATCGTATGTGTATTTTGAAACAATACTTTGTGGATTAGGCATATTCAAATTACCTAATGCAAAGCCAGTTTTAACAGTAGTTGTTGTGTCTTGAGGTGTTGGTGTTTGCTGAGAAAAAGCAGAACTGCTAACCAATACCAAAATTGGAATCAAGATAAAACGTTGTAAAGAATTAAGCAAGGTATAGTTAGTTGTTCTATTCAAATTTATAAATTTTTTAATGCGTCCTTTATCAGGGTTTCTACATTGGAATCTGGTTGTTGAGACAATAATTTGTCTAAAATACGTTCGGATTGTTTTTTAGCAAATCCAAGAACTTCTAAAGCTGATAACGCTTCTTCTTTACTAGTATTGTTTCTATTAACAGAAACTTCATCAATATCATAAACCTTCAAAACCTTATCTTTTAAATCTAAAATTACTCTTGCTGCAGTTTTAGCACCAATTCCTTTTATGGATTGAATTAAAGCTACATCTCCAAGAGCAATTCCTTCTTTTACTTGTTGTGGTGTTAGTGAAGACAACATTGTTCTTGCTGTACTCGCTCCAATACCACTTACAGATAATAGAAGTTTAAAAATTTCACGTTCAGAAACAGAAGAAAAGCCATATAGCGTATGTGAGTCTTCACGTACAATTAAATACGCATACAATTTTAGATTTTCTTGGTCGGGAATTTGTGAGTAGGTATGTAATGATATGTTCAATAAATAACCAATACCATTGCAATCTATAACAACATCTGTTGGGTTCTTCTCTACTAATTTCCCCTGAATATGCGTAATCATTTATTAGCTTAGGTTAAAAACTCAAATGTAATAAAATTATTTACATTTCAAAGGTGGATATTTGCTAATGTTTAAGGCGTTCTTGTACAATTTTCCCCTTTTGCTGTGCATCAATAACTGCAATAGCTGTCATATTAACAATTTCATCAACGCTGGCATCTAATTGAAGGATGTGAACAGGTTTACGCATTCCCATCATTATTGGCCCAATTGAATCTGCTTTATTCAACTCTTTTAAGAGTTTATATGTAATATTTGCGGACTCTAGATTAGGAAAAATAAGTGTATTCACTTTTTTTCCAGCCAATTTAGAAAACGGAAAAATATCTTGAAGCATTTCACTATTCAAAGCAAAATCAGTTTGTAGTTCTCCATCTACCAATAAGCTTGGATGACGATTGTGTAAATATTCTACTGCTTCGCGAACTTTAGTTGCCGTTTGATTCTTTGATGACCCAAAGTTTGAATAAGAGGTCATGGCCATAACAGGTTCCATACCAAACATACGAACAACCTTTGCTGTCATTTGTGCTATTCGCGTTAAATCGTTGGCTGAAGGATTAATATTAATAGACGTATCACTCAAAAACATTGGTCCACGTTTGGTCATCATCACATTTGTA
This sequence comes from Psychroserpens jangbogonensis, assembly GCF_000797465.1. GTDB lineage: Bacteria > Bacteroidota > Bacteroidia > Flavobacteriales > Flavobacteriaceae > Psychroserpens > Psychroserpens jangbogonensis. The sequence continues at coordinate 217,236 of NZ_JSWG01000004.1, read as the reverse complement.
GTAGCAATTCGAGTTGCTCCAGGCGCCAAACCAATAAGTTCTAACATAGGTTTCACAACAGAAGGATAACTTCTTGAAAAACCTGTAATTAGTGCATCTGCATCACCTTCATTAATCATCATAGCTGCAAAATAATTACGCTCACGCATGATTTTTTCAGCATAAAACAAAGTAACGCCATTACGTTTTCTGTTTTTCCAATAGACTTCAGCGTATTTGTTTTTACGCTCCATTTCTTCATCAGATTTTGGATCAATAATCTCAACCTCAGCTTCAAACTCAATCTCTTCCATGAGTTCTAAGATGACTTCTTTTCGACCTAATAAAATAGGAATAGCAATACCTTCATCATAAGCAAACTGAGCTGCTTTTAAAACATCAAGCTGATCTGCTTCTGCAAAAACGACACGTTTTGGATTTAATTTAGCACGATTATGTAGTAAACGTACAATCTTATTATCTGAACCTAAACGTTGTAATAATTCCTCTTCATACTTTTCCCAATCTTCAATTGGCTCCTTACTTACACCACTTTCCATTGCCGCTTTGGCAACAGCTGGAGGCACAGTCGCAATAAGTCTTGGATCAAAAGGTTTCGGAATGATATAATCTTTACCAAAAGTTAATCTGGTTTCGGCATACGCTATATTTACTTGTTCTGGTACTGGTTCTTTAGCTAAGTCGGCTAATGCTTTTACAGCGGCCATTTTCATAGCTTCATTTATTTTTGTTGCTCTAACATCTAAAGCTCCTCTAAAAATGAACGGAAACCCAAGAACATTATTCACCTGATTAGGATGATCACTTCGACCTGTGGCCATAATAATATCGTCACGTGTGTCAACAGCAAGTTTATACTCAATTTCTGGATTTGGATTAGCCATCGCAAATACAATTGGATCTGCAGCCATGACCAAAAGCATGTTTGGCTTGACAATGTCTGCCTTAGATAACCCAATAAATACATCAGCATTTTTCATGGCTTCATCAAGTGTATCTATTTTTCGGTGTGTTGCAAACTCAGCTTTTTGAGACGACAACTCTTCACGATCGTCTCTAATAACGCCCTTACTGTCTAGCATTACCATATTCTCTCGTTTAGCTCCACAAGCTTGATATAACCTCGAACACGAAATGGCTGCTGCTCCAGCACCACTGATTACAATTTGTACCTCATCAATTTTTTTATCAGCTATTTCTAATGCATTAATAAGTGCAGCAGCAGAAATAATTGCAGTACCATGTTGGTCATCATGCATTACTGGAATATCCAGTTCTTCTTTTAATCGTTTTTCAATTTCAAAAGCTTCAGGAGCTTTAATATCTTCTAAATTAATTCCTCCAAATGTAGGAGCTATATTTTTCACAGTTTGAATGAACTCTTCAACATTTTCAGTATCAACTTCTATATCAAACACATCGATATCAGCAAAAATTTTAAATAGTAAGCCTTTACCTTCCATAACTGGTTTTGAGGCTTCTGGACCAATATTACCAAGACCTAAAACAGCTGTTCCATTAGAAATTACAGCTACTAAGTTTCCTTTAGCTGTATATTTATAAGCATTGTTTTTGTCCTTTTCAATTTCTAAACAAGGCTCAGCAACACCTGGAGAATATGCTAAAGACAAATCACGTTGCGTCGCATATTTTTTCGTAGGAATGACTTCTATCTTTCCTGGTTTTGGTTTTGCGTGATATATTAAGGCTTCTCTTCTTTTACTTTGTTTGCTCATGAAATTGTAAATTACTACCTGAATGTAAATTGAACTACAAATGTAAAGGTTTTATGAGAAACCTATGTTTTGAAGAATACTGTTTTCTTTGAATCTATTATTCTTTCAAGAATGTTATATTTCTCTGTAACCCTTCAAACTTTGTACGTTTTACTGCAGACTTTTTAAAAACTTTATTGAATGTCTCTTTTGTAATCTCTTCCCAATCGTTTTTAGACATCGATAATAACTCTGGATGCGGATTAAATAACGGTTCGCTATGTGTTTTCGAAAAACGATTCCACGGACAAACATCCTGACATATATCACAACCAAACATCCAATCATCAAATTGACCTTTAAAGTCAGAAGGAATGTTTTCTTTTAATTCAATTGTAAAATAAGAAATGCACTTACTTCCATCGACCACATAAGGTTCAGTAATTGCTTCTGTTGGGCATGCGTCAATGCAAGCTGTGCAAGTTCCGCAGTGATCTGTCACAGCATGATCATATTCTAAGTCTAAATCAATAATCAATTCGGCAATAAAATAAAAAGATCCGACTTGTTGCGTGAGTAAGTTACTATGTTTTCCTATCCATCCTAATCCTGATTTTGCTGCCCAAGCTTTATCCAAAACTGGAGCCGAATCAACAAATGCACGACCTTGAACATCTCCTATTTCATCTTGAATAGCATGTAATAACTGTTTCAATTTATCCTTTATAACAAAGTGATAATCGGTTCCGTATGCATACTTCGACAGTTTATAACTTTCAGTATTTTGAATTTCTGAAGGATAATAATTTAGTAATAGCGATACAACACTTTTGGAGCCTTCAACAAGTTTAGTAGGATCTAAACGCTTATCGAAGTGGTTTTCCATATAACGCATTTCACCATGAGCATTAGATTTTAACCATTTTTCAAGTCTTGGCGCTTCTTGCTCTAAAAACTCAGCTTTACTAATACCACAAGATATAAAGCCTAAGCGTTTGGCTTCAGATTTTATAAATTGTGTGTATTGCTGTTTATTATCCACAGCGTAAAGTTAAGGCTATTTAATTATCTTGGTTTAGAATTTTCTTTCGCTTTGAAATCCGATTATACAATTATTGTTTGTTTTATCTATAGGAATTCAATTAACTTCATTCTTCAAATAATCCAATCTCTTCTAAGTTTGTTAACAAATCGATTTCTTGTGGTATAGCAGCCATTCCGTTATAGTTTAGATTTAAGAATTTCAAATTGATCAGGTGCTTTATTCCAATAGGAATTGTATTAAGTTGATTGGAGCTTAGATTAAGATGTCTTAAATTAATTAGATTCCACGTTTCTATTGGTAATTCATTGAGTGAATTAGCTACTGCAGATAGCTTAGTCAAGCTTGTTAATTGTCCGATTTCTACTGGTAATACAGACAATCCTTTTTTATTTAAGTCTAGTTCTATTATATGACCTTCAGTATTTGTTGTTACTCCAGTTAGATCTCCTAAATTTTTTGTCATCGCTAAATTCCAGTCTAAAGTACTATTTGGATTTGCATCTAAAATAGTTTGCAGGATTTCTCGTTGAGAAAAAATTATTATTGTATCAATTGATACTGAAGCAGTTGTCGTTAGATGTTTAATATCTATGCTGCTGCTTTTTGTTTTCGATGTAGAATTATCGTCTTTAAAACAAGACAAAACTAAGAGTGCAACTAATAAAAAAGTGGTTTGTTTTATATGTGTTTTCATAATATTGGTATTTAAATAAGCATTTGTTTTAGCACTTGAAGCTAATTTGATTGACTGCAACTTGAAAGTCTGTAAACATTCGAGGTGTTTGGCTTCAGATTTATAAGTTGGGTGTTCTACTTGTTATTCTCATCGTAAAGTTGATACTATTTAGTTTTATTAAGGCCTTGCCTCTAATATCAAATTAAAAGGTGTTTCTGAAGCTCGTCTAAAATGGTTGAAACCGCCTTTTAGCACAACTTCACCCAATCTTTTTTCTCCTGCTTGTGCGCCTAATGCCAAACCAACTTCCTGACTCATAGAGCTTGGTGTACACAATAATGTTGAAAATGAGTAAAATGCTCGGCCAACAGGATTTATATTCTCTTTTAATGTGTCGTTAGCAAACGGTTCAACAATCATACAAGTACCATCAGGTTTTAATGCTTTCAAAACATGATCGCAAGCACCAACTGGGTCTCCCATATCATGAAGGCAATCGAAAAAAGCCACGAGGTCATAATCATTTCCAGGAAAGTCCTTAGCTGTTGCTAATTGAAACGAAATATTAGTAAGACCTTCTTCTTGAGCATGCATTTTAGCATGATCTATAGAGTCTTGATGAAAATCGAAACCAATAAACTCTGAATTAGGAAATGCTTTTGCCATAATCATCGTTGATGCTGCATGTCCACAACCAACATCAGCTACTTTTGCCCCTTTTTGCAATTTTTCTACAACACCATCGAGAGCAGGTAACCAGGTTTGCACTAAATTAGTAGCATAAGAAGGTCTGAAGAATTTTTCTGTACCACAGAATAAACAACTATGATGATCTCCCCAAGACACACCTTTTCCAGATTGAAACGCTTTTTCCATAGTAGATACATCATTGTACATTGAAGATATGGCATAATAAGCACCAGTCATTAAAACAGGACTATCTGAATTACTAAATACAAATGCCTGTTCGGGTGACAAGGTGAATGTTTCGTTAATATCGTCGTATTCTACATATCCGGAAGCCGCATGAGCAGATAACCATTCTCTTAAATACCTTTCGTTTACTCCCGCTTCTTTAGCGAGTTCGGCTGAACTGACACTGCCTCTTGCTTCCATTGCTTTATAAATCCCTAGCTTATCACCTATAATAATAAGTGGTCCAATCGCTGCGGCTCCCATTTCGGTAACCATTTTGCCTAAGAGTGTGTTTAATTTGTTTTCATTAATTTCCATAATTGAAAGTTTTAAGATTAGCTGATTTTGATATTTAAAAGCTAAACTAGTAATAGAGTGAAGAAATGACTTTCATTATTTAATTATGGAGACGAACTATTTCTGCAAGCCTATAAAAAACTAGCAGTATATTGTCAAAAAAAAAATAAAACTTAATTTAACTAATTGATTTATAATTATTTAGATGATTCGCTAGGTGACTGACCAAATTCTTCTTTAAACGCGCGACTAAACCAAGATGGATCGTTAAAACCTACTTCATAGGCAATTTCAGAAATGGATTTTTCAGTAGTTTGAATAAGGTCTTTTGCTTTTTCTAATCGGACAGAACGAATAAAAATGGCTGTAGATTTGCCGGTTATAGCTTTTAATTTTCTGTAGATTTGAGATTCGCTCATGTGCATTTTTTGTGCCACATGTCTTGATCCTAAGTTAGGATTATCCATATTACTTTGAATGATTTGAATCACTTTCTGAAGGAATTTCGTTTCAGGTGTATTGTCTTTAGATATTAATATTTGAGAAAATTTATTTTTTGCAAATGATTGTGTAATTCGTTTACGAAGGATTATGAGCTGATCTAATCTTGTAAGTAATTCGGCCTTTAAAAAAGGTTTAGTTAAATAAGCATCTGCGCCATGTTGCAATCCTTTGAGTCTATCTTTATCTGATGTTTTTGCAGTAAGCATAATAACCGGTATATGGTCTGTGCGCTCATCGGTTTTTAATAGTTTACAAACTTCAAATCCATCTCGCTCTGGCATCATGACATCACAAATAATAATATCAGGGATTTTTTCGAATGCTTTTTCTAGTCCTAAATTTCCATTATTAGCAAATACGCAATAATATTTGTTTTGTAAACATAACCTTAAATAATAGGCGACATCTTTATTGTCTTCAATTATTAAAGCTTCTGGTAAATTGACATCGCTATCAACAAGTTGTAACGACCATTCTTGCTTCATATTATCATCTTCTACAAAATCAATTGAACTAGTAATCGTTTTAGTTGTCGTATTTGAATTTCGGGTAATAGGAATTGTAACAGTAAACTCAGCTCCCTTTTTTTCTGCACTTTTCACCGAGATAGTACCATTCATAAGGTTTACCAATTCTTTTGTTAGTGCTAAACCAATACCTGTTCCTTTTCCAGCTTTTGAAAGTGAGTTTTCTACTTGATAAAATCTATCGAAAACATGTGGAATTGCTTTCTCTGGAATACCTATACCATAATCTTTTACTTTGATAATAACAGATTCGACTTCATCAATTTTTTCGCTTTTTACATGAAAAATTATTTTTTCAGCTGACGAAGAAAATTTAATAGCATTAGACAATAAATTAGATATAATAATTTGCAGTTTACCATCATCGAAATCCATATTAAGGCTTTCGTCTTCAAAATATGTAGTAATATCTATCTGTTTTATTTTCGCTAATGATTGGAAACTCTCACAGATATATCGTAAAAATGGGACAACATCTGCTAGAATCAGGTTTAGCTCCATAGTACCGCTTTCAGCTTTACTAATACCCAACAATTGATTAACTAGCAGGAGTAAATCTTTACCATTTCGTTCAATAATATTCATCGCCTCCTTAGCAGTCTTATAATTTTGTGCTTTAAAATCATCTTTAATCGTCTCGCTTAAACCTAAAATTACGGTAAGAGGTGTTCTAAATTCATGTGTAATGTTAGTATAAAGATTACTTTTTAATGTATTGAGATCCTTAAGTTTATTCCGTTCTGCAATTGCCAATTTTTTAGATAATTGAAATTCATAGAACATATAAACTAAAAACCCTAAGACTAGTGCGTATATGGTATAAGCCCACCATGTTGACCAAAATGGTGGTAATATTGCTAGATTAATTTCTAAAGGTGGTTGTTGCCATTCTTTTCCTCGAGAAAATCCATTTACTTCAAGTTTATAATCACCACTAGGTAAATTTATAAACTGTACCTCGTTATCTTTTAGTGTAATCCAATCTTGATTATCTGGAAGTAAACGATAAGCAAATTCTACATTTTTATCTATTCTGTAATCTATTGAAGATATATCCAAATAAAATGGCAATTGATTGTGCTTAAACTTTAATTCTTTAGTATTGATTAAACCATTTGTTAGCATATTATTTTGAGAAAAAACATGATCTTGTTTTTCATTTTTAATGCGTAATTCTGAAAAATACAATTGTTTTGGTGTATCAATATTATCGAAATCATTTGGATTAAAGTATGTAACACCATCAATTCCGCCTAGATAAATAGTACCATCTTTGTCTCTAAATCCAGCATGAACATCAAACTCTTTTCCTTGAATATTATCAGAATCTTTATAATGACTAAATTCTTTATTTCTATAATCGAATCTCACAATGCCATCATTTGTCCCTAACCATATATTGCCGTTTTTATCGCCTTCTATAGCATATATAATATCGCTAGGAAACTGCTTTTGAGCTTTCCAGTTTGTAAAACTCCCATCACTAAGCATGGTGAGTCCTTTTCTAGTTCCAAACCAAATATTACCATTTACATCTTCATGAATATCATGCACTGTATTCTGGGATAAGGAATTTGTATTGTTGCGATCGTGTACATAATTTTCAAATACAGGATTAGAATAATTATTATCCTCAAAACTAAGCTTACTTAAACCATTTCTGGTTCCAACCCATAAATTACCTTTTGAATCAAATTTCACGCTTTGTGCTGCATCATTAACCAAAGAATTGTCATTGTCTTTATGATGTTTAAATTTGGTTAACGTCACACCTGTTTCATTATCGAGTTTAAGTTTAAAAATACCATGTCCAGAAGTAGCTGCCCATAAATTTTGATTGCTATCCAAAGTAATATCTCTTAAAAAATTGGTGTTGATTGAATTTGGGTCATCGTGATCATGAAAGAAATTGGAGATTATTGGATGTTCAGGGTCAAAATTATTTAAATCCAACATGCTTAAACCTCTTGAAGTCGCTATCCATAACCTTTTATTTTCCTTGTCTTCTTCAAGACCTCGCACTGTTGTTCCTGCTATATAATTTTGAAAATTCTGGTCATTAGAATACCGATAGTTTTTTAAATCTGTAATTAAATTTAATCCACCTCGAGAAGTACCAACCCATAAACCGATATCATTTTTATAAACAGAAAATATAACATTATCGTTAAGTATATGTTTCCCTTTTTTATTCTTAGAAATATTATTAAAATAAGGCGCATTAAAATCCAATTGATTTAACCCACTTGCCGTACCTACTAATATGGTGTTTTCTGAAATTCTAAGTGTAGAATGTACTGTATTGTTTGTTAATCGAAATTTACTTTCGTCAGAGTTTTCGTATTTACTTTCTACAATGTCTTCAGACCAATTATAAAGGTATAAACCGTTACCAGAGCCAATCCATATTCTATTATCATCTTTCTCTAAAAATGTAAGCACATATTTTGTTTTAAACTTACCACTGATTTCTAACTCTTTATGTGTGATTTTGTTCGTTTCAGTATTAAGTCTAAATAGTCCTTCGTTACTCCCTACAAACAATAATGAATCCACTAAATAAAAAGACCTTACTTGCTCTTTAGCCCAACCAACCAACTTTGGCTCTTGGTTACTATTTATATCGTATTTATATATTCCTCCATTTAAAGTACCAATCCACAAGGTATTGTGGTTAACATCGTACTTAAGAGCGGTAACTGCTTTGTTAAAAACATGATCTTGCTTTTCTGTATCAATACTATTAATTTTAAACAGGCCTTCGGTATCACTTCCAACCCATATGTTGTTATTATTATCAGCTTCTAAAGCTGTAATATTATTTACAGTATTACTGTTTTTTAATTCTATTTTTCGGAATTTAGAATACCCTTTCTCTAAAACACTCAAACCATTATTCATGGTTCCTATCCATATATTACTATTATCATCCTGAAGTAGTTTATTTATGAAACTCCCTTGTAGACTCGAGGGGTTGGATTCATCAAACAAATAATGTTTAAATGATTTTCCATCAAACCTATTAATTCCATTAGCAGTAGCGATCCATATAAACCCATGGTTGTCTTTTATAAGGTCATTAATTGAAGCTTGTGAGAGACCATTTTCTAAGTTGAAATGTTTGATCCTGAGAGAATTGTCATTAGATTGAGAAAAAGCTTTAGGAAATGATAGAATGATTAAAACTAAATATAAGGTGACAAAAATTGAGCATTTTTTTTGTAATCTATATATAACACAATTAATAATCACCTTTGTTTCAATTAATTAACAAGTTTAAAGTTAGTGTTTTTTTAGGTATTAGTTTTTGCAGACTTATCAATTGTGCTTATCGTTTCTCAAATCTTAAAAAAGCGTTTTTTGGTTTTAAGGTAATCAATGGTGTAATATCAATAGCATCAAAATCGGCATGTACTTTATATTTTGAAACGAGTTCACTTACAGCTATGATCATTTCGAACATGGCAAAATTATTACCTATACATTTTCTTGGTCCAGCACCAAAAGGGAAATACTGAGATGAGAATTTTCGTCCGCCTTCATTAAATCGCTCAGGTAAAAAGGTTTCAGGCTGTTCCCATAAATCTGGATGACGATGCATTTCATAAACGGAAAACAATAAGTTAGATCCTGCTTCAAAATGCATTCCGTTGAATTCATCATCAGTAATATTTACGCGATCTATAAAATAAGCTGGAGGATACAATCGCATAGATTCTTCAAGTACTTGCTGACAAACTTTAGACGTCGAAACTCGTGACATTAAATCGGCATCATCTGCTTCTAAGTTTTGCCATTCTTCATAAATTTTATCTTGCCATTCAGGATGTTTTGCCAATAACTGAAATGTAAACGTTAATGCGTTTGAAGTCGTTTCGTGTCCAGCAGTAAAAATAATTAAGATTTCATCGATAAGCTGCTCTTCTTCCATCCCTTTACCATCATCATATCTCGTATCTAAAAGCATATCAAGCAAATCACCATAATGGTTGCCTGAGACTTTTCTTTCTTCAACTATGCCTTTTAAAATTGTTCTTGCTTCTTTTGAAAGGTTTATATGTTTATCTAAAATACCGCTTAAATTAAACCACCATCCTAAATAAGGTTGGCGTAATTCTTTTACTAGCATCCTTTGATTTGCTTCGGTAATAAACTGAAGCCTTTCCATATCATTTCCCTTAGCTGCCTTTGTGAATAATGATTTTACAACAGTTTGAAATGCCAAATCATTAAGAATAGGAAAAAGGTCTATCGTTTTATTAGCTTCTATATTTTTAAATTCTGAAACTATGGTGTCTTGCATTCTGCTAAGCAAATTTTCCAACTGCTTTTTATGGAAAGCGGGTTGCATCATTTTGCGTTGCTTCTTCCATTTTTCACCTTCAGAAGTCAATAAGCCTTCACCAACATATTTTGCTAAATCTACTGTTTGAATTTTAGACTTGACGTAGTTTTTTTGATTTTTCTGGAGTACATATTGTGCAAATTCAGTGTCTCTTGTGAAAAACACTTCATTATTAAACCCAACTTTTAATCTGAATATGTCGCCTTTCTCATTAAAATTTTGACGATGAAAAGGCAATGGGTTCTTGAGAATTTCTAAAGAATGCTTTAAAAATCTATTTAAAGGAACTGTAGGAATTTCTTTTTTTGAATGCATTAAAACTATTTCCTATAAAGGTATGATGAGATTCTGAAATAAGCTCAAAACGGAATACCTATTTTTAAAATAAACCACCTTGTGATGGACCTTTAACTTTACCTAAATGCTTATAAGCTTGTTCAGTAACTTCACGTCCACGAGGTGTTCGCATAATGAATCCTTGTTGTATGAGAAAAGGTTCATATACTTCTTCAATGGTTTCTGGGCTTTCACTAACTGCTGTCGCAATAGTTGTAATTCCAACGGGACCACCTTTAAACTTATCAATAATAGTTTCTAAGATTTTATTATCCATTTCATCTAAACCATGAGCATCAACATTGAGCGCTTCTAAAGCAAATTTCGCAATCTTAATATCGATACTTCCATTTCCCTTTATTTGCGCAAAATCTCTAACACGTCGTAATAGTGCGTTAGCTATTCTAGGTGTTCCACGACTTCTTCCTGCAATTTCTACTGCTGCTTCCATTGATGTAGGAACATCAAGAATCGTAGCACTTCTTTGAACTATGGTCGTAAGTAATTCTGTATTATAATATTGTAGGCGACTTTGAATTCCAAAACGTGCTCGCATTGGAGATGTCAATAATCCTGAACGTGTTGTTGCACCTACAAGTGTAAATGGATTTAAATTGATTTGGACTGTTCTAGCATTTGGACCAGACTCAATCATAATATCAATCTTATAATCTTCCATAGCAGAATACAAATACTCTTCTACTATTGGGCTAAGTCGATGAATTTCATCAATAAATAAAACGTCGCGTTCTTCCAAATTTGTTAACAATCCTGCTAAGTCTCCTGGTTTGTCTAAAACTGGACCAGAAGTCACTTTTATTCCCACACTAAGTTCACTTGCCAATATATGAGCTAAAGTTGTTTTACCAAGACCTGGAGGTCCATGAAACAATGTGTGATCTAATGCTTCATCTCTTTGATTAGCTGCTTGAACAAAAATTTGAAGGTTTTCTAATACTTGATCCTGCCCAGTGAAATCATCAAATGATAAGGGTCTTAATTTTTTTTCAACATCCAGTTCTTCTGGAGAAAAATTCTCGTTTGTAGGATCTAAGTTATCGTTCATATAACACAAATATAAACAAAAAGCCTTTCGTTATTTACGAAAGGCTTTTCTATATTTTATAAAGACATTTTAATGTTGAAGTTCTTCTTCACCATCTTTTAAAGGAACGTTTTGTGGAACAAAATCGTCATCATGTCCTGGTTTACTATAATCATAAGCCCAACGATGAACATGAGGGATTTCTCCTTCCCAGTTACCGTGGATATGTTTAATTGGTGCTGTCCATTCTAATGTAGTTGATCTCCATGGATTTTGTACAGTTTTCTTTCCGAAGAAAATTGAATAGAAGAAATTCCATAAGTATACCAATTGGAAAACACCACCAACAATTGCAAATATTGTAATCACAACATTGGCATTAGCGGTATCATCAAATAATGGGAAATTAGAGTTTGTATAATAACGTCTTGGTAATCCAGCCATACCTATAAAGTGCATTGGAAAGAATACACCGTAAGCACAAATTGCAGTTACCCAAAAGTGAATATACCCTAAATTTTTATTTAGCATTCTACCAAACATTTTAGGATACCAATGATAGATTCCTGCGAACATTCCGTAAAGAGCAGAAATACCCATTACTAAGTGGAAATGCGCTACTACGAAATACGTATCATGAATGTTGATATCTAATGCACTATCTCCTAAAATAATACCAGTTAAACCACCAGTGATAAACGTAGAAACGAAACCAATTGAAAACAGCATGGCCGGATTCATTTGCACGTTCCCCTTCCATATGGTCGTTATCCAGTTAAATGCTTTTACAGCAGATGGAATGGCAATCAATAAGGTTGTAAATGTAAACACAGAACCTAAGAAAGGATTCATTCCTGAGATAAACATATGGTGTCCCCAAACTATTGTCGATAAAAAAGCAATGGCTAAAATAGACATAATCATCGCTCGATAACCGAAAATTGGTTTTCTAGAACTTGAAGCCATAATCTCTGACACTAATCCCATCGCTGGAAGAATTACAATGTATACTTCAGGATGACCTAAGAACCAAAATAAGTGTTCGAACAATACAGGAGATCCTCCTTGATAATGTAAGACTTCACCTTGTATAAAAATATCTGATAAGAAGAATGATGTCCCGAAACTTCTATCCATTATTAACAATAATGCTGCAGATAATAATACTGGGAATGATACCACACCAATAATAGCCGTTACGAAGAACGCCCAAATTGTTAATGGCAATCTTGTCATAGACATTCCTTTAGTACGTAAGTTGATTACAGTAACGATATAGTTAAGCGATCCTAATAAAGAGGAAGCAATAAATATTGCCATAGACACTAACCATAAAGTCATACCCATACCAGAACCTCCTTGTGCCATTGGTAAGGCACTTAAAGGTGGATAGATTGTCCAACCTGCTGCAGCTGGTCCAGCTTCAACAAATAAAGAAATAACCATTATAACACTTGAAAGGAAAAACATCCAGTAAGACAACATGTTTAAGAAACCTGATGCCATATCTCGTGCTCCAATTTGCAATGGAATTAAAAGATTACTAAATGTACCACTCAATCCTGCAGTTAATACAAAGAATACCATAATGGTACCATGAATGGTTACTAATGCCAAATATATATCAGCATCCATAACACCATCAGGAGCCCATTTACCTAATAATGCTTCAAAAAGTACATTAGGTTCTTCTGGCCATGCGATTTGCATACGGAACATAAGTGACATCAAAACACCTATAATTCCCATTATAGTACCTGTAATTAGATACTGTTTAGCAATCATTTTGTGATCTTGACTAAAAATATATTTAGTCACAAAAGTCTCTTTATGATGATGTCCGTGATCGTCGTGTGCGTGAGTATCTGCGTGTGCTGACATAATCTATTTTCTTTTTTTAATCTTTTAGTTAGTTAAAGAATTCTTGAAGGTTTTTTGTTCACTTAGCCAAGCATCATATTCTTCTTGGGTTTCAACAATAATCTTCATTTGCATATTATAATGAGATTTACCACATATTTTATTACATAACAATAGGTAATCAAACTCATATATTAACTCTTGTCCTATAGCTTCAATTTCATCTTTCCTCTCTAATCGTAGTGCATTAATATTAGCAACTTTTTCAACAATATCAGGATTTTGACGCATCTCTGCTGTTGTCACACTTGGCGTAAACCCAAATTGTGTAATCATTCCAGGAACACAGTTCATCTGAGCTCTAAAGTGAGGCATATAAGCCGAGTGCAATACATCTTGAGAACGCATCTTGAACAATATTGGTTGTCCTACTGGTAAATGAAGTTCAGTTGTAATTATATCATCTTGAGCATTTGGATCAGATTCATCAACTCCTAATATGTTTGCACGATCAATATCAATTAATCTCACGTTAGCAAGACCTAAAGTATTATCCTCACCTGCATAACGAGCTTTCCAGTTAAATTGTTGAGCATAAAGCTCAATAACTACTGGATCTTCACTTTCGTCAACATTCATGATACTTGTCCAAGTGAACAAACCATAAATAATTAAACCAGCTAATACTACCACCGGAATAAATGTCCAGATAGCTTCTAAGGTATTATTATCAGCATAAAACAATGCTTTACGTCCTTTTTCTCCTTTGTATTTATACGCAAAATAATGTAGAAGGAATTGGGTAAAGGTTTGGACTACAAAAATAAGAGCCATAGAAATAACCATCAAATTATCTAATTCTGGTCCATGTTCTGACGCAGAGTTTGACATTAAAGGTAAATCTCCTAAATACCAAAAACTAGCAATAGTAATGGCATAAATGAAGACAAGAAATGCCATCATTAAATATCCATTAAGCGTATTGTCTTTATCTGTAGCTACTTGGTCATTATCTGAACCTACTTGAGCAAGGTCAAATATTTTCACCATTTGCCATATCGCAATAGCTATGAATAGTACTATTATAAGTGTTAAAAAAGCAGTCATTGTCGTTTGTCTTCTTTATTTAATTTTATTAATAATGGAAATTTTCACTTTCTTTAATAAAAGGATTTCCTTTTGCGAGTAATGGATGTTTTGATAATGCAGTAAATACCACAAAAATGAATAATCCAGCAAATAACATTACTGATCCTATTTCAGGAATACCAATATACCATCTATCTCCTACCGTTGCAGGCATAATCATATTGAATACATCAATATAGTGACCACATAAAATAACGATACCTGCCATTACTACAAACCAAGGAATTCGTTTATAATCACTATTCATTAAAAGTAATAATGGGAATACGAAATTCATTGCTACCATGGCCAAAAATGGCAATTGATAATCTTGGAATCGAGTCACAAAGTACGTTACCTCTTCTGGAATGTTTGAATACCAGATAAGCATAAACTGTGAGAACCATAAGTAAGTCCAGAAAATACTAAAACCAAACATGAATTTTGCCAAATCATGTAAGTGACTATCATTAACGAATGGTAAATGACCTCTTGATTTCAAGTACATGGTAATTAAAGCAATTACAGTGATAGCACTTACAAACATAGATGCAAATACATACCATCCAAATAATGTTGAGAACCAGTGAGGATCAACACTCATTATCCAATCCCATGACATCATAGATTCTGTATAAATAAAGAATACTAAGAAACCAGCTGCAATTCTAAATGACTTTTTGAAATTACGATTATCATTTATATCCGCCTGATCTTGTGCTAAAGAGAATTTTCTAGCAAAATATCTATATAAACTCCATCCAGAAATAAATATCAAACCACGAATTATAAATCCAGTCATATTTAAGAATCCTGATTTACCAGCAATAAGCTTATCATGAGCTACAACTTCTGGGTCCATCCAGATAAAAATATTATTATGTCCGATATAATGTGATGCTACAGCAATACCTAAAACAATTAAAGCACCAGGCAATACGTAAGCCGTAATTCCTTCCATGACTCTATATAGTACTGGTGACCAGCCCGCTTGAGCTGCAAATTGTACAGCATAAAATGCTAATACGCCAAGTGCTATCATAAAGAAGAAAAATGCAGCAACATAAAGTGCTGACCATGGTCTGTTTTCTAATTGGTGTTGTACATGTTTAGCATGCTCATCACCATGATTTTCGGTAACTTCTCCATGAGATTCTTCACTATGTGAATCTCCATGATCATCTGCTACAACATGAGTATCTGCATCTGCTTCATGACCACCTCCATGATCTCCAGCTGCTTCATGTGCGATCATCTCTTTTACTTCATCTAAAGATTTGTGAGATGTCATAAAACCATAAGCAACACCTAGTGCACCTAAAACAATAAGTACAATAGAGAATGTTTTTAATTTACTTGAAAATGTGTACATATCTGTATATAATCTTTATCTAAATTATTTTTCTAGATCCGCTTTTAATTTTAAAACGTAATCTACAACTTGCCAACGTTCTTCTTCATTTAATTGATTAGCGTAAGAACCCATTGCATTTTTTCCGTAATAAATAGTATGGTAAATACTACCTTCTGTAATTGCTCTTCCAACATCATCATAACCAGGCACTCCTAATATTTTTTCTCTCTTTACTAATTTACCTTGACCTTTACCTTTATTACCATGGCAAATTCCGCAATAAATATTGTACAATTCTTTTCCTCTTTCGCTGTCTACTTGAGTTGAATCAAGTGAAGTCATTAAAGTCTCTTTAGCTAAAAGGAAACCGTCATTAGTATTTTCAATTTCAAAAGGCATGAAATCTCCTCTTGGTATTGATCCTTCTGCCGGTAATTGAGCTTCAACTCCTCCAGGAAAAGCATCAGACTCAGCATAAGTTTCATAACCTACGGATTCATACATATTTGGCATAAACTGGTAGTTTGGTCTTGTATCTTTCTTACAAGAAAGAATACTTGCAAATACCGTTAATACTACTATTATTTTAAATAAGCTTTTCATCTGAATAAATTAATGCTCTTTATCAATTAAATTAACTTCTACTGCTCCAGTTTCTTTTAATAACTCTGACAATTTGTTTTCGTTACCATGAACTGCAATTTCCATTAGGAAATGATCATCAGTAGTTCTAGGGTCTGGGTTTTCTGCCTTTTTAAATGGCCACATTCTACTTCTAAGGTAAAAAGTGATTACCATTAAGTGAGCTGCAAAAAATACTGTCAACTCAAACATAATTGGTACAAATGCTGGCATATTTTCTATGTAACTGAAACTAGGCTTTCCTCCAATATTTTGAGGCCAATCTTGAATCATGATAAAATTCATCATCACAATTGAAACAGCTAGCCCTATACATCCATATATAAATGATGTAATTGCAATACGAGTCGGTTCTAAGCCCATTACCTTGTCTAGTCCATGAACGGGAAAAGGCGTGTATATTTCTTCAATGTGATATTTTTCTGACTTTACCTTTTTAACGGCAGCCATTAGAACGTCATCATCTGTATAAATAGCGTGAATTACTTTTGAAGCTTCCATGTACTATTTTAGTTTATTAATTTTTTAGCTTGTCCAGACCAATCATCACGTTCAGCTCTTCCTGGGAAAGAACCTGTAATTGAATCTAACAAATCATATTCTCTTTTTGTCATTTTGCTCACTTGAAGGAACGAATAAATACCAATGCTATTTAATACTTCTTCCATTTTTGGGCCAATGCCATTTACTTGTTTTAAATCATCCGCCGTTTGAGAATCAGCATCAAAAGAACCAATAGATCCTAGTAAGTCTGTTACTTTAGCTGAATTATCTTCTGCAGGTTTCGTTGACTCTGTTTTTACAGCAACCGTTTTACCAGACGTTCTTTGATCAGAACCAGTTCCTACTAAACTATCTCCTCTCTCTCTGATATTTTTATAGCGTTCTCCTGACGATTTCAAAATTGTTTTTACCTCAGCCTGAGCAATCACAGGGAATGTTCTAGCATATAAAAGGAATAATACAAAGAAGAAACCAATTGTTCCTATAAAAATTCCAATATCAACAAATGTTGGTGAGAACATCGTCCAAGAAGATGGCAAGTAATCTCTGTGTAATGAGGTTACAATAATAACAAAACGTTCAAACCACATTCCAATATTTACAACAATCGAAATAAAGAAAGAGAACATAATACTTGTACGTAATTTTTTAAACCACATAAATTGTGGTGAGAATACATTACAAGTCATCATCGCCCAATATGCCCAAGCATAAGGACCTGTTGCTCTGTTTAAGAATGCATATTGTTCATATTCAACTCCTGAATACCAAGCTATGAACAATTCTGTCATATAAGCCACACCAACTATAGAACCTGTAATCATGATTACAATATTCATTAATTCGATATGTTGAACTGTAATATAATCTTCAAGGTTACACACTTTTCTCATAATAATAAGAAGTGTGTTTACCATGGCAAATCCAGAGAAAATCGCTCCTGCTACAAAATAAGGAGGAAAAATCGTCGTATGCCAACCAGGAATAACTGAAGTAGCAAAGTCCATAGATACAATAGTATGTACAGATAATACTAATGGTGTTGCTAATCCTGCGAGTACTAATGATACTTCTTCAAAGCGTTGCCAATCTTTTGCACGTCCTGACCATCCAAAACTCAATAAAGAGTATATCTTCTTTTGGAAAGGTCTCACTGCTCTATCACGTATCATCGCAAAATCAGGTAATAAACCAGTCCACCAGAATACCATTGAAACTGATAAATACGTAGAAATCGCAAATACATCCCAAAGTAATGGTGAGTTAAAGTTTACCCAAAGTGAACCAAATTGATTTGGAATAGGTAATACCCAGTATCCTAACCATGGACGACCCATGTGAATGATTGGGAACAAACCTGCTTGGATAACCGAGAATATGGTCATCGCTTCCGCAGAACGGTTAATTGCCATTCTCCATTTTTGACGGAACAGTAAAAGTACTGCCGAAATAAGTGTTCCTGCATGACCAATACCAACCCACCAAACGAAGTTAGTAATATCCCAAGCCCAACCAACGGTTTTATTCAAACCCCAAGTTCCGATACCTGTGGAAATTGTATAGATAATACAACCTACTCCCCAAAGGAATGCGACAAGTGCTATTGAAAATACAATCCACCAAGATTTGTTTGCTTTTCCTTCTACTGGAGCTGCCACATCTACCGATACATCGTGATATGATTTTTCTCCCGTAACTAAGGGTCTTCTAATAGGTGCTTCGTAATGAGACGCCATAATCTATTATAATTGTTTCTTAATTAATTTTTATGCTTCTGTCGTGTTTCTCACTTTAGTATGGTACTGCACATTTGGCTTAGTACCAACACTCTCTAATAAGTGATACATACGATCATCTTTTAAAAGTTTTGCAACTTTACTGTCTTTATCATTGATATCTCCAAATACCATTGCTCCATTGCTACAAGCCGCAGAACAAGCTGTTTGGAATTCTCCATCTTTAATTTCGCGTCCATCGCGTTTTGCATCAAGAATCGTTTTCTGTGTTTTTTGAATACACATAGAACATTTTTCCATTACACCACGAGAACGAACAACAACATCAGGATTTAATACCATACGACCTAAATCGTCATTCATATAGTAATCAAACTCATCATTTTCAGAATATAAGAACCAGTTGAAACGTCTTACTTTGTAAGGACAGTTATTTGCGCAATAACGAGTTCCTACACAACGGTTGTAAGCCATATGATTCTGACCTTGACGACCATGAGAAGTTGCTGCTACTGGACAAACTGTTTCACAAGGTGCGTGATTACAGTGCTGACACATTACTGGTTGGAAAGCTACTTGAGGATTATCAGCTGGATTTTCCAATTCTCCAAATCCGCCTAATGAACCTTTTTCTCCAAAAAGTCCTGAAAATTCATCCTTCTTAGTATCATCATCCGCAAAAGTCTCTTCTGAAGAATAATATCTATCTATACGTAACCAGTGCATGTCACGACTACGTCTAATTTCTTCTTTACCAACTACAGGCACATTGTTTTCAGCGTGACATGCAATTACACATGCTCCACATCCTGTACATGAATTTAAATCAATAGATAAATTGAAATGATGACCAATTGATCTATCAAACTCATCCCATAAATCAACTTCAGGAGATGTTACTGGAGTTTCAACATGGTTTAAGGACACCATTGGCATTGGATTCCATTGTTGCTTATCTTTTGTATTAAATACTTCTAAAGTTGTTTCTCTAATAATATCACCACGACCCATTAATGTGTTTTGCAACTGAACAGATGCAAACTCATGCATTCCAGATGCTTTACTAATAGATACGCTTTGTGCGTTATCAAAATTCTGATATAACGGGTAAGCGTTAACACCAGTTTTCATTTCATCTTTTAAACCAGCTGTTCTACCAAATCCTAAAGACATTCCTAAAGATCCTTTAGCTTGTCCTGGTTGAACAATTACTGGCACATTTTTTACAGTAACTCCATTAACAGTTAAATCAGCATAGCTACCATTTAAACCTCCAGTTGCCTCATGTTCATTTACTAAATTCAATGATTTTGCATCGGCTGCTGAAACTGTTACGTAGTTATCCCAAGATGTTCTTGTAATTGGATCAGGAAATTCTTGTAACCAAGGGTTGTTGGCTTGTTGACCATCTCCCATTCCTGTTTTAGTATAGAGTTGTAATTCCATACCTTCAGAATTAGCAGAAGAAGCTAATGCTCTTGCTGCACTACCTGCATTTACTGCAGCTATTCCTGAAGCAGAATTAGAACCACTTGTTGATGTAGTTGACGAAGATGTAGTCGATGTATATTCATCCTTATCTTCCTCTTTAATTCCAACACCTACTGCAGCATCATGAATAATGCCTCCAACTAATGTTCTGTCTTTCTTATCTTTTAATACTGTTGTACTTTCAGTCGTAGTAATAGAAGATCCTGCTGGATTACTTCCAAACATTCCAGGAATATAAACACCATCTTGAACTGCTTTATTGAAAGGCGTTCCCGATAATACTGAAGTTCCCCAAGCATCTTTAATATAATCACGATATGTCATATCGTTGTCAGTCCACTTTAATAACGCTTCTTGAAATTGACGTGTATCAAATAATGGACGGATTGTTGGTTGCATTACACTGAAATGTCCTTTTTTCATTTCAACATCTCCCCAAGATTCTAGATAATGAGGTGCAGCTGCGATATAATCACAAACTGAAGACGTTTCATCAGATTTTAGTGAGAATGCAACAGATAATTCTGTTTTTTCAAGACCTTCAGCAAATTCAGTAGCATTAGGAAGTGTATACATTGGGTTTACACCACTCATGATTAAAGCTCCAACTTTACCAGCCTTCATATCTGAAACTAAAGACATTAAATCTTTAGAATTACCTTGTCTTGTTAAGATTGGTGTTTTAGGATCAAATGCTTTGCTACTTAGCGACTCGTTAATTGCTATTGCAACAGTCTGCGCATTCACATCTTGAATACCAGTAACTAAAACTCCGTTACTTCCTGCTTTCTTTAATTCGTTAGCCGCATTTTGAACAGCACTGTTTATATTTTCTGGTAAGTCTGTTGACACAGAGCCTCCAACTACTAAACTATATAATTTTGCTAATGCTTGTTTTTGCTGACTTGGAGTTAATGGCACACGTTTGTCTGCGTTAGCTCCTGATAATGACATATTAGATTCAAACTGAATATGACGAGACATTTTACCATGCTTTGGCACACGTCCTTTCGAATATCCTGAATCAAATCCACCACCTTGCCAATCTCCTAAGAAATCTGCTCCAATAGATACTATTGTTGTGGCTTTAGAGAAATCATAATTTGCTAATCCACGCTCACCATAATTAGCTTCGTAAGCATCGAGCGCTGGAGATTCTGAAACTGCATCATAAACTACATGACGTACATTTCCATATTTAGCAGAGAATTCAGAAATCAATTTTGAAGTTGAAGGACTTGCAAATGTTTGTGTCAATAACACGATTTGCTTTCCAGAAGACTTCATTGACTCTAATTTCTGACCTACTTCAGTATCTAAAGTTGACCAAGAGACAGAAGACTCACCATTCATTGGTGACTTTACTCTCAATATATCATACAATCCTAAAACTGAAGCATTAACTCTGGCATTAGCACCACCATTAGTAGCTGCCATTGTATTGTTTTCAATTTTTATTGGACGACCTTCACGAGTTTTAACCAATACACTTGCAAAATCAAAACCATTTGCAATGGTAGTTGCATAGTAATTAGCAACTCCAGGAATAATTTCTTCAGGCTGTACTACATAAGGAATAGATTTAATCACTGGTCCTTCACAAGCAGCTAATGATGCTGCCGCAGTACTAAAACCTACGTACTTTAAAAAGTCACGACGCGTAGTAGAAGAAGATTCTAGAGATTCTTTATTACCTAAAAATTCTTCGGTAGGAATCTCATTAACAAATTCATTCTGTCCTAGCGTCTCAACAATAGAGCTGTTTTCGTTTAGCTCTTCAACACTTTTCCAGTATTTCTTGTTTGATGACATATTATATAATTGAATTACTTCTTATTAAACTTATTAGTAATGGCATTTTCCACATTCCAGTCCACCCATTTGGGCAGCTGTCAATTTATCTACACCATATTTCTTAGATAACTGCTCATGTATTTTTGTGTAATACGCGTTATCTTTTACGTTAATCTCAGTCTTTCTGTGACAATCAATACACCATCCCATTGTTAAAGGTGCATATTGATACATTACTTCCATGTCTTCAACTGGTCCATGACAAGTTTGACATTCTACACCCGCAACAGTGACGTGTTGTGAGTGGTTAAAGTATGCGAAATCTGGAAGATTATGTATTCTCACCCATTTTACAGGCTCAGTTTCTCCAGTATACTTTTGTTCATCATCATCCCAACCTACAGCTGCATATAATTTTTTGATTTCAGCATTATAATCAACCCCATATTCATTTATACCTTCTGCTTGAGTATCTTCTGAAACTTCATAAATAGATTTATGACAGTTCATACATATATTTAATGATGGTATTCCAGATTGCTTACTAACTCTTGCAGATGAATGACAGTATTTACAATCAATACCATTATCTCCTGCATGAATTTTATGTGAATAATGAATTGGCTGAACTGGCTCGTAACCCTGATCAACACCTATTTGTGATAGGTAACCAAAAACAAAATAGGCACTAGCTAATAATAGAAGTATTACAGTAACTAAAATCAAGAATTGATTTTGAATAAAAGCTTTCCAGATAGGAATGCTTTTATCTTCACTAGCAATATCAATACCTTTAGCTTCTGCAAAACGATTTAATGTTTTACGAACCATAAGTAAGGCCATTGCTAACAACACAAATAAGATTGCTAAAGCTCCTAGAATTAATTTGTTTGAGATTCCATCAGAATCTCCACCACCACTATTTGCAGCAGGACCAGCTGCTACAGCAGGCGCTGCTTTAGGCTGAGCTGTATAAGCCAAAACGTCTGATATATCTTGATCTGATAATTGTGGGAAAGCGGTCATCGCTGTACCATTGTACTCATTATAAATTTGGTTAGCGTAAGCATCACCAGATTTAATTAAACCAGCACTATTTCTAATCCATTTGTTTATCCATTCTCTATCTAAACCTAGCTCTTCCTCTAAACGCAATTCTAAATCACGTAAAGCAGGTCCAGTCATCTTCTTATCCATTTGATGACATGAGGCACAATTTGTATTAAATAAAGTTTTTCCTTTTGCTGGATCACCTTCCTGAGCAGTAAGTGAAGTAGAAATCGTGAGTAAAAAAACTAACCCTAAATTGAGAAAATTTGCTGTTAGTTTACGGTAAATCACTTGTATCATAGTGTTAGTTGAATTATCTTCTAAACTTTGGTATGATTTTTTCATTAATTAAATTGAAAAAAACGTTTGTAAAATCTCACGCAAAAATAACATATAATGTCGATTTTAGAAATGTTAGTGAACTGTTAATTGTTAATTTATAAAGATTCTAAATAATATTTAAAGTCTTCAATAAGTTATATAAATGAATCAAATATGAACGCAATAAAAAAAAATCATTTTCTTTGCACTAAATCACTTAGTTATGATAAAACGTAATATGAAACTTTTATTAATCGCAATCGCTTTTTTTAGCTTTTCAATCGAGAGTTTTTCTCAGATCGGAACAGTTGTAGTTGATCAAGATAGCGATATAGATAAATTACTAGAATTCAAAAAAGACGTAAAGACCGTAAACCTCTTTAAAATTCAGGTGTACTCTGGCACACGATCAGGTGCTGAATCATCTAAACAGAATTTTTTAAATTCATTTAATGAATGGCCTGTAAGTATGGAATTTGATTCGCCAAACACAAAAATTTGGATAGGAAATTTCAGAAGTAGGTTAGAAGCTGACAAAGCACTTTTAAAAATAAAAAGAAAATATACTAATGCATTTATTTTTGAACCGAAGAAAGACAAAAAATAAAAGTTAAAATTTTTAATCACAAAAAAAAGCGACCTTAAGGTCGCTTTTTTTTATTTAATATAGAATTAATTATTTCAATTTTTTCTTTACTTCTACTTCTTGGAATGCTTCTAGAACATCGTCAATTTGAACATCATTATAGTTTTTCAATTGAATACCACAATCATATCCTTTAGCAACCTCCTTAGCATCATCTTTAAATCGTTTTAATGAAGTTAATTCACCTGTGTGAATTACAACACCATCACGTATTAAACGAATTCCTGAACTTCTAAAGATTTTACCATTAGTTACCATACAACCAGCAATAGTTCCAATTTTAGATACCTTAAATAATTCTCTAATCTCTGCTGTACCAGTAATCTCTTCTTTAAGCTCTGGAGATAACATACCTTCCATTGCATCTTTAAGATCATTAATAGCATCATATATAATTGAATACATTCTGATATCAATTTCTTCTTTATCCGCAATTTGACGCGCATTACCCATTGGTCTTACATTAAACCCAATAATAATTGCATCAGAAGCTGTTGCTAATAAGACATCACTTTCGGTAATGGCACCAACACCTTTATGTATGATATTAACTTGTATTTCTTCAGTAGATAATTTCTGGAATGAATCTGTTAATGCTTCCACAGAACCATCCACATCACCTTTAAGGATGATATTTAATTCTTGGAAATCACCAAGCGCTATACGACGTCCGATTTCATCAAGAGTAATATGACGTTGCGTTCTAACTGATTGCTCACGTTGTAATTGTGTACGTTTTGCAGCAATTTGTTTTGCTTCACGCTCATCTTCAAATACACTAAACTTATCTCCTGCTTGAGGCGCTCCATCTAAACCTAATATAGAAACTGGTGTTGATGGTCCAGCAACTTTCACGCTGTTACCACGCTCATCATGCATAGCTCTAACTTTTCCGCTATTTTTACCAGCAAGAACATAATCTCCAACTTTTAAAGTTCCTGCCTGGACTAAAATTGTAGACACATATCCTCTTCCTTTATCTAAGAATGCTTCTACAACAGTTCCATTAGCTTGTTTATTTGGATTTGCTTTTAACTCTAATAATTCAGCTTCAAGCAATACCTTTTCTAATAATTCTTTAATTCCTGTTCCGTCTTTAGCCGAAATATCATGTGACTGGATTTTTCCTCCCCAATCTTCAACTAATAAATTCATCTGTGCTAATCCCTCTTTTACTTTTTCAGGATTTGCTCCATCTTTATCAATTTTATTTATTGCAAAAACAATTGGCACTTCTGCT
Source organism: Psychroserpens jangbogonensis (assembly GCF_000797465.1). Classification (GTDB taxonomy): domain Bacteria; phylum Bacteroidota; class Bacteroidia; order Flavobacteriales; family Flavobacteriaceae; genus Psychroserpens; species Psychroserpens jangbogonensis. The sequence goes on along the minus strand of NZ_JSWG01000004.1, from coordinate 192,065 downwards.
GCTTGAGCATGAGCAATTGCTTCTTTTGTTTGTGGCATTATAGAATCATCTGCAGCAACTACAATAATTGCTAAATCGGTAACTTGAGCACCACGAGCACGCATTGCTGTAAAAGCCTCGTGACCTGGTGTATCAAGAAATGCGATTTTTTGTCCGTCTTCTAGTTGAACACCATAAGCACCAATATGTTGTGTAATTCCACCTGATTCACCAGCGATTACATTTTCTTGACGTATATAATCTAGTAAAGATGTTTTACCGTGATCTACGTGACCCATAACGGTAACGATTGGAGCACGAGCTACTAAATCTTCTGGTTTATCTTCAACTTCTTCTATTGACTCTTCAATATCAGAGGTCACAAAATCAACGTTATAACCAAACTCATCAGCAACAACCGTTAAGGTTTCAGCATCTAATCGTTGGTTCATGGTTACCATCATACCAAGTGACATACAAGCAGAAATAATTTCAGTAACAGAAACATTCATCATCGTAGCAACTTCATTAGCTGTTACGAACTCTGTTACTTTAAGAATTTTGCTTTCAGCATCTTCAATTTTTTGATCAATTTCAGTCTGCTCTCTATGCTGGTCTCTTTTTTCTCTTCTATATTTTGCGCCTTTTCCTTTACTCGATTTCCCTTGAAGTTTCTCTAGAGTTTCACGAACTTGCTTTTGAACTTCTTCAGCACTTGGCTCTGCTTTTACAGTAGATGTACGTTTACCTCCTTGAGTTTTACCTTTATAACCACCTCTTTGGTTTCCGCTTCTATTTCCAAAGTTACCGCCTGTGGCACCAGGTCCAGAACCAGGTCCTTTACTTATACGTCTTCTCTTCTTCTTATTAGCGTCTCCAGCAGTCGTTTTATTATCAGCTGGCTTTTTTTCTTCCTTTTTCTTCTTAGGTTTATTAAACTTAGAAAGGTCAATTTTTTCACCAGCAATTTTAGGACCGGATAATTTCTTGTATTGAGTTTTTAAAGTTTCATCTACAGGTTCCTCTTTAGATTCTACTGCAGGCTCTTCTGCAGGCTCTTCTTTAGTCTTTTTTTCTTCTTTCTTCGGAGCTTCTTCTTTAGCTACTTCTTTCTTTGGAGCTTCCTCTTCTTTCTTCGGAGCTTCTTCTTTCTTTGGAGCTTCTTCTTTCTTTGGAGCTTCTTCTTTCTTTGGAGCTTCTTCTTTTGCTTCTTCCTTTTTAACTTCTGGCTCTTTAACTGCCTTAGGTTCTTCAGGTTTTGGCTCTGCTTCTTTTTTAGGTTTATCTAAGTCTATTTTTCCAACTTGTTTTGGGCCACTTAATTCTGCTTTAGCCTTAACAACCTCTTTGCTCTTTTTCTCTTCTTGCTTAGCTTTTTCTTCCAACTCACGCTCACGCTGTTCGCGCAATTCTTCCTTTTCCTTTAATTTCGCTTCACTAACTTCTTGCGACGCCATTTTTTTATTAGCGTCAGTTTGGAATTCGTTGGAAAGAATTGTGTAAACGTCTTCTGATATTTTGGTATTAGGACTCTTCTCTATTTCGACACCGTTTGATTCTAAAAAATCAACAGCACGATCAATAGAAATATTGAGTTCTCGTAATACTTTATTTAATCTTGTTTGAGCCATAAATCGCTTGTAATATAACTTAAAAATCTTTTATACCAAATTAACTTTACATTGTTAAACTGGTACTATTCTTCGAATTCTTCCTTAAGAATTCTAATAACATCTAATATTGTTTCTTCTTCTAAATCTGTACGTTTTACAAGATCTACAACATCTTGTTCTAAAATACTTTTTGCAGTATCTAAACCTGCTTTACTGAATTCTGCAATAATCCAACTTTCTATTTCATCAGTAAATTCACCCAATTCTACATCTTCCTCAGCACCTTCTCTAAACACATCTATTTCATAACCTGTTAATTGACCAGCTAATCTAATGTTGTGACCACCTCTACCAATTGCTTTAGATACTTCTTCTGGTTTTAACAATACTTCAGCACGCTTTGTTTCTTCATCTAATTTGACAGAAGTCACTCTTGCAGGACTAAGCGCTCTTGTAATAAAAAGATTAAGGTTATTGGTATAATTAATAACATCAATATTTTCATTTCCTAATTCACGAACAATCCCGTGAATTCTAGAACCTTTCATACCTACACAAGCTCCAACTGGATCAATTCTATCATCATAAGAATCTACAGCAACTTTCGCTTTTTCTCCTGGGATACGAACTACTTTTTTAATGGTAATTAAACCATCAAATACTTCTGGAATTTCTTGCTCAAATAATTTCTCAAGAAAAACAGGAGCTGTTCTTGACATGATTATTGCTGGCTTATTTCCTTTTAATTCTACACTTTCAATAATCCCTCTTACGTTTTCTCCTTTTCTAAAGAAATCTGAAGGAATTTGTTTGTCTTTTGGAAGAATGATTTCATTACCATCATCATCCAAAAGTATAATAGCTCTATGGCGAATATGATGTACTTCAGCAGAATATATCTCTCCTTCTAATTCTTTAAATTGCTTATAGATATTAGTATTATCATGTTCATGAATTTTAGAGATTAAGTTTTGTCTTAATGCTAAAATTGAACGACGACCTAAATCAACAAGTTTTACTTCTTCAGCAACATCCTCACCAACTTCAAAATCAGGTTCTATTTTTTGCGCTTCTGATAAAGCGATTTCTTGATTTGGCTCTTCAACTTCATCATCTGCAACTACAATTCTATTTCTCCAAATTTCTAAATCCCCTTTGTCTGGATTGATAATAATATCAAAATTATCATCATCACCATACTTTTTCTTTAAGGCATTTCTCAAAACATCTTCTAAAATCGCCATTAACGTTACACGATCGATTAACTTCTCATCTTTAAACTCTGAAAAAGAATCAATTAACGCAATATTTTCCATTATTCTTATGAATTAAAATTTTATTACAACTTGAGCTTTACTTATCGAGTTATACGATAATTCAGCTTGCTTTTTTACGGTTACTTTTCCTTTACCAATTGGTTTTGGCTCTCTTGCTTTCCACTCCAGAAGAATCTTTTCATCGTCAACTTCTGTTAGTTTACCTTCAATATCTTCATTACTTGTTGTTTTCACGCTAAGTGTTCTACCAATATTTTTCTTGTATTGTCTAATATTAGTTAAAGGTGATGTTGCACCTGCAGACAATATTTCTAAAGAAAAATCTTGTTCTTCTCTATCCAGATTATGCTCAATAGCTCTACTAATAAACATACAGTCTCCTACGAGAACTCCATTATCACCATCTATCACAATCTTAATTGAGTTATCTGCTAAAACATCAAAATCGACTAAAAACAGGTCTTCTCTTTGATTAAGACCTTCTTCTAACAATATTTTTACGGAATCTCTGAACATTTTTAGTATAAAAAGAGCGGACTTTCCGTCCGCTCATTATTCTTATTTCTTCAAACAACGCTGCAAATATACAACAATTTTATTGATTTTACCAAGCTGTGTTATGTCGATTTTTATTATTAAATTTAGGAGATTGTAATCAACCTTAAATTTTATGAAAAAAATATTAGTTCCAACAGACTTTTCTCAAGAAGCTGAAAATGCATTAAAAGTAGCGGCCAAAATCGCTAAAAAGAATGGTAGCGAAATTTATTTATTGCACATGCTAGAAATTCCAATGCAAGAAACTGATGCTGTAAGCTCTTATGCTGAAGTCCCAGAAGTAATGTTTTTTATGAAAATGGCGCATAAAAAGTTTAAAGAAATCATGGATAGCGATTATTTAAAAGACATAACCGTTCATGATATTGTTAAACCGGAAGCTTCGTTTAATGGCGTTGTTGATATTTGTCATGAACAAGGTGCAGATATTATCATCATGGGCTCACATGGAGCTAGTGGTTTTAAGGAAATGTTTGTAGGATCTAACGCAGAAAAAGTGGTTAGAAATTCTGTTGTACCTGTATTAGTTATTAAAAACGATCATGAAGAATTTAGTATAGACGATTTTGTATTTGCTTCAGATTTTAAAAACGATAGCAAAGAAACCTATCGCCAAGCAACAGAATTTGCTACAGCCTTTGGAGCTAAAATCCACCTATTAATGGTGAACACAGCTGGGAATTTCACAACAACTAAAAAAGCGAATGAACGCATCAATGCATTTATTGAAGATTGCAGTTTTAAAAACTATTCCTTAAACATCTATAATGATGACAGTGTTGAAAAAGGTATTTTAAATTTCTCAAAAGATATTGATGCAGATCTTATTGGAATTAGTACTCATGGCAGACAAGGTATTGCACATTTCTTTAACGGAAGTATTAGCGAAGACCTAGTAAATCATGCTAATCGACCAGTAATTACTTTTAAAATTTAAAAACGAAATATTATAAAAAGAAAAAGTCTTCCAAAATTGGAAGACTTTTTTTTGTTGGCCCACTAGGGATCGAACCTAGACTCTTTGGTACCAAAAACCAATGTGTTGCCAGTTACACCATGGGCCAATCTCTTAAAGAGGGTGCAAATTTAGTACAAAGTTTTATTTGTACAAACAAAATCATATAAAATAATCAAAAAAGCATAACGTTTACTTAAAAATTCTAGCGTTTCGTATAATTATTACTAAATTCGCTCGCATAAATAGACCTTGTATATGACACATTTCAACTTCAAGAAATGGAATACCATTTTAGGATGGTTTGCTTTTATAATAGCATTGATTACCTATGCATTAACCATAGAACCCACTGTGAGTTTTTGGGATGCTGGTGAATACATTTTAACCTCTTCAAAGTTGCAAGTTGGACATCCACCTGGAGCTCCTTTGTTTCAAATTTTAGGAGCATTCTTTTCTATTTTTACTTTTGGAAACAATGAGTTAATTGGGATGATGATGAATATGATGAGTGCTGTTGCTAGTGCTTTTACTATTCTTTTCATGTTTTGGACGATAAGTATCCTATTGAAAAAATTAGTTTCTAATGAAGGTGAACTAACTCAAAATGCATCAATAGCAATTTTAGGTAGTGCGCTAGTTGGTAGTTTAGCATTTACATTTACAGATTCATTTTGGTTTAATGCTGTTGAAACTGAAGTGTATGCGATGGCAACTCTAATTATGGCTGTTTTATTTTATTTAGGACTGCGCTGGGAACAAGACATGCACGAACCTAGAGGTCATAAATGGTTAATCTTAATTGCTTTTGTAATTGGACTTTCTTTTGGAGTACACTTTATGGGACTATTAACAATTCCTGCTCTAGGATTGATTTACTTTTTCAAAAATTATCAAAAAGTAACTACCAAAAATTTTATCGTTGCCAATATTGTAGCTGTTGCAATTTTATTATTCATATTTAAATTATTACTTCCTAATGCACTTAAATTATTTAGTGCTTCAGAAATTTTCTTTGTCAATACTATTGGTCTGCCATTTAATTCAGGTTCAATAATTGCAGGTATCGTTTTAATAGCTGCATTTTACTTCGGATTAAAAGAAACAAAAAAAAGAGGCTATAAATACGCCAACACTTTAACCTTGTGTTTAATCTTTATTTTCATCGGGTTTTCATCATGGCTTATGCTACCAATCAGAGCAAATGCCAATGTAATCATTAATGAAAATAATCCTTCAAGTGCTAGAGAACTTTTAGCTTACTACAACTTAGAGCAGTATCCAGAAACACATTTATTCTACGGTCCACTTTTTACCGAACAGTATACTGGTTTAGATGAAAACAATCCTTATGTAGATGACAAACCTAAATATGAAAAAGACTATGAAAAAGGTGAGTATGTAATTGTCAACCAATATAAAAACGCTAAACAAAATTACAATTCTGAGCAAGCAGCAATATTACCACGTATGTGGAGTACAGAACATGCTGAAAACTACATGATGTTTACAGGTTTGCTTGAATTTAAAGTAAAACCAGATTTAGGAATCACCCTTTACAATGATGCATTAGCTCAAGGTTACTCTAATGATGAGGCTAGTCAATATTCAAATTTAAGAGTAAATAGCATTAAAGAACAAGTAAATGAATTTAGGAAAGATGTTATGGAAGGTCAAGTTGATTACGAAGACTATCATAACTTTCTTAAACAATTTGGGCAACAATATTTAGATATTGATAAACCTTCTCTTCTAGATAATTTCTATTACATGATAGACTTTCAGTTAGGCTATATGTATTGGCGTTACTTTATGTGGAATTTTACTGGACGCCAAGATGATCTTCAAGGAAAGTATACTGATTTACACGGTAATTGGATTAGTGGTGTTGATTTTATTGACGAGTTACATCTTGGAATGTCACAGGACAACTTGCCAAGTGATGTTGAAAATAACAAAGCGAGAAACACATACTATTTCCTTCCTTTTATTTTAGGCCTTATTGGATTCTTTTATCTCATGTCCAAAGACCCAAAACGCTTTTGGATGATGTTAGTATTCTTCTTGTTTACAGGATTAGCTATTCAATTTTACACGAATGTCAGGCCATTTGAACCTAGAGAACGTGACTATTCAGTAGTTGGCTCCTTTTATGTGTTTGCTATTTGGATTGGTTTTGGAGTTTACGCCATATATGATCTTTTAAGGACCAAGGTGGCTTCAAAATTTTTAGCTCCTGCAATTACTGTGGTTTGTTTGGTACTAGTTCCTGGGATTTTAGCTGCAAACAATTGGGATGATCATGACAGATCTGATAAATATACTGCAAATGCAATGGCAAGACAGTATTTAGAATCCTGTGCACCAAATGCCATATTATTTACTATTGGAGATAACGATAGTTTCCCTCTTTGGTATTTACAAGAAATTGAAGGCGTAAGAACAGATGTTAGAGTTGTTAATACAAGTCTGTTTCAAACGGATTGGTACATTGATCAAATGAAACGAAAAGCCTACGAAAGTGATCCAATTCCTTCGCAGTTGACGCATGATCAATATAAGTATGGCACAAGAGATTACGTAATGAGACGTGAGATTACTGATGACACCTTGATGATCAAAGAATTCATGAATTTTATTGGTAATGACGATCCTAAGTATAAATTAAAATACATTTTACAACGTGAAGGTGAAGATCCAGCAGGATATCCAACCCAATTACTTAATTCTAACTATTTCCCAACGCGTTTTATTAGAGTCCCTGTCGATAAGCAAACTGTTTTAGACAATGGGATTGTAAAGCAAAAAGATGCGGATAAGATCTTACCATATTTAGATGTTGAAATTAAAGGAAGTGCCTTATACAAAAACAGGTTACTAATGTTAGATATCGTTGCAAATAACGATTGGAAACGTCCTATCTATTTTACAGGAGGTGCTTTTAGTGATGAAGATTATATTTGGATGAAAGATTATCTTCAATTAGACGGTTTATGTTACAAATTAGTACCTATTCAAACAGCAATTGATAGAGCCAACCCATTTGACATGGGACGAATAGATTCTGAATTAATGTACGAAAAAGTAATGTCTTGGGATTGGGGGAATAGTGGTAGTGACGATATTTATCACGATGTTGAAACTCGTAAAAACGGTATTACATATAGAGGTAACCTTGCTCGTTTAGTGGAAATACTTATCAATGAAGACCAATTTGACAAAGCAGAAAACATAGCAGATTTAGCTATGCAAAAAATGCCAGTAGACAAATTTGGATACTATACATTACTTGAACCTTATATTGGTGGTTACTATGAAATTGAAAAAATTGAGAAAGCAAGACAACTGTATCAAGATGTCGCAATAAAATATCAAGAGAATCTTAAATATTATAGCGAACTATCAATCGAGAACCAAACACGATATCTCGATGAAATTGTTTCAGATATTGAACGTTACAGAAGTTTAGTTGATTTGTTGGTAATCTATAATGATAAAGATCTAGCACTTGAAGAAACTGAGAAGTTCAATAATTACTTGAGATTATTTAAACATTTCACAGATGAGGATGAACCTATTCAAGATGACCTATTAAGAGAAGATGTAGATATTGCAAAAGACACAATAGAAAGTATTCTGAATTTAGAACAATAGTGAATTGTGAAAATCACACCAGTTAAAACACCTTTAGTTGCCAAAAAGATGTTTCCAAATTATGTTTGGGACATTCAAACCAACACTAAAGATTTGTATTTATCCTTTGATGATGGACCAATTCCAGAAATCACAAATTGGACTTTAGATTTACTCAAGCATTACAATGCAAAAGCAACGTTCTTTTGTATAGGAGCAAACATTGAAAAACATCCAGATATCTTTCAGAATATCATCAAAGATGGTCATGCTATCGGAAACCATACTCAGCATCACGTTAAAGGTTGGAAAACAAAAACCAAAGCTTATATAACCGAAGTCTTAGAAGCTGAAAAACAAATAGAATTACAACAATTTAAAAGTTCCCTTTTATTTCGTCCTCCTTACGGACAAATAAAACCAAAGCAAGGTAAAAAACTGATGGCTTTAGATTATAAAATCATTATGTGGGACGTACTATCTTTCGATTGGCAGAAAGAAATTTCAGAAGACGATTGCTTAAACAATGTGATTTCAAAAAGTAAAGAAGGTAGTATTATCGTATTTCACGATAGTGTAAAAGCATCAAAAAACATGATGTACGCACTTCCCAAAGTATTGGAATATTTTAGTAAAGCAGGATTTGAATTTAAATCCTTGAGTTTCTAAAGAAATTCTTGAACTATACCAATAAGTGTATTGGCATCTTGTTCTCCACTATGACGCCATTTCATTTCGCCATTTTTATAAATAATAAGTGTTGGTAAGCCTTTCACACGAAGGGCTTCAGCTAACTCCTTGTTTTTATCAACGTCGATTTTTATAACTTTAGCTTTATCACCTAGAGCGGCAGCAACATCTCTCATTACTGGATGCATTGCTGTAGATTGTTCATTCCATTCTGTAAAAAAATCCAGTAAAACAGGAATGTCAACATCTATAAGTTCCCCAAATTTTGACATACGTTTAAACTTTTAAATCAAATATCTATATACAAATATAACATTTCCACGCTATTATGCATTATTTGAACCTTTTTTAAGTGTAATTACAGTAACCTCTGGCCAAATTCCAACACGTCCTGGATATCCTAAATAACCAAATCCTCTATTTACATTTATATATTGTCCTAACTCTTCATAAATTCCAGCCCATTGTTTATATCTCCATTTAACAGGACTCCATTTTATCCAACCCGGAATTTCAATGCCAAATTGCATACCATGTGTATGACCACTTAAGGTTAGATGATAATGGTAATCATCATTTACAACCTCAGCTTCCCAATGACTTGGATCATGACTCATTAATATTTTAAAATCTTCAGCGTTTACTTGCTCAGATGCCTTTTTAAGATCTCCTGCTTTTTTGAATCCGCCTTTTCCCCAATTTTCTACACCTACTATAGCAATTCGTTCCCCATCTCTTTCTAAAAAGCGAGATTCGTTTAATAATAAATCATAGCCCATTTCCTTTTGAAGAGTCTTCAGATCGTCTAAATTCTTAGATTTTTCTTCTTTAGTATCCCAACTCACATAATCACCATAATCATGATTTCCTAAAACAGAAAACACACCATCCTTTGCTTTTAAAGTCCCAAAAAGATTTTTCCAAGGCAACATTTCCGTAGCCTTATTATTTACCAAATCTCCAGTAAACATAATCACATCAGATTTTTGTTGATTGATGAGATCAATACCATATTCTATTTTTTCGCGATTGTCAAAACTCCCAGAATGAATATCACTAATTTGAGTGATTTTATAACCATCAAATGCTTCTGGCAAGTCTTCAAAATGAAGTACGTAATCTAAAACTCTAAATCGGTACTTTCCTCTATACATTCCATACAACAAGGACGCAAAAGGGATAGCAGCTAATCCAAGAGCAACAGTACTTATAAACTTTCGTCTTGATGGCAAGTAGAAAGATTCTTTTGTAGCAAACAACTTGTCATAAACACCAAGAAAAATTCTAATTATATCTTCTCCTATAAGAATAGGAACGATGACTAAATTTAAAGACATGAATGCCAATAAAAAACCAAAGGCATAACTTTTAGCTGGATTAAGAACTCGTCCTTCAGCTCCAATAGAAAATTGATAGATAAAGTTACCTGCAACTATTATAGCGATTGCGATAAAAAGATAATGCAACCAGCTTAGTTTAGTTACTGTTTTAATCGCTTGAAAGCCGTATACTGAAAAAAGAGAATAGATTAAAATGAATATAACCCAACGAATCATACAATGAAGTTTCTTCAAAGATAACGCATTTTAAAAAGGAATTATGAGCATAAAAATTATTTAACGATACGTTAAGATTTAGTATCTTATCAAACGATTTAAAGAATCTTTTATGAAATATCTTTTTTCTATTGTTTTAACTACTTTATTGCTAATTGGTTGTAAAACAGAACCACAAATAGAAACCGCAAAAAAAGACAAAGCACTTATTAATTATGTAAACCCTTTTATTGGTACTGGAGGACATGGTCATACTTATCCTGGAGCCACAATGCCCTTTGGAATGATTCAATTGAGTCCAGACACAAGGCTAGATGGTTGGGATGGTTGTTCTGGTTATCATCATAGTGACAACTACATTTATGGCTTTTCTCACACACATTTAAGCGGAACAGGTGTAAGCGATTATGGAGATATTTTATTAATGCCTACAAATAGCATCAATTTCAATAATGGTAGCGACGGAAAGCCTGGCTATCGCGCTCATTTTTCTCATGACAATGAAACTGCAGAACCTGGTTATTATAAAGTTCTTTTAGATTCAACACATATTGAAGTTGAATTAACGGTATCCAAACGAAGTGGCGTTCATAAATACAGTTATCCATCTCCAGAGAATCAATATGTTATTTTGGATTTAGAACATCGCGATGAATTGTTAGATTATAAAATTCAAATGCTAAATGATTCTACACTTACTGGTTTCCGACATTCAAAAGCTTGGGCAACCGATCAACGTTTGTTTTACAATATTCACTTTTCAAAACCTATAAAAGACATTACCTATCTTGAAGGAGACACGCCTATTTCAAAAAACTATAAATTTATTAGTAAACAGGCTGTAATTGAATTTGACAATCCCACCAATGACCCGGTTTTTATAAAAATTGGTATAAGTGCTGTTGATCAAGAAGGAGCTCTTAAAAATCTTGAAGCAGAAATAGCAAATACATCCTTTGACGACATAAAAACAGAAGCACAGAATTCTTGGGAAACGCAACTCGAAAAAATAGTGATCGAGTCTCAAAACAACGACTACAAAACCAACTTTTATAGCGCTTTGTATCACACTATGATAGCGCCAAATCTTTATCAAGATGTTGATGGCCGTTATCGAGGTATGGACTTAGAAATTCACCAAACTAAAGATTTCGATTATTACACAGTCTTTTCGCTATGGGATACATATCGTGCTGCACATCCACTATATACTATTATCGAACAAGAAAAAACCAATGACTTTATTAATACATTTTTAGCAAAATATGATGAAGGTGGCATCATGCCTATTTGGGATTTAAGTGCCAATTATACTGGTTGTATGATAGGTTATCATGCAGTTCCAGTTATTGCTGATGCTTATTTAAAAGGCATAAATGACTATGATGCTGAAAAAGCATTTGAAGCGATGAAACATTCGGCAACTCGAGATCAACTCGGACTTAAATCTTATAAAACATTTGGATTTATTCCTGTGGAAGAAGAAAGCGAATCGGTGTCAAAAACCTTAGAATACGCTTATGACGATTGGACGATTGCTGAAATGGCTAAAGCCATGGGAAAAGAAGATGATTTTAAAATTTACTCTGAAAGAGCACAATATTATAAAAACATCTACGATCCAGAAACACAATTCATGAGAGGACGTTTCAGAAATACGTGGTTTGCTCCTTTTGATCCTTACGAAGTTAACTTTAATTATACCGAAGCGAATTCATGGCAATATAGTTTTTATGTTCCTCAAGATATTACTGGGTTTACAAATCTTCTTGGTGGAAAAGATAAATTAGAAACGCAACTTGATGAATTATTTACAGCTGAAGCTGAAACTTCAGGACGTAGTCAAGCTGATATTACCGGACTCATCGGTCAATACGCTCATGGAAACGAACCTAGTCATCACATGGCTTACCTCTACAATTTTGTAAACAAACCACATAAAACTCAGGAAAAAGTTCATCAGATACTAACCGAATTATATACCAACGAACCAAATGGTGTTTCGGGAAATGAAGATTGCGGACAAATGAGTGCATGGTATGTGTTGTCTTCTATGGGATTCTACCCTGTAACTCCTGGAAGCAATCAATACATTATTGGAACACCCTTATTTAATAAAGCAACTATTAACTTAGAGAACGGAAAACAATTTTCGATACTCGCTAATAATCTGAGTGATTCAAATATCTATATTGAATCTGCAACTCTTAATGGGAAACAACTTAACGAATCCTATATTTCGCATGAAGATATTATTAATGGTGGCTCATTAGAATTTCATATGACTGACAATCCTGCGATTTGGGGAAGTCTTGACGGCCAAGAACCAAAGACAGAAATTGATAAACACATTATAGTACCTGTCCCTTTTATTGCTAAAGGTGATGTCGCTTTTAAAGGCGAAACTGAAGTTGTTTTAGATAATGTAGATCAAGAGGCTAGCATTTTTTATAGCCTTGATGAATCTGAATTTAAGACGTATGAAAGTCCGTTAAACATATCTGAACCAACAATCCTTAAAGTGTATTCAGAAAAAAACGGAACCAAAAGCGCAACGATTGAAACCAAATTTCATAAAATAGATCCAAATCTTTCCATTAAACTAGAAACAGAATATGCCAATCAATACAATGCTGGAGGCAATGATGCACTTATTGATGGTATTTTCGGAACACAAGATTTTAGAACTGGAACGTGGCAAGGCTATTGGAATGAAGATTTAATTGCTACTGTAGATTTAGGTAGTTTAAAGAACGTCAATATGGTCTTTATTAATTTCTTACAAGATCAACGTTCTTGGATTTTTTACCCAACTGAAATTGAATGTTTTGGTTCGACAGACGGTGTGAATTTCGTACCAATAGATAATAAAATAACAATAGATACAACTATTCCATTTGAAGGTAGTGAAATTAAAAAAGTCTTTTTCAAACAATCATCTAAAAAATTTCGATTTATAAAAATCATAGCTAAAAAACTAGGCGAACTTCCCGAATGGCATTTAGGCTATCCTCATGATGGAAGAAGCTGGATTTTTGTAGATGAAATAACAATTAAATAAACACTAACTAACCATATGAACCAACAAAGATCCTACCGCTCGTCTTTTATTCTTTTAACTACATTGTTTTTTCTTTGGGGATTTATTACAGTTCTCGTAGATTCTTTAGTTCCAAGATTACGCGAACTATTTACACTAACTTACGCTCAAGCAATAATGGTTCAGTTTGCATTTTTTGGTGCTTACTTTGTACTGTCTGTACCTGCGAGTTACATTCTCTCAAAAATTGGTTATAAAAAAGGAATCATTTTAGGACTAATAACTATGGCCTTAGGCTGTTTACTATTTTATCCTGCTGCCTCGTATCGTATCTTCGGAATATTTATTCTTGCTTACTTTATTTTAGCTGGAGGAATGACAATTTTACAAGTGGCAGCCAATCCTTTTGTAGCTGTTTTAGGCTCTGAAGATGGCGCTTCAAGTCGATTAAATTTATCACAGGCTTTCAATTCTTTGGGAACTGCAATTGCTCCTGCTATTGGTGCACTATTTATATTAAGTGATACGATAAAAACTAAAGATGAAATTGCATCACTCACTGAAACCGCAAAAGAAACATATCTAGCATCTGAAGCATCAGCCGTTCAAATGCCGTTTTTAGGATTAGCTGTTTTCATCATTTTTATTGCCGGGATTTTTATGTTCGCAAAACTTCCAAAACTGATAAGCGAAAAATCTGAAGGAAGCTACTCTGAAGCATTTAAACAAAAAAACCTAATGCTCGGTGTTCTAGGAATCTTCTTTTATGTTGGCGCTGAAGTGTCTATTGGTAGTTTCTTAGTTAACTATTTTCAAGACATGAATATGGTTCCTCTCATTAGAGAAAGTCCAGTACTCATGAACATTGCAGATACAGTTGCTACCATTTTCTTTAAATCGTTAGATGGTGCAGATGATAAAGCATTACTAGGAATTTTTGTAATCTTTTATTGGTCTGGAGCTATGATTGGACGTTTTGTAGGTTCTTATTTGACCAAAATTATGAAACCAGGAAAAGTACTAGGTATTTTTGCTAGTATCGCTATTTTGTTGATTATCATTTCAATATCAAACACAGGTTTAATTTCTATGTGGAGTATTTTAGCTGTAGGATTATTTAATTCTATTATGTTTCCAACCATTTTCACATTAGCAATTGATGGCATAGGTGATTTGAAACCAAAAGGTTCTGGATTGTTGTGTATGGCAATAGTTGGTGGCGCAATCATTCCGCTTATTTGCGGTAATTTAATTGATGACCTCGGATTTAAATTAGCCTTTTTATTCATTACCATATGCTATGGTTATATCTTTTGGTATGGCTATAAAAACTCTAAAAAAACAATCTCATGAAACGAAGAGATTTTATTAAAAATGCCTCACTCACTGGAGTAGGACTTACAGTTGGGGGCTCAATCCTTAATTGTGCTGAAAACCTTTCAGAAAAAACCAAAAACGAAACGACTATGGCTTTAAATAAAAATAAAACTCCAATCGCGATATGTACTTGGGGATTTGTAGCTGCAAATGCTAAAGCTGGTGAACAACTCTTTAAAGGATCAAAAGCACTTGACTCTGCTATTGCAGGTGTTGCAATTGAAGAAGAAAATATTAAAAACACTACTGTTGGTAAAGGTGGTGCTCCAGACAGAGAAGGAAATGTAACGCTTGATGCTTGTGTTATGGATAGCAATGGCGATTGTGGTTCAGTATTATGTGTAGAAAACATAACTAATGTTGCTGAACTAGCTAAACGTGTCATGACGGAAACACCACATGTCATTCTCGCTGGTTTAGGAGCTGAAGAATTCGCCTATCGTCAAGGTTTTGAAAAGGATAACCTCCTAACTGAAGACTCAAAAAAAGCATGGGAAGACTGGTTAAAATCACCGGAATACAAACCATTAATAAATATTGAGAACCATGATACTATAGGAATGTTATGTCTGGATAAAGATGGAGATATTGCTGGTGCTTGCACAACATCTGGATTATCTTATAAAATGAAAGGTCGTGTTGGTGATTCTCCAATTATTGGTTCTGGATTATTCATTGACAATGAAATTGGTGGCGCAGTAGCAACAGGAATGGGTGAAGAAGTATTAAAAACAGTCGGCAGTTTTTTAATTGTTGAATTAATGCGAAACGGAATGTCTCCTCAGGGCGCTTGTGAAGAAGCTGTAAGACGAATTACAAGTAAAAATGATCGATACAAAGATTTTCAAATTGCATATATAGCAATAAATAAGTCAGGTGAGGTTGGCTCCTATTGTATTCATAAAGGGTTTACTTATATGAAATATCAAAATGGAGAGAATAACAATATCCATTCTGATTATTTTGATAAGGCCTAAAACCACTTAATCGTTGCCTTCACTAATTTCTCTTTAAATTTAGTATAAGGTGGGAATAACAGATTCAAAGGTCCTACAGTATGTCTTTTTAATACTGAACGTGCATTTGCAAATTCTTGAAAACCAAAAAACCCATGGGCTTTTCCAATACCACTATTATTTGAACCTCCAAATGGTAAATTATGATTGGAATATTGTAACGCATTACTATTCACACAAGTACTTCCTGCTCTTGTGTTATTAATTATAGTATTTATAAACTTTCTATTCTTAGCATAAACATATAAGGCTAGTGGTTTTTCTTTCGAATTAATATAGCTTACGACCTCATCTGCGGATTTATATGTTTTTATAGGAAGAATTGGTCCGAAAATTTCTTCATTCAGTAATAAAGCATCTTCATCTAAATTTGAAATCAACGTAGGAGCAATATAATTTGATGCTTCTTCGTAATCACCTCCTAATTCAATAATAGCGTTGTTAGTTTTAGCATTTTCAATATAAGACACCAATCGCTTAAAATGCTTATTATTCACAACCCTACTGTAAGATCCTGAAGTCATTGGGTTTTCAGAATAGTACTCTTTAGCCTTAGCCTTAAAAGCTTCTACAAATTCGTTTTTAATAGATTCGTGAATTAATACATAATCAGGTGCAATACAAGTTTGACCATTATTTAAAAATTTTCCCCAAACTAAATTCTGAACAGCTGCTTTAATGTTTGTTGATTCATGAATGATTGTTGGAGACTTTCCGCCTAACTCTAGAGTAACAGACGTTAAATGTTTTGCGGCTGCAGACATTACCATCTTACCAACTGCAGGTGAACCCGTAAAAAATATATGATTAAACGGCAGTTTTAAAAGCTCTTTCGATACTTCCACTTCGCCTTCAACAAGTGCAACCTCATTTTCATTAAACACGTCTTTTACAATCTTGGCCATGATTGCTGACGTATTTGGTGTCATTTCTGATGGTTTCAAAATAACAGTATTACCAGCAGCAATTGCAGACACTAAAGGCCCAAAAGTTAAATTTACAGGATAATTCCAAGGTGATATTATTAAACAAACACCTTTAGGCTCGTATTTAATATAGGAAGATGTTCCTAATAAGGTTATTGGCGTTTCAACACTTTGATTCTTTAACCAGGACTTTAAATTAGAAATGGCATATTTAATATCCTTAACTACAATATAGATTTCTGTGAGATCGGTTTCTAGCTTAGGTTTTTTAAAATCTTTATAAATCGCTTCAATTATGTCATACCTATACGTCTTTTCAATTGCTAGTTTTAAAGCTTTCAATTTTTTTATACGCTCTTTATAAGTGGAATTACCAACATGAAATTGATTCTCTTTTTGTGTATTGAATAGGGTTGCGTAGGTATTATCAGAATAGTTCATTGTATGTCTTGAAAGAGCAGAAAGATACAACAAATTCTTATGCTCCTGTGTGATTGATTACAATCTAACCTTATCGATAAACGGTCATTCCTGTACAATTAATGCCTGTAATACCTATATACAAAGGATTTCTAGAAAGCAGTGTCATTTTTCACGTTGAAATGCACGTCAAAAAACCACTTATCTGAAAAATATACCACTTAATCTGTAACGTATTTACTGGGCTATAAGCCGATTTTGTGCATTTCGTCGATGTTTTTTACGAACGAATTCATCTTAACTAATAAAAAAACACATTTGTCTAATTTATTCATTCTCACTTCGAATGTTGCGTTTCTTTGACATGAGTTTAAAATTAATGCCCCAAGCAATTATGAAAAAAGTTTTAACAATATTAGCGATTACATTATTACCTTTCTTATCTATAGGACAAGAGGTTAATACAGATATCAAGAACAGTGATACTATTGAAACAGTAATTGAAAAAAGCGAAACTCAAACAATTAAGAACGAAACAACTGCAGCTTCTGCAATTAAAGCTCAGGTTATTAAAATTAACCGTAAAAAGAGTATCGATGTTATTAGCATTAAAGCTTACAGAAAAAGTTTACGTATTAAAGTAAAAGAAGTAAGAGTTTGTTAATAGACAAAAAATATCATAAAAAAACCCGAAACAATGTTTCGGGTTTTTTTATGACTATACTTAAACTAAATTCAACTCGCCTTTTGCTTCTAGTTCTTTAAACTTCTGAACTAATTCCAATGCATCAGGAATCACATCACTACATAATACAATGAGTGATCCTTTCACGGCATTTTTTACAGCATAAGTAATAGCTTCTTTTTCAGATGGAATAATAGTAGTTTTCTTATTAGGATCTTTCATCTTAATTCCGTCATTCAACATCTTAATAAGTTCTTCTTCAGTTTTTCCACGTAGGCGTTTATCTTGACGAATAATAATTTCATCAAACATTTCGGCAGCTATTCCTCCCATTTCATTATTATCTTCAACACGTCTATCACCAATTCCCGCAATAATTCCAACTTTTACAGTCGCATCTAATTCTTCTGTAAAATTCTGAAGTGCCCTCATTCCTGCTGGATTATGTGCATAATCTAATAAGATGGTAAAATTGTTAAATTCAAACATATTTAAACGTCCAGGTGTTTGTGTAGCCGACGGAATAAAAGTTTCTAGACCAGCTTTCATATCTTCTATGCTAATGCCTTGTACATGTGCGGCAAGAACAGCAGCCAATACATTTTGTATCATGAATTTCGCTTTTCCACCATAAGTTAACGGAATGTTTTCAGCCTTCATTAAACGCATTTTCCATTCTCCTCTGCAAATCGTTACAAATCCATTTTCATAAATCGCAGTAATACCATTCATACGTTGTAGAGCCTTAACATGTGGATTATTTTCATCCATAGAGAATAATGCTACATTACACTCTAAATTACGACGCATATCATATACTAAATCATCATCTGCATTTAAAATAGCATAACCATCTGGTAAGACAGTTTCGGGCACAACAGCTTTCACTTTTGCTAATTGTTCAATCGTATGAATTCCTTTTAAACCTAAATGATCTGCAGCTACATTAGTCACAACAGCTACATCACATTTTTTAAATCCAAGACCTGCTCTTAATAAACCACCTCTTGCGCACTCTAAAACTGCAAAATTTACGGTTGGATCTTTAAGCACAAACTCTGCACTGGCAGGACCTGTACAATCACCAGTCATTAATAATCTATTTTGAATATATACACCATCACTGGTAGTATAACCAACGCGATACCCTTTCATTTTAGCAATATGTGCAATTAATCGAGTTGTTGTTGTTTTTCCGTTAGTACCAGATGTTGCAATAATAGGAATACGTCCTGTTTCTCCTTTAATAGGAAACAGTTTCTCTATTACAGGAGCTGCAACATTACGTGGCAATCCACTTGTTGGCGCTAAATGCATTCTAAATCCTGGTCCAGCATTGACTTCCAGTACTGCTCCTCCAGTTTCCGATAGTGGCTTAGAAATATCAGTCGTCATAATATCAATTCCGCAAATGTCTAAGTCTATAATTTTAGAAATACGTTCTACCATACTTACATTAGAAGGATGGATGATATCTGTAATATCTTCTGCAGTTCCTCCTGTACTTAAGTTAGCTGTATCTTTTAAAATAAGTTGTTCACCTTCAGGAATAACCGAATCTAAGGTATAACCTTCATCTTTAATAATAGTTTGTGTTAACTCATTTGTAGTTATTTTAGTCAACACATTTTCATGTCCAAAACCACGACGCGGATCACTATTCACTTTATCTATGAGTTCTTGAATTGTAGATTTTCCATCACCAATAACGTGTGCAGGAGTACGTATGGCTCCAGCAACAAATACATTATTAATCACTAACAATCTATAATCCTCACCTGTTATGAACTTTTCTACGATAATAGCTCCACTACGTGAGCTTTCCTTTGCATGTCTAAAAGCGACAATTGCATCATCAAGATTTTGAATGTCTACAGTAATGCCACGACCGTGATTTCCATCAACTGGCTTTATTACTAGTGGATAACCAACATAGCGACATGCCTCTTCTAAGCTACGTTCACGGCGAATAATATCACCACGAGGCACTTCAACTTCTGCTTGTTCTAATAAATATTTTGTGTCTTCTTTATCACAAGCTAACTCTACACCAATACTACTTGTTTCACTAGTAACAGTTGCTTGAATTCGTTTTTGGTTGGCACCATATCCTAATTGGCATAATGAGTATTTATTTAATCTAATCCAAGGGATTCCACGAGCTTCGGCTTCTTCTATTATAGAACCAGTACTTGGACCTAATCGATCAGCTTCACGTAATTCACGCATTTCTTGTATATCCTCAGATAAATCATAGGCCTCACCTGCGATTAGAGCTTCACAAATTTTTACAGCAGATTTTGCTGCAAAACGCCCTACAGATTCTTCCATATATGAAAACACAACATTATAAACGCCTTCTTCACCATAACCTCTAGTTCTTCCAAAGCCAGTATCCATACCAGCAAGTGTTTGTATTTCTAAGGCAATATGTTCGATTATATGACCCATCCAAGTGCCTTCATCAACACGCATAAAAAATCCACCTTCACAACCTTCAGAACAACGATGGGAATACATACTTGGGAACATTTCTTTTAAGCGTTCTGGAAAGCCGTCAATTTTATCGGATGGCAATTCTTCCATTTCTTCAAGATCAAGAACCATTACTATTAATTTATGACGTCTAACAGACCAATAATTTGGTCCTCTCATGGCATTAATCTCGCGTATTTTCATGTTAGTTAGTTTTAATTTAAAATTTGTGAAAGATTATAAATATAGTATTTTTCAATAGAAAATTTAGTTTATTTTTGTCCAATATTTAAACTAGAGGAACATTTTTATGTTGACAAATAAAGGAACACTAATCCCTATTGGTGGAAATGAGGATAAGGGAATAGAAGAGAATGAACAATATACTTTAGAGTTTATTGATGATGGTATTTTATACCATGTGGTAAGAGAGGCTGGAGGAATTGATGCTAAAATTATTGTCATCCCAACAGCATCAAGTATTCCTGTAGAAGTTGGAGAAAACTATTTAGAAGCTTTTTCTACTTTAGGTTGCGAAAATGTAACGGTTCTTGATATTAGAAGTAAAGAAGACTCTGAAAAACAAATCTCTATTGATCTTATAAAATCTGCAGATTGCATTATGTTTTCTGGCGGAGACCAATCTAAAATTACAAATAAAATTGGTGGAACAACTATTCATGATATTTTATTAGAACGTTATAAGAACGAAGAAGGTTTTGTGATCGCAGGTACGAGTGCTGGTGCCATGGTAATGGCAAATGAAATGATTGCTGGTGGAAGCGCTACAGAATCTTTCGTTAAAGGCGCTGTTAACATGTACAAAGGTTTAGGATTGATTCCTGAATTAGTTATAGATACTCATTTTATTCGTCGTGGTCGCTTCGGAAGACAATCTGAAGCTGTAGCAAAACATCCAAATCTTTTAGGAATTGGACTTGCTGAAGATACAGGCATGATTATCAAAAACGGAAACGAATGTACCGTAATTGGGTCTGGAATGGTCATTGTTTTTGATGGAAGTAAGTTAACTCACAATAACGAAAAAGTTCTTGAGGAAGGTACACCTATGACGATTGCAAATCTTACAGTTCATGTGCTTTCTAATGGTGATAAATATGACATTAAAAATAGAAAAGTTACAGTTCTTCCAATTGAAGCTCCTTTTATCTAATAATTTTGTAATCTCATACAATTTCTTATAGATTTGAATCTTATGAAAACCAGGTTTTTTATAGGAATCCTTTTTATCTTACTTCAAGTGAGCTCCGTTGTTTATGCTCGTTTTATTCCAGAGCGTTTTTTTTGTTGGGCACCGTATGATACACATGTAAATTTTGAGGTTTTTGTAACTATTGATGGAAAAACACTTTCTACAGAAGAAACTGTTGCTCGATACCATTATAAAATGAATGGTTGGGAACAACGCTCTATTGATAATATCTTCTCATTGATTTCACAATATGAACTTACTTATGGTAAATCTGATAATGCCCAAGTACTTATGACATATTCTATTAATGGTCATGAAGAAAAAGAATGGAGATTTGAACATGAATAGTATTTCAGCATTCATATTAAGACCATTTCAGTTTGAAGGCACAAAATTGCATCCAAACGTATTATTGATGTGTAAACTATTAGTCATATTAATAACTGCGCATCACATGTTTTTTAAAATATCAGATCCTTTTATCCCTTTTATTCCCGCTTTAGATTGGTTTAACGAACATCCTAATATTTTTAAATATACGTTTAGAACTTTATACGCTATAAGTGCTTTTTCATTGCTATTCAATTTTAAAGTTCGGACTGCAGCTATCGTTACTGGCTTAGTCGTAATCCTAGGTATTCTAGCCTCAAAACCTTTGTTTTTTAATCATTTGTTTATTTGTGGCTGCGCTTTATTTTTAGCTGGATTGACTAATGATAAAGAACCTCCTTACCTGTTAATATTTCAATTAAGTTTAGTTTACTTTGGCGCATCAATTAATAAATTTATTGAACCAGACTGGTGGTCTGGAGCATTTATGGATACTTGGCTAGGAACTGCGCGACAGAATCCTGTGTATTTATACATTTCAGAATTATTACCAGAAATGCTTTTTGCAAAACTATTATCATATATCGCAATGTTTACTGAATTTGCCATTGCTATTTTAATCCTGTTCAAAAGAACTAGAAACTTAACCCTTTGGTTTATTATTATTTTTCACCTGTCTTTATATACGTTAACATCTTCTAGATTTGGTCATTTTATAGATTCATTAGCCTATATTCTATTGGCATTTTTAAGTATCCCAAAAGAACAAATGATTGTGAAGTACAAATCGCAATCTTCAGATAAACTAAAACAATTCTTTAAATTTCTAGATCGAGACAGAAAACAAGTCTGGTCTCCTTTATCTTCTGAAAGCTCACATTGGCTAAGCCTTCAAACCAAAGACAAAACGTTATATAATCATGATGCATTAAGAGACATTTTTTTATATACTCCCAACTTTTTTATGCTTATCACATGTATTGATATGGCATTGTATGTCGTGCTCTATAATCATAGAACAGCTCTATTTATAATAAATATGATTTTTATATGGAGTGTTATTTTTTACTTTTTACCTGTAAAATGGCAAAGAAAAAAAGACGCTAAGTAGCAATTTTTATTAGTAGAAAATCAAGATTCATTTTCTAAGCATAATTCCATTTCATATTGGTTAACCGTGTTTTTTAAACCTGCATTTTCTAAAGCAGAAATTTTTTTACCAAGCCTATCATCAACATTTATAATCCTAACTTCTTTTGAGATCGATTGAACAGCCTGAAGTAATCGTTTCCAATTTCCTTTTTTATTTTGCAGTACTTCGAGTTGGTTTATAGTTCCATTTTCTGTGTTAATCGAAAAAAATGATTCTACTTTATTTTCATTGTAAACATTATAATAATTAGAATTCCCATTCTCTAAACACTTATAATGGAAGTCCCACGAGTATTTGTTTTGATTAGGAATTTGTTCCCAAGGAACTTCATGAAATGCTATTTCCTCAACTTCTAACTGACTTTCACCTACTAATAACTCACCGCTAAAACATTTAAACGTCTTACAAATTGTAAAACCGACGCCTTCATACGCTTTTACAGCTTTTTCGTTTACCATAATCACTTCAAGCACACTTATTGTAATTCCGTTGTGTTTTAAATCTGGAATAGCATACTCATAAATAGCCTTCACTATTTTTTGTCCTCTGTATTTGGGAATCACTCCAGTTCCTGTATTGAATGCAATATGTTCGCCATGACGTTGATCAATCCCATGGATAATAAATCCAACTAGTTGGTCGTTATCAAACATACCATAAGACAAATTGAAGTCAACTTTAGCCGCTTTCCATCTTTGTTTATAGAAGTTGTAATCTGTAGGCATTTCCACAAAATAATTTTCAAACGCAGACAGAAAACATTCCATTATAGTATTGAAATCTGTATGTCCTAAATGCCTAACAATCATTATTTATATATAGAAATTTCTTCGTTCCCTTCTGAAGTTTTACTTGCGCGATACATACCTTCCGTATTAAAAGGCATTGCTATATTACCTTCAGAATCTACCGCAATCAATCCACCATCGCCACCAATTTCAAGAATACGTTTATGAATCACTTCTTCTGAAGCGGCTTTCAAACTCATGTCTTTATGTTCCATCAAACAGGCCACATCATAAGCGACAACACCACGAATAAAAAACTCACCACTTCCAGTACAAGAAATCGCACAGGTTTTATTATTAGCGTAATTTCCTGAACCAACCATCGGACTATCACCAACGCGTCCCCATTTTTTATTAGTCATTCCTCCTGTAGAGGTTGCTGCTGCAATATTGCCTTCTTGGTCACAAGCGACAGCGCCTACTGTTCCAAATTTTGAATCTTTTTTTGTAGAATGATCCAACTGAAAACTATCAGTATCTTTTATTTCTAACCATTGTTTATGGCGAAATTCATCATAGAAATAATCATCATTTTCTAGAGTATAGTCTAGTTTTTTTGCAAACTGCATCGCACCTTCTCCTGCCAAAAACACATGTTCACTTTTCTCCATCACATCACGAGCCAAACTTACTGGGTTTTTAACACCAGAAATTAAACTCACAGCTCCTGCATTTAATGTTTTACCATCCATAATGCTCGCATCCATTTCATGAGATTCAGTCGCAGTAAAAACAGATCCTTTTCCAGCATTAAATAACGGAGAATCCTCCAAAACTTGAACTGCAACCTCAACAGCTTCAATTGCCGTTCCACCTGCATTCAAAATGGCGTAACCTTTATCAAGTGCTGCTTTTAAATCGTTTCTATATTTGGCTTCTAATTCTGAGGTCATCATCCCTTTTACTAAAGTACCAGCTCCTCCATGAATTGCAATCGAAATTTTTTTCATTCCATCAATTTTTACTTCGGAAATTTACAAATTGTAGTTCAATTTGTTCCATATAAACGCATAAGTTTTTGTAGCTTTATAGACTTCAAAATTATATTTCATGTCAGATCAAAAACGTTTATTTCTTGTTGATGCTTACGCGCTTATTTTTCGTGGCTATTATGCTTTTATTAAAAATCCACGAATCAATTCTAAAGGCGAAGACACCTCAGCTATCATGGGTTTTATGAACTCTTTGTTAGACGTTATTAAGCGTGAACGACCAGATCATTTGGCGGTTTGTTTTGATAAAGGCGGAAGTGCAGATCGTGTAGAAATGTATCAAGAATACAAGGCCAATCGTGATGCAACTCCTGAAGGTATTAAAACTGCTGTTCCCTATATTCTCGAAATTTTAAAAGCCATGCATATTCCAATCATGGTGAAAGAAGGTTATGAAGCTGATGATGTTATTGGAACCTTAGCTAAAAAAGCAGAAAAAGAAGGTTATAAAACCTTTATGGTCACACCAGACAAGGATTTTGCTCAACTCGTTTCCGAAAATATTTTCATGTACAGACCAATGTTTGGAGGTGGTTATGAAACTTGGGGAATTCCTGAAGTACAAAAGAAATTTGAAGTCACAGATCCTTTACAAGTCATTGACTTTTTAGGAATGATGGGAGATGCATCAGATAATATTCCAGGACTTCCAGGTGTTGGTGAAAAAACAGCTAAGAAATTTTTAGCGGCTTATGGAAGCATGGAAAACTTGTTAGCCAACACACATGAGCTCAAAGGAAAAATGAAAGAAAAGATTGAAGCGAATGGTGAATTAGGTTTACTCTCAAAGAAACTAGCAACCATTATGTTAGATGTTCCTGTAGAATTTAATTTTGATGATTTTCAAATGGAACAACCTGATATTCCTAAAGTCACAGAAATTTTTCAAGAATTAGAATTTAGACGATTAATTGATAATTTTAATAAAACATTTTCTGCGGTAGCGACTGCGCCTAAAACTCAAACAACAGATTCACCTGAAACTAAAACCACAGAAGAAAAGCCAAAAGCAACTCCAAAAGAACAAAAATCTGCAGGAGCAGGACAGTTTTCATTATTTGGTGGTGGAGAGGAAACGACAACAGAAACCGTCTCAGAATTTACGCGCAAAACTGCTGAAAACACATCACATTTTTATCAGAGTATCGCTTCAGGAATGGCAACTAAACTATTCTTGAAAAACCTGATGAATCAAACGTCTGTATGTTTTGATACAGAAACTACTGGACTTAATCCGTTAACAGCAGAACTCGTTGGAATTTCTTTTTCTTGGGAAACTGGAAAAGGATTTTATGTTCCATTTCCAGAAGATAAAACCGAAGCACAAGAATTAATTGAAGTCTTTCGTCCGTTTTTTGAAAACGAACAGATTGAAAAAATTGGTCAGAATTTAAAATATGACATCAAAGTCTTAGCAAAATACAATATTGAAGTCAAAGGAAACCTCTTTGATACTATGTTAGCGCATTATTTAATTAATCCAGATATGCGACATAATATGGATGTGTTGGCAGAAACTTATCTCAATTATACACCAATTCCAATTGTAGATCTCATTGGTAAAAAAGGAAAGAATCAATTGTCGATGCGTGATGTTCCGTTAGAAAAGCAAACCGAATATGCCGTTGAAGATGCTGACATCACATTACAGTTAAAAGAACACTTCGAAAAAGAATTAGGTGAAGCCAATATCAAAACATTATTTAATGATATTGAGATTCCGTTGTTGCGTGTTTTAGCGACCATGGAATTAGAAGGTATTAATCTAGACATAGGCTTTTTAAATTCTTTATCTGAGCAACTCAATACTGACATTGCAACACTTGAAAAAAGCATTTATGAAGCTGCAGGTGAAGAATTCAATATTGCGTCTCCAAAGCAATTAGGAATCATCCTATTTGAAAAACTAAAATTGGTCGACAAGCCTAAAAAGACCAAAACTGGACAGTATAAAACAGGAGAAGACATCTTGTCTTACTTAGCAAAAGATCATGAGATTATTCGTAATATTTTGGATTATCGTGGACTTGCAAAACTAAAAAGCACCTATGTGGATGCTTTGCCTTTGCAAGTGGATGATTCAACTGGTCATGTGCATACCGATTATATGCAAACCGTTGCAGCAACAGGTCGATTGAGTAGTAATAATCCAAATTTACAGAACATTCCTATTCGTACCGAACGTGGTCGTCAGGTTAGAAAAGCATTCGTTCCAAGAAATGAAGAGTTTACTTTACTTGCTGCCGATTATTCGCAAATTGAACTACGTATAATTGCAGCTTTAAGTAAAGAAGAAACCATGATTGAAGCCTTTAAAAATGGTGAAGATATTCATGCGTCAACAGCTTCAAAAGTGTTTGGTGTGCCGATTTCTGATGTCACTCGTGATCAACGTAGCAATGCGAAAACAGTCAACTTCGGAATCATTTATGGCGTGTCTGCTTTTGGATTGAGTAACCAAACAGACTTATCACGAGGTGAAGCCAAAGAACTCATTGACACCTATTATGAAACCTATCCGAAATTGCGTGCTTACATGAGTGAGCAAGTTGATTTCGCAAGAGATAATGGTTACGTACAAACCGTTTTAGGTCGTCGTCGTTATTTAAAAGATATCAATTCTCAAAACGCCATTGTTCGTGGTGCTGCAGAGCGAAATGCTGTCAATGCTCCTATCCAAGGAAGTGCTGCAGATATCATTAAAATTGCGATGATTAATATTTATGACAAATTGCAATCTGGTGATTTTAAATCGAAGATGCTTCTACAAGTACATGATGAATTGGTGTTTGATGTGTACAAACCAGAACTCGATGCGATGAAAACACTCATCAAAACCGAAATGGAAAGTGCTTACAAATTGGAAGTGCCTTTAGATGTTGAAATGGATATTGGTGATAATTGGTTGGAGGCGCATTGATTGTAAATCTGACCTATGGTCTGTTATTTAGTCTAATTAATAAAAATTGAGAAGAATATGCTATTCGACAAAGTAAGTCTTGAGAATATAAAAACAGCTGTAAATGATCTTAAAATTAGCGGTATACCAGAAGGGTTTAGTTCCTCAAAATTTTATGATGTAAAAATTGATGGAGTTTTATATCCACCTAAACCAATAATGGCGGTTGCAAATTTCTATGCCACTGGGAAAACCGTTGGCAATTATTTTTCTGGAGGGAAAAACACTCCCTGTTTTAAAGCATTTAAGAGGTTAGGAATTGAAATAGTAACTAAACCAAATAATATAGATATGGTTAAAGCTTTTGACATCATTCATGAATTTTTAAAACAAGCAAAAACTGAAAACCTAAAAACAAAGCATTATATAAAATCCTATAAAAATACAAAAGTAAAAGTGAGCTTTGGACAAGGGGTTGCTGCTAAAATACCTTGGATATCTTTTTTAAAAGAGCCATTTACTACAAGTGACGGTATTTATCCCGTTTATCTATTTTACAAGAATGTAAATAAGTTAATTCTTGCCTACGGAAGGAGTGAAACTAATAAACCGAAAGTAGAGTGGAATATTAATAACCCTCAAAGTATATCAAAATACTTTGAAGAGAATAATTATGAAAAACCAGATAGATATGGAGATTCCCATGTTTTTAAAATATATGATGCAAATAATTTACCTAATGAAAAAAAACTAAACCAAGATTTGGATGAAATCATTGAAGAATATTCTCAAACTGGAAAAAATGAATCAAAAACAAAAACAAGTAATCTAATTGTGAAATTTGATTTATCCTTATTTGAGGATAATTGCAAAGAATCAGGCCTCAAATATTCCAATCAACTCATCTCAAGATATGTTTCCTCCTTAGTTACAAAACCATTTGTTTTATTAAGCGGTTTATCTGGTTCAGGTAAAACCAAATTGGCACAAACGTTTGCACAATGGCTTTGTGAAGATACTTCTCAATATTGTATTGTTCCTGTTGGTGCAGATTGGACTAATAGAGAACCATTATTAGGTTATGTAAATGCTATTGTTAATACAGAATATATTTTGCCAGAAAACAGAGCATTAGACTTAATAATAAATGCCAACGAAAACCAAGAAAAACCGTATTTTCTTATTTTAGATGAAATGAACTTGAGTCATGTAGAGCGTTACTTTGCAGATTTTTTAAGTGTTATGGAATCTAAAGATAAATTCAAATTACACACTGATTTAATAAATAAGAAATCTGGTGTACCTCATGAATTATCATGGCCACCCAATTTATTTGTAGTTGGTACTGTAAATATAGATGAGACCACTTATATGTTTAGTCCAAAAGTACTAGATAGAGCAAATGTCATAGAGTTTAGAGTTAACGAAAATGAAATTGAAGATTTCTTAAAAGCATCCAAGCCAATAACCTCTATTGAAAAGTTAGGCGCAAGTATGGGAACATCTTTTGTGGAAATTGCCAAGAATGATACAACGAATAAAAACTCTCAGAACCTTAATGATGTTCTTTTAGATTTCTTTAAAGATTTGCAAACGCTTGGTGCAGAATTTGGCTATAGAACAGTTACAGAAATTCAAACTTTGTTTTCAAAAATTGATTTAATCGATCCAACATATTCAACTAAAGAAAATGAAAAGATAGACATTGCTATTATGCAAAAGCTCCTACCAAAACTTCATGGCTCTAGGCGTAAGCTCCAAAAAACTTTAGTGCTTTTAGCACAAAAATGTTTAAAGGAAAAAGAAGAACGAGTTTTTAACGAAAAAGGAGAATCATTAGTTTTAGATGAAAATATTAAACACAAACTGTCTTTTGAAAAAATAGCCAGAATGTATAAAAACATAATAGATAACGGGTTTACAAGTTATGCAGAAGCTTAAAATTAATTTAAGCCATATTGCCCACGATTTGGATATTGACATTTATGCAGTAATCCCAAATACCTTATTTCAGATTGCTGATGCTTTAGAAAACAATGAGGCAGAGTTTCAAATAATTGAAGGTTGTTATTATCAATACAAACTAAAAAAAGGATTTTATCTGGAGGGAAGCGAAGTTATTGAAGTTTCAAACTTTAATAACTCTGAAGGAAGAATTAGTCCTAACACTTATGTTGGTACATTACCACTTTCTATTTATGAAAACGGAATTTTAAAAGGCACATTTCAATTAGAAGTACAATCAGTAAAAACATCTTATAGAAAAGATTATCGATTCATGCTAGAATCTATAACCAAGCATGCTACAGATCTAATATTACAAACTAATTCGCCAGTTAATCAAACTTTAGAAGTTGATTTTGACACAGATTCAAAATCCTTATATCAGCAATTTTGTTTTGTAAAATCTATTATTGATACTGAAGAATTTGATATAGCGATTCAACAAATAATTAAATCTCCAGTTACTAATTGGTCCAGTAAGATTGAATATAAAGATGTTAGAAGTTTAAAAAAGTTAAAAAGTAAAGATTTAAGACAGCTAATTCATTCTCAAAATAGAGTGCCTTTACCCTCAAGTCATCCACTTAGAAATTCAGGAATCAATTCTATTGCTGTAAAAATCCCAACCTCAATACATGATGAAAGTATTGACACACCTGAAAATAGGTTTATAAAATATGTTTTAGAAACCTTTTTGTTTTTTTGTGAGGAAATTATTCTAAAAAGTAAAAAAGATTCTAGACTAAATAATGAAGCACAGACTATATCTAATAAATTAGAATTCTATCTACAACACAACTTGTTTAAAGAAGTGTCAAGGCCAACTACTCTAAAATTAAATAGTCCAGTTTTACAAAAGAAAGCTGGATATAGAGACGTTTTAAAAACTTGGTTAATGTTTGATTTATCAGCCAAATTAATTTGGGAAGGTGGTGAAGATGTGTATTCAGCAGGAAACAAAGATGTCGCTAAACTTTATGAATACTGGTTGTTTTTTAAATTACTAGAAGCAGTAAAAGAAACTTTTACTATTGATTCAGAAGAATACAAAAAGCTAATTAAACCAACTGCAGATACTTTAGGCTTACAACTTAAAGAAGGAAAGCAAATTGCATTAAATGGGACTCATATATCTAAGGAAAGAGAATTATCAATCAAGTTCTCATATAACAAGACATTTGGGAGAAATCATGATTTGTCAAAAGAAGGTAGCTGGACTTTACAAATGAGGCCAGATTACACACTATCTATTTGGCCTAAAGAACTCCACGAGAAAGAAGCTGAGAAAACAGAACAAATTGTTCATATTCATTTTGATGCAAAATATAAAGTTAAGAACAAGCAGGACAACTCAAAATTTAAAGAGGTAGATATTCATAAAATGCATGCCTATAAAGATGCTATAAGAAGAACTGGTGGAGCTTATATTTTGTATCCTGGAATCGATAACAAACCAACGACATTTAAAGGGTTTCATGAAATCCTACCTGGATTAGGTGCTTTTGCAATTCGTCCTTCAGAGGAAAACAGTGGAATAAATCACTTAATAGATTTTATTAATGAAATAAAAAAACATTTCATTAACAGAGCAACTCAAAGAGAAAATGTATCAACTAAAACCTATCAAATAATAAAAGACAAACCATTGGAAGGTTTGAATGAGCCAATTCCTGAGTATCTTAATGGCGAAAAATTAATTCCTGACGAAACTTATGTTTTAGTTGGGTTTTATAATAACCAAACACAATATGAATGGATTTCTAAAAAAGGAATGTATAATTTCAGAATGGGTTCAGGTAATGGATCTCTAGTTTTAGACAATGAAACTGTTTCGGCTAAATACCTACTATTACATACTCATAATGACAAATCTTCTGGCGACTTATGGAAAATTGTTAGTAAAGGACCCAAAGTGTATACAAAAGAAAATTTAATAAAGAAAGGTTATATAAATCCTTCACAAGAATACTATCTAGTTATCGAATTGGAAAAAGTTAATTTATCTGACTTTGGTGAAAATAAATGGGATTTTAGAAAACTTAAAAACTATAATTCAGGAAACGCATCTGCTAAACCTTTTACTACTACTTTAACTGAATTGATACATCAAAAAATAGAGAACTAAAACTCACAAAATGATTACCCCAATTAAAGACTGGTTCAATTTCGAAATCCTAGAACTTAAAAAACTCAATGGTTATGAGAATATCAATTATCTACTAAAAACCGATAACGGTAAATTCATTTTTAAGACATACAAGTATTCAGAAGACATGATGGCTTTAATTGAAGCTGAGAATAGTGTATTAAATGCGTTAGAAAACGAGAACACGTTTCCGCAACCTATCGTTTTTAAAGATGGTAGCTTTCTTAAAATAGCAGACTTAAACAACACCAAAACTATCTGTAGAGTACTTACTTTTTTAGATGGTGATTTTTTAGGTGATGTTAAACACACACCTAGTTTAATAGAATCTATAGGTGCTTTTGCAGCACAGCTAAATCTTCAGCTTTTAAAATTGAATAACTATGTTTTAAAAGCAAGACAATGGGAATGGGATTTACAATACCTACAACTTAATAAAAAATATATTCAAGACATTGAAGAGGCGAGCGATAGACACTTGGTATCTTATTTTTTTCAGCAATACGAATTACACGTTGCACCTAAACTTCCTGAATTACGTAAATCTATCATTCATAACGATGTTAACGAATGGAATACCTTAATTAAAAACAATACGGTGTCTGGACTCATCGATTTTGGCGATTTAGCACATTCGCCTTTAATAAACGAATTGGCCATTGCGATAACATACGCTTGTTATGATAAAGACGAGCCTTTAGAATGGGCAATTCATTTGGTAAAAGGCTATCACAAAGTGCTTCCGTTAGAAGAAAAAGAATTAGACATTCTGTATTATTTGATTGCAGGACGTTTGTGTACGAGTTTATGTAATGCGGCTCACTCCAAAAAAATAAATCCTGAAAATGTGTATGCTTCCAGTAGCGAAAAAAACGCATTGAAAATGCTTCACCATTGGATAACAATCAATCCCATAAAAGCAAAAAACGAATTTTATAAAGCTGCCAATTTCAGCATTGAAACACCAATTTAATAGCAAAGAGAATGCAAAGCTAGTGGTTGATACTATTAAATCTGTTTTGGAATTGTATTATAAAACTGAGGTTTAAACCTATCGCCTCTTCTTCTTATACTTAAACTTAGCTTTTTCTTTCCTCTGATTAAAAGGAATAGCATCATCAAACGTATGTTTAGCATCACCATTAGGTTTGTTTTTACGCCACTTTTCGTCTTTTTCTGGAAGTAACACTTTTAATAAATCTTCACGTCCTAATCTATTCAAGGTCTTTTTAATCCACGCTTTGTTTTCATCTTTATACCAGAAGAAAAAACGATGTTGCTCATCTTTTTCTTGTCGTGTGATTGGCGTGTTTACTTTTTTAAGCGTGTATGGATGATAACCACTATAATAAATCACAGTAGCAACTGTCATAGGTGTTGGTGTAAAACCTTGCACTTGCTCTAACTGGAAACCCATATCTTTAGTTTCGGCAGCTAAATTTGCCATGTCTTCCACTTCACAAGCTGGATGATTCGAAATAAAGTAAGGGATTAATTGAAGCTTCAAACCTTTCTTAATATTGATCTTATCAAAACGTTCTTTAAACTTATGAAAGTATTTAAACGACGGCTTACGCATCAGCTTCAACACAGGATCACTTGTATGTTCTGGTGCAACTTTAAGTCGTCCAGAAACGTGCTTAGTCATGACCTCTTCAGTGTAATCGTCAAGCTCTTTTGGGTCTGCATTTTTATTAAATTCTGGCACTAACATATCGTGACGAATACCTGAACCAATAAACGATTTCTTTACTTTTGGGTGACTATCAACTGCTTGATATAATTCGGTTAATGGCTTGTGAGACGTATCTAAATTACTACATATCACTGGCGAAATACAACTAGGCGAAATACACTTATCGCATATAGATTGTACTTTCCCTTTCATTTTATACATGTTGGCACTTGGACCACCAATATCACTCAAATAACCTTTAAAATCAGGCATATTGGCGACAGTATCTACTTCACGTAATACAGATTCCTGACTTCGAGACGCTATAAATTTTCCTTGGTGTGCTGAAATCGTACAGAAACTACAACCACCAAAACAACCTCTGTGAATGTTGATGGAAAACTTAATCATTTCATACGCGGAAATTGGTCCACGCTTATTATATTTTGGATGTGGTAATCGTGTGTAAGGCAACTCAAAAGACGCATCAATTTCGTCTTCTGTCATTGTTGGATAAGGCGGATTAATCATCAAGGTCTTATCTCCTACTTTTTGAAAAATTCGTCGTGCTGCTAATTTGTTAGATTCCTGCTCTATGACTTTAAAGTTAGAAGCAAATTTCTTTTTATCACTTAAACAGACTTCATGTGAAACGATTTCTACATCTTCCCAATTACTGTTTTTAGGAATTTTTGCATCGTTATTTAACAACACTGCAGTTTGCTTAATTGTTGTAATACTACTAAACGGAACACCTTTTTGTAACAAACGAACAATTTCACGAAGTGGTTGCTCTCCCATTCCATAGACCAACAAATCTGCTTTAGAAGTTTCTAAAATAGATGGCAATAGTTTATCACTCCAATAATCATAATGTGTTACACGACGCAGTGATGCTTCAATTCCTCCAATTAAAACAGGAACATCTGGCCATTTGTCTTTTAAAATTTTAGAATATACAGAGGTTGCATAATCAGGACGAAACCCAATTTCTCCATTTGGTGTATATGCATCTTTATCACGTCGTTTCTTATTCGCATTATAGTTGCTAATCATTGGATCCATACAACCTCCAGTGACCCCAAAAAATAATTTTGGTGCACCAAGCTTTACAAAATCCTGAAGATTATCATTAACATTAGGTTGGGGAACAACAGCAACACGCAGTCCATAACTTTCTAAAATACGACCAATGACTGCAGGTCCAAACGAAGGATGATCTACATAAGCGTCTCCGCTAAATAGTATCACATCTAGTTCGTCCCAGCCGCGTATCTTAACCTCTTTGTTTGTGGTAGGCAACCAATCTGAAAGTTGTAACTCTTGCATAAGATTGCAAAAATACTTAAAAATTAACCGGTTATACGTGAAAGCGCTCTACAAATCAATCGCTTTTAAACTCTCAACACGATTTCTTACTAAGAAATCATCTATCGTTTCAAAGTGTTCAATAACACGTTTTTCTTTAAATTCGAATACCTTTTTGGAAAGTCCTTGCAGAAAATCACGATCATGAGATACCAAGATTAGGGTTCCGTCAAAATTCTGAAGCGCTTCTTTGAGTACGTCTTTAGATTTTAAATCTAAGTGATTTGTTGGCTCATCGAGAATAAGCAAGTTGACAGGTTCTAATAATAATTTCACCATGGCCAATCTGGTTTTTTCTCCACCAGAAAGGACACTTACTTTCTTATCAATTTCATCTCCTCTAAACATAAAGCGACCGAGAATGTTTTTCACTTGTGTGCGCACATCTCCTTTAGCAACCTCATCAACCGTTTGAAAAATAGTCAGGCTTTCATCAAGTAAAGCAGCTTGATTTTGAGCAAAATATCCAACCTTAACATTATGCCCTAAGCTACAGGTTCCTTCAACATCAATTTCTCCTAAGATAGCTTTAATCATAGTCGATTTTCCTTCACCATTTCGTCCAACAAAACAAACTTTCTCTCCTCTAGCAATAGACATATTTGCATCTTTAAACACGGCATGATCACCATATGATTTAGATACATCCTTAACAGTCACAGGATAATCGCCTGAGCGTTGGGTTGGTGGAAAACGTAATTTCAAAGCAGACGTATCAACATCATCTATTTGAATGATTTCCAATTTCTCTAACATACGTTCTCTTGAAGTTACTTGATTCGTTTTAGAATAGGTGCCTTTAAAACGGTCAATAAACGTTTGGTTATCAGCAATGAATTTTTGTTGCTCTTGATACGCTTTTATTTGATGAGCGCGTCGATCTTCACGCAATTGCAAGTAATGTGTATACTTGGCTTTGTAATCATAAATACGTCCCATTGTTACTTCAATAGTACGATTAGTAATATTATCAATAAAGGCTCTATCATGAGAAATCACAACAACTGCCTTAGCTTTATTCAATAAAAAATCTTCTAACCACACCACAGATTCAATATCAATATGGTTAGTTGGTTCATCTAACAAAATCAAATCTGGTTTTTGAAGTAAAATTTTAACCAGTTCAATTCGCATACGCCAACCTCCAGAAAACTCACTGGTTGGTCTTTTAAAGTCTGCTTGTTTAAACCCTAAACCTTTGAGTGCCTTTTCCACTTCAGCATCGTAATTCACATCTTCTAGCGCGTAATAGCTCTCTCCTAAATCGGATACACGTTCTATGATTTTCATGTATTCATCAGACTCGTAATCAGTTCGAGTTTCGAGCTGCTTGTTTAGTCCTTCCATTTCATCGCGCATATTAAACACATGACTAAATGCTTTAGAAGCTTCCTCAAAAACAGTTACATCATCTTCTGTCAATAAGTGCTGTGGTAAGTAAGCAATCACTGCGTCCTTTGGTGTTCTCACGTTTCCTCGAGTCGCATTTTGAACGCCTGCAATAATCTTCATCATCGTCGATTTTCCTGCACCATTTTTACCCATCAATGCAATTTTGTCATCTGCATTTATGGTAAATGATACGTCACTAAACAAGGTGTGACCACTAAACTCTACTGCTAAATTATCTACTGAAATCATCTAAATTCATTTAAAACTGCAAAACTACTAAAAGCACGAGAATAAATCTTTCGTTTTTTTGAAGTAATATTGCAGTCTGAAACCTAGTATGAGTATCATATCATCAGACATATCAAAAGCGGTTGCATTATTGAGCACAGAAGAGTTGGTGGCTATTCCCACTGAAACGGTCTATGGACTAGCCGGAAACATCTTTAGTGAGAAGGCCATTAAATCTATTTTTCAGACGAAAAAACGTCCGTTTTTCAATCCGTTGATTGTTCACATTCCATCAGTTGATCTATTACAAAACATAGTAAGTTATATTCCTGAAAAAGCTCAACGCTTAGCAGATGCCTTTTGGCCTGGACCATTAACTTTAGTTTTACCAAAGCAATCTACCATCCCAGATATTATTACTGCAGGAAAAGATACGGTTGCGGTTCGAATACCTAATCATCCAACGACTTTAGAGTTATTGAACCAATTAGACTTTCCGTTAGCTGCTCCTAGTGCAAATCCGTTTGGAAGTATTAGTCCGACAACAGCAGAACACGTCAACGACTATTTTAAAGATGATATTAAAATGATCCTCGATGGTGGACCATGTCAACGTGGAATTGAATCCACTATTATAGGTTTTGAAGGTGATGAGCCTATTATTTACCGTTTGGGATCAACGTCAATTGAAGCTATCGAAACTATTGTTGGACAAATAGATATCAAAAACAAAAAAGAAATTGCTCCAGATGCTCCAGGCATGTTAGATCGCCATTATGCACCTTCAACACTGACGGTTTTAACGGATGATATTTCAGAAACCATTCAGAAGTATTCAGAAAAACGTATTGGTGTTTTAGCATTTAGTAAATCTTCAGACCATGATGCCGTTGCATTTCAAATTGTCCTTTCAGAATCTACAGATTTACAAGAAGCTGCATCAAAACTATATGACGCCTTACATCAATTAGATAAGCAAGATTTGGACATCATTATCGCTGAGCGGTTTCCAGATATTGAATTAGGTAAATCTATCAACGACAGACTACAAAGAGCAACTGTTCGGGCTTGAAATAATAGTAATTCAATCAAAGCATTAATTTGCTAGCAAAAAACACGCAGGTCTGTTTGGTTATCAAATATTTAATCGTAAATTTGCAAACTCTTTTTGAGAGAGAAAAGTTTAACCTACTTGTCGTGAGACAAGTAATTAATATGAATAAGTGTGGACACATTAAGCTACAAAACGATTTCAGCCAACAAAGCTACTGTTAATAAAGAGTGGGTTTTAGTTGACGCTGCAGATCAAACGCTAGGTCGTTTATGTTCTAAAGTAGCAATACTTTTAAGAGGTAAACACAAACCTAACTTCACACCACATGTTGATTGCGGTGATAATGTAATTATTATCAATGCTGAAAAAATCAACTTATCAGGAAACAAGTGGAATGACAAAACGTACATTCGTCACACAGGTTACCCAGGTGGTCAAAGAAGTTTAACTGCGACTGAATTGTTTGGAAAAGATCCAGCAAGAATCGTGGAAAAATCAGTAAAAGGAATGCTCCCTAAAAACAAATTAGGCGCTGAGTTATTCCGTAATTTAAATGTTGTTGTTGGTTCGGCTCATAAACATGAAGCTCAAAAACCAAAAGCAATTGACTTAAACCAAGTTAACTAATGGAAGTAATGCACAAAATCGGTCGTAGAAAGACGGCTGTTGCTCGTGTGTACCTTGCTAAAGGAAAAGGCAAGATCACGGTGAACAAAAAAGACATGGCGGTTTATTTTCCTACTGCAACATTGCAGTACAAAGTAAACCAACCTTTAACCATGACTAACAACGATGGCAACTTTGATATTACAGTAAACGTTTTTGGTGGTGGCATTACAGGCCAAGCCGAAGCGATCCGTTTAGCATTATCTCGCGCAATGTGTGAGCTTGATGCAGAAAACAGACTAATATTAAAGCCAGAAGGGTTATTAACAAGAGATCCAAGAATGGTTGAACGTAAGAAATTCGGTCAGAAGAAAGCAAGGAAGAAGTTCCAGTTCTCTAAACGTTAATCCTATTCTTTTTTATTATTCTGAATTTTCTTCGGAATATAAAAAATTTCAAAAGCTGTTCTGGTCATTCATCAGAACAGCTTTAGATTAAAACCGCTGAAAAAATTTCAGCAAAGATTAAAAAATCCTGAAATAAGTTCAGGTACAGTTTAGCATCTAAATGATAAAGGCGAGCGCAAGCAACCACTTTGTCATTGCTAATTTAACAGAACGTAAACGAATACAAAATGGAAACAGTAGAAGTAAAAGACTTACTTGAAGCAGGTGTACACTTTGGTCACCTAACAAGAAAATGGGATCCAAACATGGCTCCTTACATTTATATGGAACGTAATGGTATCCATATCATCAACCTTTACAAAACACAAGCAAAAATTGAAGAAACTGCTGAAGCATTGCACAAGATTGCAGCTTCTGGGAAGAAAATCTTATTTGTTGCTACAAAAAAACAAGCTAAAGACATCGTTGCTGAAAAAGCTGGAAATGTAAACATGCCTTACATTACTGAAAGATGGCCTGGTGGAATGTTAACAAACTTCGTTACAATTAGAAAAGCCGTTAAGAAAATGGCTATGATTGATCGTATGAAGAAAGACGGAACATTCAACTCTCTATCTAAGAAAGAGCGTTTACAAGTTGATCGTCAAAGAGCAAAATTAGAAAAGAATTTAGGTTCTATTTCTGATATGACACGTTTACCTGGAGCATTATTTGTTGTAGATATCAAACGTGAGCACATCGCAATTAAAGAAGCGCAAAAATTAAAAATTCCAATCTTCGCAATGGTAGATACAAACTCTGACCCTCGTGAAGTGGATTACTTAATTCCTGCAAATGATGATGCTTCTAAATCTATTAACTGCATTATGACTGCAGTTGCATCAGCAGTTGCTGAAGGTTTAGCTGAAAGAAAATCAGACAAAGCTGAAAAAGACGCTAAAAGTGAAAAATCACCAGCAGCAGAAAAAGAAGTGAAAACTGAAACAAAAGCTGAAACTAAAGTTGAAGCAAAGGCTGAAACTAAAGTTGAAGCAAAGGCTGAAGCGAAAGTTGAAACAAAAGCGAAAGCTAAAGTTGAAACAAAAGCGAAAGCAGAAAAGAAAACTGAAGTAGTTGCACCTGTTGCATCTAACGAAGAAGAATAAATTAACAATTACACAATATTATTAAGTCGTTTAATTGTTTTCTTATGAAATGATAATTAAACGACTTTTTTTAATTTTATAACATTATGGAAAATACGGTAAAAATTTCAGCCGCTGAAGTAAATAAATTAAGACAAGCTACTGGAGCTGGTATGATGGATTGTAAAAAAGCTTTAGTTGAAGCTGGAGGCGATTTTGACAAAGCCATTGCAGTACTTCGTAAAAAAGGACAAAAAGTTGCAGAAAAAAGAGCTGACAGAGATTCATCTGAAGGTGCTGCTGTCGCTAAAATTAATGCAGACAATACATCTGGTGTTGCTATTGTATTAGGATGTGAAACTGATTTCGTTGGTAAAAACGAAAACTTTGTAGCATTAGCTAGCCAATTAGGTGATATCGCTTTAAACTACAACACTAAAGAAGAATTTTTAGCTGCTGATTTTGGAGGAATGACTGTTACTGAAAAGTTAATAGAACAAACTGGAGTTATTGGTGAAAAATTAGAAATCACTGGTTTTGAAAAGATAGATGCTCCTTACGTAGGGCAATATGTGCATATCAATAAAATTGCTGCTTTAGTTGGTTTATCTGCAAAAGTTGATAACGTTGAAGTATTAGTAAAAGATGTAGCAATGCAAGTAGCTTCAATGGGAGCGACTACATTATCTTATAAAGATTTTGATTCTGCATTCGTTGCTTCTGAAACTGAAGCAAGAATAGCAGTTATCGAAAAAGACAATATAGAATTAGGACGTTTAGGTAAGACCTTAAAGAATGTACCAAGTTACATCTCTATGGCACAATTAACTCCTGAGGTATTAACTGAAGCTGAAGACGCTGCAAAAGCAGAATTAAAAGCTGAAGGGAAGCCAGAACAAATATGGGACAGAATTTTACCTGGTAAAATGGAGCGTTTTGTTTCTGATAACACGACTTTAGATCAAGAACAATGTTTATTAGATCAAAAGTTTATCAAAGATGAAAAGAAAACTGTTGCTCAGTATGTAGAATCTTATAGTGACGTTACTGTTACTGGATTTAAACGTGCCACAGTAGGATAATCTGTTTTATTCTTTTATAAAAAAAACCTCTCATTAACTGAGAGGTTTTTTTTATATCCAAATTCTACTTTTCTAAATTACAATAATGGTTATATTTGTTAAACTTTCAACACAACTATGAAGTATAAAAGAATCCTACTTAAATTATCTGGCGAAGCTCTAATGGGTTCGCGACAATATGGAATTGATCCTGAGCGATTATCAGAATACGCCAAAGACATCAAAGAAATTACAGAATTAGGTGTCGAAGTCGCTATCGTAATTGGTGGTGGTAATATTTTTAGAGGCGTTGCTGGAGCAATGAATGGTATGGATCGCGTTCAAGGCGATCATATGGGAATGTTAGCCACTGTGATTAATGGTTTAGCTTTACAAAATGCATTAGAAGATGCAGGTGTAAAAACACGTCTGCAAACTGCCATTCAGATTAATGAAGTTGCCGAGCCTTTTATTAGAAGAAAAGCAATGAGTCACCTAAGAAAAGGTCGTGTTGTTATTTTTGGAGGCGGAACAGGAAATCCGTATTTCACAACAGATTCAGCAGCCGTTTTAAGAGCTATTGAAATTGAAGCAGATGTGATTTTAAAAGGAACACGTGTAGATGGTATTTATACAGCTGATCCTGAAAAAGATGTAACAGCAGTTAAGTTTGATCATATCACTTTTGATGATGTGTTAAGAAAAGGACTTAAAGTAATGGATACTACTGCATTTACACTTAGTCAGGAAAACAAACTGCCAATCATTGTGTTTGATATGAATAAAAAAGGAAACTTAATGAAGGTTGTTTCCGGAGAAAATATAGGTACTAAAGTTAATTTATAATGTTTGGCTTATTTTTTGGTAAGTATTATATTAAATAAAGTTATTTTAAATGAACGAAGACATAAAATTTATATTAGATACAGCTCAAGAAGCTATGGATGGTGCCATTAAGCACCTAGAAAAACAATTTTCAAACATTAGAGCTGGAAAAGCAAGTCCTGCAATGCTTGGAAGTGTAATGGTAGACTACTATGGCTCTCAAACACCCTTATCTCAAGTAGCAAATGTGAATACGCCTGATGGTAGAACAATTACAGTTCAACCTTGGGAAAAAAGCATGCTACAAGAAATTGAACGTGGCATTATGATTGCAAACATAGGTTTCAATCCTATGAGTAATGGAGAAACAATTATTATTAATGTTCCGCCATTAACAGAAGAGCGTAGACGCGATTTATCAAAACAAGCTAAAGCAGAAGCAGAAGATGCAAAAGTTGGAATAAGAAGCGCACGTAAAGAAGCTAATTCTGATATCAAGAACCTTGATGATGCTTCTGAAGATCAACAAAAAAATGCTGAAATTGACGTACAACAAATGACAAACAAGTACGTTAAAAGGATAGACGACGTTTTTGATGTCAAAGAAAAAGAAATAATGACCGTATAGATCTCACAAAAGTGACTTATTAAAATGTCGCTTTTTATTCTTTTAATTTTAAATCCATTATTAGTTCCTCAATGCATAAGTGTTTATTCTTATTACTTATAACACTATGTTCTTATGCATTGCACTCACAAGAACCTACAACTCAACAAGATTCTTCAGTAGTTGAAAAAGATACCATTAAAAAAGTTGACTATATAAAACAACTAGGTAATGGCTATTTTCCAACCCGGTTTTTAAATGTAGATCTTCGATATCTAGTAAAATTTAATCAATATGAAGGCTTAAGAACAGGATTAGGAGGTGTAACTAACGATGAGTTTTCAGAAAAATATCGCATAGATAGTTATGTCGTTTATGGATTTAAAGATCATCGCTTCAAGTATAGAATTGGTGGTGGTTTTAGAGTCGATGAAGCTACTAGCACCTGGATTAACCTTTCTTATACTGATGACTTGCAGGAAACAGGTAGTTCTAGTTTTTTAACTGACAAACGCTTTTTTCAGTTTTTCGAGCCTCGTTTATTGAATATCGATTTATTCCATAAACACATTACAAAAGCTATTAATATTGAACACCAAGTATCAAATCATTTAATTACCGAAACTGAATTTGCAATAAGTAAA
This sequence comes from Psychroserpens jangbogonensis, assembly GCF_000797465.1. Lineage (GTDB taxonomy): Bacteria > Bacteroidota > Bacteroidia > Flavobacteriales > Flavobacteriaceae > Psychroserpens > Psychroserpens jangbogonensis. The sequence continues at coordinate 149,349 of NZ_JSWG01000004.1, read as the reverse complement.
ATTGATCCAACTTATAATTACAACTTCGTAATTGACGATCAAAGCTATAAAAAATTCGATGTCACAACTGCTAAAGTTAGTATGCAATGGAGTCCGTTTAGTGACTTTGATAATCTAACAGATAAGGTTTTAGAAACTAAGGACGGCTTCCCAAAGTTCACGCTTCAATTGACCCAAAGCTTTAAAAATGTAATAAAAGGTGATTTTAATTTCTTTAAAGTCGACTTTAGAACTCGTCATAAAATAACATATAATGAAGATGTCTTTTCAGAAATAGTATTAAGTAGCGGTCTCGCAACTGGAAGCACTCCTCTAACCCATTTATATCATGCGTATCCTAATAATATTAGGAAAGAAACAATTATGAATCGTTTTTCTGTAGCTGGTGTTAATAGTTTTGAAACCATGTATTTTAATGAGTTTTTCTCAGACAGATTTGCTACACTTCAATTAAAACATTTTGTAAAACCATTCAGAATAACTGAACGCTATAGACCTCAATTGGTATTAATTTCGAGATTTGCTATTGGAGATATGAATGACGTTGAACGACATGAAAATCTAGAATTTGGAACACTTAAAAAAGGATACTCTGAAGTGGGTTTCGAGATCAATAAAATACTATTTGGTTTTGGTCTCAGCTTCGCGTATCGTTATGGCGGACATCATCTTCCAAATTTGGCCGATAATATAGCGGCAAAATTCACTTTTAACGTTAGCTTATAAATACAATTAATTTGCACTAATTTATAGAGCATATCCCTTGGTTTTTTCTACCTTTGTCGCTCCTTTTTAATAGGTAGATGTTTAAATTATTTTCAACAGGTTTTTGGGAAGTTATTGCGCGATTAATATTGCGTAATAAAATCGGTATTCTCATTGGTATTATATTGGCAACTATTTTCTTTAGTTACCAATGGAAACATATGCGCTTTACTTACACTGAAGCTAATTTACTACCTGATGATCATGAGGTTAATGTTACCTATAACGAGTTTTTAGACATATTTGGTGAAGAAGGCAACCTTATTATTCTTGGTGTAAAAGATTCTACACTATTTACAGTTGATAAATTTAATGCTTGGAATCAGCTTTCAGAAGATTTTAAATCTTATAAAGAAGTAGAAACAGTTGTTTCCATTAAGGACCTTCAGAAATTAGTAAAAAACACTAAAGCCGAAAAATTTGATCTTGAACCTTTTATAAAAGATTCAATTACATCTCTTGAACAAATAGACATTCTACAAGATGAACTCTTTAAGAAGTATCCTTTTTACGATAATTTTTTATTCAATAAAGACACAAAAACGATTCGAACTGCAATATATCTCAAGAAAGATATTGTAAATACTCCAGCAAGGAAAGACTTTATCATGCTTTCGCTTCAGGATAAAATAGATAATTTTGAAGCTAGAAACAATCTTGATGTAAGAGTTTCTGGTATGCCATATATTAGAACCTTAAACTCGCAAAATATTGTTGATGAAATAGGTCTTTTTATCGGTTTAGCACTTGGTGTTACTTCGCTCATATTCTTCTTATTCTTCAGATCCTTTAGAGCGACTATTATATCACTAATCGTTGTTTGTATTGGAGTAATGTGGACCTTTGGGATATTAGGACTACTGAAATATGAGATTACCGTTTTAACAGCTTTAATCCCTCCATTGATTATTGTAATTGGTATACCGAATTGCATTTTCTTGATCAACAAATACCAACACGAAGTAAAACTTCATGGTAATAAAGTAAAGTCATTACAACGTGTAATTACAAAAATCGGGAATGCAACATTAATGACGAATGTGACGACTGCCTCTGGTTTTGCTACATTTATTTTAACAGAAAGCACCTTACTAAAAGAATTTGGTATTGTGGCTTCACTGAGTATACTAGCCATTTTTGTATTGTGCTTATTAGTAATTCCAATCATTTACACCTTTTTACCTTATCCACAAGAAAGACATTTAGAGCATTTAAATAAACGTTGGATTGGAGGTTTTGTAAACTGGATTGAGCGCATGGTTAAGTATAAAAAAATCACAATTTATCTTACATCATTAATTCTACTTGTCGCCAGTATTATTGGAATTTATCAAATAAAAATCTCTGGAAGTCTTATCGAAGACATGCCACAAGACACTGAGTTTTTTAGAGACATCAAGTTTTTTGAAAGTGAGTTTAATGGTATCATGCCATTAGAAATTATGATTGACACTAAACGTAAAAAAGGTGTTATGAAGCTCAGTACGCTTAAGCGTATGAACGAATTAGAAGAGCTTATCATAGAAATACCAGAACTATCTAGACCAATTTCTGCAGTAAGTTTGGTAAAATATAGTAAACAGGCTTATTACAACGGTAATCCAAAATACTATCAACTGCCAACAAGCCAAGAAAATAGTTTCATTTTGTCTTATGCTAAAAACTCATCTTCTAACGTAGATATGTTAAAGAATTTTGTTGACAGCACTGGTCAGTATGCTCGTATCACAACTTTCATGAAAGACATTGGTACCGATAAAATGGAACGCATTGAGGAGAATCTTCAAAATAAAATTAACAAGGTATTTCCAAAAGAGCGCTATGAAGTCACAATGACTGGTAAAGCCTTAGTCTTTCAAAAAGGAACGAAATATCTAGTTCGGAATTTAGTAATTTCTCTAAGTCTTGCTATTTTTCTTATTTCATTGTTCATGGCTTACATGTTCAGATCATTTAGAATGATTCTTGTTTCTCTAGTACCAAACTTATTGCCATTACTAATTACGGCTGGATTAATGGGGTTTTTAAATGTCCCAATAAAGCCATCAACGATATTGGTATTTAGTATAGCTTTTGGAATTTCAGTAGATGACACCATTCACTTTTTAGCTAAATACAGACAAGAATTACAGGCGAATCACTGGAAAATACGAAAGTCGGTGTATGCTGCTTTACGAGAAACAGGTGTAAGTATGTTTTACACATCTATAGTATTATTCTTTGGTTTTATTGTATTTACAACTTCAAGTTTTGGAGGAACAGTAGCTTTAGGAGCTTTAGTTTCAGCTACATTATTGTTTGCTATGCTATCCAATTTACTATTGTTACCATCGTTATTATTATCTCTAGAGAGAAGCATTGCTAATAAGGAAGTATTAAAAGAACCTTCAATAAATATTATTCCTGAAGATTCGAGAGATTCCGAAGACGATGAAAACCCAAAAGAAGATTCCATTTCATAAACATTTATATTTGCATAAAAATTAATAAAAATGACATATTCAGTTTCACAATTATTAACACAAGATATTACATTACAACCTCTTGAAATTAAAGGTTGGGTAAGAACATTTAGAGCTAATCGCTTTATTGCTTTAAATGATGGTTCTACAATTAATAATATCCAATGCGTTGTTGATTTTGAGAATACTGATGAAGCGCTTTTAAAACGAATTACTACTGGTGCTTCCGTTCATATTAAAGGTAACTTGGTTGAAAGCCAAGGAAAAGGGCAAACGGTAGAAATACAAGTAACTTCTATTGAAATTCTTGGTGACTCTGATCCTGATGAATATCCAATTCAGCCTAAAAAACATACATTTGAATTTTTACGTGAAAATGCTCATTTACGTACCAGAACAAATACATTTAGTGCTGTAATGCGTTTACGTTCGTCTTTATCGTTTGCTGTACACAAGTATTTTAACGAGAACGGATTTTACTACATGCATACACCAATTGTCACAGGAAGTGATGCCGAAGGTGCTGGAGAAATGTTTAAAGTAAGTGCATTAGATGCTAAAAACCCTCCATTAACTGAAGCTGGTGATATTGATTATAGTCAAGATTTCTTCGGAAAAGAAACTAATCTTACGGTTTCTGGTCAGTTAGAAGCTGAAACCTATGCAATGTCATTGGGTAAAGTATATACTTTCGGACCAACATTTAGAGCAGAAAACTCTAATACATCTCGTCATTTAGCTGAATTTTGGATGATTGAGCCAGAAGTAGCGTTTATGGATTTGGCAGGAAATATGGACTTGGCTGAAGACTTTATGAAATCGGTATTAAGTTATGTTTTAGAGCATAATCGTGAAGATTTAGAATTTTTAGAAAAGCGATTACTTGATGAAGAAAAAACAAAGCCACAAGCTGAGCGTTCTGAAATGAGCTTGATTGACAAAATAAAATTTGTAGTAGACAACAATTTCAAACGTGTAAGTTATACTGAAGCAATAGATATTTTAAGAAACTGCAAACCTAACAAGAAAAAGAAATTCAATTATATCATTGAAGAATGGGGAGCTGATTTACAAAGTGAACACGAACGTTTCTTAGTTGAAAAACATTTCAAGTGCCCAGTAATATTATTTGATTATCCTGCAGATATAAAAGCTTTTTACATGCGTTTAAATGAAGACGGTAAAACAGTTCGCGCTATGGATATTCTATTTCCTGGTATTGGTGAAATGGTTGGAGGATCTCAACGTGAAGAGCGATTAGATGTTCTTAAAGAGAAAATGAAAGCCTTAGATATCGACGAGAAAGAATTATGGTGGTATTTAGATTTACGTAAATACGGAACTGCTGTTCATTCTGGTTTTGGACTAGGTTTTGAGCGTTTAGTAATGTTCGCAACTGGGATGGGTAATATTAAAGATGTAATACCTTATCCTAGAACACCCCAAAATGCAGAATTTTAAATTTAATTTGGCATAAAAATTGACTAAAACAATCTATGTTTACCTAATAATATAGATTGTTTTTTTTTAACTTTACTACAATACCAAATTCAATATATGCTTAAACAATATCTACAGTTTAAATTATCCCAGAAGTTGTCGCCGCAACAAATTCAACTAATGAAGTTGATCCAGTTGCCTACGCAAGCTTTTGAGCAACGTTTAAAGCAAGAATTAGAGGAAAATCCAGCATTAGAAAATGGAAAAGAAACTAAAGACGAGTTTGAAGACAATATGGATGAGTTTGACAATTCTAATGACGAATTGAATGATAGTGAAACAATTGAAGCAGAAGACATTAATGTAGATGATTATTTAAGCGATGATGAGATACCTGATTATCGCACACAAGCTAACAATTATAGTGTTGATGACGAGGAGAAAAATGTTCCTTATGCTGCTGGAACCTCATTTACTCAACATTTAACCACACAGCTAAATACCTTTAGACTTAATGATGATGAATATAATATTGCTGAGTTTCTAGTTGGAAGTGTTGACGAAAGTGGATATATACGTCGTTCATTAAGTGATATCGTTGATGATTTAGCATTTACACAAGGTGTTTACACAGATGAAGAATCAGTAGAAAAAATCTTGCAAATAGTGCATCAGTTAGATCCTGCAGGTGTAGGAGCTCGAAACCTTCAAGAATGTTTAAGCATTCAATTACATAGAAAAGAAAAGTATCCAGATGTTGAACTTGCTTGTGATATTATAGACAAAGCATTCGATCAGTTTACGAAAAAACATTACAAAAAACTACTTCAGAAGTTTGACATTACTGAAGCGCAGCTTAAAGATGCTATCGAAGAAATTGAACGTCTTAATCCAAAACCAGGAGGTTCTTATGCTGGAAATAATAAAAGGCCAGAACATGTTGTTCCAGATTTTGCTATTAAAATTATTGAAGGAGAATTAGATCTTACTCTTAATGGACGGAATGCTCCAGAGCTTCATGTTTCTAGAGAGTATAGCAATATGATGAAAGGTTATAAGGAAGCAAAAGACAAAAGCAAATCTCAGAAAGATGCGGTTCTTTTTATCAAACAAAAACTTGATGCAGCCAAATGGTTTATTGAAGCTATTAAACAGCGTCAGCAAACATTATTTGTAACAATGAGTTCTATCATGCATTATCAAAAAGAATACTTTCTTTCTGGTGATGAGCGCAACCTCAAACCAATGATTCTTAAAGATATTGCTGATGAAATTAACATGGACGTCTCAACAGTATCTCGTGTTGCCAATAGTAAATATGTCGATACACCTTATGGGACAAAATTGATTAAGGAGTTTTTCTCAGAATCAATGACTAACGATCAAGGCGAAGAAGTGTCGACTCGTGAAATTAAGAAGATATTAGAAACGGTAATTGAAGAAGAAAACAAACGTAAACCACTTACTGACGAAAAACTAGCAAAAATCCTAAAGGAGAAAGGCTATCCAATTGCACGTCGTACAGTTGCAAAATACCGCGAACAATTAGATATTCCTGTGGCTAGATTGAGGAAGAAAATATGATAAACACTCTTCTTAAAAGCATATCGTATATTTTTCATCCACTATTAATGCCATTACTAGGTGTTATCTTTTATTTCTCAAAAACACCTCGTTTTATTCCAGATCCAGTCCTCAAAGCAAAGCTGTTTTCTGTAACTATATTAACAGTAATTCTTCCTATGTTACTGTTTTACCTTTTAAAAACATTAAAGCGAGTAGACTCGGTGCATCTTGAAACAACAAATGAGCGTAAGCTTCCATTATTACTAAATTGTCTTATCATTACTTTAGTCTTAATAAGAGTGCTTCCTCAAAATGAAATTCCAGAATTGTATTTCTTTTTTATTGGTATTTTGATTTCTACAATAACTTGTTTTGCATTAGCTATTATAAAGTTCAAAGCAAGTATACACATGATTGCTGCAGCTGGATTTTTTATGTTTGCCGTTGCTTTAGCCATTCATTTTAAAATCAATATAAACGGAACAATTGGTTTAATGTGTATTATACTAGGTGCTATTGCAACATCGAGATTACATTTAAAAGCACATACTCCAACTGAATTAATTATTGGATTTTTTGTAGGCTTTATGCCTCAATTAGTGCTACTAAATTATTGGATTTAAAATCTTAAAGGATATAAAACATCAATCCAATTCGCACTGAATTCATGTCTATAGATTGACCATTGAGTAATGCATCTCCATTAAAAATTTCATTGAGGCCGTAATACAAATGGAAACTAATATCTGAATACCCAGCGCTAAAAGTCAAGCCGTATTGGAAGGTATTGAAATCATCGATACTTGACAATCTAATATCACCTTCATTACTATTAAATTTGGAAGAGTTGTAAATTACGTAGCCAAATTTTACACCTGCATATATCCGCCAAAAATCGTAGTCAGTGGCCGTAGAAGTTCGCCATCTAAATTCTATAGGAAATTCGATTAGGTATGTTGTAAACTTATTTTTACTGTATTCGGTTTCATTATCGTTTAAAACTGAATATTCAAAACCATTATTACCTTCCGATATTAGTAGTGTTTGATTATAGGAGTTTGAAGAAAATCCAAGTCCAACACCAATAGCTAGATTTCTTCTTTTATTGATTGGCATATCTCTAATGAAACCAAAATGATATCCACTAGAAAAACCACTTTGAGAAACACCATCTGGTTTTTTCTCCAATAAATTATAAGTAACTGATATATAAAATTGATCTTCTCTGTATTTATTATCAACTACAGCGCTTGTATCTGTTACTACTAATGTTTCTGTTGGACTTTGCGCATTAGATAAATAACATCCCAAAACTATAAAAAGTAAATAAGAGAAAGTCGTTTTCATAGTACAAATATAACGCAATAGACACTAAAATATTAGGCCCTTTGCACAAAAAAAGCATCCTAGAAACTAGGATGCTTTTTATTTATTTAGTGTAAATATTTTATTCTAAATTCTTTTTAGCATCACCTGAAGCTGTCGTATAATTAATTCTAAATGCACTAGCTTTTCTTAGCTCTTGCTTAATATCACCAACAATACCCATATTTGCCTCTTTATCAACTTTTAATGATACTGTAAGCTTGGGAATTAACTCTTCACGTAATGCAGCTCTCTCAGCATTAATAAACGCTTGAATCTCACTAATCTCAGCCAATTTATCATTCAGTTGTAATCGAGCTTCAGTTCCATACTTTTCGTAAGCTTTTGCAGGCTTACCAGCATAGATATAACTAATTGGATATTTCTTATCAAGCTTTTCTATTTGATCTGCTTGAGGCAATCTATTTAATATCTTAAGTTCATCTTCTCTCATTACGGTTACTACCATAAAGAAAAACAATAACATAAATACAATATCTGGTAAAGATGCCGTATTTACAGCAGGCAAACTATTATCTTTTTTACTTTTAAATTTAGACATGTGCTATGTTTTAATTTATTCTACTTCAGAAAGCTTTTGAGGAATCTCTATTTTGATTTGCTCAATTACTTCTTTAAGTTTTACTTTATTACCTACAAAATTAGGGTCGTCATATGATTTCTCCATCTTTATATAGTCCATGTCAGCAAATCCTTTTTTAGGACCTAACTCTAAAGCTCTTCTATTACGCAATTGATTATATGCTGCTACCAATTCATTTTGAACGGTAATGTAAGCTGCATAAGAAGTCTGTCTATCATTCTTCAATGATATAATTGCTTTATCAGGATTATCAGATGATCTAGGATCTTTTGCACCTTTACAGTAAGTACATGATCCGTCTCCGCCATTATCAAGAAACGTCACTGCCGCATCTCTTAAATCCTCAATCTTCATTAATTCATCTTCAACTAAAAGCTGATCTTTACCGTTTAATAACACGGTGAAAATATTCTTCTCCTTGATAATTACATCCTCATCATTTTCTTCTATTGGTGGTAACTTACGGGTAATACCTGAATCTTTAGGTATCGTCGTTGTTACTAAGAAGAATATGAGCAATAAGAATGCAATATCAGCCATAGATCCTGCATTTACTTCTGGTGCTGATCGTTTTGCCATAATTAGTTTTCTATTATTATTTACTTAACATCTTTTTAACTCCGAAAAACAACATTAAACCTGCTGCTAACAAAATTAAAATGTAAAATGATTTAATAGCTCCTTCAATCATTTGAGATTGTGCCGCTGTAAGTGTGGTACCATCAGTTAAAACTCTTTCTTCTCCAGAAGACATTACATATCCTAGTATTAGAATTACAGCAAATACACCTACAGAAATAAGAGACTTTTTCAACTTATCTGGATTACTCACTAAATTCACTAAACTAAAGGCTACTGCTGAAATCGTTGCTATTGCTAGTACGACAAGCGCTAGAGTAATGAATCCAGATAATATACCTTGATTGGCTACATCTGATTCAATTGCTTCATCACCTAGCATAATAATTCTTACTAAGAAGATTACTGCAATCAGACCAATTACTAAAGCACCAATTTTGATTATTTTTTGAATATTCATATTATCTATGATTTAATAATTTGGTTATTACTTTTTGTGTCTTACCAATAAATCCATAAGAGTTATTGAAGCATCTTCCATATCATTAACGATACTATCAATTTTTGCAATGATATAATTATAAAATATTTGAAGAATAATTGCTACGATAAGACCGAATACAGTTGTTAATAAGGCGATTTTAATACCACCTGCAACCAATGAAGGGTTCATATCACCAGCAGCTTGAATTTTATCAAATGCATCAATCATACCAAGTACAGTTCCCATGAAACCAAGCATTGGAGCTAATGCAATAAATAATGAAATCCATGATACATTTTTCTCTAATTGTCCCATTTGAACACCACCATAAGCTACAACAGCTTTTTCAGCAGCATCAATATCTTCATCTGCTCTATCTAAACCTTGGTAAAAAATAGATGCAACAGGTCCTTTTGTGTTTCTGCAAACTTCTTTAGCTGCTTCAACTCCACCCGATTGAAGAGCATCTTCAACATTTTGAGTTAATTTCTTTGTGTTTGTAGTCGCAAGATTTAAATAAATAATTCTTTCAATAGCAATTGCTAATCCTAAGATTAAACATAGTAATACAATACCCATAAAGAATGGACCACCTTCAATAAAACGTTCTTTTACTTGTTGTGTAAAAGATAAATCATCTGTTGGTAATTCTGCATCTTGTAAAGTAGTTGCAATTTTTGTTGCAGCATTTACTGTAGTAGTGAAAGCCATTAATCCTGCTATGGCTAAGATAGAAAATAGTCTTTTCATCGTTCTAGTTCTTAATTTTATTAGTTTAAGCGTTAAAGATATAAAAAAATTGTAATTAAAAAACAAAATTTACATCAGAGTACAAAGCTAACATTCTATCCTCCTCAGTTAATTCTACTTATCTACTAAATTAAATAAAAATGTTTTGCCTTTGTTGTATTAAAGATAATTTATTAGTGTTCGTTTAATTTTGCTTATTACTATTTCTTATAGGTTTTCATTTTAAGTATAAATTATAAAATGTAACTTTGGGATAACCCAAATACTTAAAATCATGATAGATAATTTCATATCAAATCTACAAGATGGCATCTACCATGTGCTTCACATTAGTGCCTATGATCATATTCTCTTTTTAATTGTCTTAACTCTTCCTTACCTTTTTAAAGATTGGAAACGTATCTTATTATTAATAACGGTTTTTACAATTGGACATTGTTTGTCTTTAAGTTTAGTGAGCTATAATATAGTAAGTGTCAACATTAAAGTCATATCACTCCTTATTCCGCTCACAATTTTAATTGTTTCTTTATTCAATATTTTCACAGCTGGAAAGAAAGCACACCATACTAAAATTGGATTGCTCTTTTTTATTGCACTCTTTTTTGGATTGATTCATGGACTCGGTTTTGCAAATGACCTCAACACCTTAATTACTGCATCTGAAAATAAATTACTAGCCATTTTAGAAATTGCTCTAGGCATGGAAATAGGTCAGCTTGTGATTGCTTTTATTGTTATCTTTTTAAGCTTCCTTTGTCAAACTATATTTAGGTTTTCTAAACGAGATTGGATTTTGGTTGTCTCTGCTATTGTATTGGGATGCGTATTACCAATGCTTATTAATAGTGAGCTCTTCTCTTAAAAATTTAAGAAAGCAGTCTGTATTTTGGTAAAACTTTAACGTAAACTTCAAAATTTAATGTCCTTACCTTTTTTTATAATCACTACTTTTGAAAAGTGTTTATTTGCTAATCTACAATGTAGTTGTAATTAAAACACGAACCGATTATATTCGCAGTACAGATTTTAAAAAATTAAAATGCCTAAAGAAAAACAACTTCGATACGATAAAGCTTATTTAAGAATTGCTAAAGAATGGGGAAAACTCTCGCATTGTGAACGTAAGCAAGTAGGTGCAATAATCGTAAAAGACAGAATGATTATTTCTGATGGCTTCAACGGTACTCCAACGGGTTTTGAAAACTATTGTGAAGACGATGATGGCTATACGAAGTGGTATGTGCTTCATGCTGAAGCAAATGCTATACTTAAAGTTGCTGCCTCGACGCAATCTTGCAAAGGAGCAACATTATACATTACACTTTCTCCATGTAAAGAATGTAGCAAACTTATACATCAGGCTGGCATAATTCGTGTTGTATATCAAGAAGGATATAAAGATGATTCCGGACTTCAGTTTCTTAAAAAAGCTGGAATAGAGCTTGAACTTATCGCAGATTTAAAAGCATAAATGAACTTTCAAAAAAAATACATACCATTATTATTAGGGTTTGCAATTGCAGCTGGTGTATTTATTGGCGGAAAGCTAAATTTCTCAGATACTTCTGATCGATTGTTTACTACAAATAGCAAAAAAGATAAACTCAACAGACTTATTGACTACATCGATTATGAGTATGTTGATCAAATTAATACAGACAGCATTGTCGATGTGACGGTTAATGAGATTTTAGATAATCTAGACCCTCATTCCATTTACATACCAAAAAGTGAAATGCAACGGGTTACCGATAATATGAAAGGAGACTTTGTAGGTATTGGAGTTAGCTTTTACACCTATAAAGATACTGTAACTGTTATTAGACCTATTGAAGGTGGACCTAGCGAAAAAGCAGGCATCAAAGGTGGTGACCGAATTATCATGGCTAATGGTGATTCTATTTTTGGTAGAGAATGGACCAATGAAGCCATTGTAAAAAAATTAAAAGGCGAAAAAAACAGTAAAATCACTCTTAAAGTGTATCGTCCAGGAGAAGAAGACTTGTTGACTTTTAAAGTGAAATATTCAGATATTCCTATTAAAAGTGTCGATGCATCCTACATGCTGACAGATAACCTAGGTTATATTAAAATTAATCGGTTTGCAGAATCTACTTATAAAGAGTTTAAAAAAGCACTAGACAAACTTCAAGATCAAGGCGCAACAAAATTAGCATTAGACCTTCGTGATAATCCTGGTGGATTTCTTGGTATTGCCGAGCAGATTGTTGACGAGTTTCTAGAAGATGATAAACTCATTTTGTTTACTAAAAACAAAGCTGGTAAAATTGAAAATAGTTATGCTACACGACGTGGTGATTTTGAAGAAGGAGATATTTATATTCTTATAAATGAGAACTCAGCTTCAGCTAGTGAAATTGTTGCTGGTGCGCTACAAGACAATGATAAAGGAACTATAATTGGAAGACGAAGCTATGGCAAAGGCTTGGTGCAACGCGAAATGTCTTTAGGTGATGGTAGTGCAGTAAGACTTACCGTTTCTAGATATTATACACCTACTGGTCGCTCAATACAACGACCTTACGATAATGGAAATAATAACGATTACCATAATGATTATCACAAACGCTTAAGTAATGGAGAGCTCGAAAACTCTGACAACATTCAAATTTCAGATTCTCTAAAATACACGACTCCAAATGGCAAAGTTGTATATGGAGGTGGTGGCATTATTCCAGATGTTTTTGTTCCTCTAAACACGAGTGAACAAAACGAAACATTAAACTATATAAAACGCAGAGGCTATGTTAGTAATTTTGTGTTTGAAGAACTAGATAAGGATAGAGCTGTTTACGATAATGTAAGTACTTCAGACTTTATAGAATCCTTTAGTGTTGGTGATGATATCGTAGAAAAATTTCAAGACTTTCTTAATCTAAAAGAAAGAACAAATATTTCATTTGTTAATTATAAAGATCAAATGAAAATGCTCATAAAAGCAGAATTAGCTAGTCAATTATACAGTACTAATGCTTCTGAGCAGATCATTAATGCCACTGATGTTATGATTGAAGAAGTGATTTTATTGAGTAAAGCTAATGAGACTCTAAACGAATAACTATTCGGAAGTTATACCTTGTCGTGAATTTTTGTGTGTTTACCACCATTCCAAAGGGTCAAAATGTCTGTAGCTACTTGTGCTCCACTTCCTGATGCAATAGCAAATTGACTTCGCCATCCAGCCATAGTGCCAGCGACATAAAGGTTTTCATCAACTAAATGATTATCATTCTTTAACCAGATTCGATCTTTCTCTTTTACAGCTCTTGGATGCGGCTCTAAATAGTTGTCTAGACCTTCAATATTGACCAAACTTGTATAACCTATAGCAACGACTACTATCTTTGATTCGTAAGTGTTTTTATTAGTAACAACGATAAATCCTCCCGAAGACTTCGCAATTGATTTTACCTTTTCATTTTCAATCTGTTCTATATGAGGATAGATGTCTGATAACTGCGCTTTCCCATCTTCCAATATAGTAGCTCCTGTGGTTCCTGGAGCTAAGCCCAAGACGTTATTAAATAATGCGTTTTGTAAGTGAGATGTTCTTTGGTGCATAACAATCCCAATTCGTTTTTCTTCCGCAAAAGGTTTTGACTTTGCAGATCCTAAAACCATAGCGCAGGACATACCTGCAGCTCCACCTCCAACAATTAAGACATCAAACATTAATTGTTGTTTTTTAATTTTTGATCAACTTTTTTAGATAACCTTAAAATCTGCAATAAGGCAATAGCGCATAGTGACGCAAAAATTGTAATAAGCGCAACAACACTTTGTCCTTTAAAAGGAAAATCAAAATTAATTTGAGTGATATTATATCCAATTAATGCAATTGCAATAACAGTAACGATGATGGTAAATATTTTCATAACCTTAATTTATGCAAGCTCAAAAAGTGCTTTAATATTGTGAGCAAAAAGTTTTACTGCAATGGCCAAAAGTATTACACCAAATACTTTTCTTATAATACTTATACCATTTTTACCTAAAATTTGTTCAAGTTTTGCAGACGTTTTAAGCACAATAAAGATAACAATAACGTTACATATAACTGCAACAATTATGTTTTCTATAGCAAATTCTGCTCTTAATGATAATAGAGTTGTTAAACTTCCTGGTCCAGCAATAAGAGGAAATGCTAATGGAAATACCGTTGCAGTCATCGCTCCAGAACCATCATCCTTATACAAGGTAATTCCTAAAATCATTTCTAAAGCAATAAAAAAGAGTATAAAAGCTCCTGCTACGGCAAAACTATTCACGTCAATACCAATTAATGACAATAAGCTTTTACCTAAAAACAAAAAAACAATCATAATTACACCAGCAATTATAGAAGCTTTTTCACTCTGAATATGGCCTACTTTTTTGCGTAAATCTATAATAATTGGAATGTTACCAATAATATCTATTACTGCAAACAGCACCATGAATGCTGTAAATATTTGTTTAAAATCGAATTGCATAATTCCTAATTTTAGAATTCGCGGCAAAGGTGCGAATTTATTGTAGATTTTCAATATTAAATAACCGTAAAGTTTACTTATTTTTGACCCATGTTTCAATTAGGAAAAACCATAGTTTCAGAAAATATTATCGAAAAAGATTTTGTGTGCAATCTTTCAGCATGCAAAGGCGCTTGTTGTATTGATGGTGATGCAGGTGCACCACTAGATTCTGAAGAAATAAAAATTCTAAAAGACATCTATCCAAAAGTAAAACCGTTCTTACGTAAAGAGGGAATTGCAGTAATTGAAGCTCAAGGCACACACATTACAACTGCTATTGGAGATTTTGAAACACCTTTAATTAATGGTGCTGATTGTGCTTATGTGATTTTTGATGATAAAAAAACAGCACTCTGCGGAATAGAAGAAGCCTACAATCAAGGTGAGATCTCTTGGAAAAAACCAGTCTCCTGTCATTTGTATCCTATTCGTGTTAAGGATTATTCTGAATTTTCAGCCGTTAATTATGATAAATGGGAAATTTGCGACGATGCATGTGTTTTAGGAAAAGAATTACAAGTTCCTGTTTACAAATTTGTAAAAGAAGCATTAATAAGAAAGTTTGGTGAAGATTGGTATATGGAGTTAGAGAAAGTTGCTGAAAAATTAAAAAAGTAGAAAACGGACACTTTTTAGTCAGTCTCTTTTTATTTCTACAACTTTTTGTTAAGTCGTAATCTCATAAAAAAACTTAACTTTACTCTGATGAATTTAAAAACTATTATTCTAATATTAGGCTATCTGTGTTATAATTATAGTGTCGCTCAAACACCAATTTATGTTAAAACCAAATTAGAAAAAATAGCAGATTCGATATATTTCAACAAAACAGAATCTTACAGTGCTAATGATTACAAGGTTTTGCAAGACTTAAGGCATCAAATTATTTCCAAAAACAAAGATACTTCAAGCATTAATTACAAAACAGCTCTATTTAAAAGACAGGCTTCTGATGCTATTGTTTATCAATTTAACTCAAAGAATGATGAGGCGATAGTTGCATCAAAAAAAGCATTAAAATCTTATAATAAACATCACATAAACGATAAGTACTTCAAAGGACATCTAGTCAAGTATTTATCTCATCAATATTCTAATAACTCAAATTGGGAAAAATCTTTGGAAATGGCACAAGCAACCAGAGCAATTTTAAAGGACACTTTAGTGTATAATCATCCTCTAATCGCGCAAGCCGAATTTAATATTGGTAATATTCTTAGTGTTTATGGAGATCAATCGAAAGTTATAGAACATTATAAAAAAGCAATTACTCTTAATGTTTCTAATAGAGGTGAATATAATAGTGAGGTTGCATATCACAAACATCACCTGGCACTTACTTACGGTTTTGTTGGGTATTACAAAAAAGAGCTAGAAACCTATTTAGATGTTGTACGTATTTGGGAAGCCATTCCATATAAAGATAAAAGTTATTTAAATATCGCTTACGTCTCGTTAAATACTTGGTATATACAACATGGAGATTATGCTAAGGCAGAAGAATACATTATTAAATCTGAGAATCTTATAAAAAGCCACAAAACTAATCTTAGTAATTGGTTCAATGAAACGTATAGAGGACGAACTCAAATTAATTTATGGAGTAACTATGCAAGTCTGTATTTGTTAAAAAAAGATACAGTAAAAGCGATAACATATAACAACAAGATTTCAGATTTTTTTTCTAACTACGATGAAGATGATAAGCGGAACAACCCAAATAATCTTTCCTATTTTAAAGACTTCATTAACATTGGCAAATTAAACGCGTTGAGGTTTAAAGCTAATATTTTAAAACTCAAAAACCCAAAAGAAGCCAAAGCAATTTATGAGCAAATTATAAATCTTCAAAAAAATAATGCGGTCGCCCTATTTGCACTAAGTGACAAGTTAAACCTTATACGTTTGCACCTAAATGATAAAGCCTACAAAACTGCCGAATTAAAGGTGAATAGTTGGATAAATAAAATCTCAGAGGAAAAAGAACCTTATTTTTCAATGGTATTAAGAGGCGAACAAGCACATATTGCTATTGCACAGGATAGTGTTAACTTGATGCACAAATATTATTCGTTGGCGTTTAAAGACCTGCATAAAGATGTTACAAAACCGGTTTCAATCAAGAACATAAATTATAATGATTGCAAACCATATAGCAATAATGATTTTATAGACTTGCTGCTAAAAGCAAGCAAAGATTATCAACATGCTTTTAGCGCAACAAATAGGAAATTCTATTTAGAAATAGCACATAATTTAAGTAAAGTCGCTTCAGATGCTTTTTCAGATAATTATTTGTTTTCTGAGTTTAATGACACGACATACGATATTGTGGTACAGATAAATGAGCAGCTCTTAAGCACTTCTATTCTGTTAAATGATAAATCCATTCAGAAAACTATACTAGAAAAAATTGAGGAATCTAACTCAAAAATTAGCTGGCGAAAATTTTTAAATAACACACAAAGAAAAGCAATAAACATTCCTGATTCTATTTTAAACACCGAAAGCAACTTAAAAAATGAGCTTCATTTTTACAAAAAACAACTGTTCATAAATAACGAATCTGATAATAATAATAAAATAATTAAAGAGAAAATATTTGATTTAAATAAGAGCATTGACAATTTAAATATTTGGTTTAAAGAAAATTACAGGTCATATTTTAATCAAACACGACAAAAATTTAATTTAAATGCGTTAAAAGAAAAACTAAATCCAAACCAACGCATTATAAAATATTGTTTCACACAAAAATCTGTTTATGCTTTTGCCATTTCTAAATCGAGTACAAAGCTTATTAAAATTAGCACTAAAGCAAAACTTAGCCAGTTACTTAAAAAGACAATTGATTTACTTAAAGATACTAACAATACAAACTACGAGCAATATCTTCATCAACTATATGTACAATTGCTGCCAAGCTCAATTTTAAAAGATGAAAATCATCAAGATTTAATTTTCGTCTTAGATGATTTACTATACTATTTTCCTTTAGAAATTTTAATGAATGCTAACGGAAAACACCTCATAGAAAATCATAGTATTAGCTATGCTGCGTCTCTTCTCTTGTGGAATGAACAAACTGAAGTTGAAAAGTCAAAGAATAATAAATTAGGAATCTATTCTCCAACTTATAATGATGAAAACAGTCAGTTAAATGGTGCTAATTATGAAGCGTCTCAAATTAGCAAATTATTTAAATCTGATGTTTTTTTAGGCAAAAAAGCGAGTAAAGAAACATTTTTAGCCACAGCAAAAAATTATAGCCTTCTTCATTTGGCTATGCACTCTTCAGTTAACAATACTCATTCAGAATTTTCTAACTTGAATTTTGGATCTACAGATGACGAAAAGTTATTTATTTCAGAACTCTATAACATGTCACTAAATGCTGACCTTGCCGTTTTAAGTGCATGTGATACTGGAGTAGGTAACTTAAAGAGAGGTGAAGGACTAATTAATGTGTCGAAGGCGTTTACTTATGCTGGTGTACCAAGTACTGTAACAAGTTTATGGAAAGTGCCAGATAAAGAAACATCGCAAATAATGGAATCCTTTTACAGCTATTTAAAATCTGGAGAGCCTAAAAACAAAGCTTTACAACTAGCAAAACTAGATTATTTAAATACAATAGAAGACTCTTTTCTAAAACACCCTTTTTATTGGGCAGGCTTCGTGCTTTCTGGAGATATTTCCGCTATTAAATCAGAAGCTAATTATTGGTGGTTAACTTTTATTTTAATTCCTCTTTTTTTATTTTTAATAAGAAAACCATTAGTCAAGATCTTTAATTAAAGTGGTGGCTTCTTTAGTTTTAAATTTAGATTTAGAAAGCAGCTGTTTTAGTGTTTTTTTAGTAGCATCAGTATTATTATTCTTTAAATAAGCAAGTGCTAAATACCATAAATTTCGATCTTGTAAAGTATCAGGGTTTTTAACATTTGCCTCCAATAGTTTTATAGCCTCATTTGTCTTATTTAATTGCAACAAAGTGTTCGCTTTATAAAATGAAATTGCCGCGTTTGGTTCTTCCTTTAAAATATCATTAAAATATAGAATAGCAGTTTCGTAATTTTTTGCTTCATATGCTTCAAAAGCTTTAGATTGCAAATCTTCTTTATGCTCACCTCTAACGATAGGCTGTACTATATTTCTATATGGCTCAAAATATGAAGCATAAAGTTCTTCAGGACTATCAGATGGTGAATTGAAAAATAATTGCCATGAAGTTCCAAGTAAAATTAATAAGCTAGCTGCAATGAACCAAGCTTTAAAACGACTCTTCTTTATGGTTGTATCCCAATTTTGAATTTCTTCTTTTAATTGCTCTCGATCATTTAAAACTAATGTCTCTTGTAATTCTTTTTGAAACTCAAACTCTTCTTTAAAGTCATTATCACTCAATAATAATGTGTTAAATTCTTTTAACTCTACTTCAGAAAGCGTGTCTTCGAAATATTTAATTATATAACCTGACTTATTCATTTCTTAATCGTTAATTATTTTTTTTAAAGATTTCAAACATCTTGATTTCTGGCTTTTTGCCACATCTTTGTTATTATAGTTCAATTCTTCTACAATTTCATCTAAGTTAAAACCTCTCATATAAAAAAGGTTTAGTAAGGTTCTACATTGTGCGCCTAAACTCTTAAATGCTATTTGCAATTGCCTTTGTCTCGTGCTAAAATTATAATCAATATCTGCTACTTTTGGCTCATCAAAATCATTTGTTTCTTCAATAGAATGAACTAAATGCAACTTTTTCTTTTCTTTTAAATGCTTATAAAACATATACTTACCAATACTAAAGAGATACGTTTTTAATTCACTTTTCAAATTATCCAAATGACCATTTAATGCATTTTCTCGTAGTGCAATAATGGCATCCTGATATAGGTCTAGAGCATCTTCACTATCTATATTATACGTTTTGGCAAAACCTATAAAAGCAGGCTTATGTTCTAAATAAACCGATTTTAAAACCGATTTATCATCGTTTTTAAGTGCTACTAATATTTCGCTTTCTACCATTTAGTATTCAATTGCTTTTAATGTAAACATCTAAGTAAAGAATTTTTTTTTACTAATTGGTGTTTACTTTTTGAAAATTCCTACACAAAAGAGTGATATTAATAATTTAAAACTATTAACGATGAACTTTTCTTTTCAAAATTTTAAACACAAAAAGAACACATTTTACATTGGGCTACTACTAATTGGACTAGCACTATTTTCTTGTAGCAGTGATGACGATACTGAAACTCCTCCTCCTATTCTAGAAGTTAATGATTGCGAGTTATATGAGCCGACTCCAGCATCTGGTTCAATTAATGCAACTTGGGAAATGGCAAACGAAAGAGATGTTTACGCCAATTTCATAACCATTCCTAGTGATCCTGGTGGTGGATACGTTACTGTTACATTATCACAAAGCGCTACAGGTTTAATACCTGCGTTATTTGTAGATAATGATTTTGATGCAGGTGGAACTATTATCGGTGGTTCAGCGGCACAGACAAATAATGTATCTAACAGAGTCGCTTCTTTTTCAGTACACCCTGGAGCTTCTTATTCAGTGGAAGTATATCCCTTTTTTAATGCTGCAGATTACCCTGTAGATTACACTCTTGAATGGGAATTTTTTGGTCGTATAGACTGTTTTGAACAAAATGATACCCAAGGGCAGGCTAAAAAAATCCTATTTGATGAAACAATAGAGGCCTACGCCATTGCTGGTTTTACAGACTACTTTATTGCTTCTGGTGATGATAAAACTTATGATTGGTATAAAGTGGAATTAGATGAGCCTAGTGCTATTGAAGTCGAAGTATTAGACATGCCAAATGATATGAGAATAAGTATGCGCCTCATTAATACAGCTGGTACACTGGCAGGATATGATTTTGATTGGTTGGGTGCAGAAACAAGTCTAAATAGAGGAAGACTGTCAAAAATTACATCGACATCTATTTTAAATCCTGGCACCTATTATATTGAGCTCCATGCTGATTTTGTAGAATCCAGAAAATCTAATAGTGACCTTGACCCTATACCAGAACACTTTAATACAACCTATAAAATTAAAGCCAAAAAACAACAATAAACAACAATTATGAAAACACTAAAAACCATGTTTGCTAAAATAGCATTCATCTTATTAACATTAGTTCTAAGCAGTTGCTCTAGCAATGATGATTCTACAAACTCAGAACAGAGCAATTACTATTTAACAGCAAAAGTTGATGGTGTAAATTTTTCAATAGACATTGTTACTGTTAGTACTCTAGCTGATGAGACAGACTTTTATGTAATCTCAGGAGTAGGCGAAAACACTTCAATTGGTTTAACATTAGAAAGTCCTATTTCTGTAGGAACATTTACGACAGGAGTAGCAGAAATAGTCGCACTAACGTATCAAACAAATTCTCCTTTTGTCGTATTTGGAGCAAGTCAAGATGTAGGTTCGGGTACAATAACAATAACCGAAAACAATGCTAATTATATAAAAGGGACGTTTTCGTTTACAGGGATTAACCAACTAGATAATTCAACAAAAGAGATTTCAGAAGGAGCGTTTAAAGCTGTAAAATTATAAATATGAAAACTAAACTAATACTAGTAGTCGCAATTATTCTATTTCAATGGTGTAAAGCACAACAATCGCAAACTGCAACTTTATCTAAAGTTGAAAACCATCTTAACGGAGAACTGGATTACACACATGAAGTATTACAACTCGTTCAAAAACAGCAAAATGGCGAAGAAATTATTTTAGGAACTATTAACAAAGACGGTGAAATAAAATTCAATTTACCTGAATTTGACATCAAAGCACTATATGATAGTATTCCATTACAACACTATAACTTCTTCAGCTTGTTTTTAATGAATAGTGATTGTAAGGACAGGGATCTTTTTGCAAAAACACCCTTTAATGATGTGTACTCAGAGAAATTTGATCCAATGTATATAAAGAAATATGGAGAAAACGTAGCTATTCTATTTCCCGCAACTGATGAAGAAATGTTTAATAACAATGATTATTATCGTAATAATAATTATGATGGTAAAAACCTCGTTTTAGGCACTAAATTTTATTGGTTTTATATAGATAGAGCCATTGCCTTTAAAGATAAATGTATTAAAACACCTATTAGAGATAATGATACGATTGAGCTTGCAATTAGCGCAGATATTCAATTAAAAAAAGGGTGGAACTTCATTGAAGAACAACTTGTAGCAGTTCAAGAGTACAATACAGATGATTATAGCTCAACCCGACCAAAAAAAATACAATTTAACCAAAGCTCTCCAAATTCTAAAAAGGTGAAATGGTTTGTAAGACAAATAATGAAAGATGAAGACATATTAGCCGCCAAAAAACTTCACGAATTAGTACCCATCTCAAAAGCACAATTTAAAAAATGGCTTCCCAAAAAAGTAGGTGATTTAAAAAGAACGAGTTACGAATTAGATAAAGCATTAGATGACAGTGATAGTAAAAGTAATAATGCGTTTGTAGTTTTTGAAAGTGGTAATCAAAAAATGGAAATAGCAATCCTAGACGGAGCAAAAAATCCAGATGATTTAGAGATGGCGAATTTCTCTTTTGCAATGGATAAACAATATGAAAGAGATGACAAACCAACTAGTGATACAACAGAAACTGATGCCACTGATAAAGGAGAAGCAAATCATATAAGCAAAGAAGACAAAGAGAATAAAACATCTCAAATAATGGCACTATTTAAAGACAGAATTGTTCTATATGCAAGCGGAGAGAATGTGACTTCGGAGGAGTTATGGGATTATATTAAAAAATTAAAGGTGGAAAAATTACTTAAAAAATGAAAAAACTACTCACAATAACCATGTTATTCCTATTACTAGTAGCCTGCAAAGAAGAAAATAGTGCGTTGTCTAAAATTAAAGAAGCGACAAACCAAGTAAAAGAAGCAAAACAAGGTTTAAACAATCTTGATAACATTATAGATGGCGCAGAAGATCTTCAAAAAAATATTGAGAAATTATCTGAAATAACTCCAGTAAGTAAAGAACAAATAAAAGCATGGATGCCTGAAAAATTAGGTGATTTAAAGCGAACAGAATATAATATTGGAAGTCAAATAGGCATTAGTGTTTTTAAATTATCATTTAAAGGAGATAATGATAAAAAGATAAATGTCACCATTTCTGATGGTGCCGGAAAAGGGTCAGCTCTAGTAGCAATGTTTTCTATGTTTCAAAATATGGAAATAGATACAGAGAATGAATCTGGTTACGAACGTACGCAAACTTTTGATGGTCAACGAACGCTGATAAAGTATCAAGCTTCAAGTAATTATCAAAAAACCACGCTTCAATATTTAGTAAATCAAAGATTTGGTATCGAGGCAAATGCTTGGAAAATGGAACCAGACGAATTGTGGGAACACTTAGCAGCTTTAAACATTGAATCACTAATTGAAGAATAAAAAACTTGAAAATCATATTTACCTTTTTAAAGGTAGAACACCAAATAGTATTAATAAACAATTAAAAACAACCAATATGAGAATTTTTAAAATTACTTTAACATTATGCCTTATTACTTTTATTGCTAGCGCACAAACAGTATACACTGTTGACAATCGCTCACAATCTGGAGCCATGTTCACAGTTATACAAGACGCTGTTGATGCTGCAACAGCAGGAGATATTATACAAATACATCCATCTGCAACATCGTATGGTAGTATATCAATAGGCAAAAGGTTAAATATAGTTGCTTTAGGGCACGATCCAATAACTAATGATCAGGGATTAACTACTGTTGTTGGTAATATTGCTTTCTTTGGAACAGCAGCCAATAGCGAAATTAGAGGCTTAACCATAAATGCAATTATTCTAAGTGGAACCGTAAATAATTTAGACGGAATTAAAATCATTAATAACAGGATTAATAGTGCTATATCTGTAAGTCCTCCCAACGGTTTAGCAGATTCCTGGCTAGTAGAAGGTAATTATTTTACAACCACAGGTACAGCTATACTTACAAGTGCAGATGTTTGGTTAATTAAAAATAATTTTATGTTTGGTGGTGTAAGTGGTTTAAACGTAACTAATTTGGTAAGGAATAACATATTTTTTAGCACTAGTAATTCAACCGATTTTTTCTTTTCAAACTGTACAAGCACAATAATTTCTAACAATATTTTTGTTACTAATGGTAATATGACCGAGTTTGGCATTAATAATTCCACCAATTTAGATTTTAGAAACAACCTCACATATAGTTATGTAGGTAATACTATTGTTGACCTTCCAGGAACTAATAATTTAGATAATACAAACCCAATGTTTGTAATTGCTCCAACAATGACAGAAGATGACTTTTATGATAATGACTATCATTTATTGGCTGGTTCTCCAGGAACTAATTACGGTACAGATGGCACAAGTATTGGCATCTTCGGAAATAATTTTTTATTCGACCCTCAAGGCAGACCAGATTTAATGCCATTTCCTACCAGTATTACTATCAATAATAATGTAGTAGCTCCTGGGCAAAATTTAGACGTGAATTTCACTGCAGAACAAAAACAATAAAACTTTTAAGATGAAAAATCTACTAACAGTCATAGTCTTCATGTGCTTTTCCATATCAGGATTTAGCCAAATTACAGATGCCGAATATTTTTTTGACACAGATCCAGGAGTTGATAATGGGACTTCGATTCCTGTAACAACAGGAAATACTATTGACGAAAACTTTAGCAGCATTCCAACAACAGGTTTGGCTGAAGGTTTGCACACCTTACACATTAGAGTAAAAGGAACGAGTGATGTTTGGAGTTTATATAAACGTGCTTATTTCTACATACAAACACCAACCACAAACAGTACACCTCAAAATATTATTGCTGCGGAATATTTTATAGATACAGATCCAGGAGTTGGAAGTGCTAATCCAGATGTTGTAACGCAAGGCATGACAATAAGCGAAACATTCACAATCGCTACAACAGGTCTAGCCGATGGTTTACATGTTTTACATATACGTGTGAAAGATGCAGATGATACATGGAGCTTATACAAGCGCGCTTATTTTTACACACACTCACAAAACTCCAATCCAACTGCAACACATATAATTGCAGCCGAGTATTTTTTTGATACAGATCCAGGAGTTGGCAGTGCGACATCAATTGGTATCACACAAGGATTTAGTATTGATGACGACTTGCTCATACAAGTTCCTAACGATATGACAAATGGAGATCATTATTTGTATTTGCGAGCACAAGATCAAGATAATACTTGGTCTTTATACAAACGTGCTTTATTTAATGTGGATGCGCTATCTGTGGAAGATTTCAATTCTGAAAGTTTTGATATATTTCCAAATCCGACAAAAAATAATATCAATATAAATTTCAAACAGTTTGGTGACTATTCTATTACAGTGTATAATATTTCTGGTAAAGAGATCTTTCAGCTAGAAAAATTAGAGGTCAACAACAGGTTGGATCTAACGACATACGCTTCTGGTGTTTATATTCTGAATATAAAAGACCATGCAAATAATACATTTCAGAATGTTAGAATAGTCAAGTTGTAGTCGTTGCATTGAAATTAATCAATTATAAACATTTAACTCATAAATATTAAAAAAGATAGACTCCAAAACCTTCTAAATTATGAGTACGAAGGTTTTGTGAGTGAAAGCGATGAACATAAAATCACGTTTTTTATTACAGATGATGTATCAGTGAGTTTTAAGACAGTTGTATAATAGGTATATCAACAACAACTTTTGTACCTGTAGCTTTTCGGTTATTATCATACAGATCTTCGATTTGTATATTATAATCGCTTGTATAGCCCTTTGAAAAATTTGCCAGCCTTGCCTTAGTTAAAGAGATACCAATAGATTTTCGTTTTAATAATTTACCATCGTTAATTTTTGTTGATTGTATTCTTCCTATGCCATTGTCTTCTATAGAAATGGTAACAAAATCTTCATTTGTTTGATAGACATTCAACGTGATTTTTTTATCGTCTTCCTTTTTAGATGATAATCCATGCCAAAGTGCGTTTTCTATAAACGGTTGTAAAATCATTGATGGCACTTTGATTCGCGCCGTATTAATGCTGTTTTTTATATTAACTTCAAAATTAATTTCGTTAGAAAACCTAATGTTTTCAATATTCATATAAAGCTTCATGGTATCGAGTTCGTCATCTAAAGAAATCTCTTTTTCGGTTGAAGCCACTAAAATTTTCCTAATGAATTTTGAAAACTTATTTAAATAGTAAACAGCATTTTCTTTTTCATTATTAATAATATACAGCTTAATAGAGTTTAGCGAGTTAAAAATGAAATGCGGATTCATTTGACTCCTTAACATATCTTGCTCTAATGTTAGTATTTGTTTTTCTTGTTGTAATTGTCTTGTTCTGTAAAGAGCAACCATGATCGCGCCAATTATAGCTAAGGCTAACATAGAATACCAAAATAATTTTTTATTGCGCTCTAAGCTAGACTTTACCAATTCGTTCTCATCTGCAAGGTCTTTAATTTGCTTATTCTTTGCTTCATTTTCGTATTGAATAATGACATCATTAACATATCTCAAATTTCGATCGTTAGCAATTGTTTTTTCTAACTCAACAGCATCTCTGTACGCATTTAGGGCTAAGTTGGGTTTATTTGTAATTTCGTATAATTCTGACAAATATTTCTGAGCTTCAACAATCGAAGATTTCAGACCAAATTTCTTAGCGAGATCCAATCCGGTTATTAGATTTGTTTCAGATAAATCATTCAATCCTAAGTGCTTTTGAGCCCATCCTAAATTAATATAAGAGGAAGTAATATAAAACTGATCACCAAAGTATAAGGCCTTTTCAAGCGCTTTTTCAATAATAACCATAGCGTCATTAAATTGCTCTTGTTTTATATAGACTTTTCCAATACTATTGTAACAAATAACACGTCCAAGCTCTGAGTTAATTTGGTTATTGTAGTCTAAAGAGCGCTTATAATTCCGCAATGCATTCTCCAATTCTCCTTGAGCTTCGTAAGCAAAACCAATATTTTGATAGTTAATAGCTAAGCCTAACCTATTGCCAGCTTCTTTTTCTATAATAAGTGATTTTTGAAACTGACGCATAGCCAGTTCATACTGTTCAAGTACTAAATAAATATTACCAATACTGTTTTGAGAAACGGCAATGTTATATTTAATATCTTTTGAAGGTTTATCTATAGACCTTGCGATATCTAAAGCTTTAGTATGAAAATCTAGTGCAGGTTTTACAAGATCCATTCTTCGGTAAACCACACCTATATTATTAAGATTCATTACTCTTAACTCTAAATTATCAGCCTCCATTGCAAGTGCATTTGCTTTTTTATGCATAGCAATAGCTTCTTCATAAAGAGAATTATTTCTAAAAAACACACCTATAGTATTCAGTGCAAAACTTTCGCCTTCTGGATAGTTGAATTCTCTAGATTTTCGTAATAAAGCGTTTATTTTTAAAGTATCACTTTTAAATTCTGAAAACACCGAATCCAACACACTAAAATCTCTTGGTCTAGACGTAGTAATAGATTCTAATTGCAAAGCAAAGTCAGACTCCATATCATCCTGTGCCTTAAGACCTAAGCATACAGCAAAGCAAAATATCAAAACAAATACTAGTTTAATTTTGACAACATCAGCTTTGATTATGTTTTGAAGATGATTCATCTTATAATTTCTCTAAAAAATCAGATTTTCGTTGTCTGGCAACAGGTATTTTTTGATTGGATTGCATCACAACATAACCTTCACTTTTAATAAATTCTTTTATTTTATTAAGGTTGATTATGTATGAATTATGTATCCTAAAAAAACAATGTTCAGGTAAAATAGCATTAACTTCTTTTAATTTTTTTGTAATCACTATTTTTTGAGATCCTTCTAAAAAAATAGTACTGTAGTTTCCATCTGATTCTACATAAAGAATATCATCAATGTTCAGGAAAATAAGTTTGCCATCTGTATTTATTGTAATCCGTTTTTTATCAAACTTACCATTAAAGTTAGTAAGTACTTCTTCTATTTTTGAAACATTTAAAGCTCGAAAATTGTGCTTTTTAATTTTTTGAATCGTTGCTTCTAGATCGTCAGAATCAATAGGCTTCAACAAATAATCAATAGCCTCATGCTTTAAAGCCTTTATAGCATACTCATCATAAGCAGTAGTAATAACCACAGCAAAATCTTTATTGGATAATTTTTTAAGAAATTGAAAACCATCCATTGTTGGCATTTGTATATCTAAAAACAAGCAATCTGGAGAATTAGAATTTAAATAAGATATAGCCTCCTCAGGATTTGAGAAAGTTTGAATAACATCAATTTCATTACTGAAATTAGACAGCTCCCAAGACAAACTTTGGATAGCTTTTGGTTCATCATCTACTATTACTGCTTTTATCATAATACCAAATATATAATATTATGAATCAAAAAATCTTCAATATGTATGGTTAGCATTCTTTTGTGTGTATTGTGTAAAAAATGACCTTTTAAAGGTTTACTAAAAACTGACGATACCAACTATACACTATTTATTACCAACCACACAAATTCAATTTAGGGATCAATTAAAAATTTTCATCTTTGATTAAACAATTTAATGACCAACCAATTTTAATAAGTATAAAGAAAAAGTGATCGTGGGGATTCACTATTTGATTAAATGCTATTAATCATTAAAAAGTCAGGGTTAAACCTGACTTTTTAACTTTAAGGTCTTCATATATTACTATTATTAAGTTAATAGTTTTAGTTAGTTTATTTAATTATTAGGGATTAAAGAGAGCCGTTGAAGCTCTCTTTTTTTGTTTAATTTTCAGTATGATTTCACAAACTATTCAACGTAGCAAACATCGGTTACAACTGCCTATTTAATAAGAATTAGCCTACAAAACACAAATCAATATTTTATTTGTAAATTATTGATAATCAATATTTTAAAATTATTTTTAACAAATCTTTAATTTTTTTGAGAATTCCACATTGTTAAAAACTTGTTGAAAAGCTTTCGAAAAAAACAGTGAAATATCTCATACATTTTTGAATCTTTGTTAGTCCCAAATCACACGAGATTTTTCAGTAAATTTTTAATAAAAAAAAACCAATTAATATGTCTCAAATTGTAGAACCAATTTTACAAGAAAATAAAGATCGATTCGTGATTTTTCCTATTCAACATCATGATTTATGGGAATGGTATAAAAAATCTGAAGCGAGCATGTGGACTGCAGAAGAAATTGATTTACACCAAGACATAACAGATTGGTCACAAAAATTAACGGATGATGAACGTTACTTTATCAAACATGTATTAGCATTTTTTGCTGCAAGTGATGGTATCGTAAACGAAAATCTAGCTGAAAATTTCGTAAATGAAGTACAATATAGTGAGGCGAAATTTTTCTATGGTTTCCAAATTATGATGGAAAACATTCATAGTGAAACTTACTCATTGTTAATTGACACGTATGTAAAAGACGAAAAAGAAAAAGCAATGCTTTTTAATGCTATTGAAACTTTTCCTGCAATTAAGAAAAAAGCAGATTGGGCATTGAAATGGATAGAATCTCCAAGTTTTGCAGAACGTTTAATAGCTTTTGCAGCTGTTGAAGGAATCTTCTTTTCTGGTTCATTTTGTTCAATATTTTGGTTGAAAAAACGTGGTTTGATGCCAGGTTTAACGTTTTCTAATGAGTTGATTTCTCGTGATGAAGGTGTGCACTGTGATTTTGCTATTCACTTACACCAACATCATTTAATAAATAAAGTGCCTAAAGAACGTATTAAAGAAATTTTGGTTGATGCTCTAAACATTGAGAGAGAATTTATTACAGAATCTCTACCTGCAAGTTTAATTGGTATGAATTCAAAATTAATGTCACAATATTTAGAATTTGTAACTGATGGCTTACTACAAGATCTTGATTGTGAGAAAGTTTACAATACAGCAAATCCTTTTGATTTCATGGACATGATTTCATTACAAGGAAAAACAAATTTCTTCGAAAAACGTGTGTCTGAATACCAAAAAGCTGGTGTTCTTAACAAAGAAGAAGAAGAAAATAAATACGATTTCGGTTCAGATAGTTTCGATTTTTAGAACCTAAACAAAATCAAAGACAGAATTATTTTAATTGGCTTCGTGTTCCTTTAGTCCTATTGACTTTAACCTAAAGATTTACAGCCAATTTTAATTTCAGTATAAAAACCTAATAATTAATTCAACTACTAATCAGTCTCCTTCTGATTAATAGTAACTAACTAATCCCTTTTTCTGAATGGTCGCTTCAGAAAAACCTAAAAAATGTGTAAAGTATGTTTGTATTAAAAAGAGACGGAAGAAAAGAACCAATAATGTTCGACAAGATTACGGCTAGAGTACGTAAGTTGTGTTATGGACTTAATGAACTTGTTGATCCCATTAAAGTTGCAATGCGAGTTATTGATGGCTTATATGATGGTGTAACAACAAGTGAATTAGATAATTTGGCAGCAGAGCAGGCAGCTACAATGACTACTGCTCATCCAGATTATGCACGTTTGGCAGCTCGTATTTCGGTTTCTAACTTACATAAAAACACAAAAAAGACCTTTAGCGAGGTGATGTCAGATTTATATACATATGTAAATCCGAGAACAGGTAAAAAAGCACCATTATTAAGCGATGAGGTTTATAAAGTAATTACAGATAATAAGGACATGTTAGATTCTGCAATTATCTATAACCGTGATTTCAGTTATGATTATTTCGGATTTAAAACTCTTGAACGTTCTTACCTTTTAAAATTGAATGGGCAAATCGCAGAAAGACCACAACACATGTTAATGAGAGTATCTATTGGTATTCATCTTAACGATTTAGATGCTGCAATTGAGACCTATGAGTTGATGTCTAAAAAATACTTTACACACGCGACACCAACTTTATTTAACTCAGGAACTCCAAAACCACAAATGTCTTCTTGTTTCCTATTAACAATGAAAGATGATAGTATTGATGGTATTTACGATACTTTAAAGCAAACGGCTAAAATTTCACAATCTGCAGGTGGAATAGGCTTATCTATTCACAATGTACGTGCGACAGGTAGTTATATTGCAGGAACAAACGGAACAAGTAATGGTATAGTACCAATGCTTAAAGTATATAATGACACTGCGCGTTATGTAGATCAAGGTGGAGGAAAACGTAAAGGAAGCTTTGCTATGTACATCGAACCTTGGCATGCAGACATTATGAGTTTCTTAGATTTAAAAAAGAATCATGGAGCTGAAGAATTACGAGCACGTGATTTATTTTATGCTATGTGGATGCCAGATTTATTCATGAAGCGTGTACAGGAAGATGCAGAGTGGACCTTAATGTGTCCAAACGAATGTCCTGGATTATGTGATGTACACAGTGAAGAATTTGAAGCACTGTACACAAAATATGAATCAGCAGGGAAAGGTCGTAAAGCTATAAAAGCAAGAGAGCTTTGGGAGAAAATATTAGAATCTCAAATTGAAACTGGAACACCTTACATGTTGTATAAAGATGCAGCAAATCGTAAGTCTAACCAGAAAAATTTAGGAACAATACGTTCGTCTAACTTATGTACAGAAATCATGGAGTATACGTCTCCAGATGAAGTTGCTGTTTGTAATTTAGCATCTATTGCTTTACCAATGTTTATAAAGAATGGTGAGTTTGATCATAAAGAATTATTCAGAATAACAAAACGCGTTACTAAGAACTTAAACAGAGTAATTGATAGAAATTATTATCCTGTAATTGAAGCTGAATATTCTAATCTAAAACATAGACCAATTGGTTTAGGAGTTCAAGGTTTAGCAGATACGTTTATCAAATTACGTATGCCTTTTACTAGTGATGAAGCTAAGACTTTAAATCAAGAAATTTTTGAAACCTTATACTTTGCTGCTGTAACCGCAAGTATGGAAGAAGCAAAAGCTGATGGACCTTATGAGTCTTATGAGGGATCTCCAATAAGCAAAGGTCAATTTCAACATAACTTATGGAACGTACAAGAAGACACTCTTAGTGGACGTTGGGATTGGGATAAATTAAGAAAAGATGTTGCAAAGAATGGTGTTCGTAACTCATTATTAGTTGCGCCAATGCCAACAGCATCTACATCACAGATTTTAGGAAACAATGAATGTTTTGAACCATATACTTCTAACATTTATACACGTCGTGTGTTATCTGGTGAATTTATTGTTGTAAACAAACATTTATTAGAAGACTTAGTCGATTTAGGTCTTTGGAATGAAGATTTGAAGAACGAAATCATGAGAGCTAATGGATCTGTACAAGATGTAGATTGCATTCCTCAAGATATTAAAGATTTATACAAAACAGTTTGGGAACTATCAATGAAAGATATTATTGATATGTCTCGTCAACGTGGTTACTTTATTGACCAATCACAATCTCTTAACTTGTTCCTAGAAGGAGCAACTATGGCCAAGTTAACATCTATGCACTTTTACGCATGGAAAAGTGGCTTAAAAACAGGAATGTACTATTTACGTACAAAGAGTGCTGTTGATGCTAAGAAAGTGACTATTACAAGAGAAGTAAAAGCTGAACCTGTAGCAGAAGTACAAGAAGTCGCAGTAGATAACGTAGTACAAAAGCAACAGATAGCGGCTGAAACTGCAGCAAAATTCGCTAAGCAAACAGCAGAAAAAATTGAAGCAGAACCTATTAAGGTTGAAGTAGAACCAATGAGTGCAGATGAAATGAAAGCATTAGTTGCTCAAGCTAAAGAAGCTGAAGGAGATGATTGCCTGATGTGTGGTTCTTAAATTTTAACTTAAATAACAATAAAAAGCACCTCGTTTGAGGTGCTTTTTTTGGTTTAATAGATTGTGAAAACAATTTGAATATGCATTAAAATTACACTATCTTAATCTCCTTTTAAGCATTACATGAATTACGGATTTTACGATATTTTGCAACTTATTGGAGCTCTAGGCTTATTCCTTTTTGGAATGAAAGTCATGAGTGATGCTTTATTAAAACTTGCAGGAAATAAGCTTCGGTCGTTTCTCGCCACAATGACTTCTAATAGAGTATTTGGCATAATTACGGGCTTCTTTATAACATCAGTCATTCAATCTTCCTCTGCTACAACGTTAATGGTGGTTAGCTTTTCAAATGCTGGATTACTAACACTTACAGAATCTATAAGTGTTATTATGGGAGCAAATATTGGAACCACAATAACAGCTTGGTTAATTACAATTTTAGGCTTTAAAGTGAGTATGAGTACCATCGCGTTACCATTGGTTGGATTCGGGTTTTTATTCACGTTTTCAAAGCGTAAAAACCTTGATAATTGGGGGAGTTTTATTATTGGTTTTGCCTTGTTATTTATTGGGCTTCAGTTTCTAAAAGAAGCTATGCCTGACATTAAAAACAATCCCGAAATTCTAGCTTTTTTAAGTCAGTATACTGATCTTGGTTTTATTTCGGTATTACTTTTTTTACTCATAGGCACATTTTTAACTGTAGTTATTCAATCATCAAGTGCAACTATGGCTTTAACCTTAATCATGACCGCTGAAGGTTGGATCCCTTTTGAATTGGCAGCTGCGATGGTATTAGGAGAAAATATTGGAACAACTATAACAGCCAATCTAGCAGCTCTTGTTGCTAGTTATAAAGCCAAGCGAACAGCCAGAGCACATTTAGTATTTAACATAATAGGTGTTCTTTGGGTACTCATTTTGTTTTACCCTTTTTTAAGATTTGTTAGTTGGATGGCTGAAACTTTAGGTTCAGGATCTCCCTATATTACAGCAGCCGCGATACCAGTCGCTATTTCTTTATTTCATACAGCGTTTAACATTATAAACACTTTTTTATTAATCTGGTTTGTGAATCCAATAGCAAGGCTAGTAGAAAAAATAATACCTGAAAAACTAGATTCAGAAACAAAAATTGATGATCCAAAATTCTTGAAAAAAGCAATTTTAAAATATCCGGAAACGGCCATTTCAGCGTTACAAAAAGAATCGAAATTTTTATTTAAAACAACAGTTTTCGAAATCGTTTCGCATGCACTTAATACCCATAGGTCTGATATCAAATCAGATTTAAAACTCAAAAAAGTAATAAAGAAATCTAATATTCTATTCGAATTAGACATACGAAAACAATATATCACAAGAGTAAAATATATTTACGGACAAATTATAAACTATGCTACTAAAGCGCAAAGCGAACTAGATTTAACCGAGAATCAAAACCATCAGATTAGTGAGATTAAAATTGCCAATCGAAACATGGTTGAGATTATTAAAGACGTGAATGAATTAAGTAGAAATATTACACTTTATTTAAATTCTGAAAATAAATACATTCAAAAAGAATATGATAAACTACGTAAACGAGTGGTCAAGGTATTACGTGTTATACATCTGTTTAGAACCGAAAAAGACAATGAATCCTATCACAACACTCTAAAACGTTTAAAGCAACAAGCTCGTGACCATAAAGATGTTAGTAATTCTAATTTAGACAAACTCATTAGAGAAGATTTAATTACAGTTGACATGGCGTCTTCCCTAGTTAATGATACCGATAATGTCAATGATATTATAAAAAACTTAATTGATACTGCAGATCTATTATACGGTAAAAAAGACACCTTACTCGATAATGGAAATTAGCTATTTATATTACTTTTCTAAAGTATCTGTCGCCAAATAAGCATCATCTTTGTTATAATACCACGCTCTTTCTTTTGGTATTTTTATTTGATTGATGGTTTCAGTATCAGACAACATAATATACTCTCCACTTTCTGGCTTTAGTTTCCCATTCTCATCAGTTTTAAAAAACTGATAGATTTCCATGGCAAAGGTTTCAGGGTCAAAATAAAAATACCAAACATCACTACCTACAGCTTCATCATAGGTCGCTTTTAACACCAAGTATTCTTTTCCTTTAAATATTTTACGCTTTACTGTTTCAGAAATATTTGTGCCTTTATCTTTAAGTTTCATAGGCAAGCCATACAAATAAGTGTAATAATCTTTATACATATTGGCGCGTTCACAACTTAAATTATTTGAAAACAATTCAGCTTTACTTAAATCTGTTTTTCCGTTTAATGAAATCGTACACTTTCCTTTATCAACAGTATATTCAGTAACCAGAGTATCGCGAGACGCTTTAACTTTAAAATATTCTTCAGGAAGTTTGATAGTTATATGACTTATTCTTTTGGGATTGTCAGGCATTTCCATCACGATATCAAACTCACCTGCAAACGTGCTCCATTGATTATTTGGATCATGATAAGCTATTGATTTTTTTAAAAGTAATGAGCTGCTAATGCTTTGGGCAGTTATCAATTGAAAATTGAAAACCAAAACGACCAAGAGTGTGAGTAATTTCATGCCTGTTATTTTTTTAGAATCACTAATTTAAACTATTTGGTTTTAAATGAAGAATACTTGATTTGAAACACAAAAAATTAACCCAATAATCTTAATAAAAAAAGCCATCATTTAAATAATGATGGCTTAAATTAATTTATAAAATATGTATTATTCTTGTTCCGAAGGTTCAGAAGGTTCTTCAGGCTTTGAGGGCTCTGAGCTTTCAATGATTTCGTCTACAACTGTAATGGTTGCAGGTTCAACAGAACTGTCAAAAGAATTATGATACTCTTCTAATAAATTCATTGCTGCTTTAATTAAATCTTTAGTTTCTAACAACACACTAAAATATAAAGTGGTGTTTTTAGGACTAGATTCTTCTGTTCTTGTACGAGCAACTTGTTTCTTTATTTTCTCTTTTACGAGTTTGTAGACTTCAGTTCGTTCATCTAAAATAGCACCAATCTGTTCGAAAGATTCAGAATTAAAAGCAACTCTAGTGTCTTCAAATAAATTTTCTAGCTTATCATCAATTTCTTTCAATTCCTTTATTTGACTGAATTTTAGTTTCTTATGATTGTTATTTACATGCTTGTAACTTATTTTAGAAATATATTCTAATGACTGTGTCATATCCTGAAGGTATCCTAAAATATTAATATAGAAATCACTTGCGCCTACACTAGATTCGTCTAAATTTTTAATAAAATAAAACACATTATCACGTAAATCATCTACTTCATCGGCAAGTTTTAAAACTTGTTTCTTACTCTTTTTAAGTAACGCTAAATCTTGTCTTGCAAGACCAACAATTGAGTTTGAGTAAATTCGATTAGTACGTTTCACTACATTAGCAATATTATTTGCACTCTCATGAATAACACCTTGAACAGAGCTACTTTCTGCTCTAACCAAACTATCTTCAGCTTTAACTTCTTTAGATTTTTTATTATGAGAAATATAATTTCTTATTAGTAATGCAAATGCTACCACCAATAACAATGGGAACATTATAGGCAAGTTTAAATTTAATAAGTATGCCACTAATGCAGCAGCTGCAAATGCGCTAAAAGCAGTAAAGAACCAACCACCAATAACATTTAGAACTCCAGCAACTCTATATACAGCACTTTCTGCTCCCCAAGCTCTATCAGCAAGCGATGTACCCATAGCTACCATAAATGTAACATAAGTGGTTGAAAGTGGTAATTTATATGATGTTGCAATTGAGATTAGAACAGCGGCAACCATTAAATTCACTGCAGCTCTTACTAAATCGAAAGAAGGTAATTCGTGTACTTTATCTCTTGATAATTTAATGACTGGCGCTTCAAATTGTTTTTCAATTTTTGCTTGCCATGATTCTGGTAAAATATAAGATGACATTTGAGACATTCCCATCGCTGATCTTACAAATCCACGAGATAAGAAATTAGGCTGAAAACGCTCTTTAGTTTCACTTTGACTTGATAAATCTAAGGAAGTCTTTACAACACCTTTTGCTTTAGTAGAAAACCATAAGGTAAGGACCATGATCATTCCTGCACCAAATAATAACCAATTGTTAGTTGGAACTTTTTCAGCTAATACATCCATTGGAAAACTAGTAGCAGACACTCCAGAAGCTGTCCATTCTGTAAATGCATTAAAAGCGGCAACAGGAACACCAATAAAATTCACTAAATCATTACCAGCAAAGGCCAATGCTAAGGCAAAGGTTCCAATTATTATAATAAGCTTATAAATATTAGTCTTTAAAAAGGCTATGATTGCATATGATAATAATGACCAAAACACTGAACTCACTAGTACTATTGGTAAAACCTGAGCTTCTAGAAAGTCCTTCATTGTCCCACCATTTAAAATATCAAAGGATTGTTTGGCATATGATGTCCCTTTTAAACCTTTCATAAATATAAAGTAAGTGATCGCTGTTAGCGCTACTCCTCCAAATAAAGCACCAACCCAAGCTGCTTTCTTTTCAAAATTATAAGACAAAAGCAATCTTGAAACCCACTGAACAAGCGCGCCTATTGAAAAGGCGACGACGACCGAAAGCAGTATCCCGAATATAATTTGTGAGGCTTTAGATGTATTTATATAATTAATAACATCACTAAAATCTCCTCCATCATGACCAATTTTTATTAAAGCCATAGCAACAGCAGCTCCTAATAATTCGAAAACAATTGAGACTGTTGTTGACGTTGGCATACCAATGGTATTGAAAAAATCCAGCAATAAAATATCAGTAATCATTACTGCCATAAAGATGATCATGATTTCATTAAACATGAATTCACTTGGATTAAAAATACCTTTACGAGCAACTTCCATCATTCCACTAGAAAACACAGCTCCAACGGCAACACCAACACTGGCAACAATCATAATTGTTCTAAATGAAATTGCTTTAG
This sequence comes from Psychroserpens jangbogonensis, assembly GCF_000797465.1. GTDB lineage: Bacteria > Bacteroidota > Bacteroidia > Flavobacteriales > Flavobacteriaceae > Psychroserpens > Psychroserpens jangbogonensis. The sequence continues at coordinate 111,908 of NZ_JSWG01000004.1, read as the reverse complement.
ATCCAATTGCAGAGTTCAGAAAGTTTACTGCATCATTACTAACACCTACTACCAAATCAGCAACTGCTAAAAGGGCAAGAGCAATAATCATATATAAATAAATATTATCCATAGTTTTTAATTAAAATAAGTTAGCAAATATCATTAGTCTATTTAATTGTTACGTTACCTAATTGTTATTTCTTTATTGTTTAAAAGTGAATATCGAAACCAAGTCTAAAAGTAATATTATTCTCATTACCATCAAGAGTAGTATAACTTATATCTGACTGCACTTTTAATTTATGACCAACAATAAATTTATTGACACCAAGTGTGTACTGTTCCGTTGGTAATTCTCCTGTTACGTTCTCATATTCTACTGTGGTAAAACGAGCAGCTATTTCATAGTTACTTTTAAATAAATAACCAGCCTGTAAATTAATTGCATTACCGGTTAAAACAACATCTCCTGTAGGTGTAGTTCCATCTATTTCTGTTGCAATTTCATCATTTGCAGTACGCTGAGCATACTCTCCCATAAATGAAAATCCATTGTATTTAAACATGGCATCCGCAAAAATTGTAGTTTGGTCTGTTTCGTAAAGGGAACCATCTGTTCTTATCATATAATCACCTGAAACACCTCTTTCTCTAACTGCATCTTCGTTATAGTTATATGTAAAACCTAACATCAATTTCGGTTTTTCTTCACGTTTTAAATCAGATTGGGAGTAATCTCCTTTAGATTTAAATGTTCCTAAAGGCAAGAATTCTAAACGAGCTGTATACTGAAGTCCACCTTCATTTCCTTCTGAAACATTTCGCCCTTCACCTTGAGAAATCGATACTTTTTCTCGCATTAAAAAATTATCACCTAAGTTCGTCTTGTGACGTATTTGAATTCCTAAATCACGATCAATATTAAATCGACTATTTAATTGAGAACGATCAATTAATTGAAGATTTGCGGAAGACACCACTCGCTCAACATTACCTGGTAATTTAGTCTGCCCTGCCCAAAGCTCCCAGTTTTCTGCAAAATCCCACATGATGACTGCATCCAAAATATAACGTGGTGTATTTCTGTTATAATCATTTGCTCCTGAGATGTCTCTACTAGATAACCCAAGCTCTATTTTGTACTTAAGCTTTGGGCTGTAAGCAAAACCACTGAATTTTAATCGTGCACGACGTAAAATAAAATTGTGCTCAGGACTACCATATTGATTTCCGTCATGCTTCCAAAAAGAAACTGATCGTACTTGAAAACGAGGTGCGAATTTTACACTGAAAGAACTGTCTTTAGCTACGAAGTTTATCATTCCTTTACCAAATGAAGTATCGCTTATTTCTTGGGCTTGAGCTGAATTGAAAGTTATAATGGCAATAAGAGCCAGTATGCTTAGTCGTAATTTCATTATAAGTATTAGTTTTTGTCAATGCAAATAACCTACTTATTTAAATTACGAATGTTTCCTTATTGTTAAATTTTCGCATAAAAAAACTGCCTTGGCCAAAGGCAGTCATTAGAATACATGATAATTAGTCGACAAAAACTAATAGATTATACGAAACTAATTTGTCTCATGAGACAGAACAAATGTAAACCAGCAGTTTAATTACATTGTAATCTAAGTATTAACTAATTATTAAGCTTTTCTGATAAATAAAAATATATAAAATACTACCATACAACAACTTATGGTTTTAATGTAAAATTAATGTTAATTAATTGTTGCCTGAATGTTAAGTAATCTTTATATTGAAGTATTAAGTAAATTTTAAACCCATAATTATGAACAAAAAAATTTTGCTTTTATTCGGTTTATTAATCAGTGTGGTTTCTCTTGCTCAACAAGAGAGAAAATTAAAACTCAACAATGACACCAATTTAATTGAAGTAACTTATTATCACGACAATGGAGTTATAAGCCAAACAGGCTCATATACTTTAGATGGTAAATTACAAGGTGAATGGTTAAGTTATGATACTGATGGTAAAAAGAGTGTTTCGGCGAATTATGATAATGGGAAAAAAGTCGGCAAGTGGTTTTATTGGAATAATACCACTTTAAAAGAAGTAGATTATATAAACAACGCTATAACTAGCGTTACTGATTGGAACAACAAAACACCTGTTGCAATTGGTAATTAGGAATTAATTTTTTACAAAAAAAGCATCCAAATTGGATGCTTTTTTTATACTCGAGAATCATTATTTACTGGATTGTCCAACCAGCTCCCCAAGTTACATAATCTGTAGGAATACCATTACCTAAGCCAGATATAAAATCTGCTTCAGTAAACGTCACACCTGTATCATTTTTTAAATTTAAAGTGACATCAACAAAAGTGACATCTGTAACAGTTAAATCTCCATTAAGAACTCCTGTTCCTGTAGGATTTGAACTCATTGCACCAGCGTCTCCATCTAAATCAAATGCTTCCTCAAATCCTTCGATATAAACATTTGTAAAAACACCTTGAGTTCCTGCTCTTAAACGCACAGCTTCATTGCCAGTTCCTGATCCATTTCCATAGATAGCAAGATTAGTTACAGTTGGTTTTGAGAAAAATATTGGATTTGAATTGTTTCCAATATCCGTGTTATATCCATCAGCTTCAACACCTTTATCGTGTTCTGAACCATGCTTTACATATGCATTAGTGATTGTTCCACTAAATCCTTCAGTCCAGTCAATAGAATCATCTTGAGCATTAACAACTGAAACAAAACTAGCATTTACAGTTCCACCAAAGAATTCAATACCATCATCTTTCCCTTCGTAAGCTTGAATATATTCAACTAAAGTTCCGTTTCCAACACCATAAAATGAGAATCCATTGTTTTCAGATTGTCCATCTGCAGCACCACCAGAATAATCTACTCTAACATACCTTAAAACACCTGAATCATCAGAAGCATCAGAACCTCCATAAGGTAAACTAGCAATTTCAGATGTAGATGTAGCTGTTCCAGACACTGAATTTATAGGAGCTCTTCCCAACAATATTAATCCTCCCCAATCTCCGGCAGCAGGAGAAGCCGCATCAGAAGTCAAGATAATTGGATTACCTGCTGTTCCATTAGCAACTATTCTAGCGCCTTGAGAAATTGCAATATATACATTTGCTCCATCAGCTAAGGCTTCAATAGTCATGCCTGCAGGAATAGTTAATGTTGTACCCGAAGCCATAATTAATGGTCCATTTACAACATAGCTGTTGTTTGCATCTAAATCTAAATCTGTAGTGTAAGTACCAGATAAGAAAATTGATTGTGATCCATTGTTACCTCCATTGTTATTATTTGTAACAGTATTATCATTAATGATAATATCTGCAGTATCATCTGAAGTACATGCGGTAACAAGCATTGCGATAATTGCGAATCCTAATATTAAATTTCTTTTCATTGTTTTTTGTGTGTTTAATTAAAGTTCTGATTTACGTTTATAGTTTATGTTTAAAATTTGTATTTAAGTTGTATTGACAAATCGATACCTCTTTCATAATTAGTAACATCTTTACCATTTGGAGAGGTTACTAATACATCGCCTACTGAAGTTCCTTGTCTGAAATATTGTACTGTTGGATTTAAAAGGTTTCTAGCTGCTAGATTGATTTCAAATTTTTTTGAAATTTTATTCTGAAGAACGAAGTCTAAATTTGGTAATCCTGTTTCAATTACATTACCTAATTGTCCTGAACCTAAAGCATCTATTCTGTCTGAGAAATAAGAAAACATTAAATTGGCAGAAGGTTTATAATTTCCAAAAGTTGGAGAATAATTAATATCTGCATTTATAATGAATGGAGAGGCACCTTGTAATTCCTCGCTATCATCTCTAAAACTAACATCGAATAATGAACCATCAATAGATTCATACAAATCCTGTTCAGTATGAATATATGTTGCATTTAAACCTACCGAAAGTTTAGCAGTATCATCATCTTCACCCGTGTTCAAAATGATGTTTTTTCTAACCTCTGCTTCAAACCCTATAACCTGAGCCTGATTTCCAGTTCTAAAAAAACGCTGTGTTCCAGTAGCATCAAATGCTACAACTTGGTTAATTGGGTCATTAATTTGTTTGTAGAATACTGCAGCAGATAGAATTTCAGATTTACTCATAAACCACTCATATTTCAAGTCTAAGTTTAAAATTTCTGAATAGCCTAAAACGTCTGGATTACCACCTATACGTTGTGAAACACCTTCATATACAAATGGTGCTACTTCTTTAAATTCTGGAAGGGAAATTGTTTGACTTGCAGAAAAACGCAAGTTTTGATCTTCAGTTAAGCTGTATTTAATATTTAAACTTGGCAAGTAAACAACATCAGAAAAAGATCTGCTTCCAATACCTTCATTACCTTGGTTAATAACATCATAATCTATGTTTTGTATAAAAGATTCTACACGAATACCAGGAACAAATAACCATTTATCACCTGCTTTTATTTCTGCATTAAAATACCCTGCATAAACATCTAAACTTCCATTGTATGTGTTTTCATTTAATCCAGGTCTGTTTGTTGTACCTAGAGTTTGATTCCCATCAGGAGAAATAGGTATTGGTCTAAATACTTTTATTGTATATAATCCATTTCCACTGGGATTTACTTGTAGATTATCTAAAGTAAAAAAGCTATTTAAACTATTAGGATTTCCTGCTTGCGTTTGAGAACTAAGAATATCATAACCATATCGATTATTATCGAAGCTACGCTCTTTACTTTTGCCGTTATAACCAAGGTTAAACTTTAATTTTTCAGAAACTGAATAGGCTAAATTCAAAGTACTATTAAGTTCATTATCCTCGATATTCTGAAAATAACGTTGGTTATCAAAATCTACGTTACTATAAAATATTGGATTAGTTGAAGGATCATTATCAAACACCGTATCATAATTTTCTAAAGTGATACGTTTTCTATCTGGTTCATGAGCGTTAACAACATTATATCCTATTGCCCAATCCAAATTTAATTTTTCAAAATTATGCTTACCCATTATTTGATTTACATAGATAAGGTTTTGATTAAATTGAACATTCATTTGGTAAAATCCCTTGTCTGTATCTGCTATGGCATCTCTGTTTCTTCCTAAGCCATCGATACCAAAATACCCAACCTTGTCTGATGAACTGTTAATGAATAAAGAATTAAAGCGGAATGAATGTTCACTATCTATTTTGAAATTTAATCCAAGCATACCTGTTGTTTGGGTTGAATATTCATACTCTTCAGAATCCTCAAATGATTTCTTTTCTACGTTGGTGTAGTCTGTTGTAACACCCCTTCTATACTCGAATCCATTATTAAAAGATCCTGTACCATAAATACTTAATCGACTTCCATTTTCGAAATCAAAAGATTTCCCAAACGAACCACCAAAATTAACTGCTATTGGAGTATAACCTTCAACAGGATCAATGCCATGAGACAACACTACAGCAAAAGGATTATTGTCATATCTATTGTAGTATCCAAAGTAACTAGTACCTTCACTCTTAACAAAATTTTCTCCTGCAGCATTGGTATTTATAGAAGATCCAATTTCAAAATCGAAAAAGCCTTTGCCTTTATAATCTTTAGAAGAAATATCTACATTACCAGCAGAGAAATCACCATAAAAACTTATTGAATATGCTTTACTGATTGAAACATTTTCAATAATATCAGATGTAAACAAATCTAAATCAATATTCTTTTTATTGATGTCATTTGAAGGTAAAGACAATCCATTGAAGGTTGTATTTTGGTAACGATCACCTAAACCTCGAACATATACATTACTAGAGCCTTCTTGTTTAGATACACCAGATATTTTAGCAACAGCTCCTGCTGCGTTACTAACACCTTTTCTTGATAATTCTTCAGCACCAATACTTTGTTTTATTGCAACAGCTTTCTTTTGATCAAGCAACAGAGCTGATTCACTTACTTTACGCTTAGTCGTTGTAATGACAACCTCATCTAAAGTCGCCGCACTTGCTGACATAAAAACATTAACTTCAGTTATACTTCCCGTAGTTACTTCAACTGAAATTTCTTGAGTTTCATAACCCACAAAACTAAATACAAGAACATAAGTCCCAGGAGATAAATTATCCACACCGAATAATCCATCAAAATCAGATGTTGTACCAGTTGTTGTTCCTTTAATTAATACATTACCAAAAGCTAAGGGCTCATCATTATATTCTTTATCAATTAATTTCCCAGCAATTGTTCCAGTATTTTGAGCAAACCCTAGGGTCGTATAAAACAGTATCGTAAGTAATACAAATATTCTCATTAGTCGTTTTAATTTGTTGATGCAAAGAAACTGTCATAGTGTAAAGTCAAGGTTAATATGAGGTTAAACCTAAGTCATAAAAAAGTTACCTCAATGTTACGAACGCTTCATTTTTTTTGTACTTAGGAAACGATAATTTAACATTGATGTGTTATCTTGCACATGCCTAAAAAATTTACTATGAATTGGGAACAACTTTTATCTCTTAAACGTTTTGGTGATACGCATAAAAGACTACGAAAAGAACAAGATGAAACACGCTTAGGTTTTGAGGTTGATTATGACAGAATTATCTTTTCTTCAGAGTTTAGAAGTCTTCAAGACAAAACCCAGGTTATCCCTTTATCAGAAACAGATTTTGTACACACGAGATTAACACATAGTTTAGAAGTTAGTGTTGTAGGAAGATCCCTTGGAAGAAAAGTAGGGCAAAAACTTTTAGAAAAACATCCGCATTTAAAAGACACTTTAGGCTATCGAGCCAACGATTTCGGTACTATTGTGGCTGCTGCATCTTTAGCTCACGATATTGGGAATCCACCTTTTGGTCACAGTGGAGAGAAATCAATTGGTGAATTTTTTAAGTCAGGTGAAGGCATGCGTTTTAAAAATGAATTAACCGCTAAGCAATACCAAGACCTTTGTGATTTTGAAGGGAATGCTAATGGTTTTAAAATTTTAACAGAAAGCAGACAAGGACGCGAAGGTGGTTTAAGACTTAGTTATACAACGCTTGGTGCTTTTATGAAATATCCTAAGGAATCACTTCCTAAAAAACCAACATCACATATAGCAGATAAAAAATATGGATTCTTCCAGAGTGAAACAGAAGCATTTACAGATGTGGCTAATGAACTCGGTTTAGTCAAAAGAGGAGCAGAAGATGATATCAGTTTTTGTAGGCATCCTTTAGCTTTTTTAGTTGAAGCGGCAGATGACATTTGTTATACTATTATTGATTTTGAAGATGGAATAAATCTTGGTCTCATACAAGAAGAATATGCTCTCGAATATTTAATCAATCTTGTAAGGGACACTATAAACACAAATAAATACAACTTATTATCTACTACTCAAGATAGAGTGAGTTACTTAAGGGCTTTAGCAATAAACACTTTAATTAATGAAGCTGTTGAATTGTTTATGAATAATGAAGACGACATTCTTAATGGAACATACTCTAAAGCTTTGTTAGACCAAAGTAAGTATGAAGCTCAAATAAAGGATATCATTAAACTCAGCATTGAAAACATTTATCAATCTAAAGATGTTATTGATAAGGAAATCGCAGGATTTAAGGTTATTAATGAGCTTTTGAATATCTTTACAACTGCTGTTTCAAATAATTTTGTAGGGAAACCATCCAATTTTGATAACCTAATTTTGAAAGTTTTCCCGAAAAACATAGACATAAAACAAGATACGTTGTACCAAAACTTATTGTCAGTGTGTTTTTACATTTCAAAATTATCTGATAGAAATGCCATATTAACATTTAATAAATTAAAAGGAAACCATTTATAATTAAAAAAAAAATTGAAAAAGATGAAAAACAAATTACTAATTTTTGCTTCAGTTTTGATAGTGTCTTCTATTGCAATATTCTTACTTAACAATAAGAATGAAGAGGAGAATGCTATTGCAAAATTGCAACAGCAACACGAAGAGTTTTTAGAAAACAGTCCCTTTAAAGAGACAAAAATGCTTCCTAGAGCAGAAAGAAAAGCTTTAGGCTTGCCTCCAAATGCTTTTAATGAGCAAATGTGGGAATTATCTATGGATCCTTCAACAGGAAAACCAATGCCTGAACGTGTTATGGAAGTTCAAGCAGAATTAAAAGCACAAAGGTCAGCTCTAAATAGAGGTGTTGGAGGCGATGCCAACAACCCATGGATTGATAGAGGACCAAACAATCAAGGTGGTCGTACAAGAGGTATTATGTTTGATCCTAATGATGTAGGTAATGCAAATCCAGCTGATGATTATACACGTGTGTTCGCAGGTGGAGTTTCTGGTGGTTTATGGGTGAATGATGATATCACAAATCAAAATTCATCATGGACTCAGCTAAACATTCAAGCTAACATTTCGGTAACTGCAATAATTTATGATCCTAATAACACCAATACATTTTATATAGGTTCAGGTGAATCTTTTACAACTGGAGATGCTGTAGGAAGAGGTATTTGGAGATCTACTGATGCTGGTATCAATTGGACTAATGTCCTTGGAGGTTATGATAGTTTTAATGTAGGGAATGGAGTTGTTAATGGTATTTTCTATGTGAATGACATTGTAGCAAGAGACAATGGTGGAGTTACTGAAATTTATGCAGGTATTGCTAGTGCAGGATATGGTTCTGCAAATAGCCCAAATAATTTCCATGGTACAGAAGAAATGGGATTATATAAATCTGATGATGGTGGTGACAACTGGAATCGCTTTGATATAACCCATACTAATGGTAATTTCAAGAATCCTTGTGATTTAGAATTAGATATCAATAACAATGTTTGGATGACTACAACAAGAAATCCTTTTGGAGATCCAGGTGGAGATATTTACAAATCTACTGATGGTGTAAACTTTACTCTAGAAGCAACCATTTCTGGTGCTGGTAGAACAGAATTAGAACCTTCTAGTACGAATGCTAACCTTTTCTGGGTAGCTGCAAATAGAGGTACGGCAGATTTGTTTTTCACTAACAATGGTTTTACAAGTGTAAGCTCTTTATCTTCAGAACCAGATGACGTAGGTACTGATACTCCAGCAAACGATTATACTAGAGGACAATCTTTTTATGATTTACCAATTGAAGCCGATGGAAACAACAGATTATATGTTGGTGGTATCAATTTACATAGATCTGATGATTTCGGAATTTCATGGGATCAAATCTCTAAATGGACAAATGGTTTTAATTTAGGATCATTACAAGTTCCTTTCGTTCATGCAGATCAACATGCTATTGTGTTTAGACCTGGAACGAATGATACTGAAGCTGTTTTCGGAAATGATGGAGGTGTGTTCTATTCTCCAGATATTTTAGCGGCAAATCCTAACCCAGGAAATACCAATGCTATCGTAGAAAGAAATAGAGATTTTAATACAGTTCAGTTTTACTATGGTGACATTAACCAAGTTGATGTGCCAGATGGAGATGACTTAGTTGCAGGAGCTCAAGATAATGGTAGTCAAATGGTATTTGATGCAGGTGCAGGTGCCAATTCATTTGTTGACCCTAGAGGTGGTGATGGTGCTTATACTGAGATTAGTAAAGATGGTACATATTTAATTACTTCATATTTTGGTCAAAATCATATTTATTCAGACTATCCAAATGTAAATTCAAACGCTTATACTATTGTCAATAATCAAAACGGAGATTTTATAAATCAAGCAGAACTTGACGACAACAGAAACGTATTATATACAAATGCTACTTCTGGAGGAAATCGTAGAATTGGAAGATATGTTAATGTTAATATTGAAGCGATACTAAATACTTCATTATTGACTAACGCTCTTCTTACTGCAGAGCCATCAGCATTTAAGTTAAATCCTCATGCTACTGGTGGAGTACTTCCTACAAATACAGCAACATTGTTAGTAGGATTAAAAAACGGAAATCTTGTTAAAGTTGTTAATGCAGATACTTCTCCTGGATGGAGTGAAATAAGTGGGCCATTTATTGGTAGTGTTTCTGATATAGAATATGGAGATGACGAAGATGAAATTTTTGTAACTATGCATAACTATGGTGTACAAAGTATTTGGTATACTGATGATGGAGGTACTTCATGGAGAAGTCTTGAAGGTAACTTACCAGATTTACCAGTTAAATGTATTTTAAGAAACCCTCTACTTCCTAATGAGTTAATTATAGGAACAGAATTAGGGGTTTGGGCAACAGGTAATTTCACTGTAGCTAATCCTAATTGGATTCAGGCCTACAATGGCATGAGCGATGTTACTGTATTAGACCTTGACTTAAGATCTTCTGATAACACTATTTTGGCAACAACTTATGGTAGAGGATTATTTACAAGTCAATTTACTGCTGCTCCTTTGAGTGTACTTGAAAGTCAGTTAGAATCTAACTTGATTTCAATATTCCCAACAATATCTAATGGACAAATTACGGTGGCTTCAAAAAATAATCTTGGAGATGCTGACATGAATATTTATAACATTAGCGGACAAAAAGTATATACTTCTAAAATCAATATTTCTAATTCAAGAAATGAGATTAATTTAAATCTTAATTCAGGAATTTACTTTGTGAATATTAGCGTTGGAAATGTTACTGAAACAAAAAAGATTATTATCAAATAAAGCATAATCTTAATGCTAAAAAAGGGGAACTGTCATAGTTCTCCTTTTTTTATTTAATGCATTTCGTCGATTAAATTTGCATTTTACCTTTATTATTGCATATATTGATAAGCCCAAATCATATAAACCTACTATCATGAGAAAAAATGTCGAGTTTATTGTTGTTATCTTTTTTGTGACCTTAGCCTTTTTAGTTATGCTAAATGATGTCACGAAAAACAGGAATCCAGAGTTTCAAAATTCTGTTGAATTATATAACTCTAGTGACCAGTCAGAATTAGCAACTACAGATTTAGAAAACGAAGAGTAGAATTTAAAACGTTACAAATACTTGATTCATCAATTTTCAAATGTGTTTGTAATTGTTCTTTACTGCCATGTTCAACAAATTCATCAGGAATCCCTAATACCTGTATAGTGTTTTTGTAGTTGTGTGCAGATGCAAACTCAAGAATAGCACTTCCAAAACCTCCGGAAATTGTTCCATCTTCTATGGTGACAATACTTGTGAATTTTTCAAAAACATTGTGTAATAAATGCTCGTCTAAAGGTTTCACAAACCTCATATCGTAATGAGCAATAGCGTCACTATTACTAACCTTTTTAAGTGCTTGAGTAATTATATCTGAAACAGTTCCAATACTCAAAACGGCTAAACCATTACCTTCTTTTAGTTGTTCTCCTTTTCCTATTTCAATTTTTGAGAAAGGTTGTTTCCAATCTAAAATATGACCTCTACCTCTTGGATACCTAATAACAATAGGCTTTTTTAATCCCAATTGAGCAGTATACATAATATTCCGTAACTCTATTTCATTCCTTGGAGCAAATAGAATTAGATTTGGTATACATCTGAGATACGCTAAATCAAAAACACCATGATGTGTTGCACCATCCTCACCAACCAAGCCAGCACGATCTAAACAAAAAATTACTGGAAGCTTCTGAATAGCCACATCATGAATTACTTGATCGTAAGCACGCTGTAAAAAGGTAGAATAGATATTACAAAACGGAATTAATCCTTGTGTAGCCATTCCTGCAGCTAAAGTGACTGCATGTTGCTCAGCGATACCAACATCAAAAGCACGATCTGGTAATTGCTCCATCATAAACTTTAAAGAACTACCTGTTGGCATTGCTGGTGTAATACCTACAATTTTTTTGTTTGCCTTTGCCAATTCAACAATTGTATGTCCAAAAACATCTTGAAATTTAGGTGGTTGTTTCGTAGTAGATTTAACGTGAACATCTCCAGTTGTTGCATCAAACTTTCCTGGTGCATGATATTTAACTTGGTCTGCTTCAGCTTGTCTTAATCCTTTTCCTTTAGTTGTGATAACATGTAAAAACTTAGGACCTTTAACCGTTTTTAAGCGTTCCAATTCTGAAATCAAAGTTGGTAAGTCATGGCCATCAATTGGTCCAGAATAATCAAAATTTAGAGCTTCAAAGATATTATCTTGTTTCTCTTTTCCTTTTTTTACGTTTGTCAAGTATTGTTTTAATGCGCCAACGCTCGGATCAATTCCAATTGCATTATCATTTAAAATCACCAATAAATTAGCATCAGTAACACCTGCATGGTTTAACCCTTCAAAGGCCATTCCACTAGCAATAGATGCATCACCAATAATTGCAATATGTTGTTTGTTTTCCCCTTTAAGTTTTGATGCAATAGCCATTCCTAATGCAGCAGAAATTGAGGTCGATGAATGTCCAACGCCAAACGTATCATAATCACTTTCATCACGTTTTGGAAATCCGCTAATACCTCCAAACTGTCTGTTAGTATGAAATACATTCTTTCTTCCTGTTAGTATTTTATGACCATATGCTTGATGCCCAACATCCCAAACCAAAAGATCATCAGGCGTATTAAACACATAGTGTAGCGCTAGCGTCAATTCTACAACGCCAAGGCTTGCTCCTAAATGTCCTTCTTTAGTAGCGACAATATTGATAATAAACTCACGCAACTCTTTAGCAAGTTGTGGCAACTCATCTTGATTTAATTGTTTTAAATCTGAAGGGAAATTGATATGGTCTAATAATTTTTTCATTCCATTACAAATGTACCATTTGAAATTGTATTTTTGATTACGAATTCTCTTCATAAATGGAAAACCCTTTTGACGATACTTACTTTATGAAAAAAGCCTTGCAAGAGGCTCAAGATGCTTTTGAAAAAGGCGAAATTCCTGTTGGTGCTGTAGTGGTTATTAAAGATAGAATTATTGCTAGATCACATAATCTTACCGAATTATTAAATGACGTAACTGCTCATGCCGAAATGCAAGCAATAACTGCTGCTGCAAACTTTTTGGGCGGAAAGTATTTAACCAATTGTACTCTCTACGTTACATTAGAACCTTGCCAAATGTGTGCAGGCGCTTTGTATTGGAGTCAGATTTCAAAAATTGTTTATGGTGCCAGCGATGACAAACGTGGATTTAAAACACTAGGCACAAAACTTCATCCTAAAACTGAAGTTGTAAGCGGTGTTCTTGCTGAAGAAGCCTCAGAATTAATGAAACGTTTCTTTGTTGAAAAAAGGAATTTAAATTAGGAACAAAAAAAACGCCTAACTTTCGTTAGACGTTGAAACTGTAATAAAGTATATCTCTTAGAGAACTTGCACGTTAGCGGCAACCACTCCCTTTCTTCCTTCTTCTTCGTTGTACTCTACACTATCGCCTTCACGTAACTCAACACCATTAAGGTTTGATACGTGTGCGAAAATGTCTTTTCCTGTTTCGTCGTTGGTAATGAATCCAAATCCTTTAGAATCATTGAAAAATTTAACTGTTCCAGTCATTGTAATAAAAATATATGTTAATAAAGTTGCAAATGTACGTCCTAAATTAATTCCCTTGTTAATAAATTGTAATTTTTTAAATTACTGACAGTCAGTACGTTTACTTTTTCTGATTTTCTCGCATCTTATCTAGATTCTCTTTAGTCAACATATAATCCTTAACATCCTTATCTTTCCATCGATAGTAAGAAAATAGAGGAAAAACAATTAGGAAAAGTCCTAATACACCAAAACCGATAAGTTTTTGAGAATATTCTACATCTAATAAAAAGCCACAAATAATGCTTCCTAAGGATGCTAAAAACGCGATAAGAATAATATATTTCATTGAAAATATCAGTTTTGTCAAATACTCCTTATGAGTCTAAGATGTAAAATTAATCAATTCACGTCGGTAAGCCGTTAACAACTTAGATTTAGAAACAAAACCATAGTAAATTCCATCTTTGATTACTGGAAGATTCCAAGCTCCTGTATCTTGAAACTTTTTCATCACAATTTTCATGGAGTCGGTTTCATAATAAATATGTTCTGGTGGATTATGCATAAAGGTTTCAACAGTTGTAGATTCATAAAGCGTTTGATCAAACATAACGTCTCTAATATTATCTAATAAAATAATCCCAACCATTTGTCGCTGTTCATCAACAACAGGAAATAAATTTCGACTCGACTTAGCTACTCCTTGATGCAACATGTCACCTAAAGACATTTCAGGATAAAGCACTGTAAAGTCTTGTTCTATAACATTATCTAAGCGCATTAAAGTTAAAACCGATTGATCTTTATTATGGGTAAGTAACTCGCCTTTTTCAGCCAATTCCTTTGTGTAAATTGTATGATCTATTGCGCTTTTAGTAATAATGAAAGACATTGAAACTGTAATCATTAACGGAACAAAAAGTTGATAACCTCCTGTGATTTCTGCTATTAAGAAAATTGCGGTTAGCGGTGCATGAAGCACACCTGCAATCAAACCAGCCATACCAATTAGCGTAAAACTCGATTCAGATACCTGAAATCCTAGTCCGATATTATTTATGATTTTAGCAACAACATTACCTAAGGCGCTTCCCATTACCATAGTTGGTATGATAATTCCACCTGCTCCACCTGCTGCAAAAGTCGTCGACATAGCAACGGCTTTAAAAATTGTAATTCCTATAAGCAATGCAATGACTACCCAAATATTATCTAAATAATTATCAAATGGTGTTTCTCCTAATGCGTGTAAATGATTTCCCTCGAGAAGATCATTTATAAACCCAAAACCTTCACCATAAAGTGGTGGAATAAAATATAGCATTACGCCAATTGCCAAACCTCCTACAACGAGTTTTTGTCCGTTAGATTTAAAACGTTCGAAAAATTTATAAACAGCAAAATATATTTTGGAGAAATAAATAGAGGCAATTCCAGTACCAATACCTAAAATAATGAAAAACAAAGTATCTCTTAATGCAAATGGTGTGGAAACACTATAGGTAAAAAGCACGCTGTTTCCAACGAAAAAATAGGATGTTAAAACTGAAGATACTGAGGCAATTAATAATGGGAGTAAGGAAGCAAAAGTTAGATCTAGACTAAAGACTTCTATAGCAAAAATGATAGCAGCAATAGGCGATTGAAAAATGGATGCAATAGCTCCAGCAGCGGCACAACCAATTAACAAAGTTCTTGTTTTTCTATCTACATGGAACAATTGACTAATATTAGAACTTACAGCTGATGCGGAAGCAATTGCTGGACCAAGTAATCCAACTGAACCTCCAAAACCTGCAGTTAATGGCGCAGTGATTAGTGGCAAATAGATTTTACTACGCTTAAGTAATCCATTCTTTTTTGAAAGTGAAAATAGTATGCTAGGTATTGCATGTTCAATTTTTTGTTTTGACACATATTTTACAAATAAATAGACTAACCAAAGTCCGACTATAGGTAGAATAAAATAAATACCATTTTTAGACACAATGGCTAATTGATCTAAAATCCATTCAATACCATACGTGATATTTTTAATAGTTACAGAAACCAAACCAGATAACAAACCAATAAGCATGGCTAATAAAAACACAAAGTTTTTCTGTGATATGTATTTATACCTCAGTACTAGTATACGTCTTATGATGGACTGTATTCGCATTGATTAAATCTACTAAAAAATCCTGCATGAAGCAGGATTTTTAATTTATGATTTTAGGTTAAGCTTTAAACTTAACTCTTTTAGTTGGTCATCATCAATTGGAGCAGGCGCATCAATCATGACGTCACGACCATTATTGTTTTTTGGAAAAGCAATAAAATCTCGAATTGTTTCTTGTCCGCCAAGTATAGCTACCAATCTATCCAATCCAAATGCTAGTCCACCATGTGGAGGCGCTCCATATTCGAAAGCATCCATAAGGAATCCAAATTGTGCTTTAGCTTCTTCAGGAGTAAATCCTAAATAATCAAACATTAAGGCTTGAGTTTCTTTATCATGAATACGAATAGAACCTCCACCTATTTCATTTCCGTTAAGAACTAAATCATATGCATTCGCTTTTACATCGCCTGGATTTGTTTTCAATAATTCTAACTGTCCGGGTTTTGGAGATGTAAATGGATGGTGCATCGCATGGAAACGTTCTGAGTCTTCATCCCATTCTAAAAGAGGGAAATCCATAACCCAAAGAGGTGCGAATGTTTTAGGGTTTCTTAGCCCTAAACGTTCTGCAATTTCCATCCGTAAAGCACTTAATTGTGCTCTTACTTTATTAGTATCTCCTGATAATACACAGACTAAATCACCAGGTTTTGCTCCTGTTACTTCTGCCCATTTTGCTAAATCATCCTGATCATAGAATTTATCTACTGAAGATTTATAACTTCCATCATCATTACATCTGGAGTATACCATTCCTAAAGCGCCAACTTGCGGACGTCTTACCCAATCGATTAGTTTATCAATTTCTTTTCTAGTATAACTATTTCCACCTGGAACAGCAATTCCAACGACTAATTCAGCAGAATTAAAAACATTAAATTCTTTATGCTGAGCGACTTCATTTAACTCTCCGAATTCCATTCCAAAACGAATGTCTGGTTTGTCATTTCCATAGATACGCATCGCATCATCATAGAGCATTCTTGGGAATTTTTCTACCTCAACCCCATTAATTTCTTTAAGTAAGTAACGTGTTAACCCTTCAAAAGCGTTTAAAATATCTTCTTGATCAATAAATGCCATTTCACAATCTATCTGTGTGAATTCTGGCTGTCTATCCGCACGTAAATCTTCGTCTCTAAAACATTTTACAATTTGAAAATACTTATCCATTCCACCAACCATAAGCAATTGTTTAAAGGTTTGAGGCGATTGTGGTAAAGCATAAAATTGTCCTTCATTCATACGAGAAGGCACAACAAAATCACGAGCACCTTCAGGAGTCGATTTTATTAAGTAAGGGGTTTCAACTTCAATGAATCCTTCTTTTGACAAGTAATTTCTAACCTCTTGAGTCACTTTATGTCTGAAAATCAAACTGTCTTTTACAGGATTACGACGAATATCTAAATAACGATATTTCATCCGCAGCTCTTCTCCACCATCAGTTTCATCTTCAATTGTAAATGGCGGTAACTTCGCTTCATTTAAAATGGTTAATTCAGAAACCAAAATCTCGATATCACCTGTTGGCATATTTGGATTCTTGGATGCACGCTCGATGACTTTCCCTTTCACTTGAATTACAAACTCACGTCCTAAATCTTGAGCTTGCTTCATCATTTCTTTTGAAGTACGCTCTTCATCAAACACTAATTGTGTCATGCCGTAGCGATCACGTAAATCTACCCAAACGATAAATCCTTTATCACGTGATTTTTGAACCCAACCTGCAAGGGTAATTTCTGTATTGATATGTGATGCTCTTAATTCACCACAATTATGACTTCTGTACATAGTAAAAAATTGAACTGCAAATTTAATGAAGTTAACGGACTATAAAAATGAAAAAGCCATAACATTACGTTATGACTTTTTCTGCTATTAATCAAACCTTTTTCATTCCAATAAAAGGTCCTTCCACATTGAAAAACTATCAAATGTGTCTCTTTAGAATTGAGTTTCAATTCTTTTATCCATATTAAATGCTTCTTTTGGTGCTGCTTCAGTAGTAGATTTAGCGCCTTTAGTCCACATTTTAAATCTAGTTACTAAGAAAAACAATATTGGTACCACTATTAAAGTTAAGAAGGTCGCAACGAACAATCCGTAAATTACGGTCCATGCTAATGGTCCCCAAAAGATCACGTTATCTCCACCTACATAAATATTTGGATCAAATTCACTAAATAAAGTAAAGAAGTTAATATTTAATCCTGTTGCTAATGGTATTAATCCCAAAATAGTAGTAATGGCAGTAAGTAATACAGGACGCAAACGCGCCTTTCCTCCTTTTACAATAGCCTCTAGTAAATCATCTTTTTCTAAATACTGATCTTCTTCAAGGTTTCGAGTTATTTTCTTTCTATCGACTAATAATTGTGTGTAATCTAATAGCACAACTCCATTATTTACTACGATTCCTGCAAGTGAAATAATACCCATCATGGTCATCATAATTACAAATGCACTACCAGTAATAATTAAACCTCCGAAAACTCCAATAAGGCTTAAGAAAATTGCAAGCATTATGATTCCTGGTTTTGAAATTGAATTAAATTGGAATATCAATAAGAAGAATATTAAACCAAGACCGATAAAAAAAGCAGACATCAAAAAGGCCATTTGCTTGTTTTGTTCTTCAATCTGACCAGTGAAATCAATTTTCACACCCTCTGGTTTACCTTCAAAGGATTTCATCTCATTCTGAATTTCAGATACAATAGCTCCTGCATCTGTAAATCCAGCTGCTAATGCAGAATATACAGTTACTACACGCTCTACATCTTTGTGTTTTATAGCACTAAATCCTGAAGAGTTACTTTGACTAGCAACTGCTGAAACTGGAATTTCTTTAATTTGACCAGAAGCCATATCTCTAAAGGTGATCTTCTGATTAAAAATGGCACTTTTATTATAACGATTAGCCTCATTAAAGCGAACATAAATGTCATAGTCGTCGCCATCTTCTTTATAAACACCTGCTTTAGCTCCAAAAATGGAGTTACGTAATTGCTGTCCTACTTGCCCAGAAGAAATACCTAATTCTCCAGCTTTTTTTCGATCAACATTAACTTGCATTGATGGTTTTGAGCGGTTAACATCAATTTTTAATTCTTCAATCCCTCTTACATTTTTGGTGTTTATAAAATCACGCATCAACTCTGCAGTAGCAATTAATTCTTCATAATTCTTCCCTTCTAGTTCAATATTAATTGGATATCCAGCGGGTGGACCAACAGCATCTTTTTCTACAGAAATAGCGACACCTGGATACACACCATCTAAATCATCTTGAACTTTTTTCAAAAGGGCATTACTATCTGCTCCTTCACGATATTTATACTCACGCATTGTTGCCGTAATCTTTGCTCGATGTGGCATTTCAGCTGCTGAACCTCCATCGGTTTGAGGATTACCAGCACCTTCACCTACTTGAGACACTGCACTTTCCATTAAGAAATTATAGTCTCCATTTTTATAAGAATCATCATTAATGATTTTATATAGACGTTGTTCAATATCTTTAGTAATTGCATTCGTTTTCTGAATATCTGTTCCTTCTGGATACTCTATGTAAGCTATAATTTGATTAGGTGTATTGTCAGGAAAAAATTCAACTTTGGTACGTTGACTTCCTATAGATGCTCCAAAACCTCCAAAAGCAATAAATAACAAGATTACTGTTGCTATGGTAATAATTATTGGACGTTTTCCTGATAATGAAGCCCTTAATGTTCTTTCATAAAAATTCTCCCATTTAGGTAAGGTTTTAGTTTGAAAATTATTTGCCCACTTTCTAAGAAATAAGCGATAAGCCCAAAGCAAGATAGAAGTCACAATCATCAAACTTCCTAAGCCTCTGTATTCACCTCCAAAAACCATAATTAAACCACCAATAATGGCAATAATACTCGTTATTTTTACAATTTCTTTCAATGGCATTTTATTATCTTCAATAGTCATATATCTTGACACCAATACCGAATTAAAGAAAATAGCAACAAATAAAGATGATCCTAAAACAACTGATAATGTTATCGGAAAGTATTGCATAAATTGTCCCATTACTCCAGGCCATAAGCCAAGAGGAACAAAGGCAGCAACAGTTGTTAAAGTCGAAATAATAATTGGAAATGCTATTTCTCCAATACCTTTTTTGGCAGCTTCAATTCGGCTCAATCCTTCTTTTTCCATTAAACGATATACGTTTTCAACTACAACAATACCGTTATCTACTAACATCCCAAGACCCATAATTAACCCGAAAAGAATCATCGTGTTCATGGTATAACCCATAAGGTTCAGAATCATTAATGACATAAACATAGACATCGGAATCGCAAATCCAACAAACAAAGCATTTTTAAAGCCTAAGAAAAACATCAAAACGGTTACGACTAAAATAATTCCGAAGATGATATTATTAACTAAATCATCTACTTGACCAATTGTTTTAGCAGATTGATCATTGGCTATGGTTATGGTTAAGTCTGGAGGGAATTTATTAGCTATCGCATCATCAACGATAATTTGAATTTTTTCAGCAGCTGCAACCATATTTTCTCCTGCTCGCTTTTTTACATCAAGCATTACAACAGGTGCTCCATACTCTCTAGCATATGTAGTTCTATCTTCATCTTTGAAGGTTACATCAGCAATATCTTTTAAATAAATAGGATTGTTTTTTTCACTTTTAACCACAAAGTTTTCTAGTTCTTTTGGATCTTTAATTTCTCCAAGAACTCTAATGGTTCGTCGTTGTCCGCTCGAAATGAAATTTCCAGCCGACATCGTCATATTTTCGTTATTAATGGTATTAATGATGTCATTAAAACTCACTTGAGCAGCCATCATTTTATAGATATCTACGGCAACCTCAACTTCTTTTTCTTGAGCGCCTCTAATATCTACTTGTTTAATTTCTAAAAGCCCTTCAATTTCATCTTCTAAATATTCACCATATTCTTTAAGCTTATCAACTGGATAATCACCAGAGATGTTTATGTTTAAAATTGGTATTTCCTCAGACATACTCAAGTCAAACACATTCGGCTCAACTTTAGCACCATTAAATGTTGGCCAATCTTCACTTGCTGTTTCAGAATCTATTTCGTCCTTAACCTTTTGTTTTGCTGCTTCAACTGAAATATTTTCATCAAACTCTACAATAACAATAGAGTAATCTTCTTGAGATGTAGAGATAATTTCAACAACGTTACTAACCGTCTTTAGTTTATCTTCAATAGGATCAGTAATCAGTTTCTCAACATCTTCAGCTGTATTTCCTGGGTATACCGAACTGATATAAATTTTTGTTTCCTTGATTTCAGGAAAGTTCTCTCGTGGCATACTAAAATATGCACCAGTACCTAATATTAAGATTAGGGTAATTAGGACATACATCGTGGTTTTGTTATTAATTGCCCACGACGATAGTATAAATTCTTTATCTACTTTTTTCTTCTTCTTCATCAGATGCTAAATTTATTTGGTAGATTGGTTAGATTCCATTTTAAGAATTTTTACGTCTTGTCCGTCTTTTACACTTCGTGCACCTTCTTGAATAATTTCATCGTTATTAGTTAAACCTGAAAGCACTTCGATATCGTCACCTTGGGTTTTTCCGGTTGTAATAATGGTACGTTTAGCAGTGGCTAGACTATCAGTTTTATTTATAATTGTATACACATACTGCTCGCCTTTAGCATTTTCTGAAATGATACTTAACGGAATTAAAATAGCTTTTTCGTTAGTATAATCGTTAATTCTTAATTTAGCCGTTAAGTTTGGCTTTATGTTTTTGTCTTTATTTGGAATTGCAACTTCAACCTTAAACGTACGGTTTGCAGGATTAATAAAACTACCTGCTTGACGAATTTTAGCGTCCATAGTAGTCCCTAAAACAGGAAAATCTACTTGTACAGTTTTCCCAACTGACACAGAAGTAATATAACTTTCAGGCACATCAGTTTCAATGTACATGTCATCAAGATTTACAATACGAAATAATGCAGTTTGACCTGGAGCCACAACACTTCCTTGTTCTGTTATCACATCATCTATAGTCCCAGAAAAAGGTGCTTTTACAATCGTCTTTGCAACTTGTTGTTGTATTTGATGTACAGCTTTTTGTTGAGCCTCATAGCTAGATTTAGCTTGCAAATATTGTATTTCACTACCAATATTTTGATCCCAGAGTCGTTTCTGACGTTCAAAAGTTGTTTTTGCTAAATCAGCTTGGATTTGCAATTGTATTACTTGCTGACTCAATCCGCCATCATCAATCTTAGCTAAAGTTTGTCCTTTAGTAACTTTTTGACCTTCATTAACATATACTCTAGTCATAATACCCGAATACTCTGGGTAAATCACTAAATTTTTCTTTGTATCTACATTACCTTGTAATTCTACGTAATGAATAAACTCACCTTCCTTTGCTGGGAATGTTGTTATTAATGGAATTTTTTCTTGAGGATCTAGCTCTTTAATTTTTAAACCTAATTGCTTCAACTGGTTTTCTAATTCCAGTTTTTGAGCATCAAGTTCTGATTTCTTTTCTCTGATTTGCTCCAAATCGCTTGAAGCGATTATATCTTCAACGCTTTTATTTTTATCACCTCCACAAGAGAGAATAAAAAGAGCTATAAATGTTAATGCTATGATTTGTTTCATTTGATTTTTTTTAATTGATTGGTGTATTTAGGACAGTTTCTAAGGCTGCTTTAGAATTAATAACATCTAACATCGCTTGCAGAAATTCTTGTTGCGCTGCATATAATTGTGTTTGTGCTTGTCTAAGTTCAAAACTAGAAGCAATACCTTCGAAGAACTTCGTTTGGTTTTTAGTTTCAATGCGCTCAGCTAAGCCTAAGTTTTCTTTTTTGTTTTGATAATCTTCAATAGAAAATTGATAATCACTTTTAGAAGATGCTATTTGAAACTTTAATTGTTGTTCGGTTTCAGTTAAATCATCTTTTGCTTTTTCTAAATTTATAGCCGCTCTTTGTGTCGATGCGCTTCGCATTCCTGAACTAAAAATTGGAATATTCATACTCAATCCGAGAATTGAAGAACCAAACCAAGGCTCACTGCTATTTGTGAAATTAAAAGATTCTCTATTGGCGGCATATCCTCCGTTTACAAAAGCATTTAGTGTTGGTAAGGCTTTACTTTTCTCTAGCTTTAATAACAATTCTTTAGATTCTGTATCGTTTGCAGCAATTTTAAAATCAATATTATTCTCAATATTGTCGTCTGCATTGATTAAATCAGATAATAAGTTTTGAGAAGTTAAACTTTCTAAACTATCTACTAATTTTATGTTGTCATTAATATCTAAACCCATTGTAATGTTTAACATTTGATACGCTAAATCTTTTAGCCTTGTGGCATTATTAAGGCTACTTTGTACACCAGATAAGGTAATCTGAAGTTGCTCCACACTTTCTTCTTCTTCTAATCCGTTTTCATAAATTTTTGTGGTTTCATCAAGATTTCTTTCTAGTACAGTAATATTTCTGTCTAAAATTTTAATACTTTCTTCAGCCAGAAGTACGTTTCCATAAGCATTAACAACAACTTTTCTTACTTCTAAATCTGTCTTTAACTTAGCATTTTCAGAGATTTCTAAAAAGACTTTTGCTGATTGCAATCCAACTATATAAGATCCATCAAATAATAATTGACTTAAAGTTGCCGTCGCAGTAAGAGATTGCTCTGCTCCAATAGGAAATGTTTCACCACCAAAAACGGCAACGTTTCTTTTAATAGCGTTTTGATAATCTACAGCAGCATTAAGTTGTGGTAAACCTGTTGCTATCGTTTCCCATTTTTGTTTTATAGCAGCATCGATATCTCGAGCTGCATTTTTAACTTGTCTGTTATTTTCTAAAGCATAATCTATAGCTTGCTGAAGCGAAAAACTATTAGTATTCTCTTGAGAAAACCCAAAAGAAACTGTGATTAAACTTATAATTAGTATGAGTGATTGTCTCATGATTTATGATTGATTCTTATTTATGAAATTATTTAAAATTGTCATCCCTTTATCGGATACAATAGCTCTTAAGTGATATTCGAGATAACTTTCCATGAGATAGTCCATCTGGAACTGTTCAGTTGGAAAAAACATGTTATCCTTAATGCCTGTCATACCTGTGAAATACATTCTAGATATAAAATCGACATCTATAGTGTTTCTAAAAACTTCTGTACTTACGCCATGCTCAAGACTTTCTTGAACAGATTGATGCATTTTTTCGAATTGTTTAAATTTTAATGCCGCATGAATCTGTGGGTAATACTTTTTAAGTTGATATTGTGGTGATGCTTTTTCATTTTTTAAATGATGCATCACAAACATTTTGATAGAGTATAATTCTTCAATTGGGTTTGGTGCTTTTTCACAAATGTCATCAATACCTACACAAATTTTGTCAAACAAATTGAATGTAACGGCTTCAACTAATTTAGTTTTATTGCTAAAATGGACGTAAATCGTCTTTTTAGAAATCCCCATTTCATTGGCAATATCATCCATTGTCACACTTTTAAAACCTAGGTTTAAAAATAGATCTGCCGACTTAAGTATAATTTGTTCTCTCATAATTTGAGTGCAAATCTACAACAGGAAACTTTAAAAACAAAAATAGTTTCCAAAGTTTTAATGTTTTTTTAACATATAGTTAAAGTGTGATTGTAGATTTACTCATTTACATTATTTTTGTACAATGCAGAATATCCAATCCTATCAAGAATCGTTTTTAAAACATTTAGAAACTTTTATAAAACCTAAAGAGCCTACTACTCTTTACGATCCAATTAATTATATCATTCAACTTGGAGGTAAGCGTTTACGACCAATCTTAACTTTAATGACTGCCGAAATTTTTGATTGTGATTATAAAAAGGCACTTAATGCTGCTTTAAGTGTGGAGGTCTTTCATAATTTCTCATTAGTTCACGATGATATTATGGATGATGCACCTTTACGACGTGGAAAAGAAACGGTTCACGAAAAATGGGATGTGAATACTGGTATCCTTTCTGGAGATGCTATGCTCATTATGGCTTATCAATTATTTGAAAACTATGAGCCAAAAACTTTTCAAGATTTAGCGAAATTATTTAGTAAAACTGCATTAGAAGTTTGTGAAGGACAACAATATGATGTTGACTTTGAAACTCGAGATGATGTGACTATTTCTGAATATTTAAAAATGATAGAATACAAAACGGCTGTTTTAGTTGGAGCTGCCATGAAAATGGGAGCTATTGTTGCAAATGCTTCAGAAAGTTGTCAAAATTCTATTTATGAGTTTGGTAAAAACTTAGGCATTGCTTTTCAGTTACAAGATGACTATTTAGATGCTTTTGGCAATCCAGAAACCTTTGGGAAGCAAGTTGGAGGTGATATTATTGAGAATAAAAAGACCTATTTATATTTAAAATGCTTAGAATTTTCTAGTAAAGATGACCAAAAGCAATTAGAGCATTTATACAGTGTAAATCCAACAGATCCAAGTGAAAAAATAGAAACTGTAAAACAATTTTTTATATCTAGCGGTTCTTCAGAAGCAACAAAAAAGGAAATTGAAAACTACACTAAAAAAGCATTCTCAGTTTTAGAACGCATAAAAATTTCTGAAGACAATAAAAATGCATTAAGAGCATTTGGAAACGATTTAATGACTAGAAATGTCTAATGCAGTTACCACAAACATTTGAAGATTTAGTTTCAGAAGCTGAAGGTTTAGAACTCTATTCAAAACTAATAAAGCAAATCAATAAAGATTTTTTGTTAGCCAATATAGATCTCGATTTTGAAGAAAACATCTTACCTTCAAGCCTCAAATACTTGTTGCATGAAATCGTCTTTAAACTCATACAAGAGAAATTTGCAGACTATCTAAACTTACTTTATATCATAGATGTTTCAGAAAATAAAATAAAACAACTAGATGGTAGTGATACATTAAAATTATCGGAAGTGGTCACATTTTTAATATTACAACGCGAGTGGCAAAAAGTTTGGTTTCGCAATACCTATTCTTAAAAAAACACTCTTACAAAAGGAACCCATGGATCTGCATAAGTGCTTTTTTCTCTATCATAAAGCACATCATATCTAATTCCGAAGGTGACATTTCCATTACCGTAACCTAAACCCATAAACAAACCAGGATACCAGTAATTTTGATCTTCAAAAGCAGAATCATCAAATTTACGGCTAACATTGAGTTCTTCAAATTCGGCAGATACTTGTAATTCTCTTATTGGATTAAATAATCCAATAACACTAGCTCCAAAAATGGTAGATTTGTAAAAATCATCTTGTTTATTATAGGTTGCATTTAAACCAACTCCAGCTGAAAACTTTGAGTTGAACTGATAAATTCCAGTTGGTGCCAATGTGCCACTAAAAAACCCATCACCAAAACTTAAGCCTATACCTCCTCCAAAACGAACATGATTCCAGAAATCACTTGTATTATCTTGATTTTGAGAAAAAGAAGTTAACGAACAGTTTAAAAAAAGAAAAACAATAAGGTAGGTTTTGCAATTAAAAAGAGACGAAAAATTCATTATATAAAATTTGAGTTAAATTACATCTATAAATATACCAAAAACATACCTATTTTTAGTAAATGTTGTATTTTTGACTAAATATTGTTGAAGCGAAAACGACTTACACCAAATAATGGATAAATATTCCTTTTTAAACGCAGCACATACGGCATACTTTGCTGATTTATACGAACAATACCAAAAAAATCCCGATTCTGTTGAACCAAGTTGGAGAGCCTTTTTTCAAGGTTACGATTTTGGCAGCGAAAGCTATGGAATGGATGGCGAAATTGCCGAAGGCGTTTCGACTCAAATCCCTGAACAAGTTCAAAAAGAATTCCAAGTAGTTAAACTTATTGATGGTTATAGAAATAGAGGTCATTTATTTACAAAAACCAATCCCGTTCGTGAACGAAGAAAATATGCTCCAACACTTGATATAGAAAATTTCGGACTATCGCAAAGCGATATGGATACTGTCTTTTCTGCTGGAGATATTTTGGGACTAGGTAAGGTAACCCTTAAAAATATTGTTGATCATTTAGAAAAAATCTATTGTGAATCTATTGGTGTTGAGTACATGTACATTAGGAAACCTGAAGAAATTCAGTGGATTCAAAATAAGTTAAATATTAACGACAATCAGCCACAATTTTCTCCAGATGAGAAAAAATATATTCTAAAAAAATTAAATGAAGCCGTTTCTTTCGAAAGCTTTTTACATACCAAATATGTTGGTCAAAAACGGTTTTCACTAGAAGGAAATGAGTCTTTAATTCCTGCACTTGACACTCTAATTGAAAGTGCTGCGAACCATGGTGTAAAAGAATTTGTAATGGGTATGGCACATCGTGGCCGTTTGAGTACTCTAACAAATATTTTTGGAAAATCCGCTAAAGATATCTTTAGTGAGTTTGATGGTAAAGATTATGAACAAAAAGTATTTGATGGAGATGTAAAATACCATTTAGGTTGGACTAGTAATCGTGTGACAGATGGAGGAAAGCAAATTAGTTTAAATATTGCACCTAATCCATCGCATTTAGAAACTGTTGGAGCTGTTGTTGAAGGTATTGTTAGAGCGAAACAAGATGACAAATACAGTGATGACCCATCACAAGTTTTACCAATTATAGTTCATGGTGATGCTGCTATTTCAGGACAAGGTCTCGTGTATGAATTGGTTCAAATGGCACAAATAGATGGTTATAAAACCAATGGAACAATTCATATTGTGGTTAATAATCAAATTGGGTTCACCACAAATTATCTTGATGGTCGTTCTAGTACTTATTGTACAGATGTTGGAAAAGTTACTTTATCACCTGTAATGCACGTCAATGCTGATGATGCTGAAGCTGTTGTTCATGCAATGTTGTTTGCGCTTCATTTTAGAATGAAATTTAAACGTGATGTGTTTATTGATTTATTAGGTTACAGAAAATACGGTCATAACGAAGGTGATGAACCTCGTTTCACACAACCGAAATTGTATAAAGCCATTTCAAAACATAAAAACCCAAGAGATATTTATGCTGCAAAACTTATTGCTGAAGGTATAATTGATACTGATTATGTTGCGGAATTAGAAAAAGATTACAAAGACAAACTAGAAGTTAAATTAGAAGACTCTAGAAAAACAGATAAAACAGTCATCACTCCATTTATGGAAGATGAATGGATAAACTTTCAAACGGTTGTTGAAGACAAAATGATGCAACCTATTGATACAAAATTTCCTAAAGAAGGCTTAGCTAAAATCACAAAAGTGATTTCAAACTTACCTAAAGACAAAAAATTTATTCGTAAAATTGAGCGCCTCGTTCAATCACGTCAAACTATGTTTGATGGTGATAAATTAGATTGGGCTATGGCTGAACATTTGGCTTATGGTACATTGCTAGAGGAAGGATATGACGTTCGTGTTTCTGGACAAGATGTAGAACGTGGTACTTTTTCACATAGACATGCTGTTGTAAAAGTTGAAGATAGCGAAGAAGAAATTTTATTGCTGAATCAAATAAGTGATAAACAAGGAAATTTTTATATCTATAACTCATTACTTTCTGAATATGGCGTTGTAGGTTTTGATTATGGATATGCTATGGCAAGTCCAAAAACATTAGTAATCTGGGAAGCACAATTTGGTGATTTTAGTAATGGTGCGCAGATTATGCTTGATCAATATATATCTGCTGCCGAAGATAAATGGATGCTTCAAAACGGATTAGTAATGTTATTACCTCATGGTTATGAAGGCCAAGGTGCTGAACATTCTTCTGGTCGTATGGAACGTTATTTACAATTATGCGCGAAAGACAATATGTTTGTTATGGATTGTACGACACCTGCAAACATGTATCATTTGTTGCGTAAACAAATGAAAGCAGAATTCAGAAAACCATTAATTGTCTTTACACCAAAAAGTTTACTGCGTCATCCGTTAGTAGTCTCTTCTGTAGATGAATTTGCAAACGGAAGTTTCCAAATGCTAATTCATGATACTGAAGTAAAAGCTACTAAGGTCGAAACATTAGTTTTTGTATCTGGTAAATTCTATTACGATTTATTAAAAGAACGTGAAAATCTTAAAAGAGATGATGTAGCATTGGTAAGAGTAGAACAATTATTTCCATTACCAGAAAAGCTAATCAAAGAAACAATTGCTAAATATAAAAACGCAAATGATATTGTTTGGGCTCAAGAAGAACCAAGAAATATGGGAGCTTACAGTCATGTACTAATGCATTTAGATGACGCAAAATCATTTAGAGCGGCTTCTCGTAGACCTTATGGAGCTCCTGCAGCTGGTAGTAGTGTGCGCTCAAAAATTCGTCATCAAGAAGTAATTGATTACGTATTTGATAAAACGAAAAATAACCAACGATAGATAATTACATTCCTTTTTAGGAAATTGACAAAATAAATAAACTGAAACAAACGCTTAAAAATAAAATTACAGAACGATGATTTTAGAAATGAAAGTTCCTTCTCCAGGAGAATCAATCACAGAAGTAGAAATTGCTGAATGGTTAGTTTCCGATGGAGATTATGTTGAAAAAGATCAAGCTATAGCAGAAGTTGATAGTGATAAAGCAACATTAGAATTACCTGCCGAAGCAAGTGGAATAATAACACTTAAAGCCGAAGAAGGTGATGCTGTTACTGTTGGAGCTGTTGTTTGCTTAATAGATACAAGTGCTGCAAAACCTGAAGGTGATGCTGCTTCTCCTGCAAAAGAAGAGAAAAAAGAAGAAGCTCCTAAAAAAGAGGCACCTAAACCAACTACAGAAACTAAAACGTATGCTACAGGAACAGCGAGTCCTGCTGCTAAAAAGATTTTAGATGAAAAAGGAATTGATTCTTCTGCTGTATCTGGTTCTGGAAAAGACGGACGAATTACTAAAGATGATGCTGTAAATGCAATACCATCTATGGGAACTCCAACAGGAGGAAATCGTGGTAGTTCTCACAGCAAAATGTCTATGTTGCGTCGTAAAGTAGCTGAGCGATTAGTAGAAGCTAAAAACACTACAGCAATGTTAACTACGTTTAACGAAGTTGACATGTCTCCTATTTTTGAATTAAGAAAACAATACAAGGAAGACTTTAAAGCGAAACATGGTGTAGGGCTTGGGTTTATGAGTTTCTTTACTCTTGCGGTCGTTCGTGCATTAAAAATGTATCCAGCAGTCAACTCAATGATTGACGGAAAAGAAATGTTAACCTATGACTTTGTTGATATTTCTATTGCAGTTTCGGGACCAAAAGGTTTAATGGTTCCTGTGATTAGAAATGCTGAAAATTTAAGTTTTAGAGGAGTTGAGGCTGAAGTAAAACGTTTAGCAATTCGCGCTCGTGATGGACAAATTACTGTTGATGAAATGACAGGAGGAACATTCACCATTTCTAATGGTGGTGTTTTTGGAAGTATGTTATCTACGCCAATTATTAATCCACCTCAAAGTGGAATTTTAGGAATGCACAATATTGTTGAGCGTCCAGTTGCAATTAATGGTAAAGTAGAAATTAGACCAATTATGTTTGTGGCTTTATCTTATGACCACAGAATTATTGATGGTAAAGAATCTGTAGGTTTCTTAGTAGCTGTTAAAGAAGCTTTAGAAAACCCAACAGAATTATTAATGGATAACAACATTAAGAAAGCTCTAGAAATGTAACCCATTTCAGCATAAGTTATTTAAATAAAAAAGCGCATTCCGAAGATTTGGAATGCGCTTTTTCTCCCTAATAAAAATAACTAACTAATAACTAAAAAAAATTAACAAGAATATTTACTGCAATGATTACAACAGCGCTAATAATTAAGCCTGTTATAAAAAATTTGTTGGTTAGACTCGTTTTGTGTTTCATTGTATCCATTTTGTTTCGATTTTGAATTGTTTTATAATAAAGTCCTGGGATAAAATACCCCAGAACTTTACACCCTATAACTAATTATCTTGTTAATTAAGATTAATTAGTTGCTATTCATAATCCCTATATAAATAACATAATGTAAAACTCGGCAATTAATCAAAGCGGCACAATACGTAGAACTACGTATAAGGCTTAAATAAATTTTTAAATCACTAAAAAACAGATATTTATTAAATGTTAAAATTTAATAATGCATAAAAAAAGCTCTGAGCTGTAAAAACTCAGAGCCTTTATCCTTTATTTCAAAAGGAAAATTGATTAATAGCATTACAAACTTCGGTATTAAATCAATGCAATACAATACGTAGAACTACGTATATTTTGGCTTTTTTTACTTTTTACCCATAAAAAAACCTTGAATCAATGACAATTCAAGGCTTTTTGTAAAATAACTCTCCCTAAAGAATTAATAGCAATACAAACTTCGGCATAAAATCTATACCAAACAATACGTAGAACTACGTATATTTTGCTAAAAATTCCTCTTGTCCTTTTGCATAAATTGCTATACTATTTGCATTAGAAGACAACTTTAACTTAGATCGAATATGACTTTTGTGTTTTTCAACAGTTCTATTTGAACAACCTATGATTGCTCCAATTTCTTTAGCAGTTTTATTTTTGGCTGTTAGTTGAAGCACTTTCATTTCAGTAACTGTAAGTGATTTCAACTCCTCAGGCGTTTGCTTTATTTCTAAATACTCTATCAACTCTGGACTAAAATATGAGCGTTCCTGCAACACATTTGCAATACAGTTTTCAACTTCTTCAATGGCAAACTCCTTAAGAATATATCCATATATACCGAGAGACTTAGCTTCGTTATAAATATCTTCACTTTTTTCGAAAGTGATAATAATAATTTTAGTTATTAACCCAGCATCCTTGCATTTTTTAGCAACCTGTAAACCAGTAAGATATGGCATTTGAATATCTAAAATAGCTATCTCAGGTTGATGTGCGTTGATAAGTGTAAATGCCTCCTTTCCATTTTTTGCACTTGCAATTACGTTAAATTCTTTTTCAAGAAGGAAGTCTTTGAGCCCTTTAAGGATTAGGGGATGATCATCTGCGATGATTATAGATGTAGGCATTTGCTATTAGTGTGAGGGATTTTTATAAAGATAATTAAAATCTTACAACTTTAGATATAAATACTTTTTTTCATAATCGATTACAGCCTTTCCTTTTTTAAGAACATCTGCTCCTATAATTCCGTCTACAGGTTTAGAATTATGATTGGTTAACGCAGTATTTACATGGGTTAAATTAAAAAGGATAAGCGCAACTTTATCTTCTTTCCATTTTCCTATCTTTAGTTTATTACTCTTAGAAATTTGAGTTAACATATCTGTAGCTCCTGCTCCTGCCGCCTTGATATCGCTATCTTTTGCCTTAAGGTTAAAAGTATCTATAGCCTCAAAACCAACACAAGAACTAGAAGCTCCTGTATCTAAAATAAATAAGCCGCGTTGACCATTAATTTTTGCTATAATCTCAAAATGATTGGTCTTTGTTAAGTGCAACTTTATTTTAGTATAGCCCTTATTTAAAAGGAATTCCTGTAAGCTTTCCATAACATTTACTTTTTTACAAATATAGTCTTATAAAACATTTATTTTTGCAACATGAAAATTACAGATACACATACACACTTATATAGCGAAGCTTTTGATGTTGACAGAAAAGACATGATTCAGCGAGCTTTAGATGCTAAAGTTACTCGGTTTTTTATACCTGCTATAGATTCTAGTCATACTGAAGCAATGCTTCAACTTGAGTCTGATTACCCAGATTGTATGTTTTTGATGATGGGTTTACATCCAACTTCTGTAAAAGAAAATTATAAAGATGAATTGCAACATGTTGAAGATATGCTTGCAAAACGTCAGTTCTATGCTGTAGGTGAAATTGGTATTGATTTGTATTGGGACACGTCAACTTTAGACATTCAGAAGAAAGCATTTAAGCATCAAATACAATTGGCTAAACGGTATAAATTACCAATTGCTATCCATTGTAGAGAAGCTTTTGATGAAATTTTCGAGGTTTTAGAAACGGAAAAAGGAGATGATCTTTTCGGGATTTTTCATTGTTTTACAGGTACTTTAGAACAAGCTCATAAAGCTATTTCTTATAATATGAAATTAGGAATTGGTGGTGTTGCAACCTTCAAAAACGGAAAAATAGATCAGTTTTTAAATGAAATAGATTTGAAACATATTGTTTTAGAAACCGATTCACCTTATCTCGCACCTAAACCATATCGAGGAAAACGGAATGAAAGTTCCTATGTTACAAAAGTTTTAGAAAAATTGTCTGAGATCTATGCCATTTCCGAAGAAAAAATTGCCGAAATTACAACTCAAAACTCAAAGGAAATTTTTAGTATTTAATCATGTCACAATCGCAACCTAACATTCTATTGATATATACAGGAGGTACCATTGGTATGATTAAAGATCCTGACACTGGAGCATTAAAAGCATTTGATTTTGAAAACTTACTTGAGCGCATTCCTGAATTGAAATTACTGGATTGTGACATTAATACCATCTCTTTTGACGACCCTATAGATTCAAGTAATATGAATCCTAATTACTGGACTCAAATTGCAGAAATTATTGAAAACGAGTATCAAAATTTTGATGGTTTTGTGGTTTTACACGGAAGTGACACCATGAGCTATTCGGCTTCTGCATTAAGTTTTATGTTTGAAAATCTAGCGAAGCCTATCATTTTTACAGGATCACAATTACCTATTGGAGATTTACGAACAGATGCCAAAGAAAATCTAATCACATCGATACAAATGGCGTCGCTTCAAAAAAACGGGAAACCTGTAATTCGTGAAGTCGGGCTTTACTTTGAGTATAAACTGTATAGAGGTAACCGAACAACGAAAATTAATGCTGAACATTTTGAAGCCTTTGAATCTTTAAATTATCCACATTTAGCAGAATCAGGTGTGCATTTAAATGTTTCAGAAAATGTTTTATTTAAACCTAATCTTAGAAAAAAATTGGTGGTTCACAAATCGTTTAACACCAATATTGCATTGATAAAATTGTTTCCTGGCATTTCTGAACCAATACTAGAAAGCATACTAAACACTGCTGATTTAAAAGGTGTCGTTTTAGAAACTTATGGAGCTGGTAATACAACCACAAGACAGTGGTTTATAGACCTTTTGAAACGAACGATTAAAAGAGGGATTCCAATTATAAATGTAACGCAATGCTCTGGCGGAAGTGTAATGATGGGACAATATGAGACCAGCTCTCAACTGAAACAAATCGGGCTAATTTCTGGGAAAGATATTACAACTGAAGCAGCACTGACCAAATTGATGTTTATGTTAGGAGAGAACATTTCTATGAAAACATTTAAAACCATTTTTGAAACGTCTTTGCGTGGTGAAATGAATTAATAAATTTCAAATCAAATTTTAAGCTTTAAAAAATTTTATAGTTCTTTGCATTCACAAAATTAAAGAGAGAGGTGGCCGAGTGGCTTAAGGCGCACGCTTGGAAAGCGTGTAAACGTTAATAGCGTTTCGAGGGTTCGAATCCCTTCCTCTCTGCAAAGGAAAACCTGCAATTTACATTGCAGGTTTTTTTTAAAATTGTAATTCTAACTCTTTATATACTTGTTTCTCAATAATCGTGTTGATATTGCTATCTACTTTTGGGCTAAATAAATCTTTACTTATTGAATACGTTTCTAGATTAGATTCTGGATAGTCTTTATTGATAATAGACATAATATCCTTTTCATTTAAGTCAGATGACAGCCAATTATTCAATTCAGAATCATTAATTATTACAGGTTGTCTTCTTTTTAAATTATGAACTCTTTCAAATAAAGGAGATGCTTTTTTAGTTAAAATAGTAAAGGTTATGTAGCTGTCTATTTTGGTGTAAATTCCGGCTAAACATAAGAGGTTTTCATCACTGTTTTTAAAATAGAAAGGATACTTTTTATTGTTTTGATCATGAGGTTCAAAAAAACCAGATACCGGAATTACACAACGTTGATTAAAAATAGAGTTCTTATAAATGAAATGATCAAACAACTTTTCAGAACGTGCATTTAAGCCTCCTCCATATTTTACAGCTTCCTTATAGTAAGGCTTAATGTCTTCTACAGGTTTATGGCTTGGTACTATTCCCCAAACTCCTGGTGCAAGAATCTCTGATTTTTCTTGTGGCACCAATAGCATGTTCGGATGAGAAAACCCATTAAGATGATAGTTTGGTGTATCAAATAAAGGTCTAAACTTATCATCACTCAACGTTACTTTTAATTGTTGCTCTATTTTTCTTGTTGGATGACTTATACTCGTATGAAAACACATGACAATTGGTTTGTAATAAAATTAGTGAAAAAGGACTAATTATTTCTGGGGTCTTTTACAATCGATAATTTCTTAGACCAAACAACACTCATACTATAAAAATCGAATCGATCTGTAATATTTCCGAAGCATGCATACACACCTAATCCGTGAATAGGATATTTGTCTACCACATCTGTAAAATGAACGGCATCAAAGTAATCGCCTCGTTGGTCAATAAATGTACTTAACCTCATCAGTTTCCCTTTATACGTTTTATTAAATCTTGTAATGACTAAGCTTCCGTAAATTAGGATTTTTTTATTGATATGGTTCTTCATTTCGGAAGCGAGAATACCACCTTGCATTTCTTCATTTACAAGTTCAAAATAATGACATAACGGAAAGCCCAAAAGTTCCATTTCGTCATAAGCGTCTTCCACCCAATTAGAATTAAGTTTCGGTAATTTATACTTCTTATGTTCAATTTTAAATAATTTCGATTGTTGAGTTTTTAATCCATTAGCATTTAACTTAAAAATGGCCTTCCACAGCAATTCTGTTTTAAGCTGTTTGGTAAATCTAAACGCATCAATTCTAATTAAAATGGTTAGCTGCTCTATACTAATAACAACTCTATCAATAAAGTCATCTAAAGACAAATAGCTGCCATGTAGTTGTCTTTCTGTGAGCAACCTTTGAATTGTAAATCGTTCTAGTTGTCTTAAATACCCAAAGCCCAAATAAATAGAAGTATCTATTAATCTATTGGGATGATCACTATTATTAATACAAGGCAAACATATATTTGCACCTTGCATTTTGGCTTCATGTAAATAGTGCTCTGCGCTATAAAAACCGCCTCCATTATTTAATACTGCAGTCATAAATTCAAGTGGATAGTAACACTTCAGAAATAAACTTTGGTAACTTTCTACTGCGTAAGATGCTGAATGCCCTTTAGCAAAAGCATAACCTGCAAAACTTTTAATTTGATTCCATACTTCAAAGATCAAATCATCACTAAATCCTTTATGTCTACAATTGTCTATGAATTTTTGTTCAACAGCTACAAACTCTTCTCTTGAACGAAACTTTCCACTCATTCCTCTTCTGAGCACATCTGCTTCTCCTAGTGTTAAATCTGCAAACTGATTAGCGACTTTAAGCACATCTTCTTGATACACCATAACACCATAAGTTTCTGGCATAATTTTCAACAAAATTGGATGGGCATTTTTTCGTCTCTCAGGTTGTCGATGACGTTTTATAAACTCATCCTTCATTCCAGAACCAGACACACCAGGTCTTATGATAGAACTTGCAGCGACCAAACCCAGATAATCTTGAGTTTGTAATTGGGTCATTAAACCTCGCATTGCAGGAGACTCTACATAATAAGCACCAATTGCGCCTCCTGTTTTTAAAAGCTTATTTATGTGTTTGTCTTTTTTAAAAGCCTCAACATTAGTAATATCAATTGGAGGAACTTCTGGTCTGTTTTCCTTAATAATCTTGAGAGCATCTTTGATTTTGGCAAGCCCTCTTTGCCCTAAAATATCAAATTTGAAGACACCTACGTCTTCAGCAATAATCATATCAAATTGAACCGTAGAAAATCCTTTAGGTGGCATATTTGTTGCTGAATAATAATGTACTGGTTGATCTAAAATTAGAATACCAGCAGAATGTACACTCAAGTAATTGGGGAAACCTTCTATGAGTTTACCATACTTTAAGACGAGTTTAGAAATATCATCTAAGCTTGAAATTTGAAAATGTCCTTTGCTTAATTTATCTATTTCTTCTTTCGGCAATCCGAAAACCTTACCTAACTCTCTAACAACAGCTCTATATTTGAAGGTATTATAAGTTGCTAGTAAAGCGGTGTGCTTAAATCTTCTGAAAATATAAGCGGTTACATCATCTCTGTCTTTCCAAGAAAAATCAATATCGAAATCTGGAGGTGATGCTCTAAACGGATTAATAAATCGTTCAAAATATAAATCTAATTCTATTGGGTCTACATCTGTAATTCCAATAATATAAGCCACAATACTATTCGCTCCACTACCTCTTCCGACATGAAAATAGCCTTGGCTTTTTGCATAAGAAACGATATCGTGATTAATTAAAAAAAACGATACAAAGGTCATCGATTTAATTGTATCTAATTCTACTTTTAACCGTTGTAAAACCGTTTTATTCGGATTTGAATATCGTTTTTTCAACCCTTGGGAACACAACAATTCTAAGAGTTCAAAATCTTCTTCAGGTGAATTGGTATAGCACTTTAGATTTTGTGAAATCCGTTTATCACCAAACCCAAAACTAATACTACAACGGTCTAATAGGTTTTTGGTATTGGTTATGATATGAGGAAAATCGTTAAAGGCTTTTTTTAGTGTTTCTGCAGATAGCATACTATCTGTAAGCCTACATTCTTGAGATTTTTCTAGCTTACTTAATAAAGTGTTATTATCTATAGCACGTAAAAGTCTGTGTGCATTGAAGTCTTTTTTGGTTCTAATGGTTACGGTTTGCAAGACAACCAACTTATCTTTAAAACGATGTAATCTTGAAAACGGAAGTTTCCTTAATTCTTCAACAGAAACACCAATATATTCATTGTCCTTGTAGACTTCAATCTCAAGTTCTAAGGCTCTTTCAAATGGATAAACAATGTAGCAGTTTTCAAATTTTGGAGCTACATCTGGTATATTGATCCGGTTTTCAGAATGGTAAGACAAAAAGGTATTTAACGCTTTAAATCCTTCGTTGTTTTTAGCAATCCCGATAAAATTCTGCTTGGCATTATTTCTAAAATCTATACCAATTACGGGTTTAATATCATACGCTTTTGCTTTCCGAACAAAATTTAAACAGGCAGATGTATTATTGATGTCTGTTAAAACCAAGGTATCTATATCGTGTTCTTTGGCAAGCTCTAAAAGTTGAACTTCAGAAAAAGTACCATATCGCAAGGAATAATATGTATGACAATTGAGATACATTATTGTTTTCTATGTGCCAATAAAACTGGTGGTTCGCCATTAAACGGATTTTGAAATCTTCCAATCGTCTTTGCTCCCATTGAAGACGCTCTCATAATACTTAACTCTCCATATCGATCTCTTATCGTGTCCATAGCATTATAGAGATTTATCATGTCTTCGGTATCATCAAAGAGATGTATTTGGTAATTACCGCTAACAATATCATTGATTTTCACACCAACCAAGCGAATTAATAAACGCCTTTGGTGTAGTTTTTCAAATAATTCTAACGCTTTTGGTATAATGATATGGTCTGCACTTGTGTATGGAATTTTAATCTGTTTGCTATAGGTATTAAAATCTGAATACCTGATTTTTACACTTATGGTACTGGCTAGTTTATTACCTCTTCTAAGCTGAAACGCCAAATTTTCTGCCATTGCAAAAATGGTAGTTCTTAGCTGCTTCATATTAATGGTATCCTTAGTAAAGGTTCGTTCTGTAGATATAGATTTTCGTTCATGATATGGTATTAATGGAGGATTGTCAATACCATTAGCTCTTTTCCATATTGTTCTTCCGTTGGCTCCCAAAGCACTTATCATCATATCTAATGGCATTTGCTGAACAACACTAACCTTATCAACACCTAGATTTCTTAGTATTTGATATGTTTTTACTCCTACGGAAGGGATTTTCCGAATAGATAAAGGTGCTAAAAACGATTTTTCATATCCTGAATCAATCTTTAATTGATTATTAGGTTTTGCTTCTCCTGTAGCTACTTTAGACACAATTTTATTTTCAGATAAACCGAAGGAAATCGGCAAACCACTTTCGTTTATGATTTTTTGCCTTAACTCTGACGCATATTTATAGCAACCGTGAAATTTATCCATTCCTGTAAGATCTGCGTAAAATTCATCAACACTAGCTTTTTCAAAAACAGGAACATTCTCTTTAACGATATCTGTTACTAAATGCGAATATTTTGAATATATACCTGAATTACCTTTTATAACAACAGCCTCTGGACATAGCCTTCTAGCAACTTTCATTGACATACCAGAATGCACACCAAATGTTCTTGTTTCGTAACTACACGCAGCAACTACACCTCTATCTCCAGTGCCACCAACAAGCAAGGGCCTGTTTTGTAACCTGCTGTCAATAAGACGTTCACAAGACACAAAGAAGGTGTCTAAATCAAAATGTAAAATACTATTTCGCATATGACAAAATTAGCTACATATTGTGGTATTAATTGCTTACATTTGTAGTAATATGAGTTTTATAGCAAAAAATATTAAACACTTAAGACGCTTAAAAAATTTGTCTCAAGAAGGTTTATCTGAAGAGTTAGGTATTACGCGCTCTCGTATAGGTTCTTATGAAGAAAGTCGTTCGGCACCTACTATCGAATTATTATTAAAACTGTCAGATTATTTCAAGATTCCTATTGATATCATTTTGCGAAATGATTTAACTAAAGCCAAGGATGTTTCATTTATTGAGTTAAATAACCAACGTGTATTATTTCCTATAACTGTAGATAATGATAATGAAAATTTAATTGAAGTGGTTCCAATCAAGGCTTCAGCTGGTTACCTATCTGGTTATGATGATCCTGAATATATTGAACAACTCCAAAAAATAAAGTTACCTTTTTTACCAACAGGAAAACACAGAGCCTTTCCTATTAAAGGAGATTCAATGCTACCTATGAAAGATGGCGCTTTTGTTATTGGTCGTTTTATTGAAAACAGAAACGAAATCAAATCAGGAAAAACATACATTTTAGTAACCCTAAATGATGGTATGGTTTATAAAAGGGTAAACAACGATATTGCAATTGATGGTACTTTGACGTTAATTTCAGACAACAAAACATATAACCCTTACAAAGTTCCTATTAATGAGGTTCTAGAATTATGGGAATTTACTTGTAGTATTAATACTCAAGAATATAGTGAAGAAGAATTAAAAATTAGTAGCATCATCAATATGTTTAGCGGTTTAGGTATTGAATTAAAAGCGCTCGAAAAAACGTTGAGATAATGTTTCTGTTTTAAAAAAATAATCTAAATTTATAGAGAACTATAAGCCTCCAAATACTATGTCTTTAAAATTCTTAACTCCAAAAAATGCTCTTGAGTTTTATACTCCAGACACTAGTAATCCTTTAGAAGTGGCATTAGCTCAAACAGGTATTTCGGCTGGACTCCCATCTCCTGCAAATGATTATGCTGAGTCTAAAATTAGCCTCGACAAAACGCTAGTAAGAAATAAAGACACAACTTTTTACGCCAAAGTTAGCGGACAGTCAATGATTGGAGCTGGGTTAGATGATGGTGATTTGCTGGTAGTTGATAAAAGTATCAGTCCACAACACAAACAAATTGCGGTGTGTTTTATTGATGGAGAGTTTACTGTGAAGCGTTTAAAAGTCACTCCTGAAGGTGTATATCTACAACCCGAAAACCCAGTTTATGATCCTATTTTAGTGACAGAAAATAATGATTTTCAAATTTGGGGAATTGTGACACATGTCATCAAAAGGATGTGAAAATAAAAGCTCCAAGTAAGTGTTTCTCTGCTTTTTTAAATCTTGAATTAATCGATAATTAACTTTTTAGATATTTTTCCTTCAGATGAATTAAAACTCATTACATAGATTCCTTTTGCCAAATGCGAGACTTGAATTTGATTATGATTTTCATCTAACTTTCCTTGTAATACGTTTTGACCAAGACTATTAACAATCTTATATTTCAATGGAATTTTTGTTAAAACAGTAACAATATCATTTGTTGGGTTTGGATAAACCTTAATTTTATTAGTAATCGCAAAATCTTCTATGGATAATGCTGTTACGGTAACCGAATTAAAATCTTGCCAAACTGCTGTAGCTTGGTACGCAGTTACTGCTGCCTCATCTACGACATATAAAGGGATATTAGCTATAGGTGCATCTTGAAAAACATTAGCATTGATGGTTATAGGTGTGGGATTAAGTGCTGTTACAGACGTTAAGGCTGTACAATATCGGAAAGCATAATCACCAATACTCGTTATCGAATTAGGTAAGGTGATAGATGGTAAGGAGGTACAATAATTGAAAGCAGAATCCCCAATACTCGTTAGCGTATTTGGCAAGGTGACAGATAGTAAGGAGGTACAACCTGTGAAAGCCCCAAAACCAATACTCGTAATCGAATTAGGTATGGTGATAGATGTTAAGGAACTACAATCAGCGAAAACACTATCACCAATACTCGTTATCGAATTGGGTAAGGTGATAGATGGTAAGGAGGTACAAACAGCGAAAGCCCCAAGACCAATACTCGTTAGGGAATTAGGTAAGGTGATAGATGTTAAGGAACTACAACTTACGAAAACACGATCACCAATGCTAGTTAGCGAATTGGGTAAGGTGATAGATGTTAAGGAACTACATTCTCGGAAAGTCTCATACCCAATACTCGTAATCGAATTAGGTATTGTGATAGACGTTAAGGAACTACAATTATAGAAAGCATTATCACCAATACTCGTTATCGAATTAGGTAAGGTGATAGACGTTAAGAAACTACAATAATAGAAAGCCCCATAACCAATACTTGTTAGCGAATTAGGCAAGGTAATAGACGCTAAAGAACCACAAAAGTAGAAAGCCCAATCCTCAATACTTGTTATCGTATTAGGTAAGATGATAGATGTTAAGGAACAACCATCGAAAGTTGAATTACCAATACTCGTTACTGTGTAAGTCGTTCCGCTATCTATAACCGTCTCAGGGATGGTAATATCTCCACTATAACATCCAGTAATTTGGGTGACACTGGCAGTGTCATCTGTGGTGTTAAGGATATAGTTTATACCGTTTATTTCGGTTTGCGAAAAGGTTAAACTGGTGCTTAAAAAAGAGATGATAAGTAATAATTTTCTCATAACATTCAGTTTTTAAGGGTTAAAAATAATCTTGTTTTCATAATATGGTTATTGGTTAATTACATCATTGTTGAATTGGTCGGAAAGGCTTTCAAAATATGAAATCCTTCCAACTATACAGTGGGAATAAAATTGGTGTGGGAATTAATTAGTAGAAAAACAACTATTAACTGATTGTAAGGTAGTTAAAATCTTACAGACTTCCAATTTTTATGGATATCCTTACAAAAACCGCAAATAAAAAACTCTGTTAATTAATATTAATTAACAGAGTTTTTGTACTCAAGGCGGGAATCGAACCCGCACGTCTTGCGACATTGGATTTTGAATCCAACGTGTCTACCAATTCCACCACTTGAGCAATTTTGGACTGCAAAACTATAAAATAATTTATTATAATCATTCAAAAATAGTCCTTTTATACTTTATCAGTAGGAATTAATTCCTAAATTTGAGCATCGTTAATTAAAATGATAAAAACACAACAAAACAGTCCTTTTACCAATGTCAAACTCAGTCACAGAAGCCAAAATTTTCGCCTGTAATCAAAGTAAAACACTCGCACTTAAAATAGCTGATTATTTCGGTGTGCCTTTAGGTAATGTTATTACTTCAACCTATAGTGATGGTGAGTTTCAGCCGTCTTATGAAGAATCTATAAGGGGAACTCGAGTATTTCTTATTGGATCTACGCATCCTGGTCCAGAAAATTTAATGGAAATGCTATTGATGATTGATGCTGCCAAACGTGCTTCTGCTAGACACATTACAGCAGTTCTTCCATATTTTGGTTGGGCAAGACAAGACAGAAAAGATAAACCAAGAGTTCCAATTGCTGCAAAACTCGTCGCAAAGATGTTAGAAGTAGCTGGAGCAACTCGTATAATAACAATGGATTTACACGCAGATCAAATCCAAGGGTTTTTCGAAAAACCTGTTGATCACTTATTTGCATCCACTATATTTTTACCTTATTTAAAAGAGCTTAATTTAGACAATCTTACTATCGCTTCTCCAGACATGGGTGGATCAAAAAGAGCCTATGCCTATTCTAAAGCGTTAGCAAGTGATGTTGTTATTTGTTATAAGCAACGCGCAAAAGCCAATGTAATTTCTCACATGGAACTTATTGGTGATGTCACAGGGAAAAACGTAGTTTTAGTAGATGACATGGTTGATACTGCAGGAACATTAACAAAAGCTGCAGATTTAATGATGGAAAAAGGCGCTCTAAGTGTAAGAGCTATCTGCACTCATCCTATTCTATCTGGTGATGCTTATAAAAAATTAGATAGTTCTAAACTAGAAGAATTAATAGTCACAGATTCAATTCCATTAAAACAGCAAAACAAGAAAATTAAGGTTTTAAGTTGTGCTGAGCTTTTTGCAGACGTGATGCACAATGTACATTACAACAAATCGATAAGCTCTAAATTTATTATGTAACGGAATGTAATTCTACATTAAAAACATTTCGTTAATATACCTTGACTTCAAAGTAATTCTTGGCACCAATTTAACACCTATTAAAAACTGCAGTAAAAGGTGGTGCTTTTAAATATATTTACTAAATTTGCAGCCCTCAAAACGAGGGATTTACTAAATATTAAATTAAAATTTCAACAATGAAATCAATTACAATCAATGGATCTCAAAGAGAAAGCGTAGGCAAAAAGGCAACTAAAGCCTTACGTAATGCTGGTCAGGTTCCTTGCGTATTATACGGAGGAGACGAAACAGTACATTTCTCAGCAGCTGAATTAGCATTCTCTAAACTTGTATACACGCCTAATGCGCATACAGTTGTGATTGCTTTAGACAATGATAATACTTTCG
The DNA here is from genome assembly GCF_000797465.1 of Psychroserpens jangbogonensis. GTDB lineage: Bacteria > Bacteroidota > Bacteroidia > Flavobacteriales > Flavobacteriaceae > Psychroserpens > Psychroserpens jangbogonensis. The sequence continues at coordinate 68,195 of NZ_JSWG01000004.1, read as the reverse complement.
ATGCAGTATTACAAGACATTCAATTTCATCCTGTAACGGATAAAATCTTACACGTAGATTTTTACCGTTTATTCGAAGGAAAAGAAATTGCTATGAATATTCCTGTACACGTTATTGGAACATCTAAAGGTGTTTTAAATGGTGGTGTTCTTCGTAAGAACAGACGTAAATTAAGAGTAAAAGCTTTACCTAAAAATTTACCAGATTTCTTAGAAGCTGATATCACACCTCTAAAAATTGGTGACAAGTTATATGTTACAGAATTGGCAGGTGCAGATTTCACATTACTACATTCTGACAATACTGTTGTCGTTCAAATCAAAACTGCAAGAACTGCCGTTGTTGATGAGGAAGAGGAAGAAGAACTTGAAGAAGGAGCAGAAGGAGCAGAAGCAACTACTGAAGGAGGAGAAGCAGCAGCAACTGAAACTCAAGAATAGAACACATTTATTCTTTAAATATAAAAAGCATTCTATTTATTTAGAATGCTTTTTTATTTTTACATAAACTTTGTGTTATCTGGACGTTTATAAAAAATCTATTTAATTGGAATTCGACATCCTTAGATATCGAAGAGACTAATCCTATGAAAAAATTTCTAATTGTTGGACTTGGTAATATTGGAAGTCAATATGCAAATACAAGACATAATATAGGCTTTAAGGTTTTAGATGCCTTAGCAGATAAAGAAGACCTTAGATTTGAAACACAAAAATTAGGTGATTTAACCACCTATAAATTTAAAGGAAGAACTTTTATTCTTTTAAAACCAAGTACGTTTATGAATTTAAGCGGAAAGGCTGTACTCTACTGGTTAACAAAAGAGAAGATTCCTCTAGAGAACTTACTTATTATAACCGATGATCTTAACCTTCCCTTTGGAAGTCTTAGAATGAAAACAAAAGGAAGTGATGGTGGTCATAACGGATTAAAAGATATCCAAGACAAACTGCAGACAACGAAATATAATAGATTTAGATTTGGTATTAGTGATGAATTCGGCAAAGGAAGACAAGTAGACTATGTCTTAGGAGAATGGACAAATGAAGAAGCTGAAAAACTCAAAGAACGCTATGAGAAATCTATTGAACTTATAAAATCTTTTGGCACAGCAGGTATTAATAATACCATGAATACATTCAATGGAAAATAAAAAGAGAGGCTAATTAGCCTCTCTTTTCTTATAATAAAACAGTAATTAAACTAATCGATTATGATTCGTTTAGTTACTTTACTTGTTCCGTTTTCAATAGTAACTAAATACACTCCAGATTGTGCATTCTCTAAACTTATTGGTTGATAAAATGATGGTGATCCATCATATATATTATCAAAAATTCGCCTTCCTCTAATATCGAATACAGAAATTTTCACATCTTCAGAATTTGAATTTTTAATGACCACATTAAATGCTCCTTTATTAGGATTAGGGTAAATCACAAAATCTGAAAGATTAATACTTTCTTCACTAACCGAAAGGGCTCCTTCAATACAAAGCTCTAATGTAAATATCAAAATTTGTCCACCATCTGCATATCCGAAATCATCGTCTACAGATAAAATCCAATCACCACCAGACATTTCGCCATAAAGTGTAGATAAATCCCCTTCAGGAATAAACGTTCCTGTAAAAGGAGAAGTGCCAGCAGTAATTAATGTTCCTGCCTCTTGGTCAAACACTGTATTGGTGTAATCTTCTTCGCCATCGTTACCATTATCTTCAGAAAGGACAATGACTGTTCCAGACGGACTAATTAAAGAGATATCTAAATCATTATTCCAACCATGCTGAATACTTATTGTAACGTTAACATCTGTAATTGGAGCGTCATTGGGAACATTTAGAACTGAAGTATATGTATCTGTAGCATTTCCAGTCTCTAAAATATCAATGGGTAAGTCTGTGACATCAAAAAACCCACAAGAGATTTCTGCTGTAGTAAAACTAAACACAGAAGATGCTGGAGCAGTATTACATAAATTAGATGCCGTAACTCTCCAATAATATAATGTGCTAATATTCAAATTACTTGCTGTATAAGAGGTAGATTGAACCGTTCCGCTATCTACAATAGTTGTGAAATTTACATCTGAAGATACTTCAACTAAGTAATCTTGTGCATTATCATTTCCTGTCCATACCAATTCAGGCTCAGAACTTTGATCTATAGCACCATCAGCTGGTGAAGTAAGAACTATTGCATCAATTACATCATTATAAACATTCATTATTAGATCTACACTTTGTGTAATAGACCCTGAAGTTCCCTGAAATTCAAAAGGATAGCTGCCAACAGCTAAACTTCCTGTACCATTTACAGTTATAGTTCCCACTGTACCATCTGCAGTTGTAGATGTTGGGTTTATAACTGCAGATGCTCCAGCAGGCAAGCCTGTCACAGAAAAATTTGTCAAGTTACTAAACCCTAAAAATGTATTGTATGTGAAATTATATACTAGACTATTTGGCTCACATATATCTAATTCTGTAGTATCTACAGTTATAATAAATTCAGATTCTTGAATGCTGAAATTTGAAGCATTTACTGCATAAAATATATTGTCATTTCCTTCAACAATAACTCTTGCCATTGTTGTGTCTCCTCCTGTAACTGGTACAGTCACATCATGTGAACCATCATTTGGTACATTAGATGCCATTGTAAATGGAAACGTTTGACCACCATCTACAGATAATAAAATATTTACGGTTGGTGTATTTACATTACCACTATCAGTTCCTGCAACATCCCAATTAATGGTTTGTGAAGATCCAGCGTCCCAACTTACATTTGTAGCTTGTGAAGTTACAGCAAAAGGACCACTAGCATTATCAACAGTAACAATCATTGTGTCAAAATCTGACTGAGGTGTTTGACCTACTCCTCCAGCTTCAGATCGATCTCTAACGGTTAAGGCAAAATTTAAAACTCGCCCAACAGTAGATACTGTTTCCCACGAACTATTATCGGCAGTTTCAACTGGATTTGTTTCTGTAAGTTGGCCATTTAAAACGCGCTCAAAAATTGGCATATATCTATCTGGTGACGTACTTGGAGGTCTTGACCTCCATAAAGCTCCTGTCGTTTTAGTTGGTCCGAAATTATTGTTATTTGTGACACCATCGTCAATTTGCTCCCAACAATAGGTTTGTACATCCGAAGCATCTGCATCTGTTGCGCTACCTTTAAGAATAAAAGCCGTCCCATTTGGAATTGTAAAATCAATACCAGCATTTGCAACTGGAGGACTATTAGTAATTACTGTTGTTGTGGCACAATTATTTGGCGCTGATGAGACGTTGTTCAAAATTTGTGTGATACTATAGTAATGAAAATACGGATCAGAATGATCTTGAACGTCGTTTGGACCTGTGATTCCCGCATATCCCATAATTGAAGTTCCACTTCCTGGTTCTGCATTTACACCAGTACCTTCACTGAAATTTGAATACGTATGGTTCGCTCCCATTTGGTGACCCATTTCGTGTGGTACATAATCAATATCAAAGAAATCTGCCATATAAGGTCCATCATCATTATCTACAAATGAATGCGCTGAAAATGCACTTCCTTTTCCGTTTTGACAAACACATCCTATACAACCTGCATTTCCGTTATTACCGGCAAAATGTAATAAATGACCAATATCATAGTCTGAATTACCAACGGTTGCTGTTAAGTTAGTTTGTAAATCTCCATTTAAATCTCCTCCGTAAGGATCTGTTCCAGAATATACTAGATCTATGGCTAAATCATCAGCTGTGTTAACTAATACAAAGGTAATTGCCATATCAACTTCGAAAACCTCATTTATTCTATTTAATGTTGACACCATTTGAGCTAAAGCATCTTCTTGAGGTCCACCATTACCAGCATTGCCATCATCCCAAAAACCTGTATACTGTGATGTTGTAGATATCGCTATTCTGAATGTTCTTAATAATTGATCATTAGCATCTCTTTGCATTGAAGGTGTGGCAGACCTTGATAGCACTTCTAAATCTTCAGTTAAACATTCAAATGTTTCAGAAGAATCAACTTTGGCGTCTCTATTATAAATTAAATACTGACCATTAGATACTTTTGTTACTGGTTGGATATAAAACATGTCTTTACCAGGTTCTGAAATCATTGCTTTTAAACCTAAAGGCGTAACACTAAATCTAATGCGTGTTCCAGAATTATCAGTTTTAGAGCCAAGATATGTTTTGATGTTTGGAGATGCATTCGCTCCAAATTCTGAAGAAAAGACAGCAGTTTCAACTACGCGGTAATCTTCTATTTCGCCCTTGAAATTAGGAAATTGAACAACCGTATTTGACTGCCCGTTTGATTCCCTTCTAAGAGGTGCATTAAGTAATTGTTGTTTTAGGCTCTCAATGTTTAACTGAAAAACCGAATATTTTTTTGAATCCAAATGTTGTAGTGTTACATCATCTGTTCCGTTTCTAAATTGGGAGGTTTCCCAAGTTTTCTCTTGTGCAAGCATCGAAAATGTCGCAAAAAAGAAGATTATCATTCTTGTTAAGTGTGGAGAAATTTTCATGTAATTTTTAATTTTTTTTTAAAAGATAGTATAATTTTCAAAAAGCTAGGATATAAAAAAAGAGGCAACAAGTGCCTCTTTTTTTATAGAAAGGAATTAGTGTGTTATTCTACAATAATTCTTTTTGTAATTTCATTATTACCGTCATTAACAGTCACTAAATACATTCCTGCTTGAACGTTGTTTAAATTAACTGTTTCATTAAAGTCACCATTATTTGTATAAGCATTATTAAAGATTCTTCTACCTCTAATATCAAATACATTAACTTTAATATCGCTTCCTGAATTAGAATTCAACTTAATTGTGAATTCACCTTTATTTGGATTAGGGAATATTGCGAAACCATTTAATTCAAACTCAGAGATACTTAATGCATCTTCAAGACAAAGTTCTATTTCGAAGTTTGTTAAATTCCCACCATCTAAATCAAAATTATCAGTAATAGTTAACACCCAATCACCAGCAGACATCTCTCCATAAATTAGAGATAAATCGCCTTCAGGCGTATATGGTCCTATAAAAATATTCCCAGGAGGAGTTGCTCCTGCTATATCTGTTCCTGCTCCTGCTTCTTGATCAAAAACAGTATTTTGATATTCTCCAGCACCATCAACTCCATTAACTGAAGTTAATTCTACTACTGTACCATTTGGACTTGTTATTGTTGCAGTGATATCACGAATCCAAGTATGGTCTATTGCAAAAGTAACATTGATGTCGTCAATTGGTAAGTCTTCAGTTATAGTTATAGTTGAAGTATAGTCAGTTGGTCCACCAACTGGAGATATCACAACTGGTAAATCTGTTGCTACATAATCGTCACAAGTAACAACTGCACAGTTATTGAATAATTCAACATCTACTGATTCTGTAACAGTGTTTGATGTACCAGTAACTTCAATTGTATATACTCCTACAGCTGTAGCACCTAAATTACCTACAGTCATAACAAAATCACCATCGTTATTTAAAGTTGAAGGTGTAAAATCAACTGTAGCATTAGCTGGCAATCCACTTGCTGAGAACGTAGTTGTTTCATTAAAGTTTGCAATTGTTGTATAGCTAAGATTAAAACTAGCTTCAGTATCTGTATTAGGACAACTATATATTGGACTATCGTTAGCCGTTAATGTAAATCCTGGATTTCCAGGACCACATACGCCTGGCTTAAATTGAGATGCCAAAACAGCAGATACATATGAATCAACATTATTCATTTGGCTTGGAGTAAACATATACATACATGCATCATCTACATAATCCATATAATTCATTGTTAATCTTCTTTCTGGTGCGTTACAAGCAAATGGAGTCGGATTACTAGGACATCCATAAGTACTATTAGCAACTTCAGGAGTATCAGCAATACCATCACCACCAGCTCCACAAGATCCACCACCATCGGCATTAAATGTATGGTTTAATCCATAAAAATGTCCTAATTCGTGAGTGACTGTTCTACCAAGGCCATATGTAGAGTTAGGAACAATCCCAGAAGCAGGACAGCCTGGTCCAGAACCAAAGGCAAATGTATTTAAAACTACTCCCATACCTTGCGTTACACTACCACCAAGTGGCGAATAACCTAATCCTCCAATACCCTTAACTATAAAGTTCATGTAGCCTTGGAAATTTGCATCCATTTCAGGAAAACCAGATCCATTTGAAAAATTATAACCAATCGTTACTGCTGGTTGACCTTCTATTAATTGAGGTACAGCTGCTGGGTGATTTGATGTAGCCAAACAAAATGAAATATTAGCAGATCCAGGATTTAAACCTGGAAAATATTGACCTGATTGATTATTCCATATACTAAGGTCTGCATTAGTAGCTGTATAATCTGCATTTAAAATATCGATCTGATTTTGTGCTAATGCTTCTAAACAAGCTCTATCAGCCGTATTACCTGTCATAAAATGTACTGCAACTGGAATTACTATAGTAGCCCCTCCTCTTGCGTTGAAATCTGCATTTAACCTATTTGCAACTTCAGCTTTGAATAATCTCTGATTTGCTTCGTATTCTTTCGCTAAAACCGGATCTTTTAGCATCTCTTCCATGTACTCCATCATTCCACAAGTACGACCTTGGGAATAACTAGTTACAGCAAGTAAAAGGGCTAGAACTGTGAAAATTGATTTAAAAGTAAAGTTCTTCATGTGTCATTGATATTAGTTAAAAATTTTTCTTATCACTACGTTTTTTGTAAATAGTGACTCCAAATCTAATGAAATCATATGATTTTTTTATAATTTTTTTAACAAAAATTCAGGTTTTAACAGTAAATACATCGTTTTTCTTGATTTTCAATAATTAGGCACGCAATACCTTTCCTTTCAGCTTATTGTATCTTTTTATTACAATTAAAATAGCGAATGCATAAACTAATATTTCATAGGCTTTAGGTTTATAACTATTTTTACCAAAATAATTTTCAGTTTTGAAACTTTACGATAATCAAAAATCATATTCTAAGAATCCCTCTGTAATAACAATTGGAACATTTGATGGTGTTCACATTGGTCATCAAAAAATTATTGAGAGATTGGTTAAAGTGGGGCAAAATAAAGCCCTTGAACCTGTAGTTTTGACTTTTTTTCCACACCCAAGAATGGTGCTTCAGAAAAATTTAAATATTAAACTTTTGAATACGATTGATGAACGTAAACAGTTACTCTCTAAGCTAAATTTAGAAACACTTGTCATTAAAACCTTTAATAAGGGATTTGCCGATCTTTCAGCAAGAGACTACGTGAAAACCATTTTAGTAGAAGAACTTAACGCCAAACATATTATTATTGGGTACGACCATCATTTTGGAAAGAATAGAAGTGCCAATATTGATGATTTGAAAAGCTTTGGAAAAGAATTCGGTTTTGAAGTTGAAGAAATTTCTGCTCAAGACATTAAAGATGTTGCAGTTAGTTCAACAAAAATAAGGAATGCCCTTTCCAATGGAGACCTTCAAACCGCAAAATCGTACTTAGGTAATCCATATTTTATAACAGGTACAGTAATTAAAGGAAAGGGTCTGGGTAAACAAATTCAGTTCCCAACTGCTAACATTCATATTAAAGAAGATTATAAACTTATTCCAAAAAATGGTGTTTATGTAGTATCATCAATAATTGATGATATTACGGTATTTGGAATGATGAATATTGGAATAAACCCAACTGTTAATGGCACTAAACAATCTATTGAAGTTCATTTTTTCAATTTAGACAAAGACCTTTATGGTGACACTCTTGAAGTGACTATTTTAAATCGCTTGAGAGACGAACATAAATTTGAATCTGTAGCATTACTCAAAGAACAGCTTAAGCTAGATCAGGACAACGCATTAAAATTCATTAATAATTTTGAATAAATTTTTGTTTAAACATATCGACAATAGCGCTCTAATTGTATTTAGAATGATTTTTGGTGCATTAATTAGTTTAGAAAGCTTTGGAGCTATTGCAACTGGTTGGATTACACGCACACTTGTTGAACCTAAATTTACATTTAGTTTTATTGGTTTCGAATGGCTTCAACCTTTACCAGGACCCTGGATGTATGTCTATTATGCTGTGATGGGAGTCTTTGGGATATTTGTAATGATAGGTTATAAGTATCGATTGAGTATACTCAGCTTTACCATTCTTTGGGCTGGAGTTTATTTTATGCAAAAATCATCTTACAACAATCATTATTATTTCTTAATGATTTTAAGTGCCGCTATGATTGCAATGCCTGCACACAAATTTGCTTCTGTTGACGCCAAACTAAATCCGGAAATAAAAAGTATCTCAATGCCTAATTGGTGTAGGTTGTATTTCTTCTTACAATTATTCATTTTATATACTTACGCTTCAATAGCGAAAATGTATCCTGATTGGATAAATCTTACTGTTCCCGAACTATTAATGCAAAGCAAGCAACACTATTATGTAGTGGGTGACTTACTTCAGTATAAAGCTGTTCATTATTTTATAGCTTATGGTGGGATTTTATTTGACGGACTTATAATTCCGTTGTTATTATGGAAACCTACACGTAAGATCGCATTTTTTGCATCTGTATTTTTTCATCTCTTTAATTCAATCATTTTCCAGGTTGGGATATTTCCGTATTTGTCATTATCATTTGCTGTTTTCTTTTTTGAGCCTAAATACATTATCAATTTATTTCTAAAGAAAAAACCACTTTATGATGCAAATAAAACAATAACTCCAAACTATGCGTCAGTTATTAAAACTGTATTTATTGTATATTTTTTAGTGCAAATCGCACTTCCATTAAGGCATCATTTTATAAAAGATGATGTACTCTGGACAGAAGAAGGCCATAGAATGTCGTGGCGAATGATGCTCCGAACAAAAAATAGCGCTACAACATTTACTGTTGTAGATAAAGCTACAAGCAAGTCGACAATTATAAACTTTGACGATTATCTTTCTAAAAAACAACGTAAACCTGTAAGCGCTAAACCAGATGTCATGTGGCAATTCGCCCAACATCTAAAAAAGGAATATGCTAAAAAAGGAATAGATATAGAAGTATATGTTAGAGCATTTGTGAGCGTTAATGGAAAACCAAGAAAACAGCTAATTGATCCTAAAGTTGACTTGGCTAACGCTAAATGGAATCCTTTTAAACATCAAGAGTGGATTTTACCTTCAAAACAAGACGAGAATAACTGACAATTCATTAAATTAGCGGCTTAAATTTTTTACTCATGTTACAAGTTGCTTTTATTAGAGAAAACAAAGAGGACGTCATTAAAAGATTGGCAAAACGAAATATTGATGCCACTGAAATGATTGAAGACGTGATCACCTTAGATGAAGACCGAAGAGCCTTACAAACTCAATTGGATAACACTTTGGCTGAATCTAATACCATTTCTAAAGAAATTGGTAATCTTTTTAAATCTGGAAAAGCTGCTGAAGCAAACGTATTAAAAGAAAAAACATCACAACTCAAAGAGGATTCTAAAACCTTTGGTGACCAACTTAACGCGAAAGCTGAAGAACTTACTACTTTACTTTATAAGATTCCTAATGTGCCTCACGAGAGTGTGCCTAGTGGGAATTCTGAAGAAGACAATGAAGAAATTTTTACTGAAGGTAATATCCCAAAACTTCATGAAGGAGCACTTCCTCATTGGGAATTGGCAAAAAAGTATGACATCATCGATTTTGAACTTGGTAATAAAATTACTGGAGCAGGTTTTCCTGTATATAAAGGGAAAGGTGCCAGATTGCAACGTGCATTAATTGCTTATTTTTTAGATAAAAACATTAATGCTGGATATACAGAATACCAATTACCACTTTTAGTAAATGAAGCATCTTGTTATGGTACAGGTCAATTACCAGACAAAGAAGGACAAATGTATCATGACTCTACCGATGATTTATATTTAATTCCAACAGCAGAAGTTCCCGGAACAAATGTATTTAGAGATGTTTTATTAGCTGAAAGCGATTTACCAAAAAGTATTACAGGCTATACGCCTTGCTTTAGAAGAGAAGCAGGTAGTTATGGAGCCCATGTAAGAGGTTTAAATAGACTACACCAATTTGACAAGGTTGAAATCATTCGAGTGGAACATCCTGATAACTCATATAAAGCTTTTGTTGGTATGGTTGATCATGTAAAAGATATTTTACGTGAATTAAAACTACCTTACAGAGTTTTACGTTTGTGTGGTGGTGATACTGGTTTCCCTGCTGCAATGACTTATGATTTTGAAGTATTCTCTACTGCTCAAGATCGTTGGTTAGAAATTTCTAGTGTTTCCAACTTTGAATCTTATCAAGCCAATCGTTTACGTTTACGTTTTAAAAACAGTAACGGTAAAAACGAATTGGCGCATACTTTAAATGGAAGCTCTCTTGCCTTACCAAGAGTTTTAGCCGGAATTTTAGAGAACTATCAAACCGAAGACGGAATCCAAATTCCAGAGGTTTTAATTCCATACACAGGATTCGATAAAATTTAATTTTGTAAGAATATTCATATATCTAGTCGTTAAAATGCTAAAAAAAGACGTTGTTCAACGAATTTTTAGCAAATTCTTTTGATTTTTCGAAAATATTAAAGAAGTTAGTATTCCCAATTAAGAACTAACCTACTTATTATGAAAAATATTAAACGCATCGTACTCCTTGTAACTCTGATTGTTATGGCAAGTAAAGTATTACTGTAATAATCATATTACATTTAGATAATCCCAAAAAATAGCCACAGCAGAATAATTGAATCATTTTTATATAGTGATTAATAGCACATTTATTTTGGTTGGTAATGCCTAAACTTGCGTTTAGGCATTTTTTTATAAAAACATTCACAATATGTACGCACTGCATAAGTTATATTTACATAAATTAGTGGCATGAAGCAGTTTTTACTTATCATCTTTCTTTTTAGTTGTGCATTTGGATTTTCGCAAAATGACCAACTGGCAGACAACTATTTTAAACGTGGTGAGTTTGAAAAAGCACTTATTTCCTACCAAAAATTATACGAGAAAAATAAAGGCAACTATAAATATGTCTACAAGCTAGTTGAAACACATCAGCAACTAGAACAATATGATGAAGCTCAAATTCTTTTATTACAACACATTGCTAAAAGTAATAACCCTTCGTTATTAGTCGAATTAGGTTACAATTATCAATTAAAAGGCAATACCGAAATTTCACAAACCTACTACACTGATGCCATTATTGCAATTGACGAAAATCCAGCTTTTACTTATAGTGTCGCTAAACGATTTCAAGATCACAGCCTTTTAGAAAAAGCTATTATCGTTTACAAAAAAGGAATGGTGCTCAACGTAAAACAAAACTATAACGTGCAACTTGCTCGTATTTACGGTGAACTTGGAAATATTGAACAAATGTTCTCCAATTACATCGATTATATTGAATCAAAACCAACGTTTCTCAATAATGGTAAACGAGCGTTTAGTGATTTTATCTCAGAAAGTAGCGACAATGAAAACAATGTCTCTCTTAGAAAACTACTACTTAAAAAAATACAAGCACAACCAGACGAAATCTGGTATGACATGCTAAGTTGGCTCTATATACAAGAGAAGGCTTATAACAAAGCCTTTATACAAGAGAAAGCTTTATACAGAAGAAATCCTGAAAGTTTAACACGTATTACAGATTTAGCACTCACAGCCATCAATGAAAAAGATTACGACACAGCTAATTCTATTTTCAATTACATATTAGAGAATTCACAGGATATAGAAACCAAACTAGTTGCGCATCAATACCTTTTAGATATTGAAACTACTAATGCATCCAAAAAAGAATTCAAAGACATTCAAGATAAATACTTAGCTCTCTTTGAGCAATATGGAACTTACGAACAAACCATTGCGCTTCAAATTGCATATGGTGATTTTTTGGCGTTTAATCTTCATGATCCAAAAGCAGCAAGCACATTTTTGAAAAAAAGTCTAAAATTAGAATTGTCTTTATTTCAAGAAGCAACGGTTAAATTAAAGTTAGGGGACATCTTAGTGTTTCAAGAAAAATTTAATGAAGCCTTGATCTACTATTCTCAAATTCAGGCGAATTTAAAGAACAGTACAATTTCGCAACAAGCAAGATATAAGGTTGCGAAGACAAGTTATTATAAAGGTGATTTTGAATGGGCAGAGTCGCAACTTAAAATCTTAAAATCATCAACATCGCAACTCATTGCCAACGATGCTTTAGATTTAAAGCTTTTGATTTCAGACAATATTGAAGAAGACTCCTTGCATACATCTCTACGGTTATATTCCAAAGCTGACTTGTTTGCATTTCAGAATAAAAACGAAGAAGCCATTTCTCTATTAGGTAAAATACTAACAGAACACAAAGGCGAAACTATAGAAGATCAAGCATTATTTATGCAAGCTAAATTGTTTGAAGACACAAAACAATACGACAAAGCTGTTGCTAATTACGAATATATAATTGCCAATTACAGAGATGAAATTTTAGCTGATGACGCTCATTTTTATTTAGCGCAATTATACCAAACACAACTTGGTGAGCCTGAAAAAGCAAAACCACTCTACGAAACAATCATTTTTAATCACGAAGACAGTATTTACTTTATTGAGGCTAGAAGACGCTTTAGGATGTTACGTGGTGACGCGATAAATTGATCCGTTTTTATCAAAATTTCCTATGATAATAGCCGAAACCGACAGACTACTACTTTCTAAAATTACAGTTGAGGATGCGCCTTTTTTATTAGAATTAATGAATACGCCAGGTTGGTTAAAATACAATGGAGATCGCAATGTGAAGACGCTTGATGAAGCTATAAGTCATATCAAAAACAATCAACTAAAATGTTATGAAACACATGGCTTCGGTTATTATAAATTTCAAGTAAAAGCTGAAAATTTAAAAACCATTGGCACGAGCGGCTTACTAAAACGAGACCAATTAGAACATGTTGATATAGGCTTTTCAATTCTTTCAGATTACCATAGTAAGGGCTACGGTTATGAAGCGGCTTCAGAAATTATGAAACTCGCAAAAGACACATTTAATATCAAAAAGCTTTACGCAATAACGCTTCCAATAAACCAGCCATCCATTAATCTTTTGGAAAAATTAGGCTTATCTTACCAAAAAATAGTAAAACTCTTTGAAGACGACAAAGATCTTCTGTTATTTGCAAAGAATTTATAAATAAATCACATGTACATATATAACGTGACTGTCAATGTTGAAGACAGTATTCATGACGAATGGCTACTTTGGATAAAAGAACATATTCCTCAAGTTCTATCCACAGGTAAATTTGATAAAGCAACCTTAACCAAAGTTTTGGTTGAAGAAGAGATGGGTGGACAAACCTATTCTGTTCAATATCGTTCTTATTCAAGAGAAGCTCTCGATGCCTACTATAAAGAAGATGCCGAAAGACTTCGAAGTGAAGGCTTAAAAAAGTTCGCAGGAAAATTAATAGCCTTTAGAACAGAGCTTCAAATTATCGATGAATATTCAGTGAAATTCAATTAAATATTATGTCAGTAAGAGCAAAGAAACATTTAGGTCAGCACTTTTTAACCGACGAAACCATCGCTGAAAAAATAGCAGATAGTTTAAGTTTGAACGGCTATAAACATGTGTTAGAGATTGGCGCAGGAATGGGAGTTCTTACCAAATATTTACTGAAAAAAAACACCAAAATTCATGTCATAGAAATTGATAGCGAATCTGTAGATTATTTAAAAGCCAATTATCTCAATCTAGCAGATCGCATTTATGAAAAGGATTTTTTAAAGTATGATTTGACAGAGATTTTTAATGAAGAGCCCTTTGCTATCATAGGTAACTTCCCATATAACATTTCTACACAAATTGTGTTTAAAACCTTAGAAATGCGCGAGCAAATCCCTGAGTTTTCAGGAATGTTCCAAAAAGAAGTTGCAGCACGAATTTGCTCGAAAGAAGGCTCAAAAGTTTATGGTATTCTTTCTGTTTTAACGCAGGCGTATTACGATGCAGAATATTTATTTACAGTGCCTCCAACAGTTTTTAATCCACCACCAAGAATAGACTCAGGAGTTTTACGACTTACTCGAAAAGAAAACTTCACGTTACCTGTTGATGACAAACTATTTTTTAGAGTCGTAAAAACCGCTTTTCAACAGCGTAGAAAAACATTGCGTAACAGTTTAAAAACATTCAATCTTTCAGATAATTTAAAAGCAAATGTTATATTTGACAAACGTCCTGAGCAACTCAGTGTCGATTCATTTATTGAATTAACACAACGCATTGAAAACGACGAAAACGAATAACAAATTCATCAAGCTTGTTAGAAGAAAAAGAAAATATCCAATTTGAACTTACCAATGATCTCATTGAGAAAGTAGAATTGCTTGTCTCTAATTCTGATGACCAGGAATTAAAAGCGCTTTTAAATGAGTTTCACTTTGCTGATGTTGCCGAAATTTTAGATGAATTAGATCTAGACGATTCGGTTTACGTTATCAAATTGCTGGATTCTGAAACGACTGCTGATATTCTAACCGAACTTGATGAGGATACCAGAGAAAAAGTACTAGAAAATCTATCTGCAAAAGAAATTGCAGAAGAAGTTGAAGAGCTCGATACCGATGATGCTGCCGATATTATTGCCGAATTACCTGAAGAACGTCAGGCTGAAGTTATCTCAAGAATTGAAGATGATGAACATAGGGAAGAAATTACTGAACTATTAGCTTATGATGAAGATACCGCTGGAGGTCTTATGGCAAAAGAACTCGTTAAAGTTTATGAAACTTGGACCGTTGCTGGTTGCTTGCGTCGTATTAGAGGACAAGCTAAAGAGGTAACCAGAGTTCATTCTATATATGTTGTAGACACACAAGATAAGCTTATTGGTCGTTTATCTCTTAAAGATTTAATCGTTGCTAAAAGCGAACAAAAAATTTCAGATATTTCTAAAGATACTGTTGATTGGGTTTATGTAAATGACGATGTTGAAGATGTTGCTAAAGTCATGGTTAAGTATGATTTAGAAGCTATTCCTGTTGTAGATGATAACCAAATATTATTGGGCAGAATTACGATTGATGATATTGTAGATGTTTTAAAAGAAGAAGCCGATAAAGATTACCAAATGGCTGCAGGTCTTACAGGTGATGTTGAAGCAGATGATAGTATTTTTGAACTTACCAGAGCAAGACTACCTTGGTTGTTTTTAGGACTTGTTGGAGGTATTGGTGCGTTTTTAATTATGGAAGGTTTCCAAGGTATTTTTGAAAAGTATGCGCTATTATTCTTTTTCACACCACTAATTGCTGCAATGGCAGGAAATGTAGGAGTTCAATCTAGCGCCATTATTGTTCAAGGTTTAGCCAACGATGATGTTAAAGGAAGTATCAATAGCAGACTCATTAAAGAAATGTTATTAGCTGCTTTAAACGGAACCATTTTAGCGGTATTCTTATTTCTGTTTGTTTGGGCAACGAAAGGTCATATCGCAACAGCACTTGCTATTTCAGTGTCGTTAATTGTGGTGATTATTGTCGCGGGAATAATAGGAACGTTTGTGCCATTATTTCTTAATAAAAGAGGCATTGATCCAGCAATCGCTACAGGACCATTTATTACAACAAGTAATGATATCTTCGGAATTCTTATCTATTTCTGGATTGCTAAACTAATTCTTAATATTTAGGGCGTTACCTTTTAGGTCGTGCTTTCACTACTCGCTTTGTCTTTCAAGAAAGAAAAGAGCTCAAACAAATCGTTTAATCACTAACGCAAATCTTTGTAACTTTAAACACACAAAAGCCGATAAATTATGCATTCAATAAATATAAAAGATAAACATGCTTTGTTCACCAAACAATGGCATCCGCATCGCATTGCAACTGTAGATAATATGCAAGTGATATTAGCTAAAATAAAAGGCGAATTTGTATGGCATAGTCATGATGATGAAGACGAGTTGTTTCAAGTCATTAAAGGCACATTATATATGCAATTTAGAGACCGAACAGAAGTTGTTAAAGAGGGTGAGCTTATTGTTGTACCAAAAGGTGTTGAGCATAATCCAACTACAAAAAATGATGAAGTAGTCCACTTACTTCTATTCGAAAAACTTGATACAGCGCACACTGGAAATGTAGAGCACGAACGAACACAAACCGAATATCCTCAAATTTGAAAATTCTCCACTTAGATACCAATCATCCGTTATTAATAAAGCAACTTAATGCTTTAGGATTCATCAATGATGAAGACTTTAGCTCCTCAAAAGAAGCCGTTGAAGAAATAATTGAGCAATATGATGGCTTTATCATTCGTAGTCGATTCAAAATCGATAAACGCTTTCTAGATGCAGCTAAAAACTTAAAATTTATTGGTCGTGTAGGTGCTGGATTAGAAAATATCGATTGTAATTATGCAGAACAAAAAGGCATCAAACTTATTGCTGCACCAGAAGGCAATTGTAATGCTGTTGGTGAACACAGTTTAGCCATGTTGTTGTCTCTTTTTAATAAACTTAATAAAGCAGATCGTGAAGTTCGCAACGGCAAATGGTTACGTGAAGACAATCGTGGGCTAGAACTCGACGGGAAAACCGTTGGTCTCATTGGATACGGAAATATGGGCAAAGCTTTTGCTAAAAAACTTAAAGGTTTTGATGTAGAAGTCTTGTGTTACGATATCAAAGCAACTGTTGGAGATCAAAATGCAAAGCAAGTCAGTTTAGAAGAACTCCAAGCCAAAGCAAACGTATTAAGTTTACACACACCTGAATCACTACTAACTATAAATATGGTTAACTCAGAATTCATAAATGCATTCCAAAAGCCATTTTGGTTGATTAATACAGCTCGTGGAAAAAGCGTTGTCACACAAGATTTAGTTTCGGCCTTAAAGTCAAGTAAAATTTTAGGTGCTGGATTAGACGTTCTAGAATATGAGAAATCATCGTTTGAAAATCTTTTTTCTTCAGAAATGCCTGATGCTTTTAAATATCTTATTTCAGCAGAAAACGTTTTACTTTCACCTCATGTCGCAGGATGGACTTTAGAAAGTAAAGAAAAACTAGCTCAAACTATAGTAGATAAAATTAAATCAGAATTTTGCTAAATTTAACGCATGAGAAAAACTATTATCGTTTTTGGATTGCTCATTTTAGGACTGTTATTATTGTTTCAGTTAAGTAAATATGCTGTTATTTCTGGCGATTTAGATTCAGAAGTTGTCATTGCAATAATCGCCATCGTTTTCTTTTTCGTTGGTGTGTATTTGAATAAAAAAAGTCTTCACAAACAAAAGGTCGCTTCCGAAGACATCAATCATAAAAAAATTAAAGATCTTGACATTAGTAAACGTGAATATGAAGTGCTTTTAGGTATTTCGGAAGGGCTTTCAAATAAAGAGATTGGTGAGAAACTTTTTGTTTCAGAAAGCACTATAAAAACGCATGTTTCGAATCTTCTTTCAAAACTTAATGCAAAACGTCGCACACAAGCATTGCAAATAGCAAAAGACTTCAATATTATATAAAAAGCCTACTTTTAAACTAAAGTATGAGTGGTTTGGTACTTTAGTATGAACTGTTTCTAATGGACTTCTCATAGTTTTGTGTTGTATTAATCTAAAACTAATTATTATGAAATTAGGTGCATTTTCGGTGAGTTTGAATGTAAAAGACATTCATGCTTCAAAATCATTTTATGAAACTATCGGCTTTTCAGTATTTGCTGGAGACATTGAGCACAACTATTTAATCATGAAAAATGGTGATTCTATAATTGGTCTTTTCCAAGGTATGTTTGAACAAAATATTTTAACCTTTAATCCAGGTTGGGATCAAAGTGCAAATACCTTAGAATCATATGATGACGTTAGGACAATTCAAGAGCATCTAAAAACGAATGCCGTGAAACTAGAAAAAGAAACTGATGGCAGCGATTCTGGTCCTGCAAGCTTAGTGTTTTACGATCCTGATGGAAACACAATTCTTATTGACCAGCACATTTAATTAAACCACAACACACAACTTAAATCATCATATTATGAAACAAACAGTTCTAAAATACGGTCTTTACGGACTCCTAACCGGGTTTATAATTTTTACGATTCATCTCGTTATTGGAATCAATAACTTTGACTATTCAACCAACGAGATTCTTGGTTATGTCTCTATTTTCTTATCACTTTCATTTATCTATTTTGGAATAAAACATTATAGAGATCATATAAACAATGGTATGATTTCCTTAGGCAAAGCCATCGTAATTGGTATTCTAATTTCATTATTGGTTGGTTTAGGAATCGCAATGGCAGATTTTATCTACACGAAATTTATAAACCCCTCATTTTTTAGTGACTTTGAAAAAGCACTAATTGATCAAGGAAAAGCTGATGAAATCTTTGAAATGACTAGTACAACTGCTGCAGTATTTATGCTTACGCTTGTAACTATTATAGGATTTATTATATCTTTAATTTCAGCATTAATCCTTCAACGTAAATAAACTAAATCAATATGCAATCAGATTCAACTTCACCTGACGACTATATTAGTCAGCTCCCAGAAGATAGAAAAGCACCAATTACAAAATTGCACAACCTTATTAAAGATCATATGCCTAAAGGTTTAGAGGCTGGAATGGGTTATGGTATGTTAGCATACTATGTTCCAAAATCTATTTATCCAAATGGCTATCATTGTAAACCATTTCCACCGTTGCCCTTTATAAATTTGGCATCTCAAAAGAACTTTATTGCGCTATACCATTCTGGTATGTATGCAAAAAAAGAATTGTACGACTGGTTTGTTTCAGAATATCCAAAGCATAGCAAATACAAACTAGATATGGGGAAAAGTTGTGTTCGGTTTAAAAAAATCGATGATATTCCATATGATTTAATAGAACAGCTTTTAGGAAAAATGACTGTGGAAGAATGGATAGACATTTATGAAACTGCACTAAATAAAAAATAAAATGAAAAATAGAGTTACAGGAATAGGAGGATTGTTTTTTAAAAGCAAAGACCCAAAAGCTTCAAAAGATTGGTATAGAAAACATTTAGGTTTCAATACAGACGACTATGGTTGTACGTTTTGGTGGAAAGACAAACAAGGAAAAGATTGTTCTACACAATGGAGTACATTTCCAGAAGACACCAAATATTACGAGCCTTCAAAAAAGGATTTTATGTTTAATTATCGTGTTGAAAATCTTTATGAATTAATTAAG
Source organism: Psychroserpens jangbogonensis (assembly GCF_000797465.1). GTDB lineage: Bacteria > Bacteroidota > Bacteroidia > Flavobacteriales > Flavobacteriaceae > Psychroserpens > Psychroserpens jangbogonensis. The sequence goes on along the minus strand of NZ_JSWG01000004.1, from coordinate 48,898 downwards.
GTTTTAAAAGAAGAAGGAGTTACTGTAGTTGGTGAAATAGAAGAGTATGAATATGGGAAATTTGGTTGGATCCTTGATAATGATGGTAATAAAATCGAATTATGGGAACCCATAGACAAAGCTTTTATGTAACAAATGATTACGTTTATAGACTAATATATTGAACAAATTTGTTAAATTTATAACCTAACCATTTAAAAATCAAAAAATTATGTCTGACGATAACAAAAATTTAAGTGACGATCTTAACGATATGTTGGGAGATGCAAAAGAAGGCGCAAAAAAAGCAGCTGATAAAGTAAGTGAAAAAGCAAGTGATCTTGCAGATGACGCAAAAGAATTTGCAGGAGAAGCTAAAGAAAAAGCTAATGAGTTTGCTAGTGAGGCAAAAGAAACAGCTTCCGAATTTGCAGATAGCGCGAAAGAAGCATTTAATAGTGCTTCGGGTGACAATAAAAAAATATTAGCTGGCATCTTAGGTATCATTTTCGGTGGTTTAGGAGTTCATAAATTTATTTTAGGCTACAACAAAGAAGGTGGTATTCTATTAGGTATTTGGATACTTGGTGCTGTTTTATCTTGTGTAGGTATCGGGCTTCTTCTAATTTGGATTCCCGGAGTTATTGGATTAATTGAAGGTATTATTTATTTAACAAAATCAGACGAAGAATTTTATAACACGTATCAAGTTGGTAAAAAACCTTGGTTCTAAATAAATAATTAAAACCAGAGAATTCACTTTTCTGGTTTTTTTATATTATTTCATATCGTAATATTGCAATATTACGATACAATGTGTATATTTGTATTCAATTACGAATAATCACAATTAATATGGGAGCTTCAAAACTTGACATTTATACAGATCAAATTATTGAAATTGCTGCTTTTGCAAAGGTGTTTGCTCATCCTGCTCGAGTAGCTATTTTACAATATATAAGCAAACAAGAAAACTGTATCTGTAATGATATTGTTGATGAAATTGGATTAGCACAAGCTACAATTTCACAGCATCTTAAAGTCATTAATGAGGCTGGTTTGCTCAAAGGAAACTTTGAAGGTAAAAGCGTTTGTTATTGTTTAAATACCATTCGTTTTAAAGAATTTCAAGATGCATTCAACTCCTATTTCAATACCACTCAAACAAATTGCTGCTCCATTTAAAAGGGAGTTAGTTATCTCAATCAGACGAAACTTAAAATTTATAAATTATGAAAACTCAAGAATTTTTTAATCTACTAGAAGAACATCAAGATAAAACACTACAATTTGAATATACAACAAATCAATTCGTAGCTGCCAATTATCATATTACTGAAGTGAAGCATATTGCCATCGAATCTGTAGACTGCGGAAGTCAATCAGACCAATGGAATGAAACCATTGTACAACTTTGGGAAAGTCCTGCTGAAATTTTAAAAACAAAACACATGTCTGTTTTAAAAGCTTTAGGTATTCTCAATAAAGTAGGTACAATGAAAGCATATGACCTTGAATCTGAAATTAAATTCGAATATAGTAATCGTACCTTCCATACTGCGCAATTATTTGTTAATGATTTCGTCATAGACAATGGCAACTTATTTATTAAGTTAGCATCTGAAAAAACAGACTGTAAAGCCAAGGAATTGTGTGGTGTTCCAGAAAAGGTTATACATACCTTAGAGAAAACTAAAGAAAAGGTTGAAGCATGTTGCTCTTCAACTAGCAACTGTTGTTAATATAAATTATGAAAAACATATTAGTGCTGTGCACAGGAAACTCATGCAGAAGCCAGATGGCTCATGGCTATCTTAATCTATTTGCAAGCGAAAAAGCCAATATTTATAGTGCTGGAATTGAAACTCATGGATTAAACCCAGGAGCTATAGCCATCATGAAAGAAGATGAGATTGATATTACAACTCATACTTCAAATAATGTAGATGAGTATAAAGAGGTGAGCTTTGATTTTATCATAACAGTTTGTGATCATGCGAATGAAAACTGTCCTTATATTCCAAGTGAAAATGCTTTGAGATTACATCACAACTTTTTTGATCCATCAAAAGTGAATGGCACAGATAGTGAAAAACATGAAGCCTTTTTAAAAGCTAGGAATGAAATAAAAGACTATTGTAAAGACTTTGTGAGCACGTATTTGTCTTAAGGTAATTCGTAATCAAAAGGTAACGAATCACCAACACGTTGATTCCCCATATACCCAATAAAGTAAAAGGCATCAATCGGACTGTAATTCCCATAGGAATCAACAATAAATTCTACGTTGTAATAAGGTTCAGCATTAGATGTTGAGCCTTTAACTTGTATCGTTCTTTTTAAAGTATCATTTGTAGTAATAGTAACTTCACTTATTTTTTGCTTAAAACCTAATGGTAATTCAATTTCGGATTGAAATTCTCGTTTATAAAGCACCGATAAAGGCGCTCTTAATTTTACATTAAAGGAATCTGTATTTCCTACTTCGGATACAGAAATATATTTATTTGGATCTACTCGAAAACCTTTACTGAAAATAAAATACTTGTCTTTTTTTAATCTCTTGTTCGTCAATGCACGCATAAAGTGTAATACAGAACCTTTATACACTTGCTCTCTATTCTTTTCTGCTTGTTTAGGCTTATCGTTTTCTAGTGGTTTATAAAACGATGTTCCTGAATATAACATAGACTTAATTTGATAATTGCCTCTCAATACATCTATATAAGAGTAATCAATTACAAAATCGATAATATCGAAATTAACTTGGTATTGAAGACTATTGTTTTGAACAATTACAGGCTCTGTTGCACTCACTGAAAGTTGTTTGCTGTCTTGATCAAATCTCAAAATAAGGGCGTCTTCATTTAGGATCATACAGGATTTTGCAAATTTTGAAAACCCTAAAAATTGTTCTCTAAACTGTTGTAATTTTATGGCTTTTGGCATGCCATCATCAGTATAAATTACAACTTCATCTAAAGAATCAGCAGATTCATTTAATACTATTTTATAAAACTGTTTTGAGTTATAAGTGTCAAGTAATACTTTTTCGTAGCCTAAAAATGAAATTACCAAAGCAGACGTCACACCTTCTTTCAGTTGAATTTCAAATTCCCCCTTATCATTTGTTGAAGTGCCAATAGTTGTGTTATCAAAATAAACTGAAGCACTTTCAATGGGTTGATTGGTGTATGCATCTAAAACGACTCCTCTTATGTTTTGAGCAACTAAATTATATGAGAATAAAATTAATGTCCCTAGAACAAACCCTTTAAGCCTCATCATTTGTTCCGTTAGAAAATTTACGTTCCAACTCGGCTTGAAATTCTTCCATAACAGGTTTAACGGTGCTTTCAGGTAAGTCGGCAATTTTAATATACATCAATCCATCAACAGAGTTGTTGAATAAAGGATCGACATTAAACGCAACTAAGCGCGCATTTTGTTTGATGTATTTTTTAAGCAGAACAGGTAGACGCAATGCTCCTGGTTCGACCTCATCAATAATCTTATCAAACTTATTCAAATCAGCTTCGGTTTCATCAAACACAAAGTCTTTATCTGCATCTTTAAGTACAACCTTGAATTCTTTTTTAGGATGCACATATTGTGCGACATATGGATCGTAGTAATGTGACTTCATAAATTCAATCATCAACGATTTTGAGAAGTTAGAAAACTGATTACTAATACTCACACCACCAATAAGATATTTATGCTCTGGATAACGTAATGTTGTATGCACAATTCCTTTCCAAAGTAAAAATAAAGGCATTGGTTTTTGTTGATATTCTTTAATGATAAATGCGCGACCCATTTCGATTGACTCACTCATCATTTTATAGAGTTCTGGCTCAAAACGGAACAAATCCTGAAGATAGAATCCGTCAATACCATACTTTGCAAAAATTTGAGAACCCAATCCCATTCTATAAGCTCCAGCTAATCGATTGGCATCAGTATCCCATAAAAACATATGATGGTAGTAAGTGTCAAAATCATCTAAATCAATAGCTTCATTTGTACCTTCTCCAATAGCTCTAAAAGTAATTTCACGCAAACGACCTATTTCACGTAATATGTTTGGGATCTGTTTAGCACTACCTAAAAACACTTCGTAATTTTTACTTTGTAATAGCCTGCAATCTCCTTTTCGAAGTGCTTCAACTTCAGAAATCATTACATCTTGACTTACAGATCCAACAATTCGTTTTGGAGATTTAGGTGGCGTTTTTAATGTATTAGACAGGTTATCTAATATTTTTGATTTGTCTTCAAAAGCATTTGATAATATATATGTTTTACGTCTTACAAATTCTGAAAAACTAGCAAGTGTTGTATGTTCTTTTTGATCATTTACAGAAATTGGCCTTCCAATTCTCACCTTAATAATTCGATGCTTTTGAGTAAGGAGTTCTGATGGTAATTTAGCCGTTCTAAACGTATCACTAATTTTTGAAAGCTTATAAAACAATTTACTATTCTTTGCATGAAAGTAAATTGGTACCACTGGTACTTCTGCCTTTTTTATAAGTTTCATCGCAGCTTCTTCCCAAGGTTTGTCCACCACAAGTTTGCCGTCTCTATATGTAGACACTTCTCCAGCAGGAAAAATTCCTAAAGGATGACCTTCTCTTAAATGTAAAATTGCATTTTTGAAACCAGCAATACTAGATTGCACATCCTTTCGATCTTCAAAAGGATTAACTGGCATAATATAAGGCTTTAGCGGCTCAATTCTATGTAATAAAAAATTAGCTATAATTTTAAAATCCTTTCGTTGTTCTATCATTAACTTTAATAATAGAATACCATCAATTCCTCCTAAGGGATGATTAGAAACGGTTATGTAAGCGCCATCCTTTGGTAATCGTTTTAAATCTTCTTCTGGAATTTCGAATTTTATTTTAAAATCGTCTAAAATGCCATCTAGAAATTCACCATCACTTAAATGCTTATTACGCTTGTAAATTTTATTAAGTGTTGAAATTTTAAGAAGTTTCATTAACAACCAACCAACAAAAGTTCCTATAAAACCATACTTATCTACATTGATGGCTTTTGCAACTTCTTTTGCGGTAACTAATCCTATATCTGGTGGTTTGGTCATGACTGTAAATGTACTAAATTGTTTATTTAGTTACGATTTGAATTGTTTCTTGTGTTAATTGTTTTAATAACAATGTTTTATCCTTTTCTATAGACGTTATTGCTTGTTTATTATAATGTCTTACTGTATAAAGACTAACGTTTTCGTACGACGTTACATTAAATTTTGCTTTTAAATGCTGAAGCAATTGCTCAAGATTATTATATGAGTTTTCAAAACATACTGAAAAACTAATTGCAGAATTTTGAATAACATCAACTTTCATCTTATAATAGTGTAATAACTTAAAAATCTCACTAATATTCTCTTCGACGATATAACTAAAATCTAATGAGGATAGTGAAACTAAAACCTGATTTTTCTTCACGATATAACAAGGTATATTTGGTGATAACCTAATGTCTTTAACAACTTTTGTCCCTTCATCTTTTGGGTTTAAAAAAGATTTTACAAATAACGGAATTTCCTTTTGTTGTAAAGGTTGAAGTGTTTTAGGATGAATTACAGATGCACCATAAAAGGCTAACTCGATAGCTTCTCTGTAAGAAATACTATGAAGTAACTGAGCATTTTCAAAATAACGTGGATCTGCATTTAGTATTCCAGGTACATCTTTCCAAATCGTAACGTTTTGAGCATTTAAACAATATGCAAAAATAGCAGCAGTATAATCACTTCCTTCTCTTCCTAAAGAAGTCGTGAAATTATTAGCGTCACTCCCTAAAAATCCTTGAGTAATATTTAATAATTTATTATCAAAATTTTCTTTTATAGCGATTTGTGTTCGTTCCCAATTTACATTTGCTCTTCTATAGTAGCTATCTGTTTTGATGAAATTTCGAACATCCAACCAATTATTTTGGATCCCAATGGAATTTAAATATTCACTGATAATTAGTGTTGAAGTCAACTCACCAAAGCCAATAGTTTGATCGTATACAAAATTATAATCTGGAGATTTATTGCGACTTAAAAAATGATCTAAATCTTCAAAAATAGAAGCTACTTTTTTAAATATTGGATGTTGCGTATTTTCAAAAAGGTCTAATAAAATTTCGTTGTGATATTTTTTTACATCTTGTATTGAGCTTTGTAATTCACTTTTATTTTCAAAATAGTTTTTAATAACTAATTCAATTGCATTGGTCGTTTTTCCCATAGCAGAAAACACAACTAATGTATTATCATAACCGACATCTTGTAAAACTTTTGCTAAATTTTTTACACCATTAGCATCTTTTACTGAAGCACCTCCAAATTTAAATACTTGCATGTTATAATTTTGATAAATAATTTTTTATTCCGTCTTCATCTAAGTGAACAACATCCCAATCACGCTTCACGTCTGCTCCTTTTTTCTCATAAAACTCTATAGCTGGTTCATTCCAATCAATGACTTCCCAACTCACGCGTTTCACATCTAACTCGTTGCCATATTTAACAACTTCGTCTAAAAGCGCAGTACCTAAACCATGACCTCTCATGTCTTGCTTAACAACTAAATCTTCTAAGTGCAAAATTGGGCCTTTCCATGTTGAAAAACGCATATAAACCAAAGCCATCGCTTTTACTTTTCCATCAACATCAGCAACAAAACAATGAAATTTAGGATGATTTCCAAACCCATAATTCTCTAAATCTTCAACTGTAATAGAAACGGCATGAGGCTCTTTTTCAAAAACAGCCAATTCTTTAATTAGGTCAAAGATTTCTGGCATATCTTTTTTTACAGCTACTCTTACGTTAATATTCATTTAAAATTAATTTAGGTAAAGATAGTTTAAAAGTTATGTTTAAGAAAACATTAAAAGCCTAGCGAAAACGTTGTAGTTTGTTAAAAAATACGATATTTGCATAAACTAATCATTTAGAATAAATGTCTCAAAAAAATCAAACTCTTGGAGAGTTTATTATCGAAAATCAATCCTCGTTTAAATACACATCTGGAGAGTTATCAAGACTTATAAATTCAATTCGACTAGCTGCTAAAGTGGTAAATCACGAAGTAAACAAAGCTGGTTTAGTTGATATTATTGGGACTGCAGGTGATACAAATATTCAAGGTGAAGATCAGCAAAAACTAGATGTTTACGCAAATGATAAGTTTATTCAAACCATGACCAAACGTAATATTGTTTGTGGAATCGCAAGTGAAGAGGAAGATGATTTTATTTCTATAAATAGTCAGGATGAAAACCACCAAAACAAGTATATCGTTTTAATTGATCCTTTAGATGGATCTTCTAATATTGATGTTAATGTGTCTGTAGGAACAATTTTTTCAATCTACAGAAGAGTAACACCAGTAGGAACACCTGTAACAATTGAAGATTTTCTTCAAAAAGGGAATCAACAAGTAGCAGCTGGATATGTGGTCTACGGAACATCAACTATGCTCGTATATACGACAGGTGATGGTGTTAACGGATTTACTTTAAATCCTGCAATTGGATCATTTTATTTATCACATCCAGACATGGAATTCCCAGAAGATGGTCAAATCTATTCTGTAAACGAAGGAAATTACATTCACTTTCCACAAGGGATTAAAAACTATATTAAGTATTGCCAAGAGGAAGAAGGCGATAGACCTTATAAGAGTAGATACATTGGATCATTAGTTTCTGATTTTCACAGAAATATGATTAAGGGTGGAATTTATTTATATCCTAAAAGCTCTCAAAACTCTAATGGTAAATTGAGATTGCTTTACGAATGTAATCCAATGGCGTTTTTAGCAGAACAAGCCAATGGTAAAGCTAGTGATGGGTTTACAAGAATTATGGATGTAGAACCTACCGAATTACACCAACGTGTACCTTTTATTTGTGGTAGTAAAAACATGGTAGAAAAAGCTGAAGAATTTATGCGTAACGCATAAAAAAAAGCAGTCTTTTCAAACTGCTTAAATTCTATAACTAAGAATCGTTTATTGATTCATGTGTTTCATTTTATTTATAAAGTCATCAAGATCTACTTCATAATGCACTAAAGTCAGTGCCTTATCTGTAATGTATTTTACATTGTCTTGATTAAAACCTAACCCTATAGATAATTTTTCTAACAAACCTACTTGATCTGGTCCTTCAATATGATCTGCCCAAACCATACGAGCTAAATCATAAAGACGTTCTAAACGCATATCGTACGATAATGGAGGATTAATTGGATGACTCTTGTAATCTTTAAGTATATCTTTATAATCGATCTCTGTAATATCTAAACGTGTTGCTAGACGGTCTAAAAATGCTTTTTCTGCTTCATTAATAATTCCATCACTCATGGCAACTCTTACAATTGCTGCAAAATGATCTTCATTACGTTTTTTAAACCCGCTTTCGAATAATTCTGAAAATGACATATATTTTGATTTTTTTAAGTGTCACAAAGATAGTTTTATTAATACATTTTAACAATACGCCATAGCACAAATATTTTATATTTGCACAAAATAAAATGTCTTGAGTAAAACCATTCTCTCGCAAACGTATGCACAGGCTTTGCAAATGCAAAATCTGCAGACTTCTATTGCTCAAACTGGAGCAAAATTACATATAAAAGGTTTAGTTGGTTCTTCATTATCGCTAGTAATTAGCGAAGCATTTAAAGCTTCCGAACTCCCATTTTTACTGATATTTAATGATAAGGAAGAAGCCGCTTTTTACCTCAACGATTTAGAAGTACTACTAAATGATAAGGATGTCCTTTTTTATCCTGGTAGCTATAGAAGACCTTATCAAATTGAAGAAACTGACAATGCGAATGTATTATTAAGAGCAGAAGTTTTAAATCGAATCAATTCTCGAAAAAAGCCTGCTGTTATTGTCACCTATCCTGATGCACTTTTCGAAAAAGTTGTAACGCGTCGTGAACTTGAGAAAAACACGTTAAAGATTTCGGTTGGTGATGAGTTGTCTATTGATTTTGTTAACGAGGTATTATTTGAATACCAATTTAAGCGCGTAGATTTTGTGACTGAACCTGGAGAGTTTTCAGTTCGTGGTGGTATCGTAGATGTTTTCTCCTTTTCTCATGACGAACCCTATCGTATTGAGTTTTTTGGTGATGAAGTAGATAGCATTAGAACTTTTGATGTAGAAACGCAACTCTCTACAGAACAAATTAAAAAGATAGGCATCATTCCAAATGTTGCTAATAAATTTTTAGAAGAAAGCAGACAGAGTTTCTTGAAATATATCGCTCAAAAAACCGTGATATTTTCTAAGAATACTGATTTACTGTTTTCAAGAATTGATGAGTTCTTTGGAAAAGCAGAAAAGACATTTAAAGCCTTGTCTTCAGAATTGAAACATTCAGAACCTGAAGAATTGTTCTGTAATTCAGAATTACTGAAACGACAACTTCTTGATTTTAGTTTGATTGAATTTGGAACAACAAGCGTTTTTTCCGCAGAACAAATAATATATAATACAGCTCCTCAGCCATCATTTAATAAGCAATTCAACTTATTAATTGAAGATCTTAATACGAACCACGATAGAGGATATTCAAATTACATCGCTTGTGTTAGTGAACAACAGGCAAAGCGATTTCATGATATTTTTGAAGATGTAGAAGAAAATGTGCACTACAAAACTATCGTTTTGTCTTTATATCAAGGGTTTATAGATCATGATAAAAAAATCACCTGTTATACAGATCATCAAATCTTTGAACGCTATCATAAATTCCATCTCAAAAATGGATATGCCAAAAAGCAAGCCATCACACTTAAAGAATTAACCAATTTAGATATTGGAGATTATGTGACACATATTGATCATGGTATTGGGAAATTTGGTGGACTTCAGAAAATTGATGTTGAGGGCAAAAAACAGGAAGCTATTAAATTAGTATATGGCGAACGAGATGTGCTTTATTTAAGTATTCATTCGCTTCATAAAATCACCAAGTTTAATGGTAAAGATGGTAAGCCACCAAAAATCTATAAACTTGGAAGCAAGGCATGGAAAACACTTAAGCAGAAAACAAAATCTCGTGTTAAGGAAATTGCATTCAACCTTATAAAAGTTTATGCAAAGCGAAAACTAGAAAAAGGTTATCAATACAAACCTGATAGTTACCTTCAGCATGAGTTAGAAGCGTCATTTGTTTATGAAGACACTCCTGATCAAATTACATCTACTGCAGATATTAAGGCAGATATGGAAAGTGAACGACCTATGGATCGTTTAGTTTGTGGTGATGTAGGTTTTGGTAAAACTGAAGTTGCTATTCGCGCGGCTTTTAAAGCAGTAGACAACGGAAAACAAGTTGCGATATTAGTGCCTACAACAATTCTAGCCTATCAACATAATAAAACATTTACCGAACGTCTTAAAGATTTTCCGGTTACTGTAGATTATCTCAACCGTTTTAGAACGGCTAAAGAAAAAAGAACCACTTTAGAAAAACTTGAAAAAGGACATGTAGATATACTTATCGGAACACATCAATTGGTTAATAAAAATGTGAAATTCAAAGATTTAGGTTTGCTAATTGTCGATGAAGAACAAAAGTTTGGTGTCGCTGTAAAAGAGAAACTAAAAACGCTCAAAGACAATGTGGATGTGTTGACGCTTACGGCAACACCAATTCCAAGAACCTTGCAATTTAGTTTGATGGCAGCACGTGATTTATCTGTGATTACAACTGCACCACCAAATCGTTTCCCTATAGAAAGTAATGTGATTCGTTTTAATGAAGAAACCATAAGAGACGCGGTCACATATGAAATTCAGCGTGGTGGACAAATCTTCTTTATTCATAACCGAATAGAAAACATTAAGGAAGTTGCTGGTATGATTCAGCGTTTAGTTCCTGATGCGAAAATTGGTATTGGTCACGGACAAATGGAAGGTAAAAAACTAGAACATCTCATGCTTGCTTTTATGAATGGTGAATTTGACGTTTTAGTAAGTACAACAATTGTTGAAAGCGGATTAGACGTGCCTAATGCGAATACCATTTTTATAAATAATGCGAATAATTTCGGACTTAGTGATTTACACCAAATGCGAGGTCGTGTAGGTAGAAGTAACAAAAAAGCCTTTTGTTATTTTATCACTCCTGAATATTCAGCAATGACCAATGATGCTCGAAAACGTATTACAGCTCTTGAGCAATTTACTGAGCTTGGAAGCGGTTTCAACATTGCAATGAAAGATTTAGAAATTCGTGGTGCAGGTGATTTATTAGGAGGTGAACAAAGCGGATTTATTAATGATATTGGTTTTGACACCTATCAGAAAATCTTAAATGAAGCCATTGAAGAACTCAAGGAAAATGAGTTTAAAGACTTATACCAAGATGACGGAAAAGAGAAAGATTACGTCAAAGACATTACTATAGATACTGATTTTGAATTGCTATTTCCAGATGATTATGTAAACAATATTACGGAACGTTTAAATCTGTACACCAAACTCAATACTCTTAAAACCGAAGAAGAACTTCATACGTTCGAAACTGAAATTATTGATCGCTTTGGAGAATTACCAATTCAGGTTGTTGATTTATTGAATAGTGTACGTGTGAAATGGATTGCTACCAAAATTGGATTAGAAAAAATCATTATGAAGCAAGGCCGTTTTGTTGGTTATTTCATAAACGATCAGAAAAGTGCATTTTACCAAAGTGACAACTTTACTAAAGTTTTGAAGTATGTTCAAACAAGGCCTAAAGATTGCAAAATGAAAGAAAAGCAAACCAGAAATGGCTTACGATTACTCTTGACCTTTGAACATGTAAAATCAGTTAAGCAAGCCTTGAAAAGGATTCAAGACATATGAAAAGTGCACATCTAAATCATGTACTTTGGTTAACAGTTGCTACTATCTTTATAAGTACATCTGGAACATTAGGCAAATACATAGATATGCCAATTCCAGTAATTATTTGGTGGAGATGTGCATTAGCTTCGGTTTTTTTATTTGTGTTCTGTAAATACAAAAAAATTAAACTCAAAATTCATACTGGTCCTGACAAGCTTACCTTTATTATTTCTGCAGTTTTTTTAGGTACACATTGGATTACGTACTTCTATGCACTAAAAGTTTCAAACGTCGCCATTGGAATGTTGTCGTTATTCACTTTTCCTTTAATTACCGCTTTTCTCGAGCCCTTGTTTTCAAAAGTAAAGTTTGACCTAATGCACATATTACTTGGAGCTTTGGTTTTACTTGGCATTTACTATTTAGCTCCCGAATTAGATTTACAAAGTTCAGCCTTGCAAGGTGTTTTATTCGGAATGCTTTCAGCAGTTTGTTATGCCATTAGAAACCTAATGCTAAAACAACATGTAACCACCTACAATGGGAGTTTGTTGATGTTTTATCAAGTATTAATTTTAACAGCGGTATTGATTCCAACGTTATTTATAATGGATACTTCAACAATTGAAACTCAATACCCTTATGTGATTCTTTTAGCACTACTAACTACAGCAATAGGCCACACTTTATTTGTAAATAGTTTAAAGTATTTTAAAGCTAGTACTGCCAGTATTATTTCTAGCACACAGCCCATTTTTGGGATTATTATTGCATTTTTCTTTTTGAATGAAATTCCAACTTGGAATACCTTTATTGGAGGAACTCTGATAATTTCAACCGTAGTTATTGAAAGTATCCGATCAAAAGATAAATCAAAACAATAAATTTCAGATATTTGGCTTAATATTTGAAATCATTATGGTTGTGAAATACAAAGCGTTTCACTTTAATTAATTCATACCTATGAGATATTTATTTATTTTCCTGTTATTCATTCCAATTAGCATGTTTTCACAACATACTATCAATGGTACATTTGCGCCTGCTTCAGATTATACGTATGCATTTTTATATCATGCAACACCTACTGGTTCAGATTATGTTGATAGAGCAAAAATTGATGAAGAAGGTAACTTCACAATTCCTTTAGATTCTTCGGTAACCGCTGGGATTTATAAAATAGTTTATGCGCTTCCACCAGAAGAAAACAATTTTGACCTGATATTTAATGGAAAGGAAAGTGTCTCGCTAACCTTTAGTACAGATAAAGGTTTAGAGTTTACAGATAGTAATGAGAATAAACTATGGTCATCCTATACTAATAGTATGGATATGGTGAATAGAACTATTAGCAATTATTACACCCAAGAAAGTACCGATAAAAAAGGATTTCATGATATTTTTAAAACCTTAAAGGATACTCAGATTGCTTTTGAAGAGGCATCAAAAGGAACTATGGCTTCTAAATTCATTAAGGCAAATACACCTTATATTCCTGAAACTTATGAAGATGTATCAACCTATTCTTCTAACTTAAAACGCACCTTTTTATCTCATGTAAACTTTAGTGATACCTTATTACAAAGTTCTGATTTTTTGGTTGATCGTGTATTAGCCTATATCTTCGGAATGACCGCAAGCACAAGCAATGAAACGTATAAAGCAGATGTAGATCATGTAATGAATAGTATTGGCGAAGGTAAAGTCGAAATCAAAACAATGCTTCTAGAAATGGTGTGGAGTCGTTTTAAAAACATGGAAAATCCGGAAGTTGCAAATTACATTTCTGACAACTATTTAATGGAATTAAGTAAAACAGGCAACTACTTAATCTTAACCGAAACACAAATCGTTTATCAAAATAATCAAATTGGTAAAACAGCACAAAACTTTGATTTAGCCATTTCAGAAAATGGAGAAACAACGACGACAACACTCCACGATTTAGATATGGCTGAGCAATATCTAATTATATTTTGGAGCAGTACATGTGGCCATTGTCTTGACGAATTACCAAAAGTAAAAGCGATACTAGATTCAAAACCGAATTTAAAAGTGATTGCTATTGGTCTTGAAGAAGAAGTTGAAGGTTGGCAAAAAGCCATTTCTGAGTACACAGACTTTGTACATGTGCTTGGTTTAGGTAAATGGGATAATCCTATAGCAAATGCTTACGGAGTAGGCGCAACACCAACTTATATCTTGCTAGATACAGACAAAACCATTACAGCTAAGCCATATGACTTTGAAGGTTTAGAGAAAATTTTGGAATAACCTAAAACAAAAAAAAGCGCAACTTAAGGTTGCGCTTTTTTTTTGATACTATTTTACGTTTAGTCCATATGTGGAATACGTAATACTTGACCAGGATAAATTTTATCAGGATCTGTCAACATTGGTTTATTTGCTTCAAAAATCACAGGATATTTCATAGCGTTACCATAATAGTTTTTTGCTATTTTACCTAAAGTGTCTCCACTTACAACTGTATGAAACTGAGCTTCTGGCTCAACATGTTCAACCGTCATTTGATCATCAACTGTTGCTATTCCTGCTGTATTTCCAACCACTAAAATTACTTTTTCTCTTGTTGCTTGATCATAAGCCATTCCAGAAATTCTAGCCATATCATCGTCTATAAATACTCTAAGACCTTCAACGTGTAATTGTAAGTCTTTAATTGTCCCTTCAAGGTTTCTTGCTGCTGCATCCTCAATTCGTAATTCTTCCATAGCTACTTTTGCTGTAGCTGTTGCTTTTGCTTCTGCTGCTTCTTCATCTGTTGTTTTACCAATTCCGAAAACTTTAGCCCCTGCGTTTTTAATAAATGAAAATAATCCCATAATGTGATATTGATTTAAAGTTAATAGTTAATTATAAAGTTATAGATATCTCTTAGACATCTATCCTTTAGACACACTAAATTTCAAAAAGTCACATTAAAAGAAAACGCCCAGCTCAAATTAATGAGGTGGACGTTTCTGGAAACTAAATAACCAACCAAAATTTAGCTCCTTTTATTTACCCTAGGGTTATCTTTTTTAGCAGTTTTCTGCTTACGTTTTTTAAGTTCTTTTTTTCCTTCAATTTTTCTTCCTTCTGCATCAGTCTCACGTAAGAATTGAATATATCCTCTTCCTGTAAACTCGTATACAGTACCAGATGTTGGATGGTACAATTCTATTCTTTGATCATTTATAACGCTCAATTCGAAGAATTCATTGTCGAAAAAGTCATAATCTAATGTTAATGTTTTCAAGTACATATTATTGCTAATATTTCCTACGCCATAAATTCCAGTATAATCCCAGTAAATATTATCTGGATTCCCGATGTTTACATCTTGAGAGCTTCTAAACTCTGAATCGTTTCCACCAGCTAAAAATTGTAAATAGTTTTCATTATCAAACTCATTTAACATACCCATTTGACTTGTATATGTTTTGTCCCAAGCTTCATATTCCTGAAGGAAATAATGAATGTTATCATAAAACACATAGTCATAATCAAAATTGCTTCTTTGGTATCCATTTAAAAAATAAGACGTGTCGTTGTAAGGATTATATAACTCTATGGTATTATTATCAATTTGATACACATCAAACGTTTGGTAACCATCAATATCATGATACACATCTAAAATCATATCATATGCATCGTAAGTTCCAACATCAATTCCAAATCCGTTACCTTGATTTCCAAAACCAACTAAATTGTTATTAGCGTAAACCAATCCGTTTTTAAATGACATTGTAAATGCAATTTGCAAGAAAGGAGTTTCACCAGATCCTAAAGTTTGATTGATATCTACATACCAAAGCTCATAAGAACCTAATAATTGATTTAAAGAAATACCTGGTTGATTATCAAAATCGTTAATAATCACTTCTTCGGTATAACAAGACGTTAAAAGTGTTGCACTTAGAACAAAGCCTAAAAGTATTTTTATCGTTTTCATAATCTTGAATTTTTGGGTTACTATGGTATCTAATCCAAAACGCGTGCCATAAATAGAAGTCTCTATATTTTGTGTATTTTTGAATAACTAAAAAATTGATGATCCATTTATGAATCAACCTTTAAAATACGCCGTTTTTGGAGCAGGAAGTTGGGCAACAGCTATTGTAAAGATGCTTTGCGAAAATTTAGATGAAGTGGGTTGGTACATGCGAAGCGTGTATGCTAAAGAGCATTTACTAAAAGAACAACATAATCCGAGTTATTTAAGTTCGGTAGAATTTAAAATTGAACAGCTCAAATTAAGTAATGATATTAATGAATTGGCGGAATGGGCTGATGTTTTGATTTTTGTAATTCCTTCAGCTTTTATGCATTCTGAATTAGAAAAACTCTCTGCTGATATTTCTCAAAAAACCATTGTATCTGCCGTTAAAGGGATTATGCCTCAATCTGGTTTATTGGTTGGTGAGCATTTTCATGATATTTATAACATTCCATTTGAAAATATTGCAGTTATTGCTGGACCTTGCCATGCAGAAGAAGTTGCGCTTGAGCGATTATCTTATTTAACGATTTCTTGTGCAGATGCTGAAAAAGCACAAACTATTGCGGATACCTTATCTAGTAATTATATCAAAACAAAAATCAGTGATGATATTATTGGTACTGAATATGCTGTAATGCTAAAAAACATTTATGCTATTGCTGCTGGAATTGCTCACGGATTAGGTTATGGAGATAATTTTCAAAGTGTCCTTATGAGTAATGCCATTCGTGAAATGAAGCGTTTTATTAAAAAGATGCACAAAATGAAACGAAACATTAATAATTCGGCCTATTTGGGTGATTTATTAGTGACTGGTTATTCTACATTTTCACGTAATCGTATGTTTGGAAACATGATAGGAAAGGGTTACACTGTTAAGTCTGCTCAAATGGAAATGAGTATGGTTGCCGAAGGTTATTATGCAACAAAAAGTGCACATGAGCTTAATCTCAAAAACACAAAGAAAACACAGTTACCAATCATAAGTGCTGTTTACGATATTTTATATGAGAATAAAGACCCTAAAAAAGTCTTTAAAAAGCTAACTGATAAATTAGATTAAAATAATCCATCGCAAGAATTGGCTACTTCACCAAAACTCCTTTTAATTGCATTAACGGAACAGTTTGCAATGCTTTAGTATTTATAGTATTCTTTCTGAATAGGTACGTTTTGTCAAGCATTTGATTGCCTTCAAAAAAAGTGACTTTAAACTCGTTGTTGAGCTCAAGCACATCATTTTGCATAAACTCTATTTTAGCATAACTCCTTGCAGGTAAGAGTTTTATCGTATGACGCATGATCGGTGTAATCTTTTTTTCTGAATAGCCATTTGTAACAATTAAAACGGTTTCTAAATCCACATCTTTATTATTGATAATATAAGCGTTCCAGTCATCTGTTTTGTATTCTGGATGTTGTTCTTGGACTACAGCTACAAAAACGTCTTTTACTTCAGGAATTTCAATATCTTTTCTCATGTCATTTCGTGGGTATTGTGAAATACTTTATTTTAGAGCAAAAATAATCCATTTAATACTTTCTGATGATACAACGCTCATTTTTCCTACTGCTTTTCCTTACAAGTTTAAGTTTTGCTCAAGTTAAAAACGATTCAAAGCTAACCATAGATCAAATTATGCAAGGAGAAGATTTTGTAGGTTATTTACCTACTAATGTCTCTTGGTCGAACGATAGTAATCACATCAATTTTAGTTGGAATCCAGATAATGATACCATTAGGTCTACATATCAAGTAAATATTAATTCAAAACAAATTGAAAAATTATCATTTAAAGCTTTAAAAGCAAGTGATAATGATGGTGATTTCTCGAAAGATTACAGTCTGAAAGTATATCAAAAAAGTGGTGATTTGTTTTTATTAGATCTCAAAAACGACACGACTAAACGCCTTACAAGCACAACTGCATATGAGTCTAATCCACAATTTTCTGGTGATGAAAAATCTATTCTTTATGAGTTAAGCAACAATCTCTATCAGTGGAATATTGAAGATGGTACTTTGACACAATTAACCGATTTTAAATCAGGTAACAAACAATCAGAGCGTGCACCAAAAGAATTAGACCAATGGCTCATGGATGATCAATTAGAAAATATCAACATCTTAGAAAAGCGTAAAAATGAGAGTGATGCTAAAACCTATAGAAGCGAGCAAAGTCAATTGGATAAAATAGATCCTGTTTATATAGGAGATAAAAATTTATTTGGACTTTCGGTATCTCCAGATTTAAATTATGTGTTTTATAACTTGTATGTTACACCCAGCGACAAAAAAACTATTGTTCCTGATTATGTTACCGAAAGTAGTTACACAACAGATTTAAAAGCAAGGTCAAACGTAGGAAGTCCGCAATACACTAATGAATCTTGGATTTTAAATCTGAAAACAGGAACACATTACCAAATTAATACAGATACTATTGAGGGCATCAAAGATAAACCTGAATTTTTAAAAGATTATGCCGTAAACTTATCTGAATACAAAGACACTTACGAAGACGAAAGAGAGGTTACCATTAATAGTATAAATTTTTCAGAAGACGGAAAAGCAGTTGTAAACATTGTATCTGCCGATAATAAGGACAGATGGATTATGTTAGTAGATTTGAGTAATGGTAATTTAAAATTGATAGAAAGACAACATGATGATGCTTGGATTGGTGGACCTGGAATAGGATGGTTTTCAAATGGAGACATTGGGTGGATTGACACTGATAATATTTGGTTTAAATCTGAAAAAACGGGATATGCACATTTGTATTCTGCTAATGTGAATTCTGGAAAGATAATAGCATTAACTCAAGGTGCTTTCGAAATTCAAGAGGTGAGCTTATCTAAAGACAGCAAAACCTTCTTTTTAACGAGTAATAAAGTGAGTCCACATGAGCAGCATTTTTACCATTTGCCTTCAAAAGGTGGTAATATGAAACAAATAACTTCACAAGTTGGAGGTCATGAGGTTACAGTATCTCCAGATGAAAAATCTTTAGCTATTCGGTATTCTTTCACAAACAAACCTTGGGAGCTTTATGTCATGCCAAATAAAGCTGGTGCAAAAATGACTAAACTCACAACGTCTACTACAAAAGCATTTGATTCTTACAATTGGATTAATTCTGAAATCATAAACTTTACAGCTCGTGATGGTGCAGAAGTACCTGCTACATTATACAAGCCTACAGAGGCTAATAAAAATGGAGCTGCAGTGATATTTGTTCATGGCGCAGGATACCTTCAAAACGTGCATCGTTGGTGGCCTTCATATTTCAGAGAATACATGTTTCATAATATTCTAGTCGATAATGGTTACACAGTCTTAGCTATAGATTTTAGAGCAAGTTCTGGTTATGGTCGTGATTGGAGAACTGCTATTTATAGACATATGGGTGGAAAAGATTTAAACGACCAAATTGATGGTGCTCAATATTTAGTTGAGAATCAAGATATTGATAAAGACAGATTAGGTATTTATGGCGGATCCTATGGTGGCTTTATAACTTTAATGGCAATGTTTAACTCACCAGACACTTTTAAAAGTGGTGCCGCTTTACGATCTGTTACAGATTGGGCTCATTATAATCATGGTTATACTTCTCCTATTTTAAACACGCCTGTTGAAGATCCAAAAGCATACAAACAAAGTTCTCCATTATATTTCGTTGAAGGTCTTAAAGGGAATTTATTAATGTTACATGGTATGATAGATACCAATGTGCATTTTCAAGATGTGGTACGTTTATCACAACGCTTAATTGAATTGAAAAAAGAGAATTGGGAACTATCTGTATTTCCTTTAGAAGGACACGGATTTAAAGAAGGTTCAAGCTGGTCTGATGAATACAGACGTATTTATAAATTATTTGAAACCACAATAAACAAGTAGATAAGAGTGCGTCTTATTAACTTATAAGGCGCCTTTAAACTGCTCTAAGAAACGTACATCATTTTCACTTAGCAAACGAATATCGCTAATTTGGTGAAGCAATAACGCAATACGATCGATTCCCATACCAAAAGCAAAACCTGAGTATTCTTTAGAATCAATACCACAGTTTTCTAATACATTAGGGTCTACCATACCACATCCCATAATTTCTAACCAACCTGTTCCTTTGGTCATCTTATAATCGGTTTCGGTCTCTAAACCCCAATATACATCTACCTCAGCACTTGGCTCAGTAAACGGGAAATATGATGGACGCAAACGAATTTTAGACTTCCCGAACATTTCGGTAGTGAAGTATTGCAAGGTTTGTTTTAAATCGGCAAAACTCACATCTTTATCAATATATAAACCTTCTACTTGATGGAAAAAACAGTGTGAACGACCTGAAATTGCTTCATTACGAAACACACGACCAGGAGAAATAGTACGAATTGGAGGTTTATTATTTTCCATATAACGAACCTGAACAGAACTTGTATGTGTACGTAATAACACATCAGGATCTGTCTGAATAAAAAACGTATCCTGCATATCTCTAGCTGGATGATATTCTGGTAAGTTTAATGCTGTGAAATTATGCCAATCGTCTTCAATTTCTGGACCTTCACTTACGTTAAATCCAATACGAGAAAAGATATCTATAATTTGGTTTTTTACGATAGAAATAGGATGACGAGCACCAATCTCAATTGGTTCTCCAGGACGTGATAAATCACCATATAATCCAGCAGTCTCCTCTTTATTTTCTAACTCTTCTTTTAAGGCATTTACTTTTTCTTCAGCTGTTTTTTTAAGCTGATTGATAGTTTGCCCAAATTCTTTCTTTTGTTCTTTAGCTACATTTTTAAACTCGGCAAAATAATCGTTCAGTAAGCCTTTTTTACCTAAATACTTAATACGGAATACCTCAACTTCTTCCTTAGATTGTGCTTTAAATGCTTCGGCTTCTGCAATGAGTTCTTTTATCTTATCTATCATAATACCATAAAAATGAACCGCAAATTTAATGAATTAGGAACGTAAAAACACAAAAAGGACAGAAATACCTTCTGGATTTTCATCTGTTGTATCTACTCTGAATTTCATAATAAGAGTAGTTTCAGTAAAAGTAACTTGAAAAACACGATCATCGTCTGTCAATTCTGCTGTTGTATTATCTATGTTTTCCCAAGTACCAGTGGCTGGAGGTGTTATTGGAATACACTCATAAGAAGAATTGATTCCGTATAGTTGCCACACAAAAGTATTATCATTTAAAAACGTCATGTTTTCTAAATGACCACATTCTCCCCATTGTACTGGCACACCATCATAAGTTAGTTCTGAAATGATCCAATTTCCTTCAATTCTTGTTTCATTTTCAGATGAGTCATCATCACTACCACATGAAACCACCAACAGTACTGAAATCATTAAGAATATAAAACGTCTATAATAGGTCATGTTTTGGTTTTAAATTTTAATACTAATCAAATATAGCTAACTGAAAGTATAGTGCGTTAAGGATGGAGGTTCTGCTGGAGCTCCTCAAAGAGAGCGACTACCGAGAGCCTGACGATTTAGTGCTAAGTGCATTAAAGGGTAACGCCCAACTTTTAATCTATAAACTTAGTTTCTATAAAATAGTTAACAATAGCGTCTTTCATTAAAACACTTTGCTCTCCTGCTTTTAAAGTTGGTAACTGTTCATTAACTTTATAATGAGGCCATCCATCTTCGTCAACAAATTCAAATTCATAATAACCATAAGGTGACAGCAGCTTACAAATAGCAATATGCATTAAATCGATCTTGTGGTCTTTTTTGAATTTGCGATCAAATTGTCCTAATTCTTGGACTCCAATTAAATAAATAATGGCATCTAAATCTAAGGTGTCTCCATCTGCAAATTGAGTAGATAATTTTTTAACTACTAAATCCCATCGCTCTTTTAATTGTTCATCTCTCGCCATATTGTATCCTTTAAAAATGGAATGCTTTAAATTATAATTTGCGAAGTTAATAAACTATAAGCTCTTGAAAAGCGTTATTATTTTAAAATGAGAAAATTTATGTACGTTTGCTAAAACTCATACACTATGGCTTTAATTGATATTATTCTAGGTTCGCTTTTACTTTTCGGGCTTATAAGAGGTTTTATGAAGGGACTTTTTGTTGAAGTGGCTTCTTTAGTAGCCCTTATTGCAGGTGTTTATGGCGCGATACATTTTAGCACTTTTGCTGCAGAACTTTTGGACAGCAAATTAGATTGGGATGAAAAATATATTAATCTAGTAGCTTTTGCAGTCACGTTTGTGATTATTGTTTTGGTAATTGCACTTGCAGGAAAAGCATTAACTAAACTAGCAAATTTTGCAGCTTTAGGAATTTTAAACAAATTACTAGGTGGTGTATTTGGAGCTTTAAAAATTGGTTTAATTTTAAGTGTGTTGCTTATTGTATTTAATAATATGAATAATACCATTCCTTTTGCAGATGAAGAAGATTTGAAAGAATCTATTCTTTTTGAACCTGTAAAAAGCTTGGCTCCAATGATTTTTCCAAGTATTTTAAATAAGGGAAAAGAAGTTCCAAATGAGGATACGGAAGGTGACTCATAAGCATAAAAAAACTGCCTATATAACATAGACAGTTTTTATTTATATGGTGAAATACTTAAACCATTTCTACTTTTCCTGAATGCAAACTATATACAGCTCCAACTATTTGGATCTCTCCTTTATCTTCCATTTCGGCTAATATTGGACTTTTCTCTCGAATTCTATCCATAGTAAGAATTACATTATACTTTACAGTTCTGGCAACAAAAGCACTGTTTTCTGAAGTTGTTAAGCCATCTTCTTCTTCAGTAGCTTTTCTAACTGCAGGCACAATATTATCTAGCATTGCTGTAATATTACCAAGCTCTACACCATCACAAGCAGCTTTTACTGCACCGCAACTTTCATGACCTAAGACTAAGACAAGTTTACTACCTGCTACTTTGCAAGAGTATTCTAAACTTCCTAAGATATCTACGTTTTCAAAATTTCCAGCTACTCGAGCTACAAAAACATCTCCAATAGCTTGGTCTAAAACTGTTTCAACTGGCACGCGAGAATCAATACAAGACAGCACAACTGCCTTTGGAAATTGACCTCCTGTAGTTTGATTTACTAAAGCCGAATTATCTGTAGATTGAGAATTACCGTCAACAAAACGGTTGTTTCCTTCTAATAAATCTTGTAAAACCTGACTTGGTGATAATGCGCTTTGTACGTCTTTTGTTATTGCTATATTTTTCATTTGTTTATGTTTTTAATAATTATCCTTTGCATTTGCCTTAATCCAAGTCAAACACTCTTTAAATGATTTGAAGATATGTTCATTTGGAATGAAATCTGGAATAATATCGATACGCTCCATCATATAACGAGGCTGCTTCAAAAGTCCAACGAACAACACTTCTATATCATTTTTTTTAAGTTCCTGTAACATATCTTCCATTGCATATAATCCGGATTGGTCCATATATTGCATGCGTCCCAATCTTAAAATTACAATAGAAGCTGTATCTGGTATTTGTAAAGTGAGTTGCTGAAAATCTGAAGTTGATCCAAAAAACAATGGTCCTTTTAAGTGTTTTATAAATACTTCTTCTTTTAATTTATTAGGAAAATTAATCTCATCATCCCAAACTTCTTCTTTTAGTGGTTTTACATCTGAACGTTCTCCTGTAAGGTCGCCAATTTTTTTCATGAACATTAATGATGCAATCACCAAACCAATTCCTACAGCATAAATTAAATCCCAGAATGTAGATAGTAATAATACAACTATCATAACTAATACTTCAGAACTCAATTTAAATGGTCCTAATTTGATGTCTCTAGGCAAACTTGGAATTGCTTTTAGGCCTTTATAATCCATCACTCCAATTCCTACAGTTATTAATATTCCGGCTAATACTGCTGCTGGAATTTTAGATGCTACTGGTCCTAATGCCAGCATAATCATTAATAACATCACACCTGCAATCATGCCAGAAAGTTTTGTTTTTCCACCTGCATTAATATTTACAACTGTTCTAATAGTAGCACCAGCACCTGGTATTCCTCCAAATAAAGCTGCAATACTATTTCCAATACCTTGACCAACTAATTCTTTGTTAGGGTTGTGTTTAGTTTTGGTCATATTATCTGCTACCACACTTGTTAACAACGAATCTATTGCTCCTAAAAGAGCTAATGTAAGTGCTGAAAATATGTATGGTGTTATACTTCCTAAGTCAAAACTGGTAAACATTTCTAATTTTGGAATTGGAATCCCTCCAGGTATTTCTGAAATTGGTCTATATCCCAAATTAAAACCGTAAGCAATCCCAGACATAACAATAAGAGCAACTAATGTACTAGGTATGGCCTTCGTTATTCGTTTAAATCCATAAATAATAATAATGGTTCCAAGTGCTAATAACAACTCTAACCAATTAATATTTCTTAAGGCTCTTGGTAATACTTTTAATGCTCCAATTGTACCTGAAGCTTCTTTTGCTGCTAAGGTTTGAGATTCATTCAAAATTTGTTCTGGAGAAATTTGATGAGCACGCTCAATCGTTTCTTTAAAATTTTCAAGTACCAAGATACCTTCTCCTGCTTCTTCTTTTAATATATTCTCAAGCATAAGTTCTTCCGCTTGAGGTTTGAACTGCTCAACAAACTCCATATCTTCCTTAGGATAATATCCTATAGATGGTAATATTTGAGTTAATAGAATTATTACACCAATGGCTGTCATAAAACCAGAAACTACAGGGTAAGGAATATATCGTATATATTTCCCTAAGCCAATCAATCCTAATCCTACTTGTATCAATCCTGCGAGTAAGAATACAGTTAAAATTGCTGGTAAAGCTTTCTCTACACTTCCATCATTTGTAGCAATAATTCCTGCAATAATAACCATACTCACAGCAGTCATGGGTGCTGTTGGCCCAGAAATCTGAGTAGCTGTTCCTCCAAAAAGTGCAGCAAAAAAACTGATGAATATGGCGCCATATAAGCCAGCTTCTGGACCCAAACCAGAAGACACACCAAATGCTAAAGCAAGAGGTAAAGCGACAATTCCGGCTGTAATTCCTCCAAAAGCATCTCCTTTTATATTTGAAAATAAATTTTTCATATGTAATTATTGGTTTAATATATTAAATAAGTACTGAATTAAATAATCTATATTCAATTCAAACTTAAATTTTAAAAGTAAGTTTTAGTAGTAAAATAATGCCATTGTATAAGAGGCAATAGATAGATTGTAATGATTTTAAAATAATTCGGGAGGTGGGAAAATTAAATTAAGATGAGGTTTCTGATAAGTTTTAAAGGCATACTCAAGATGCTCTCTATTATTTGAAGTAACAAAACCCTCTATTTCTGTGTCTGAATCAACTACAAATTTCTCAAACTCTATCGTGCCTTCTTTTCCTTTCTCCTCTTCTTCTTCAGAAACATCATAGATATAAGAGATGTCAATTGAATCATCTATAGCCAATAGAATAGTTGGCGCTGTAACAAGCGACAAAAATACGAATGAAAAGAAAATGGCTACTATACTTTGGTTCATGGTTGAATTAGAAAGGAACAAATATAAAATTAGATTATTAGAATCTTGTTAAATAATATTTAAAAATTCTTCAACATTTTGATATCATCATTTGCGATCCAACCCACTTTACCATCAGATAATTTGATTTTTTTCCAGTTACTAACCGTATCTAAGACTTGAACTTTTGTTCCTTCATGAAGGACAAAAGATTCAGTGCTTCTCAAATTTGGTTCGCTTTTAATCTTGGTTTCCTGAGCAAAAATAATCGCTGGTTGATCATTGCTAACCAATTTAAATTTATGAAAAGCAAAAACTAAAGACACTATTGCTAGTACAAATGAAAGATTACTAGTTAAAAAAGTTAATCGCTTTTTTGATGTAGAGTGCGAAAAATAATAAGCTATAAATAGCATAACAAAAAGCATAACAAAAACAATTGCGGTTTTAGCCCAACCGTCAAAACTCATCATATTTGTTACATTTTTTATGAGTTTTGAGATGCCTACTTCAGGCACTGAATCAATGGCATCAACTGTCATATTTCTAGCAAAAGCAATATTATTTTTGATGTCTTTATCGTTGGGTTTTAATAACAGTGCTTTTTCATAGTAATAGATACTAGGCGCAATGTGATTCAGTTTGTAATGTGCATTTCCAATGTTGAAATATAATTCTGCAGAATGCTCTCCTGAATTTAAAACTGTTTTATATTTTTCTAAAGCTTCGGTATAATTTGCATCATTATATAAAGCGTTTGCGTCGTCAAAAAGTTGACTGTTTTGAGCAAATGTTAGTATGCTTCCAAAAAATGCTAATATGTAAATTAGTTGCTTCATTAATGTTTTAACTATCTCAGTTCTTTATCAATTATTGAAATTGTTTTAGCAGCATTATCATAATCCTGTTGCATTTCCACATTCGTAATTGGCGTATATCTAGCCAATTCACAATGTTCAAGAATATTTATAAACTCTTGTATTGAATCTGTATTAACTTGTCGCTCAGTTAATGTCACTTGTATTTTTTCTTTACTAAAATCACTAGTTTCAATATGCAACTTAGCCTTAAGATAATTATGCAGTGCTTTCTCTAAAGCGATATAAAAAGCTTCTTTTTGACCTAAGGCTTTTTTTGCTTCGGTTAAGTAACGTCTAGCAAGTTTATCTGCTTTTCTAATTCTATTTCCAAAGACATCTGCATTGCGTTCTTCTTTTTTCTTACGATAAACCAATGCTAGTGGAATGGCTAAAAAAGGCAATAATAACGAAGTCCAAAATACCGAGCTTTTAAAGTAATAATTAGAGTTTATAGGTTCCAAATTGGCATCTGATTTTACAAATGCAAACTGATCTCCGCTTAACACTACGTTTTGCTTTCCATTATTACTTGAAGCAATATTATTATCTGAATTTGAAGTATTTACTGGTCCTTCAAGTACATTAATTACAATCTCACCTGACGATACTGTTTTATAACTTTCAGTTTTAGGATTAAAATAAGAAAACGAAATACTCGGTACAGGATATTTACCTTTATACTGTGGAATAATGGTGTAATTATCTGAAATAGATCCATACATTCCTCCCAGATTTGTCTTTACATTTTCATTGTGTTCCGGCTCATAAACTTCAAGTGAATTAGGCAACGTCAACTTAGGTAATTCGAAGAGTTTTAAATTTCCATTTCCAGTAACCTCAACTCTAGCTTGTAACGATTCTGAAGCATTTAATTCGGTTTTAGATGCTATGACATTAAACTTAAAGTCTCCTACTGCTCCTGAGAAATTATCAGGTTTATCGTTTTCTGGTAATGGCTTTACATTTATCGTTCTACTTCCAGCTGAAACACGCTTATTAACCTGTGTCATTAATCGACCACCAAAAATATCTCTACGTTTAGTTGGCACTTCAACAGTAACATCTAAACTTAGTGGCTCTATTTCTAATTTTCCTGTTTTTTGAGGATACAAGACTGTTTTTCTAAGAACAACATACCTATAGTTATCATTACCATTATAGCTACCGTTCTGAATTTTCAGGCCTTTAATATTAATATTCTGGCTCCAGAAATCATTAAATCTTGGATTGTCAATCTCTCTCCAATTACTTACGCCTGTGCTCTGTGAAACATAAAGCTTATACACAACAGTAATAGCTTCGTTTAAGTATGGATTTGGCTTAGAAATTTCTGCAACTAAATGTATGTTTTCAGAAGCAACATTTTCAGCATTATCAGGATCGTTAGGTCGTTTTACAGCAGATGTAACATTTACAGTTACAACTTGTGTTTTATAGACTTCACCATCAATTTCTATAGTAGCTTGTGTAATTCTAAGAGGTCCTCTTTTTTTAGGTGCAAGAAAATAACTATATGTTTTTTTATAAGACCTTTTTCCATTTAACCAGGACTGGCTAACAGCCGTATTTGGTCCACCAACTACAGTAAAGAATTTGAAATCTGGCGGATTAAAGTTATCGCCATCTTTATTCATTTCAAAATCGATACGTAACCGTTCATTAATACCCAGCTTAGTCTTACTCACTTTAGCTTCAAACTTTATTTGCGCAGAAGCTATGCTAGTACCTAAGATTACTAATAATAACGTTATGTGTTTTATGAGTCTCATTTGAAAAGCGTTACCAATCTTTTTCTGTTTTTACTTTTGCCCCTTTTTGTTTTTCGGCATTGATTTTTTGCTGAACCTTTTGCTCTTGGTTATTCATAGCCTCTAACAAGTTCTTTATTTGCTGAGGAGATAATTGGCCTTGCTTTGGTTGTGGCTTCCCTTCTTGGTCTTTATTTTTGCCTTCTTTCCCGTCTTTTTCATCTTTAGGTTTTCCTTGATCGTCCTTTTGATCATCACCTTCCTTTTTATCTTCGTCGCCTTCGTCTTTTTTATCTTGATCGTCTTCCTTTTCTTCGTTTTCTCCTTTATCCTTTTCTTCGTCCTCTCCTTCTTTTTCCTCTTCTTTTTCTTGTTTATCGTTTTCATCCTGCTGTTGTTGCTCTGCACATTCTTTTGCAATAGCAAAATTATAACGTGTTTCGTCATCAGTTGGATCATTTCTCAATGCGCTTTTGAATGCTTCAACAGCTTCTTTACACATTTTGTTTTTCATAAGAATATTACCAATGTTATGATAAGCCTTATGTTTTTCTTCTTTGGACGTTGCATTTTCAGCAGCTTGATTATGACGAAATAATGCTTCATCATATTGCCCTTTTTCGTAATATGAGTTTCCTAAGTTATAGCTTCCTGCTATATTGGTTGGTTGCTCTGAAATGGCTTTTCTATATTCCATTTCTGCAGAAATGTAATCCTCTGAATCAATGAGTTCATTGCCTTCA
Source organism: Psychroserpens jangbogonensis (assembly GCF_000797465.1). Classification (GTDB taxonomy): domain Bacteria; phylum Bacteroidota; class Bacteroidia; order Flavobacteriales; family Flavobacteriaceae; genus Psychroserpens; species Psychroserpens jangbogonensis. The sequence continues at coordinate 20,129 of NZ_JSWG01000004.1, read as the reverse complement.
TGAACATAATTATTTGCTTTTTGAAGTTGACGTTCTTTCTCTTTGTTTTTATCTTGAGCAAATGAAACAGCAGATCCTAAAACCATTAAAATGATAAACAATTGTTTCATCTTATAATCAAATTTAAACCTAGGATAATATGTTATTGTATTGACTTTCATGTTATGTAAACAGCAATATAAAAAACTGTTAGACGTGTTATAGTTAAAGATTTTATAAAATATTCTAATACTATTTTAAAGGTTAAAAATTCTCGTTAAAAAGGTTCAATCGTTTTAACCATCCTGTTTTTCGTTCTAAAAATAGAATATCAATGAATAAAAAGAAGATTGCAAATCCTAAAAACCACTGAAATTGATCTTTAAAATCGGCGAACTCTTTTGCCTCAAATTCCGTTTTGTCCATTTTATTGAGAATACCTCTAATAGCATCAACTACTTCGATTGTATTACTTCCATTGATGTAAGATCCATTTGCTTCCGCAGCAATTTCTTTAAGTGTATCTTCATTTAATTTGGTAGTAACGACTTCTCCATTATTATCTTTTTTATAATTTAAAAGAACCCCATTTCTTTTAATTGGAATTGGTCCTCCTTTGACATCACCAACACCAATCGTGAAAATTCGAATGCCTTCATTATTCGCCTCTTCTGCTACACTTGCAGCTTCATCTGTATGATCTTCACCATCTGAAATAATAATGAGAACTCTATTGGTTTGCTCTTCATTATCAAAATAAGTCTTTGCTAATTCAATAGCTTCACTAATTGCGGTTCCTTGCGAAGACAACATATCAGTATTCATATTCTGTAAGAACATTTTTGCTGAGGCGTAATCTGTTGTAATTGGTAACTGCGGAAATGCTTTTCCCGCATAAGCGATAATACCTACGCGATCACTTGCCAAATTATTAATGATTTGAGTGACGAGTTGTTTAGATTTTTCTAAACGATTAGGTGCAATGTCTTCAGCTAACATACTTTTAGAAACATCAAGAGCAAACACAATATCAACACCTTCTCGTTTAACGGTTTCTAGTTTAGTTCCAATTTTTGGATTAACTAATGCAATCGACAAACATGCAAAGGCTAAACACAAAACAATAACCTTTAAAATAGATTTAAACAACGATTGGTTAGGGCTTAAGCGCTTAAGAAGTGCTTTATTAGCAAAACGTTTTTGAGCTTTATACTTCCAAATTTGAAGCACAACAAAAAGCAGGATAATTGCTGGAATTATCATTAAAACCCAAAGCCATATTTTTTCTTCTAATTGAAACATGTTTTTTACTTTCTAAACAAAACTTCTAAAAATTGTGTATCGCAACATTAATTCTAATAATATGAGCAAACCAGCCAAAATAACGAGTGGTCTATATTTCTCTTCGTAATTATAGAATTTAAATTCTTCAACTTCTGTTTTTTCTAATTTGTTGATTTCGCCATATATTTCTACGAGCTTTTTATTATTGTTAGCTCTAAAATATTTACCGCCTGTTACTTCTGCTATTTCTTTTAATAAATCTTCATCAATTTCAACTTGAACTCTTCCATATTGAAATGATCCATTTGGTTTGATCCTAATTGGAGACAATGCCATACCATTAGTTCCTAAACCGATTGTATAAGTTTTAATACCATACTCAACGGCTAGTTCACTTGCAATTTTTGGATCTATAAAGCCCGAATTATTAACTCCATCAGTTAGTAAAATAATGACTTTACTTTTGGCTTTACTATCTTTTAATCTATTCACAGAAGTTGCTAAACCCATTCCGATAGCAGTTCCTCCTTCAATAATCGTATTGTATTTAATATCTCTAAGTGATCGTAACACAATTGCTTTATCACTTGTAATTGGAGTCTTTGTATAGCTTTCTCCTGCATACTCGACAAGACCAATTCTATCATTAGGTCTTCCTTGGATAAACTGAGCAGCAACTTTCTTTAAGGCTTCTAGTCTGTTGGGTAATAAATCTTTTGCCAACATACTTGCCGAAACATCAATTGCCATAACAATATCAATACCTCTAGTTGTTTTTGTCTTTGAAGACACATCAACAGTTCTAGGTCTTGCTAGTGCTGTAATTAGTAATCCCAATGCTAAAAGTCTTAATATAAATAGAACTGGTTTTAAATGTGACAGCCATGATGTAGAGATTTTAAATCCTTTTATGCTAGACATTTTAAGTTCTGCCGTTTGCTTTTTCATGGTAAACAAATACCATACTATAGCTATTGGTATTATTAATAACAACCAGAACCATTCTTTATTTAAAAACTCTATTCCTTCTAACATTATTCCTCTGCTTTTTTAAGTTCTAATGAATTCAAAATACGTTCTACCATCTGACCTGCATAATCATCATTTTCTCTCCATTGAATGATAATTTGTTGTCTTACATTTTCAGATTTAAACAAAATAATAATATAACTAGCTGGTTTAAGATCACCATCAATCTCAAGTGTCATTGTTCCATAGGTCTTTAAGCCTTCCGCAGCATTAGGCGTAATAAACTGTTCTCTTTTTACCGTAATATCTTTGGCACCTAAAGACTCTAAACGCTCTATGAATTTTTCAGAAGCAGATAATAACTCTTTCCCTTTTGCTTCATCAGTCGCAAATAGTTTTTTCTCTTCTTCAGTATAGTTGAATCCGGTTGTACTCACTTGAACATCTAGTCCAGAATTAAGAGAGATGTATCTAAATGTGGTATTTGATATTTTATCTTTAAGTTCATCTGGCAACTCTATCACTTCTCGTTTAAGAACCTTAGGTGTACTAATCATTACAGGTGGTACGCCATATTCACTTCTTACCCAATTACCTTCTAAAAGTTCTTTACTTTCATGACCAATTAGCGTGTCTTTAACGTAAGTAAATCCATATTTAATACCAAATCCAACAAAGGTTGCAATTATTAAAAACAGTGAAATAAATACAGTAATTAGTACTTTTCTGCGTTTCTTTTTGCGCTCTTGGTTTTCCTTGTATTGTTCGTTCAGTAATTTTTCTTCTTCGGTTGGCTCTGGTAAGGCTTCTTTTACATGATCTATTTCTATATCAATAGTATTTCTATCCAATTTGGCGAGTTCAACATCTGGAGCAGACTTAGCGAATTTCACTAAATCGGCACGTTTTAAAATGGTTTCGAGGTTTCGAATATCATTTTTGCTTAATTCAATCTGATTGGCATCTTTTAGAAGATTCAATCTTGAAATTAATTCATCTGTTGTACTCTCAAGAGATTTTTCATAAACTTTTTCATCCAGATATTTCCTTATAATAAAGGTTAATTCTGAATAATAGTCTTTCAATTCTGAATTTTCCAAATATGTACTTTCATCTAACTGTTTAAGAGCTAATTTCGCTCTGTCATAAGGTGGAAGCAATGCTATTTTAGCTTCTTCAGTTAAAGGTTTTTTTCTCCAAATAAACCAATACAATAAAAACGCAACAAGAGCTACTGCTAATAGAATGCCTAAAATTATTAACCATCGATTGCTACTGCTCTTTTCTACTTCTATAAAAGGCTTAATATCGTAAAGTCCTTGTTTTGTTGTGTCTACTTCAATATTTGATACTTCAACACGTAACGAATCTGTAAAGAAGGTTTTAGTACCTATTATAATTTTTTGTTTCGGAATGGTATAAGAACCAGAATCAAATTGTGTTAATCCGTAGGTTTTAATTAATTGGTACTTAGCATCATTTTTTGTTGTGTCTACCTTATAAGATTCAATCATTTCCAAAGGCGAAAATGTTTGCCCTTCAGGAAAAACAACCAAATCAGTAGTGTCAGCTTCAACCTCAACCTTAAATGTTATTTGTTGGCCAATTTTTATTTTAGTAGAATCTATAGAAGATTTGACTTGAGCTAACAAATTAAAAGGCACAAGTAAAAAGGCAATAGCAAATAACCATAGCAATTTAGCCATATCATTATTTTCTTTTTTATGCATTTCTATTCTCTTCACTTTTAACTTTATTTATCTTCTTTTAAAATAGCCTAACAGCTTTTTTACATAACTTTCATCAACGCGACAGTGGATTGTTCCAGCTCCAGACTTTGTAAACGTATTTTTATAGAATTCTACTTTTTCTTGGTAATACGAACTATAATTAGATCTAACTTTTTTAGAACTCGTATTTACTAGAACTAGTTCTCCTGTTTCTTCATCTTGCATTTGAACCATTCCTAAATTCGGAATGCTTTCTTCATGCTTATCATAAATTCTAATTCCTGTAATATCATGTTTACCTGCAGCAATTTTAAGCGTTTGTTTATAATCGTCGGCAATAAAATCACTTAGCACAAAAACAATAGCTTTCTTTTTCATCACATTAGACAAAAACTTTAAAGCCACAGAAATATTAGTCAGTTTACTTTTAGGTTTAAATTCAATAAGTTCACGAATAATTCTCAATACGTGAGAACGTCCTTTTTTTGGTGGAATGTAAAGTTCTATTTGATCTGAAAACAAAATCAATCCAATTTTATCATTGTTTTGTGTTGCAGAAAACGCTAAGGTAGCTCCGATTTCAGTTGCAATTTCATTTTTAAATTGTTCATCTGTTCCAAACAATTTTGATCCCGAAATATCTACCATAAGCATCATAGTGAGCTCACGTTCTTCTTCAAAAACTTTCACATATGGTTCGTTATAACGCGCTGTAACATTCCAATCAATGTTTCTTACATCATCACCAAATTGATACTGTCTTACTTCAGAAAAAGTCATACCTCGACCTTTGAAAGTCGAATGATATTCGCCTCCAAAAATATGATCAGACAATCGTCTTGTCTTAATCTCAATTTTTCGTACTTTTTTTAGTAATTCCTTAGTATCCATTATTCAACCTATGTCGTAGATTTTTTTGATTTACGATTATATAATCGTGATTCTGTATTCTAAAATCTATATATACTATGGCACTTCAATTTCATTAACAATCTTATTAATGATGTCTTCTGAAGTTACATTTTCAGCTTCAGCTTCATAAGTAATCCCAATTCTATGACGTAATACATCGTGAACAATCGCACGAACATCTTCAGGAATCACATAACCACGGCGCTTTATAAACGCGTAACATTTTGCGGCAACAGCTAAATTGATACTACCACGAGGTGATGCTCCAAATGAAATTAATGGTTTTAATTCTGCCAATCTATATTTTTCTGGATAACGAGTTGCGAAAATAATATCAAGAATATACTTCTCTATTTTCTCATCCATGTATACTTCTCTAACTGCTTCTTGAGCTTTTAGAATTTGTGCAACCGAAACTACTGGATTCACCTTGTCCCAAGACCCCTTAAGATTAGCTCTCATAATGAGTTGCTCTTCATCTTGTTTTGGATAATCAATAACCGTTTTAAGCATAAAACGATCGATTTGAGCTTCTGGTAAAGGATAGGTTCCTTCTTGCTCAATAGGGTTTTGAGTTGCCATTACTAAAAATGGTTTATCTAAAATAAAAGTCTCATCACCAATAGTTACTTGCTTTTCTTGCATGGCTTCTAATAATGCCGATTGTACTTTTGCAGGCGCTCTATTGATTTCATCTGCTAAAACAAAGTTAGCAAAAATAGGTCCTTTCTTAATTGAGAAATCATTGATCTTCATGTTATAAATCATTGTACCAACAACATCTGCAGGAAGTAGATCTGGTGTAAACTGAATTCTACTAAAACTTCCATCGATAGCTTTTGACAACGTATTAATGGCTAAAGTTTTTGCAAGACCAGGAACACCTTCAAGTAAAATATGTCCTTGTCCTAATAATCCAATTAGTAATCTTTCGACCATATGCTTTTGGCCAACAATTACTTTGTTCATTTCCATCATTAACAAATCAACAAAAGCACTTTCTCTTTCAATTTTCTCATTGATCGATTTAATATCGATTGTACCTGTTTCTTCCATTATATATAAATTTTAAAGGCTATAATTCTATCTAATTTATTTAGGTACGCAAATTGTTAAAATTTTTCTTTGTTTGCTGTTAAGAATTGGTTAAAAAATAAAGAGCAGTGCTGGATTGCACTGCTCTTTTAAGATATATATTTTATAAATTGTCTAATACAAATTATAAAGTCGCATTTCAGTATTCATTTTTGGATTTAATTTCGCTTCATTTTGAGAAGGAAAACGCACAGATTCATCAATATTTAATTCTATTGTAAAATCATAGAGTTTGTTTTCAACTAGTTGTTTCTCAAGCACATTGACTGAAGCATGGTCGTAATCAGATTCTATATCAATGATATACTCAACACCATTCTTAACCAAGGTATTCTCGTCTCCAAGAACTAATTTTATATTATAAATAAATTCAGAAGGTACTTGTTCAAAATCAACCAAAGTAATAACTTGATTACCTGTGAAATCTGTTAAATCATGGATGCCTGTGTTAATTGCATTTAAACTTAACCAAGCATTTGGATCGGTTTCGTCTTCTAAAACTCTTAGTTGTACATCTAATATTTCAAGATTAAATCTATTTAATTGTGATTGAGTTCCTAAGAGTTTAACATTAACTAAACTATTTTCTATTGGAGAAGACTCTTCTTCTTTTGTGCAATTAGTAAATAGTGATAAGAAAATTAAACAGAGTAAAACTATTTTGATTTTTAAGAGGAATTTCATGATTTGGAGTCAATTAATAATTACAAAACAATGATACCTCATTACACAAGATTTGACTATTTTTATACATGAATTGCATAAAAAACTATATAAACTGAAAAAAAAGTGAAATATTCTCGATTAATTGCAGGTGCCATGACTTGGGGAAGTTGGGGAAAACAGTATTCAAAAAAAGACATGATTTCATTAATGCATCATTGTCTTGAAAATACCATTACAACATTTGATCATGCAGACATTTATGGTGACTACACTACAGAATCCGACTTTGGAAATGCTTTTGCAGAAAGCGGTATAAAACGAGAAGACCTTCAACTCATCTCAAAATGCGGTATTCAATATATGAGTGAAACCAGAAAAAATACTGTTAAACATTATGATTATAGTAAAGACTATATTGTTTGGTCTGCAGAAACCTCTTTAAAACAATTAAAAACAGATTATTTAGATCTCTTTTTACTTCATAGACCGAGTCCTTTAATGGATCCTGATGAAATTTCTGAAGCAATTACCACGTTAAAGCAACAAGGTAAAATCAAAAATTTTGGAGTATCAAATTTTACACCTTCACAGGTTGAATTAGTATCTAACGCCGTAGATGTTTCAGCAAATCAAATTGAATTTTCTTTAACGCAACCTTCTGCAATGCACAATGGCTCATTGGACCAAATGTTGCTTAAAAATATTAAACCAATGGCCTGGTCTCCTTTGGGTAGCGTATTTAGAGAAGACAACGAACAAACACGACGTATCCACAAACAACTTGGAGAGCTCAGAGACGTTTATAATGCAACTGAAGATCAATTGTTATTAGCATGGATTTTAAAACATCCTGCTAAGATTCATCCAGTGATTGGCACAACCAGTAAAAACAGAATTACAGATGCTAAGAAGGCAGAAAGCATAGACTTAAAACTCGAAGATTGGTTTAAAATATTAGTGGCTTCACAAGGTCATAAAGTTCCTTAAAAAGGACACCAACACAAAATAAGACTTAAATATTAATGATCAACAAACGTCTTTTAATTAAAAACTTATTAGCTCATAATGATGAGAACAGTTTTTATGATAAAAAACGAAAAATAGACATTACACATAAAGAAGGAAAAGCAAAATTTTTAAAGCACATCTGTGCACTTTCAAATAGCAACCCGAAAAACAATTCTTATATTGTAATTGGTGTTGAAGATGAGGACAATAAAATTATAGGTGTTGATTTTTTTGACGATAGTAAAATTCAGAATCTCATCAACGCATATTTAGCTCATCCACCTATTGTTCAATATGAAAACATTCCGTTTCCACATTTGCCAGACAACAAAGTCGTAGGTCTAGTTACTATTAGAGCCATTGATAAAATCACATCGCTTCGAAAAAACATCTGGAAATATTATGGTGGCTCTGTCTTTTTTAGAGATGGCAGCATGAGCATGCCAAAAGTATTTGACATAGAAATTAAAGATGTAAACTCAAAAATTGTTTCTGCAATTGAATCTCATGCTCAAAACAATATTCAATACACGCTTGATGGAGTCTTTGATTTTCTTAATAAACGAAAAGACTTTAATCCGCAGTACAAAGTATTTAAAGAGTATTTTGTGTTGTGTTGGTCTGGACAGAAAAAAACAGTTAAAAATAAAGTCTATTATTCTAGAGTAGATATTGAGTTGGTTAATGAACAAGTGCGTTTGTTTTTTTCTACGTTAGACGAAGTTACTATAACCTTTAATGATAACTCTTTCCAAATTATTGAATATGTGAGTCTCGGACTTCAAAACTCGTTTAAGTATTATGAATTAGAAGAAACCATTATTCATTTTGAGGACAATGCGCATTACAACATTGAAACCAATCTTTTATTTGAACCTCCTCAGTTTGATAAAAAGGTATTACATCACATTTACAATTCTAATAATGCTTTATTAGAAAAACTTAAAAAAGGCTTATCGTTAAACAAAAATGAAATGCTGGATTTAAGAAACCTTCCTGCTACTTATCTTATTTGCTATCTCAATTTATTTCATGAAGCTATTGACAAATTAAATGAAGCAAAACCTTATTTAAAAAAACACAGTGAAACAATTTACGATTCATATCAAGAAGTGACACGGATTTTAAGGAAAGTCAAATACAGTTAATCGAAGAAATTTAGCACAAATTGTCATTCGACCATTTTTTTCTGCTAATTGTAGTATTTATTATAAATGAACTCTACTTTTCACGATGTTTGCCTTGCTATTAATCAATTACACATAACCTTATTTCAAAGTCGACTTGTCGAATTAGAAGTAAGGTTTTTGTTTTTTGTAGGATTATTTTTCTTCTGAAATTATCCAAAAGATTCTTTTATTACTAAGATGAATCGAATAAATGCCATTCATACAGTTTTTTTTACCACTCATAGTTTTATTTGAAAAGCGACTCTTTTTTTTACGATGTTTGCTTTGCTATTAATCAATTACAAACAATCTTGTTTCAATCGGGTTTCCGATAAAGAAACGAGATTTTTGTTTTTTAGGGCATTAAATGAAATCTAACTTTGGAAAGTTTTTGTTTAATATAGTTTTGTCTTCAACGGCAAGCCACTTTCCTAATACTGTAGCATAAATAGATCTGAAGTCTACAGAGTATTTTAAATCTCCGTTATCATCTAAGTTTGATAAGCTAGCCAATTCGTTATAGAAACCTGGTTTTTTTAATTGATTACCAATGATGAAAAGATTACTTGCTGCTCCATGATCTGTACCATTAGCAGCGTTTTGTTTCACGCGTCTGCCAAATTCAGAAAAGGTTAAGATAAGCGTGTCGTCAAATGTTCCTTGCTGTTTCAAGTCTGAAACGAAAGCTTCAATCCCTTCTGCATAAATTTTTAGCAATCTCGATTGTTTGTTTGGTTGTCCGGCATGCGTATCAAAACCTCCTAATGACGAATAAAACACTTTAGTTTCAATTCCAGAATTAATTAGTCTTGAAGTGGTCTTTAACTGATTTGCGAATTCGTTATTTGGATACTCCTGTTTGTTTGAGGTTGTTTTATGCTTTTCGAAAATATATTTTGCTGAAGACTCTGCAGCAATTATTGTTTTATATAAGTATCCCAAATTATGTTCGCTCAAATGCTCATCTTGATAATGCTGAAGTACATTTTTAAAATAAGGATCTTGAGAAGTTCGAAATAGGGTTTGCGGATTTTTAGTTGCAATTCCATTGATATTTTGCCCTTTCAATGCTAAAGATAAACTATCATCAATCTCAATGGCATTATATGGTTTATTGCCATATGCATCTAGATAGCGACCAATCCAACCTGTTTGTAAATACTGATCCGAATTACTTGCGGTTTGCCAAATATCTGTTGATCTAAAATGAGAACGATTAGGATTTGGATACCCAACATTATTGATAATGGTTAAATGGCCTTGATCGTATAACTTTTTTAAAGGCTGCAAATTAGAATGAAAACCTAAGTCATCTGTAACTTTAATTATTTCATTTTTTTTAATACCAATGGTTGGTCTATTACGATAATACACATCATGATTAAATGGAATAATTGTATTTAAACCATCGTTACCACCAGCAAGCTGAATAATTACCAAACGTTTATAACCTAAACCAGTCGTGGCTAAATTTTCGAAAGCCTTTACAAAATTTGGCACGAAAAATAGACTACTCGCTAATGTGGATTGTTTAAAAAAATGTCTTCTATCCATAATTAACACATTTGATATTCTGGTAATGACATGAGTTGCACACAAAAATTTCGTTTTGAGTTTTGACTTAATGTCTTTAAATAGGTTTCTGTTCCGTCGCTTAATTCTGGGATAATAAGTTGATGATTTAAATCTTCAAAAGAAGAATTACTGAATTCCTTATCAAAAGTCTCCCAATCTATCTTTGCTGAAACAAACTTGTTTATCTTCTTTTTTGAGTAGTATTTCTCAAAATTATCTTCAAAGTCACCCTTTTCTTTAATCGATATTTTAGCATTTGATAATATGATTGAAGGCAACTTTAACCGCAGCATAATCGTATTACTATCAATCCAACTTTTTCCACCTTTCCATCCTGCAACATTTGGCGGATTTAATAATATCTGTCCTAATAGTTTCTGAATTTTAAGTACATCTTTAGTTTTTTTAAACTCTACAGGAACCGTTCTAGTCATTCCAACCAAAAACTCAATAGGTGATTTAATTTTTGTGCCTTTATTTTTTTCTTCATAAAACCAATCAGACATAAACACATGTCTCATTAGATTTTCAATATCGTAATCTTTATAAAAAACGTTTGCTAATTCTTCAACTCTCTCTTCATTAATGGTATCATTAACAAAGTAATTGTAGATTTTTCGACAGACAAAACGAGCGCATTGTTTTTGGTCTAATATCATATCAATAATATCATCACCATCATATCGTCCTGTATGACCAAAAAACGTTTTAAAATCATAGTCATGCTGAAGTTTTCGAAATGCAAATTCTCCTTCATAATTATGACTATAACCAGTAAACGCTCTAGCACTTTCTTTAATATCTTCTTCTGAATAATGGCCTTCACCAAGTGTAAACAACTCCATTAATTCCCTTGCGAAATTCTCATTTGGTTTTTGTTTCCGGTTTTGCTTATTATTTAAATATTTAAGCATTGCAGCTTCCTTAGAAATGGCTTTTACAAAGTCTCCAAAATTCCCTAAAGCATTATTTCTTATAATATTATTGTATTGTTTTACATGAAAAATATTATTGTCTCGACACACAAAATGGTTTGCCCAAAACAAGGTCATTTTTTCTCTTAAAAGTTCATCAGTAGTTACAAGTCTGTTAACCCAAATCGTGTTGAATACTTTTAATTTTTCTGTGCTTTTATTAATGAACTCACGTCGTTTACTTTTATCTTTTAAAACAGATTTCATAGTAAAATGGTCTAACTCTGAAGTATCAATTTCTAATCGACTTGGACTTGAAGAATTTTGAAACAACTCATTTACCACCTGGTGCTTATCCATATTAGATAAGGTTTTAAGCTGATTTGGTGTAACTCCAAAACCGGCTCTCCAATATAAATGCTGAATATCTTGTTGTTTCATACGTATATGACTCGATAACTAATGCTAAGTTTAATTATATACATTCAAAAATGATTCCAAAGATTAACGCACAAAAAAACCGTCTCAATATTTGAAACGGTTTTTCTAAGTCAATTGTTATAAACTAAAATCTATAAATCAAATTTTATTCCTTGAGCTAAAGGCAATTCATCAGAATAGTTTACTGTATTAGTTTGTCTTCTCATGTAAACTTTCCATGCATCAGAACCAGACTCACGTCCACCTCCAGTTTCTTTTTCACCACCAAAAGCACCACCAATCTCAGCACCAGATGTTCCGATGTTTACGTTGGCAATTCCACAATCTGAACCAGAATAAGACAAGAATTTTTCTGCTTCTTTTAAATCGTTTGTCATGATAGCAGAAGATAAACCTTGTGCAACACCGTTTTGTTTGCCTATAGCATTCTCAACTTCTCCAGAGTATTTCATTAAGTATAAAATTGGAGCAAATGTTTCGTGTTGTACTATTTCATAATGGTTTTCAGCTTCAATAATAGCTGGTTTTACGTAACATCCACTTTCGTAACCTTCACCTTCTAAAACTCCACCATCAACTAAAACGTTTCCGCCTTCAGCTTTCGCCTTTTCGATTGCAGCTAAATATGTGTTTACAGAGTCATGATCAATTAATGGTCCAATATGATTCTTTTCGTCTAAAGGGTTTCCAATAGTTAATTGACCATAAGCACCAACAATAGCATCTCTTACTTTATCGTAAACAGATTCGTGAATAATTAATCGTCTTGTAGATGTACAACGTTGTCCACAGGTTCCTACAGCACCAAATACAGCACCAGGAACAACTACTTTTAAATCGGCAGTTGGTGTAATAATAATGGCATTATTACCACCTAATTCTAATAAAGATTTACCAAAACGTTCAGCAACAGTTGCACCAACTATTCGTCCCATTCTTGTTGAACCAGTTGCAGATACTAGAGGAATTCTAGAATCTGTTGTCATCATTTCACCTACTTTGTAATCTCCATTTATAATACAAGAAATACCTTCTGGTAAATTGTTTTCTTTTAAGATGCCTGCAATTATGTTTTGACAAGCAATTGAGCATAAAGGTGCTTTTTCAGAACCTTTCCACACACATACATCACCACAAATCCAAGCTAAAGCTGTATTCCAAGCCCAAACTGCAACAGGGAAGTTAAATGCAGAGATAATACCAACAACACCAATTGGATGCCATTGTTCTCTCATAACATGTCCTGGACGTTCAGAAGGAATTGTTTGACCATTTAGCTGTCTTGATAAACCAACAGCAAAATCACAGATATCAATCATTTCTTGAACTTCACCATAACCTTCTTGTAAAGATTTCCCCATTTCGTAAGACACTAACTTACCAAGTGGTTCTTTTAAATCTCTTAATTTGTTTCCAAATAGACGAACTATTTCTCCACGTTGTGGAGCTGGCACATCTCTCCAAGACATAAATGCTTTGGTTGCTACGTCCATTACTCTATCGTAATCTGCTCTTGTCGTTGTTTTTACTTTTCCAATTAATTGACCATCAACAGGAGAATATGACTCAATAATTTCTCCATTAGAAAAATTATCAGAACCTGTAGACGTTCCGTCATTAATGTCATGAACACCTAGTTGTTTTAAGGCCTCTTTTATTCCGAAATCGGTAGCGATTGCTTCCATATATGCTTGTATTTTATGAATTATTAAATTTTGACGCGAAGTTACTAATAAAAAGTCAGTTTTCTTTTGAACACGCCTACTTAATAATGTAACTTTAAAGCACTTATAAATACTTTCTAATTATGAGAAAATCTATCCTTTTAAATTTCCTGTTTTCAGTCCTAATAAGGAATAAAAAACGAATACTACCTAATTCTCAACGAATACTATTTTATCAATTACACATAACATAAACTAAATGTTTAAGCGCTTTGAATACTTTACATTTATAGTATTCGGCTACCAAAATGGTGATTTGAATTTTAAACACAAACCATTAAAACATTACTAAATCATGAGACTAAATCAGCTTTCTATACTCGTATTATGTCTGACCCTTGTGTTTTCTTGCAAGCAAAAAGACAGCATCACACAAGACACTGATAACCTATTTAAGTTTAGAGATTATATAAGCTATACCTCTTCAGGGTTACAATCGGTAACAGAACCTATCACAATTAATTTGGCTAAAGATGTTGATGGTTGGGAAATGGGACAGGAAATCACCGAAGATATAATTAGTGTTTCTCCTCATGTTGAAGGCACCCTTAAAACCCTAAATAAGCATACTTTGCTATTTACTCCAGACGAATACCTAGAACCTGCAACAGAATATTCAGTCTTGGTAAAGTTAGATGAGGTTTACAAGAACATGCCTAAAGACTATGAAGATTATGTGTTTCGGTTTAAAACTATAACACCTAGTTTTAGTATGAATACTAAAGATTTGCAATCTTATTCTAAAAAATGGCAATACTTAGAAGCCGTCATAAAATCGGCTGATATCATTTCGATTGAAAATGCCAAAACTTTGGTTGAAGCCTCACAAAATGGAAAACCTTTAAAAATTCATTTCAATGAATTAAATGATAATTCAAAATATTTTGAATTTAGAATCGATAGTATTAATCGTTTGGTTGAAGATTCAGAAATCATTGTAAAATGGAATGGAACACCCATAAAAGCAGATAACAAAGGTCAAAACACCTTAGCCATTCCTGGTATTAATAATTTCACCATAATTAACGTCGAATCTATAAAAAGTCCAGAGCAATATCTTTCGGTGAACTTTTCGGATCCATTAAAAAAGCAACAAAATTTTGAAGGTTTAGTGGTAATTGAAAACACCAAAGATCCAAAATTTAGTGTTGATGGAAATGTTTTAAAAATCTATCCTGAAAGAAAATTAGTTGGTGATCTTCAAGTACACATTTTTGAAGGTATTAAAAATACAGATGGTTATAAATTGAAAAAACCTTTTTCAGAAACCATTTCGTTTGAAGAATTAAAACCTATGGTTCGACTCATTAGTAACGGAACCATTTTACCAAATTCAAATGACCTCAAATTCAATTTTGAAGCCGTAAATCTGAGTGCTGTTGATGTGCGAGTAATTAAAATATTTGAAGATAACATCTTACAATTTCTTCAGGATAACCCAATGAATAGCAACAACCAAAATGAAATAAAACGTGTTGGTAGACGCATTGCTAAACAAACAATTGAATTACAAACTGCCGCAGAAAATTCTGGAAAATGGAAAGCCTACAGCATTGATTTATCAAAATTCTTTAAAGCTGATGCAGGAGCCATTTATCGTTTAGAACTCAGCTATAATAGGAAGTACTCATTGTTCGATTGCGAAACCAATCCCAATAGTGATTCGGGTGAAGATGATGAATATGACGATTACTATTATGAAGAAGACTATTATTACGAAGGTGATTACTCTAATACCAATACGGAAGATGACGATTTAAGAGAAGAAGAGTATTGGGATAATCGCACTTATAGATACCGAAACTACACACATAATTGGAGGCAACGCGAAAACCCATGTAACGATGCCTATTACAATGAAAATAAAATCGTATCTCAAAATCTACTAGCATCTAACCTAGGTGTGATTGCAAAACAAGGAGCAGATAATACTTATTATTTAGCTGTGACTAATATCTTAAATACAAATCCTGAAACTGGAGCATCTATAAAATTGTTCAATTTTCAACAACAAGAAATTGCTTCAGTATCTACAAATGGTGAAGGTTTAGCAACTATAAAAGCTAATAAACATGCGAATTTTGCTATCGTTACAAAAGGTAACAATACAAGTTATCTAAGGCTTACTGATGGCAATTCTTTATCCTTAAGTAAGTTTGATGTCTCTGGAAACAGATTACAACGCGGACTTAAGGGTTACATTTATGGTGAACGTGGTGTTTGGCGACCTGGAGACTCATTATTCTTAACCTTTATGCTGAATGATAAGGCAAATGAACTTCCTAAAGATCATCCTATAAAACTAGAAGTGACTGATCCAAACGGAAAACTTATCTATAAAAATGTCACTTCAGATAACCTGAATAATTTTTACAAGTTTATTGTGCCAACAGCTAGCGAAGGCAAAACAGGAAACTACAATGCAAAAGTATCTGTAGGAGGAGCTCAGTTTTACAAGGCTTTAAAAGTAGAAACCGTAAAGCCAAACAGACTTAAAATTAAAATTGATTTTGAAGACGAGGTACTTTCTGGAGCAAAACCTTTAGAGGGAACATTGGACGTGAAATGGTTACATGGAGCTCCAGCTAAAAGCATAAAAACTGAGGTGAAAGCAAAGTTTAGCGCTTCATATACAGGTTTTAAAAATTATAAAGGTTACATCTTTAGAGATCCTACACGTCAATTCAATTCTGAAGAACTAAATGTGTTTGAAGGCAATCTCGATGAAGATGGAAAAGCAATTATCAATACTAAACTGGATATTGGCAGAAATGCACCAGGAATGTTAAATGCTCAGTTTTTAGTGAGAGCATTTGAAAATGGAGGTGATTTTTCTTTAGATGCTTTTACCAAAACATATTCTCCATATGAATCCTACGTAGGCTTAAATTCGCCTAAAGGAAACTATTATGGTTCTTATTTTACAGATACCAATCAAACTTTTGACTTGGCTGTCGTTGATAAAAACGGAGAACCTATAAAACGTGATAATCTTGAAATAAAAGTATATAAAATTGAATGGCGATGGTGGTGGAATTCTTCTTACGATAACTTATCCAATTATGTGTCGAGTAGCTATCACAGACCTATTCTTGAGCAAAAAGCATCAACAGGAAAAAACGGAAAAACATCGTTCACTATAAAAATTCCTGAAAACGACAGAGGTCGTTACCTCATAAGAATTTATGATCCTGTGAGTGGTCATGCTACAGGTCGTACAGCTTACTTCTATAAAAACTGGTCTGGATTCTCAACTGGAAACGATAAAGAAGCTGCAAAAATGTTAGTATTTGCTTCAGATAAGGATAAATACAATGTTGGTGAAACTGCAACCATAAAATTTCCATCAGGTAGTGAAGGCAGAGCATTAGTGAGCATTGAAAATGGCTCAGATGTTATTGAATATAAATGGGTAAAAACAACCAAAGGTGAGACCACTGTTGAGATACCTATTACTTCTAAAATGGCTCCTAATGTATTTCTCAATATTTCGTTATTGCAACCTCATTCGATAACAAGTAATGATTTACCTATTCGATTGTATGGTGTAATTCCTATTTTAGTTGAAGACCCTAAAACCATTCTCGAACCAGAATTACGAATGGCTAGTGTATTACGACCAGAGCAAGAATTTGAGGTGTTCATTACAGAAAAAAACAATAAATCAATGACCTATACAATCGCAATGGTTGAAGAAGGTTTATTAGACTTAACACGTTTTAAAACACCAAACGCATGGCAGGAATTTTATTCTCGCGAAGCTCTAGGTGTAAAAACTTGGGATATTTTTGATGATGTTATTGGAGCATATTCAGGAAGTATCGATCAGGTATTTGCCATTGGTGGTGACGGGAGTGCTGCAAAAGGTAAAAACAAAAAAGCAAATCGATTTAAGCCTGTAGTTACCTATTTAGGACCATTTAAACTGGAAGCTGGTGGACGAAAATCACATATGATTAAACTACCAAATTATATTGGTGCTGTTCGTACGATGGTAATAGCAGGAAACAACGAAACGGAAGCTTATGGTAGCACGGACAAATCTGTAGAAGTTAAAAAGCCATTAATGGTATTAGCAACCTTACCAAGGAAGTTGAGTCCAGGTGAAAAAGTAACACTTCCTGTAACCGTTTTTGCAATGGAATCTAAAGTTAAAAGTGTGAACTTGACCTTGAAATTAAGTGACGGCATTTCAGTAGTTGGTGATTCTTCACAACAGTTATCATTTTCTAAGCCTGATGAGAAAATGGCGTATTTTCAATTGGATGTTAGCAAAGCTAAAGGCATTAATACTGTTGAAGTTATTGCAACGGGAAATGGAGAAAAATCGACATATAAGGTGGAATTAGATGTTGTAAATCCAAATCCGATTACTTCAAAATTCGAAAATGCTGAATTAGAAGCAGACGCCATTGAAGTCTTAGAGTTTTCAACTTTTGGAGTGCCTGGAACAAATTCAGCAACCGTAGAATTTTCCACATTACCTCCTATGGATTTCTCCAAACGGTTACAGTACTTGATTCGGTATCCTCATGGATGTGTCGAGCAAACGACCTCTGGAGTGTTCCCACAATTATACTTGAACGATATTTTCGATTTAAAGTATGAGAAGAAGCAAAAAATTCAATCTAATATCGAAAATGGTATTAAGCGTTTGGGTAATTTCCAAAGACCAAATGGAGGATTGAGTTATTGGATTGGAGAAAATACAGCCAATGATTGGGGATCAAGTTATGCTGGACATTTCATGATTGAGGCTGAAAAGAAAGGCTTCGTATTGCCATTAACCTTTAAAAGTAACTGGTTAAGATATCAAAAGCAAGCCGCTCGTGATTGGAGACCAAGTTACAGACGATACAATTCTGATTTGGCCCAAGCCTACAGATTATATACGTTGGCATTAGCTGGTAGTCCAGATTTAGCATCTATGAATAGACTACGTGAGTTTGAGGAGATTTCAAATGAAGCCAAATGGCGTTTATCCGCTGCTTACGCTTTAGCTGGACAAAAAGAAGCAAGTGAACAATTATCAAGAATTGCTAATATTGATTTTCGACCTATAGACAATAATTATTACACGTATGGTTCTGTAAACCGAAATAGAGCTATGGCACTTGAAACTATGATAATTACTAATGATCCAAAAGCAAGAGCACTTTCACAAGAGATTGCTAAAGATTTATCTAGTGACCGTTGGATGAGCACACAAACTGCTGCCTACAGTCTTTTAGCTATGGCAAAATTAGTAGAAGCAAATGGTGGGAAAAACATGAAATTCAAGTATACATGTAATGGTAAAACTGAAACTATAGATACAAAAAGTTCTATTGCACAGCGAGAGCTTACTATTGTTGATGGCTCAAATACATTGACTTTAGAAAATGGTGATAGTAATTTGGTTTATGTTAGAGTTTTAAATTCTGGGAAACTACCTTTAGGAAAAGAGTTAACTGAACAACGTGGTTTAGGTGTGTCTGTAATTTATCAAGATTTAAAAGGGAATCGTATTGATATATCCAAACTACAACAAGGTCAGGATATTATTGCAAGAATTAGTGTTAGTAATAAAGACGACAGAAGTTTAAATGACATAGCACTAACTCAAATTTTTCCATCAGGTTGGGAAATTGTAAATACGCGATTTACTGATTTTGGAGATACAACAACAAGCAATGCTAGATATACAGATATTAGAGATGATCGTGTAAACTTTTATTTTGATTTAAGAGGAAATGGAAGCAGTCATGACACTAAAGTCTTTACAGTTATGCTGAATGCGGCATACTTAGGACGTTATTATTTACCAGGAACACAAGTAGAAGCTATGTACGACAATGATTTCTTTGTAAGAACCAAAGGGCGTTGGATTACAGTTGAAAAATAATTTATGAAAAACGATACAGCATATTACGCAGTCATTTTTACGTCTACCCATTCTGAAAACACAGAAGGCTATATTGATATGGCAAATCAAATGGAAACTTTAGCAAAATCACAAAATGGCTTTTTAGACATTGAAAGCGCAAAAGATTCAATTGGAATCACAGTCAGTTATTGGGAAAGTTTGGAGGCTATTAAAAATTGGAAACAACACACTGATCATTTGGTCGCACAACAAAAAGGCAAACAAGATTGGTACAACTGGTATAAAGTAAGAATTTGTAAAGTGGAACGTGAGTATGAATTCTTTAGAGACTAATCTACCTTTTCAGGGTGAAATGGGCTTTAAATTCTTTACGTTCTCCGGTATTTGGTTCATTGTACTCTACTACAAACCAGTAGTCACTCGTTGGCATTGGGTTTCCATTATAGGTACCATTCCAACCTTCACTCGAGGGACTTATCTGTTTTATTAGTTTTCCGTACCTGTCAAATATATAAATTTTTGCGCTTGGTTGGTCCGCAATACCTTTAATGTTCCATGTGTCATTATAACTATCTCCATTTGGTGTGAAAAACTTCGGGTAATCCATTACAGTTACCTTATCACTCGCAAATCCACAGCCTATCTTATCTCGTACATCTATATCATGCTCGCCGGCTGATACATCTGTAAAGGTATTACTATCCTGCCATGCTCCATCATCTAATCGATACTCATAATCACCAGGTCCTGTAACTGTAACAACTATAATATGCAATTCTGAAAAGGCATCTGTTGTT
>NZ_JSWG01000039.1 GCF_000797465.1 Psychroserpens jangbogonensis | reverse complement strand
GCCTGCCGAACACGATTTCGAAAAGGAATACCAGTTAACCAGCGCGATTAAGAAAGATTTGGGCAGCAAGCTGCCGGCCTATATGATTCCGAGAAAATTCATGTATCAAAAAGAGATTCCGATGACAGCAAACGGTAAAATCGACCGCAAGAGATTAAAAGAAGAGGTAACCGTATGACGCCTTATGGTTCATTTCTTTTCTTCATTATATTAGGAATTTTACTGGCGCCGACCATCATTCTCGGATTGAACGGAAAAAGCTTCCGCTTATATAATATGGCGGTTTCCGTTCTGGTTCTGGCGCTTATT
>NZ_JSWG01000038.1 GCF_000797465.1 Psychroserpens jangbogonensis | reverse complement strand
CGTCAATGGAAAGCCCTGCTGATTTGAACTGGGCTGAGTATTCTGAGATCGTATCTAAAAGCTCGTTTGAATAATCGCCGCCTTTTTGTGCAGAAACGGTGATGTAATCAAAAGCTTTCCCTGCATCCACACCAAAGTTATCAATCAAGGCTTTGGCTGCCCGAGTACTTTCAGGTATTTCAAATTCAAAAGTATCTCTGAGAACATAAGCCCGTTTTGTGGCCTGTTCAAGTTCTTCTCCCTTTAAGCC
>NZ_JSWG01000037.1 GCF_000797465.1 Psychroserpens jangbogonensis | reverse complement strand
TCTTAGAACACGCCATCTCCCGCTACGGGCGCCTGGATATTGTGGTGCACAACGCCGGAATCACCCGGGATAAGTTGTTGGCCAACATGGATGGTGCCAAATGGGACTCCGTCATCGCCGTCAATATTGCCTCGCAACTGCGCATGAACGAGGTGTTCCTCGCCAGCCCGGCGTTTGGTAACAATTCACGGATCATCAGCGC
>NZ_JSWG01000036.1 GCF_000797465.1 Psychroserpens jangbogonensis | reverse complement strand
GGTTTTGGTGATTGCTGCCATCTTTGGCTATTCCGCCTTTATGGGCTGGATGACAATCGAGCTGTTTACGATGATCGTCAGCTGTCTCGGTATTTTGATCCCGCTGATTTATTTCATCGTCATGTTTAAAAGCTCCAAAACGACGAGTGATGAACGTTCCCGTCTCACAGCTTACATTCCGCTGTTTGTCGCATCGATGATGTTTTGGGCGATTCAGGAACAAGGCGCCAATATTTTAGCCACCTATGCAGATAAACGC
>NZ_JSWG01000035.1 GCF_000797465.1 Psychroserpens jangbogonensis | reverse complement strand
ACACGGGGGCTGGCCGGGCGACGCGCGGCGCCTCGTCGAGCGCGCCGCGGTCACGTCGTCCCTGGCGGGGAACGCCGGCGCCGCGGGCGAGGCGGAGGGCTTGAAACATGCTCGGTCCGTTCTCGTCGTCGTAGGGCGGTGATCCCGCGGTGGTGACCGTAAGTAGCCGCGATCCCGATCTTCTGGGGACGCGAGCCGCGTCACCCTTGCGGTGGCCGCTTGCTTGAGCGCTTGCCTCACGGTGCGTGCTTACCGGTGACTCACGGTCACTCACGGT
>NZ_JSWG01000034.1 GCF_000797465.1 Psychroserpens jangbogonensis | reverse complement strand
CAGTACGTAAGGGATTACTAGGACATAAATTATTTATTTATTATAACCAAACTTGGTATAAATTCAGTCATTTTAAATCAAAAGACATACAAACGTTAGTTCATCATATAAATGAAATACAAGCGCTTTAAAATAGCGATATTTAATAGTACATCTTAAAGAGGTGTACTATTTTTTAGTAAAGTGAAAACTACATTCAATAAAGATATGCAT
>NZ_JSWG01000033.1 GCF_000797465.1 Psychroserpens jangbogonensis | reverse complement strand
GCTGTTGTATTTGCTGGTAAGGTTTCATTAAACGTTGGATTGCCATTATCTTCAACTGTTATGGTTTGAACGTGAACTGCTGTGTTATCACATTCGTCAGTTGCTGTCCAAGTTCTTGTAATCGTGTATTCTCCAGTACATAATCCTGAAGTTTCGCTTTCATCAAATGTAACGATAGCTGTTCCGCAAGTATCTGAAGCTGTTAATGTTTCTTCTGTTGGAATGTTATCACATTCCGCTGTTGTATTTGCTGGTAAGGTTTCATTAAACGTTGGATTGCCATTATCTTCAACTGTTATGGTTTGAACGTGAACTGCTGTGTTATCACATTCGTCAGTTGCTGTCCAAGTTCTTGTAATCGTGTATTCTCCAGTACATAATCCTGAAGTTTCGCTTTCATCAAATGTAACGATAGCTGTTCCGCAAGTATCTGAAGCTGTTAATGTTTCTTCTGTTGGAATGTTATCACATTC
>NZ_JSWG01000032.1 GCF_000797465.1 Psychroserpens jangbogonensis | reverse complement strand
TGTTATGATACTGTTGAGCTTGTTTTGCTAGTAAATCCAATACCAGATACGATTGCAGTTACACCTTATGAGTTGTGTGATGATAACAATCCTGGAGATGAGATTGAGCAGTTTGATTTAACGAGTAAAGATGCAGAGATATCAGATGGTCAATTAGTGACTGTTAGTTATTATGAGACTTTGGCAGATGCACAAGGATTAGTTAATCCACTCGCAAGTCCATATAGTAATACGAGTAATCCACAATCGATTTTCTATGCGCTTGTTAGTACAACAACAGGTTGTGTTGCAACGGGTAGTTTTGAATTAGTAGTAAATCCATTACCATTATTAGTAGTTCCGACTGATTTAGAGGTTTGTGATGATGGTGTACCTGATGGTTTAACGAGT
>NZ_JSWG01000031.1 GCF_000797465.1 Psychroserpens jangbogonensis | reverse complement strand
GTACCTGATGGTTTAACGAGTATAGACATTTCCATAAAGAATCAGGAGATAACGGGAAACAATCCTAATTATTCTGTGAGTTATTATTTAACACAAGGGGATGCAGATACTGCATTAAATCCTTTACCTGTACCTTATACAAACATCGTTAATGGACAAATAATTTTCGTACGTGTACAAGATATTAATACAGGTTGTTATGCCACAACAGTTTTAACCTTAATTGTAGAGCAGGCACCTATTGCTAATACACCTACACCCTTAGAGTATTGTGATGCCGATAGTGATGGCTTTGGAGTA
>NZ_JSWG01000030.1 GCF_000797465.1 Psychroserpens jangbogonensis | reverse complement strand
TGCGATTACTTACCATGAAACACAGAGTGATGCAGATATGGATTTAAATGCACTAGTTAGTCTTTATACAAATATTGTAATGGATGAGCAGGTGATTTACATCCGTGCTGAGAATACAGTTACAGGATGTTTCAATACATCAGTGAGTTTAATTATCCGCGTATTACCATCACCCGTAGTTCCAGTAGACCTAGATGACTATGTGATATGTG
>NZ_JSWG01000003.1 GCF_000797465.1 Psychroserpens jangbogonensis | reverse complement strand
ATTATTAGTTAATGAGATAGCGACGTACTTAGCAAGTTATACCATCACACAAGCTGATGTAGATGCAGGTGGAGTAAGTAATACTGTATTAGCAGATGGTGATAGTCCAGCAGGCACGAATGTTACAGATGAGAGTGATGATCCAAATGATACAGATGATGTAGATCCTGATGGAGATGGTGATCCAGATGATCCAACAGATACAGTAATTCCAGAGAATCCAAGTATTATAGCAGAGAAGAGTGCTAGTGTTACAGATAATGGTGATGGTGTATTAGGAGCAGGCGATGTAATCAACTATACAATCACAGTAGAGAACACCGGAAATGTAACCCTGACCAATGTTGGTTTAGTGGATACCTTAACGAACTTAGATGGAACTGTTCTAACAGTTACAGGACCAACATTTGATAGTTCAGATCAAGGAAGTTTAGAAGGGACATTATTAGTTAATGAGATAGCGACCTACTTAGCAAGTTATACCATCACACAAGCTGATGCAGATGCAGGTGGAGTAAGTAACACTGTATTAGCAGATGGTGATAGTCCAGCAGGCACGAATGTTACAGATGAGAGTGATGATCCAAATGATACAGATGATGTAGATCCTGATGGTGATGGTGATCCAGATGATCCAACAGATACAGTAATTCCAGAACTTCCAATATTGGATGTTGTTAAAATTGCTGATATTATTGATGATGGTGATAACATAATCGGAGTTGGTGATATAATTAACTATACAATTACAGTTTCTAATGCTGGAAATGTAACATTAGATAATGTGACTATTGCCGACACATTTACAGATCTCAATGGTATTCCTTTAACACTAGATTCAGGACCAACATATGTAGGACCATCGAGTTTAGGAAGTGGAGAAGGAGATTTATTAGTAGGAGAGGTAGCTACATATATCGCAAGTTATATTATCACTCAAGATGATGTAGATGCAGGAGGTGTAACAAATAGTGTAGTTGCGATGGGAGAGAGTCCAAATGATACAGTAACAGATGATACGAGTGATGATGGAGATGATACTGATGGTAATGATGAAAACGATCCGACAGAAACATTAACAGATTCAGATTTTGAAATATCTGTATTTAAAGAGGTAGATACTTTAGAGCCATTAATTGGTGATAATGTGACATTTACTATCACAGTATCTAATGAAGGTTTTGTAACTGCTACTGGAGTTATTGTTGAAGATGTATTGCCAAGTGGATATACATTTGTTGATGCAATTACAACTGCAGGAACTTACTTTGATTCAAGTGGTGAGTGGATAGTTGGCCAGTTAAATCCAGGTCAAGTTGAAGTTATGCAAATAACTGTTGAAGTTCTTGGATTTGGAGATTACTTAAACACTGCTTTAATTTCAAGTTTTGACGGAGGTGATGACCAAAATGACAATAATAATACTTCATCTGTAGGTGTTGATCCAATTTGTTTAACAATTTACAATGAGTTCTCTCCAAATGGAGATGGCGTAAATGAAGCGTTTGTTATAGATTGTATAGAAACCTTCCCAAATAATAAACTAGAAGTTTATAACCGTTGGGGAAATATCGTTTATTCAAAACGAGGATATAGAAACAATTGGAATGGAACTTCTAATGGAAGAGCTGTAGTCAATGGATCAGATCAATTACCTGTAGGTACATATTATTATGTAATCGACTTAGGTGATGGTTCTGAACCAAGAGTTGGATGGTTATACATTAATAGATAAAATTAGGCAAGATTAAAAACAATATTAAAATGATACAAAAATCATCATTAGTAAAAGGATTAATACTGTTAGTGTTTTGTGCACTAACGATTAATACTAGTTTTGCACAGCAAGACCCTCAGTATACGCAGTATATGTATAACACAATGAGTGTTAATCCTGCATATGCTGGGCAACGAGAAGTGTTAAGTGTAACCGGTTTATATCGAACGCAATGGGTTGGTATTGAAGGTGCGCCAAAAACACAGACTTTAGGAATTCATGCACCTCTTAGAAATGATAAGATTGGTTTAGGACTTTCTATAGTTAATGACGCTTTAGGTCCAGCAAACGAAACGTACATAGATGCGAATTTTTCATATACGATTCAGCTTAACGAATCATTGACAAAGTTATCCTTTGGTGTAAAAGCTGGAGCACATTTATTAGATACAGATTGGAGCAAAGGACGCTTTCAAAATCCAGATATAGCATTTAGTGAAAATATAAGTTTGTTTTCACCAACAGTTGGAGCTGGTTTGTATTTGCATAATAGAAAATGGTATGTTGGTTTATCTGTTCCTAATTTCTTAACCACAGAACACTATGATGATTATCAAGAATCTGTTGCCAAAGAACGAATGAACTATTATTTAATCGCAGGCTATGTATTTGATTTAAGTGAAAACATAAAGTTAAAACCTGCTGCTTTAGTTAAAGCAGTTTCGGGAGCACCTTTAATAGCAGATGTTTCTGCAAACTTTTTATTCAATAAGAAGTTTACTTTAGGTGTAGCTTGGCGCTGGGATGATTCTGTAAGTGGTCTAGCTGGATTCCAAGTTACTGACGGTTTATATATTGGTTATGCATATGATGCTACAACAACCAATTTGAATAATTACAATAGTGGTTCGCATGAAATCATGTTACGTTTTGAAATGCAAAAATTAGGTAGAATATTATCACCTAGATTCTTCTAAAAAAATGATTATGAAAACAAAAAGAATACTATCTATACTAGCATTTAGCCTTATTGTTACAATAGGCTATGCGCAAAAAGGAAAAGTTAGACAAGCTAAAAAAGAATTTGATAATTTAGCCTATGTTAAGACTAGTGAAATTTTATTAGAAGTTGCTAATAATGGTTTCAAATCTGTTGATTTACTTCAAAAACTTGCCGATTCGTTTTATTTCAATAATCAAATGAAAGAAGCTGCACAATGGTATGGTGAGCTTATGGCTATGAACGAAAACATGGATCCAGAGTATTATTTTAGATACGCTCAAGCGCTTAAGTCAATTGAAGATTATACAGAATCAGATATATGGATGACAAAATTCCATGAAGCAGATCGTAGTGATCTTAGAGGAAGAGCTTTTTCTTCAACTGTAGATTATTTGTCTATGATTGATGAGGCAAGTAGAGAATTTGAAGTCTACAATATGGATATTAATACTGAAGTTTCAGACTTTGGAACTACACAGTATCAAAACCAATTGGTTTTCGCTTCAGCTAGAGGTGGAGGAAAAAAATATAAGTGGAATGAACAACCATTCCTAGATTTGTTTTCCGCAGTAAAGCAAGAAGATGGTTCTTATAGTGAAGTAACAGCATTTAACGATCAAGTTAATAGTAAGTTTCACGAATCAACTGTATCCTTTACTCCAGATGACCAAGTCATGTATTTCACTAGAAATAACTATTATAATAAAAAGTATAAAAACAGTGAAGATGGTACAAATAGACTGAAGATGTTTAAGGCCACTTTAGAAGATGATAAATGGACGAATATTGAACCTGTTCATTTTAATAGTGACGAATATAGCGTTGCACATCCAACAGTAAACCTTACAGGAACTAAAATGTACTTTGCTTCAGATATGACCGGAACTTTAGGTGAATCTGATATTTTTGAAGTCGATATTAATCCTGATGGAACTCTTGGAGAGCCTGTTAATTTGGGAGCTTCAATTAACACTGAAGGTCATGAAACTTTCCCGTTTGTAAACTCTGAAGGTGATTTATTCTTTTCTTCTAACGGATTTACTGGTTTAGGAGGATTAGATGTTTTTGTGATTAGAGAATTCGAAAAAAGAAGAGAATTAAATCAACAATTGATATTAGAGAATATTGGTCGCCCAATTAATAGTCCAATGGACGATTTGGGTTACTACGAAAACGTTGCGACTAAAGAAGGCTTTTTTACATCCAATAGAGATGGCGGTAAAGGAGATGATGATATTTACAGTTTTACAATACCTGATTGTGAACAAGAGGTTGAAGGTATTGTAAGAGATGAAGAAACCGATGAACTCATCGTAGGTGCAAAGGTAACTTTGTTAGATGCAGAAGGTGAAGCACTCAACCAACAAATTGTTGGAACAGATGCAGCCTATAAATTTGAAAAATTAGAGTGCGAAAAGGAATATTTAATTAGGATTGAAGCTGAAGATTACGAAACGGTTGAAGAACGTTTTACAACACCTGATAGAAAACAAGATTTAGTTATAAATCCTAAATTGGAGAAAGATGTTAAAGGTATTGAAGAAGGAACCGATTTAGCACAAACACTTGGAATTCCAATTATTTACTTCGATTATGATAAGTTTAATATTCGTTATGATGCTGAAATTGAATTACAAAAAGTATTGGCAGTAATGAATCAATATCCAGATATGGTTGTTGATATAAGAAGTCATACAGATTGTAGAGCTAAAGCAGATTACAACGAAAAATTATCAGAAAGCAGAGCTCAGTCTACACGTGATTATCTAATTTCGAAAGGAATATCTGCAGGAAGATTAACTGCAAAAGGATATGGTGAATCTCAATTAGTTAACGATTGTGGTTGTGAACCAACTAATGATTCTGATTGTGCAGAAGAGCAACATCAACTAAATAGACGTAGTGAGTTTATTATTGTAAAGATGTAATATCTATTAAATAAAAGTTAAAAGCTGCCTTTTTTAAGGTAGCTTTTTTGTTTCTAGTTCATTATTAGAAATTTAGTTGTTATTTTTGTTTGCTATGATAGAAGAACACGTAATTCTTGTTAACGAGAATGATGAACAAATAGGCACTATGCCTAAAATGGAAGCTCATGAAAAAGCAGTTTTGCATCGTGCGTTTTCAGTTTTTATTTTTAATGATAACAATGAATTAATGCTGCAACAACGAGCAAAGCATAAATACCATTCTCCATTGTTATGGACAAATACATGTTGTAGCCATCAACGTGATGGTGAAACTAATTTAGAAGCGGGTAAGCGTCGTTTGCAAGAAGAAATGGGATTTGTAACAGCGTTACGAGAAACCATCTCATTTATTTACAAAGCACCTTTTGACAACGGTTTAACGGAACATGAATTTGATCATATCATGGTTGGTACTTATAATGATGAACCAATTATTAATCCAGAAGAAGTAGAAAGTTGGAAATGGATGCCTTTAGAATCTGTTAAAGAGGATATAGAACTTCATCCAGAATTTTATACAGAATGGTTTAAAATTATTTTTGATAAATTTTACGAACATATAAATATAGCTAGATAATGAGAGTAACGGTAAGTAGAAAAGCTCATTTTAATGCAGCACATCGTTTATATCGTAAAGATTGGAACTTTGATAAGAATGATGAAATCTTCGGAAAGTGTAATAACCCAAATTTTCATGGTCATAACTATGAACTTATTGTTAGTGTCACTGGAGATATCGATCAAGAAACAGGTTATGTAATCGATATGAAGGTTTTAAAAGATATCATTAAAGCTGAAGTAGAAGATGCATTTGATCATAAAAACCTTAATGTTGAAGTTCCAGAATTTAAAGACTTAAATCCAACTGCAGAAAATATCGTTGTTGTAATTTATAATAAAATAAAGCCTAAGTTGAATTCAGATTTTGATTTGGAAATTACACTATATGAAACACCACGTAATTTTGTGAAATATTCGGGATTATGAAACAACAGTTGTATCCAATTAAATTTAGACCCATATTAAAAGATAAAATTTGGGGAGGCGAGAAGCTAAACACATTGCTGAACAAAGAAACCAAACTGACTAATGTTGGTGAGAGTTGGGAGATAAGTGATGTAGAAGGAGATACATCTGAAATTACTAATGGTTATTTACAAGGACAATCACTCAAAGATATTTTAGAAACTTATAAAGCAGAACTGCTTGGAGATAAGAATTATAAAACCTTCGGAAATAAATTCCCGTTATTGGTTAAATTTATTGACGCTAAAGAAGATTTATCAATCCAATTACATCCAAATGATGAACTGGCTGCTAAACGTCATAATTCTTTTGGAAAAACCGAAATGTGGTATGTGATGCAAGCTGATGATGATGCAAACTTAATTGTTGGTTTTAATCAAGATATGACACCTGAAACATATTTGAAACATTTAGAAGACAAAACGCTTACCCAAATTCTAAATTTTGATAAAGTAAAAACTGGAGATACGTATTTTATAGAAGTTGGTCGTGTTCATGCTATTGGAGCTGGAGTATTGTTAGCTGAAATACAACAAACTAGTGATATTACATATAGAGTTTATGATTGGGATCGTGTTGATGATGAAGGAAACGAAAGAGATCTTCATAATGATTTAGCGATTGATGCTTTTAATTTTGAAATGGAGGATAATTTCAAAGTCGACTATGATCAAGACGAAAACACATCTAATGAAATGGTGAGTTGTCCTTATTTTACAACAAGTTTTCTTCATGTTACAGAACCAATATTAAAACTAAATACTAAAGATTCGTTTTTTATTTACATGTGTGTTGAAGGAGAAGCCTTGATTGAAACAGAGCATGCTTCAGAATTTATTAAACAGGGTGAAACCATTTTAATTCCTGCAGCAATAGAAACCTATAAAATAACGTCTACTAATGCAAAACTATTAGAAGTTTATGTTTAATTTTGTGGCAAAATAAATTTAAGTATTATGGCAAATGTTAGAGACCTAAAAAAAGATATCAATTTTGTTTTAGGAGATATTATTGAAGCAGTTTATGTTTGGGAATATACAAACACTGATAAGGATACAAAAAAGAGTGAAGCTATCATTGATGAAGCTATTTCAACTTTTGATGAATTAATTGCTAAAGTTAACGATAGAAGTGTCGAGAACAAAAAAGCACACTTTAAAACGATTAATAGCGAACTTGAGGAAAAAGGAAGAGCGTTAATCGAAAAAGTAAATAAATTATAAGCTTTTTTCATTGAGCTATTTGCAAATATCATTTACAAGTTTATATTTGCAGGCTGAAAAGCCGATGTAGCTCAGCTGGCTAGAGCAGCTGATTTGTAATCAGCAGGTCGTGGGTTCGAGTCCCTCCATCGGCTCAAAAATCAAAAAACTCCAATCGAAAGATTGGAGTTTTTTTTATATTGTTTTAATCCTAGACTTAGTTACTTTCTGATGAAGTTCTAAGGTCAATAGTTTCTTTTAGTAGTTTTCCGTACTTAGACTCTTTTATAGGAGGAGTTAATGTATTGTAAATAGTATCTAAATAACGAACGGTTGTATTAGGTACTTCATAAAGCGCTAAATAAGGCGCAACTTCACTGTTGGCATGGTGTAAAGCAAAACTAATAGTATAGGTATACTTTCGCTTCATGAAATTTAGTTGTTGCTGATCAAATGGAGTATTGGTCTTAGTTTCAAAATCAGATTGCATTAAATCCAAATTTCTATTATTCAATTTAAGTAAGGTTGATAAATACTCTTCAAGCACTACTTGTTGTTTTGACCCTTTAATTTTAGCATTAAAACTAAACAGTTTCCTAGTAGATTTTATTTCGGTAACACCAGTGTCTGCGAAAAAGGATACCCAGTTTTCTCGATCATCATTCTTATCTAATGTAAGAATCAATATCTCAGGCTCTTCTAAATCTGTATGCAATTCAAAATTTGGTTCACCTTTTATTTCAAGAGAATCTAATGTTATTATTAGAGAGTCCTGTTGTTTTTGTAAATAAACAGTTCCTTTTTTTAAACCTTTTACGTAACCCTTAAGTTTGAAGTTGTGCTGTTCTTCTTTTGCACAAGAAACCATTAGAAAACTAAGTAATATGACACCTAAAATATACTTCATGAATCTTTAAATTTTGAGCACAAATATATTAATCTTTTATTGTTTTAATACTAACTAACTGCTGCTAATTCCATCAAAATTGTACAACCAATGGCAGCAATAGTTCCTATGGCATAGCCAAATACTGCAAGTAAAACTCCAACGGTTGCTAACGATGGATGAAAGGCTGAAGCTACAATAGGAGCTGAAGCAGCTCCGCCAACGTTTGCCTGACTACCAACTGCTAAAAAGAAATAAGGTGCTTTAATGAGTTTAGCTACAACAATAAGAAGAATCGCATGAAATGTCATCCAAACAACACCAATAGCGATAAGTCCTAAGTTATCAAAAATAAGCATTAAGTCCATTTTCATACCAATACTTGCTACAAGAACATATATAAAAACACTACCAAATTTACTGGCACCTGCACCTTCATAATTCTTGGCTTTTGTAAAAGATAATGCTACAGCAATTATAGTTGCGATACTAATCATCCAGAAGAATTTAGATCCTAAAAAAGTAAATATATTCCTTGTGGTTTGAGAGTCGATACCAGCAACAAGATCATTAAAGAAGGGTGCTAAAAAGTTTGAGCATAAATGTGCAAAACTAACGGTTCCAAAGGCAATAGCTCCAATAATCATGATGTCTGCTAGTGATGGATTTCGTTTTACTTTTTCAGAAAACGTAGACATTTTTTCTTTTAATTCTTCAATTGAAGAGGTATCTGCTTGTAACCATTTATTAATTCGATTGCGTTTTCCAATTCCTATTAAAATAAGAGCCATCCATATATTAGCAACAACAATATCAACGAATACCATTCCGCCATAAAGTTTTTGGTTATATCCATAAATTTCTAGCATTGCTGTTTGGTTGGCTCCACCACCAATCCAGCTTCCAGCCAATGTTGAGAGTCCTCTCCAAACGGCATCTGCACCAAAACCTCCAACTGTTTCTGGAGATACAGCTGCAATTAATAAAATAGCAATTGGTCCTCCTATTACGATACCTACAGTTCCAGTGAAAAACATAACTAGTGCTTTCCAGCCTAAATTAAAGACGGCCTTTAAATCGATGCTTAAAGTCATTAAAACCAGGGCAGCTGGCAGTAAATAGCGACTAGAGACATAATAAAGACTAGAACTATGTTCTGTAATTGCACCTGTTTCTGAAACTGTTTGCCATTCAGGTGAAATCAATCCAACAGTTGTTAATACTGCAGGAATCATATAGGCCATAAATAAGCCAGGAACAATTTTATAAAATTTAGGCCAAAAACCTGTTTTTATCGATTCGGTTAAAAAGACAAACCCTAATGAAAGCATTAGAAGTCCGAAAACAATTGTGTCATCTGTAAAAAGAGGTGTGGTATCCATATTTTAAAATTTCTTTAGTGTCTGCAAAATACCAAAATAAAAGCGCATAAAAAAAACGACTCGCTATGAGTCGCTTTCAGTATTCTTTTTTGGTTTGGGTTGTCTGTTTTTTTCTTTAAGATATTGCATAAGCATCCACTCAATCTGACCATTGGTACTTCTGAATTCGTCACCAGCCCATTTCTCAATTTGCTTGAGCATATCTTCATTGATTCGTAATGCAAATGCTTTCTTTTTAGACATCTTATTTTTTTATAAATGTTTCGATCACTTCTACTAATTCTTCAGATAGCATAAAATCAGGAGTCATGTAGGAAGCCAAATTGTCTTCATCCTTTTCTATAATTTTCAAAACATGGTTCATTTTATCAATGATTACCAATTCTGATTTTGGATTGGCATTATGTAAATTATGAGCATCTTCAACCTTAACCTGAAGGTCTTTACTACCGTTAATAATTAAAATTGGTATGTTTAATTTTTTGATTTCTTCGTTAGGATCAAGTGGTAAATAACTAATTAAAAATTGATGATTTTGTTTAGCAAATAATCCAACTAACATTGGATTAACCTCTTTGATTGTACCTGTAGAATTTAATTCTTCAATATGTTGCTCGGCTATTTTTGCTAAATCAGGACTTTGAGCATTAAGTTGTTTGACTATGGTTATGTCTACGGATTCACCTAGTCCTGCTAAAGAAATGAATTTGTTTATGTTTTCATCAGCCGCCATCATTGATACTAAAGATCCTTGACTATGTCCAATTAAGGTAATACTGCTAAAAGTTTTATTGTTTTTGAAGGTATTTATTACTGCTTTAATATCGTTTACTAGGTCGTTAAATTCATAACTTTTTAGAATATGTTTTATATTAGAAGGTGTGACGTTACGTTTATCAAATCTAAAAAAAGCAATATCTTTAATAGCTAATGCATAAGATAAAGATTTGATATAATTTCCATTAACTCCAAATTGAGGTTGATTACCATTGCGATCTGGATTTCCAGAACCTGGAACAAAAATAACAAGTGGTTGTTTATTTAAATAGGGATTATAAGTTAATGTGCCAGGTAATTTAATACTGTCGTTCATTACTAAAACTTCTTTAGCTCTAAGATTTTTAATGATCTCTTGGCTAAATAAGAGCGTTGTCGATAGTAAGGCTAAACTAAAAAACAGATATTTCATCATTTGTTTATTTTTTTCTTATAAATCAAAATAGCTATAGGGAATAAAATACTTAATCCGATAATTAACGGAAGAATCCATCCATCCATATTACTATTGTTGCCTTTGGCAGATTCTACAATGCTATACGTAATTATTCCGAAGATAAACATTATAAATAGATTTGTAAACCGAACAATTCTTGTACTTAACCTATAGTTTTTAAGTGCATTTTCTTCGGTAATATTTACCATATAATTATGCAAATATGGATACCTGTTTATAATGTACAAACCAAAAAATAAAACAACACCAATAGCTGGGAGCAACCAGATCGTGATTTTTTCACTGTAACCATCAACTTCACCTTTGGCATTGAAGTGAGATGGAATACTATCTGGTAATTCTGTATAAGATATGATCGCGTATGCTATCAATAATATTAATATTGTAGCAGAAATAATATCTAGAACTATATCTAATCCTTCTAACGGGGCTTTTATTTTTGGTCTTCCAGTATTCATGATTATCTGTTTTTATCTCTTTCAAAAATAATATAAGAAATAGTATGTTCAATTGGTAAAATATTATTTACAACCCATCCTTCTCTAGCATGATTATTTATAAGGTCTTCAAGTTTTTCAACAGTATTTCTAAATCCTAATTTTGGTTTGACTACTTTATATTCTTTCATAATTTTTTGTTGTTTTCATCTTTAAAGATTACAAGAGCTAGAATAACACCTATTATAGTTCCTATTAATGAGCCATAAATTACTCCCATGGCAACATTACCTGATACAGCACCAATCGTTGTTCCTAGACTACTTCCTAGAGCAACACCAATAGCGATGCTATATGTTTGATTTTTATTCATTTTAATGATTTAGTGTACCAGTGTTAAGCACTGGAGACGCATCTTTATCTCCACATAATACAACCATTAAATTACTTACCATGGCTGCTTTGCGTTCTTCATCTAAATGAACAACCTCTTTTTTACTTAATTGCTCTATAGCCATTTCAACCATACTCACTGCACCTTCTACAATTTTATGTCTTGCTGCAACAATTGCTGTGGCTTGTTGACGCTTAAGCATTGCATTTGCAATTTCTTGAGCATATGCTAAATATCCAATTCGTGCTTCAAGCACTTCAATACCTGCAATTGATAAACGCTCATCAATTTCTGTTTCAAGCGCTGTACTTACTTCATTTACACTAGAACGTAATGTAATATCTTCGTCAACACCTTCATCTGCAAAATTATCGTAAGGATACATGCTTGCCAATTTTCTAACAGCTGCATCAGTTTGTACTCGAACAAAGTTTTCGTAATTATCTACATCAAAAGCAGCTTTATAAGTGTCTTGAACACGCCAAACTAAAATGGTGCTTATCATTATGGGATTTCCAAGTTTGTCATTTACTTTCAAACGCTCACTGTCAAAATTACTTGCTCTTAGCGATATTTTCTTTTTGGTATAAAAAGGATTTACCCAATAGAAACCATTCTTTTTTACAGTGCCAACATACTTTCCGAATAATAATAGTACTCTAGATCCATTTGGTTGTACCATTATAAATCCAGGAGCGATAAATATAGCTGTAACTATAGAAAGAACTGGCCAAGGACTTTGAAATGCAATCACTGTGATGATGCCTCCAAAAAATAATATAAGAAACACAATGAGCATTAGGTAACCATTTGCTGGGACTATTATTTTTTCTTCTTTCATTGTAATAAGTTTAAATTAAATAATTCAATATGATATTATTTTGATATCAAAGTTACATCAAAGATTTTAGATAAACAAATTGAGTTTGGCATACCATTTGCTTTATATAAAGTGTAAATGATTATGATGATATTAAACGAGGAGTGATTGCCTCAAATAAAGGAGTAAACATTTCATTTGGTTGGTTAGTAAAAAAGCATCTCAGACTTGAGATGCTTTTTTAATAGGCTATACTAGGTTTGTTGAACTTAGTTCTTTATAAAACTGACAAGCTCAGTAATTAGATCACTAGATATTAATCTGAATGATTCATTATATGATTTTGAGTTTTCCAGTTCTTTTCCTTCAATTATGAATAAAACGTGATTCATGTTCTCAATTATTTTAAACGTTGCTTTAGAAGATGAATTTTTCAAGAGTTCTGCTTCAGAAACTGGTACCTGTAAATCTTTTGTACCATTTATAATAAGTGTAGGTATTTCTAAGTTTTTAATAAGCTCTTGAGGACTGTATTGCATCCAACTCATCATAAAGGGTTGTACATCTAGACTAAAAATACTGCCCAAAGCTTGAGGATAATCTTTTGTGAGTTGTCCTTTTCTTAGGGATTCAAATGCACGCTTAGTGGCTTTTACAAGTGCTGGGTCCATCTGAGTAATCTGATCTATGACGACATTATCGATCGATTTGCCAGAACCTGCTAAAGAGATATATTGGTCAACGTTGTCTTGTGACGCTACTAAACCAACTAAACTTCCTTGTCCATGACCTATAACCACGATTTTAGAATAGATATCTTGAGATTTAAAATAGTCAATGGCAGCATTTGCATCTGTAATAAAATCATCAAAAGAGATGTTTGGATTTACTTTTCCTTTTCTAATTTGCTTTACTATTCGCTTATCATATCTAAACGTCGCTATGTTTTGATTAGATAAACCTTCGGCAAGTTTTTTTAAAACATTGTTTTTCTGAAAATTTTGATTTCCATTCCTGTCTGTTGGACCAGCATCAGCAATTATTATGGCTAGAGTAGGAGCACTACTATCATTAGGCGTTAAAAGTGTACCATCCACATGTTTATTAATTGATAGATCTTGAGCAGTGAAATTGACCTCTTGACCAAATCCTATTAAAGTACAGAGTAATAGTATATAGTTTATAAATGGTTTCATTTTCTTTTTTTGGAACTTTTCTTTATCAGATATCAAAAATACGTAAACGAATTTTGTTTATTCATAACGTTTTAAAATCATAATTATTTAAAAAAGGATGTAAATAACTTTGTTTTTCTTGTTTAATCATTTTGCATTTCATCGATGAAATGCATGTTTTCATCTTTAAATGTTAAAATTAAGTGTATTTCATCGATTAATTATGTATTTTAACTTGTACATTGAAATAGAGTTCTATATTTGAAGTGTACTAAAATTTAGTTTTTAGTTCAATGGATTAATTAATTAATATTTGCTTATGTATTGAGTTAGTAACCCTAAATCTATCACATAAATAAAACGCAAATTAGGAAAACCGAGATTGAGGGATCTCGGTTTTTTCTTGTTATATAGGTCGTATACTTCTAAAGGTTAAATTAATCCGTTCTCCTATAGTTTTCTTAGTCTTTGCAATTTGATGTAACCAATAATCTTGCATAGCACCTTTCATTATTAAAAGACTACCATGTTCTAAGTCTAGTTTATAACGTTCTTCTTTTAGTGTTCTGTGTTTAAAATGAAAAGGTCTAGCTACTCCCAAGCTTAAAGATGCGATAACTGGATTTTTCCCTAATTCTTTTTCATTATCTGCATGCCAACCAATACTATCGTTTCCATCTCTATATAAATTAATTAGAGCTGTTGTGAATTTTTGTTGTGCTTCTGTTTCAATGTTCTGTTTCAATTCTAATAATTCTATAGTAAAAGGAGTTGGATGCATTGTAATATTGGAGTAGGAGTATGAGGCTTTGTTTTCAGAATAAAGTGCAGTTAACCTAGGTTGTTTATGGGTTTTCCCGTATATAGTAATATCGTCATGTTGCCAGTCTACATTGGATTTTAATAACTCAAAATAGTGATTGGCATTCTGTTGATTTAAGAAATTCGGAATGTAAATGAGTTCTGCATTTGGAAGTTGTAAAATCGTTTTTTCTTCGGAAAATAAGTCCATCACTAAATTTTTATCTAAATTAGCTTATATCCTATGAAACTCAAAATTACAATCATATCAATAGTAATGCTTTTGTTTGCTTTCGGTTCTCAAGAATCAAAAGAACTTTCAGAAGGATTTGTGTATGCAAAAAACGTGATTCCTGATTTAAATATTGAGTTGCGATACCTAACGACCAATAATTTTGTTGGTGATACTATTGATGGTTACAAAGCTAATGTGCTCATC
This sequence comes from Psychroserpens jangbogonensis, assembly GCF_000797465.1. Taxonomy (GTDB): domain Bacteria; phylum Bacteroidota; class Bacteroidia; order Flavobacteriales; family Flavobacteriaceae; genus Psychroserpens; species Psychroserpens jangbogonensis. Next base: position 47,943 of record NZ_JSWG01000003.1, on the reverse strand, counting down.
ATTACTAAAGAAACTGCTCAGGCTCTCAAAAAAGTTCAGCACGAATTACAACAGCAAAATTTATGCTTGAAAGTTTATGATGGTTACAGACCACAACGTGCAGTTAATCATTTTATGCGTTGGGCTAAAGATTTAAACGATACGATTAATAAACAACAATTTTATCCAAATGTAGAAAAGCGTTATTTGTTTCGAGAAGAATACATTGCTACGCGTTCAGGCCATAGTAGAGGTAGTACTTTAGATGTAACTATTATTGATGGCATTACAAATGAGCCTTTAGATATGGGAAGTCCATATGATTTTTTCGGAAAAGAATCTTGGGTGAAACATTCAGATTTAACGGAAGCACAAATTGCTAATCGACAACTTTTACAAGAGGTTATGCTGAAACATAACTTTAGAAATTATGCCAAAGAATGGTGGCATTTTACATTGCGTTGGGAACCATTTCCCAATACCTATTTTGATTTTGAAGTTGAATAATTTATGATTAGTTACTACTATCGTTTTCAACTTTTGTTTTTAACTCCAGCATTTTATTGTGCCACCATTCTTGGTTAGTCGCTTGTTTTGCTAATGGTTCAACTAAGACAAGAGCTTCACTAAATTTACTTTGAGATTCAAGAGCAAGAAGTTTGTAAAAAGAAAAACTTTGCTGCACATCCTTATCGTTTGATTTCTTTAAAAAATAACCTGCTATTTCTTCTGATTCAGCATATAATGTTGCTTTATTGAGATTCAGTACTAATTCTGATAAATCTTCAATATCTGTATGGTACTTATTCTTAAGATCACTGTTTAAAATACGTTCGTAAAAATCTGTAGCAGCCTTTGAGTTTACAGTAGAAGCTAGGTTATAAAGAGTATCTCCTAAAAGTTCTTTGGGAGGTGAGACATATCTTACTTGATAAGGATTGTAAATAAGTGTAGATCCTCCTGGTACACCGTTTTTTTCTTGTTTGCCGTATGCTAATGAATCTGGAATTAAAGCGATGACTTCATCACCTTCTGCTAAGTAACTGTTTAACTCTGAAAAACCCTTAATAAGTGAAGTCTTACCATGAATAAAAGCAAATATCGAATCCTTATCTCCAGACGTAGTCCAGAAAACTTCAGGATTATCATTTATATATAGTTCTGTATACGCCTTTATTTTTGAGCCATCTTCAACTTTTTGTCCTGAACCTTCTTTCAAATAAATGTATTTAAGTCCGCTAGGTGTTGTAATCGTATCGTTTAAGACAATATTTCTGTTAAGGTCATTCTTTTTATCGCTACCACATGATGTTAACATTAAGGTAATTATCAATAGGAAAATTGAATTTTTCATAATGAATTATAAAGGTTATAGTTTGTTTTTACTTGAAGGCGAAGATATAAAAATTGAAAGAAATTAAGAATAGGAATTTCTCAAATAATACAAATCACTTGATTAATTTCCGGTGTTGTTTTAGACCGTAGTTTTCCGTTTTGAAATTTCAAAAATTCCTAATATTAGAATTCCGATAATAAATCCTTGCAAAAATATCATAGATAACCCAAAAGTAAAAGAGTCAGACCAAACAAGATTATTATTTACAGGACTATAGTCTCTATGAAAGCTTGTGACTATGATTACAAAACGTTCAAAGAAGAATCCAATTTTCATTAAAAATGCGACTATCAAAACGTATAAAAATTTCTTAGATAATTTCTTGATAAACAAGGTGAAAGGTAAAATAGCTGAAGAAAAAAACATCATCCAATATGTTGTTTTATACGGTCCAGTTGCTCTGTCAATAAAGGAGAATTTTTCAGGAAAGAAAATAAGCCCTATCAAAGAATAAATTATAGACACTATTGTGTAAAGTAATATAATCCAGCAAATTATATTCAATGCTCTTTTTGTTTCAAATCTGTTTTTGAAAAATAATTCAACCAAGATTAAAGTAAGTATTATTGGAATTAAACAGTAAATTAGATTAGCATCTACTATTTCAATAATCCATTTATATAATTCCATTCTTAAATTTTATGGTATTCTTAAAATTGTGCTTGGTGTATTCCAGTAGGATTAATTTTGTCTTTTCGTTACGCTCTTGACAGTTTAGACTAAAGACATGATATATTTATCAATGAAGTCTTATTTAATTCATTCCTAATCTAATGGAATTATAAGTACTGGTATTTTTGATTTTTTCACGATTTGCCCAGATATACTTCCGACAAATGCATTATAAAGAAAACCATGTTCATGATGACCAGCAATAATTAGATCAACATTTAACTTTTTAGATTCTTCCATAATCATTTCTATTGTAGCGCCTTGGACTAGTAAACCTTCAGCTGTAACTCCTTTTTCCTTAAGCTCATTAGAGAGTTTTTGAAGTAACTTATGTTCTTCTCTAAGTTCTGATGCGCGACTATCTCTTATATATTGTGGACCAACTTCGTAGCCAATAAAATCAGGATCTGGAGCAGCAATATGTACTAGCCATATTTTTGAATCAAATTGCTTAGCCAATTGGAATGCTTTTTCAACAAGCAATTGTTCGTCGCTATTAAAATCGATTGTAACTAATATATTTTTCATGACTCATTATTTTAATGACCTTTAGCGAATTCTTGCATGGTTTGTTATGCTTTACTAAAGATAAGAAAAATGAAGGAAAATAAGATTCAGAAACTGAGATTTTATGGGATCATAATTGTTCGTATTGATTTTAAAATTTCTATTTTGGAGTAGATACATTATAAATTACTGGCATTTGTCCTTTCCATTTATTCCATAATTTTTCATCACTAATTAGACTTGCCATAAAATGACCAACATTTATGCGACTGGTCTTACCAGCGTTAAAAATTGCACTTCTAGTTGGAGATGGGTGGATTTCATAATCGGTTACGTCATCATTATCAATTAAACCGTCTGGTCGCACAGCAGTCCATTCGATTAGTTTGTTGTTTTGCCCAACTTGGGTTCTTAAATAATCTGCAGCTTTTTCATTATCCACGTGAGGTGGTAAGAGTAATCTTAAAAGCCCGATTACAGCTTTTTGGGCAAACGAAATAGGTTCATTTAAATCACGATTGCGATTACCTGTTGTATTCATTAAAACAAATTTAGTAGGTCTTTCTGGATTATTTGCTTCTATAGCTTGGCATAATCTACGAGTAGCATCTGTCACCAACTTTCTAGGTTGTCCATAGATTCCTTTCCAGTTCATATTATGTCCTAAACATGATGCGACGGCATGACAATCAAGGGTCAAGTCTATAAGTTCTTTATCATTAAAATCTAAAAGACTTGCAGAAATAATTTTCACGTGCTCATTGTTTTTCCATGTATGTGGCAATTTTTCAGGAGATCTAACAACTGCCTTAACTTCATGTCCTTGAATTAAAAGTTGCTCTACAAGTTGTCTTCCTGTTGCGCCGCTTGCACCTACTACTAAAATGTTCATATGATTTATTTTTTATTCTTTTTAATTAGAGTTTGATTCTTACTTGACGACAAATTCGTTCATATGTTACAGATATGAGAATTGCGTACAATGATTATGGATTTATAGAAATTTGGATTTTTATTTATAGTATTCATGTTAAGGTTCTGCTCTAAAAGTATCACTGTCAATTCCTTAAATATTTGTTAAATTCTGTTAACAAGGGTTAATTGCCGTAACAATATTAAAACAATGTCGTCTATAGAATATAAACAATCGAATAAATCAATTATGAGAACATTAAATACAAATAGAATAACAACGACATCAAATACAACGAAAACCTTTGTTTGGAATTCGAAAAGACGTTACAATTAAACTAAAAGTAAAAACATATAATAACCATTCAATCAACTAAATCATGAGAACATTAAATACCAACAGAATTACAGCAAAATCAAACGCAACGAAAACATTTGTTTGGAATACAAAAAGACGTTATAGTTAGTACCTCGTTATCGAAAGATAACTCATCAATCAAAACAATCAGTAAACACCCTTGTTAATTTATTTTTTCAAGGGTGTTTATTTTTATATCAGTTTTTAAAAGCTCGAATTTTTCGATTATACAGCGAAAACGATTAATTAATTGTGTTGTTTTGTGGATTGTTACTTAGAGATGAGCCATGCGATTCTATCATATGATAATATGTAATGGATTATTATTACTACTCCAAAAGCAAAACTAAGTTTTACTAACCCCAAATTGTACAAAGAATAAATCGCAATTGAGAATATTCCAAATTCAATAATGAGACGTACAATTCCACGAGTTGGAATTACAGTTTTTCCTGAACGGCTAGGATCGTCTGGAACTGCAAATATTCCCCAAATTGCTGCGAGAATAATCGGAATACCAAATGCTAAGACAAATTTTAACCATCCTTCCGTTTGATTCCATCCCCAAACTCCAACTGAGATTAAGGCACAAATTTCAAGAATGAATCGAACTAATAAGTTGATTGGATGTGATCCCATTTTTATTTTTTATTATAACAGCTGTTGCAGTACGATTTCTTATGTCTAGAGTTTTAGTTTAAATCTTTTTCAGGACATTTTTACCCGTTATTGCCATAGAAGTTAGTACACCAGAGAATAAGGCGCCTCCAACTCCTGCAGTTACGATATCTTGTCCTGTTAAATAAAAGTTTTTGATTGTTGTTTTTGGTTTTAAAAAAGGTTGTCTGTATCGAGAAGGACTATGGTCTAATCCATAAATTTCTCCTTTTTCATAATTCACAAAATGTTGTGTTGTTAGAGGGGTAGATAATTCGTAACAATTTATTTTGCCTTCTACTTGTGGTAGTTGTTTATAAACTTCTTTTAATAAGCGTTGTGCAATTTCTTCTTTTTTAGCTTCATAATCTTCACCTCTTTTTTTCCATGGTGTTCCTTCCCATTTTTCGAATGTTTCGAATGGAATTAAGGTAATAACATCAATAGTACTTTTACCTGGATAGCGATTGGACCAATCTGGATCTTTTGCAGAAGGAAAAGAAAGATATACTAATGGAAAGGGTTGAGATATATCTTTTAAATAGTTTTTAATACAAGTGTCATGATCATTATCTTTTGGGTAAACCCAATAATTGGTTTTTGGAATGCCAAGTTCTTCTGGAGTTCCATCTAAACCAATATACAAACTAGCATGAGCTACAGATTGCTTTACTTTTTGTAACTGTTTCTTTAATTGTTGTTTCTCAACTGTTTGTAATGGCAGTAGCGTGTTATATGTCGTCATTATACCAGCATTGCTAACGATATTTGCAGCTCTGAATTGTTTTCCATCTTTCATGCGAACACCAACAGCAGTATTTTTTTTAATAATTACTTCATCTACTTCTGCGCTTACCAAAACGGTTCCGCCAGAAGCAGCTATTATTGGATCTACTTTTTTTGCAATTTGAGAAGATCCTCCAATTGGAAAACTTCCACCATCAAAATAATGCCTTGCTACAGAGGCATGCATTGAAAAACTACTTTGTTTAGGTGGTAAACCGTAATCACCATATTGAGCAGTAAGAACCTTTATTAGAGTTTCGTTGGTTGTTAATGACCGAAGAACTTCATAGGTTGTTTTATCTGAGTATTTGTAAAATGGTTTTTTCAGAAATTTACCAAATAGAGTATTCCATAAGGGTGAAATACCCTTACTTATATAATAGTTTTTACTTGTTTTCACAGCTTTAAAAACTAAATCGACATAGGCATTAATTGCTTGTTCTTCTTTAGGGAAATAAGCAATCATTTGTTTTTTAAAATTCTTTACCCCTTTTACAAAATCATATTGCTGATCACCTATAATAATTCGATCATATACATCTCCCATATCTGCCCATTTTAATTCACCATTACTGATATAATCAAACAGTTTTTTTAAAAGACTGGTCTCACGTTGCATTTCTCCTATATAATGTATTCCTACATCCCATTCGTAACCTTTGCGCTTAAAGACATGTGTGAAACCACCAGGTGTGTAGTGCTTTTCTAAGACCAATACTTTTTGTCCTTCTTTTGCTAAAATAGCAGCAGTAGCAAGTCCTCCCATTCCAGAGCCTATAATAATTGTATCATATGTCTCCTGTAGTAACGCCTTTTTCTTATAGGATTGAATCATTTATTTATTTTATAATATGTTACAACACCTTGAATGTTGTCGTTTAATTGCAGTCAAATTGTGTCTTTTTATTTTTCCACTGAATCCAATATTCTTGTAAACCTTCAGGAGTAGTTTTTAACTCGCTAATATTTAATTTATGACCTTTCATTAATACGCCACTTAGTTGCAGTTTTCTTTCAGATAAAGCTGGAGTATGATTCCATCCACCTACGTGGTCAAAAGATGTATAAGCATTACATTTTGCGAGAACAGATATAAAGGGAATAGATAATTTATAAGTAACATGTCCAGAACCCATTCCTTTGGTAGTCATGCTGATTTTCGAAAAATCAACTTTTCTGTAGTCTCCGGAATGATATAATACCTTTAGTTTATCACCTACAGCCTGAGACATTTTATTTGAAAATTGGTGAGCAACATCAGATCTTTTTACAAATTCAGGTCCAACATAAGTTCCTTCACAACCATCAGAAGAGCATTTGATTTTGGTATCTTGAACTACTATATTTGCTAGCTTTTTTTTAGAATTATTACAATTAATAAAACACAGTCCTAAAACTAAATACGTAACTAATTGTTTCATTTAAGGAAATTATTCACTTTGTTAGCATTTCGTTATTTATTCTATAATTTGGTAGTCAACACTTAGTTTTCGCAATTCTCTTAAAGAGGAACCTGAGTTTTTGTCTTAAACTTCAATGTCTACATTGACTTCTTCTTTGAATATACTTGTAATTTCATCTGTCAAGAATTCATCTATATTATATAAAATCTCTGAAACACAAAATATTAATGTAATAATGTGTTAGCATTGAGGTGAGTCTGCGCTATTCATTTACAATATTATACGTTCTAAATTTTTCGATTTCCTTATTAATAAATTCTGTTTTTTTATTAATTGATAATAACCCATTTTGAATTAATTCATTAAACCATAGAGAAAAAACTTCGGCTCCTTGATAATTGATATGTCCAAAATCTCCAAATTGATTATCTTTAAGAGGGAATTTATCAAAATCTAAAAAATCTAGATTTTCAAATTTTTGCTTTTTTAAACTAAGTAATGCCTTCTCATTTTCTCTAGGAAAATATTTGTGTTGAGGGCTTCTTATTAAAAAGACTTTAACATTGTTAATGTTACAATAATTAATAATTTTTTCTAGATAGTTTAAATTTTCAATAGATAATTCCCGTGCTTTAGGAGTATTAGTATTAGTATTTAGTTTTTGGATTTCCTCTTCTATATTATTTCTTATTAATTTTTTATACCCACCATATTTAGGTTCGATTGTGATGAAATCAAAAGACAGTACCCGAGATAAATTATTACGAGTTGAAGTCGAAATAGCATTCAAGAAATCTTGTGAATTTTTCTCATACAAGAACAGCATATCATCTTTTTTCATAAAAGGTGAGTGCCAAGGAAAATATGCATTCATTTTTTCGTGGCCCCAGATCCACTCATCCATTTTTTTGTCTATCAAACTATTTGAGTATTCGATAAATACAGCTTGAATATTATTGTTTGGAATAATTTCTTTAACTTTTTGATATGTAAAAAAGTACGATTCTCCAGATAGAGAAAGGTTTTTAAAATTTTCTAATAAATCGTCATCAAATGCACACTCTGGATGTGAATGACCGAATATTAGATATTTGTATTCCTCAGAAAGATTAAAATCTGAAGTACGTTTTATTGTATAATGAATTAATAAAACAAAGGCTATTATGCCTATAGAAAACGTAAGAAGTATTAAAACAGTTTTATTTATAAAAGTCTTCATAGTTAAAATTGAAAATATATAAATTGTTGTTCTTTGCCTAAAAACATAAATATTAATAAAACAATACTGAAATATAATGAAAGGCGAAGGTATTTGTTCCAACGAAAACCAATCTTTTCTAATGCATATTCAGATGTTCTACCTTTCCATTCAATTATAATAAACAAGATTATCATTATAATAACTTGTAGTGTGAATAATCTTGAGGTTTTAAATTTTGGAAAATCAAAAATTGAACTTGAAAATATGGTAGATAAATAGGAAATAGCGTGACCAATATTTTCTGCTCTAAAAAACACCCAAGCCAAAACAGTTAAACTAAATGTAATTCCTATTTGAAACAATTCCTTAAAAGACGGTAAATATTTTCCTTCTGCAACCGTATCTTTGTTTGTTCTATTTTTATTAAGTAATAGTAATGGTAAAAAGTATAAAGCATTTAATGCTCCCCAAATAATAAAAGTCCAATTTGCACCATGCCAAAATCCACTTACTATAAATATTATAAATGTATTTCTAACTTTCATCCAAGTTCCACCGCGACTTCCTCCCAATGGAATGTATAAATAATCTCTAAACCAAGTTGATAATGAAATATGCCAACGCCTCCAGAATTCAGCTATATCTCTTGAGAAATAAGGAAATGCAAAGTTTTGTTTAAGGTTAAATCCAAAAAGTCTTGATGTCCCAATTGCTATATCAGAATATCCTGAGAAATCTCCATAAATTTGGAATGTGAAAAATATTGCTCCTAAAACTAATGTGCTTCCTGAATAGGAATCTGAATTGTTAAATATTTCATTCGCTAACTGTGCTGAATTGTCTGCGATTACTATTTTTTTGAAGAGTCCCCATAAAATTTGCCTTAATCCGTCGACTGCCTTAGTATATTCAAAAGTCCTTTTTTTATAAAATTGGGGTAATAAATTTGATGCTCTTTCAATTGGTCCAGCAACTAATTGAGGAAAGAAACTTACAAATGCTGTGAAAGCAATAAAGTCTTTTGTTGGTTCAAGTTTTCTTCTGTAAACATCAATTGTATAGCTCAAAGTTTGGAATGTATAAAAACTAATTCCAACAGGCAGAATAATATTTAACGAATTTGCATTTAATTCTGTTCCAAAAAAGGAAAAGGCAGAAACAAAATTATCAAGGAAGAAATTATAGTATTTAAAAAATCCTAAAAATCCAAGATTTACTAGTATACTAATCCATAGTAATACTTTTCTTTTTAAAACATTCCCTTCAACTAATAATCTGCGACCAACGTAATAATCAATAATTGTACTAAACAAGATTAACGATAAAAACCGCCAGTCCCACCAGCCGTAAAATGTATAACTCGCAAGAACAATTAAATAGTTTTGGAGTTTTAGGTTCTTATTAGCAACAAACCAATATAAGACGAAAACTATAGGCAAAAATACTGCAAAATCTATTGAGTTAAAAAGCATTTATTTTTCTGTTCTTTAAATGTTTGTAATTCTGTTTCTTTTTATGACGCACATTGTTTTCATATATAGATCTCTTCGTTGTTGTATTTCGTTGTCTTGGTCTAAATTAGTAAAAGAAAACGAACCTGAGAAATATCCATAAGGTTTTCAGGATAAACCTTAACAGATCAATAAAATATACTCTTTTTGACATTTTTTTGACATTTCATTTGCAGGTTTAACACTGAAGTGGACATATATTCGTGGAAATAAAAATTATAATATCATGAAAAATATCAAATTTGTTGTGTTGTCGTTAGTCGTATTAGTAATAATGATTGTTGCTAGTGGTTATACTAAAGCCACTCCAGTTTTTCACGAAAATGAGGAGGTTCTTGTCATTGGAAAGAAACAAAATCAAACAGTTAATTTATTTGTAACGCATGGACATTGCAGTACACCGTTTGCTGGAATTGTTAATGATTTAAAAGTGGGTGTAACTAAACGAGATGACTTGGGTAATCCCCTAGAAAACATGAAGATTTCTTTTGAAATAAACCCTAATACATTTAACGTGTGTGCAGGAGATGACTTAACAGCGAGAATTAAAACACCTGGTTTATTTATTGGAGAGAATGATGAAAATATCACTTTCAAATCTACTATTGTTTATACAATGGGAATCGATTGGTATCAAGTAAATGGTAAAATGTCTATAAAAGGAGTTGAAAAAGATGTTAAGTTATTTGTAACTGGCGTTAGAGATCCAAAAGATGCAATGGCTAGTTCACTTGTTTTACAAGGTCAAATGAATCTGTTTGATTGGGAAATTGACTATGATTTGATTGTTAATGGTATTTCGGACACTGTTCCAACTAAATTGATGTATATCAACATGAAAATTGATATGCAAAACATTCAATAGCAATAATTTCCTTAGTAAATGATGTTGACGATGGTTTAAGATAAAATTATTTATTCTATAATTTCGTAGTCAATACTTAATTTCCGCAAAGCTCTTAACCCAGATCCTGAATTTTTATCGTCAATCTCAATATCTACGGCATCTCCTTCTAATAGAATACTTGTAAGTTCAGCAGACAAGGATTCATTAATGCTAGATGAAATTTCTGCAATACATTTGGTTATCGCTCTTCTATCTGGCCTTTGAGCATCACAAGACAATAAGTTTAATTTCATAATAATGATAAATTAATAATACAATATACCTGAGTTGAGGTATATCGGTGTTATACAATTTGTTCTACTTTCTTTACTTATTCAGTTGTAACAAATCAGTTGATTAAAGATATAAATTTAATTTGAAGTAGGAGTGAACTATTGATTAATCACGTTTCATTAAAACGATTTTTATTTAGTGAGTTGTAAGCCATTTAATAAATGATATTGCTTATAATTTGTACGTTTGTTTTAGTTTTTGAAGATCTATAGAGCGTTTATGAAGAAGAAAGAAAGTGGAAGTAGTAAAATAAAGAAACCTTGGCCAACTAAAGATGCAATGGAACAAGTTTATGCAAAGAAACTTTGGGGTGATAATAAATCTGATTTTTATTCAGGTGCAGGATCGCATCAACCAGAGATTGTAAATCCATATATCGACGTTGTAACATCATTTTTAACATCTTTTAAAAGGCCGCTTGTGGTCTGTGATTTAGGTTGTGGAGATTTTAATGTAGGAAAAGAATTGGTAAAACATACAGCTAAGTATGTTGCGGTAGATATAGTAGCAGATTTAATAGAGCATAATAAGGAAAATTTTAATGAAGAAAATTTAGAATTCCATTGTTTAGATATCGCAGTAGATGATTTGCCTATAGGAGATTGTGCTTTATTAAGGCAAGTGCTTCAACATTTATCGAATGCTGAAATTCAAAGCATTGTGAGCAAATTACATGGTTTCAAATATGTTATATTAACAGAACACATGCCTGAAGGGGATTTTGTTCCTAATAAAGAGATTATTTCGGGGCAAGGAACTAGACTGAAAAAACAAAGTGGTATAAAACTATTAGCTCCACCATTTAATTTTAAGGTAAAAGAAGAAAAACAGTTATTGTCTGTTGTTTTAGATGATGGTCAAGGTGTGATTTCAACTACTATTTATGAGATTTTTTAATTAGCTTTTTTTTAATAAATTTTGAATTCAACCAGACCTCTAACATTTCATCCTTGTCCGATTCGTTATTGTAATTAATATTTACGCCAAAGTCAAATCCGTTAATTAAACGACTGTACATTATTTGATTCAAAATAACTTCATCTTTTGGACTATAAATTGTAAAAGTATAAGTGTGAAAATCGAGATCATCAATTTTTACAATTTTTGTTGCTGTCGAATCAGTTTTAATACCTTGTTGCAAATAGGTTTCATAAATTAAGATTTTTAATCCAGCATTATTTTCTTCCCATTCGCCTTCATATTCGAGTTCAAAGGGTTCGGAAGTCGATTGAAACATGTTGAATACATTTTTTTGAAATCCAATAAGGTTTTTTAATCCAGAAATATCAATTTCACCATCTACCATATCTTCTATAACATCTAAACCTTTCTTTTGATTTTCTTCATTTTGTTCTCTAGAAGTCACTTCCCAATTACTAGGAATGTTCATAGTCCATCCTATTTCTTTACTTGAGTAAAAATCATTTTCGACTTTCCCTTCATCAATTTGCTTGTTTGGATCAACTTGTTTACAGGAAGTAATTGATAATATAAGTGCCAAAAATATCACTCTGTATGTTATTTGCATTGTCTATTGTGTTTGTGTGTTACAACGTGTTTGTGTATTCTTTTATTTAAATAGTTCATATTGCCCATTTAGTCTAATAGTAACGACAATATCTTCGTTGGTTTCGTTTCTAAAGTACCAACCATGTTTTCCTTCAAAAGGAGCTGTTAATGTTCCCGCCATATTATTAGAATATGCCAGTGTATAACTCTCATAAAACACATTTTTAGGAGGGTTTTCTTGTTTTACTTCACCATGAAAATCTATATAAACAATACCTTTATCTGTTGACCATTCGTATTTGGTGCTACCATATTTAAGACTTTTAAATTTATATTCAATTCCTTTTTCAGCAGGTACGATAACCTCTATGGTATCTTCTCTTTCAGGATACTGAACTTCTGGAGGTGGATTACCTGCTTCCTTCGGCTTTGAAACGCTTGAAGGAGAGCCTAGTTTATCCATTTTTATTTTCTTAAAATTCAGACTAGAATTGGTTTCATTACTTTTTGATTGTTCATTGCTTTGATATAATTTTGAAAAACCAAAAAATTTGCCTGTTCCTAAAGGATCTAAACCATATTCTGCAGGTAAAACGGCGGTTAGAAGCACAATGGCACCAATTGTAAAAGCAATGATTAGTGATTTTAATAGTTGGCCTTTATTTAAATTAGGTTGATTATTTGCATTCATATTATAGTAAGTATTAAGAAATAAAGTATCCTGTTAATTGATAACCAACTAACAAAAAGCCAGCTGCCATTAAAATTAAGTTGGTGAGCTTAGAGAATTTGATAAAACTGGCGTACTGTCGCCAAAATGAGATAATTAAAAGTACAAAACCTAATGCCAAAAATTGACCAATTTCTACACCTAAGTTAAAGCCTAATAAATTAGTAAAAAGCCCTTCTTTATCAAATTCAAATTCTTGTAATTTCGTTGCAAGTCCAAAACCATGAAATAATCCGAAAATTAAAACGGCTACTTTAGTATTGGGCTGTTTGCCAAATATCTTTTTGAATCCTCCTAAATTATCAAAACCTTTATAGACTATAGATAAGCCAATTATTGCATCTATTATATAAGGGTTTACATTGATATCTGCCATAACACCAAACAAAAGAGTAGCACTATGTCCAATTGTAAAATAACTTACATAGGTGATGATTTCTTTGGTTCGGTACAAAAAAAAGATAACTCCCACTAGAAAAAGTAAATGGTCGTAACCTGTAATCATGTGTTTAGCGCCTATATAAAGAAAAGGTCCAAAAGCAATGCCTTTGTTTGTGTTTAAAAATGATTGCGTCTCTTCATCTACGCCATGTGCATAGGCTGAAACAGAAATAAGACAACACAGTATTAGTATAATAAGAGTTGATAGTTTTACTAATTTCATGAAGTTTTAATTAGTGTGCATGCCCATGTTCTTTTACCTGACGAATACTATCTAGTCTTCTTTTTTCGGCTTCATCATCAGTGTCTTCAACGGATGCTTTCTTCTCTTCTGAAGCAATTTCTGTCTTAGGTTTATCTTCCTTCTTTTTCTTGTCAGTACAAGCTGAGAATACACCTACTGATAGAGTTAAAGCAATAATTAGTGTTTTAGTTTTCATTTTCTGAAATTTAATGTTGTTTGGTTTTCTTTGCTAAGTTGTTTTATTTGTTTTTTTGTAAAGAATGTGTTCGTGTAAGGTTTTATTCTCTCATGTTTTGTGTTGAGCACTAAGTTAGCAAATAAAGAGAAGCCATTTGTTTAAGCTCAAATTTTTTCTGCAAATAACATAAAGACATGGAAGAATCTACCTTGTAGGTAATTCGATTTTATAATTCTCTATATGTCTTGTCCAAAGGTCAACAGATTATTATCTGGATCGAGTATAGAAAATTCTTTTTGTCCCCAAGGTTTTATTTTGAGCGGACCATTCGGGTGAATTTGAGTTTTATTATCTAATAATGATTGGTAAAAATCTTCAATATGATCAGTTCTAATATAAACTTGGCCATAATTCTCTTTAGGATCTAGTGTTTTAAATTCAAAGAAGTGAATTTGAATTTGGTCTTTTTCAATCATTAAATAACCATCATAGTCAGCACTTCCAAATTCCTTAAACCCCAAATTGTTTGCGTAAAATTCTCTCGTCACTTTTTTGTCACGCATCGGCAATTTTGGATGAATCTCGGTTAGCATATTTCTTTAGTTTGGTTTATTGACTTTAATATTTAACGATCTCTTGAAACACCAATTTGTTTCTGAATTTCAGATAGCTTTCCTTTATTCTTATCAATCAAAAGTTCCATGTTTTTATTTAAAAAATGCCCAGAACCAAGACCATTCACGTCATTATCGTTTATGAAATTACATTCGAATTGCCTCAAACAAGAATCTGATCATTCAAAAAGTTTTCTTGTAAATAATAATAATTTAAAGTTTATTAATGATAAGCTGTGTTATGAACCAACTTAGTGCCACAAGTACCACAATTGTCGGCAGCTCCAGATCCTCCAGCACAACCTTTTCCACAGGTATAATGCCATACTCCAGCTGTATTTTGACTAGGCTCTTTTGCGGCAGCAGGAGCAATAGGTGGATTAGCGTAAGGAGCAGAAGAAGTTGGTGTACTATTCGCATTACTATGATAAGATGTGTTATGTGCTAAAAGACCTCCACAATTATCGCAGCTAACAGCTGATCCTGCACCACCAGCGCAACCTTTGCTGCAGGTATAGTGCCAAACTCCTTTTTCATTTTGAGCAGGCTCTTTAGTAACTGGGTTAGTGGTAACTGGGTTTGTAGTCGGAGTCTTTGGAGGAGTAGCCGTATCAACTACTTCCAATTGTTTTGAGTCGTCTTGTTTTGGTGTTTTAGCAGAGTCATTACAGGAATATAAAGAAATGACCGAACTGAATAATACTATGGCAATGATCTTAAAGTATTTCATAATAGTGTTTTTTAAATAGGTAATTAATTAAGCAAGATAATTTAAATTTTTAAGATTATTCTTCTTTTGAATGTTGCAATAAATTTCTAGGTTGGCAATTTCTTAAATCTCATGCAGTTTTCTAAAAGTTAATCCAAACTACTGTTGCTTTTCCAATTTATAATTTTGATTTTATGTTTTAAAACAAATAGGAGTGAAGCATTAGTTTTACAGGTTGTTGTCCTTGGGTTGTTTTTGAATTAGTGAACAATATTTAAAAACTGGTTAGAAGTACATTTCTCATTTCTAAACTCGAGTAGTAATCCCATTGATTTATTATTACTGTATTTAATATTTGAAATTTCATTTTCAAAAGATAGAGTCACATCGCTATTTGTTTCAATGTTAATAATTGTCAATTCTCCATTTCCGTAATAATTGGTATATCCATAGATTAAGTTTGAGTCTATGAACACAGGTTGGCCTGGTAAATTATAAGAATTGAAATTTTTTAAATCAATTAATAAGTAATTCCAAGATTCGTAACCCGTTTGGGAAATAATTATAAAATGACCCACTTTGGCAATGAAATCATAATTCCTGATTTGTTTGGAGTTCGAATTTAAATATGCTTTTTCAATTTTTAATATTTGATCTTGCTGATTTTTAAATTCAAATCCAGTTTTTGTTTTCTTAAAATTTAACGGGTAAGATTTAAACAAATGGTTTTCTATTACCTCATTATTGTCTAAAAAAGTGAATTCATTTGCGTTAAATGATTTTGAATTTGAGCAATATGATTGATATTTTTTAATGTCTTCTTTTATTATTTGATTAAGGCTAATAGAACATCCGTTATTGCTGTTTATTGTTGGGTTAATGGCACAATTTATTGAAACTTGACTATAAGCTTGGGTAGTAAGAAGTATTAGAATAATTATTTTGAGTGCTTTCATTTTGTTCTGAATTTTTGATCCCATAGATAAAATATTAATAGCTAACTATCAATCAAAGTTAACGAGCTAAAGTAAAAAGCTATTTCAATGCAATATAGTTTTCGGTAAAACCATTACTGCTGTAGTTTATACATCTGTTTAACTTGTCGCTCAATTTCTGTAGCGAAATCTTTATATAAGAGTCTATTTTTAGGACCTAATTTCGCTCTAACATCTAAAAGTGTTGCATTTGGGTTTTTATCATTTTCATAGTCCGCTTTTACTTGTTTCCAAACGCTCGATAATAAATCAGCATCTCGAATCACCGATTTTACTGTTGTTGCTTTGCCGTGTCCTGTTAAGACAATTGTGGGATTTAATTTTGCTACGGCGTAAAGGGTGTTAATTAAATTCGGAACATTTCCATGGTGTGTAATAATCGGCATCCAATCAGAACTTAATACATCTCCTCCAAATATGATTTTCTGTTTCGGCAACCACATCAAAATATCTCCAGGAGAATGTCCATCATTGGAAAAAATGAATTCAACGTCTACTCCTCCGAAATTACGTTTTTGTTTGTGAGTCAATAATAGAGTTGGATATACAAGTTGCGTAGAACCGATTTCACCTTTAGTCACACGTGAATAAAATTCCATGGATCCTTGTCCATCCTCTTTCATTGTTCCTAACGCTTGGCTACTTGCAATAATTTCAACATCACTTTTAGAAAAAGCCGCATTTCCTAGCCAATGATCTGCATGACTGTGAGAATTAATCACCCAGCGAACCGGTTGATCAGTGACTGATTTAATTGCACTTTTAATTTTGTTCCCAATTAATTCAGACGATCCAGTATCAAAGAGCAGAACACCTTTTTCGGTAACAACAAAGTGACTATTAGAATTCCAGCCCTTATTCTCAGGAGTAGGTAAACCAAATGATGGAGAAACGATGCTATAGACATTTTCGGCTATAGGAGTTACCACAAAATCAAAATTTGAATTAGTTGCCCACACATGAGTTGTTATCAACCCAATAAGGCCGAAAGTTAGGATGGTTTTTACAATTGATTTTTTAATTCTTTCTTTATTATTCATCGTTTAAGGAATTCAGTTTCACTTCTGGATTTTAGTCTTATTATCATGGCGAAAATTGTTATGGCTACTAGACTAATATATCCAGTTACATTTTTAAAAACACCAAGATTAGCTATAGCGAGAATTATTCCTATAATTCCAGAACTTCTATTTCCAACTAGTTCATAATCAGATCCGCTTTCAATTTGAATAGCTAAATATAGCGACCAGACAAAAATTAGTGTAATGAATAATAACGCAAAAAATTGTGCTTTAGAATACCTTATTACGCTTGGGAGTTCTTTACAATATTTTAGATTTGGATTATCTGTTCTTATATATGCGAAAATCTCTTTTTTAAGGTTATCATTATCAATAAATAGTTCTTCTTCTGAATTATTACCGTAAAATATTTTAATATAATTTTTTCCGCTTTGGCTTTCTATTTTCTTGATGTAAGAGTATGGAATACTGAATAAATTTTTCAAAAAAGAAAAATCTGTAGTGTCGGCATTTATTCGGTTAATCTCATTCTCTTTTAGATTCCCTTTATAGATTGATTTGTCTTTAATCAAAATCAGTTTATTTGATTTAGATTCTTTTAGTTTCCAAATTTTAGGCATTCAGTTTGGTATTAGTGGTAACGTGTCTAAGTGCACGCTGAATGAGTAATTGATCAGTTATAGTCTTTTTAATCAACGATTAAAACATTACCTCTATTTCTAATCAACATTACCTGTATTATTTTTTCAACCAATTCCATGTCGATTTTCATTCGATCAGCTATTAACTCTATGACTTTTTCCTCGTCTTTGTTAAGAATTCCGTCTGCTAATACTATTTCAACTGCCATTGAAAACAAAGTGTCCTTATCATTTTCATTAACGAATTCTGAGCAAGCCTCAACCAAACCAATTCCACCGATTTTTAATTTTGCTTCTGAAACTGAATTGTAAAGTGGTGAGATATCTATTCCCGAGAATTTTTGTTTAAGTACAATCATTCTCGAAAGAGAATCAATTTCTACATCGCTCACTTCTCCATCTGATGACATGCAAGCATATAGGATTCCAATCCAAGCTTCAAAATCTGAAAGAGGTTTATAGATTAAATCTTTAATTTCTGGTGTTTTTACAAATTTGTCAAATAGTCCCATTCTTTTGTTTTATAGTTTTGTTAATATTTAATTATAAGGTTGTTGTGAGTATTGTTTCATTCAATTGCCTCTTTCCATTACTTCCCTTTTCTTATATTCTTTTTTAGCCCTCTTTTGTTGATAATAACCTACGAAAACTAAAGATAATGGGAAAAATAGAATTATCAATATCCACTTAAAAATGTTTAAAATCAGATTCACTTTTTTTCTTTTTTAAGGCAATACATTTTAAGCATATTTCTTGCTCCAATTTAAAAATATAAATTTAAATTGAAGCAAGAGTGAAGCTTTAATTATACACGTTGTTGACCAAAGTATTTATTCTATCAAATTTCTATTAATAAATCCTTCGAATTCATTGGAGTAAATTGAATGCTTACTATAGGAGGATTTAATGAATACAACAAATCTGAATTTATCCTTGCAATCCTTTACTTTATAATTTTAAAGCTGTTATAAAAAAGTTCAAATTGCTCATCTTTAATGCCTGCGTTTTCAATCTGAAACCAAAATTCGGTTGTTTTTATAACTATAAATTCGATATATTCTTTTGGTTTTTCTTTGTGAGTAATTACCGTGTGAATTCCATCAAGGCCATTAATAGAAATGGGCTTTTCAATTATATCATAACCATCATATAATCCATCATGATTGAATATATAATTTATTCTTTCTGTGTTTTCTGGTTTACTCAGCCATAACATCCATTCGGCATTTTTAAAACCACTTTGTTTTCCACACATAAAACCACCTTTACCACCTTTTGCAATCCAGTCTTTAGGATATTCGATTTTATATCCAATAGTGTCGTCTACAAATAATTTCCAATCATTATTATTAATTGAAGTGTTTGATTGTGAATGCGAAGAAATTCCAATTAATAAGATGATTACTAAAGATTTAGGCTTGAAATTCATAGTTTTCAATTTATGTACAATAAGTTATTGGCTGCTATGAATACTAAGATAGCAAAAAGATAGAGCGTAACGAGAATTCTGAAAAATTTCTGTGGTAATCATTACACTCGAATAAGCAATTAAGTAGATTCTACTCTAAATATAGATAATTTGTACATTATGTGAGATTACTCCAATTGGAATGATTGTTTTTTTTAACCTGTAGAATTAAGAGTAAAACAACTATACCTAGTAAACCCAATAAAGATTGTCCAATTCCTAATCCATTATATATATTTATTACTACAGCTAATATATTTGTTACAATCAAACCCCAAACCCCTTTTTTAATCCATTTAAAAACTAATACGATAAAAAGAATATTTATAAGGCTTAATATAGCCAGGAAAAATAGCATAAACGCTGGGATGCCATTATGGAAATCACTAGCCACTAAGTTCTGTTTAAAAAGGTATAAAAGCGCAGATAATATATTAATTACAAGCATAAAAATTAACCACCCAGTCGTTATTCCTGTTCTTTGTTTTGTAGTCATGATTTATAGTTTTTTATTGATTAATGAGTTCAAATATTTTCTGCATATTTGGATCTAAATTATTTTTGTATTCAACAAAGCTTAAAATATTGAAGTAATTAGGTTTAATCCATTTCCTTTTGTCATTAAAATCTGAGTCTTGCCAATATTTGTTTGAGGCGCTAGAAAATAGGTTGCTATTTGGTAGAATAATGCGATTATCTTCACCAACAAAATTTGGACTAGACCCTGTATATTCACCTACAAAAATGGCGTTGGTTTTTTGTTCTAAATTTGTTGCTAAATTCATGGCTGCAGAAAAAGTTCTTCTTCCGACAATTACATAAAGGTTTCCTTTTTTGTTAATGTTTTCTGATTTTAGAATGTTTGAAATAATATCTTTATTCAATTGATTATTCCCTCCAGAATTTAATCGTATGTCAATTACCAAATTTTCAACATTATTATCATCTATAAATTTAAACATCTCTTCGCAGAATGTTTTTAGGTTTTTTTTGGGGTTATCAAAAACTACATTTATTTGAAAGTAAACCATAGATTTTTCTTTAATATGCTCAAATGAGTAAAAATCTTTAGGGAAATCATTGATGTTTTTTAAATATAATGGTAAAGGATTATTAGAGTCATCATGTGCATTCATCCAGTCTGGTCTAACATCTACGAATCTAACATTGTTAATATCAAACAAACTAGAGGTGATTTTTTCAGTAGTAATATTATCATTAGAATCTTTTACTTCTATTGTTATATTTTGGATGTCATCAGTAAGGTTTAGAGAATATAAAACTTCAGGAATTGTCATATATACCTCTATTCCTAAAACTTTTATCCATTGTTTATTATCTCTTGGAGTTATTTCTTTTAAACGCTTCTTTATTTTCTTAATAGGAACGCCTCCGATTGTTATTAGTTCTTTTCCTATAAGATTTTGATACAAAGAATCTGCTCCTTTAATAAAAACACCATCTTTAAAATCTTGGAACGCAATAGGTATTTGATGAAATTGGTATTCCCCTTTAAAAGGCAAATAAATTGAAGTATGGCCATCTCCAATCTTAGAAACAACTTTCATGGTTTCTGTTATAACTTCATGATCTTTCAATTGTGGAATTTTTGAGATTATTTGACGAAATCCCGAATTCCATTCTTTTTTCGTCATCAATCTGAATAAGTTGTAATGTTCCGTTTCAAACTTTCCTTTTAAAAAATTCAAGTCTTGTTTCCAATTTGCAACTCTAATGGATTGCTCCTTTGCATTTGTATTGTCTTGGACTGAAACATTGTTTTTAACAGCACAAGAAATCATACAAAAATAAATACCTACGAGAAATAGTGCGTATTGAATTCTATGATAGGCAGGTTTAGATGTCTTTTTTATTGTTTTCATTTTATCTAATAATTTTAAATTCAATGCAAACAAAAGGTATTATACCTATTAAATCGACCTATTTTCTAATCTGGGACGCATTTGTGTCATTTGATTTTTTATATTCATAAGGAGTCATACCTGTCTGAGATTTGAAAACACGATTAAATGAAGATTTACTAGAAAAACCAGAGTCAAAGGCAATAGCTAGTATCGTTTTATTTGAAGTGTTTGGGTTGATAATTCTCTTTTTAAATTCTTCTACGCGATAACAATTAATGAAATCCTGAAAAGACTTTTTAGATCCTTGATTTATTATTTGGGATAAATGATGTGTAGGAATATTAACTTCATTTGCTAGTGACTCTATTTTTAATTCATCATTAAGGAACGGTTTCTCCTTTTCCATATAATTACTTAAAGTTTCTTGCCAGGCTACTATATCTTCTAGATCTAAAGATGAGGTTTTGTATTTCGGACTCTTTTTAATAATTAATGAGTCTGACTCAGACAAAACAACAATTGGAAACCGAACAGCCATAAAAGCTATACTATATATAAGAATTATTAATATTAAAGCAATAAAATTTGGGCTTCCAACTATAGGTTCGAAACCTAAATACTTTATTGAAATAAAATAGATTATAGATAATACCATGGCCAAAATGATTAATAAAAGTAAAACCCTAAACCACGAAATAATTTTTTTTGTATTGGTTTGATAAATGACTGTTTTTTTTGTTTTAGTTAAATTATGAATAAGCATATAGGAAAGCAAAATGTAAGTGCCTAGCTGAATTGCTTTTAACAATTCAATTATTAAAACGTAAATAGGTATGTTGCTACTGGTGTCACTTGAACTTATTGCGCTTGAAATTAATTCAATAAGTGTTAAAAAGACAACTAATACGAAAAATGGGATAAAATGAAAAATATGTTTTCTAGTGCTTTTATAATTTAATTTTAGTGTATGCTTAAAAAACAAGTACAGACTAGGACCAATTAATAGAGGAGAAGAAATAGATATAATTCTTAAAATAATTTTATAGTGATAACTATCTAATTCATTTAAAAGCTCGAAAGCTATATGAATAGCACCAGCAAATATTAAAAGACTTAGGTATTTGTTTTGTATTGCACTCGACTTATTAAACACTAATAAGCTCACAATTAGATACAAACCTTGTGCTAGCCCAATAATTAAAAGAATATTCCAAAAATCCATGGAGCTAAATTAGCAAAAGATAACGAACCTGAGGAGAATCTTTAGGAATTTGCCTGTGCTAGTTCGAATCACTAATGTTCTAGTGCACGCAGAGTCAGCAATTGATTATTCGTGTTGCTCCATACAGTTTTATTCCACTTTTTCGTATTGGTAAGTGGTTCTATTATTATCTTCAAGCGTTTCCCCATTCCTATAAAAATTTTCAATACTCAATACTGTAGAAGATAAGGTGAGCACATTGTATCTGAAATCAGAATTTTGTCCAAAGAGAATAGTTAATTCAACTCCATTTAGACTGTATTGCTGATTTTCAGTAAAGAATTCGCAAGGATCATTATCCGTATAATATGAAATTAGAGTTTCATTAGAATTAAAGGTTAGCGTTTCTTGTAATTCACAAGAGGATAAAATTTCATTCTGCCCATTGTAAATTTGATTTACCAAAATCCATTCTCCGATTATTGTAGGTTCATTTGAATTTGAATCGTCGTCATTTGAAGAGCATGACATAATTGTTAGTGCGATTAAAATTCCAAAAAGCAAATTCAGTTTTTTCATTGTAAAGTTTGTTTTAAATTGTTGGTAATGAGGATGTGTCTAAATAGAATTTCAAAATCATAGGATAGATCACTTATTGACAAACAAATATCTGTTTTAACGAATGATCATTAAATGCTTCTTCTTCAAAACCTCCAAACTTATTAATAATATTAAAACCATTCCATTCCAGATATGAATCTAATTCTTGAGGGAAATACAATCTCATATCCAAATTTTGAATCGAATCAAACTTACCATTTATATAATATTGCCATTCTATGCGATTAATCTGAGTTTTATTTTCATATCGCATGATCTGCTTTATCAATATGTCTCTTCCATCGTTGGTGGTATATTTAGCAATTTCTTTTTGTTCTTTTTCACCCTCAACAATAAATTGAATATTCGGATTAAAGCAATCTAACAGAAATAAACCTCCATCTTTGAGATGATTGTTTACAGCTTTAAAGGCCTTAAATAAATCGTCATTTTTATATAAATGATGGATTGAATTAAATGGAATAAAAATAAGGTCGAATTTTTCTGGTAGATTTAAAGTTCTAATATCTGCTTCAATAAATTCTACATCTAATCCTCCTTCGGACGCTTTTGTTTTTGCTTGTTCAAGCATTGAAGGCATGTTATCTACTCCACTAATATCATATCCATCCTTTGCAATTGGAATAGTAAGTCTGCCTGTACCACAACAAAGCTCAAGGATACGAGCATTCTTGTTTTTTGGTAGCCACCGCTTGTAAAAGTCCAAATCAGCTAGATTGGTATTCATTCCATCATAAATATTGGCATCATAAATTAAATCGCCAACTTTATAATTACTATCTGTTTTGTCCATCAAAATCTATTATTTTATTATCACATCACTCAAAAACAATGTACATTCCTATCAAAAAAGTAATTGCCCATAAGGTGTTCTTGTACGATTTGGCGACTTAGATTTCTAAGGAATTTCAGTCGATGCAAATCAGAAGATTAAATATATAAATTTAAATTGAAGTAGGAGTGAAGCAAGAATTAAACAAGTTATAGTCTACAACTAATTAATCTGATATTCATTGTTGATTTATAAATGTTCTTCAATTGAGAAAATGTGATTTATAATTGATGCTAATGTGTTTGTGTATGAGTTTAGCGAATTTATGACTACTACTTTTCAGAAAATAATTTACGCAAATAAAAAGTAATAGCGATTTGAATTAAAACTCAAATCGCTATTACTTAATCACATTGTCAGCTGACGTTAGTTGAATGTCAAGCTTAATTTTTTCCAGTTTTTAGTTGCTCCAGCGACGAGTTTGTTATGATTGTGTTCACTTAACCATAATTGTTGAGCATCTAAATTGAGGTCATATAAGAAAAGGAAATACTTTCCATCTTTTACAATGAACTTATTTGGATCTGGTCTAAATTTTGCACCTGCATAGATTCCAAAGGCACAAAACCCTCCATACTGAGGTTTATATTTGTTTGGATTGTTATCAAACGTCATTTTTTGTTCAACTGATGTGAAATAATAAACTATGTTTTCATGTACAGACTTAAACTCCTTTAATCCTTTTTGAGCAATTCCTAAATCTAAATATGATACTGGACTATAACCCTGTAGGTGAATGGTACTGTTATCTACATTGTTCGCCATTCTATCTTGAGCAGATAGACTAATTGTAAATAGAAATGCTAATAATACTAGTGATGCTCTTTTTAATGTTTTCATTTTTCTAATCTTAAATTGTTATTGTTTTATTATTCTGCGTTGAAATATTCTTCTTGAATTACTTTTCCTTCGTCATTCCATATTCTACGAATGATTTCATGCCAGTAAATTTTACTACCATCTTGCATGTCAAAATCGAATGTGAATTCTGAGGCAGAAACATTTCCTTCAACAAGAGAATGATGTAATGTAATACCATTTACCTTCGCGATTGCTCCAGCAAATCCTTCCATTTTAGCAACCATTCCAGCTTTGTCTGAAGTGGTTCCTCCTTGTCCATGATCTGACGTGCTAGCACTTTCAGCAAAAAATTGCTTTACAGCATCTACTACTGCTCCAGTTGAAACTACAGCGTCCATTTTTGTTACTTGATCTTTAATATTCATCTTTTTATTTTTTAGTGAATTAATACACTGCAAAGATGATTGAGAGTAAGAGTTTGAATGCTACAAAAAAAGGACTAAGAATTGTACTTTTTTATTCTAAATTCTGTGGGAGTGATTTTTGAATAGTGTTTAAAAAATCTTGAAAAATGATTTGGCTCTTCAAACCCTAATTGTCTTGATATAGAAGTAATAGATTGACCTTCAAGAATCATCAATTTAGCAGAGTTGATTAATTCTAAACGGATAAGTTGGCCTAAAGAAGTATTCATTTTAGATTGCACTTTATTAGAAAGTGTCTTGATAGAAAGGTTCATTTTATTGGCATAAAATTCCAGTGATCGTTCTTGTGTGTGATATTTTTGTAGAAGTTCTAAAATGTCTTGTGAAAACAAATCTCTGTTTTCAAAATCGAAATTTTCTCTAAACTGTTTAGGGGTTTGGCCAATAGAGTTTTTAAAAACTCTATTAAAATAGGCGTCATCTTTAAATCCCAAATCATATGAGATTTCTTGAATGTTTTTATTTGTAAATGCAACTTCTTTTAGACTCTCATTTAGTCTTTTGGAGTTCACTAAATTTTTAACTGATAATCCGATTTTATTCTTAATTAATGCTTGAGCATTATATCCTCTGTCATTTATTAGGTTTACTAAGTCGTTACTAGATAAATTATTTGAATACTCTTCGTCAATAATTTCTTTAGCATCAAAGATGACTTGATATTCTTCTTTGTTAGCTTTAAATGGGTTTTGCCAATACCATTGTTTAGAAGAGATATCTATAATGTTAGCAGAATTGTCAGTTAATGCCGTTTCAGATAGAAAGGTGTTACAATCTTCACATTCTAATAAATCTATATAACCTAAAGAAATTAAATGTTTAAATAATACTCTAACTTCATTGTCATAAAATTTACGCTCATTCGAGAATTCAATTCTTCTAACAATAAAATCATTTGATAAGAACTTAATGTATTGCCCTTTTTCTAAAAATATTGCTTTCTCTTGCCAATCAAAGTAATTCTTAAAATCGACTTGAATACTTCCTTTACCTGAAAGAATATGAATAAGAGTATGACTTTCTATAAAGTATACTTTATTAATTTCAGGTGAGAATTTTTCAACTTTTTGCATTCAGTTTGTAATGTTTGCCAACGTGTTCGTGTATGGTTTGTGGGACTAACAATCCACATCATTTTCAGTTGCAGCAAATCAGATGAATAAAGTTAATAATTTAAATTGGAGTAGAGAAGTAGCATTAATTAAATACGCTGTTGATTGTCGTTATTTCGTTTAGTCTTTTAAGTCGGATGGCTTATATTCTAATTCGAATTTATTCTGAAAGATTAAGTTGCCAAGAAACACCATATTTATCTTCACACCATCCGAATTTTTTACCAAAGCCGTAATCTCCTGAGTCGTAATTATCCAAAGGGACCATTACCTGGCCTCCATTTGAAGAAAGTTTTTCGAATAAAGTTTGTATTTCACTTTCAGAGCTGCATTCAACAAACAGTGATACTCCTGGTGTAAATGACCAAGCGTGATTAAAATTACTTTCGGAAACCTTGTACTCTGTACCATTTAAGGTAAATACTCCATATTTGATAAGTTCCGGTGTTCCTCCTGCCTCTCCTTCGAAGTATTTTATGATATTTTTAATTTCCGAATTTGGAAATATAGATGTGTAGAAATTTATTGCTTCTTCGGCCTTTCCGCATTGATCACCTACAAATGTTAGAAATGTTGTTGTTTTCATTGTTGTCCTTTCATTAATTTTCTAAAGAATTTTATCATTTGTTTGCGGTTTGTCATATTGAAGAACAACGCGTTCGTGTATGTCTTGTTTTGCCAATTCACTTCGCTAGAGTGTTACATTGAGGACTAAGATAGCAAAAAGAAATAGCGAAAAGGTAATCCGTAGGGCTTTCCGAGTAAGCATGGCAGACGCAATGAATTATATACGTTGTTGGTATTTTATTTCACTCTTTTTAACAACCAAATGCCATATGAAGTATCTGGATAATCATCATTATCCACGGGAACATTATCTGTAATTGACCATGTTCCATAAATTGAATCAAAAGCAGAATCAATATAGCCATAATGCTCAATTTCCAATTGACCATCATCCATTACTTTTTCTGAACTTCCAAAATTCTTTAATCTTGGGATTTTTGGATATTTTTTTATAAAGGAAATAAAGTCATTTTCTGAAAATCCTTTAATTTTTCCTTCAAGTGGTACGGAGTGTTCAGAATTGTCTTCTTTAACTGTACCAATAAAGCTATCGTTATTCCCTTGAAGATTGACACTAATTTTCACTCTCTGACCGAATTGTGGTAAAGGGTATCCTTCTCCATATTCATAGTAACCTTCCCAATTATCTATTAAGTTCATAAATGTTGTCTAACGTGTTCGTGTATGACTTGTGCTATCTAAAAATCACAGGATTATAGGATATAGCAAATCAGATGATTAAATTTATTAATTCAAATTGAAGTAGAAGTTCAACTTTAATTGTACAGGTTGTTAGCTGCAGTTGTCTTTCACCTTGTCCAATGCTTGAGGAAATGTATTTGTCATAAATTCCAAATGCTCATCCATGATATCTATTTCAACTGTAAGTGTGTTAGCATCCTTTCCTTTGATTAGTTTATAAGTTTCTATAGCTCCTGACCACTTTTTTGTTTCGTCATCAAGGGGTTGCTCGATTCCTCTCACAACATTTCCAATATGCTTAAACTGTATGATATTATTAGGAATGTGTTTTTCGATTAAACTGTAGATACCACTTTGGTCTGGAGCAAGGAAATGTACTTTACTGCCTTCTTTCCATTCATCAGTTACGGCATAAGACCCTTCAAAGAACACACTGGCCCATTCGCGATAACAACTCTCATTCCAGAGCGCTTTCCATATCGCGGTTTTCTCAGCCTTTATATCAATCGAAAATTTTAATCTGTTAATCATTGTTCATTTGTTGGACATTATGAAATATAAGCGTTGTTGGTAACTTTGGCAATTCACAATGTTTAACTATTTTAATTCCAAATTACTTTTCGTTCTCTTAAATTATATTTATCACCACTTTTAAGAAAATAGAATAATTGATTTTTATTGGGTAATTCCTTTAGATCGGAACCTTCTCCAGACCAGAAAGATTGATCATAGATAATAACATAACTTTTTCCTATCACTTCGAGAATATCTCCTTTAACAACGATAGCAGTGCTCTCATCAATTCCGATACCTAAAAGCTCAGGTTTATTCTTAAGAATTGTAAACATATCAAATTGTCTATTTCTTGCTAAGACGTGTTGGTCAATTGTAATATTTGAAATAAATCCGAATCCAACTTCATGGTCTCCCATCATAATTTGATTGTTTTTTGTATCTCCTCTTGCCAAATAAGAGCCTTGAATAGTTGCACCTGCAGATGAGCCAGCAATTACACCTCCTCTGTCTAATAGATTCAACAATTCTTGATGTACTTTAGTATTTAAATAGCTGTCTGCAATACGCCAATGTCTACCACCAGTAAAATAAATCCCTGTAGCTTCCTTAATTGGCTTAACAAAATCATCTGTATTAGCCATAGTAGAATCACTTGTATGTAAAATGGTAAAATTTGGAATACCATATTTTTTAAAATTAGTTTTTAGCAGCATTGTATCTATTTCGTTATTTCTAACAAACGCGGTAGGTATTACGACTATTTTAGCAGAATCTCCGCCTGCTAGTTTTCGGAATTCTGTCATAATGTTAGTATCACTAAGTTTTCCGCCTCCAATTGCTATAAGTGTTCCATTTTTACTTCCTGTAGTTATTTTAATGTCCTGCGAATTAATGATTTGCGGGAAAAGAGTAATCGTAAGAAACAGAAATGATAGTATTAGTTTTAGCATTATATATTATTATTTATAATCGAATTATTTTTTTTGAATCATGGTAGCTAACATGTTCGAGTATGCTTTGCTTAGCACGTGTGCTGAATTGGTTAGCAACTAATTTAGGATAAGCTTTACCAGTAATTAACTATACATGTTATTGGCAGTAGTTTTTTTACTATTCACTTCGTAATAAAGTCAGGATTTCTTTTTCTCCGAATCTACTCATTATGAATTGCAATGTATCTTTGTTCAATTTATTTATCTCAACTCCTATCTCTAATTTTCCAGTTGGAGTAGAATATAATAATCCATTTGAAATTTTGTAAACACCTGATTCTTCAAGTCCTGAAATTTTTGAAGAATATGTTTTATCTTTTTTGAAGTTAAAATAAACATTGTTTTTACACCTGTCTTCTCCTGTTGATTCTGTAATCCATTCAGAACACTTCCATTCTCCTTCAATTTTTTCATATTCCTCAGAATTATTACAAGAAAATAATAACAGTCCAAAAATTAATACAATTGATTTTTTCATAATATTTTATTGTTTTATTAATCTAATTTAGAATTAGGATTTTATAGTGATTAGCCAGAACTTTATTTTAGGAACCAACCGATTGCAAGTAGTACAAAGAGAATAATAGCGAGAGTTAAACCAGTTATTTTTTTCTTTTCCTTATTGAAGAACAAACTCATAGTAAATGGATTGAATTAATAGTTAACCAGGGAACATTACAATTACTGCCAACATGTTCGTATATGTTTTGTATAGCTACGAATTCGCAGGGTTTTAGCTGTTGCAAATCGTATGTTTAAAGATATAAATTAAAAATGGAGTAAAGAAATAGTACTTTCTTACCAATTTTTAATAATCACAATATACTTATGAAAACATTAATGATTTTACATTTAAATAAGTTTAATTTTTTACAACTTTTTTTGTTATTGTGCCGTTAGAAGTTTTAACACTCAATAAATATACACCTGTATTTAAGCTGGTTAGATCTATAAGTCCATCAGTTGATTTTAAGTTTAAATTTACGCCTAAAGTATTGTAAAGAATTATCTCTTTAAGTTCCAACGGATTATTGGTTTCTATAGTAATTACATTACTAGTAGGATTAGGAAAAATACGTATGGTATTTTTTAGATCTTCAAAACTTGAGATTGACAGCGTATTATCTATATGATTTTGAAAAAATAACCAAGCTTCTTCACCTGCATTAATATCCATATTTCCCCAAGCTCCAGGCCAATCATGTCCACCGCCTACAACTTCGTAATACCATACCTCATTATTATTAATACCATTTAAATACTTTGAACTATTTACAAAACTTCCGTCAGAGTTATCGATATTTGGTAATGTTTGAGTATCAACCGAAGTACATTCATTTTTTTCCACAAAATAATTTATTGTAAAGGGTATACTAGGATAAGCTCCCCATCCATCATTATTATTTGGATCTCCAGTTAATGGTGTAACATTATCTTGAGAGCCATGTATTTCAAACAAAGGTATCGGTGGACTATCATCACACTCATTTAGTATGTCTTGTATAATCATGCCAGCTACAGGTGCTACAGCCTTAAACGTATCATATGCTTGGCAAGCAAGCATGTAACACATTTCTCCTCCATTAGAAAATCCAGTTGCAAACGTATAATCAGGATTCAAATTATGAGTAGTTTGAAGATATTCGGCTAAATCAGTTAAAAAACCAACATCATTTACGGTTTCAGATTGATGAAAATCATATCCAACATTCCAAAACCGATTTCCATCCGAATCAAAGGTTCCTCTAGGATAACAAACAGCAAAACCGTATTGATTTGCAATTTGATTCATTTCAGTATAACTTCTCATACTATTAGCATCACCAGTAAAGCCATGCATAACAAATACCAAAGGCATATTCTCATTTAAATTTGAAGGCTCATGATATAAATATTGTCGGTCAATACCATCATGTTCGAATGTAATAAATTGTGCTTGAGTTATTAAATGTGAAAACAACATAACTATTATGAAAATAGTTAATTTATACTTTTGTTTCATTTTTGAGAATTTAGAATTGAATGTGCATGTAAAAAGATAAATGTAGCAATTCTAAATTGGTATTATTGATTTTGGATGAGTATTCACATATTATTGCTATCTAAGTATTCGTGTATGATTTGTATGACCTAGAATCCGTAGTATTTTTGGTTTATGCAAATCAGATGATTAAATATATAAATTTAAATTGAAGTAGAAGTGAAGCATTGATTATACACGTTGTTAGCCTTTCGTTTTATTTTCAGTTCACAGAATAAAGTATTATTGCCTAATGCGAATTGGGATATCTCATAAAAATTGTTTTGGCAGTAAAGTAATAATAATTGTGGTTTTTGGTATTTTCGTTACTTTAACTGTTGTAATATACTTTTAGAGATAGCATTTGTTACAGAACCCGTATGCTTTGTAGTCTTGTTTTCGACTAACATAATACTACATTCTTTTTTAGAACTAACACGATGATTTACACCACGTTTCACAATAAATAAATCACCCTTTTTCATGATGAACGGCTCTTCGTTTTCTATTTGGAATAGGAGTTTGCCTTTAATAATATAAAACAGTTCTTCTTCATTTTGGTGATTGTGCCAAGGAACTATGTCGCCTTTTATTTTTACAATTTTCACAAAGACATCATTTACTTCTCCTATAATTTTTGGAGAAAAATAATCTTGAATTTGATCCAATTTTTTAAAGATATTCATAGTTTAAAACATATTAAAAAACGTTAGAAACTCTTGTTTAACTTTTCCTGCACTTTAGTTTTATCTGTTTTTTTAAGAATAAAAAGAGCAATAATAAATAAGGGTAGACATATAAGTATAGAACTGAGTGATGCCGGTTCTTGTGTCACTTTGCTATTGAAATTTGGTAAAAATTGAATTGAAAAGAAAAAATTAATTAGGGCATGCGTAATAACTAGTGGAATCATTTTATTAGTTTTTAGCAGTATTGCACCAAAAAAGAAACCAATAAACGTTGCAAAAACAACTTGGATTATTACAGGTGTTATTGGTCCGTCGCTGAAAAGATTGAAGAGATGAAATAGGCCAAATGCAAAAGCTGGGATAAAAGTACCTAAAAATAATCCTGATTTTAGCGAAATGTATTTCTTGATGAATAAGGCTTGAAGTACACCTCTAAATAAAAACTCTTCGGCAAATCCTACAGCTAACATGCTTAGTAATAACAAGACAATGTTTGGTAATTCTATTTTGGTTAAATCTGCTGATATTATTGATACTATACCTAGAAGCATTAAATAAATAGGAATTAAATTTAAAGATTTAAACTCCCACTTATAAATAGCCGAGAGCCCTCCGATAACGTTTAAGTTCCATTTTTTAATTAGCATATACCCAATTAGAGCTAACATGCTCATTTTTATGGATAGATTAATATATTCTGCTTGAAAGCTTGATAATGATAAGCTTAAAAGAATTCCTTTTAGAGGGATTAAACTTACCATCCCAATAATGGCTAGCAGTATTGCTGTAAAAAGAAAAGGAGATCTAGTTTTAATATCTAACATGATATTGTTTTTATATTTTATTCGTGGTTATTTGTATACGTTGTTGGCAACAGTTATCTTATTCTCTTTATTAATTCTTTAAGGCTTTCAATATTCAAGTCACTTGTGTGTTTTGCAATTAAATTCCCTTGAGCGTCATAAAAATAAGTGGTTGGTAAAGCGGTAATTTCATTAAGCCCATATTCAGATAGTTTTTTAGAACTCTTCAAGAAATTGAAACTATAAGGTTTAGAGTTAGCGAAAGACGTAATTTTCTCTATCGATTCATCAGAAATCATTACAAAGTTTACTTCATTGCCCAAACGTTGTTTTACTTCTTCGAAGTATGGAAATTCTTTATGACAAGGAGCACACCAAGTTGCCCAATAATTAACAACAAGAGGCTTTCCTTGATATTTGGCTAGTTCTATTTTATTTCCTTTTAAATCTTGTACTTCTAGCTGGTCTATTGATATATTTGGTGTTACAATAAACTTACTATAAAGAATTACAACTGTTATAATTAAAATAACACAACCTATTGCAAACCCTTTCCAAAACGACTTCTTAACCATAATAATCTTATTCTAATATTAATACTAGTATCAGTAACACTAAAAGTAGTACTACAAATCCTGTTAATGAGCCTATTAAAAAGCTTACTTTTTTACCAATTTTCATCTTATCTAATTAAATATAGAATTCAAGCAATAGTTATTATACTTAAATTTTTTTGTACAAAGGAAAGTAATTAATATATTTACTGCAAGTACTTACTATTTTGTACACTACATACTAAAAGTATAGTAATGCTGATATACAGGTAATTAAAATCAAATAAAATTGAAAAATAATAAGGAAGTCGTTCATTGTATTGTCGATTATGGTTTCAAAAGAGTTGGAGGAAAATATAAAGGACGCATATTATGGGTGCTTAGAGATAGTGTTTTAAGATATGGAGAATTAAAACGAGCGATTGTTGGAGTTACTCCAAAAATGTTAACCCAAACCCTCCGAGAGTTAGAAGTTGACGAGTTGGTTTCAAGAAAAGTGTATTTAGAAGTGCCCCCAAAAGTTGAGTATGCTTTAACTAAATCAGGCCAAGAATTAATTCCTTTTATTGAGCAACTAAGAATTTGGGCTAAAAATCAAATGGAGCAAAAAAATATTACGGTAAATTCATTATAGACTTAATGTGTTTTTTCTTAAAATGAAAGTATTAACTTCAGTATTCTTTTTCAAGTTGCCTCACTTTTTAAAAGGGTTTTATAGTTGGTTAATAGGCTGTCATGGTGAAGGCTAACGGCTTCGTGTATGATTTGTGGGACATAGAATTCGCAGGATTTCAGTTGTAGCAAATCAGTTGTTTAAATATATCAATTTTAATTGAAGTAGGAGTGAAGCAATTAATTATACACGTTGTTAGCGGTTGGCTATTTTCTTGTTCAAAATGAAGATTTAAATACTGCTTTAAATTTTTTGTTATCGTCTATTAAAATCAATCCTTTTTCAGATATTTTTATTTTTAAATCCTGCATGCCATCATTTTGGTGACCATTAATAAAAAATTCATTTTCATTTATGGGTGTTAATTTTACTTTTTGAATAGCGCTTGTTCTAATGTCATCATCCATAAACATACCTTGAATTTGATTCACTGAGTTAATTGCTATCACAAAACCTACATCTTCTTTTTCAAAATGAAATCTAATATTTACTGTTTTAACAGCTTCTCCTTCAACTTTATAAATATTATAAGATTTGAATTCTCCGGCTTGTTTTATGAAATAAGCCCACATTCCTTTTAATTGCTGCTTACCTTCCTCTGAGGCAAAGAAGCCTTTCATATCATCACTAGAATAATCGATAAGCCCTTCGAATTTTTGGGTGCTCATAGCATTCGCAAAAAACAAAGCAGTTTCACTAGGTTTATTGTCTTCTTTGGCATCTCTTGAAAATTTATAGGTAAAAACTGACCAAGATTCTGTACCTATTGTTTCAAGTGAATAATCATCACCTTGTTTAGATAGAATTAATGAATGATTGGTGTCTATCATATATGTTCTTCTAAAGTCTGCAGTATTTTGGTTATTAATCTTAATCGCTACTGGTAGTAATTCTGGATTTTTACCTTGTAAAACTGCAATAACTTTATCAATTATTTCTCCATCAACAAACTGGCCTTTACCTTGAAATGTACTTTCTGTAATTAGATCCGTAGAAGTTGCATTGGATAGGATGATTATTTTAATATTTTTTTGAGGTAATGACCCTATTATGGAAGTAAAACCTGGAAGTAAACCGGTATGGTTAATCCATTTTTCTCCCCCTTTATTTTCAATTCTCCAACCTAATCCGTATTCCGAATTATTAACGCCTCTAGATTGTGTATAGCTGTAAAGCTTATCTACAGACGCCGGTTTTAATAATGTTCCGTTTTCTAAAGCTTCCATAAAATTATATAAATCATTGGTAGTAGAATTAATATCTCCACCACCAGTTATCCAAGAGGAGTGAATGGAGTTACTCAGTCTTTTAAACTCATTCATACCTAAGCCTGTATGTGGAAAAGCTCTTTGGTTTAAGGCTTTATAAGCGTTAACAGCCGTGTTTTTCATGTTAGCAGGTTTAAAAACAGCTTGTTCCATGTAGTCAGCATATGACTGTTTAGTTACATTTTCAATAATATATGCTAAAAGCGTATATCCAAAATTATTATATTCATAAGCTGTTCCCGGTTCAAATTTCAGTTTTGAATTTTTAAATTTTTCAAAAAGTTCATTTAATGTAATCGGATTTTCTCCAGGCATTACACCATTACCTTGATCGTCTATTCTACCTACATTGGCTTGCATACCAGAACTATGGTTTAATAAATGGCGAATTGTGATTTTCTTAGAAAAATCAGGAATAAAACTTGGGAAATAAGTGCTAATTGGCGTTTCTAATGTAAGCTCGCCCTGGTCAACTAACTTCATTATTCCCACAGCGGTCAATGGTTTAGTAACAGAAGCAATCCTAAATATGGAATTTCCTGTATTCTTTTTGTGATTTTCCGCATCAGCATCACCAAAGCTTTTTCTATAAATAATGTTATCGTTTTGGCTTATTAATACGTTCCCTATAAAACGATTATAATGCGTATAACTTTCAAATACCTCGTTGATGTTTTTTTCTAATTTTTTATTTGAACCTGTTTGACTAAATGAATTAAACCCAAGGATTAATACTATTATGACAGCTATTGATTTCCTCATTTTTTTAATGTTTTATGATTAATATGAAGCAATAGTAATGCGTTACTATTGTAAAATAAAATGAAAGTGATTGTTTGGTTCTTTATTGTGGTGGATGCTCTAAACGATGTGAAATAGCATAAACTTCACAGTAATATTCAGTTTGGTCACTTTAAGCATCCATTTTATCCCTTTACGGATTTGGAAAGCGATTAAAACTCTATTTTTGATACTTAAACAGTTAAAATGAAAAAGTATCTAGAATTAATAATGCATATTTTAATTTGGGGAATTTTCTATTTTTTAATTTTAAATTATGTGAATACCATATCTGATTTCAGGAAAGATGCAGGTCCATTTTGGCTTGCAATATTGTTTGGAATGCTTATGAACCAAGTTATATTTTATTCTACCGCTTTTTTTATTGTTCCTAGATTTTTACGATTGAAAAAAATGCCACTTTTAATCATTACCTTAATAAGCACTTTTGTTATCATAAATTTGTTTGAAAGCTTTATTGACTATTATTGGTTGGTTGGTTTTTTCTCCAGTGAGAGTGAGTCTTATCTGAGTTATTTAGGCTATAATGCAACGAGTAGTTTTTTTATCCTCTTACTTGGTTTATCATATGCCTTAATTAAATATTGGTTTCAAAGTGAAAAACTGAAACGAATTTTATATGAAGAGAAACTAACTACAGAAATGGCTTTTTTGAAATCTCAAATAAACCCTCACTTTTTGTTTAATGTGCTCAATAGTTTTTATTCTAAGGCCTTAAAAAACAATGTACCCGAATTGGCAGATGGCATTGCGAAATTAGCAGAGTTGATGCGCTATATGGTGTATGAAACTAATGAAGATAGCGTGCCATTGGAAAAAGAAATTCATCATCTCAAGAAATTTATTCAGGTATATCAGTTACGCATTGCAGAAGACGATGATGTGTTTATAAATTTCGCTATAAAGGGAGCAGTTGAAAACGTAAAAATAAGCCCTATGTTGCTTATTCCATTTGTTGAAAACGCTATTAAACATGGTATAGACACAAAGGCTAAATCCATAATAGATATATCTTTAGAGGTAACTCAAAATAAATTATCCTATAAAGTTACCAATACAATGCATCAAGCCATTTATGGTTTGAAGGATAGTGCCTCTGGTTTCGGTCTTGATAATTTAAAAAAAAGACTGTCTATTCTGTATCCCAACTTATATACTATGGAAACAAAAGAGGAAAAAGGATATTTTATATCTTTACTTGAACTGAAATTTGATTAACTATTTTATGAATTATATAATAATTGACGATGAACCAGATGCTATTGATGTTCTTAAATTTCATCTAAGTAATATTCCTTTTATGGAATTAAAAGCAACATTTAGAGATCCTATGGACGCTCTTGAATATCTTCAAAAGTATACAGTTGATCTTCTTTTCTTAGATATCAATATGCCTAAATTATCTGGAATTAGTTTTCCCAAGTTTTTACAAAAACAGCCACTTATTATTTTCACAACAGCGTATTCAGAATATGCATTAGAAAGTTATGAACTTAAAGCTGTGGACTATCTATTAAAGCCTATTGAATTTGATCGATTACTTCAGGCAGTAATGAAAGCAAAACTAGCATTAAATCAGAATAAAGTAACTGTAGAAACAAGTCCTGAAACTTCTCATTCTGTATCTGAACAAACCGTTTTTATCAAAAGCGGTTCGGAATTTCATCAATTACCCATTCAAAATATAAAATACATAGAAAGTGAGGGTAATTATGTAACGTTCCATACTGCAAAGCGTTCTATTCTAGCACGTTATAAAATTTCAGAAGTAAAAGAATTATTGCCTCAACAGTTCTTTGTAAGAATACATCGCTCCTATATTATTGCAACAAAACATATAGAAACGGTCAAAAAACATTGTGTGATCATAGATGGGAATGAGATTCCAATAAGTAGTAATTATAGAGAAAGCTTTTTAGCTATAATAGACAGTATAAGCAAGAAGAGAAATAATTAAACCTAAAGGCAATTAATTTTATCATCTATTTGTTGACGCTAACCGCTAACGTGTTCGTACATGATTTGTGCGACTTAGAATCCGCAGGATTTTCAGTTGTAACAAATCAGATGATTAAAGATATAAATTTAAATTGAAGTAGGAGGTTAGAATTGATTATACACGTTGTTGTGCTTTCGTTTTTAAAATGTAAATATCATTCCAATTTCTTTATTCTCGACCCTTTAATTAAAAGCCATAACATAAATATCAATTCTCCCATTGTAAAAATAAATAGGAAGCTTGTATCTATTTCAGGAAAAAGAAAAGCACTCAGATTGTCAATCATCCAACTTAATCCAGCTAGAATTAAAATAGCTCCAAATATTTTTGGGATATAAGTGGCCTTATATACTAAGTAACCAAGTAATATTAGATATAATCCAAAAACTATTAACCCAAAACTACCTTCAACTCTAAAGGCTTTTATGTTTAGAAAAATATCATCATTTATTTTGCCAATTCCTGTATGCTTTAAATGTTCGATGGATTTTGCGATACTCAATATCTTTAAGAGGTTATATAATGCAATGAAATACATTGCAGTATAAATTAATCTAAACCAAGCTGTCAATAGAGATAAACTTTTATTTACAGGTTTTAGAAATATATATAATGCCCAAGCAGCAACAACATCTGCAATAAGGGTTATTAGAATTAAAAAAATAGCAATACTAAATAAATGCTTATTATTTATAATGTTTTCAGCTGTTTTTGTCGCATTACTATAATCAATAAGTTTCGGAAATATAGAAAACTCAGCAAAGGGTGTTGTCAGTATCATAACAAACAAACTTATTCCTGCAATTAATGCTGCTTTTGATAATGATATATCCGTTTTTCTATTAGTAATAGTAGTTATTGATTTCATCGTTATTTATTCTTTTCAAGTAAGACTTAATTTCTGAAGACTTGTTACAAAATGAAAAATCATACTAGTTCTAAATGAAGCACAACGTGTTCGTGTATGGTTTCGTTGCGATTGCACTAAGATAACAAAAAAAAGACAGCGTAGAGAATTCCAAAATAGCCTTTAAACAGCTTGGCAATGAATTAAACACGTTGTTAGCCTTTCGCTATTTTAATAATTAAATTCTATTTGTTTATTGGTTTAGTTAGCTCAATTATTTTATCTAGCGTCTCTTTTAGTATTTTTAATTCTCCACTAGATGTTAATATTTGATCAACAAAATCGTGTCTTGATTTTACTTTATATTCAAACTCCAAAGTTTGTAAAACTGCAAAATTGTTCCGTGAATCTTTAAGGTTAAAATTCCAATCAAAATGTTTAGACATATAAGGATCGTATTGATTCCAAACATAATTTCTAGAATACTGTTCTTCTTCTTGATAATCCTCTACTAAATCATTCCAAGATATTAAAAGGTTACGTAAGCTTTTATCATTAATAATATCAAAAGAAGAGGTACTCATAAGTGCATTAATACTTGATTGAGAAGGATTAAATGTGTGACCTCCATAAGAATCCCAAAGGTATACTGATAATGAATCTAAAACTTCTGGTTCTGGTTTTGATTTTATTGGAAAGAGGCTCATGATTTTAGAGCAGCTAAAATGTATTTTTCTATGCCAGTAAAGAACCGAATCTAATTGCATTTTGTTTTCATTAAACTCCTTATGAATGTTTGCTAATACAATTTTTTCCTTGTTAGATTTTAGTCGGTTTTCATTCCAATCATTTATTGAGAGAGCAATCAAAATTCCAATAACCACAAGAATAACTTCGCCAATTGCATACTTCAAGTACTTTCCAGTTTTGTTTTTTCCCATAAGGTCGTATCGTATTTTTCTAAAGAATTTTATCATTAGTTAGTGATTGGTTTTAATGAAGGCTAACGTGTTCGTGTATGGTTTCGTTACGTGAGTACTAAGTTAGCAAAAAGAAACAGCGTAGAAAAGATTAAACACCCTTAAGCAATGAACTACAAACGTTCTTGGCTAACGTTTTTATTTCAATTCATATTCTTTTCGGAATACAAACTCAATCGGTTTCCCATTTGATTCCATTCCATGGTATTCAAATAACATTTCATTTGTTGAGTTTTGGTTTTTTTCTCCAAATAAAAATGAAATTGAATTCCGATCAGTTAAGTTTCGTTTTTTTAGTTCAGCGATAAGTTCATCGAAAAAATATTCAGAGTCGAGTAAGTCGTCTTTATATTCAGTCAGTTTATTCAGTTCCAGCTTGCTAAACCACCAACTTTCCATAAAATCCTCATCGTAATATAGTAATCCAGAATCTTTTGCGAATTTCGATTCAGATTCGTCTTCATTTTCATAATCAAAATTCAGGTAGTTTTGATAGAGTTCATTTTCGGATTCAAAAGTCCCAATCCAAACACAAATTATCTTTATAGTCATCGATTCTCAAATATTAATTATACACGTTGTTATGTGCAGTTTTAATTCTTTTATTAATAATCATTGGATTCCAATACGTTTTTATCCAATATAATGTTTATTAGATTCCATTATGTTTTCGGATTTAAAAAAAGATAGCAGCTAAGAGTAAAACTTAAATTTTAGTTCTTAACTGCTGTTTTTACAAGTTCTTATGTGCTTTTTTTAGGTCTTAATTTGCTTTAGTATATGTATCGATATAAATAGAAGTTTCACTGTTAAATGTTTCTTCATATCTTAATTTAAGTGTTGTAGCATTTAGTTCTATTATTTCTTCACTATAAAAATCGGTTGCGTCATTTATATCAGAAAAGGTAAGAATATTGCCATCAATTGAATAGTTTTCAGTTGATGTAAAGGCTTGAGTACATGGACTGCCAGAATAATCAATTTGCTCGACTTGCATTCCATCATAAATAAAAGTTTCTAATAATTCGCATTCAGATAAAGGTCCAGAATCCAGAGCATTTTCAGATTGTGCAGTCCAAGTCCATGAACCTATTATTAATTCTGCATTAGTCAAAGATGTGTCTGTGTTATCATCATCACTATCGCAAGAGAATATTAATCCTAGCGTTAATACTAAAAATATTCGGGTAATTTTTTTTACTTGTTTCATTCTTTGTTTTAATGTTAATTTTTAGGTTTTTTGTCAAATCAAACACAACGTGTTAGTGTATGATTTGTGCGGAAAATTCAGTTTAGAATTTTCCGAGAAGTGAATATACAAAAATGTGGGAAAAGTTCATCTTCTTAACCAGCTAAGCATTGAATATACTTTGTTGACTATAGTTTTTAGCTCTTTATACTTTATAAAATTTTGTATTTGATAATCATTTTTTCAATTTGAAGCCTGTGCCTTAAAACATGAACAATTGCGTGTTCTATGATGGCTTCTAAATCGTAAGTTGTCCAAGAAGTTTTGATTATTGTATTCATTAATTGGTTATAAGTCAGGTGCCATTTATCTTCAAAAGTTTCAATAGTATATTGAAACATTTTATCAAGTTCAAATATGCCTTGTTCAGTTTTTGTGATTTCTATTTTAGGAATTACATAACTATTTCCAAACCTTTTTCTAATATGATTTGCATAAACATATCCAGAACGAGTAATATGTAAAACTAAATTTTTTACTGATTGAAAATCTGTATTAACGTCTTTGCTATATACTTTTTTGAATTCATCATCAGGAATCTTAAGCATCAGAGTTTTTAATTCCTCAAGAGCTTTTTCATATTCATCAGTTAAAGCTCCGATTGCACCATTTCTATATGTTTTTTGCATTTTAATTCTGAATTTCCTTAATTACTGCCAACGTGTTCGTGTATGATTTGTCGGACCTCGAATCCACAAGATTTTTAGTTGTAGCAAATCAGTTGTTTAAAGATATAAATTTTAAATGGAGTAGAAGTAAAGCATTAATTATACAAGGTGTTGTACTCTGTATTTTATTTAGTTTCCAAATCCCGTTTACTGCAAATAAACTTCCAATGGAATTCCGTTTGGATCACGAAAATAGAATGCATAATACGATTCTGAATATTCAGGATATTTTTTCGGTTCATGAGTGATTTTTACATTCAGTTTAGTAATCAGTTCATAAATTTTATCAACTTCCGTTTCGCTATTCAATTCAAATGCCAAATGGTCTAATCCGACATTACGGACAAATTTTTCACTTGTTTTAGCTCGATCATACCGTATATAAAGATTATGTTCGCCCTGTTTATAAGATTTCATTGTTCCCAAATCTCCTTCTGTAACGTGGTCAATTTCAAATCCCATTTCGGTCAGTAATTTGTCATAAAATAATTCGGAATCATTAAATTCTTTTACGTTAAAAATTATATGTCCGATTATCGCTTTCATAGATTTTTATTGATTTGGTATATTGTGTACAACGTGTTCGTGTATGGTTTCGTTGGGT
This sequence comes from Psychroserpens jangbogonensis, assembly GCF_000797465.1. Lineage (GTDB taxonomy): Bacteria > Bacteroidota > Bacteroidia > Flavobacteriales > Flavobacteriaceae > Psychroserpens > Psychroserpens jangbogonensis. The sequence continues at coordinate 5,981 of NZ_JSWG01000003.1, read as the reverse complement.
TTGGTACTAAGATAGCAAATAGGAGTGAGCCCATTGTTCAGCAGCGAGGAAATTCCGAAGGGAATTTCAGATGCAATGAATTTTACACGTTGTTGGGAGTAGTTGTTGTTTTATTGCCTTAGTTTTTCTATAACCTTTGTACTTACCCAAAAAATATCTACATTTTCAAAATCGTCTGATCCTACATTTCTACTAAAGAAAAGGTATTTACCATCTGGCGTTATACTTGCAGAAGCTTCCCAAGCGTTAGTGTTTATTTTATCTCCCAAATTAATTCCATTACCCCAAGTGCCATCTTTTTGTTTAAAACTGATATAAATATCAGATTCACCAAAACCATCTTCCCTTTCAGCATCAAATAATAAATACGATTCATCTGGAGCTATAAAAGGATGGCTTAAAAAAGTTCCTGTGTTTATTGCTTTGGGCAAAGCTATAGGTTCTTCATGCTTTCCATCTATCAAACGTGAATAGCGAATTGGAAAAGTTGAATCATTCTCTTTATAGGTGTCAAAATAATACGTACCATTTGCAGATGATGAGAGACGCATAATATACATAGAATCATTACTTACAGTAGGAGGTTCAAGATTTTGTAATTCGGACCATCCAGATTCCGTTCTTTTTAGATATCTATCACCTAAATGCATGGTTTCACCGTCTGGAGCTATTACTGGTCGTCCTATCCATGGAGATGCTACTTCTGATTTTTCCCACATCCCATTAATTTCATTGTATTTGTATTCGTAAAAAGCTGATTTTTTATTTTCTTCTCCTCTTCTAATAAAATAAAATGCCTTCATATCTGGGGTAAATGCACCATCGTATTCATAAATTTCTGTAGACACAAGACCTGGAGCAAATGGTATAGGAGTTAATCCTGGTGGTTTTTGACCAAGATATGGGTTTTCTATGGTCAAAGAATCATTTTCTTGTGCATTCGAATTCTCAGTTTTACAAGCACTTAAAAATATTACAGATAGCAATACTGAGAATTTAATTATGAGGTTTTTCATTTCTTAGTTTGTTTTAATAACTGCCAACGTGTTTGTGTATAATTTGTTGCGTTTGTTACTAAGATAGCAAAAAGGGAAGAACGTGCGGGAAATCCGCCAGGATTTCTCGATAAACGCATAAACAGCCACGCAATGAATTATACACGTTGTTGGTAGTTGCTTAGTCATTTCATTATTACAAGTTTTCGAGTTGCAATAATATTATTATTTGATAGTAGTTTAGCGATATAAATACCATTCGAAAACTCATCAGCATTCAAGCTAATAGAAGATTGTCTTTCATTGATATTTAGTGTTATTATTTTTTGACCGTTTAAATTAAATATCACAATTTTATTAAGTTCAGCTGTACTTTTAAATGAAAAGGTAGTTTCAGAACTAAATGGGTTTGGATAATTTAAAAAGGATGGCTTTGGATTGTCAAAGTCAGATACACTTAAATTATCATCTATCAATAATTTTAATGCAACTGGTCTATGGTCAGAAATGTTTTCATCATATTCTATCCATCCACCAGTTAAATATTCGTCTATTTTAATGGTTTGGATGTGAGATTCAATATCTTGAAATTCATTAAATAATTCATTAGTTATTATTATATGATCAAGATGTGAAGGCCATGACGGAAAAGACCATTCAGAATTATTACCTGCCGCAATTTCATAATCTGTAAACAAATAATTGTCAGAATCATCCAAAATCATTTGAAACACATTATTTTGGGTGTCATCCAATAAGTTATCATTTAGGTCTCCTAAAACGATAACATTTTCATTAGTAAAATTGGCGTCAATATATTCTTTCAACAAATTATTAGCAAAATACCTTCTTGTTTCTTCGTCATTATTAATTGGGATGTTTAAAATTCCATCACCACAACATTTGAAATGATTATTTATAATAATAAACCGTTCACCCATGTAATCCAAATCCATTATCATAGGTGATCTAGGAAAATAATTCCAAAATTCTGAAGTGGTATATATTTCATAAAGACTGTTGATTTGTATGCTATCTGTTTTGTAGATATATGCTAAACCACCAAACCATAAAGACTCTAAGTAGCCATCATATGAACTTAATTCACTAATCATTTGATTAAAGGCATTGATGTCATTGACTTCTTGTATTGCTAGTATATCGACATCTAAGGCTTCAATTAGATCGATGACATAACTTACTGTTATTTGACCGTTTTTAGGGAATTGTTCTATATTCCAGGTTATTATTTCAAATGTGTCATCTGAACCGAATGATAAATCCTCAATGCCTTGCGCTATCATATATTGAAAGCCAAAGAATTGAAGCAATAATATAAAGACAAGACGATTCATACTGACTTAAAAATTAGTTCTGCTTTAGAAGTTACTACCAACGTGTTCGTGTATGGCTTGTTGCGTTGGCAGGAACTAAGTTAACAAAAGAAAACGAACCAGAGGAAATTCCGTAGGAATTTCCAAGTAGGCTATGACCAGCAATTGGTTATACACGTTGTTAGCTGTAGTTATTTTAGTTTTTCACCTAACTTAATTACTTTTTTCAACCATGTATTTCGAGCATCTAAAGTTGAACTTATAATTGGTGAAATATAGGTCACTTTTATAGGTCCTATTCCACAATATTCAAGTGTTCCTTTTTTAAATTGTTTTAAAGCAGGTCTTTTCATAATTATATAATCATACCATTTTGGTGTGTCTGTTGTGATTATAATCCTAGAAGTTTTTCCTTTTAATAAGCCAATTGGAGCCGACTTTCCTTCAATAAAGTCAAAAGTTATTCCTGGAAGGAATGTCCTATCTATGAAGCCTTTCATTAAAGCGGGTAATCCAGCCCACCACAATGGAAAAAACCAAACGATATGATCAGCTATTTTTATTTTATCAATTGCATCTTTCAAATCTGGTTCTAGTTCGGTTCTTTGACGATATCCAAATCTTAAATTGGGATTAAAGTCAAGCTCAGAAATATTGATTGTGTCAATGACTGCATTTGTTTTATTTGCACCGCTCTTATAGGCATCGTATAAAGCATAATTGTAGCTCTGCTTATCGGGATGTCCATTAATTATTAAAATTTGTCTCATAATTTGTTCTTTATTTTTTACAAAGAACAGCAAGATGAAATTCATTAGAAAGGACATTTGTCTAATTCGATATCAACTTTCTTATGCGACTTAAATGTCGTTGAGTAATTCCTAAATAGGAGGATAGATAGTTTAGAGGTATTAATTGTAAATATTGAGGGTCGTTTGTTATCAAATCTTGATACCGTTTCTCAGCGCTTTCTTTTTGCAATAAAAAAATTCTTTTTTCCATTTTTATATATTCTTGCTCAGCAATGAATTTAAAAAACTTAAGCCAATTAGTGCTTGAGTTCTCTAGTTTTAAAATTTCATTTCTTGAAATAGTTAACAATTCAATATCTGACAAGGCCTGAATATTCTCTACCGTTTTGGTTTGTGATAAAAATGAAGAATAAGCACTAACAAAGGAATTGGAAAAAGTAAAGCAGTACGTTACTTCTTCTTCTGAAGATGAATAATAGAATGACCTAAATAACCCAGAAATCACAAACGCTACTTCTTTACAAGTTTTTCCTTCTTGGATAAAAAAATCACCTTTCTCCAGCTTTTTATAAGTTACTTTACTTTCAAATAAATCAATTTCATCATTCGATAGTATGTTAAATGATTTTAAGTAGTTTCTCATTTTTTTAATTACTGCCAACGTGTTCGTGTATGGTTAGTTGCGTTGGCTAGCAACTAAATTAGTAAAAGAAATCGAATCAGAGGGAAATCCGCAGGGTTTTCCGAGTACACACAAAGTAAACAATGGGTTATACACGTTGTTAGCAAACGTTTTTTTTAAATGAATTTTTTTTAGTCCTCTACTATGATAAATGGTTTATTAATCATAAAAACTCCAATCCATAAGAACCAAATTATTTGACTAATTCCGAAAATTTCTGTGAAAATTTCTAATGGATAAATGGTTAGAATTCCTGCTATTCCAACTAAAATTCCAAGAAAAATTAATGGTTTTGAAAATAATTGTCCTTTCAAGGCAATGATGCTAAGTAATAACACCCAAATTCCTCCGACAATTTCGTTTCCTCCGCCAAGCCCTTCAGAAATAATACTAACGCTAGACCAAACTAACATTGCATTCTCTGGGTCTTTAATTCCAATTCCGATTACAGAATTTAGGCCTATGTTTGCTATCATTCCACTGGCGATAACTAGTCCGACCCAAATTATTCCAAAAGCAGAAGCTAATTTTGAAAAGATTGGCGAGTAGCTTTTTAATCGTTGATGAATTGCAAGAACTAATATCGCTAATAAAATTCCAAATAATACGTAGCAAACAAGATTCAATATTGACAAAGTGAGGTGATTGTCAGATAAGAAATTCAATTCCTCTACTATACTAGCGTTTGCATTTGGGTAAACTAATATGCCACCATAAACAATGAACGCAAAAATGTAGATTAGGGCTTCAAGAATTGCACATATTCCGCCTATTTTTTGTATTTTTTTTAATTCCATATTGTTAAACCCTTTTCACTCAAGACGATTTTATTTCGATGTTGTTACAAGGTTCTTAAATGTATGCTAACGTGTTCGTGTATGATTTGTGCGACCTAGAATCCGCAGGATTTTTGGTTGTAGCAAATCAGTTGAATAAATATATAAATTTAAATTGGAGTAGAGAAGTAGTATTAATTATACACGTTGTTGTACAGCGTTTTTTGAGAGTTTAGTTTTTTGAAGCCAATTCCGCTATTTTCCTTGTAAGTTTGGTTGGCGAGTTACAAAGGCAATTTGTTAATCCAATCACATAAATATCTAAATCAGGTAAATAAACACCCATTGACTTGAAACCAAAAACTGCACCTCCATGTTCAAAAGTCCGATTGTTGTTTATGGTTTTAATATGCCAGCCATAACCATAGTTAGTATGCTCTCCGTTATTCAATGTATAATTCGTAAAAGCTTTTTCGGTTGTTTCTTTACTTATTAAAAGGTTGTTTTTTATCGCTTCTTGCCACTTAAACATATCATCAACTGTAGACATCAAACCACCACCAGAATAAGCTAAAGTAAGACTAAAATTCATTCTGTTAATATAACTATCATTCTTTTGGTACCCTGAAGCTCTATTTTGAATTACCTCTCTCTGACTTGCATATTGTGAGGCTGTCATCTTTAATTTATTAAAAATTTGTTTCTCAACAAAATTAGCATAAGGCTGTCCAGTTACTTTTTCAATGATATAACCTAATATCACATATCCTGAATTATTGTATTTATATTTTTCCCCAGGAACAAAATCGATTGGCTCGTTTTTAGAAAATTCAATTAACTCTAAAGGAGTCAAATCTTTTTGTGAAATTGAATTTAGACCTTTGACCTTAGTATAATCTTTAATCCCTGAAGTATGTGTTAACAAGTGATGTATTGTTATTTTATTCCCATTTGTAGGATAATCAGGAATAAACTTGGTTATTTCGTCATCCAAATTCAGTTTGCCTTTTTCCACAAGCATTAAAATGGATATTGCAGTGAACTGTTTTGTCAAAGAACCTATTTTGATGACATTGTCGGTTTTCATTGGAACATTTAACTCAAGATTTGCAAGACCAAATGCTTTTTTATAAATGACACTTCCATTTTTAGAAATAAGGAAAGTTGCTCCAGGAGCATTGTCTGGATATTTTTCCTGCAATAAACTATCAATTTTGGTTAAATTCTGTGCATAGCATATTGATTGTGAATTAAGGGATAAAACAGTAACTATTAATAATAGATACTTTAAATAAACTGCTTTTTTCATTATTTTGCTATTTCTAAATGTTATTTGCTCGTTGGACGACAAATCAAACTTTTAGGTTACAAAAAAAAGCAAATTGAAATTATTGATTAAAATTATAGAATTTGAATAGTTTTTTTAAATGTCTTGTCCTGAA
>NZ_JSWG01000029.1 GCF_000797465.1 Psychroserpens jangbogonensis | reverse complement strand
TGCGATTACTTACCATGAAACGCAGAGTGATGCAGATATGGATTTAAATGCACTAGTTAGTCTTTATACAAATATTGTAATGGATGAGCAGGTGATTTACATCCGTGCTGAGAATACAGTTACAGGATGTTTCAATACATCAGTGAGTTTAATTATCCGCGTATTACCATCACCCGTAGTTCCAGTAGACCTAGATGACTATGTGATATGTGACACGAATAATGATGGTTTTGCACAGTTTGATTTGAGCAGTAAAGATTCAGAGATATTAG
>NZ_JSWG01000028.1 GCF_000797465.1 Psychroserpens jangbogonensis | reverse complement strand
TCACTTGGCGCATAACTTCCAGCTGTAGCGCCTACTATTGGTGTCCCTGCTAAACTCCACTCAAACTCATAGTCTGGTCCTGTTAACTCGGTATCCAATACTGGTGTATCTAAGACCTCTGTCCCATTGGTGTCTACACATAAAATATAACTCTCTTCTAATCCAAATACTGGTAATGGATTAACCTGTAGCGTTAATGGTGCTACGGCATAACAGATAGAAGTGTCTATCATGTTACCCATACCATCATCTATCATCGTATCATTATCTACACGTACATAGATCACCTGTGGATTCGTTAGGTTCTCATACAAGAATGGTAATGGATTTACACCTAACTCGGCATCCATCTCCGTTTCATAGTACGTCACTATATAATTAGCTGGATCCTGTCCATCTAATACCTGATCCTGTACACTGCCTGGAATTAAATCTGCAGCATCTATAACTGGTGTTAAATCAAACTGTGCACTGTTATTACTTAAATCTCCATCATCATCCATCTGATCATCACAAATCTCTTCCAAAATAAATTCCATGCCACTGTTAGCCTCTGCTGCCTCTTGAACTTCAACATTGAAGCTTGGCGTGCTTATAGAACAGCCTGTATCGTTATTGGTGATGGCTATGAAAATCTGTTGTGGATTCGTAAGATTTGTATAAGGACTTACAAGTGCATTGTTTAAATCATCTGCATCAACTTGTGATTCATGGTAAGTCACCGTAAATAAGGTTGGGTCTTGTCCATTTAATACCTCGGCATCCTTCATGGTCAAATCAAAATCATAAAATCCATCATTGTTTAACTCACATGCTATAAAATCTGTTACGGCAACAACATCTGGTAATGGATTAACTATAATATCAAAAGTAACTATCGTATAACACTCTGTAATATCATTTGTAACTCGAACATAAATCGTTTGTGGTGTGCTCGTATTGGTATATAACATTGGATCTACTATCGCATTTAATCCCATTTCTGCATCCTCATCTGTCTCATGATATGTCGCTGTAACTCCTGCTTCGCCATTGATGATATAAACCTCATTCTCTGTAAGGTCAAAAACCTCTTCCATATCTCCTGGATTGATGTCATCACACAACTCAATATCTTCTGGATCTAAACTCGGTGTTGGATTTGGTAACACACGTATCGTTAAAGTTGTATAATCAACACATCCTGTATCGGTATCGGTAACAACAACATATAAGGTCTGTGGATTCGCTGGTGCGCCATTTACTGATGTATTGCTATAAGCCTCTGCATCTACGGCATTGATCTCTGCCTGTGCATCTGCATCTGTCTCATAATAAGACACACTCCAACTTGCTTCGCCTCCGGTAATTTCAGCATCTTTTATGCTCAAATCAAAGACTGTAACCTCGTCTGCTATCTCATCATCACATAACTGTAATGGTGTTGGCTGTACTGCCTCTGGTGGTAACTCCACTCGGATATCAAAAAAGCCTGTAGTAGTCACACATCCATTCACATTACTTACAAGACGTACATAAAGCGTTTGTGGATTTAAAATATTCGTGTAATTCGTAACATTTGCAATTGGATTATTTCCCGATTGTGCATCTCCTATAGTAACATGGTAAGTCAGCATAAAGTCTGCTGGTACTTGTGATCCTAATATCTCTGAATCTTTCCTCGTTAAATCAAACTGTGCAAAACCATCATTATTCGTGTCACATATCACATAGTCATCTAGGTCTACTGGAACTACGGGTGATGGTAATACGCGGATAATTAAACTCACTGATGTATTGAAACATCCTGTAACTGTATTCTCAGCACGGATGTAAATCAC
>NZ_JSWG01000027.1 GCF_000797465.1 Psychroserpens jangbogonensis | reverse complement strand
TACTCCAAAGCCATCACTATCTGCATCACAATACTCTAATGGTGTAGGTGTATTAGCTATAGGCGCCTGCTCTACAATTAATGTTAAAACTGTTGTGGCATAACAGCCTGTATTAATATCCTGTACACGTACGAAAATTATTTGTCCATTAACGATGTTTGTATAAGGTACAGGTAAAGGATTTAATGCAGCATCTGCATCCCCTTGGGTTAAATAATAACTCACAGAATAATTAGGATTGTTTCCCGTTATTTCCTGATTCTTTATGGAAATATCTATACTCGTTAAACCATCAGGAATACCATCGTCACAAACCTCTAAATCAGTCGGAAATACTAATAATGGTAATGGATTTACTACTAATTCAAAACTACCCGTTGCAACACAACCTGTTGTTGTACTAACAAGCGCATAGAAAATCGGTTGTGGATTACTCGTATTACTATATGGACTTGCGAGTGGATTAACTAATCCTTGTGCATCTGCCAAAGTCTCATAATAACTAACAGTCACTAATTGACCATCTGATATCTCTGCATCTTTACTCGTTAAATCAAACTGCTCAATCTCATCTCCAGGATTGTTATCATCACACAACTCATAAGGTGTAACTTCAAGCGTGTTTGGTATTGGATTTACTAGCAAAATAAGCTCAACAGTATCATAACA
>NZ_JSWG01000026.1 GCF_000797465.1 Psychroserpens jangbogonensis | reverse complement strand
GATTTAGAAGTTATAGTAAATCCTATAGCTAATATAGTTACACCCTTGGAGGTTTGTGATGATGACAATGATGGTTTTTCTAGTTTCACTTTAAGTTTAAAGGATTTAGAGGCAGTAGGAGCTCAAGTAGGTATGGTTGTTACGTATCATGAGACGCAGTCAGATGCTGATAATGGTATTAATATTTTACCAATACCCTATGATAATATAGTACCAAGTGTTCAGACGGTTTATGTTCGAGTAGAGAGTGGTACCACAGGGTGTTATGATACTGTTGAGCTT
>NZ_JSWG01000025.1 GCF_000797465.1 Psychroserpens jangbogonensis | reverse complement strand
TTCAGGACAAGACATTAAAAAACGAACCCGAAATTGAAATCCAATAACTTCATTAAACAGATCATAGGAAAAACAGTTGACACGATTTATCAAGTGGATTACAATGAGAATAAAGCTAATGACAATTACCTTCCTTGGACTTTTTTCATAACCTTTACTGAATATGATAAGTTTATAGAAATTGAAGGAGATTTTGATGGAGACCATATAAAAATAAATCTAAATCAACTTTCTGAACTTAATCAAAAACTTAAAAAAAACGACTTACGAAATGAACCTCATTTGTGGCAAGTTTATAAAGTTAAAGAAAATGAGAGTCTCGGAAAATTACTTAATAAACCAATCCTAAAATGTGAATATGGAATTGAAAAAGACGAGTTTATAATAAATGAGAATAAGGTTAAAGGACAAAAAGAAGTCTTTACCTTTATACGATTTTATTATGAGAAATCCTTTTTGACAATCTTTGAAGGCGGTTGCGGACTTTCTGTTTCTAATGACAAAAATATCAAACTGAATTTTGAAGAAACCTTTGACAAATATTTAGAGGAATAATAAACTAATGCCAACAACGTGTATAACCCATTGTTTACTTTGTGTGTACTCGGAAAATCCTGCGGATTTTCCTCTGGTTCGTTTTCTTTTGCTAATTTAGTCCTAAACCAAAACAACGTGCCATACACGAACACGTTGTAAAACATTTAAAACTATCTATGAACTTCGATGAAATAAAAGATGAACTGAACAATCCCAGTTTTAATATTGATTTAGCAAAATTGCTAATGAAAATACACTCTGAAAATCTAATAAATGGATACCACTTAAAAGCAATTCTTAAAAGGCAAATTCAAATTTTGGAATTGCAAAAAGGTAAGACTGGACAGGAATTAGATGTTACTGTTCAAAAAGAAATCGAAAATCTCAACGCGAAATTTTCAGAATGGCTAAAAGAGGATTTCATAAAAGATATAAATGATATGAATCCTGAATAAATTATTCCTCATTCAAATTACAATTTACTCTTGAACTTAAAGAAATTCCAAAACGTTAGAATAAAAAATTTACAAATCGTAATAGTGATTTTTTATACGATAACGATTCCGATTGTAATTTATAATTGGGATTATATATCTGAAATTTGGAATAAAGGAAGTATCTTTTTTATGTCCCAATTTTCTGAACCTACAAGCGGAATTGCATTAGTTTATTATATGTTTATCTCTTTTTATGTAGGATTATTTCTTTTATCGCCATTATTACTACTCGATAGGAAATATCTTGAAAATAATGAGCAAACAATTAATTTACTGAACATAAATAAGGAAAGTATTATAAAAACAATCTTGAATGTTTTATTGATAATAATTTTTCCTCTAATTGGAATGGTCGCTATGTTGTTTTGGGCAGTAATAAGCATTACTGCGTGGAATATAGGCTACATTTTAGGAATGATATTTTTTGGATTTATAATTTTGATAATGATTTATATTCTTATCAAAAGTTTAATTCATTGCGCAAGAATTATAAAGACAAAAATGAAAACTGAATAAAAAACGTTGCACAACAACGTGTATAATTAATCGCTTATTCTGTGTGTACTCGGAAAACCCTAAGGATTTCCCTCTGGATCGTTTTCTTTTGCTAACTTAGTTGCTAGCCAACGCAACTAACCATACACGAACCCGTTATGCGCAAGTTTGACCCGTCCTGAAATAAG
>NZ_JSWG01000024.1 GCF_000797465.1 Psychroserpens jangbogonensis | reverse complement strand
TGACCCGTCCTGAAATAAGGCTACATAATTTCAAACATTATGTACAAAAATGACAAAGTAATTAGACGTTACAGTGAACCTTTTAAATTAAAAATCTTAGCAGAACTCAGTACAGGAAAGCACACAAAAAGTGAGCTTTGTAAACTCTATTCCATAGCACCTACAACAGTGAATGTATGGATTAAAAAGTACAATCGTAAAGACTTAATGAACACCAGAGTAAAAGTGGAAACCAAAGACGAAATATCTAGAATTAAAGCACTTCAAAAAGAGATTGAGCAACTTAAAAAACTACTACTTAAAAAGGATCTCGATGCTATGGTAGAAGAATCCTATCTAGAAGTAGCAGCAGAAGATCTAGGCTACAAATCTATTGCTGAACTAAAAAAAAAGTTAAGTATAAAGCCTTAATCAAAGCTAAAGAGAAATCTAAGGGATTTGCTACTCTGGTTACTATAACTGGGTGTTTTGGACTAAAACGTGATGCCTATTACAAGTTTAAAAATAGAGATGACACACGTTTGGAACGTGAACAACAGATTATAAAAATAGTTAGGCAAAGACGCAAATCCCTTCCTAGAGAAGGTGTACGTAAACTCAAAAAATCATTATATAACGAGTTCACCAAAGCCAATCTAAAAGTTGGTAGAGATACTTTATTTAATGTGCTTAGAAAGCATCAAATGCTAACGCTTAGAAAGAAATATAGGATGAGGACAACCAACTCACACCATCGCTTTTATAAGTATAGCAACATCATAAAGGACATTGAAATCAATAGACCCAATCAAGTTTGGGCATCGGATATCACATACATCAGAACCGTAAAAGGCTTTTGCTACCTGGCACTTATTACAGATATGTATTCTCGTAAAATAGTCGGTTATGACCTGAGTGACAGCTTGGAACTAAATGGATGCGTAAGAGCCCTTAATAAAGCTATTTATCAAGCTAAAAACATTAGTGGACTCATACATCATTCTGATAGAGGAATACAATATTGTAGTAATGTATACACACAAATATTAAAAAGGAAAAAGATAAACATTAGTATGACAGAAGAAAATCATTGCTACGAAAACGCAATGGCTGAACGTGTAAATGGGATTTTAAAAGATGAATTCTATCTCGACCAGACCTTTGCAAACGTGGCTCACGCAAAAAGAGCAACAAAAAATGCAATTAATTTGTACAACGAAATAAGATTACATTTATCTTTAGACTATAAAACACCTAATATGGTATATTTAAAAACAGCGTAAAATCAATTTTAACCTGTAGCCATATTTCAGGACAAGACA
>NZ_JSWG01000023.1 GCF_000797465.1 Psychroserpens jangbogonensis | reverse complement strand
TTGATTTGGTTTGAAGATAATTAAAAGTGATTAATTATTTGATTGCAACGCACTCATAATAAGGTATTAGAATGGAGTTAAAAAAATAGTTTAAAAATAGTTCAAAAAAGATTTGGTTGAAAGAAAGAAGTGATTGTATATTTGCACCCGCTAAGCGAGATATGTTTAGCACAAGTTCTAATAAGATATTTGATATTTCGGAGGGTTAAAAAAATAATTCAAAAAAAATAACAAATAGTATTGTAGGAATAAAAAAAGGGTTTTATATTTGCACCCGCTTAAGGCATAAAAGTTTTAAGAAATAAATAAAAAGTTCATTAACATATTGAATTGACAGCGTAAGAAAGTTATTGGAAACGATAATTTTCAAAACAAAAGAATAGACCATTTTGAGTACTGAAATTAAACAATTTCGATTAGTTGTTAAAAAATAGTCGTAAGACTTAAAATTTAACGATGAAGAGTTTGATCCTGGCTCAGGATGAACGCTAGCGGCAGGCCTAACACATGCAAGTCGAACGGTAACATTGGTGCTTGCACCAGATGACGAGTGGCGCACGGGTGCGTAACGCGTATACAATCTACCTTTTACAGAGGGATAGCCCAGAGAAATTTGGATTAATACCTTATAGTATTATTTTATGGCATCATAAAATAATTAAAGATTTATCGGTAAAAGATGAGTATGCGTTCTATTAGTTAGTTGGAGTGGTAACGGCACCCCAAGACAGCGATAGATAGGGGCCCTGAGAGGGGGATCCCCCACACTGGTACTGAGACACGGACCAGACTCCTACGGGAGGCAGCAGTGAGGAATATTGGACAATGGAGGCAACTCTGATCCAGCCATGCCGCGTGCAGGAAGACGGCCCTATGGGTTGTAAACTGCTTTTATACAGGAAGAAACACTCCCTCGTGAGGGAGCTTGACGGTACTGTAAGAATAAGGACCGGCTAACTCCGTGCCAGCAGCCGCGGTAATACGGAGGGTCCGAGCGTTATCCGGAATCATTGGGTTTAAAGGGTCCGTAGGTGGATAATTAAGTCAGAGGTGAAATCCTGCAGCTCAACTGTAGAATTGCCTTTGAAACTGGTTATCTTGAGTTATTATGAAGTAGTTAGAATATGTAGTGTAGCGGTGAAATGCATAGATATTACATAGAATACCAATTGCGAAGGCAGATTACTAATAATATACTGACACTGATGGACGAAAGCGTGGGGAGCGAACAGGATTAGATACCCTGGTAGTCCACGCCGTAAACGATGGTTACTAGCTGTTCGGACTTCGGTCTGAGTGGCTAAGCGAAAGTGATAAGTAACCCACCTGGGGAGTACGTTCGCAAGAATGAAACTCAAAGGAATTGACGGGGGCCCGCACAAGCGGTGGAGCATGTGGTTTAATTCGATGATACGCGAGGAACCTTACCAGGGCTTAAATGTAGATTGACAGGACTAGAGATAGTTTTTCCTTCGGGCAATTTACAAGGTGCTGCATGGTTGTCGTCAGCTCGTGCCGTGAGGTGTCAGGTTAAGTCCTATAACGAGCGCAACCCCTGTTGTTAGTTGCCAGCGAGTCATGTCGGGAACTCTAACAAGACTGCCAGTGCAAACTGTGAGGAAGGTGGGGATGACGTCAAATCATCACGGCCCTTACGTCCTGGGCTACACACGTGCTACAATGGTAGGGACAGAGAGCAGCCACTGCGCGAGCAGGAGCGAATCTATAAACCCTATCACAGTTCGGATCGGAGTCTGCAACTCGACTCCGTGAAGCTGGAATCGCTAGTAATCGCATATCAGCCATGATGCGGTGAATACGTTCCCGGGCCTTGTACACACCGCCCGTCAAGCCATGGAAGCTGGGAGTGCCTGAAGTCCGTCACCGTAAGGAGCGGCCTAGGGTAAAATTAGTAACTAGGGCTAAGTCGTAACAAGGTAGCCGTACCGGAAGGTGCGGCTGGAACACCTCCTTTCTAGAGAAAGACGACTAAGCGAGATAAGTAAGAAAAGATATAGTTTATTCTTTTGCTGTTAATTTAATTAATCTATTATAGTAGAGTCTCATAGCTCAGCTGGTTAGAGCGCTACACTGATAATGTAGAGGTCGGCAGTTCGAGTCTGCCTGAGACTACTAACTATAATAAAATAAAGGAAATTCTAGAAGTTGAGAATTCTAAATTCAAAATTGAGAATTCTTAAAAGATAAGAATTACAATGGGGAATTAGCTCAGCTGGCTAGAGCGCCTGCCTTGCACGCAGGAGGTCACCGGTTCGACTCCGGTATTCTCCACGATTCTGTTTTAAACAGAAAGAAGTTCATTGACATATTGAAAAAAGATACATAAAAATAAAGAGATTAGATTTATCTAATTTTCAAATAATATTTATGGATTAATTAGAATCACAACGAGCGATTTCTAATTAATCACATTGTTTAGTTTATGAGGTGTAAGAAACAAGAATTAGTATTTATTTACTAAGTATTGAGACTGAAAATTATAAACTGAATAGTAACTCATTAAAAAGACAAAAAGTACAATAAGCTAAATAAGAGCGTATGGGGAATGCCTAGGCTCTCAGAGGCGATGAAGGACGTGATAAGCTGCGAAAAGCTGCGGGGATTGGCACATACAAATCGATCCGCAGATATCCGAATGGGGCAACCCAGCATATTGAAGATATGTTATCCGCAAGGAGGCGAACCCGGAGAACTGAAACATCTAAGTACCCGGAGGAGAAGAAAACAAAAGTGATTCCGATAGTAGCGGCGAGCGAAATCGGATTAGCCCAAACCAGTATTGTTACGGCAATACTGGGGTTGTAGGACCACGATATTTGATGCGTAATGAATTAGAACACTTTGGAAAAAGTGACCATAGAGGGTGATAGTCCCGTATAAGTAAAGATCGTTATTGATAGTGGTATCCTGAGTAGTGCGGGGCACGTGAAACCCTGTATGAATTTGGCGGGACCATCCGTTAAGGCTAAATACTCCTGAGAGACCGATAGTGAACTAGTACCGTGAGGGAAAGGTGAAAAGAACCTTGAATAAAGGAGTGAAAAAGATCCTGAAACCATACGCTTACAAGCGGTCGGAGCCCTTTGGGGTGACGGCGTGCCTTTTGCATAATGAGCCTACGAGTTACCGTTGCTAGCAAGGTTAAGGACTTCAGGTCCGCAGCCGTAGCGAAAGCGAGTCTGAATAGGGCGCTTTAGTTAGTAGTGGTAGACGCGAAACCGTGTGATCTACCCATGGGCAGGGTGAAGCTGTGGTAACACACAGTGGAGGCCCGAACCGATATACGTTGAAAAGTGTTCGGATGACCTGTGGGTAGGGGTGAAAGGCCAATCAAACTCGGAAATAGCTCGTACTCCCCGAAATGCATTTAGGTGCAGCGTTGATTTATAGTTTTATAGAGGTAGAGCTACTGATTGGATGCGGGGGCTTCACCGCCTACCAATTCCTGACAAACTCCGAATGCTATAAAATGTTAATCAGCAGTGAGGGCATGGGTGCTAAGGTCCATGTCCGAGAGGGAAAGAACCCAGACCATCAGCTAAGGTCCCCAAATATATGTTAAGTTGAATAAACGAGGTTGAACTGCTTTGACAGCTAGGATGTTGGCTTGGAAGCAGCCATTCATTTAAAGAGTGCGTAACAGCTCACTAGTCGAGCGGTTCGGCATGGATAATAATCGGGCATAAACATATTACCGAAGCTATGGACTTGTAAAAGTGGTAGGGGAGCATTGTAGTGTCGTCGAAGGTTTGCTGTGAGGCATTCTGGAGAAGCTACAAAAGAAAATGTAGGCATAAGTAACGATAATGCGGGCGAGAAACCCGCACACCGAAAGACTAAGGTTTCCTCAGCTATGCTAATCAGCTGAGGGTTAGTCGGGACCTAACGCGAACCCGAAAGGGGAAGTGGATGGACAACAGGTTAATATTCCTGTACCTGCTCACACTAAAAGTGACGGAGGCGTGTATTTGGTGCGTACTGACGGAATAGTACGTTGAAGCGAGTAGTAATACCGCGATAGTACACTGAGACTACGGTCAAGGTGATAATCCAGAGAAGCGACTTCCAAGAAAAGCGAGTGAAGCAGCCCGTACCCTAAACCGACACAGGTAGTTGGGATGAGAATTCTAAGGTGCTCGAGAGATTCATGGCTAAGGAACTAGGCAAAATCGGCCCGTAACTTCGGGAGAAGGGTCGCCCACAGCAATGTGGGCCGCAGTGAAAAGGTCCAGGCGACTGTTTATCAAAAACACAGGGCTCTGCTAAATCGAAAGATGATGTATAGGGCCTGACACCTGCCCGGTGCTGGAAGGTTAAGTGGAGGGTTTAGCTTCGGCGAAGATCTGAAATGAAGCCCCAGTAAACGGCGGCCGTAACTATAACGGTCCTAAGGTAGCGAAATTCCTTGTCGGGTAAGTTCCGACCTGCACGAATGGTGTAACGATCTGGACACTGTCTCAGCCATGAGCTCGGTGAAATTGTAGTATCGGTGAAGATGCCGATTACCCGCAGTGGGACGAAAAGACCCCGTGCACCTTTACTATAGCTTAGTATTGGTTTTGGATAAGTAATGTGTAGGATAGGTGGGAGACTTTGAAGCGGCGTCGCTAGGCGTTGTGGAGTCATTGTTGAAATACCACCCTTTGCTTATCTAGAGTCTAACTTCGAGAGAAGGACAGTGCTTGGTGGGTAGTTTGACTGGGGTGGTCGCCTCCAAAAGAGTAACGGAGGCTTCTAAAGGTTCCCTCAGCACGCTTGGTAACCGTGCGTAGAGTGCAATGGCATAAGGGAGCTTGACTGAGAGACATACAGGTCGATCAGGTACGAAAGTAGAGCATAGTGATCCGGTGGTTCCGCATGGAAGGGCCATCGCTCAAAGGATAAAAGGTACGCCGGGGATAACAGGCTGATCTCCCCCAAGAGCTCATATCGACGGGGGGGTTTGGCACCTCGATGTCGGCTCGTCACATCCTGGGGCTGGAGAAGGTCCCAAGGGTTGGGCTGTTCGCCCATTAAAGTGGCACGCGAGCTGGGTTCAGAACGTCGTGAGACAGTTCGGTCTCTATCTACTGTGGGCGTTAGAAATTTGAGTGGATCTGACTCTAGTACGAGAGGACCGAGTTGGACTAACCTCTGGTGTACCAGTTGTTCCGCCAGGAGCATTGCTGGGTAGCTACGTTGGGAAAGGATAAGCGCTGAAAGCATATAAGCGCGAAACCTACCACAAGATGAGATTTCTTTAAAGGGTCGTGGAAGATGACCACGTTGATAGGCTATAGGTGTAAAGGCAGTAATGTCATAGCCGAGTAGTACTAATAACCCATAGGCTTATTGTACGCCTGTTTTTTTTCTAGTTACAATATTATTTTTATGATGTTTTTTTTCAATATGTTAAGATATTAGTGTTGATTATTTATAACAACCAAAAATTTAAGGTGGTTATAGCGATGGGGCTCACCTCTTACCATTCCGAACAGAGAAGTTAAGCCCATTTGCGCCGATGGTACTGCATTTGTGGGAGAGTAGGTCGTCGCCTTTTTTAAAGCCCTTCATAGAAATATGAAGGG
>NZ_JSWG01000022.1 GCF_000797465.1 Psychroserpens jangbogonensis | reverse complement strand
TGATGTTACAGGATGCTTTGTGAGCACAACAGCTACAATTCTCTTGAGAGTAAATCCAATTCCATCTCCAGCCTCGCCGACAGATTTAGAAGTTTGTGATTTAGATAATGATGGATTTGAAGATTTTGATTTAGAGAGTAAGACACTAGAGATCATCAATGGAGAATTAGATATTGCGATTACTTACCATGAAACACAGAGTGATGCAGATATGGATTTAAATGCACTAGTTAGTCTTTATACAAATATTGTAATGGATGAGCAGGTGATTTACATCCGAGCCGAGAATACAGTTACAGGATGTTTCAATACATCAGTGAGTTTAATTATCCGCGTATTACCATCACCCGTAGTTCCAGTAGAGATAGATGACTATGTGATATGTGACACGAATAATGATGGTTTTGCACAGTTTGATTTAACGAGCAAAGATTCAGAGATATTAGGA
>NZ_JSWG01000021.1 GCF_000797465.1 Psychroserpens jangbogonensis | reverse complement strand
GATAGTGATGGCTTTGGAGTATTTATATTAACTGATGCTGATAATGAAATCACAGGAGGCGATCCAGCCTTAACGGTAAGCTACCATGAGACGATGGCAGATGCAGATAATAATGTAAACGCCTTAACAAGTCCATACAACAACATTGTAGAAGACCAACAAACGATTTATGTACGAGTAGAGAGTGCTACTATCGCGACAGATTGTGCAACCATAGTAGAGCTTATTTTAATTGTAAACCCTACACCACAGATCGAAGATCCTACGGCATTGGAGGAGTGTGATGATGTGTTGGCCGATGGCTTTGCACAGTTTGATTTAACGAGTAAAGATTCAGAGATATTAGATGGTTTAGATCCATTACAATATATAGTGACTTATTATGAGGTAGAGGTTAATGCAGAAGCAGGAACAAATGCGATTTTAAATCCAACAAATTATACCAATACAACAGCCTTTAATCAAACCTTATGGGTTCGGGTAGAGGACACGGCTAATGGCTGTTATAAACTAACAACATTAGACCTTATTGTCAATGCACTACCAGTTCTTTTACAACCAACACCATTAGAGTTGTGTGATGATAACAATCCAGGCGATGAGATAGAGGGCTTTACCTTAGAAGATTCAAATGCAGAGATGTTAAATGGTCAGACGGGAATTAGTTTTACGTATTATGAGACACAGTTAGATGCTGATAATGGCACGAATGCTATTGTGAGTCCATATATGAATACGAGCAATCCGCAAACAATATTTGTACGAGCTACCAATGATGTTACAGGATGCTTTGT
>NZ_JSWG01000020.1 GCF_000797465.1 Psychroserpens jangbogonensis | reverse complement strand
TGTTACCACATTGGTCAGTAGCAGTCCAAGTTCTCGTAATTGTTTCAGTATTACCACAAGCACTTACCGAACTATCTGCAAAAGTTACAGTTGTTGTTCCACAAGTATCAGTAGCAGTAGCGGTTCCATTAGCAGAAGGGTCAGTACTATCAGTACATTCCACAGTTGCAACAGCAGGAACAGTTAAAGTAGGAGGCGTTGAATCTACAACAGTAATGGTTTGTGTATCAGATACAGCGTTACCACATTGGTCAGTAGCAGTCCAAGTTCTCGTAATTGTTTCAGTATTACCACAAGCACTTACCGAACTATCTGCAAAAGTTACAGTCGTTGTTCCACAAGTATCAGTAGCAGTAGCGTTTCCATTAGCAGAAGGGTCAGTACTATCAGTACATTCCACAGTTGCATCAGCAGGAACAGTTAAAGTAGGAGGCGTTGAATCTACAACAGTAATGGTTTGTGTATCAGATACAGCGTTACCACATTGGTCAGTAGCAGTCCAAGTTCTCGTAATTGTTTCAGTATTACCACAAGCACTTACCGAACTATCTG
>NZ_JSWG01000002.1 GCF_000797465.1 Psychroserpens jangbogonensis | reverse complement strand
GATGGTGATCCAGATGATCCCTATTCCAGAGAATCCAAGTATTATAGCAGAGAAGAGTGCTAGTGTTACAGATAATGGTGATGGTGTATTAGGAGCAGGCGATGTAATCAACTATACAATCACAGTAGAGAACACCGGAAATGTAACCCTGACCAATGTTGGATTAGTGGATACCTTAACGAACTTAGATGGAACTGTTCTAACAGTTACAGGACCAACATTTGATAGTTCAGATCAAGGAAGTTTAGAAGGGATATTATTAGTTAATGAGATAGCGACATACTTAGCAAGTTATACCATCACGCAAGCTGATGTAGATGCAGGTGGAGTAAGTAATACTGTATTAGCAGATGGTGATAGTCCGGCAGGCACGAATGTTACAGATGAGAGTGATGATCCAAATGATACAGATGATGTAGATCCTGATGGAGATGGTGATCC
>NZ_JSWG01000019.1 GCF_000797465.1 Psychroserpens jangbogonensis | reverse complement strand
TTCAGGACAAGACATTTAAAACATAGAATTATGAAAAAATATTCCTTGCTATTATTACTCTTTTCCTTTTCGATTATTTCATTTGGACAAATTAAAGAAAAACAAACAATAGATAGTCTCTTTATAGAATGGGATAAGCCTGAAGTTCCTGGTTGTGCATTAGGAATTATTCAGGATGGAAAACTGATATATTCTAAAGGGTATGGAATTGGAGACTTGGAACACGATATACAAATAACGCCGACATCCGTTTTTTATACTGGTTCTGTATCTAAACAGTTTGTAACCTTTAGCATTTTACTTCTTGAAGAGCAAGGGAAATTAGATTTAGATGATAAAATTCAAAAATACTTGCCAGATTTTCCAGAATACGACACACCTCTTACTATTAGGCATTTTATACATCATACGAGTGGCGTCAGAGACTATTTAACCTTGATGTATTTAAAAGGCAGAAACTATCTCGACAATTCAGATGTAGATGAAGTCTATGAACTTATTAAAAAACAGAAAGAATTAAATTTTTCGCCAGGAGAGAAATACTTATACAGCAATTCTTGTTATTTCATGCTCGCAATGATAGTTGAAAAAGCAGCAAATCAATCTCTTAAAGAGTTTTCGCATGAAAATATTTTTCAACCACTCGGAATGAAGAACACCCTTTTTTATGATGACAATACCGACCTTATTAAAAATCGTGTTTTTAGTTATTACAAGAAACGTGATGAAGATGGATTTATTAATTTAATTATGAGATTTGACCTTGTTGGTTCGGGCGGAGTTTATTCAAGTATAGAAGACTTGTTTTTATGGGATCAGAATTTTTATATCAATAAGCTTGGAAAAGGAGGGCAAGAAATCATTCATAGAATGCACGAAGAAGGTCTCTTAAATAATGGAGAAAGTAGCGGTTACGCGTTTGCTTTGAACAATGGAACCTATAGAGGATTAAAAACCGTGAGTCATGGCGGTGCTCTTGCGGGTTATCGTGCACAATTAATGAGGTTCCCTGAAGAGAACTTTTCTATAATTATATTGGCCAATAGAGGGGATGCCAATACCACAAGGATGTCCTATCAAGTTGCAGATATATTTCTTAAAGAAAATTTCACAAACGATGAAGTTGAAAACCAAGGCAAAAGAGATAACAATAAGCCAGAGTTTGTTCATTTAAAAACTAAAGAACTTGAAAGCTTTGCAGGACATTATTGGAATGATGCTGGTTCATATACAAGAAAGATTTATGTAAAAAATGACACCTTAAGATATTTTCGCTCTGAAACCAATGAAAGTAACTTAGTACCTCTCAGCAAGAATAAGTTCAAAATGGTCAATGTTGGAGAGGATGTAATGGTGAAATTTGACGAAAATAAACAAGGAGATCACACTATGTCTTTTATTGCAAACGGAGGAAAACCAATAATTTTTAGAGAATATGAGCCGAAAACTTATACAAGTGAGGAATTAGTTGATTTCGTAGGAGTCTATTATAGCAAAGAATTAAATGTTAATTATACATTAGAATTGGAAAACAACTTGTTAGTACTCAATATGAATGAAACCAAAATTTCAGCACTAAATTCAATTATGGCTAACCTATTCTCGAATGATGAATATGGGATTTTTCATTTTAAGACTGATAAATATGGCAAAGTTTCTGACTTCAGATTGGACGCAGGAAGAGTAACCAATTTGAAATTCGAAAAGAAATAATTGGTGCTAACAACATGTATAATTCATAGTGTTTATGAATTATCTCGGAAATTCTGTCGAATTTCCCAAACGTCTTTTCTTTTTTGCTAACTTAGTTCCCAACACTACAAACCATACACGAACACGTTGTACGTAATTTGAAAAAATTAAACGCAATAGAATTGTGAAATAATGAAGCAAATTAAAATACCAACCGAATAACAGTTCCACTATTTTCAATAGAGTTCACTTGAATTTTACCATTATGAAGAAACATAATTTGTTGACATAAACTCAAACCAATACCACTACCTTTCTTTTTCGAACTAAAAAAAGGAATAAATATCTTATCAACTATTTCATCAGGAATCCCTTTTCCGTTATCGGTAACTTTAATAATAGCGTAGCCTTCGTTACTTGTCTTTGCAGATACCATAATTTTTGGCTGATTTGTTTCTATACAAGCATCTACACTATTCATTATTAAATTAATTAATACTTGCTCAATGAGTGCCGCGTCCATATTAATTTGAAGATTCTGGTTGTCTATTATAAATTGTAAGTCAATACCCTTGCTTTTTAAAGAGGGCTTTAATAGATTATTAATTCCATCAAACAGTTCTCTCACATAGATTTTGTTTGCATTTATTGTTGTGATTTTATTAAGTCCACGATAGGATTTTGAAAAACTCATTAAGCCTTCGCTCCTTTTTTGTATACTATTAATACTTAAGTAAAGATCATTCGTATCTAAAGGATATTTCTCTGAATCTTCAATATTCAATTTAATTTCAGCTTGCAAGGTTTCAGCTAAAGAAGAAATTGGCGCAATTGAATTCATGATTTCATGCGTCATTATATGAAGTAATTTATTCCATGCCTCCGATTGATTCTGATTTAAGGTGTTTTCAATATTTTGAAGAACAATTAACTTAAATTCCTCATTATTCATTTGAAAATGAGCAGTAGAAATTAATAGTTTCGTTTTATTTTTCTCAGTCTCTATAGATATAGTACTACCGTTGATATGCTGAGCTTCAAAAACAGTTTTAAAGATATTTTCACTTCTCTTTTTTATAAATTGAATATTCTTAAAAGTAGGGGTTTTTAAAAGTTCCTTAAAGGATTCATTAATCCATATAATATCTCCAGTATTTATGCTATAAGCCACAATGCCAGTATCAATTAATTCTAATATTTTCTGCAGATATAAATATTGTACTTCTTTGTCTTTGTTAATGTCCTTAATTTTTTGATTAACAGCATTAAAGCCTTCATGAAGTTCTCTAATATCTTCAGGACCAGATTTTTCATTAAACCACTGAGAAAAATCGTTGTACTCCACAGATTCAAAAAAATCATGCATCGATTTATGCCTCTTTATAATAAATCTAAAGAGACTATTTATGACCAAAAATATAATTAGAACAATTGGAGCTATTATAATTGTAGAGATTAAAGCCTTCGTCTTAAAATCTAAAGTGAGAATGCCAAATACTAAAATCATTAACAAACAGAAAATAGCTAGGAATCTAAGCAATAGCAATAATTTATATTTTCTATAAGCCATATTTATTTAATCTTCTGTAGAGCGACGTTCTTGTAATTCCTAATTCTTTTGCTGATTTCGAGATGTTACCATTATTTTTTTCTAATACTTTTAATATCGTATTCTTCTCTACAGTGTCTAGCTTTAAATCTTTTACTTGTGTTGTTTCAGAATAACTTTCTATAGGTGAAAACATTAAATCTGCAGCATTTAATACATTCGTATCCATCATGATTACTGCTCTTTCAATTGCATATTGAAGTTCACGAACGTTACCAGGGAAATGATACTCTTCAAGTTTTTTCATAAAACTAGTCTCGATAGAAACATTAGATTTAAAATATTTCTCGGTATACACTTCAATAAAATGTTTTGCCAATAAAATAATATCTCGATCTCGATTTCTCAAAGGAGGAATAACGATTTCAACCGTATTTATTCGGTAAATTAAATCTTTCCTAAAATTATTTTCATTTGCCAAAATTTCAAGGCTACAATTGGTAGCACAAATCAATCTGATATCTACTGGAATAGGTGTGTTAGAACCCAAAGGTGTTATGTGTCTATTCTGAAGTACAGTTAACAATCGTGCTTGTTGTTGTAGACTTATATTACCAATCTCATCTAAAAATAAAGTACCTCCTTCTGCTGCTTCAAACCGACCTTGCCTATCCTCACTTGCATCTGTAAAAGCGCCTTTTACATAACCAAATAATTCACTTTCAAACAATGATGATGTTAATGCGCCAACATCAACTTTTATAAAGGGTTTATCTTTTCTTAATGAATTGTCATGTATAGCTTTTGCAATAAGATCTTTTCCGGTTCCGTTTTCTCCAAGAACCAAAATATTAGCATCTGTAGGTGCGATTTTTTTCACCTTAAAGAAGACCTCTTTCATGGTATTACTTTCTCCTAACAGTTTAACTCCATTGACTAGTGGTCTCCATTTTTTTGTTTTATTAGATTTCTTATTGGCTAATATTTCCATTATTGATTCTAATAATTTTTGATTTTCCCAAGGTTTAACCACAAAATCTGAAGCTCCTTTTTTAAGCGCACGTACTGCCAAGTCCAAATCACCATATGCAGTGATTAAAATAACAGCAATGCCTTTATCTATTTCTTTAATTTTAGTAAGCCAATAAACACCTTCATTTCCTGTATTTATGACACTATTAAAATTCATATCTAGAATAACAACATCGAATTTATTTTTATTCAATATTGAAATCAGGTTATTTGGGTTTTTCTCAATAATAACCTCTTTAACCTTAGACTTTAATAACATTTTCATGGCTATCAATACGTCGGAGTCATCATCAATAACCAGTATGGAAGTGTTTTTCAATAACATACCTACAAAAGTATGTTATATTCATATTCATATGAGGAGATTCAAGTAAAATTTTTAAGAACAAAAAAAGTGTCACTAGACCGCACACCAGTTGTATCAAAACCGTACACATTGTATTTTCTCTATAATCATAAAAACCTAATTAACAGTTGTTTATGTTTTTGGCACGGTAATCACAATAGAGTTAGAAAATAATATAATAATGGACATACCAATTACCAAGAAAAAATTTAGCCTGTCAAAAATTGTCATTGCAGTTGGAGCAATCCTTTTGATTTTGTTTGTAATTTACTTGTCAACTTCTTTTGGCGGAAACTCTACATTAAATATTGATACTGAACGTATAATGATTAGTGAAGTTGAAAACGGTGCGTTTCAAGAGAACATTCCTGTAAACGGAACTGTTTTACCAATTACAACAATCTATTTAGATGCACTTGAAGGAGGAAGGGTTGAAGAAATATTTGTAGAAGATGGCGCAATTATGCAACAAGGTGAACCTATTTTACGTCTTTCTAATACCGATTTAGAATTAAATCTAGTAAATCAAGAAACTTCAGTGTACAATCTATTAACTCAAATGCAGATTTCTCAAAATGCTGCTCGTGAAAACACGATAAATAAATTAAATAGAAAAACCGATGTAGAGAATGCATTCATTGAAGCCAATAGGAAATACACACTTAATAAGTCTCTTTATATTGAAAAGGCAATTGGAAGTCAAGAATTTGAAGAAGCCCAAAATAACTATAACTACCAAAAACAGCGTATGGAATTGGCCTTACAGGTCTTGAAACAAGATTCATTATCCACTGCTTTAGAAGCATCTCAATCTAAAAATTCTTATACTAGAACTCAAAGTGCATTGGCATTAATGCGCAAAAAAGTTGGTGATTTAATTGTTAGATCACCTGTTGATGGACAATTAACATCATTAGATGCTGAAATTGGGCAATCTAAAAATAAAGGAGAGCGATTAGGGCAAGTAGATGTATTAAGTGGCTTTAAGGTTCGTGCTGATATAGACGAAAATTATATCTCAAGAATTTATTCAGGACAAAATGGAACATTTGCTTTTAACGGAAACAACTATAAATTAGTAATCAAAAAAGTATATACTCAAGTTACGAACGGACGTTTCCAAGTAGATATGCATTTCGAATCAGAAATACCTGAAGGTATACGTCGAGGGCAATCTTTAAGAACAAGATTGGCATTAAGCGATGAGAAGCAGGCGGTACTAATTCCTAAAGGAAGCTTTTTTCAAAAAACTGGAGGTAATTGGATATTTAAACTTAGTGATGATGGTAAGAGTGCCTATCGAATAGATATTCAATTAGGAAGTCAGAATACAGAATATTATGAAGTATTACAAGGACTCAACCCTGGAGATAAAATTATTACTTCTAGTTATCAAGACTACGGAGACAAAAACGAATTAATAATAAGCAAAAAATAATTATAATGATAAAAATCAGCAACTTAGAAAAATATTTTACTACTCAAGAATACAAAACAATTGCCTTAAATAAAATTTCATTTGAAGTAAAAAAAGGAGAGTTTGTCTCAATTATGGGGCCTTCAGGAAGTGGTAAATCTACACTACTTAACATTTTAGGTCTTTTAGATGATGCAGATGGTGGAAGCTTCATTTTTAATGATGAAGAAGTCGTTAACTATAAAGAACGTCAGCGAGCTTATATAAGAAAGCATAACATTGGTTTCGTATTTCAAAGCTTTAATCTAATTGATGAGTTGACCGTTTTTGAAAATGTAGAATTGGCCTTAATCTATACAGGAATAAAGAAAAGCGAGCGCAAAGGAAAGGTAGACGAAGTACTTGAAAGAATGCAAATTATGCATAGACGAAGTCATTTCCCTACACAACTTTCTGGTGGTCAACAACAACGAGTTGCAGTTGCAAGAGCTTTGGTTAATGAACCAAAACTTATTCTGGCAGATGAACCGACTGGAAACTTAGACAGTAAAACAGGGAACGAAGTGATGGAATTACTTACCGAACTGAACAACCAAGGTTCAACAATTATTATGGTTACGCATAGTGAGCACGATGCAAAATACGGGAATCGCATTATACGTATGCTTGATGGCGAAAAAGTAACAGAGAACCTATTATCTAACTATTAAGACACCTAATTATGATTAAGAACTATTTTAAATTAACATGGAGAAATATTAAGGCTAATAAGGTTTTGTCATTTCTTAATATTTTAGGATTGACATCTGGATTATTTTGTTTTTTACTTATTTATTTATGGATTTCAAGTGAAAACAATGTCAATAAATATCACGAAAATAATGACACTCTTTATTCTGCATATCTGACTACCACGGATGGTGCAGAATATGGATACGGGACACCGTCACTTCTATATAAAGAATTGAAAGAAAAAATTCCAGAAATAGAAGGTGTTACTGCAATGTCTAATAATAATAGGAACTACACATTCTCCAACAATAAAAAGGTTTTAAAGCAAAATGGGAAGTATGTAAGTGAAGACTATTTTAATATGTTCTCTTTTAATATTTTAGAAGGAAATGCCTCTACTGCATTAAGGAATCCAAATGACATTGCGATTTCAAAAGACATGGCAGAGTTGTTTTTTGATAATGTAAAAAGCGCTATTGGTCAAACACTAACCTTCGAAAATTCCAAAGCCTTAAAAATCACTATGGTCTTTGAGTTGGGCAGTAAAAACACAACAGAAAAAAGTGATTTTTATTTATCGTTTGATTCACTTCTTGCCGAAAATTCTTGGATGTCCGACTGGAAAAACTTTGGCACGTATACCTTTGTTCAATTAACCAAAGGCGCAGATGTAAAACAAGTAGAACAAAAGCTAAAGCTCTTTTTAAAAGATTACGTGGGTGCATTTGCCATAGAATTACAACCTTATGGAGATAGTTATTTATATGCAGACCTTGAAAACGGTAGTGGGAAAATTGAATATGTTCGTTTATTTGGAATCATTGCCTTTTTAATCATGTTGATTGCTAGCATTAATTTTATGAATTTGGCTTCTGCAGGTTCTATGAAACGAGCGAAAGAAATAGGTGTAAGAAAAGTACTTGGAGCTGGAAAAAATAGTTTAGTTGTTCAGTTTTTAGGAGAAGCAATACTCTTGTCATTATCAAGTTTGTTTTTTGCTTTAATTTTCATAGCCTTAGCACTTCCTATTTTTAATCAAATAACAGATAAAAACATTGACCTAGCAAATTTACCTCTATCTACTTGGGTAATGGTCTTATTTATAACACTTTTTACAGGAATACTATCTGGCAGTTATCCTGCATTTTTATTATCATCCTTTAAGGTGACAGATATTTTTAAGAAGAAAATTGAAACTAGTTCTATAACCAAATTGATTAGAAAAGCGTTGGTTGTTTTTCAATTTACAATTTCTGTTGTCTTTATAAGTTGCATGTTTATTATTTCAAAACAAATAGACTATGTTCAGAATAAAGATATCGGTTTTGAACGTGAAAGTTTATTGGCAGTAACACTATCTGAAGATTTACAGAAAAACTACAATGCATTTAAAACAGGTGCTTTACAAATTTCCGGAGTTCGCTCGGTAACAAAAACATCACATATTTTATTGGGAGAATATGGTACTTCTCCAGAAGTAATTTGGAATGGAAAATCTGATGAAGATGGTTCTTTATTTACTGGAATGGTAGGTAGTGCGGACTTCATAAAAACGTATGGCGCCAAATTACATATGGGAAGAGATCTTATTCATAATAATCCTGATAATATTGAATATTTAATTAATGAAAGTGCAATGAAACAAATGAATATGGAAAACCCTGTTGGACAAACGATCTCTTTTTGGGGTAATTCGGGGACCATTGTAGGCGTTGTTAAAGATTTTCACTTTAGTTCATTGAAAGAGTCTATTTTTCCATTAGTTATTAGAAGTGAAGGTTATGCGGAATTTAGTACTGCATTCATTAAATATAATTCAGACAATGTACAGCAAACATTGGCTTCACTTGAGACTCTACATACTACGTTAAACCCTGCATTCCCATTTGAATATAAGTTTATGGATAGCGAGTACAATAAGTTGTATAAAAGTGAATCTACATTTTATAAACTATCAACGTTCTTCTCCATTTTAGCAATTTTAATATCGTGTTTGGGTCTATTTGGTTTGGTCATGTTTACTGCCGAACAAAGAACAAAAGAGATTGGCATGAGAAAAGTTGTTGGAGCATCTGTTTTTGCGATTACTGCACTTATAACAAAAGACTTTATAAAGTTAATACTATTAGGAATAGTTATCGGTGTCCCTATTGCATGGTATTTCATGAATAAATGGTTAGCAAATTATGAGTACAGAATAGACATGCCATGGTGGGCTTTTGTAAATACAACAGCTCTAATAATTGGTATTGCTTTAGTAACGGTCAGCTTTGAGTCGATTAAGATTGCATTGGTAAATCCAGTAAAAAGTTTAAAAAGCGAATAAGCTACTATTCATATAGATTAATAATTATGAACAAAAAGATAACACTAATTATAAGTATTTGGTTGAGTATAACCAATTTTGGGTTTTCTCAAAACACAGTAAAAACCATCTATACCTTACAGGATTGTATCGATATTTCGATAGAAAATAATCTTGATCTAAAAATAAAAGAATTAAGAGCAGCATCTTCTGAAATAAACTTTAAAGAGAATAGAAACAAGATACTTCCTAGTTTGAATATGAATTATAATCTTGGGATTAATAACGGTCGAAGTATTGATCCCTTTACAAATAGTTATATAAATCAAGAACTTACTTTTTCTAATGCAGGTTTAAATCTAGATGCAACCATTTTTAATGGTTTTAGAATCAAAAATGAGATTAAGCAAAGTCGTTTTAATATGCAGGCTTCCGAAATGGAAATTGTAGAAGCTAAACAAAATTTAACACTTGAAGTTACGCTTTTATATATTCAAATTTTAAATAACAGAGATGTATTGGAACTTTCAAAAGCAAGACTTACAACAACTAAAGTTCAGCTTAAAAGATTAGAATCGCAGTATAATAATGGTTTAGGTAATCCTTCCACTTTTACAGACATTCAAGGGCAATATACTAGGGACCAAACGGAAATTATTACTGCAGAGAACAATTTAAAATCGACAGTTTTAAATCTAGTTAAGTTGTTAAGCATAGATCTCGATTCTGAAAATGAGTTCGAAAATATTTTTGAGATTAATAATCCAGAAAAGTATCAAAATTCTGCAAATGATATTTATAATGATGCGCTTGAAAATTTAGCAACCTTTAAATCAAAACAATTGCGAATTGATGCTGCAAAAACGGGAATTAAAATTGCCAGATCAAATTACTTTCCAGAGGTATCACTTTTTGGACAATTAAATACAAACTATTCTAGTGCTGCACAAATATTCACACAAACGGGAACATCTACTATTGAAACAGGAGACTTTGTTTCCATTGGTGGTCAAGAACATAATGTTTTGAGAAATGAAGGGCAATTTGAAGGTTCTAAAATCAACTATAAAGACCAATTTGAAAATAACCGTAATTCCGTGGTTGGAATAGCAGTTAGAGTTCCTCTATTTAATGGTTTCCGAGCTAAAAACAAATTAAGAGTTGAGAAAATACAGCTTGAAGAAGCGCAAATAAACTTGAATCAAATAAAATTTATTTTTAAACAATCTATTCAAGAATCTTACAATAATATGGAAGCTTCCTTTAAAAGATATCAGATTTTAAAAAATCAGGTAACAGCCTATGAAGAGTCTTTTCGTGTTAACGAAGTAAGGTTTAATAGCGGCGTTTCAAACATTGTTGAATATATAACGTCAAAGAATAATATGGAGGCTTCCAAATTAAATTTAAGCCAAACCAAGTATGAGTATTTACTGAGAGTTAAAGTATTAGATTATTATAGAGGAATTTAAAAAACAACCACTTTAAATAACAAAAGATAAAAACTAGGAAACATATACAGAAATTTTAAAAGGATAAAACTTCGAACCGAATTAAAAAACTACGTACAACAACGTGTATAATCAATTGCTTGGTTCTTAGTTTACTTGGAAATTCCTTCGGAATTTCCTCTGGTTCGTTTTCTTTTACTAATTTAGTTGCTAGTCAACGCAACTAACCATGCACGAACCCGTTGTACAGCATTTTGACCCGTCCTGAAA
>NZ_JSWG01000018.1 GCF_000797465.1 Psychroserpens jangbogonensis | reverse complement strand
TTAGAAGGTACAGACTGTGAGATATCAGGAAGTATTGAAGCAACTGTAGTAAAAGATTACACATCATGTGGAGGAACAATCACAATTACTTACAATGGTAAGGATTTATGTGAGCGTGACTTAGTAGCAGGACCATACGTAATAAACGTAGATCCAGCACCAATGGCTGAAGTAACAGCACCAGAATTTTCAGATAAGATAGCATGTTCAGATGCAGCAGGATTTGCAGCAGATGACGCTAGTTATACAAATGGATTAACTGGCTTATGTGAAATCTCAGGAAGTATCGAAGCAACTGTAGTAAAAGATTACACATCATGTGGAGGAACAATCACAGTTACATATAATGGAGTAGACGTATGTCAAAACCCATTAAGTGCAGGACCATTTGTAATAGATGTTGATCCAGCGCCAATGGCAGATGTATCAGCTCCAGAATTTCCAACTAATGTTATGTGTTCAGATGCAGCAGGATTTGCAGCAGACGACGCTACATATAGTAATGGATTAGAAGGTACAGACTGTGAG
>NZ_JSWG01000017.1 GCF_000797465.1 Psychroserpens jangbogonensis | reverse complement strand
TTCAGGACAAGACATTTGAGAAAATCGAAATGGAAATCAAATATTTAAATTCGAAAGAAAGTTTTGGAATGTCTGGTCCTTGGATTGGTGAATTACAGATAAATAATCAAATTCTAGAGTTTGAGTTTTTGGACAATAACTTCGTGAAAAATGAAAACGGAATTTTATATGCTTTTAACCGATTTCGATTTAAAAATAAGAAAGTAAAATACCTTTTTAATCTGTTGAGTACAAATCATTCCAAACGTGAATTTCAAATCCTTATTTTTGATAGCGAGAATGATAAGTGGTATTTAGCTAATGAAATTCACGAAAGTCTATTTCTGACTCGAATGGAAAAAGGAAAAGTGTTTTTTACAAAAGCTTTCCATAATGACAATGAACGAGTGTTTCCTGAAAAGAATATTGATTTTAATGATAAATATTTCACCGAAATAAACCGAAATGAAATAATAAAAAACGCACCACAACAACGTGTATAATTAATGCTATCCTCCTACTTCAATTTAAATTTATATCTTTAATCATCTGATTTGCTACAACCAAAAATCCTGCGGATTCTAGGTCGCACAAATCATACACGAACACGTTATACATTATTAAAACAATTGAAATAAAAATGAATTTTAAGGAAGCACAAGAAAACATGCGAAAATCCTATTTTGGAGGTGGTCCAGGAGCTTTTGCATCAGGAGTTGTATGGCTAACAGCTGGAATTATTGCATTAATTAGTACAAAACAAATTAGTGTGTTAGTTTTCTTTTTTGGAGGAATGCTAATTCATCCTATAGGGATTTTACTATCCAAGGCCTTAAATCGCTCTGGAAAACATAAAAAAGGAAACCCATTGTCACATCTCGCATTGGAAAGTACTTTTATGTTATTTATTGGACTATTTATAGCCTATTTAACATTACAGATTCGTCCTAATTGGTTTTTTTCAATAATGATATTAATTATTGGTGGACGATACTTAGTCTTTTCTTCAATTTATGGAATGCGCATTTACTGGGTTTTTGGAGCAATATTAATTTTATCAGGAGTTGGTGGTTTTCTTTTTAACTCACCTTTTCATTTAATTGGATTAATTGGTGGAATAATAGAAATTCTATTTTCATTCATTATTATATATTTAGAAAAAAGAAAGCTCAGTAATTAAAACTGAAAATAGAAAAACACAAGGCATAACAACGTGTATAACCAATTGCTTGGTTCTAGCCTACTTGGAAATTCCTTCGGAATTTCCTCTGGTTCGGTTTCTTTTATTAACTTAGTTCTTGCCAACGCAACCAATCATACACGAACACGTTGTGTGTAATTTAAGAAAACCGCCTGAATTAAATAATTTGGCGCATTAAATCTTGACTAATTTATGAAGTATTTTATTTTATTGATTTTAGCCTTATTATTGTCTAGCTGTATATTCAATAGAGTTATTTATAATAGAGTACCTAGAGACAATAATGGTGAGCATATTTTGAATAAAAAAGTGAAATATAGATTTGTAAAAATTCCAAACAAAGAAGATTTGATTAAGATTGATACAGCGGCATATTATGTTCAAATTTTTGAAGGGAGATATTATAATAATGACGAAAAAAACAATCCTCAAATTTGGATTTTTCATAGTGACGGTTATTTTAAGAAAACATATTCTCAGTACTATTTAAAATATGATTCTAATAATAAAAACTCTACTCGCTATGGTGGGAAATACAGAATAATTGAAAGCGTAATTGAACTAGAACAATTTTTCCCCATTACTGGAGCAAAAACCAATTATTATACTAGAAATATAACAAAAGGAAAAATTGATGGAGATAAAATTATTTTCGATGATGGCAATTCTTTGATTACAATTTTGGAAAAAAAATATAAACTGTAATAAAACTACACACAACAACGTGTATAGTCAATTGCTGGTTCTGTGTGTACTCGGAAAATCCTACGGATTTTCCTCTGGTTCGTTTTCTTTTACTAATTTAGTTGCTAATCAACGCAACTAACCATACACAAACACGTTGGTTGCAATTAGAGCAACACTTATAACATATTTGAATATTTTCAGTTTATATAAATTAAATCATACAATGAGTAGTAACATAATTGGATGCTTCATTTCTGGTCCAGCTTTGTATCACAATAGTTCTGAAAAAGAAAAAGAAATTTCAACTCAAAAAGGTGAGTTATTCAGAGAATATATTTGGGGAGAAAATGCTCTAAATAAAAAACTGGAATCACTAAAGCACAGTAAATATGGAAAAGATCTAATATTGGTTTTATTTCAATTTATGCTTAATCCCATTCAAGAGGAATTAGATTATCTAAAAGAAATTGAACGTTTCAGATCAAAAGAAAAATCTATAGGTATACCAGTAATTATAAATAATGACAATTTCTATAATCAGCCTGAAAAAGAACGACAAGAGTTTATAAAAAGAACATTAATTAGTAAGCTTGATTTATTAGATTCTGTTGTTAAAAGAAACAAACTCGATACTAAATTAAGTTTATTGAAAACAGATTTAAGAGAAGTGTTGGATACTTAAAAATGAATATTAATATATAAACAGCAACCAACAACGTGTATAACCAATTGCTTGGTTCTAGCCTACTTGGAAATTCCTACGGAATTTCCTCTGGTTCGGTTTCTTTTGTTAACTTAGTTCTCGCCAACGCAACAAGCCATACACGAACACGTTGTGCTTCATTATGACCCGTCCTGAAATA
>NZ_JSWG01000016.1 GCF_000797465.1 Psychroserpens jangbogonensis | reverse complement strand
CCTTCATAGAAATATGAAGGGTTTTTTTTATACTAGATTTTTAAACATACAAAAAACTCCAATACGTATTATAGTATTGGAGCTTTTTATGTTTTATAAGGGCTATTTAAACATACTATCCATAATAGTTTTTAATCCCTTGAAGGCAAAGTAAACTGCAAGAATACAAAGTATAAAAGCTAAAACTAAAATTGGAATATATAGAGGTTTTTCTGAATTACTAAACGCTACATAAATTAGACTTGGTCCTAAAAACATTAAAACTAAGGAGATACCCATCGTTTTTATTCCTTTAAACAATTCTTCCTTATTTGTTCTTTTAGTTTCCATTGGAATAGTTTTTTATTGCTGTTCTAACATTTTTGTGTCTTTCCAGTAAATTTTGTGCTTCTTCAAAACTTACATTGAGTTCCTTTACAAGCATTTGTATACCTCTTTCCACAAGTTTATTGTTGCTTAATTGCATATCTACCATTTTATTTCCTTTGACTTTATCCAATTTAATCATTACTGTAGTAGAAATCATATTGAGAACTAATTTTTGAGCTGTACCAGCTTTCATTCGTGAACTACCAGTCACAAACTCTGGGCCTACAATAACTTCAATTGGATATTTTGAAGCATTTGATAAAGGACTATTATGATTACATGTTATGCATCCTGTAATGATATTATTTGAATTACATTTTTCTAAAGCAGAAATAACATAAGGCGTTGTGCCTGAAGCAGCAATACCTATCACTACGTCTTTTGCGGATAAATTATGGGCTTTTAGGTCCTTCCAACCTTGTGAAATTGAATCCTCAGCAAATTCAACAGCTTTTCTAATTGCTGAATCACCGCCTGCAATTAGTCCAATAACTAATTCATGAGAAACACCAAAAGTAGGTGGGCATTCTGAAGCATCTAAAATTCCTAATCGGCCACTAGTTCCTGCTCCAATATAGAATAAACGGCCACCAGATTTCAATTTCTCCACGATTTGATCAACTAAATTATTAATTTGTGGAAGTGCTTTTTCTACTGCTAATGGAACCGATTTATCTTCAGAATTTATATGATTCAAAATATCTGTAATGCTCATTTTTTCTAAATGATTATAATTTGAATCTTGTTCAGTTGTTTTTATAAATGTCATATGGTAAAAATAGCTATTTTTTTCTTTTGCGTTAGTGATAAAAGTGACATCCTTTTTGAGAATTGACTCAAAAAGATACAGCGGATAGCACGACGTTTTGATCATAGAAATCAAAGCGTAACGCTCAAAACCTGCACTAGAATAGGTGTTCTTATGAAAAACTATTCAATAGTATATTCAAATTCGTCCACCTCAGACAGTCTAAAATAACCAAGCGGAAAATTTTCAGGATTGGTTTGATTGATGCAATTACCTCTTACCGTAGCGGGTTGGGTTTCGAATGGACCACCTCCACCATCATCAATTTGTTGAAGTAATATAAACATGAATTCATAAAAGCGTTCAGAAACGCCATGATTTCTTATAATCACACTTTGTCCTTGATCTAAATCTTCTTCTATATAGAATCCGAAAATTTCATTTCCATTTACAAATTCATCTTTAAAAGTATCTAGAGTTGGAGTGACAGGTAAGCTCGGTGTAAACTCAAAAAAGTAATAATTCTCTTCATCTTCAGGATCATTAAAAAAGGCTTTGATTTCTGTCTCTTCTCCTGAAAAGCCACCTTCCAGATTTTGTTCTACACGCGTGATTTCACTAACTGATTTTAGTATTTCTGTACCTACATAAGTCTCTCCATTGTACAAAATAGTTAGATTATATTCACCGTTTATTTCTGGAAGAAATGTGTTGTTTGAATAAATACCAGTATCTCCATCTTCAATAAAGTCGAAAATATTATTGTTACTATCAGTTATGGAAACTGTTGCTCCATTAGCAGGTGGAACGTCAATGTCAAAAAATGGTGCTGTTAAACTCAGTTTAATTGTCTGTTCATTCCCAGATGTACCTTTTAGCCAATCAATAGAAGCATCAATTACTAATTTTGGTTCTGAAGTAGGCAATTCTAAATCAATTACATCTTCGCAAGAAAATGCAAAAACTAATAGTATGATATATATAAGTTTCTTCATATTTAAAATTTAAAATTATAAGATACTGATGGAACAATACCGAATATAGCTAGTCTT
This sequence comes from Psychroserpens jangbogonensis, assembly GCF_000797465.1. Classification (GTDB taxonomy): domain Bacteria; phylum Bacteroidota; class Bacteroidia; order Flavobacteriales; family Flavobacteriaceae; genus Psychroserpens; species Psychroserpens jangbogonensis. The sequence continues at coordinate 27,392 of NZ_JSWG01000016.1, read as the reverse complement.
ACAGCTTCATTTCTTGAAGTGTCCCTGTTTTGTGTGAAGCTTATAGAAGCTGCATTCCTTCTGTTGTATATGTTATATATACCAAATACCCAATGACCTCTAAACCCTTTTGTTTTATTTGGATTTGGTGTGTAATTGGCCGATAGATCTAAACGATGATACGTTGGCAATCTAAACTCATTTCTGTTGGTATAACTTGGAATTCGAATCCCATTATATTCATATTGTCCATTTGGATACGTTACTGGCTGACCAGTTTGAAATAAAAAATTAGCATTAAATGACCATTTCTTGCTTAGTTCATAGCTTCCGGTAAATGATATATCGTGCGTTTTGTCAAATGCAGAATTGTACCATTCTCCATTATTAATACCAGTTTCATTTGGTGTTCTTCCTTCTGTTTGCTGTTCTGATTTTGAAAGTGTATAAGCGAGCCATCCTGTAAAACGTCCTTCATTTTTTCTCAATAGAAATTCTAAACCATAAGCTCTTGCTCTCCCATTTAAAATAACTTGCTCAATCGCATCATTAGCAATTAAATCTGCACCATCAATATAATCGATTCTGTTTTTTACAGTTTTGTAATATGTTTCAAACTCTACAGAATACATGTTATTTGAAAAATTTCGAAAGTAACCAACTGCAATTTGATCCAGAATTTGTGGTTTTGCATACTTACCACTAGGAGTCCATACATCTAATGGTGTAGGAGAACTTGTATTAGATAGTAAATGCAAATATTGAGTCATTCTATTATAACTAGCCTTCACAGAGGACTTGTTGTTTAACTGATATGCAAGAGCTAAACGTGGTTCTAAATTATTAAAAGACTCAATTATATCACTTCGATCAAATTCTTCAGTACCAATAGGTTGTGCTTTTTCATAAATTTGAATTTCGTCATTAAATATAACTGCTTGGTCATTTTCATAAACATTAAGTTCATCTTGGCCTAGTCTTAAAAAATTGCTAAATCTCAAGCCATAAGAAGCTGTTAAATTATTGCTCAATTGATGTTCTACATCAAAATATAAAGCGTTTTCTAAAGCGTATTTATCAATTAGTTTTTGTTGATTTATTCCTGAAGTACTGTTTGATGGTTCAATTTCACCAGGATTAAACTTGTGATAAATGCTATTTAAGCCATATTGTAATTTTATTTTATCAGTCAAGTAATGTTTTAGGTCATATTTAAGATTGAAATTTCTAATTCCAGAATTCCAATCAAAGCCTATTAATTCTAGATTTAAACCGTAGTAATAGTCAGAGTAAATTAACGAAATATTTGAAAATAACTTATCTGAAAACAAATGATTCCATCTAAAGTTTAAAACTGTATTTCCATAAGTGTTTTCAAAACTATCGTTAAGGCTAAACACATCACGACCAAAATAACCAGAAAGATAAATGTTGTTATTTTGGTTTAGTTTGTAACTTATTTTGGTGTTTAAGTCATAAAAATAGGCAATGTTGTCAATATCAAATAAAGGCAAAAATAAATGTGCATATGAAGCTCTACCACCGAATAAAAATGATCCTTTTTCTTTCTTGATCGGACCTTCGATTAATAGTCGACTTGATACAGCACCTATTCCGCCATTGGCATGAAACTCATTACTATTCCCTTCCTTTTGATAAATATCTAACACGGAAGACACGCGACCACCATATCGAGCAGGAATTCCGCCTTTATATAAGCGCAAGTCTTTTATTGCATCAGGATTGAAGACCGAGAAAAAACCAAACAAATGCGAAGAGTTATATATAATGGCTTCATCAAGAAGTATTAAATTTTGATCGGCTGAGCCACCTCTCACGTTGAAACCAGAAGCACCTTCTCCAGCACTAGTTACACCTGGCAAAAGTGTAATTGCTTTTATAACATCAGGTTCGCCAAGTACAACAGGGATTTGTTTGATGGTTCTGGCGGAGAGTGCATTGACACTCATTTGAGGCTTTCTGATATTTAATTTTTCAATATCATCTGTAATAATTACTTCATCAAGTGTTTCAGTAGCTTCTAATAAACTATAGTTTTTAGTCATGTCTGAAGTAAGCTCAATAGTTTCTATAACATTCTGAAACCCTAAATAGCTAATGACTAATTTGTATGTACCTTCTGGAAGTGTAATAGAATAAAAACCATATTCATTTGTAATGGTTCCTGTTTGTTGTTCTGGAAATAAAATATTTACACCAATTAGTGTTTCATTACTGCTTACATCTGAAATAATACCACTAAGAGTATACTTGTCTTGAGCTAATGAAAATATAGGAAATAATAAAATAAGTAGGAGATGGGCTGGGTTAATCTTCATCTAGCATGTTTTTTACAAAAGTAAATATTAGCGTGCAACCTAATTTAGGTTTTAACAATTTCTTTAGACAATAAAACTAAAATGGTAAGTTGTTTACATCTACGTTTCCACCAGAAACGATAACACCAATTTTTTGTTGTTTGAAATTATCTTTTTCTTTTAAAATAGCTGCAAAAGCAACAGCACTAGACGGTTCAATAATGATTTTCATTCGTTCCCAAATAAGTTGCATAGCATCAACTATTTCGGTTTCATTAACTCTTATTATTTGTTTTACGTGGGCTTTTATAATTGGAAAGTTATATGAGCCTAATTGAGTTCTTAATCCGTCAGCAATTGTATTTGTAGTCAAATTACTTTCAATTTTTCCACTGATAAACGAGCGATACGCATCATCGGCTTCTAAAGGTTCTCCGCCAATTACTTTACATTGATCTGAAAAATAATTTGCAGCTAATGCTGTTCCTGCAATTAATCCACCACCACCAATTGGGCAGAATATATAATCAAGATTTGAATGTTCATTAAGTAATTCTAATCCTGCTGTACCTTGACCAATAATGACATTAGGATTATTTGAAGGGTGAATAAAAGTTGCTCCAGTTCTATTTGCTATTTGATCAGCTGTTTTCTGTCTTGCCTCTATAGTTGGTTCACATTCTACGATTTCACCACCATATTCTAATACTGCATTTTTCTTAACCTGAGGCGAATTTGATGGCATAACGATGTATGCTTTTATATTTAGACTTTTGGCAGCAAGTGAAAGTGCTTGTGCAAAATTTCCTGAAGAATGTGTTACAACTCCATTTTGCTGTTGTGCTTTTGAAAGCTGCATGATGGCATTGGTTGCACCACGAATTTTGTAAGCTCCAGCTCTTTGAAAATTCTCGCATTTAAAATAAAGTTCGGCACCTACAAGTGTATTGATAAGGTTAGATGTGAGAATAGGCGTATTATGAATATAAGGCCTAATTCTATTATAACAATCGGTTAAGTCCTCTTTAGTCATCTATTACTATTAAAAAAAAGAGGCCATTTTAAAATGGTCTCTTTTTATATGATTTTATTTCAAAAGCTGGTTAAATGTTTCACTCGGTCTCATTGCAGCAATTGTAGCTGAATCATTAGGTAAATAGTAACCACCAACATCTAAAGCTTGACCTTGAGCAGAGTTCAATTCGTCAACGATTTGTCCTTCGTGATCTTGTAAGTCTTTGAATACATGAGAAAACTCTTGTTTTAAATCCAAATCTTGAGTTTGATTAGCTAAAGCTTCAGACCAGAATAATGCTAAATAGAAATGACTTCCTCTATTATCTAACTCATTCACCTTTCTTGAAGGAGATTTTCCGTTTGCCAATAATTTTTCGGTCGCATCATCTAAAGTTTCAGATAACACTTTTGCTTTGGCATTATTATTTACTTCTCCAAAATGTTCTAAAGACACTGCAATCGCTAAAAATTCTCCTAAAGAATCCCAACGTAAATGGTTTTCAGATGTGAATTGTTCTACGTGTTTTGGTGCAGATCCTCCAGCACCAGTTTCAAATAATCCACCACCATTCATTAAAGGAACTATTGATAACATTTTAGCACTTGTTCCTAATTCTAAAATAGGAAACAAATCTGTTAAGTAATCACGTAATACATTTCCTGTAACCGAAATAGTATCTTCTCCATCCTTAACACGAGCTAATGTAAATTTTGTTGCTTCAATTGTAGAAAGAATTCTGATGTCTAAACCTGATGTATCATGATCTAGTAAATACGTATTTACTTTTTTAATCAATTCTGCATCATGTGCTCTTTTTGCATCTAACCAGAATACTGCAGGAGTTTGTGAAGCTCTAGCTCTAGTTACTGCTAATTTTACCCAATCTTGAATAGGTGCATCTTTTACTTGGCACATTCTCCAAATATCTCCAGCTTCAACATTATGTGAAGTTAAGACAGTTCCAGATTCATCGATTACTTGAACTTTTCCGTTAGAAACTATTTCAAATGTTTTATCATGAGAACCATATTCTTCAGCTTTTTGAGCCATTAATCCAACGTTAGGAACTGTTCCCATAGTTGTCGGATCAAAAGCACCATGCTGTATACAGAAATCAATAGTGGCAGAATACAAACCAGCATAACTACTATCTGGAATCACTGCTTTGGTATCTTGTTGCTTACCTTCAGCATTCCACATTTGTCCAGATGTACGAATCATTGCTGGCATTGAAGCATCAATAATCACATCACTTGGAACATGTAAATTTGTGATACCACGATCACTATTTACCATTGCTAAATCTGGTCCATGTTCTAGAGCATATCTAATATCATCTCTAATTTCAGCATGTTCATCATCTGATAATTCATTTAATTTTCCTAAAAGATTTCCAAATCCGTTATTAACATCTACACCAATTTTTTCAAAAGTATCTCCATGTTTTTCAAATAAATCTTTAAAGAATACACGAACAGCGTGGCCAAAAATAATTGGATCAGAAACTTTCATCATGGTCGCTTTCATATGTAATGAAAACAATACACTCTTATCTAAAGCATCTTCCACTTGCTCTTCTAAGAAAGACATTAAGGCTTTCTTACTCATAACAGTAGCATCGATGATTTCACCTTTTAATAACCCTAAACCATCTTTTAAAACGGTTGTATTTCCTGCACTATCAGTATGAATAATTTGTACTGAAGTCGCATCTTGCAAGGTTACCGATTTTTCATTGTGTGCAAAGTCACCATGGGTCATGGTTGATACATGTGTTTTAGAATCTGAAGACCATGTTCCCATAGAATGCGGATTCATCTTTGCAAAATTCTTAACCGCTTTTGGTGCACGTCTATCAGAGTTTCCTTCGCGGAGAATAGGATTTACAGCACTTCCTTTAATTTTGTCGTATCGTGAACGTATTTGTTTTTCTTCTGTTGATTCTGGATCATCAGGATAACTTGGTAACTTATAACCTTGAGATTGTAGTTCTCCAATAGCTGTCTTTAATTGAGGAACCGAAGCACTAATATTAGGTAATTTAATGATGTTAGCTTCTGGTAACTTAGCCAAATCCCCTAATTCTTTTAAAGCATCAGGAACTCGTTGTTCAACCGTTAAAAATTCTGGAAATGTAGCTAGTATTCTTGCTGCTAAAGAAATGTCTCTAAGCTCTATATTTATACCAGAAGAGGCTGTGAATGATTTTATAATTGGTAATAACGAATGTGTTGCTAATGCTGGTGCTTCGTCTGTTTTTGTATAAATGATTGTAGGTGTATTTGCCATAAAAAGTATAGAATTTATTTTAATCTGAATTGCCTAATATTTAAGCCTAGCAAATATACAAATAAACTAATAGTTAATAAAGTGAAATGTGGTATTGACACTTAAGGAATTAAGCATTCAACAAACTTATATTCTAATTAAAATTGGATCACTCTATATTTATCTTATAAGTAGTTAAAAGACCTAACGCATTTTCTTTTGAAAAAGAAGCGTTTTTAATCCGATTTGTTTCTGGATTAATACTCAAATTATAAGAAGTAACAAAATCTACTTTTTCTAGGTTTGTATTGTCAAAAACAGTTTGGTAAAGGTTACACTCTATAAATTTTGAAGCACTTAAATCTGTATTGGTAAAATCGGTTTGTTCAAGTTTACAAGAATTGAAAGATGTAGATTTTAGCTTTAAATTATAAAAAGATGATAATTTAAGTTGACAGTCATTAAACGTAACGGTAAATAAAAACGCATTACAATCGTGAAATGGAAAGCCTACTAGTTTACAGTTATTGAAGATCACATCTTTCAAAGTTGTGCCTTTCGTCTTTACCATACTCAAGTTACAATCTATAAATTCACAGTCTAAAAAATTGATATTACTGAGATAGGATTCCGAAAAATCACAATTAACAAAAATGCAATTGTCGTATTCACCTTTGGGTAAAGCTTCAGATGTGAAAGATTTACCAGTAAAGGTTTTATCGTTTATAAAATTAAGATTCATTTATGAAGTAACTAGGATGCTAAAAGTAATAAAAGGGAAAGGTTTAAAAAAACAAAAGCCATATCACAATAGTAAAACTACATTGACATGGCTTTTTTGATATAGCTTCACATGACCTATTTAACATTGCTGCTAAAATTGAAATCGCTGAATTTGCATTCCCACATTTCCTTTCGGTTCAAGTTTCACTAAATCAATGAAACATTTCATAACTTTCAAAATGTATTGACATGTTATTACTTTGTTTCGGTTTTAACTGAATTTTCTTGATCTCTTTTCCATCATCTGTTCGTTTTCACGTTGGATGTTTTAAAGACATTGCTCATCCTGTTCTCATTCACTTTCGCTCCTGGTACTTTTTCAAAGCTTTCCACTTCTCCTTTTGTCAACTGCCTAAACATTCAACACCTCTCAAAGCTTCATGATTCTTTTGTCTAACACGCTTACACATGCGACTCCAAAACCTCAAAAAACAATTATATAAAGAACGTTACTTTATTACAATTTAACATAAATCTAAAACTTAATTCAAAACCAAACTAGGTTTGTTGTTAATTGTTTAGCTAAAGTATAGTTTTGTTTGAAAATTCCAAATGTTTCTACCGATTAGATATTCACATTTTATAAACCGAACTTATTAACTTTTGTTAATAAAAAAAGCCCTGACAATGTCAAGGCTTTTAATCTGTATATGTTATGGAAATTATTTTCTAACTTCCTTAATTCTTGCTTTTTTACCAGTAAGACCTCTAAAGTAGAAGATTCTTGCTCTTCTAACTTTACCTCTTTTATTTACTTCAACTTTTTGAAGTGCAGGTAAGTTAACTGGGAAGATACGCTCTACACCAATAGTTCCAGACATTTTTCTAATTGTAAATGTTTCTGAACTACCAGAACCTTTACGTTGTAATACGACACCTCTAAAAAACTGTGTACGTGTTTTACTTCCTTCCTTAATTTCGTAGAAAACTGTGATTGTATCACCAGCTCCAAATTCAGGAAAATCTTTTCTTGTTACAAATTCGTCTTGTACAAATTTTACTAAAGAACTCATCTTTTTATATTTATATAAATTATTCCAAACCAACATTCACGATTTTCGCCAGAGGTTAATCCAAAAGTGGTGCAAAGATAGTTAATAATTGATAATGAACAATTATTAATTAATTTTTTTTGGATGTTACATTTTGCTTAGTTCAGCCAAGCAAAACGTCAGGCTTTCCGCAGTCGCTCTCTTCAAGGAGCTCCAACAATGCTGCAATCCTTAACACGATTTATTCATCCAACAAATCTGGACGTCTTTCCTTTGTTCTTAAATACGCTTGTTCTTCTCGCCATTTTTCGATTTCAGGAAAATTACCACTAAACAATACTTCTGGTACTTTCATGCCATCATACTCTCTAGGTTTGGTATAAATAGGAGGTGCCAATAATCCGTCTTGAAACGAATCGGTTAGGGCAGAGGTTTCATTCCCTAATACACCAGGAATTAATCGAATCACCGCATCACACAACACAGCAGCTCCTAATTCGCCTCCAGACAATACATAATCTCCTATTGAAATTTCTCTAGTCATAAACTTATCTCGCACACGTTGATCGACCCCTTTATAATGTCCGCACAGAATAATAATATTTTCTTTCATTGAGACTTGGTTCGCGATGCTTTGATTTAAACGTTCACCATCAGGTGTCATATAAATAATCTCGTCGTAATCTCTTTCAGATTGTAATTGCGTAATGCATTTGTCAATAGGTTCGACCATCATTACCATTCCAGCTCCACCACCAAATTGAGTATCGTCAATGGCTTTATATCCACCTGTTGCAAAGTCACGCAAATTGTGAAAATGTACACTCACCAAATTGGCTTCAATGGCACGTTTGAGTATTGACGCCTCAAACGGACTCTTGATTAATTCTGGTAAAACGGTTATAATGTCTATTCGCATGAGTTTTGTTTATGGATTGCAAAGATATGTGAATTAGGTGGTTTAAAGAAGCTCTAGTTTATTGTAAAAGTTAGCTCTTCCAAAACAAATGCAAATCTGTATCCTTTACAAAGCCTAGGCGTTCATATAAATGTTGTGCAGGATTATCAAACGCGGTTTGAATGGCTAAACCTTTTTGGTTTTCGTCTTTACATAGTTGTTTAGCTCTGTTTATTAAAGCTTCTCCGATGCCTTGACTTCTATAATTTGAATCGACATATAAATCATTCAGCAAATACATAGGTTGCATTGATACCGAAGAAAATAAAGGAAATAATTGTGTAAAACCGACAGCTTTATCATTGATGTATGCTATGTAAACTACAGAAGCCTTTTGTTCTAGCAGTGTCTTTAAAAAAGCTGTTGCATCACTAAGATTTGATTCTTGTTTATAGAACATACGGTAGCCATCAAATAATGATGCTAATGTATCTAAGTCTTTTAATTGTGCTTGAAGTATGGTCATAAAAAAAATCTGTAATCGAAATTACAGATTTTAATTGATAAAATTACGGGAATTAATTAAGCATTCTTTTGCTCATTAATCATGTCTTGTAATTGACGTCTTACTTTTTGCTCACGCTCTAAAGCATTACGTCTATGTTCTTCAAATTCTTCTTCAGTTTCTTCTAGTGTTTTCTTAGCTTGTTTTGTAGTCGAATTACTATTCTTAAATTTATAGATAAAGAATAATAATAACGCAGATAATACTCCTACAATACTCCATAGTACCAAACTATAATTAGGTTTAGTCATTGGCATGCCAAAAAGTTTTATACTGTCTTTTTCCGCATTGGTATTTGTTAAGTCCGTCTTAGTATTAGCCAATTCAGTATTTAAACCGTCAATAGTTTTGGCTTGAGTAGTCACTACTATTTGAGTTTCGTCAAGTTCTTGGTAAGTCGTTTTTAGCGAATCTAAAACGTTAGCCTTTAACTTAAGCAGCCAGGCTTGCTTTACCGCTTCGTATTTTTGGCCTTTAGTGCCTTTAAAGTTTCCAGATTTTCTAAAAACATATTCAAACTGACTGTCAATTGTACCACTATTAAGTGATAATTTATCAGTTTCGTCAGCATTTTGAGTACTTTGAGCATTTGCGCTTATAGAGAATGCAGCAAATAATGAAAGTAATAGCGTTTTAAATAATTTCATCTTGGTTAGTAAAATTAATAGTGTGATTATTAGGGAACAATATAATAAATTTATGAAGATTTACTACATAATCATTAAACAATTAGCCTCACAATTTGTGAGGCTAATGTATATACGAATTAAAAAATATTTTAGATGTTTGGTCTACTAATAGTATGTGTATCGTCTTACTTTAGCAATGTATTTTGCCAATCTAATAACTTGATGGCTATAACCATACTCGTTATCATACCATATATATAGTATCGTATTTTTACCATTAGTTCTTACAATAGTAGCTTTACTGTCGTAAATTGAAGGAGCAGAGCTTCCAACAATATCACTAGATACTAATTCATCACTCATTTCATATTTTATTTGCTCAACAAGGTCACCTTCTAGTGCATACTTTTTCATCAAAGCATTCATGGCATCTACAGAAGTTTTCTTTTCTAAATCTAAATTTAGAATAGCTAATGATCCATTTGGTACAGGAACACGAATAGCATTAGAGGTTAACTTTCCTTCAAAAGAAGGTAAAGCTTTAGTTACAGCACTACCAGCTCCAGTTTCGGTAATTACCATATTTAATCCAGCTGCACGACCACGTCTGTACTTACTATGGTAGTTATCTACTAAATTTTGATCATTAGTATACGCATGAATCGTTTCTAAGTGACCACTTATAACACCATAAGTGTCTTCAATTACTTTTAAAATTGGGGTAATTGCATTCGTTGTACAAGAAGCTGCAGAGAAAATATCTACTTTATCAGGATCATTGTCTAAATGATTTACACCATGAACAATATTTGGTATTCCTTTTCCTGGTGCAGTTAATAAAACTTTATCTACACCTTTTGATTTTAAATGTCTGCTTAAGGCTTCCTTATCTCTAAAAGCTCCAGTGTTATCAATCACTAAGGCATTGTTAATGCCATATTTGGTATAATCAATATCTTCTGGCGCATTAGCTGATATAATATTTACAGTTGTCCCATTAATAATTAGAGCGCTGTTTTTTGCATCAGCGATAACAGTTCCTGAAAAATCTCCATGTACCGAATCATTTCTTAGTAAAGAAGCTCTTTTTTCTAAAACAGTTTGGTCTATCGTTCCACGTGTCACAATAGCTCTTAAACGTAACTGACTTCCTTTACCAGTTTTTGTCATTAGTTCTCTAGCAACTAAACGACCAATCCTTCCAAAACCATATAACACGACATCTTTTGGTTTAATGCTGTTGTTTTTCTTGGCGTCTTTTAGTTTGTTGGCAACAAAACCAGTAGCATTACTATACTTTTGATCTTCAAGATGAAATTCATAAGTAAGTTTTCCGATGTCTAATTTAGCAGGCGGAAGATCTAAAGTTTTGATAGCTTGAGCTATTTCAACTGAATCAAAAATAGAAATTGGTTTTTGTACAAATTCTCCAGCATACTCGTGAAGATTTAAAATTTCGCTAACGTTTCGGTCAATCAATTGATTTCTGAACAATACCAATTCTATGGATTTGTCGTACCAAAGGTCGCTTACAATTTTAATAAATTCTACTGTTGCTCTTCTTCGATCAGCTTGAAAAGCTAATTCGTTTTCATAAGTTCCGTTCAAACTCATTGTTTTAATTTTAGTGTGTTGTTTGTTTTAACGTCTCAATTTTATTTGATAAAAATTGTAAAAACGTCTCTGTTTCAGTTTGCAAAAGTAATATATTTCAAACGTTTTCGTAACGTTTTTTATAAAAATTAAAAACCCATTGAAATCAACTTATTCCAATGAGTTTCCTTGATGAAAATCTCAATTATTTACCTGATAATAAATTGTTCTCGTTTTCCATTTTTATTGATGAGACCAATTTTCTTTATGTATTGTTGAGGATTTGAACCAAATTTCTGCTTTAATACAGAAATATCTTCAATGCTTTCTATTTTAATATTATTGACATCTGTAATGATATAATTTGAAGAAATCCCGAGGTTTTCAGTTAACCATTGGTTGTCATTTTTAATCACCTCAACACCATAACTAATATCGTCTTCTAACTTGCGTTCTTTTGAAAGGTTTTTTAATTCCATATTCATAAAATCAACAGTAAGAATATCTGTTTTCGAAAGTGCTACGGGAACAATTTTTGTTTCGTCATTTCTAATGATTTCAACATTCACAACATCATCAGGGCGTTTGGTTTTTAAATAACCACTTAAGTCCGAGAACTTTGAGATCTCAATATTGTCTATCTTTTTGATGATATCACCAGTTTTAATTCCGGCTTTTTCAGCTCCTGATTTTTCAGTGACTTCAGCTACATAGACACCATTAATTTCATTTAAACCTTTTTCAATGGCTTCTCTAGAATTTTTATTAAGAAGTGAAACCCCTAAAATTCCGTTTTGAACGTTTCCAAATTCAATAATATCTTCAACAACCTTTCTAGCAATATTGCTAGGTACAGCAAATGAATAACCTATATAAGAACCTGTTTGCGATGAGATAGCTGTATTGATTCCAACTAGTTCGCCATTTGAATTTACTAATGCACCTCCAGAATTCCCTGGATTTACTGCTGCATCAGTTTGAATAAATGATTGTGAATTTCTACCCGATAAGTCTCTGGCTTTTGCGCTAATAATTCCAGCCGTAACTGTAGAAGTTAAATTAAACGGATTACCAACGGCTAAAACCCATTCTCCAATATGCATGGCATCAGAGTCTCCAAACGTTATGAAGGGTAAATCGTTTTCGGCATCAACTTTTAAAAGCGCAATATCTGTTTTTTCATCAGTGCCAATAAGTTGAGCATCATATATTTTATTGTCATTTAAAGTGATTGAAATAGATTCAGAGCCTGCAATGACATGGTTATTGGTAATAATGTATCCATCAGGAGAAATGATTACACCACTTCCTGTACCTACTTGAGCACGCTTAGATTGTTGTCTTCCAAAGAATAAATCCTGCATACTCAAAGGAGCAGAAACTAAAGATGTATTCTTAACATGAACCACAGCGTCAACCGTTTTTTCAGCGGCATTCACAAAACTAGGATGTTCATTTGTAGTTAAATGAGTACTATTAGTTTTATAATTAGTTGGGACGAAAAAGGGCTGCTCACTTGAAGTTTCGACAGCGAAAGTAGATTCTTTTTCTAAAAACAGTTTGTAGGAAGATAATGTGATTATTCCACCTAACACTGAAACAAATACTAAGGTTAAGATTTTTTTCATTTTTAAAAACATTTATTAATTAGGTAACGTTTAAAATTAATTATTTATTGAATTCCTAATTCAACTTTAACGATTTTTAACGTCACTATTAACGCTCATTTAACACTATAATTATCTTGGCATTATTCCTATATTTGCATCAATATGCAATTGACTTTTTATAAATACCAAGGAACTGGAAACGACTTTGTGATGATTGATAATCGTCAGCAAGTTTTTGATAAAACGGACACGAAACAAATCGCGTTTTTATGTGACAGACGTTTTGGTATTGGCGCTGATGGCTTGATTCTCTTAGAAAATCATGATGTAGCTGATTTTAGAATGGTATATTATAATGCTGATGGAAATGAAAGCTCAATGTGTGGAAATGGAGGGCGTTGTATTGCAGCTTTTGCAAAATATTTAGGGATTGTTGAAGATTCGGCAACATTTGAAGCTATTGATGGTATGCATGAAGCAACTATTGATAATGCTATTGTGAGCTTGAAAATGCAAGATGTTTCAGATATTGAAAATCATAATTCACATGTGTTTTTAGATACTGGCTCACCACATCACGTTCAATTAGAATCACAATTGGACCAACTAGATATCAAGGTTAAAGGAAGTGAAATCAGGTATGGCAGTCCATATAATGAAGCAGGAAGTAATGTCAATTTTGTAAATAAAAATTCAGATGACAATTTTTCGGTAAGAACTTACGAACGAGGTGTTGAAGATGAAACCTTATCTTGCGGAACTGGAGTGACAGCAGTAGCTTTGGCTATGCATTACATTGGAGAAACAGAAAAAAACACCATTACTTTACAAACACAAGGAGGTCTTTTAAAGGTGTCTTTTCAAAAGACAGATAACGGTTATAAGAATATTTGGTTAATTGGTCCAGCAACTCAAGTATTTAAAGGTGAGATATAATGATTAATTTAAAAGGCAAACATATTTACTTAAGGGCTTTAGAGCCTGAAGACTTAGACTTTATTTTTGAGATTGAAAATGATCAATTGGTTTGGGAAATTAGTAATACCATTTCACCATACTCGAAGTTTTTAATCAAACAATACCTCGAAAACGCTCATAAAGACATTTATGAAGCAAAGCAATTACGTTTGGTGATTTGTAACACAGAAGATTGTGCGGTTGGACTTATAGATTTATTTGATTTTGATTTTAAGAATAAACGAGCAGGTTTAGGAATCTTAATAAAAGATGAATCTAATAGACAAAAGGGATTTGGTAAAGAAGCCTTGGAGTTGCTTATTGATTATTCTGCTAATCATTTGGACTTGCAACAATTGTATTGTAATGTTTCCGAAGACAACAAAATGAGTTTAAAACTGTTTAAGAATCATGGTTTTGAAATCGTAGGTCTAAAAAAAGATTGGAATTTAATAAATGGTTCTTTTAAAAATGAATATCTCTTACAACGAATTTTAAAATAATATGTATATCAAAAAAATACTCTGGGCTATTGCGATAATTGGTTTATTATTGGCCGCTTATTTTTCATACTTTGTATATGGAGCAATGTTTAAGGTTAATACAGCCTTTAATAATGACGAAGCTTATATTTATGTGGCTACAAATGCATCTTATGAAGACGTAAGAGAGCAGTTAGAACCTTTGTTAAATGATATTAATTCGTTTGATGCTTTAGCAACTCAGAAAAAATATATCACAAATCTAAAAGCTGGTAAATACGTTATTAAAAAAGGAATGAGTAATAACGATATTATCAATTCTATCCGAATCGGAAATCGAGCAATTAAGCTTTCATTTAATAATCAAGAATCTATTGAAAAAATAGCAGGACGTGTAAGTCAGCAAATAGAAGCTGATAGTTTGTCTTTGCTAGAAGCTATGACTAACACTGAGTTTTTAACCTCCAGAGGGTTTTCAGAAAAGACAGCTCTAGGCATGTATATTCCCAATAGTTATGAAGTGTTTTGGAATACATCTGGAGAGGAATTTAGAGACAGAATGCTCAAAGAGTATAATCGTTTTTGGAATACTGATAGAAATGCTAAAGCCAAAACAATTGGTTTGTCAAGAGATGAGGTTATGGCATTAGCATCCATTGTTTATGAAGAATCGAAACAATCTAGCGAACAACCAAGAATTGCTGGTGTATATATGAACAGAATTAGAATTGGCATGCCCTTGCAAGCCGATCCAACATTAAAATTTGCAGCTTATAAATTGCCTAAATATAAAAACACAGTAATTAAGAGAGTTCTTAATATCCACAAAGAGATAGAGTCTCCATACAACACATATAAGTATGCAGGTTTACCTCCAGGATTAATTGCTATGCCTGATATTTCTGCTATTGATGCCGTACTTAACTTCGAAAAGCATAAGTACTTATATTTTGCTGCGAATGCTAAGAAACCTGGGTTTCATAAGTTTGCTAAAACATTATCACAGCACAATGTAAATGCCAGAGAATACCAAAGATATTTGTCTTCTCAAGGGATAAATAGATAGGAGTGAAGTGCCGTAGGTTATATACATGTCTTCTTTTATTAGTATCGGTTTTCTCCTTTTCTCAATCTAAACTTGATACGTTTCTAAAACCTAGTGATACCTTAAATACATCACGAAGAAATGCGGTTGTACTTACTGAAGTATCTTTAGGTACATTGACATTACTTGGTTTGGATCAATTATGGTATGCTGATTATCCACGTTCAAAATTTCATACCATTAATGATTCTGATGAGTGGCTTCAGATGGATAAACTAGGTCATGCGTTTTCAGCATATCAATTAGGAAAGATTGGAGCGGATGTATTGAGTTGGAGTGGTGTTGCTAAAAAAGATCAATTAATATATGGAGCAACTTTGGGTTTCACGTTTCTCACAGCTGTTGAAGTATTAGATGGTTATAGTGCAGAATGGGGATTTTCATGGTCTGATATGGCCGCAAATGCAGCAGGAACTGGATTGTATGTTGGACAAGAGTTGCTTTGGCAAGAACAACGTATTCTTTTAAAATATTCCTTTCATCAAACCAGATATGCTTCTCAACGTCCTGATAAACTAGGAGATGGTTTTAAGGAAGAATTCCTAAAAGATTATAATGGTCAGACGTATTGGCTGAGCGCAAACGTAAATTCTTTCGTTAAATCTAGTAAACTTCCGAAGTGGTTAAACGTTGCTTTTGGCTATGGAGCAGACGGAATGCTAACCGGAAAAAATGAAAACGTTGATAACTTATTTATAAGTCAGAATAGACAGCGTCAATTTTACTTCAGTTTAGACGTGGATTTGTCGAAAATCAAGACAAATTCTAGGTTGTTGCGATCGTTGTTTGACGTTTTTAACATGATTAAAGTCCCTTTTCCCACCTTGGAGTTCAACGATAAAAAGGGGGTGAAGTTCCATTACATCTACTTTTAACAACAGTTTAACAGCTTATTTTCAATAATTTAAAAAAAGGCTTATATTTGCATGCTGAAATTATAGGGTGATTTTGCAACTAATTGTCACCATATATAAAGTTAGCAATTATGATGAAAAAAATCAGTAATTATTTTGCTATCCCTCTAGCCATTTGTAGTGTTATGTTTATGGCACTAAAACCGAGCCCTTCTCTAGATGTCGCTATGTACTCGACTCAAGGATTAGAATTGGACTTCACAGTTCAACATGAGGTGGCTTCAACTTCTGAAGCAACAGATACTCATTTATCGAATCCATTCCAAAAAAAGCATTCTTATTTTCCTTATTTAGGAAAATCATATACTGGCTTTAAAGAAGCAGTTGCTTTTAAAGAATCTAGAGGAAATTATTTTTCTGTAAATACTTTAGGCTACTTAGGAAAGTATCAGTTTGGTGCTGAAACTTTAAAGCTAATTGGAATCTATAACCCGAATAAATTCTTGTACAATCCTGAATTACAGGAAAAAGCGTTTCTTGCAAATGCAGAACGTAACAAGTGGATTCTTAGAAAGGACATCAAACGTTTCGACGGAAAGAAAATTAATGGTGTATTAGTAACAGAGTCCGGCATTTTGGCGGCAGCACATTTAGCTGGTCCAGGAAGTGTAAAGAAGTTCTTAAGAAGTTATGGTAATCAGAATTTTTCAGATGCTTATGGTTCTACTGTAAAGCACTATATGAAGAAGTTTTCTGGATATGATACATCTTCAATAGTTCCAGATAGAAAAGCGAAAGCAGTTTTATAAACGAAATAATATAATTATAGATATTAAATCCTTGAGGTATTAAGCTTCAAGGATTTTTTCATTTGTAAATACTAAGATAAGTTAGAATTAGTCCAACAGTAGTGTTTCTCTTAAAACTTCATCTGCATTACTATTTTTAGACCAATAGTCAGAATTTATAGTTTTAAGTCGTGTAGCATTTGTTGTTAAGATTTTTGCATTTG
This sequence comes from Psychroserpens jangbogonensis, assembly GCF_000797465.1. Lineage (GTDB taxonomy): Bacteria > Bacteroidota > Bacteroidia > Flavobacteriales > Flavobacteriaceae > Psychroserpens > Psychroserpens jangbogonensis. Next base: position 10,329 of record NZ_JSWG01000016.1, on the reverse strand, counting down.
CTCCATAACCATCTTTATACGTGTCTTCCCAACTTGAAATATCATAAGGGAAGTTTGAATTAAAATTAATTGTGAGTGTCCTGCTTAATTCAGGATAAGTAATCTTATAAGAGCTTTGAGTAAGCTCAACTTGCGCTTTGTAAGGCTTTAATTCAATATGTTTAAGTCTTATGAACTCAAAAGATGGAATGACTTCAATTGTACCTGTTGGAAGAGAAGTTGGATCAACACGCAACTGTGTCCATAATTCGTTTTCTAAAATTGCTTTATCAAGTTTGTAATCTTGATCACCTTCACTTTCAAAATAAGAATATGATTCAACTTCAAACTGACTTCTATTATTTAATTGACTGTATACATGCCCACACCATTCTTGAACAGAACAGGTAATTTTTAGAGCATGTCTGTTATTATCTACTGGATAAAATGTAGACTGCATAATAGAATACGGATAAATACCAGTATTGAAATCTTTAGTAGCATTCAATTTTAAGACAGCAGTGTTTGCTTTGTTATAATTATCGGCTTTAACTTGTTCTTTTGGAAGGAAATCTTCAGTAACAAAAACTAAAACGGCTGTGCCATCTCGCATTTCACCATATCGTGCTTGTTCTAATTTGTATGAAGTGATTTCTGCTTTTCCAGCATACCAGTACGATTTAAATTCTGATGATGGAGCAAAGGCATCTTTCTTTAAGGTATTTATTTCTTTGGTTTTTGAAGTTGTTTCAACATGCATTGCTTGCTGAGGTTCTTGGTCTTTACAGGAAACTAAAACTCCGAAAGTAAGAGCTAAAATGAAGTATTTAAAGTGATGCATTTTCTATATAAAATTACTAATTAATCTTCATTAAAAATACGAATGAATAATAACTAAACCATGTTGTTTAACGTTTTATACACTAAATGTGTGGGTAAGCCAACAACATTAAAATAAGAACCTTCTATGGTTGTAATTCCGATATGGCCAATCCATTCTTGAATACCATAAGCACCAGCTTTATCAAAGGGTTCGAAGTTGTCTATATAGTAATTAATTTCGTTTTCTGTAAGCGCTTTAAAGGTGACTTTAGTAATTGAATTTACTGTTTTTTGAGAAGATGCTGTTGTAAAACAAACAGAGGTAATAACTTCATGAGGTTTATTACTCATGGATTGTAACATGTTAAAAGCATCCTTTTTGCATGTTGGTTTACCAAGCGCTTTATTATCATTCCAAACAATAGTATCACTTGTAATAAGAATATCATTTGGTTTCAGTTCGTCTTTAAAAGGAAGTGATTTTAACTGTGATAAATAATCGCTAATTTCAAAATGGATTAATCGATTTGGGTATTCTTCGTCAACAGGTTTTAATCTAACTTCAAAATCAAGATCCAAATCTTTAAAAAACTGTTGCCTTCTTGGTGAACTAGAAGCCAAAATAATATTGTAGTTTTTTAGTTTGTCGCTTAACATGAACTATAATTATTTCAAAATAAAAGGATATAGTAACAAAGATAGCATTCCTAATAGCATTACAATTTTGTACACAGTACTAATATGATTAAAATTGCTTTTTGTCGTTGCGCTATATATTTTAATAGTCCCATAGAGTAAAGGAGCAAGAATAAAAACAAGAAAATAGCCAATTGCTAATTGTTGCATATACAAGTATGTTACTATAAAGTAAACAACTGCAGCAATTGGAAATAAACTAACTACAAAAGCGATGTATTTTGCACGTTCACGTCCAATAGCGATAGGAAGTGTATTCATTTGAGCATTATAATCGCCATCTATGTCTTCAATATCTTTTATCATTTCGCGAACTAAATTAATTATGAATGCGAATACAGCGTAATCAACTAAGATCTTAAAAAATGTGATTTGGGTTGTTTTGTTGCTTTCCGTAATGGCCGGAATTAGATCAAAAACTCCAACAATTAGAATGCTCAACGCTACTAAAAAAGAAATGACAACATTACCAATTAGAGGAGTTTGTTTTAAATAGGAGGCATATACATACAAAGTTGCAGAGATAATTACAAAGATGGGAAAGAAAGCACTTTTGCCAACGCTATGCGACAAATAAAAACCGAGACCGACGCCAATTATGTTTAAAACTATATAAAGATTAAAGGCACTTTTTTCTGAAATGGATTTATCTACAATTACTTTGTTAGGTTTGTTTACTAAATCAGTTTCAATATCGTAAATGTCATTAATTATATTTCCAGCTGCTGCAATACAAATAGTTGCTAAAATTAAAAGAGAATAGCCAAACAAATTTAGCTTCATATCAATTTGAAAAGGCTCAAATAAAGCAAATCGAATTAATAGTTGAACCAGAACAATTAGTAATAAGTTCTTGTACCGAATTAGATTTAAAATATGCAAGGATAGTTAGTTTTATAGGTTTATTTATTCTTAATACTAGTCATATTTGGCATCAAAATTACCATCCCATCTGTCTTGAACTCTCATGACTTGTTCAATTACATCTCTAACAGCACCTTTGCCGCCATCTTTATGAGATATGTATTTACTTATAGATTTGATTTCGTAAACAGCATCTTGTGGGCAAGTAGGTAAACCAACGATTCTCATAACAGGAACATCAGGAATGTCGTCTCCCATGTATAAAATGTTCTCTAGTTTTAAATTCTTGTTTTCTATATACTCGTTAAGCTGATCTATTTTATTATGCGCACCAAGATAAATATCTTTAATACCCAAACCTTCTAAACGCTTTTGAACGCCTAAATTACTTCCACCAGAAATAATGCAAACATTAAAACCAGCATCGACAGCAGTTTTAAGAGCATAGCCATCTTTAATATTCATGCGTCTAAGCATATCACCATTTGTCATAATGGTAACTGTACCGTCAGTGAGTACACCATCTACATCAAAAATGAATGTGTCGATGTTATTTAGGTATTCTTTATAGCTTTTATCTTCCATGAGTTTTTTTAATTGATTCTGTTAGCAATTTATAAATGGCTTCGTGATGCTCGTTATCTAATGCTTTCAAATGTTTTTTTATGGTTTTCTTATCATTGCGTTTCGCTGGTCCAGTTTGCGCTTTGTAAGGTGACATGTGATGAACTTTTTTTGCAGTTTCTAGAATTAGAGGTTTCAGCATATCAAATTCTGCTCCTTGTGATTCCGTGATTTCTTGAGCAACTCTATAGATCTGATTTGTAAAATTATTCACAAAAACAGCCGCTAAATGTAAAGAAGCACGTTGATCACTATTAACACGTTTGGCATGATCAGAAATACTATCCGCAAGGCTTTTCAATAGTGGGTAATCTGTTCTTCTTAATGTTTCTATACAAAGAGGAACTTCAGAAAAATCAATTGGTGCAGCTTTTGAAAACGTTTGTAAAGGATAAAAAACACCACGTCTATTTTTTTTATCGATATCATAAGCACTTACGCTTCCAGAAGTATGAACAACAAATCGATTCTCGAAAGGTAATTGAGAAGATAATTTAGTAACAGCATCATCACTAACAGAAAAAATATAGACATCAGCCTCAATTAGCTCAGACAGGTCATCTGTAATTTCAACTTCGTTTTTATAGGTTTCGATTGTTTTTAAACTTCTGTTATACCATTGCTTGACAGAAACATTTTCTGATGCCTTAAAGGCTTTGTATAAATGCGTGGCAACATTGCCAGCTCCTAAGATTATTACTGAAATCATACCGCTAAAATACAATAGAATTGCGAAATACAAATTAAGTTATTTTGATTTCCTGTTTAGTTTTAAACAATTAACTTTACAAATAATGAAACAAGACATTCAAAATAGAGAAGATATAGCCTTATTGGTTTCAGAGTTTTATAAAAAAGTGAGACAAGATGATGTTTTAGGACCTTTTTTTAATGATACAATTAAACATTGGGACCAGCATTTAAATCATCTTACAACTTTTTGGGAGACTAGTTTATTTATGACGAAAAAACTCGAACAGAAATATTACGGAAATCCGCTTGAAGCTCATGTTAAAGTCGATAAAAATTATAATCATTCAATAACAGAGCTGCATTTTGGTATTTGGCTTAATCTATGGTACCAAACACTAGATGAGTTATTTGAAGGTGACGTAGTTGAAAATGCAAAACGAAGAGCTCGAAAAATGGGCACTTTTATGTATTTAAAGATTTTTGAAGCAAGACAGAAATAACTCAATCTTATCTTTTTAACACATTTTTGGATGCATTTCTTTGAAGGTAAATAAACTAAAATGGTTACCTTTGCACAGCTAAAAAAGTTACGGAAAAATTCAAACGAAAGCTATGCGAAAAAAAATTGCCAATATTCTTTTCTCAACACGTCTAACTGGTATTTTATTTATAGTTTTTGCAGTAGCAATGATTACAGGTACCTTTCTAGATGCTAGTCAAGAAACGTCACCAACACCTTACACGAGATACTGGATTTATAATGCATGGTGGTTTGAATTAATCATGGTATTGTTTACAGTTAATTTTATAGGAAATCTTTTTAGATATAGACTTTATAAAAAGAAGAAATGGGCAACATTAACTTTGCATTTAGCTTTCATCTTTATTTTTATTGGAGCTGGAATTACACGTTATATAGGATATGAAGGATGGATGCCAATCCGAGAAGGAGAAACTACAAATAGCTTTCTAACAAGGGATATTTTTGTTACAGCTTATATTGATGGTGATTATGTCGTTGAAGGAAAAGCGCAACGTAAGGTCATTAATGAACGTGTTGATTTTTCAGAACGATTAAGTAATAATTTAGAAATCACAAGAGACTATAATGGAACTCCTGTGACCTTGGTTGTAGAAAAATTTATCAAAGGAGCTGAGATCGATGTAGTTCCCGATGATATTGGAGAATCTTATTTGAAAATTGTAGAATCTTCAGGAGGTGAACCTCATAATCACTATTTAAAAGATGGTGAAGACCAACTCATTCATAATTTAGTTTTTACGCTTAATAATCATAAAAAAGGAGCTATCAATATCACAACAGATGATGATAATGGTGTTTTTATTGATTCACCATTTGAAGGTGATTATATGACAATGGCAACAAGAGCTACTGGTAAATTGGTTAAAGATTCATTACAACCTTTGTTTTTGCGATCTAGATATCAAATAGCAAACTTATCAATGGTGTTCCCAAAACCTGTGGTAAAGGGTCAATTTGAAGTTGTTAAGCGTTCTCAAATGTTAAGAGGAAGCGAAGATGGTGTAGTTATAAATGTTACTGCTAATGGAGAGTCTAAGCGTGTTAATCTTTTAGGAGGACAATACATCAACGGTCAATTTGAACAAGTGAATGTTGGAGGTTTGAATGTAGCTGTTAAATATGGTGCAATGGTTAAAGAATTGCCATTTAGTATAAAGTTGAACGATTTTAATGCTGACGTCTATCCTGGTACAGAAGATAGCTTTTCAGCTTTTGAAAGTCTTGTGACTGTAGTTGATGAAGAACATGGTGATTTTGATTACCATATCTTTATGAATAACATTTTGGATCATAAAGGATATCGATTTTTTCAAGCCAGTTTTGATCAAGATCTAAAAGGTACTAAGCTTTCTGTAAATCATGATCAATGGGGAACTTGGATTACTTACTTAGGATATATGTTATTGTATTTCGGACTTATGGCTATTCTTTTTGATAAAGGAACTCGATTTGCAGATTTGAAGCGTATGTTAGATAAAGTAAAAGCGAAAAAATCTAAGTTAGTCACTATCGTATTTTTATGTCTTGGACTTACAGGTTTTTCCCAAGAACACACAGCAGATGATGGTCATGATCATGGAAGTGAGGTTAAAATTGTTAAGCCTACAAAAGTTCAAATTGATTCAGTAATTAGAGCTAATATCACACCCAAATCACATTCTGATGTGTTTGGCGAATTGGTTATTCAAGATTATAGTGGACGAATGATGCCAATGAATACTTATGGCTCTGAAGTCTTACGAAAGGTGAGTAAAATGGATCACTACGAAGAATTTGATCCCAACCAAGTCATGTTGTCCATGCAGGAAAGCCCTTTATTTTGGTATAATGTTCCTATAATATATTTAGCAAAACGAAAAGGAGATTCCATTAGACATATAATTGGTGTTGATGAAAGTGAAAAATATGTAGCACTTACAGATTTCTTAGAAGAAGATGGAAGTTACAAACTAGCTCCTTACTTAGAAAATGCTTATAAAAGTCAAGTTCTAACTGGTTTTCAAAAAGAATTTAAAGAAACAGATCAACGTATTAGTTTATTATTTAATACTATTGAAGGTCGTTCATTAAAAATTTTCCCAATACCAGGAGATGAGAAAAGCACTTGGATTTCTCCCATTGAATACAGAGAGCAGTATGAAGATAAAGTAAATGATGCCATTTACGGGAAGTTTATTGAAAACAGTTTCGGCTATTATCTTTCCGAGTTATATAAAGCTAAACAAACGGGAGATTATACTACAGCAAATAAACTTTTAGGAGGTTTTAAAAAGAACCAGCAGAAATTAGGTAGTGAAGTAATGATCTCAGAAGACCGAGTGAAAACCGAGATTCTATATAACAAATACGATATTTTCAAGAAATTGTTTACCTGGTATTTATATGCAGGAGCCTTATTGTTTGTATTGCTTATTGTTCAAATATTTAAAGACAAAAATAAAATTGTAGACATCACTGTTAAGGTACTTGGCTTTGTGATCTTAGGTTTGTTTTTGGTTCATACAGGAGGACTAATTGCACGTTGGTATATTTCTGGTCATGCACCTTGGAGTGACGCTTATGAATCTATGATTTATGTGGCTTGGGCAACTATGTTTTTTGGATTGGCCTTCGGAAGAAAAAGTTTGCTAACTATTGCTGCTACCGCTTTTGTAACATCTATGCTGTTAATGGTAGCACATATGAGTTGGATGGATCCTGCAATAGCAAATTTACAGCCTGTTCTTGATAGCTATTGGCTAATGATTCATGTTGCGGTTATTGTAGCAAGTTATGGACCATTCACTTTAGGTATGGTGTTAGGAGTAACGGTTCTACTTTTGATGATTTTTACGACAGAAAAGAATAAGCAAAAAATGTTACTCAACATTCAGGAGTTAACTATTATCAACGAAATGTCTTTAACTGTTGGTCTTGTTATGCTAACCATTGGAAACTTCTTAGGAGGTATGTGGGCGAACGAAAGTTGGGGAAGATATTGGGGTTGGGATCCTAAAGAAACTTGGGCACTTATTAGTATTATGGCGTATGCATTTATTTTGCACATGAGATTAATTCCTGGTTTTAGAGGACGTTTCGGATTTAACTTTGGGTCTATAATAGGTATTGCATTTATTGTTTTCACATACTTTGGTGTTAACTTTTACCTTTCTGGATTACACTCGTATCAATCTGGACAGCAAATTTTAAGTTATCAGTATATTGCTGGTATACTAATCGCTGTTGCACTTCTTGGCATTTTAGCATATAGAAAGTACGTCAAGTTTTATAAGAAATAAGAGCAGAAATAAATCCTTGTTTACTTAACGAATCATTTCAAGACTTTTGTATTTATAACTCAATTGAAATACCTTTGATTTTTTATAATTCAAAATAGAATCAGATGAAGTTTTTTAAGGAATTCAAAGAGTTTGCAGTTAAAGGTAACATGATGGATATGGCCATTGGTATCATTGTTGGTGCTGCCTTTAATAAAGTGATTGATGTATTGGTAAAAAAAGTATTCATGCCACCTTTATCATTAATGACTAATGGACTTAATTATCAGGATAAAAAATATGTGATTAGAGATGCTATTTCAAATTCAAATGGCGAAATCACAGTTCAAGAAGTTGCTATTGAATATGGTGTCTTATTTGAAACATTCTTAGACTTTATTATAATCGGACTCACAGTCTTTTTGGTTGTAAAAGGAATGAACAGATTGAGAGATAAAGCTCAGGACCCTAAAAATGAAATAGTGGCAACTCCAAAGGATATTGAGTTACTGTCACATCTTACTGAATTAATGGAAGAGCAGAATGCTTTACTTAGAAATAAGTAAAAGTACTAGTTTACTTCACTCAGAAGACCTTCTAAATTAGTGTAACTAATCTCACTAAAACTTTCAATAATAGTATCCGCTTTAGAATAATCTTGACCTACGGAATGAGGACTATCAAAAGCTATGCAATATATTTCTGCAGCTTTTGCAGCAATAACGCCATTACTGGAGTCTTCAATTACAAAACATTCATTTGGTTCGTGTTCTGCTAATTCAGCAGCTTTAATGAAAATTTCAGGATGAGGTTTTGAAGCTTCTAAATCGGCACCGCTAATCTTTGCCTTAAAAAATTGGTCTAAATCAAAGCGTTTAAAAATGCGATTGATATTATCCATTGACGCCGAAGATGCTATAACAAGTGTCATTCCATTAGAATGATAATCTTTAATAATCTCAAGAACACCATCAATCAAAGCCAAGCTTTTGTCATTATCAAATAAATATTTAAAACGGTCACGTTTTATATCAACAAGCGTATGAGGACTAAGAGGTAAATTAAAATGAGATACTAACTGCTCACAAATAGAAAAAGTTGATTGCCCTGTAAATGATGCGTACAAATCATCAGATACATCAATATTAACATCATTAAACATTTGGTGATACGCACTATGGTGAAGTGGTTCAGTGTCAACAATAACACCATCCATATCAAATAATACAGCTTTAAACATATAGTTTAGTTAGTTAGTTGATACGAATATAAATAAAAGAGTACTGATTATCAATACGTTTAGAATACAATTGTTAAGACGCATTTATGTTCGACGAAGTGTAGTCTTAATTACAGCTAATTTCTAAAATGACTAATAATTATTATACCTGCTGATAATTAGTTGTTTATCGGAGTTTTTGACAAAAAAAAGCATAATACCTGAAGATGAAGAGTATTACTGTAGTTTGACGAGTAAATAGTCCTAACCATAAGAGTATCAGTATTTTTGTGTCTCCCTCATTGAAAAACAGTTAAAGTATTACACTATTTCCCCTCAGGTAGGTAAAGCTGTAACATTAACTCAAAACAATGAATAAGTTCTATTTTTTAAAATACTTAGTTGTATTATGTTTAATACCTAATTATTCGTTTTCACAGTCTGATATCTATGAAAGTTATGCTATTTTAGATGTCAATGGCAGTGGAAATACATTCTATGATTTAAACGTTGATACAGGTAATCCAAATTTTGATGGAGCGAGTTTAGGAACATTCATTACAACTAATAGCTTATTTCTAAATGGTGCACAAAATCAAACCTATAAATGTGGTACGCATAATATCCTAAATAGTTTTATTGATTATAGGGTTTATTTATCGGGAAATACTCCGCCTTCTTTTACTGCTTCGGAAATACTATTCAATTCTGATGATGGAACTTCTAATTTTTGTACAGGTACAAGTCTTGATCAAACATGGGAATCTTCAGGCGCAAATATTGATGTCTTAAATGGATTAGCTTCGGGAGATTATATACTTGAAATTTATACCAGGTCAGATTCTGACTACGATGGCGATAATATCGCAAATAACACATACTTTATTAGTAATAGTGGTGCAAATTATAAAGCTACGTTTAGAGTAGATAATCCTCCAAATGCTAATTGTCAAAATATTATTGTTCAGTTAGATGCCTTAGGTAATGCTAGTATTACAGGTAACGATATTAATAATAATTCTACAGACGATTTTGGAATTGCCTCGATCGCTGCTTCTGTTACAGGTTTTTCATGTAGTGATATTGGACTAAATAATGTAGTGCTAACAGTAACTGATACTTTAGGCCAAACAGATACCTGTACAGCAATAGTAACAATTCAAGATAATTTAGCGCCAGTTGCAGATGTAGCAAGTTTATCCAATGTTACTGCAGAATGTGAGGTGAGTAGTTTAACGGCACCAACAGCGACAGATAATTGTGGCGGAACAGTTTTAGTAACGAATAATGCAAGTTTACCAATATCAGGAGAAGGAACAACAACAGTTGTGACTTGGACTTATGATGATGGAAACGGAAATACAAGTACACAAACACAAAATGTAATTATTGATGATATCACTGCACCTGTTGCAGATGTAGCAAGTTTATCCAATGTTACGGCAGAATGTGGGGTGAGTAGTTTAACAGCACCAACAGCGACAGATAATTGTGGCGGAACAGTAATCGTAACAAACAATGCAAGTTTACCAATATCAGGAGAAGGAACAACAACAGTTGTGACTTGGACTTATGATGATGGAAACGGAAATACAAGTACACAGACACAGAATGTAATTATTGATGATATC
>NZ_JSWG01000015.1 GCF_000797465.1 Psychroserpens jangbogonensis | reverse complement strand
CTCACAGTCTGTACCTTCTAAGCCATTTGTATAAGTAGCATCTGCTGCTGTAAATCCGGCTGCATCTGCACATGAAACATTAGATGGAAATTCTGGTGTTGTTACATCTGCTTCTGGAGCTGGTAACACATTAATATCTACTGTTGCTGTTAAAGGGTTTTCACAGTCATCTTGACCTGTCCAAGTAATTGTGATTTTTCCTCCACATGAATCAAACTCATTTGTTTGTACTGGCTCTATTGAACCACTAATATTACAAATTCCTTCTAATCCGTTTGAATAGTTTAAGGCAGTTGCTGTATATGTACCTGCATCTGCACAAGATAATTCTGACTCTACTTCGATAGCGTCAAACACTGCTGCTGGTGCTGGTGATACTGTAATATCTAAAATTGTGCTTAATGGATTACCACAAGCATCTTCTCCTGTATAGATTACAAGAATTTTTCCTCCACAAGCATCAAATTGATTCTTTTGAAGTGGTTGAACTGAACCATCTAAGCTACAATCACCTTCTAATCCATTACTATAGTTTAATGAAGGTGCTACATATGCTGCTGCTGCTTCACAACTTAATGTAAAGTTCTCAACTACATCTAATGTTGCTGCTGGTGCTGGTGTTACTGTATAAACTTTCTCTGCATTTATTGTACGTAAACAATCATCTGCATACGTCCAATTTACAGTAATAGTTCCTCCACATAATGTAAAGTTTGTTGTTACTGTACCTGGAACTGATCCTACAATTGCACAAGCACTTTTTGATACACCATTACTATAATTTAAATCATCTGCTTGGAAACTAAAAGCTTCTTCACATGAAATTGTTTCTGGTGACACTGGCTCAAACTCTGCCATAGGTGCTGGTAAAACAACAATTGTTTGACTAGCGCTAATTGAGTTTCCACAAAGATCGGTAGCTGTCCATGTTCTTACTAATTCTCCACCTTCACATGCTAATCCTAAATTATCATAATTCTCTGTAAGCACTGCTTGAATGTTATCTGTACAGTTATCTGTAGCTGTTACATTTGCTGGTGTTGGAATTAAATCAATACAAGTTACTTCTGTATCTATTGGAACTCCACTTAAAACTGGGTCTTCTGTATCACCACCCATGTATTCCACATAGATTGGGTCTGCAAAGTTTCCACAGCTATCTTGAATTGTATATTCAAATGAAGATAACCATTTACAATCATCATTACCTTTTTCTGTTCCTAATGATTTTGTAACTAAAACAGTTCCGCAATTATCTGAAAATAATGCAGCTATTTCTAATTCTGTTGGTCCTAATGGTTTGTTATCAAAACATAAGTTTAATGTATTTGAGCCTACTGGAATTTCTGCGTCTTTTAATAATTGAGGAGCTTCTGTATCGCCTCCACTATAATTAACGTCTAAGTCTGCAATCATGTTACCACAAGAATCCATTATTGAATACTTGTAAGATGCTGTCCATGAACAATCATCTCCTTGAGGTGATCCTGACTTAGTAACAAGAACTTCTCCACAGTTATCTGAATACAGAGCTGCGATGCTTGTTACTTTTGGTCCTGCTGGTGCTTGACTAAAACATAAGTTCATTCCCAACTCTCCTGTTGGTACTTGTGCGCCATCATTAAGTGATGGTGGTGTTCTGTCTCCTCCAACATAACCAATTTTGATTTCTTCTTCAAAAGCACCACACTTAATAAAGTAAGTGTATTCTACTTCCCAATCACAATCATTACCTGACATAGTAATCGTCTTAGTAACTGCTGCTGGAATATCTCCACATTGGTTTAAATACAAGTTAGCAACATCTGCTTCACTTGGTCCAGGAGGTGCATCCTCTTGACAACGATCGAAGAAAGTACTTCTTTCTTCTTGTGCTTCTACTGTTCCTACACTAAACGCAAAAAGCATGATAAAGGCAAATGCCTTCATGCTTCTAGTTTGTTTAGTAATAAAATCAATGCTACAACACGATAGATTAGTGATAGACTGCCACATTTTGGCGCGACTACCAATTCGAGTAAAATTGCTCATAAACATAGAATTTGGTTTAAAATTTAAATTATCTTAACATTTATATTTGATTACATCTCTGTAATCGACATAACTAAAGCAACTAATACTTTAGTCATTAGGTTTGTGTTAAATGAGATAAATTAGCTCACGAAATACCGTAAGATAAAATGACTCTAAATCTTGAATACATCACGTATTCAAAAATCAATAAATGTGCTAATAATCAATTGCTGTGCTATCAAACAATTTTTGTGGTGAGGGAATGAAAAAAATAATCGTTTTTATTATACTTTTTCATGTAGTTAAAACAAACAAAATTTACCTTAACTTGAATCCAAAAGTATATTATAGAACACTTGCTTCCAAAGAAAAATTACGTTTTTTACCGTATTTTACAGTTGAACTTTTCTTTTAAACATTTGGTCGAAAAGCGATTCGGTGTTAATGCAAAAACCTTCGATAAAATACACCAAGGTTTTTCTGTTTTTATAAAAAATGCTACCCAATGAAGGTTTAATTTGTTAAAATAAAACACAATATCTGTTCTAAATTTAACTAGAACAATACTCATAAATTTAGTACTCAATTTCACTGTATTTAATCCTCTTTATAACTGATTAAAATAGTACCAATTGTACTTACGATTATTACAACATCATATCTTTTTTATTTTTCAAAATAAACAACATCCATCAAAACCATATCGTTCAAATTATGGCATAAAAAAAAGGCAACTATTTCTAGCTGCCTTTTATATATACCCTTAGGGAAATCCCTAATTATTTAAATCTAATTACTACTTACCAGAAGATACAATCTTCTTAGTAATCGTACCTTGACTAGTCGTTAACTTCACATAGAATACTTGACTAGAAGTTCTTGATAGATCTAATGTAGTTCTACCTGTTGAACCTGCAACGTATCTAGTGTTAGTCTCTGATAAGATTAATAAACCTTTAGTATCAAAGAACTCAATAGTTACGTCTGTTCTGTAATCAAACTCATATGTAAGTGTTACCTCATTATCAAATGGTACTGGGAACGCTTTGAAATCAACCTTGCTTTCTTCAGAAGCACCTAATGCTAATGCCTTAATATCACTATTAGGAACAACATTATAGTCAGCACTTCTTGTAATTGGTTGGTTATTGATTATCCATGAGTAAACTACATCACAAGTATCTACATTATCACAGTCATCTGTAGCTGTAAATGTTCTTGTTAATGTGTACTCTGTATAATCTAGTCCAACAAATCCACAATCAACCCAAATTGAATCACATACACTAGCATCAATTGTCCAAGTAGAAGGATCACAATCTGGTGCATTACCTACAGATGGAGAATAGAATACTTCAATTCCAGAACCAGAAGCACTAGTATCATTTGGGTACTCTTTAGTAGACCATCTTGCATTCGCTGCATCATATTCTAATGTATAACCATGATTAGGCAATTCTGTACTAGATCCAACAGCATACACTGCATATCCGGCAGCATCAAATCCTGTTCTTACAAAATCAACAACTGCGAACACTTGGCCTCCAGTGATACAACCAATACTAATATTAGTTGATTCTCCGAAGAATTGTTCATCTTGTAAATCATCTGAATAATCAGTAGTTGTTCCACCTGCATTACCTTCGTCACTATATGGTGCAGAAGTTACAAATGCTGTTGGTGCTACAAAAACTTCTCCGAAGAATGTACCTTCAGGGCAGTCTAATACTGGAGCAACGTCATCACATGCTTGACCAATTGACCAAGTATATGTTACTTCACATGAACCAACATTACCACAACCATCATCAGCAGTAAACGTACGCACTAAAGTGTAGTCTACAGCATTTGAATTAAAGTCACTACAATCAACTCCTATTGCAACACAAGTAGTTGCTCCACCTGTACTAGTCCAATCATTGATATCACATGAAAGTGTATCTGCATACCAAATCAATGTAGTACTATTAAGTAAATAACCTTCCCAACGAGTTGTAGTATCATTATAGTATAATGTGTATGGTCCTGCTCCATTATCACGTAATGTTCCAGAATATGTCGGCAATCCATTACCATCAGTTCCTGTAACTACATAATCTATATGATCAAAAAGACCTCCATTAGAATCATAGCACTCAATTGTGAATACACCATTACCACTTCCTCCACTTCCACTTACTGATTCAGTAAGCACATCAGTAAATGTTGCAGTATCACCTGAACCTTGACAGTTATCTATCCAAGTTGCTTTATCACCAAATTCAGTTGGTGTTTCAGTAACAGTACCAAAGTCTTCACCTTCTGGGCAAGTTACTACTGGTGCAGTCGTATCATTTATAATAAATGTACATACTAATAGATCTGCTGATTTGTTCAAACAGCTGTCTTCAACTTCAAAAGTAACCGTAAGTGTTGTAGAACAAGGTCCTTTAACTTCACTTAATTCATAAACTCTGAACGTTAAATCTTCAACTGCAGTACAGTTATCTGTATAGCATTCGTATATAGATCCAATTTCTGATGCTGGAATTCCTCCAACAGTCCATTCTGAATCAACTGTGATTTCTTGTTGATAAACAAGAGAAATACTTGCATCTTCAGGACAAGCTAAGCCATCCCAGTCACTAGTATTAAGAGTCATCACTTCAGCAGTACATTCACCTGTCGCCATTGGGCCTTCAGTATCACCACCTTGGTAGTTCACTTTGAATGTTGGATAAGCATTTCCACAGTCATCTCTAACTATGTATTCAAATACTCTAATCCACTCACAATCTGAACCTATAGCTAATTTTTCAACTTTAGTTACATTATCAGCTGTGATGTCTGCACAGTTATCAGAGAATAGCTCAGCTATTTCTTCTTCTGTTGGTTCACCTAAATCAGAATCTTTACATGCATTAACGGTATTCTCTCCTAATGGAATTTCTCCGTCTAATTCTGGAGCCATTGTATCTGCTCCACTGTTTACGATTTCGATGTTTGGTAATTTGTTACCACAAGTATCTTTAATTTCATACTCATAAGTAGCAGTCCATCCACAATCAGTACCTGAAATATTAGGCTCAAATGGTGTAACTATTACATCTCCACAGTTATCTGAATACGCTGCAATAATTGCTGCTAATTCTGGAGCTCCTGGGTTTTCACTTAAACATTGTAAACCAGTAACACCTGTTGGTAAGTCACCTGTTAATTCAGGTGCTGACGTATCTCCACCATTATGGTAGATTTTAACTGGTGCTGCAAAGTTTCCACAGTCATCTTCAATCGTATATCTGTATAATACAGCCCATAAACAATCTGTGTTCTCCTCTGGAGATGTGATTGTTAAAGTTGCATTTACATTTCCACAGTTATCAGAGAATAATGATTCAATATACTCCTCAGTTGGAGCAGCTGGAACATTAGCTAAACATGCGTCAACATCTGATAAACCTTGAGGTAACTCTCCTTCTAACATTGGAGCTGTTTCATCAATTACTGTTATGGTTTGCTTAGAAGTAATTTCTACTCCACAAGACACATAAGAGAAATGTACATCAAACGTACCACAGCTTCCAGTAAATGGATCTGCAACACCTTGAACACTTCCATTGATGCCACAAGGACCTTCAATACCATTACTGTATCCTAAAAATTCAGGAACATAAGTTGCTAAATCCTCACAAGCAAGGTTAGCTGGCTCAATTGGATAGAATATAGGTGCTGGTGCAGGCTTAACTTCGATCACAAATGGACCTGCCGCTAAGTCACGCTCACAAATATCCTTACCTGCGTAAGTAATAGTGATTGTTCCTCCACAAGCGTCATACGCTTTTACAACTGTAGCTTCAATACTACCTGAAATATCACATGCAGTCTCTTCTAATCCATTGCTATAAGTAGCATTTCCTGCTGCAAAACCTGCTGCATCAACACATTCTATATCTAATGGGAATTGAGGTGCATATACTGTAGCTTCTGGTGCTGGTGATACTTCGATCACAAACGGTCCAGCTGCTAAATCACGATCACAAATATCCTTACCTGCGTAAGTAATAGTGATTGTTCCTCCACATGCTGTGTAGTTCTTAACAACAGTTGCTTCAATACTTCCTGAAATCTCACACGCTGTTCCTTCTAAGCCATTGCTATAAGTAGCATTTCCTGCTGCAAAACCTGCTGCATCTGCACAAGCAATCTTATCTGAAAATTCTGGTGTAGTTACATCTGCTTCTGGAGCTGGATCAACGTTTATTACGAATGGTCCTGCTGCTAAGTCACGCTCACAAATATCCTTACCTGCGTAAGTAATAGTGATTGTTCCTCCACAAGCTGTGTAATTTTTAACTACTGTTGCTTCGATATCTCCTGAGATATCACAAGCAGTTCCTTCTAATCCATTACTATATGTTGCATTTCCTGCTGCAAAACCTGCTGCATCTGCACACATAATATTAGCTGGAAATTCTGGAGCTGTTACTGTAGCTTCTGGAGCTGGATCAACTGTAATTACAAATGGTCCTGCTGCTAAGTCACGCTCACAAATATCCTTACCTACGTAAGTAATAGTGATTGTTCCTCCACAAGCTGTGTAATTTTTAACTACTGTTGCTTCAATTTCTCCTGAGATATCACACGCAGTTCCTTCTAATCCATTACTATATGTTGCATTTCCTGCTGCAAAACCTGCTGCATCTGCACACATAATATTAGTTGGGAATTCTGGTGTTGTTACTTCAGCTTCTGGTGCTGGATCTACTTCGATCACAAACGGTCCAGCTGCTAAATCACGATCACAAATATCCTTACCTGCGTAAGTAATAGTGATTGTTCCTCCACATGCTGTGTAGTTCTTAACAACAGTTGCTTCAATACTTCCTGAAATCTCACACGCTGTTCCTTCTAAGCCATTGCTATAAGTAGCATTTCCTGCTGCAAAACCTGCTGCATCTGCACAAGCAATCTTATCTGAAAATTCTGGTGTTGTTACTTCTGCTTCTGGAGCTGGATCAACGTTTATTACGAATGGCCCTGCTGCTAAGTCACGTTCACAAATATCCTTACCTGCGTAAGTAATAGTGATTGTTCCTCCACAAGCCGTGTAGTTTTTAACAACAGTTGCTTCAATTTCTCCTGAAATATCACATGCTGTTTGTTCTAAACCATTACTATATGTAGCATTTCCTGCTGCAAAACCTGCTGCATCTGCACACATAATGTTAGTTGGGAATTCTGGTGTTGTTACTTCAGCTTCTGGTGCTGGATCTACTTCGATCACAAACGGTCCAGCTGCTAAATCACGATCACAAATATCCTTACCTGCGTAAGAGATTGTGATTGTTCCTCCACATGCTGTGTAGTTCTTAACAACAGTTGCTTCAATACTTCCTGAAATCTCACAAGCAGTTTCTTCTAAGCCATTGCTATAAGTAGCGTCATCTGCTGCAAAACCTGCTGCATCTGAACAAGCAATCTTATCTGAAAATTCTGGTGTTGTTACTGTAGCTTCTGGTGCTGGATCAACTTCGATCACAAACGGTCCAGCTGCTAAATCACGATCACAAATATCCTTACCTGCGTAAGAGATTGTAATTGTTCCTCCACATGCTGTGTAGTTTTTAACAACAGTTGCTTCTATTTCTCCTGAAATATCACACGCTGTTCCTTCTAAGCCATTGCTATATGTAGCATTTCCTGCTGCAAAACCTGCTGCATCTGCACACATGATGTTAGCTGGGAATTCTGGTGTTGTTACTGTAGCTTCTGGTGCTGGATCAACGTTTATTACGTATGGTCCTGCTGCTAAGTCACGCTCACATAAATCCTTACCAGTGTAAGTAATAGTGATTGTTCCTCCACAAGCTGTGTAATTTTTAACTACTGTAGCTTCGATATCTCCTGAGATATCACAAGCAGTTCCTTCTAAGCCGTTACTATATGTAGCATTTCCTGCTGCAAAACCTGCTGCATCTGCACACATAATGTTAGCTGGGAATTCAGGAGCTGTTACTGTTGCTTCTGGTGCTGGATCAACGTCAATTACGAATGGTCCTGCACTTAATGGGTTTTGACATGCGTCAACTCCATCATAAGTAATAGTAATTGTTCCTCCACAAGCTGTGTAATTTTTTACTACAGTTGCTTCGATACTTCCTGAGATTTCACATAAACCAGTTAATCCGTTTGTATAAGTAGCGTCATCTGCTGCAAATCCTGCTGCATCTGCACAAGCTATCTTATCAGAAAACTCTGGAGCTGTTACTTCAGCTTCTGGTGCTGGTAAAACTGTAATTGTTTTTCTGTAATCAATCTCGCGACCACAGTTATCTACAAATTTCCAGTCTACATATAAAGTTCCTCCACATGCATCATAGCTTCCACTTAATGCCCCTGGAACATCTCCATTGATACCACAAGTTCCTTCAAGTCCATTGCTATATGCTAAGTTAGTAACGATATAATCGTCAGCTAAATCACATGCAACTTCAATACTTGGTAAAGGATTGATAAACATAGCTTCTGGTGCTGGTGATACAGTTATAGTTTGAGTAGCACTTAGTGGAGTTCCACAAATATCTGTACCGTCCCATGTAACTGTGATTGTTCCACCACACTCATTAAAGTTGTTTGTTTGTACTGGTAATAAATCACCTGAAATATTACAAGTTCCTTCTAATCCATTTGAATAATATAATGGTAGTGCTTGGTATCCATCTGCATCAGAACAACTTAATGTGAAGTTTTCTACTTCGTCAAGTGTTGGAGCTGGTGCTGGTGATACTTTTAATTGTTTTCTAGCTGTAATTAAACGTCCACATTCATCTGTGTAAGTCCAATCAACGTATAATAAACCTCCACAAGAAGTAAATTCTCCGCTTAATACACCATCTACAGTTCCATTAATTCCACATTCTCCTTCTAAACCATTAGAATAGTTTAATGAAGGTGCAGAATAACCATCAGCTTGCTCACAAGAAATCTCTTCATGCGCAGCTGTATCAAAACTAGCTTCTGGTGCTGGGTTAACGTTTACATCAAATGGTCCTGCGCTTAATAAGCGACCACAAGCATCTTCTCCATTATATGTAATAGTAATTTTACCACCACATAAATCGTATGCTCTTACAATATTTGCTTCTAAAGATCCTGAAATTTCACAGTCTCCTGTTAATCCATTACTATATGTAGCATTTGCTGCACTAAATCCTGCTGCATCTGAACACATAATATCTGATGGAAACTCAGGTGCAGAAACAGTAGCTTCTGGTGCTGGATCAACATCAACATCAAATGGACCTGCACTTAGTGGACGTCCACAAGCATCTTCTCCATTATATGTAATAGTAATTTTACCACCACATGAATCATATAATTTAACAACCGTTGCTTCTAATGATCCTGAAATATTACAAGTTCCTTCTAAGCCATTTGTATAAGTAGCATCTGCTGCTGTAAATCCGGCTGCATCTGCACATGAAACATTAGATGGAAATTCTGGTGTTGTTACATCTGCTTCTGGAGCTGGTAACACATTAATATCTACTGTTGCTGTTAAAGGGTTTTCACATTCGTCTTGACCTGTCCAAGTAATTGTGATTTTTCCTCCACATGAATCAAACTCATTTGTTTGTACTGGCTCTATTGAACCACTAATATTACAAATCCCTTCTAATCCGTTTGAATAGTTTAAGGCAGTTGCTGTATATGTATCTGCATCTGCACAAGATAATTCTGACTCTACTTCGATAGCGTCAAATACTGCTGCTGGTGCTGGTGACACTGTAATATCTAAAATTGTGCTTAATGGATTACCACAAGCATCTTCTCCGATATATTCTACAATAATTTTACCACCACAAGCATCAAATTGATCCTTTTGAACTGGTGGAATTGAACCATCTAAGCTACAATCACCTTGTAATCCATTACTATAGTTTAATGAAGGTGCTACATATGCTGCTGCTGCTTCACAACTTAATGTAAAGTTCTCAACTACATCTAATGTTGCTGCTGGTGCTGGTGTTACTGTATAAACTTTCTCTGCATTTATTGTACGTAAACAATCATCTGTATATGTCCAATTTACAGTAATAGTTCCTCCACATAATGTAAAGTTTGATGTTACTAATCCTGGAACTGATCCTACAATTGCACAAGCACTTTTTGATACACCATTATTATATATTAAATCATCTGCTTGGAAGCTAAAAGCTTCTTCACATGAAATTGTTTCTGGTGACACTGGCTCAAAAGATGCCATAGGTGCTGGTAAAACAACAATTGTTTGACTAGCGCTAATTGAGTTTCCACAAAGATCGGTAGCTGTCCATGTTCTTACTAATTCTCCACCTTCACATGCTAATCCTAAATTATCATAATTCTCTGTAAGCACTGCTTGAATGTTATCTGTACAGTTATCTGTAGCTGTTACATTTGCTGGTGCTGGAATTAAATCAATACAAGTTACTTCTGTATCTATTGGAACTCCACTTAAAACTGGGTCTTCTGTATCACCACCCATGTATTCCACATAGATTGGGTCTGCAAAGTTTCCACAGCTATCTTGAATTGTATATTCAAATGCTGATAACCATTTACAATCATCATTACCTTTTTCTGTTCCTAATGATTTTGTAACTAAAACAGTTCCGCAATTATCTGAAAATAATGCAGCTATTTCTAATTCTGTTGGTCCTAATGGTTTGTTATCAAAACATAAGTTTAATGTATTTGAGCCTACTGGAACTTCTGCGTCTTTTAATAATTGAGGAGCTTCTGTATCGCCTCCAGTATAATTAACGTCTAAGTCTGCAATCATGTTACCACAAGAATCCATTATTGAATACTTGTAAAAAGCTGTCCATGAACAATCATCTCCTTGAGGTGATCCTGACTTAGTAACAAGAACTTCTCCACAGTTATCTGAATACAGAGCTGCGATGCTTGTTACTTTTGGTCCTGCTGGTGCTTGACTAAAACATAAGTTCATTCCCAACTCTCCTGTTGGAACTTGCGCGCCATCATTAAGTGATGGTGGTGTTCTGTCTCCTCCAACATAACCAACTTTGATTTCTTCTTCGAAAGCACCACACTTAATAAAGTAAGTGTATTCTACTTCCCAATCACAATCGTCACCTGACATAATAGCTGTCTTAGTAACTGTTGCTGGAGTGTCTCCACATTGGTTTAAATACAAGTTAGCAACATCTGCTTCACTTGGTCCAGGAGGTGCATCCTCTTGACAACGATCGAAGAAAGTACTTCTTTCTTCTTGTGCTTCTACTGTTCCTACACTAAACGCAAAAAGCATGATAAAGG
Organism: Psychroserpens jangbogonensis; assembly: GCF_000797465.1. GTDB lineage: Bacteria > Bacteroidota > Bacteroidia > Flavobacteriales > Flavobacteriaceae > Psychroserpens > Psychroserpens jangbogonensis. The sequence goes on along the minus strand of NZ_JSWG01000015.1, from coordinate 471,806 downwards.
CAAATGCCTTCATGCTTCTAGTTTGTTTAGTAATAAGATCAATGCTACAACACGATAAATTCGTGATAGACTGCCAGATTTTGGCGCGACTACCACTTCGGGTAAAATTGCTCATAAACATAACATTTGGTTTTAAATTAAAATTATCTTAACATTTATTTTGATTACATCTCTGCAATCGACATAACTAAAGCGGATATCGCTAAAGTGATAGGTTTGGGACCAAATTGAGGTATCTTATTTTACATAAACATGTAAAATAAAATCACTCTGGGATTGAATACATCACGTATTCAAAAATCAATAAATGTGCTAATAATCAATTGTTGTGCTATCAAACAATTTTGGGTAGGAACACGAAAAAATAAAAGTGTGTTATTATTTTTCGTGTGGCCAAAGTGAATTGAACTCACCTTAACTTACTTTCAAAAATAGAAGATAAAATATTGATTGCCAAATAAATTCGACGATTTTTATGATAATAAACAGTTGAACAATTTTATTTGCATTTAATCGAAAAGCAAATCATTATCTATGCGAAAATCTTCGATGAAAAGTATTGAAGATTTTATCATATCATGAAAAATACGGTCTTCTTTTACAAATGGAACTTGATTTCTATAACTATTTAATAAAGAATTAATTAACGGAGAAGACAGCTTAGGTTTTCTGAAATTTAGTGCTTGAGAAGCATTGAGTAATTCTATTGCCAAAATACGCTCAACATTCTGAATTAATGTATACGCTTGTGTAGCAGCATTTGCTCCCATGCTTACATGATCTTCTTGACCATTACTAGACACAATACTATCAATACTTGCTGGAGTTGCAAGTTGCTTATTTGCGCTTACAATACTAGCTGCTGTGTATTGTGGTATCATAAATCCTGAGTTTAAACCAGGATTGTCTACTAAAAAAGTCGGTAAGCCTCTAAGGCCTGAAACTAACTGATAAATTCTTCGTTCAGAAATGTTCCCTAATTCAGCCATTGCTATTTTTAAATAATCTAAAGCTAAAGCTAAGGGCTGTCCGTGAAAATTTCCTCCAGAGATTATTTTATCTTCCGCAATAAATACATTTGGATTATCAGTAACTGAATTAATTTCAGTTTTAAATGTCCTTTCAACAAATGCTAAAGTATCTTTTGTTGCGCCATGAACTTGAGGAATACATCTAAACGAATAAGGGTCTTGAACATCTGTTTTTTCTTGGTCGATTAATTCACTTCCTTCAAGGAACCCTCTTATACGTTCTGCAGTTTTAATTTGCCCATTATGAGGTCTAACTAAATGCACTAGTTCATTAAATGGTTCAATTCTTCCATCAAAAGCATCTATTGAAATGCTAGATATTAAATCTGCCATATAAGACAGTTTATAAGATTTCAGAATTAGATGAATACCATATGCACTCATAAACTGAGTTCCATTGAGTAATGCCAATCCTTCTTTAGATTGTAATTTGATAGGATTTAGTTGTAATTCTTTTAGTACAGATTCAGCATTACAAACTTCACCATTATAATATACCTCACCTTTTCCTATTAATGGTAAGGCTAAATGTGCTAATGGTGCTAAATCTCCAGAAGCTCCAAGAGAGCCCTGTGTATAAACTAAAGGTAAAATATCGTTGTTATAAAAATAAATTAAACGCTCTACAGTTTCCACTTGCACTCCACTATGACCATAACTAAGAGATTGTATCTTTAAAAACAACATTAGTTTAACAATTCCTTTAGGAACCTGATCTCCTATACCACATGCATGAGACATCACAAGGTTTTCTTGTAACTGTGTTAGTTTATCTTTTGAAATCTTCACATTACATAAGGATCCGAAGCCAGTATTTATACCATAAATTGGATCACCTTGTTCTTGCATCTTTGAATTAAGATATTCTCTACATTTTGAGATTTTACTAATTGCCTCTGTAGATAGTTCTATTTTCTTCTGCTGAAAAATAATGTCATTTATCGTGGAAAGATCTAAAGTTTCAGAAGATATTTTATGCACAGTATTCATTCTAATTTGTTTGGTTTTTCAAAAATCAACAATACATATATAGTATGCAACAAATGTTAATAATTAATAAAATGTAAATAAATACTTTTAATCTTTTATTTTTGATGAAACTAAAACAATTTCAAATGAAAAGAATACTTGTAATATTATGTGCTTTATCCATTATAGGATGCCAAGAAGAGCCTAAAGATTATGTAACCCTTAGCGGTAAAATATTAAATTCTCATGAAAGTAAAACTTTAAAAGTATACATTGACAAAGAATTTGAAAAGGTGATTACTGTTAATGAAGATGGTACTTTTAGTGATACTTTAAAAGTAGCTGATGGCGATTACTCTATAAAACATGGTGATGAATTTGGATCTATATATTTAAAAAATGGATTTGACTCTTCTTTTGAAGTTGATTATAGTGATTTTGATAAGACCTTAACATATAAAGGAGATGGATCAGATATTAATAATTATGTTATACAATCTTATTTATTGTCGGACACTTATTTTACTGATGATTTATTTGCAAATCCTAACGCTGAAAGTTTAGATAAGGCTGTCTCAGAATACAAAACCGGTTATCAAAAATTAGAATCTAATTACAAAGGGTTAGATTCATTACATAAAGCAAATGGTGCCACTAATATGGAAGGCACTATTACTTCATTAAAAAAATATTTAGCTGGGAAAATAGCTTTACGTGAATCACTTCCTGAAGGAGCTGCTTCTCCAACTTTTGAAAATTATATTAATTTCAATGGAGGAACGACATCGCTTTCTGACTTAAAAGGTAAGTATGTTTATGTAGATATTTGGGCTACTTGGTGTGGACCATGTAAACGTGAAATTCCTTCACTTAAAAAAGTGGAAGAACAATTCCATGGGAAAAACATTGAGTTTGTAAGTATCTCTGTTGATGATGAAAGACGAAGTGGTACAAAAGAGAAAGCTTTTGAATCATGGAAAACAATGGTTAAGGATAAGGAATTAGGAGGCATTCAGTTATTTTCTGATAATGCTTGGCAATCTGATTTTGTGAAAAACTACAAGGTTAATGGTATTCCTCGTTTTATTCTTATTGATCCAAACGGAAATATTGTTAGTCCTGATGCTCCAAGACCATCAAATCCGAAATTGGTTGAACTCTTAGAAGAGAAACTTAGCATATAAACACTAATTTAATAGATAAAAAAACCACTCTGTAATGAGTGGTTTTTTTTGTTTATATATCTAATTAACTATTTGTACTATTGTTATTATTATTTTAGTTGTTCTTGCTCTGGCTCTGGTTCTTGTTCAACTTGAGGTTGATCGGGTTGTTTGAACAAATCTATAAAAGCTTTTCCTAAAGCTTCAATAACATGACTTGCTATTAAACTTTGATACCCTAAATCTTCGATAGCAATATCTGCTGAACGACCATGAAGGTAAACACCAAATAAAGTAGCTTGTAATGGATCATAACCTTGTGCTATAATACCTGTTATAATACCAGTTAGAACATCTCCAGTGCCTGCGGTTGCAAGACCCGGATTTCCTGTGGTATTGATATAATATTTTGAATCATAAACAGTTATTGTATTTGCGCCTTTGATTACAACAATGACGTCATGTTTTTTTGAAAATGTTTTGACTTTTCCTAGTTTATCAAAATCATCTTTCCATTTACCAACCAAGCGTTCTAATTCATTTGGATGTGGCGTTAAAATAGACTCCTTAGGTAATAATTTTAATAAGCTTTTTTTCTTAGAAATTATATTTAATCCATCAGCATCAATAACCAACGGTACTTTATTTGATTTGAGAAATTTCTCTAAAGCAACCACAGTTTTAGGATCAGTTCCCATACCAATTCCTAAACCAATTACATTTGGTTTTATATCAAAATTAATATCTGTAATTATATTCTCATTAGTATCCGTAATAACCATAGTTTCTGGAAAAGCCGTTTGTAAAATCGAATACCCACATTTTGGTATAAATGCCGTTACCAAGCCAGCACCTGATGACAATGCGGCTCTACAAGCTAAAAGCGTCGCTCCAATTTTGCCATAACTACCTCCTATAATTAAGGCGTGTCCATAAGTGCCTTTATGAGAAAACTTTTCTCTTGGCTGGTACATGGGCAAAACTTCATGTTTACCAATAAGTATCGCCTCTGTTTCTGTGTTGAATAAAAATTCTTTATCAATACCAATATCCAAAACTTCCCATTGAACTGCGTATTTAGCAGTTTCAGGTAAAAAGAAAATGATTTTTGGAGATTGGAAACTTAACGTATGATTAGACCAAACAACGCTGTCTTCATTGTCTACAACTTTATCAGTAAATGCTCCAGATGCAATATCAACAGAAAGCGTATAAGCTTCACTAGCTCTAAAATGCATAAATAACTGAGTAACCCATTCATCTACGGGACGATTTAAACCAATTCCGAAAACCGCATCAATAAGAACATCATCTTTATGGATTTGAGGAAATTCTTCTCTACAAGTCAACATCGTAGGCCATTCTTTCGTAGCTTCTTTTATACGATCATAATTCACTAAAAAATCTTTTGAACGTTTATCACTACAATTAACAATGTAGGTTTTTACATTATAACCATGTGTAAATAAGTGGCGAGCAACAACCAGACCATCTCCTCCATTATTACCGATTCCACAAAATACATGAATAGGTACTGGAGCGCCTTGCATTCTAATGTGCAGCCAATTGAAAATTTGGACTCCTGCGCGCTCCATTAATTCTGTAGAGGTAATATTCTGTTTTTCAGAGGTTAATCTATCACCTTCATATATTTGTTCTTTAGAGAAAATTTTCACGTGTACTGTTTTATTTAAAAGTAAAAGTAATACTTTTGGAACATAGTTTAAAGACATCACAAACTAAGTTGAAAATCAAGAATAATGAAAGTTTTAAAATTTGGAGGCACGTCTGTTGGCTCGGCAAATAATATAAATCAGGTCATATCAATATTAGAAGAAAAATCTAATACTGATAAAGTTATTTGTGTTGTTTCTGCTTTTGGAGGAATTACAGATAAATTACTTGATGCTGGGCGCTTAGCTCAATCAAAAAGTAGCGACCACAACGATGCTTTTATAGCAATACAGCGCATTCATTTAAAATTGATTGACACTCTTATTCCTAAAAAAAATAAGGAAGTTATAAAGTATGTTGAAGCCAAACTGCAAGAACTTAAAGATCTTCTAGATGGCTTATCTTTAATTAATGAATTATCTCCTAAAACAAGTGATAAATTAGTGAGTTTTGGTGAATTATTGTCTTCTTACATCATTGCAGAAACAATGAAGTCTAGAGGCATGCATGCCGAAAGAAAGAATTCTCAAGAATTGGTAGTCACCAATTCAAACTTCACTAAAGCAGACGTTATCTATAAAGATACTAATTCAAAAATTAGAGCTTATTTTAAATCTGCCAATCAAGATATTACCATATTACCTGGATTTGTCTCAAAATCTAGTCTTGAAGAAATAACAACTTTAGGGCGTGGAGGATCAGATTTTACAGCTGCCATAGTTGCTGCTGCTTTAAAGGTAAAACAATTGGAAATTTGGACAGACGTTAGTGGAATGTACACAGCAAATCCGAAACTAGTAAAACATGCCTATCCTATAAAAAGATTGTCTTATCAGGAAGCCATGGAATTATCTCATTTTGGAGCAAAAGTGTTATATCCTCCAACAGTTCAACCAGCTTTAGATTTAAATATTCCAATCCATATTAAGAATACCTTAAAACCTGCGGAAGTTGGTACTATAATTTCTACAGAAACAGAAGTATCAAATACATCTCCAGTAAAAGGTCTTACAAACATAAATGACATTGCTTTACTCACCTTACAAGGTAGTGGTATGGTTGGTATTCCTGGATTTTCAAAACGATTATTTGAAACTCTCGCTCATGAAAAAATAAATATCATTTTTATAACGCAAGCTTCTTCTGAACATTCTATTTGTTTTGGAATTGATGTTAGCGATACTGAAACAGCAAAAGCGGCTATTGATACTGCTTTTGAAAATGAAATCTCTTTACATAAAATAGATCCAATACTTGTTGAAGATGGCTTATCTATTATTGCGCTTATAGGCGATAACATGAGAAGTTTTCAAGGAATAAGTGGAAAAATGTTCAGTACTTTAGGCAAAAACAACATTAACATTAGAGCTATTGCTCAAGGTGCTTCAGAAAGAAACATTTCAGCAGTTATCAATAAAAATGACATTAAAAAAGCTCTTAATGTTTTACATGAACGTTTTTTTGAAGTTAAAACGAAACAACTAAATGTGTTTATTGTTGGAATTGGGAATGTTGGTGAAAAGCTTATTGATCAAATTACACAACAACACAGTTTCCTTAAAAATAAACTTAAAATAGATGTTCGGATAGCTGGAATGGCTAACTCAAGAAAGATGATATTTGATCAAGAAGGGATCAAACTTAACGACTGGGCATCACAGTTTCATTATGCAGAAAAGTCAAGTTTGCAAGGCTTTTTTAATAAGGTAGTAGAAATGAATTTACGAAATAGTATTTTCGTCGATATTACTGCAGACGAAGGCGTATCTAACTGGTATGATGATTATTTAAGGCAAAGTATTGCTGTAGTCGCTTGTAATAAAATTGCATGTTCTGGAACTTATGAAACCTATAAAAAACTCCAAGATCTTTCTTTAAGTTATAATACTCCTTTTCTATACGAAACCAATGTTGGTGCTGGATTACCAATCCTTAATACCCTAAATAACTTAGTCGCTTCTGGTGATAAAGTAACAAGTATTCAGGCAGTATTATCTGGAAGTTTAAATTTTGTATTTAATCATTTTAGTGATCGAACTAACTTTCATGATACTGTTAAGCGAGCTCAATTTGAAGGCTACACTGAACCAGATCCAAGAATTGATTTAAGTGGAATTGACGTTGCAAGAAAAATATTAATCCTAGCTAGAGAAAATGGTGGATTAATGGAAATTGAAGATATTGATAATAAATCATTTTTGACTAAAGCAAATTTGGATAGCGACTCAGTTGATGATTTCTACAAAACACTTAAAACTGACGAAGCACATTTTCAAAAGCTATATGCTTCTGCAAAAGCTAAAAATTGTCAGCTTAAGTATGTTGCAGAATACAAAAAGGGCAAAGCAAAAGTTGGTTTAAGGGAAATCCCTGAAGGCCATCCTTTTTATAATTTAGAAGGCAAAGATAATATTGTCATGTTCTATACAGAACGCTATCCTGAACAACCTTTAATTGTTAAAGGTGCTGGTGCTGGTGCTGATGTAACTGCATCAGGATTATTTGCTGATATCATCAAAATAGGTAATATATAAAGACTCCTTTTTGTGGAAAAAGACATGAACCAAATAAAGATTTTCTCTCCTGCAACTGTTGCAAATGTATCCTGTGGCTTTGATGTGCTTGGCTTTTGCTTAGATACTATTGGAGATGAAATGATTATTAAAAAAACGTCTCAAAAAGGAATCACTATTTCAAAAATTGAAGGTTACGATTTACCATTTGAAGCCGAAAACAATGTGGCTGGTGTGTCTGCACTTGCATTATATAATGATGCAAATCCTGACTTTGGATTCGATATAGAAATCTATAAAAAAGTTAAACCTGGAAGTGGCATTGGAAGCAGTTCTGCAAGTGCAGTTGGAAGTGTTTTTGCTATGAACGAATTATTAGGAAAACCTTATAACAAAACACAACTTATAAACTTCGCTATGAAAGGCGAAGCTTTAGCAAGTAAGTGTGAACATGCAGACAACCTTGCTCCTGCTATATTTGGTGGTTTTACTTTAGTGAAAAGTTTGTCGCCATTACACGTTTTACAATTACCAACTCCTAAAGATCTTTTTGCAGTTGTAATTCATCCACAAATAGAAATTAAAACGTCTGAGTCTAGAGCAATTTTACCTCAAGACGTCTCATTAAAAAACGCCATTACACAATGGTCAAATGTTGGTAGCTTTGTACATGCCTTACATACTGAAGATTACAAATTACTAAGTGATAGTCTTAAAGACGTCATTGTTGAACCATATAGGAGTCAATTAATTCCGCATTTTGAGGATGTAAAACAAACTGCTTTGAAACAGGGTGCCTTAGGTTGTGGTATTTCAGGTTCTGGACCTTCAATTTTTAGTTTGTGTAAAGGGGAAGACACTGCAAATAAGGTAAGAGAAGCTATTCATAATGTCTATTCTCAAACAACAATAGACTTTGAACTCCATCTTTCGAAAATTAATACGGAAGGCATAAAAATATTGTAATTGAATATGGATTATTTCAGTTTAAATAAAAAAGCACCAAATACATCTTTTAAAGATGCTGTCATTAGAGGTTTAGCTCCTGATAAAGGCTTATATTTTCCTGAACACATTGAAGCTTTACCTAAGTCTTTTTTTGAAAACATAGATCACCTCTCTCACACTGAAATCGCTTTTCAAGCCATTAAGCAATTTGTAATTCCTGATATTTCGGAAGATGTTTTAAAAGACATCATTGAAGATACCTTGTGTTTTGATTTTCCAATTGTTGAGTTGGACAAAAATATATCTACATTAGAATTATTTCATGGACCTACAATGGCGTTTAAAGATGTTGGAGCACGATTCATGGCGAGATGCTTAGCTCATTTTAACACTAATAACACGAATGAAGTTACTGTTTTAGTGGCTACATCTGGTGATACAGGTGGCGCAGTTGCCAATGGTTTTTTAGGTATTAAAGGTGTAAACGTTGTGATTTTATATCCTTCTGGTAAGGTGAGTGAAATTCAAGAAAAACAATTGACGACACTTGGTCAAAACATTACAGCGCTTGAAATTGATGGCGTTTTTGACGATTGTCAAGATATGGTTAAACGAGCATTCTTAGATGATGATTTGACGAGCAAAATGCAGTTAACCTCTGCAAACTCAATTAATGTTGCTCGCTGGTTACCACAACTATTCTATTTTATGTTCGCCTATAGACAACTCCATAAAAAGTACGATGATATTGTGTTTTCTATTCCTAGTGGAAACTTCGGAAATATTTGTGCTGGAATGATGGCACAACAATTAGGATTACCGATAAAACATTTTGTAGCTGCAAACAATGCAAATAATGTAGTAACAGAATACTTGAACACTGAAACTTATAATCCAAAACCTTCAGTGCAAACAATTAGTAATGCTATGGATGTTGGCAATCCGAGTAATTTCATTCGTATTCAGGAAATATATAAAAACAACTTTAGTACACTAAAAGAAAATTTATCGTCTTACAGTTTTACTGATCAACAGACAAGAGCTGCTCTTAAAGATATTTACAAGACTTACAATTACATTGCAGATCCTCATGGTGCTGTAGGTTATTTAGGTTGTAAATCACATTTAAAAAATCACCCAAATTCGCATTGTGTCTTTTTAGAAACTGCACATCCTACAAAGTTTTTAGATGTCGTTGAAGAAGTGATTGAAACTAAAGTTAGTTTACCACCACAAATTGAAGCTGTAATGGATAAAGTAAAAGTAGCAACATCTATTTCTACTTACGCAGATTTAAAAGCGTTTCTAATTCAAAAAAACAAGGCTTAAATAACAAAGAAGTACACCATAAAAAAGTGACAAATAGCACCTCCTAAAACGAAAAAGTGCCAAATCACATGGTTGTAGGGGATTTTTTCTATCGCATAGAAAACAATTCCAACAGTATAAAACAATCCACCAGCAAATAGTAATAGTAATCCGTTATTAGCTATTCGATCTGCTAAGGTTGAAAAATCAAAAACAACCAACCATCCCATTACTAAATATAATAAGGTTGAAAATGTTTCAAATTTACCTGTAAAAAAGATTTTTAAGATAACTCCAAAAGCAGCAATTCCCCAAACTGTCCAAAACAGTTCCCATCCCAAACTATCTGGTAATGTAATAAGTAAGACTGGTGTGTAGGTTCCTGCAATTAGTAGATAAATACTTATATGATCGACAATTCTAAAATAGTGCTTTCGTCGTTCACCATGTACCGCATGATAAAAGGTTGAAGCCATAAAAAGAATGATAATTGAAATGCCATAAACAACAACACTAAATAAGGCATAAGGTGTTTCTTGTTTTAAAAAAATGATTAATAGGACAAGTCCAGCAATACCTAAAGCAGCTCCTAAACCATGACTCCAAGCATTTAATCGTTCTTCAAAAGGCGTTTGTATTCGCATTATTGTTTTGTTTCTGGAGTATTATTTTTAAGCCATTTATCAGAAAGATCGTAATAATCAAAATCCATAGCTGGATCTTGTCGATCTAACTTTCCGTCCTGAAAGGCACGTTCAAGAATATCTTCAATCAGGAAGTCTTCTTTTTCATTAAGAGGATCAAATTCTCGTTTCAATGAAATATCGAACAAATTAGCAGTGGTATTGAACCAAAAAGCTCGCCATCCATTTCTTAATTTTTTAATGAGATCAAAAGTTGTATTACCTGTTTGCCTATGAATTAATTTGATTAAAATTTGACCTTCTGTTCGCGTTAATTTTTTGAGTTCTGCTGAAAATTCTTCTTCAATATATTTTTGAATAAGCTTAGCATAACGTCTCTTTGCTCGCTTCGTCTCTAAGGTTTCGAGTCGTTCATTTAACGTTGTTAAACGTTCGGCTGCTAACTTTGCATATGGATATACCTTTATGGTTTTCCGTTTTAAAATTAAATATTTAATTCGATCTTCTTTAGAATCAAATTTCAACTTTCTTAATAACATAACCTCATTAAGATTAATGGCTGTTACAGGAATTGAATCGCCTTCGATCAAAATATATTCAATAGCAGTTGAGTCTTGCTGTATTGGCTCTTTTTGGGCCATTACAAAAACTGGAAACATAAATAATATATACTTTATCAACTTCATTATTGATTGTTGAGCTAAAACCATTCCAAACGTGGTTTTAAACTTTGGTCAAAATTAAAAATTTACTGCTTTTAAAACCTTTAATTCGTGTTAATATTATTATTAGGGTAAATAAAAAACTCATAAGTTATTAAACCTATGAGTTTTTTAATAGTCTTCTATTAATCGAATTTATAACTTCTTCCGATTATCTTCTGAGCTCGTATCTATAAGTTTATTATAAGGATCTACTCCTACTTCAGTAGGTTTTCTATCCACAATAATTGTGATTTTATTATTGATTTTTGTGATTTTATGTTTTTTCAAATACAATTCTACTTCCTTCTTTTCTCCATCTTCGTTTTCATCTTCTGTAAAAATCCCAATATCAATATAATCTTCTAAAACAACAGAATACTCTAGTCTTTTCTTTCCTTCAGCTTTATAGGATAATGAATCTCCTACTTTCTCACCATAAAAACGTTTTCCTTTTTCATCGTTTCTATACTTACTAACATTAAACTCTATATCCACTTGAAATTTACCGTTGTCTAATTCGGTAACTTCAGAATCAATAATTCTGTTTTTATAAAGTGTAATCGTTTCGAACATATCCTTGATCACATATTGCAACGAATCTGGTGTGACTGCCCTAATATGATTTACCATATCTATCGACGTTGTATAAGGAGCTTCTTGGAATTTTACCTTTTCCACATAGGTTTTAAGCGCATTGTTAAGTACGTCTTCTCCAATATAATCACTCAGTGCATAAAACACCATAGAGCCTTTTTGATAATGAATATATCCTTGACCATCATTATACATTAATGCATTTTCACGCTTTTGTTCTAACGTACGTTGTATTAAATAATCGTCTAAAGCTTTCTTTAAAAACTTACGCATTTCACTTTTTCCTTGTTGATGCTCTAATACTTTTAAAGAGACATATTCAGACAAACTTTCAGAAAGCATCGTTGCGCCTAATACGTCTGCTCCAATAACTTGATGCGCCCACCATTGGTGTGCAACTTCGTGAACTGTAATAGCAAAAGGATAATCGACACCGCCTTCTTTTGTATCATCCACATCTGCAATAAATCCTACGCCTTCTGAAAATGGAATCGTATTAGGAAACGATTGTGCAAAACTTCCGCCTGTTCTAGGAAACTCAATAATACGAGTTTGTTTATGTTGATAAGGACTGAAATTTTTAGAGTTATAATCTAATGAGGCTTTCATACCTTTCATCATTCTATCCAAGTTATATTCGTGTCCTTTATGGTAATATATTTCTAAATTGATGCCTTTCCACTCTTCTTTTTTAACCTCGTATTTACCAGAATTAAATGCATAGAAATTTAAAATCTTACTATCCATTTTATAATGAAAATAACGACGACCATCTTCTGTCCATTCTTTTTGTAAATACCCAGGAGCAATAGCAATTTGATCTTCAGATGTACTTACTGTTGCTTCAAAATCTATCCAATCTGCATCTTTAGAAATATACGTATTCCCTAAAGCTGTAGAATCTGAAGGATGTGGTTTTAACTCGTTTGGAGGTAAATCATATTTTTTACGAGTCTCATTATCTCTCAATTCGCCACCATTGTAACCTAATGAAGGAAAGATTTGAAGGTTATTTATAAACGTTCCATTTCCTCTTACAGGAGAAAAAGGTCGCAATAGTGTATTTGGTGTATTATGTACTGTAATATCTAATTCTAAACTATCGCCTGGAAGTAACGATTGTTTTAATTTATAAATATCGAAGTTATACAACGTGTCTTCTGAAACTAACGTGTTTTCCTTGTTGAATTTGAACGTGCTTGGATAATCATTATGGTTAAGTAAAATACTATCAATAGCTTGATTAGATTTATTAACCATCAAGTAATTAGCTTTAGCATCAAAGTTTAAATCATTTGGAAAAATATTTACATCTGCTTTAACTGAAACAATTCTTGGCTGGATTGATTTTTCGTATTTTTTATAGGTCTTCTCCCATTCAACAGATTGCTTTTCCGATTCTTTACTTGATGTATTAACATTAGCAATATTGTTTTCGTGATAAATTTTAAAACCAAGAGCTAAAAAACCGATCAAGAATACTAATAAACCCATTATAGCCATTCCTTTAAAGCGAAATTTCGCAATAGATAAACGTTCTTTAAATGAATGAGGCAAACCTCTTACCCAAAATAAGCTTGCAAGAACTAATAACACCAATCCTCCTAATAACCAATAGGTTTTATAAATAAGATGTCGTGACGCAGACGTACCGTAACCATTCATATCTGAATACGAAAATCCTGGCGCTTGATTGTATTTAAATATAGATTGCTCAATGCCAGCAAAACTTAAAAACGGCATACCAATAGCAATTATTAATAAAACAAATAAGCCTAAATACTGATTCTTGAACAATGTTTGGACGAATAAAGATAGTAACGCCCAAATTGCAAAGTGAATAATCCTTAATCCAAATAACTCCTTTATATAATGTCCAATTTCGAAATTATAATAGCCTTTATAAATTTGAAATATCATTCCGGATACCATAATAACTACTAATAATAGTAATTGCATTTTAAGCAATGCAATAAATTTTGATAATAACAATGTCCAATTTGGTATTGGTGTTGTATCAAGTATTTGATCGGTATTTGCTGTTCGTGCTCTTTGTACTAACATTCCAGCATATAAAAACGTACAAACATTAATAGATAAGAAAAATCCAGCACCACCCATTAACGTTTTCCATGTTGCAGGAAGTGTATCAGTTCCAAATAAATTTCCAACTCCAGATAAACCAATAAGAATAAAAATCAATCCAACTAAAACAATACTTATAAAAGGCCAGCTTTTAACAATGTATTTAAAATCTATATTAGATAATTTCCATGTTGTTTTTAAATTCTGAACAAAAGAAAAATCATAATCAACTTTCGGTAAATTAATTCTTGTAATTCCTCCAAAATTAGTTTTAGTCATACGCTGACCCTTTTGTTTTCTAAATGAAAATGAGATGGCATTTTGACTAAATTTGAAAAATTTATAAACGAACCCAAAAATTAATGTTCCAATACCAAGCCATAATAATCTATTATAAATAATGAGCTCTTTAATTGGCAGCATGTCTTCATTCTGTTCTGCAACTGTCCAATAACGCGTATAATAATTTGCTGCTTCAGCTCCATAAGGATCTAAAAGCGCAGACAAAAATCTATTGTCTGGATCTGAAAGTATACTAGACACCAAACCTTGAATTAACATCAATAATATAATGGCAATAAAACCAGCCGCTATGTTTCTTGTATAGGTTACAATGGCAAAAACAATGGCTCCGAATAATAATATATTAGGTATTATATAAATAAAATAGGCTTGTAAATATGCCGTAAAACGAAAAGCACCAACAATATCCTCATTGGTTCCTGGTAATCTGAATCCAATAAACATTGCAATCCCAATAACTAAAACAATAAGAGTTACAATGGTTACACTGCTAAAAAATTTTGCAAATAAATAATTGGCTTTTGTAAAAGGATATGAATACAAAATGGTATGCATTTCACTTTTATAATCTCTATAAACGGAAACCCCAATTATAGATGGAAATAAAAAGAAAATTAGAGTTGTTAGTCCATTAAAGAGACCTATAACGCCAATTGGTGAATTAACAATTTGCGATGAACCAGTAGTGCTGGTAAGGAAATCGAAAAATCCCGCATTAATTGCAGAAAAAAGCAAGCCCAATATGAAGAATATTGCCAAGTAGATATAAAAGGATGATTTATTGAACCAGTATTTTAATTCGTGTTTAAATATTGTAGTAAACATGTTTTGTGTCTTAGAGATTAATTAAAGCCTATTAAGCAAGTATAGATTCGTCTTGCTTTAAAGCAATAAAATACACATCGTCTAATTGTGGTTCTGCTAACCTAAAATCGTCAGCAGGCTTTTCTAAGGCATGTACTCTAATATTTAAAGTATTGTCTTGGTTATAGTTTGAAGATAAAATATTGAATGAACTTTCCATAGCTTCTAAATCATCTCGTTCTACTATTTTCGTCCAAATTTGTCCTTTTATCTCTTCAGTAGCTGCAATTGGAGTTATTTGTTTTAAAATTCGCCCACCATTTAAAATCGCCATTTCATTACACAATTCTTTTACATCTTCAACAATATGTGTCGAAAAAATAACCGTACAATTGGTACCTACTTCTCTTAAAACATTTAAAAACCGATGACGTTCAGCTGGATCTAGACCAGCAGTTGGTTCATCTACAATAATTAATTTTGGATTATTTAAAAGCAATTGGGCAATTCCGAAACGTTGTTTCATTCCTCCAGAATATCCAGCCACATATTTCTTTCTTACATCGTATAAATTTGTGATTTCTAAAACTTCTTTTACCAAAGCTTGTCTGTCAGATTTTGAACTTACACCTTTTAGTGTAGCAAAATAGTCTAACAAAGCTTCAGCAGACATTTTTGGATATACGCCAAACGCTTGTGGTAAGTAACCTAAAATTTTTCGTAAAGACATATTGTCTTCAAGCACATTAATATCACCAAACATAATAGAACCAGAGTCAGGGCTTTGCAAAGTCGCTATGGTACGCATTAAAGACGATTTTCCTGCTCCATTTGGTCCGAGGAGTCCAAACATTCCTGTTCCAATTTCAAGATTAAGATTATCAATAGCCTTAACGCCGTTTTTGTATGTTTTAGTTAAATCTTTAATGACTAGCTTCATTATATTAAATTTTAGATGATTTAGTTATTGTTGGTAATTTGTATAAAAATACTTCATTTTGTTACAAAAAAATTTCCTTAGCTATTAAAAACCAAATAAATCCTTTTATTTTTACAGACATACAAATAAAACAAACTTACATGGCTTCAAAAAGCATACTCAACAAAAAATCAATTGACTTTCTTGAAAAATATTTAAACAATGCTGCTCCAACAGGATATGAGTGGGAAGGGCAAAAAATTTGGATGGACTACTTAAAACCTTATGTAGATGAATTCATAACTGATACCTACGGAACTGCAGTTGGTGTTATTAACCCTAAGGCAAAATACAAGGTTGTTATTGAAGGGCATGCAGACGAAATTTCATGGTATGTGAATTATATTTCAGATAATGGATTAATCTATGTGATTAGAAATGGTGGAAGTGACCATCAAATAGCACCAAGTAAAATTGTAAATATCCATACTAAAAATGGGATTGTAAAAGGTGTTTTTGGATGGCCAGCAATTCATACTAGAAATAGAGCAAAAGAAGAAGCGCCTAAACCAGAGAACATATTTATCGATTGTGGCTGCACAACAAAAGAAGAAGTAGAAAAACTTGGCGTACATGTTGGTTGTGTGATTACATATCCAGATGAATTCCATATTCTTAATAAAAACAAATTTGTATGTCGTGCATTAGACAACAGAATGGGTGGATTTATGATTGCTGAAGTAGCACGATTACTGAAAGAAAACAAAAAGAAACTTCCTTTTGGATTATATGTAACAAATTCAGTTCAAGAAGAAATTGGATTACGTGGCGCACAAATGATAACGGAAACAATCAAACCTAATGTTGCGATTGTAACAGATGTGACTCATGATACTACTACTCCAATGATCGATAAGAAAAAAGAAGGTCATTTAGAAATGGGTAAAGGTCCTGTTATAGCTTATGCTCCAGCAGTACAACAAAAATTACGTGATTTGATAACAGATACAGCTGAGTCGAAAAAGATTCCTTTTCAACGTTCTGCCTTATCGAGAGCAACTGGTACAGATACAGATGCCTTTGCCTACAGTAATGGAGGTGTTGCATCTGCATTAATATCATTGCCGTTACGTTATATGCATACTACTGTAGAAATGGTTCATCGTGATGATGTAGAAAACGTGATCAAAATGATTTATGAAACATTGCTCAATATAAAAGATGGCGAAACGTTTTCTTATTTTGAGTAGCAAAAACTGAACATGCAAAATCAAAAACATCTTTTTGATATTCCAGATGATATCACCTATTTAAACATTGCATCACAATCACCAGCTTTCAAAGCTATTTATGAAGCAGGATTAAGAGGTTTAAAGCAAAAATCCAGACCATACACAATACTTGGTTCAGATTATTTTGAACCTGTTGTAGAGCTCAAAAAACTGTTTGCTGAATTAATTGATGTTGAAGATTACAATAGAATTGCAACCATTCCATCGGTTTCCTATGGAATGGCTACAGTTGCAAACAATATTACTTTAAATAAAGGTGACGAGATTTTAGTAATTGATGAGCAGTTTCCTAGTAATTACTATTCGTGGAAAAAATTAGCAAATACATATAATGCCATTATTAAAACGGTTTGTCCAGTAAAAGGCGAACGATGGGATACTACTATTTTAGAAGCAATAACAGATAAAACTGCTATTGTTGCTATGGGAAATATACATTGGTCTAATGGAAGCTTATTTGATTTAAAAGCCATTAGAAAGAAGACTAAACAACTTAACGCCTTATTAATTATCGATGGAAGTCAAAGTATTGGATCTTTACCTTTTTCGGTTAAAGACATTCAACCAGATGCATTAATATGCGCTGGATATAAATGGTTGTTTGGTCCTTATGGTTCCGCTTATGCTTATTTTGGAGAATATTTTGATAACGGAGAACCTATTGAAGAGAATTGGTCAAATAGGTTGGATAGTGAGAATTTTGCTAGCTTAACCAATTACCAACCAAAATACAAACCATTAGCAAATCGTTACACAGTTGGAGAAAGCGGGAATTTCATTTATGTGCAAATGCAAATTGAAGCTTTAAAACAGGTTATAAAATGGACACCAAAGGCTATACAAGACTATTGCAAATCAATTTCATTTGAAGCTTCTAAGGAACTTTCCGAATTAGGCTGTATAATTGAAGACCATAATTATAGGACTCATCATTTATTTGGTGTGAAACTACCTGAAGGATTAGATATTATAAAACTGAAAGCTAATTTGCTTGATCAAAATATTTTTGTGTCTTTTAGAGGAGAATACATTCGAGTTTCATGTCATTTATATAACACAAAAAAGGATTTTGACACTTTAGTGAATTGCATAAAATCGGTACTTTAAACTATCATTTTGGAAGAATATATTGATATCGTAGATCAAAACGGAATACCTACAGGAGTTTCCGTTCCAAAATCTGAGATTCATACTAAAGGTCATTTGCACAATACTGCTCATGTTTGGTTGTTTACTTCAGAAGGTCATATTCTACTCCAACAACGAGCAGCTTCAAAAACTATTTGCCCATTATTATGGGATGTTTCTGTAGCAGGACATATTGATGCTGGAGAATCGATTGAACAAGCTGCTGTAAGAGAAGCAAAAGAAGAAATTGGAATCCTCCTTTCCGAAGACCAACTAAATAAAATTGGCGTATTTGAATGTCTTCAAACCTATCTTAATGGAATAATAGATAATGAATTCCATAATACGTTTATTGCTGAAATTGCTGTAAAAATAGAAGACTTGACTCCTCAGAAAGAGGAAGTAGAAGCTTTAAAATTTGTAAGTATTTCAGAATTTAAAACCCTTTTAGCTAACAGCGAAATTAACAATCACTTTGTTCCTAGTAATCGCAAGTACTATGAATTTGTAGTTGAAGCAATAAAAGCCAAATTGACTCAATAATTTTCACTAATTTTCATGAATGAATAATGTATTACTAGCAGTTGCTCCAATTCTGATCATAATTATCTATATCTATTGTAAGGATAAATATGAAAAAGAACCAAAAGGTCTACTCCTTATAAGTTTTGTTTTTGGCGCTATTGTTAGTATAATCATAACCACAATTCTCTATCTAGGTTTCGATATTATTTTACCCTTAAAAGATGAGTCTAGCATTCTGCAACAATTTATCAAAGCCTTTTTTGTAGTGGCTTTAGTAGAAGAATTCAGCAAGTATGTTATTGTACGTTATTTTGCACAACCGAAATTTGAATTTAATGAACCTTTTGATGGAATAATGTATGCTGTTATGGTCTCTATGGGTTTTGCTGCTACAGAAAATGTATTCTACGTATTAGAAGGTGGAGCTGAAGTTGCTGTATTAAGAGCTTTTACTGCAGTTCCTGCTCATGCAACTTTTGGGATTTTAATGGGTTATTTTATGGGAAAGGCTAAGTTTTCTAAAAGTAGAATTAAATTAAATTTTTACGGACTTGCTTTAGCTGTATTATTTCACGGTGCTTACGACTTCTTTTTGTTTATTGATTTCATTCCAGGCATCTGGATTGGTGCATTTATTTCACTAATTATTGGTATCGTATTATCTCGAAAAGCCATCAAGAAACATCAAGAGGGTTCTCAATTTAAATCTTTATAAAAATAGTATTAGAATATGATATTTTTCATATTTTAGGAGTGGTTATAATCTTAACTTTATCATATCTTTTAAACTTCAAATTCATGTATAAAATAAAAGTAAACAATTCGCACAGTTTTGACATTTCGAAAGAGGATTTAGAAAAACTAGACGCTATTGAAACCACAACAAATCACTTCCATGTTTTACAGAATAATAGTTCAACTAAAGCTTCAGTATTACAGTCAGATTTCAACAAAAAACACTATACAGTAAAAGTCAATAACAATACGTATGACGTTGATATAAATGATGATTTAGATCAACTAATTGCTGATTTAGGATTTGAAGTTGGCGCAACCAAACAAGTAAATGATATTAAAGCACCAATGCCTGGTCTTATCCTCGAAATTAATGTCAGTGAAGGTCAGGAAGTCAAAGAAGACGATGCGCTTTTAATTCTTGAAGCAATGAAAATGGAAAACGTGATTACCTCTCCTAGAGAAGGGATTATTAAATCTATTAAGGTTAAACAAGCTGAAACAGTAGATAAAAATTCGCTTTTAATCGAGTTTGAATAATCTATACACTTAAAATTATAATTATCTAAACATATATAATCTTCTAAAAAGATATTTATGAAAAAAATATTAGTTGCCAATCGTGGAGAAATTGCAATTCGTGTAATGCGAACAGCAAAAAAAATGGGTATTAAAACTGTAGCTGTATTTTCAGAGGCAGATAGAAATGCACCTCACGTAAAATACGCAGACGAAGCCGTATGTATAGGTCCAGCTCCATCAAATCAATCCTATTTAAGAGGTGATAAAATCATAGAAGTTGCCAAATCTTTAGACGTGGATGGTATTCATCCAGGTTACGGATTCTTAAGTGAAAATGCAGGTTTCGCGAAATTATGTGAAGCCAATAATATCATTTTCATTGGACCTCGTTCTAAAGCCATCAAAATGATGGGAGATAAATTAGCTGCTAAAGATGCGGTTAAGAATTACAACATTCCAATGGTTCCTGGTGTTGATCACGCTATTACAGATCCTAAAGAAGCTGTTGAAATAGCTAAAGACATTGGCTTTCCAATTTTGATTAAAGCTGCTGCTGGTGGTGGCGGAAAAGGGATGCGTGTTGTAGAAAAAGAAAAAGATGTAGAAGAACAAATGAAACGTGCCATTAGTGAAGCGACTTCAGCTTTTGGTGATGGTTCTGTTTTTGTAGAAAAATATGTGAGTTCTCCTCGTCATATTGAAATTCAAGTTATGGCAGATAGCCATGGCAATATCATTCACTTTTTTGAACGTGAGTGTTCTGTCCAGCGTCGACATCAAAAGGTTGTTGAAGAAGCGCCTTCAGCTATTTTAACACCTGAACTCCGAGAAGAAATGGGGCAAGCAGCTATTAATGTAGCGCGTTCTTGTGATTATTTAGGTGCAGGAACAGTTGAATTTTTAATGGACGCTGATCATAATTTCTATTTCTTGGAGATGAATACACGATTACAAGTGGAGCATCCTGTTTCCGAATGGATTACAGGTGTGGACTTAGTGGAACTCCAAATTAAAGTAGCTCGAGGAGAAGCTTTAGAAATCAAACAAGAAGACTTGAAGATCAGTGGTCACGCTTTAGAACTTCGTGTATATGCCGAAGATCCAATGAATAACTTCTTACCTAGTGTTGGAAACCTTGAAGTTTACAAATTACCGGAAGGTGAAAACATTCGAGTCGATAACGGTTTTGAAGAAGGGATGGATATTCCAATTTATTATGATCCAATGCTTTCAAAATTGATTACCTACGGAAAGACACGTTCTGAAGCGATACAGCTAATGATAAAAGCGATTGATAATTACCATATTAAAGGTGTGCAAACAACATTACCTTTCGGACGATTTGTTTGTGAACATGATGCGTTTAAAAGTGGGAACTTTGATACTCACTTTGTGAAAAACTACTACTCGCCTAGCCTTTTGGAAGAACGACATCGTAAGGAAGCTGAATTAGCAGCTAAAATTGCCTTAAAACGCTATTTAGAAGATCAAAAATTATTACGATTACCTAATTAAGACACTATGAATTCTAAGATAAAAATGCTTAACGAAAAACTAGAGCTATCCAAATTAGGTGGCGGACAAGCACGAATTGATAAACAACATCAAAAGAAAAAACTCACAGCAAGAGAACGCGTGTTATATCTTTTAGATGAAGGTTCTTTTGAAGAAATTGGAGCTTTGGTTACACACAGAACAAAAGACTTTGGTATGGAAAACCAAAAGTTTTATGGTGATGGTGTAGTAACTGGTTATGGAACAGTTAACGGACGATTGATTTATGTTTTTGCTCAAGACTTCACGGTTTTTGGTGGTTCATTATCTGAAACACATGCCGAAAAGATTTGTAAAATCATGGACATGGCCGTTAATGTAGGAGCACCAATTATTGGATTGAATGATTCAGGTGGAGCTCGTATTCAGGAAGGTGTTCGTTCTTTAGGTGGTTATGCCGATATTTTTTATCGAAACGTACAAGCTTCTGGGGTAATTCCTCAGATTTCTGCTATAATGGGACCTTGTGCTGGTGGTGCAGTTTATTCTCCTGCAATAACCGATTTTACAATTATGGTGCAAGACACAAGTTATATGTTTGTGACTGGACCTAATGTTGTAAAAACAGTTACTAATGAAGAAGTAACAAGTGAAGAATTAGGTGGTGCTAGCGTGCATTCTACAAAATCTGGTGTAGCACATAAAACATCAGCAAATGATATAGAATGTTTAGAGGATGTCAAAAAGTTACTGAGTTATTTACCACAAAGTAATAAAGAAACACCAAAAGATTTAGAGTTTGAATTTCAAGAAGAAATAAGAAGTAGTTTATCTGAAATTGTTCCTGAAAACCCAAATAAGCCTTACGATATGCATAATGTCATTGAAGGAATTATTGACGAAGATTCTTTTTATGAAATTCATAAAGATCATGCCGAAAACATCATTGTTGGTTTTGCACGTTTAGGCGGAAAGTCAATTGGAATTATAGCTAATCAGCCTATGTTTTTAGCAGGAGTATTAGATGTTAACAGCGCTAAAAAAGCAGCACGTTTTGTGCGTTTTTGTGATTGCTTTAATATTCCGTTGTTAGTACTTGAAGATGTTCCTGGATTTTTACCAGGAACAGATCAAGAATGGAATGGTATTATTGTTCATGGTGCGAAACTACTTTATGCTTTTAGTGAAGCTACAGTGCCAAGAGTAACTGTGATTACCAGAAAAGCGTATGGTGGAGCCTATGATGTTATGAATTCTAAACATATTGGAGCAGACATGAATTTTGCTTGGCCCAATGCTGAGATTGCAGTTATGGGAGCAAAAGGTGCTGCCGAAATCATATTCAAACGTGAAATTGTTTCTGCTGATGATCCTGAAGCTAAATGGAAAGAAAAAGAAGCTGAATATGCTGAATTGTTTGCGAATCCTTACAGTGCGTCTGAACGTGGCTTTATTGACGAGGTTATTCTTCCGAAGAACACAAGAAGAAAGCTTATTAAAGCCTTCTCAATGTTAGAAAACAAAGAAGTAAACAGACCTAATCGTAAACACGGAAATATTCCGTTGTAGTTAATTAGGAAACTTACTTTTATCTAAACCAGGAACGATACGTAACGCATTTTTATAGTATACTTTTTTAAGAACATCGTCAGGTAAATCTAAACCATACATTGGCCAAAAAGCATGGTACTTTTTGTGGTAAGGAAAATACTCATCTGCACTTTCTAAAACTCTAAAATACGTTGGGAACTCCTTTGGTTTCCAGCTGTCTTTACCAAAGAGAATACGATCTTGATACTTAATAAAGAATGCTTTTGCGAAACGAGGCTGTCGTCCTAATTCAGCAATAATAGCACCTATGCCAACATTCATGTTAGGCATATCATCCAACAGCTGGCCAAGCTTACCTAGATCGTTAGCAAACCAACCCATATGTGCATTGATGAATGTTGTATTTGGATGTGCCTTAAACATATTATGCTGCTCCTGAATAATCTGTTCCCAAGGTGCAGGGTTATTTGCATCACGCTTACGACGTGGATGTGTTTTTAGTTCTAACCATCTTTCATTATCACCATCAAACTCATCCCAAAACAGTTTTGGATCTGCTGCATGAATTAATACTGGAATTCCAAGTTCTCCACACGTTCTCCATATTGGATTTAATCTAGAATCATCAATTGCCAATCGTTTACCATCAACATCTGTATTTCTTAATCCCAAACTTTTATAGACCTTTAATCCTCGAGCTCCATTTTTCACATCTTCCTTCAATTGAGCTACTTTCTTTTCTATCCATCCCTTTGCTCCTGCTCCATCAAAATTAATATTACAAAATACCACAAAGCGGTTTGGGAAATTCTTGTCAATATTGGCTACAGATTTTATAAGATCGTCTCCAGTTCTACCACTTAGATTTACCATGATTCCCATATTAAGAGTATCCATAGCTGCTACCACAGGTGCTAAATCTTGAGTTGGCATTTGGTATTGATGACCATGCACATCTATAAAAGGAAATTTAGCTTTTTTAATTACTTTTCCAGGAACCACCAATGTTGATGTTGGATTATAATCTTCAAAAGATATGTCTTGTCCGAAGGATAAAAACGTAGCACTTATTAATACTGCTAATAGAATATAAAATTTAGATGTCATAAGTTGTGATTTACTAGATAAAGTTAAGCATCAAAGCGAATTCAAAAATAGAATTAGGAAGGGTTTAACATCTAGTTATTAAAACAAACGACCATAATAATTTAAATCAACGATTTCACCCTTAGTGGTTCTATAATCTTTTCGAATCGTGCCTTCCAACTCAAATCCATTTTTTAGAATAACAGCAATACTGCCTTTATTCCTGCTACTAGCTCGGCATAATAGTTTGATGAATTTATAGTGTTCTACAATATGATCAACTACTAATTTAGTAGCTTCAGTCACAATGCCTTTGCCTTCGTATTTAAGATCGATAAAAGAACCTAATTCTGCCTTTGGTACATTCAAATCTATGTTCTTTACATCTACCAATCCCACAAAAGCATTGGTATGATTATCTGTAATCATGAACGGTAAATAGCTTATATTTTGGATGCGTTGTTGAATTTCAACACAGTATTTCTCAGTAGCATCAAGGGTTAATGTTTTTGAAACTGTTCCTGCAAAGAAATCTTCTAAACGCGGTCTGTTGTTATCAATTAAATTGAAAAACACTTCGCTTTCATTCGCTTGTAGGAGATTGACTTTATAGTGATCAAATGTCATACATTAATTGTCTAATAATCGTCTGTGATAATTTATTTGTCCAAGATGATACGCCAAGTGCATAGTCAGGTGTACTAAGAAATATTCGGTAGTCATAGGTTCCTTAAACACACGATGTGTATATTCTTTTTGTAAATCATCTTCAGATATTTTTTCTAGAACTGAAGAAACAACATCTATCGTATCTTCCACTTGTTGTATTAATTCTGCTCTAGGAACATCTTTAAGAGAAAACTCTAACTCGCGTTGTCTTACATATCCGGAATCACCCATAGTTGCTCCAATAAAATGATTCAAATTTCCAACGAGATGCAAACATAGATTACCTGCAGAATTTGAAATATCCTCAGGAACTATCCACAAGGTTTTTTCTTCTTTATAGATTTCAATTTCCTTTTTTAAGGCGTTTAAGTCTCTATTGAATAATTTAATTAATGTATCTATAATCATGTGTTCGGTTTTATAATCCCATAAAATTATTTAAAATAAATTAAATCTTAGCTTGATAGGTATACAAATCATAGTACCTGCCTTCTGCCGCAATGAGCTCATCATGATTTCCTCGTTCGGCAATTTTTCCGTTTTCTATAACCAAAATTTGATCAGCTTTACGAATCGTACTCAATCGGTGAGCAATCACGATTGTGGTTCTATTTTTAGTAAGTTCTCCCAAACTCTTTTGAATCAGAGCTTCGCTTTCAGTATCTAAATTAGAAGTCGCTTCATCTAAAATAATAATTTTTGGATCAGCTAAAATAGCTCTAGCAATTGCAATACGTTGTCGTTGTCCACCAGATAATTTCACGCCTCGTTCTCCAATCATCGTTTCTAAACCATCATCAAAACGGTCTGTGAATTCATTTACATAAGCGGCTTTTACCGCTGCAAGCAATTGTTCTTCCGAAGCATTAGGTCTTGGAAACATAATATTCTCACGAATGGTTCCTTCAAACAAAAACTCATCCTGTAACACAACACCTAAATGTTTTCTGAAACTTTTCAGATTCACCTTTGACAAATCTTTACCATCAATTGTAATTTGTCCTGACTTAGGATTTAAAAATGTTGCTGATAATCCGGCAATTGTAGATTTTCCTGAACCTGAACTTCCTACGAGTGCAATCACGGAACCTGATTCTGCTTTAAAATTTATGTTATATAATACAGCTTTTCCTTCTTCGTATGCAAAAGACACATCATTAAATTCTAGTTCTCCCTTAAACTCTTTAAGTTCTATACTTCTATTGGCATCATCTTCTTCGGCAGCCATATTCATTAATTCTTCCGTTCTATCTAAACCTGCTAAAGCTTCTGTTAATTGACTTCCAATATTACTCATTTGAACAATTGGCGCAATCATAAATCCTAATAGTAAGGTGAAAAATAGAAAGTCACCAGTAGTCATTTCTCCAAGAATCATGTAATAACCACCAATACCCATAATTCCAGTAGTTGCAACGCCAATCAAAAAAGTTGAAGAACTTGTCATTAAGGCGGTAGCTGTTAAGCTTTTCTTTACGTTTTGGAATAATCTATCAACGCCTTTTTCAAAAATCTTGTTTTCTTGATCTTCAGCATTAAATGCTTTTATCACACGAACACCAGCTAAAGTTTCGGTTAAACGACCGGTAACCTCAGCATTAATTTTTCCGCGAGATCTAAAAATAGGGCGAATGTATTTGAATGCTTTTAAAGCAATAATTCCGAATATAGACAAAGGCACAAATACAAAAAGTGTCATCCATGCATTGAGTTTTATTAAAATAATTAATGAGACAATAGCTGTGAAACTTCCTCCTACCAACTGAACTAAGCCTGTTCCTATAAGGTTTCGAACACCTTCTACATCATTCATAATTCTGGATACTAAAGCACCTGACTTGGTATTATCAAAAAAGCTTATCGGTAAGGACAAGACCTTTTTTTGTACTTGTGCACGTAACTCACTAATTAAATATTGCGCCTGAACACTTAATATTTTAGTGAGTAAAAATGACGTAGCTGCTTGCACTGTAATGGCAGTTATAACAATCGAAATAAGTGTCCATAATCCACTTGTATCTGCATTTGGAACAACTTCATCCAACAAAACTTTACTTTGCCATGGGAGCACCAATCCAGACAAGCTTCTTAAAACAATAAGTACTAAGCCTATAAAAACTAATTTTCTACGTGGCCAAATAATCGTTTTAAATGCTTGTTTTAGGGTGACTTTTGGTTTTTTATTATCTTTTTTATCAGACGATTTTAAATGCTGCATGATTGAAATTTAGTTTACAAAGATACACTTGAAATTCGTACTCCGTTTTTTGAAAAGTCAATGTTTTGTTAATTCATTTTTTGAGGTTAAATACTCTTTGTTTTCTTGTACTTTTGCGCCATGCAAAACAAACCTACGTTTAAAATCGAATTTATTGCACTTATGGCATCGTTGATGTCAATAGTTGCTTTATCTATTGATGCATTATTACCAGCTTTACCAGAGATTGGAAGTGCACTTGGAGTAACGAACCCAAGTGACAATCAGTTATTGATCACCATGATCTTTTTAGGTTTAGGCTTTGGACAGTTGATCTTTGGACCTTTATCTGACAGTTTTGGGCGTAAACCTATGGTTTATTTTGGGTTTGCTGTGTTCGTTATTGCAAGTATTATTTGCGTCACTACCAACAACTTTGAAGTGATGATTGTTGGTCGTATACTTCAAGGCATTGGTTTATCTTCTCCACGAACAATTGCTATTGCCATGACACGTGACACTTATAGTGGTGATTTTATGGCAAAAGTCTTATCTATTATTGTCATGTTCTTTATTTTGGTTCCAATTGTAGCTCCAACGCTTGGACAATGGTTACTAGACATTTTTAATTGGCAAGCTATATTTAATGCCAACCTCATCATAGGATTACTTATTGTTTTATGGTTTTGGAAACGACAACCAGAAACACTTAAAGACGAAAACCGGATTAAATTCTCGCCATCAATTTTCATTACTGGAACTAAAGAGTTTTTACGACATAAAGAAGCAGTTGCATTTACATTTGTATCAGGATTTATTACTGGTTCGTTTATGGTGTATTTAAGCACCTCACAACAGATCTTTCAAGAACAATACCAATTAGGTGAATTATTCCCTTATATATTTGCAAGTACAGCCTTTTCAGTAGGATTTGCAACATTTACTAATAGTAGACTCGTTATTAGATTTGGCTCCTTTAATATTGCCTATTATGGCACGATAGCTTATGCTGCAATTTCATTATTATACGTGATGTTATATTACACAGGTAATAATCCAAGTATTGGCATTTTAATTACCTTCTTTTTATTACAGTTTTTTGCTATAGGTTTTCTCTTCGGAAATTTACGTTCACTTGCGATGGAACCTTTAGGTCATATTGCTGGTATTGGTTCTGCCATTAATGGATTTATATCTACGGTTATGGCTGTACCTATTGCCAACTATATTGGAAGTTTTGTGAAAACTTCTGTACTTCCTCTCTTTATTGGATTTTCTATTTTTGGAATACTTTCGTTATTGGTGTTCTTGTGGTTGAAACGGAGACGTGTTCGTATTAGGGCTTAGCTTTTTTATAAAACTCAAATCTTCTTTAGTGATGGTTTTAGATTAAAACTACAGTAATCTGTTAAAAATCAATATCCTAAAGGTTTTCGTTTTAAATTTTATAACTTGTTAGTCAATCAAATTATAAAATTCATGAAAAAAATTACTTTGTTACTTACCTTATTAACTTTTGGAGCACAAGCCCAAACTTTTCCACTTCCATATTGCGAGATTACAGATGCTAATGGCGTTACTGTTGAAGAAATCACCTCAGTTGATTTTGCTGGAATCAGTATTTCTAATTCTGATGCTGCTTCCGTATTAGTTGATGAAACGACTACTATTGTCAATGTTCCTCAAGATGAAACTTATACAATTGAAGTTGCTGGGAATACATATGGCAACTTTGACACAGATATTGTTGCTTTTATAGATTGGAATCAGAACGATCTATTAGATGATACTGGCGAAATCTATCAAATAGGAACACTTACCAATACAAATGGAAGCGATGGCAATTCAGTTACTTTGGATATTATTATCCCAACAGACGCTGTTTTAGGAACCACACGAATTCGACTTACAAAAACATATCAAGATCCTGATTCTCCTGCGGAAATAAACCCATGTGGCATACAGTTTAATCCATTTGGTCAAGGTGTTTTTTCAGGCTTTGGACAAGCATTAGATTTTAGTTTAGATGTAGAAGCGCCTTTAGGTATAGATACATATGAGTTTAATGCCTTTTCTGTATATCCTATCCCTACAAAAGATGTTTTAAATATAACATCCAAATCAGTATTAAATGCTGTAAAAATATATAATATTTTAGGCCAAGAAGTGTATGCTAAAAACACAGAAGCATCTCAATTAAAATTAGACCTGTCGTCTTTTACTTCAGGAATCTACATAGTGAAACTCTTTACTGAAGAAGGTCAGCATAGTTTTAGGGTTATAAAGGAATAGAAGCCTCAGTTATTGAAATGCTAACGTATTGCATTAAGAAGTTAGACTATGAATTCTTAAGTCTTTTTTAAATATAATAAGACACTAGTCATCTTTATAGCTTATACGGTCGCGAATGCCACCAGTTTCACGATGAATAATCACATCTGCATTATAGCGTTTAGCTAAGGTCTTCGCTTTACGAATGGCTGTGCTTTGTTTTCGATGTTTTGAGGTGATTCGCTTATTCCCTTCTCGTCTCACAGCCCAATCGTCTTGATAAGGCACAACATGTTGATGCCAAGTTCTTTTTTTAGTACTGTCTTTTCCTAGAGCTTTGAGAATGGCTTCTATGAGTTGTTGTATAGCTTTTACTAAGGCTGTTTTGTTGGACATACTTTTACTCCTCTTTAGCTTTTTTAATAATCGCTTTAAGACGCTCTTTTCTGGTGGCAGCTTCTGACTTGAGTTTGTTCTTTTTTTGCGCCATTAGCTTAGAATGCTTGGCTTTTGCCCTTGTGTTTTTCTCTGATCCTTTTTTTGACATAGCTAATTGATGATTACTATTTTAACAAATTAAAGATAATAAAACAAAAAAACAACCTAATTAGGTTGCTCTTTTTGTTTTGCATTAGTGATTGATGTGCCATCCTTTTGTAAAGCAAAAGATATAACGGAAAGCACGACCTTTTGAGCTAGGAAAAGGGAATGCCCAAAAGCTAAGCTTTTAATACCACTCTAAATCGAGCTTTACCATCATGCAAGTGATCTATAGCTTCGTTGACATTAGTCATATCAAATTCTTCTACCGTTGGATAGATATCGTGTCGTACACAAAATTCCAGCATTTTACGAGTTAAAGCAATACTACCTAAAGGACTTCCTCCTACCGACTTTTCGCCAGCGATCAAACTGAATGCAGGAATTTCCATAGGTTCTAAAACTGCTCCAACAGTATGTAATTTACCTTGAGGTGCAAGTGTATTTAAATAGGAACTCCAATCTAGTTTAACATTAGTCGTGTTTAAAATAAAATCTAGACTGCCAGCAATACTTTCTAAATCGGAAGGATCTGTTGAGTCGACCACATTGTGTGCTCCCATTGCTTTCAACGCTTCAGTTTTAGATTTGTTAGACGTAAAGGCAGTTACTTCACAACCCCATGCTTTTAAGAATTTAAGTGCCATATGACCTAATCCTCCAATTCCAATCACACCAACTTTATCTGTTGGTTGAACACCAGACAATACTATAGGATTGAATACCGTAATTCCGCCACAAAATAAAGGACCTGCTTTAGCCATATCTATTCCAGATGGCAACTTGGTAACCCAAGACCAATGTCCGCGAACATGATCTGCAAAGCCTCCATGACGTCCAACAATTGTACCTTCAGCAGTTGCGCAAAGGTGCTGTTTCCCATCCATACATTGATTACAATGTAAACACGATTCTGAATACCAACCCAAACCTACTTTGTCGCCTATTTTAAGTCCTTTTACTTCTGAGCCTAAACTAATGACTTCTCCCACAATTTCGTGACCTGGAACGAGTGGAAATTCCGCATTTCCCCAATCGTTGTTAATCATGCTCAAGTCACTATGACAGAGTCCGCAATAATGGACCTTGATATCGACTTGTTCCTTGCCTAATTCTGGTAAATTGTATTGAAAGGTTTCTAGTTTTGCTCCAGCTTCTTTTGCTGCGTATGCATTAATTATCATAATTGTAATATATGTTTTAGTGTTGTTTTTCTTTTTTTTAAAGATACGAAGATTCCCTATAGAAATTAATTAAAGACTAGTTGGGATTATTGGTATGTTTGTTAAGCTTTGAATTAGTCTAAAAATCGGTAGTACGCACATTTGAGATAAGCGCCTTCTGGAAAGCCAACTGGATGATCGATATCGTGCTGTGTTTTCTGTTCGATAGAAAATGAACGTTGATACTTTTGTAAGGTTTGTGCATTTATGTCATAAAATGCTGTTGCTGTCACTCTTGATGAACAAGAAGCCAAGACTAAAATTCCGCTTTTTGCTGTGAGTTGCACTCCCAACTGCGCTAGTTGTGCATATTTTTTCTTTGCTAAAGCGACTTCCGTTTGTTGTTTGGCAAAACTAGGTGGATCAATCACCACAACATCAAATTGTATGTTTTCTGAAACGAGCTCTTCCAATATTTTAAAGGCATCGCCTGCTAAGGTATTATGTGTTCCAGAATATGGATTTAGTTTTCCGTTTTGAAGTGCAATTTCTAAGGCTTGTTCGCTAATATCTAAACTAGTGACTTCCTTTGCTCCATTTGCTAAGGCATGAACTGAAAATCCGCCAGCATAGGAAAACACATCTAAAACAGTTTTGTTTTTACTTAGCAGCCCAACTTGTCGTCGATTCTCTCTATGATCTAAAAAGTAACCCGTTTTATGGCCTTTGATTACGTTTGCCGAAAACTGAACACCATGTTCTATAAACTGAACCTCTTCGTTGTCTAAGGTTCCAAAAACCACATCACCATCTTTAAGTTGGTGCGATTTAGAATTTTGTAAGCCTCGACTTAAACGAATCACAAGTGTTTTACATTTTGAGATTTGTAATAAACTTTCAAGAATAGTTTCTAAAAAAGGCAACCATATTTCTGAATAGAGTTTTACTACCAATACTTTCGCATAGACATCTGCAATAAGCGACGGAAAACCATCATTCTCACCAAATAACAATCGATAACTATTGGTCTTCGTTTTTAAAAGTGGTAATCGTTTTTGATAGGCTTGCTGAATTTTATTATAAAAAAAGGCATTATCAATATTCACCGAAGCGGTATCACTATAAATCATTTTGATACGTATTGGTGAATTAGCATCATACAAACCAATCCCAATCATCTTATTGGCTCGTTTGCCAAAGATAATTGACATATCACCAGTTTGAGCAGTGTTATTAATTTTTACAATACTATCTGAAAACACCCAAGGATGACCATCTTGCACATAGTTCTCGCCTTTAGCTGTTAATTTTACGGCTAGACGTTTTGGTTGAAGATTGGTTACAATTTGTTTTGAAAAAGGCATTTAGTGAGCTATATAATCGTATCACAAAGAAACAATAATCTTTATTGAATAGAAATAAAAAACGCAACCCTTTCAAGTTCTGTTTTTTTTAGTCCTAATCTTCTTCTTCTATTTCCTTAACAAATGTCACTTTAGAGATAGAAGTTGATGAGAAATTAAAACCTGCTTCTGAAGAATTGATAGATTCTGTAATTCCAATAATTAAGCTTTCAGCAGTTAGTTCAAAAATTTCGACTGTTCCTGTTTCTGATGAGTCTGCAAAAATTAGTTCATCACCATCTAGAGCCCATGCTCCACTTTCTAAAAACATTATATTCTCAATATTTTCAACTTCAGATTGTCCCAGAGTTGTTGTGGTCACTTCTAAACTATAAGAACCGTCAGAAATAGTTTCATTTGGATTATCATCAAAGATAATTGTGAAGTTAATATCGTAACCTTGTCCTACTGCTTGTGACGTTATATCTTGACCCGAAAAGTTGGTCACCACATCATAAGTAAATTGCACATCTACTGCTATCCATGTCCCTAATAAATCTCTATTAAAGTCAGAATCTTCAGGATCAAAGCTATCGTCATTCCCAGAACAGGCTGTTAGGATTAAAGCCAAAACGAGACATAATTTATGGGCTAATTTCATTTTTAGAGGAATTGGTTATAAGTAAATCTAAAATACAACTAATAACACTGAGTTTTAATTAATAAGATTAAATTAGATGTAAGGTTGTTTTTATAAGTTAAAGCGCTGAAGGTTAGACCAAAAAAAAAAAAACGCAATCATTACTGATTGCGTTTTTCAAACTAATATTCTTTGAATTTACATTCTAGAATAAATTGTTTCTAAATCTATAGTTGTTGTATTTAAAGTACCTTGGTTATTAATTACTTCAACCGTTTGATATCTTAATCTTAATGTTGTATTTGTTAATTCTAAAATCGTCATTGTTCCTTCATCTCCATTAGACACTGTAGTTAATTGGCTTCCATCTCTGGTCCATGTACCATCTCCTACAAATTCAAGGTTTGGAACATCAAACACTTGTTCTTGTCCTAAAGTCGTTGAAGTTAGTTCTACGCTATATTGACCTTCAGAAACAAATTCATTTGGGTTTTCAGAAAATTCTAATGTAAAATCCACATCATAAGATTCTCCAACAAAATCAGTTACGATGGTTTGTCCTGCAACCTCTATAACTGTATCTCCGGAATATAATACATCAACGGCATCCCAAATTCCAATCAATTCACCATTAACATCTCCTGGATCATTACTATTATCGTTGTCATCACTAGAACAAGCAGTTAATACTAAAGTAAGAGCAATAAATAAAAAGTTAAATTTTTTCATAATTTATTTGAGTTTTTATAAGCCGCTAATTTAAAAATTAAAATCAAAACTCATCTGTAAATCATCGTAATTTATTGATTTGATGACTATATGCAAAAAAAAACGCAGCCCTTTCAGGTTGCGTTTTTTCAAATGTTAAGATAATTTTGTATGCTTATTTTACTTCTTCAAAGTCTACGTCCTCTACATCACTTCCTTCTGCTTCGCCATTTTGACTTGCATCTGGTCCTGGTGCTTCTTGACCTGCTTCTTGTCCTTCAGCTTGCGCTTTGTACATTTCTTCAGATGCTACTTTCCAAGCTTCGTTGATTTTTTCTAAAGCTGGTGTAATAACCTCAATATCTTTAGTTTCGTAAGCTGTCTTCAATTCTGCAAGTGCTTCTTCAATTGGTTGCTTCTTATCATCAGATAATTTTTCACCAAATTCTTTAAGTTGACTTTCCGTTTGAAAAATCATAGCATCTGCTTCATTTAGTTTTGTAGCATTTTCTACTGCTTTTGCATCTGCTTCTGCATTTGCCTCAGCGTCTTGCTTCATCTTTTGAATTTCCTCATCTGTTAATCCTGAAGATGCTTCAATTCTAATATCTTGTGTTTTGTTTGTCGCTTTATCTGTTGCAGATACTTTGATGATACCATTGGCATCAATATCAAAGGTAACTTCAATTTGAGGTGTTCCTCTTTGTGCTGGTGGAATACCATCTAAATGGAAACGACCAATTGTTTTGTTATCTGCTGCCATTGGACGCTCTCCTTGTAATACATGGATTTCTACCGATGGTTGATTATCTGCTGCTGTTGAGAATACTTGTGATTTCTTAGTTGGAATCGTTGTATTCGCTTCAATCAATTTTGTCAAGACATTACCCATAGTTTCGATACCAAGAGATAATGGTGTTACGTCTAATAAAAGAACATCTTTTACATCACCTGATAATACACCACCTTGGATTCCTGCTCCTAAAGAAACAACTTCATCTGGATTTACACCTTTACTTGGTGCTTTTCCGAAGAACTTCTCTACTTCAGCTTGAACTATAGGAATACGAGTAGATCCTCCTACTAATATTACTTCGTCAATATCACTCTTAGATAATCCTGCTGCTTTTAAAGCAGAAGCACATGGCTCTATTGTACGTTTTACTAAATCGTCAATTAACTGCTCAAATTTTGAACGTGTTAATGTACGAACTAAGTGTTTTGGTCCTGAAGCTGTAGCAGTCACGTATGGTAAGTTAATTTCAGTTTGTGCTGAAGATGATAATTCAATCTTCGCTTTTTCTGAAGCTTCCTTTAAACGTTGTAATGCCATTGGGTCTTTACGTAAATCAATACTTTCTTCTGCATTGAATTCATCTGCCAACCAGTTGATGATTTTTTGATCTACATCATCACCACCTAAGTGTGTGTCTCCATCTGTAGATAACACTTCAAATACACCATCTCCTAATTCTAAGATAGATACATCATGTGTTCCTCCACCAAAATCGAAAACAACGATTTTTTGGTCAATACCTTTTTTGTCCATACCATAAGCTAATGCTGCTGCAGTAGGTTCGTTGATAATTCTACGAACTTTTAAACCTGCAATCTCACCTGCTTCTTTAGTAGCTTGACGTTGCGAATCATTAAAGTAAGCTGGTACAGTAATTACTGCTTCACTTACATCTTGACCTAAATAGTCTTCAGCAGTTTTCTTCATTTTTTGAAGAATCATAGCTGATAATTCTTGTGGTGTATATAAACGACCATCGATATCTACTCTTGGAGTATCGTTGTCACCTTTAACGACTGTATACGGTACACGTTCTGCTTCTTTTTTAGATTCAGAATATTTGTTACCCATAAAACGTTTAATTGAATAAACCGTTTTTGTTGGGTTAGTTACTGCTTGTCTTTTTGCTGGATCACCAACTTTAATTTCTCCTCCTTCTACAAAGGCGATAACCGAAGGTGTTGTTCTTTTACCTTCAGCGTTTGGGATGACAACCGGTTCGTTACCTTCCATTACAGAAACGCAAGAGTTTGTTGTACCTAAATCGATTCCAATAATTTTACTCATAATATTATATTTGTTTTAAAGATTTCCGCTTATCACGGAAACGTTATGTTCATTTTAATTACGATTTGATTATGACAATCATTATGCCATTACAATAAATATGACATGATGTCAGAATACTTTCTGAAAATTGTCTAGTTATATTGTAGTTTTGGTACATGATTTGATACATAAAAACAAAACTTATACTTATGAAACATATATCTTACCTTATTTTAGCTTTTGCTTCTTTTTTTATGATGTCTTGCGATGGAGATCCTGGACCACAAGGTCCTACTGGCGCAGATGGAGGCTTATTAGTCTCGTCAGCTTTTGAAATTGAAATCGATTTTAATACTGAAAATGATTACTCTTTTATTGAAGATTACGGATTTGATGTGTTTCCTTCTGATGTTACCTTGGTTTACATTTTATGGGATACTGTAAACGGACAAGATATTTGGCGTTTATTACCACAAACTGTAGAATTTGAAAATGGAACTTTAGTCTATAATTACGATTTTACCCAAGCTGACGTGAGTTTCTTTTTAGAAGGCACGACTGACCTAGATACCCTTGGGTCTGAATGGACTCAGAATCAAGTGTTCAGAGTTGTTGTTGTACCTGCAGATAATATTGATGGACTTGATGTGTCTAATCTCAATGTCGTCATGCAAGCAACTAGCATTGATAACTTTAATGTCAGATAATATAAAAACTTTTGCACGTCTTGTCACACCTATGCAACAAAACGTATATTTGCTCAGCAATTAATACGATTTAGTGAATGGAGTGTATTTCTGTTTTTGACATGCTCAAAATTGGAGTTGGTCCTTCGAGTTCCCATACATTGGGACCTTGGAGAGCTGCAGAACGTTGGATTAAAGAATTAAAAGATGCCAACAAATTTGAAAAGGTTGAAAAAATAACAGTTGATCTTTATGGCTCCTTATCTCTCACAGGAAAAGGGCATGCAACAGATTATGCTGTGATGTTAGGTTTATTAGGATGTGATCCAGAAACTATTCCGACAGAAAACATTACAAACTACATTAATGACATTAAAACTACTAAAACACTAAACTTCAATAGCGAGAAACTAGTAAATTTTAATCCAGAGACTGCTATTGTATTTAATAAGAAATTTTTACCATATCATTCTAATGGAATAATCTTTACTGCTAATATTGATGGTAGGAATAAAAAATCAACCTTCTATTCTATTGGAGGAGGATTTGTTGTTAAAGAGGAACGCACAAATCACAAGAAAAACTTTGAAATAAAGTGTTCGTTTCCGTATCCTATAGATAAGGGAAATGAATTGCTAAAGTTCTGTAGTGACTTGAAATTACCAATTTCGGGAGTTATTTTAGAGAATGAAAAATCCATTCGCAATGAAGCTGTTATAGATTCAGAATTACAACGTATTTGGGATACCATGTTAGAATGCATGTATATTGGATGTCATTCTGAAGGGACTCTTCCTGGAGGTTTAAACGTCAGACGTCGCGCTTATGACATGCATCAAAGCTTGAAAGGTGATACACCATATACAACTCATGTTGGATGGCTAAATTCTATAAGAAATACTGAAGTTAAGTTTCGTCAAATTCTAAAGTGGGTTAGTTGTTTTGCTCTTGCTGTAAATGAAGTTAATGCATCTTTAGGACGTGTTGTTACTGCTCCAACAAATGGAAGCGCTGGAGTTATTCCATCTGTATTGATGTATTATTTAGTAATTGAAAATCACGATGGTAATTTTGAAGATATAAAACGCTTTTTATTGGTAGCTGGAGAAATCGGAAGTATTTTCAAAAAAGGAGCTACTATTAGTGCGGCAATGGGAGGATGCCAAGCTGAAATTGGTGTCTCTTCAGCAATGGCAGCTGGAGCCTTATGTGAACTCTCTGGTGGTAGTCCAGAACAAGTTTTGGTTGCAGCAGAAATTGCAATGGAGCATCATTTAGGACTGACTTGCGACCCAATAGGTGGTTTGGTACAAATTCCGTGTATAGAGCGCAATGCCATGGGAGCAATTAAAGCTATCAATGCATGTGAATTAGCCTTAGATACAGATCCAAATAATGTGAAAGTACCATTAGATACAGTCGTGAATACTATGTGGGAAACAGCTAAAGACATGAACAACAAATACAAAGAAACCTCAGAAGGCGGCTTAGCCGTTGGAGTTAATGTTAGTGACTGCTAGCCTTTCAATTTAAAACACAAATCAAACCATTTTCATTTAATATCTTTATTTTTACAAATATAAATCCACAGCAGATATGTCAACCGCAAAAAAAGAATACAAACGAATTACCGTAAAGACCTTAGTAGACATGAAGTCAAAAGGCGAAAAAATATCAATGTTAACTGCTTATGATTATACTATGGCGAAAATAGTGGATGAAGCAGGAATTGATGTTATTTTAGTAGGTGACTCAGCAAGTAACGTTATGGCAGGACATGAAACGACACTTCCTATAACTTTAGATCAAATGATTTATCATGCATCTTCTGTAGTGAGAGCTATTGACAGAGCTTTAATCGTTGTTGATTTACCTTTCGGAAGCTACCAAAGCGACCCTAAAGAAGCATTACGATCTGCTATAAGAATCATGAAAGAATCTGGTGGTCATGCCGTTAAAATGGAAGGTGGTAAAGAAGTTAAAGAATCAATAAAGCGTATTCTTAATGCAGGAATCCCTGTTATGGGACATTTAGGTTTAACACCTCAGTCAATATATAAATTTGGTACTTACACTGTTCGTGCTAAAGAAGAACAAGAAGCTCAACAATTAAAAGAAGATGCTTTAATGCTTGAAAAAGCAGGTTGCTTCGGAATTGTATTAGAGAAAATCCCAGCAAAATTAGCACAAGAAGTTGCCGAAAGTGTTTCTATTCCTGTAATCGGCATTGGTGCTGGTGCTAGGGTTGACGGTCAAGTATTAGTATTACATGATATGCTAGGTATGACACATGAGTTCAATCCTCGTTTTCTGCGACGTTATATGAATTTGTATGAAGAAATGACAGTTGCAATCGGACAATATGTAGCAGATGTCAAGGCTGAAGATTTTCCAAATGATAAAGAGCAATATTAATATAGATCTCTAGATTTGGCCAAAGATAAAATTCTATCCAATAAGCATAATCTTCAAGTTATTTACGAAGACAATCACATCATCATCGTTAATAAACGTGCTGGTGATATTGTTCAAGGTGACAAAACTGGTGATAAGCCTTTAAGCGATGTTGTTAAGGACTATATTAAAATAAAGCACAATAAGCCTGGAAATGTATACTTAGGTGTTGTACATCGCTTAGACAGACCAACTACTGGCATTGTGATGTTTTCTAAAACGAGTAAAGCCTTACCAAGACTCAATAAACTTTTTGCTGAAAAGAAAGCTTATAAAACATACTGGGCAATAGTGAAACAGGTTCCAGAGTCTCCTCAGGACACCTTAATTAATTGGCTTAAGAAAAACCCGAAAAACAATAAATCTACAGCTTACAGTAAGGAAATTAAGGATAGCAAAAAAGCAATTTTACATTACAAGACACTAAAGGTTTTAGATAATTATATATTGCTCGAAATAGAATTAGAAACAGGAAGGCATCACCAAATTAGAACTCAGTTGGCAAGTATTGGATCTCCAATAAAAGGTGATTTAAAATACGGGTTTGATCGTAGTAATAAAGATGCAAGTATCAGCTTACATGCAAGGCGTTTGCAATTTACACATCCAGTTTCTAAAGAACCTATTGATGTTTCGGCTCCTTTACCAAATGATCCTATTTGGAATGCTTGCGAAAATTAAAATTGATAATTGATTGTTAAAATTACACCCTCGTTTGGTTGAGACTCTAAACTAAAAGTGGCATGTATTAGTTCTGCTCTACTCTTCATATTAATCAATCCAGATCCTTTCTTAGCAGAATCAATATCAAAACCTTTTCCGTTGTCAGCAGCTGTTATTATTAACTGAGTGTCTTGATAATCTAAAGTAACCTTAAGGCTTTCTGCTTCAGAATATTTTACAGAATTTGAGAAAAACTCTTGAAGAATTCTGAACAAAACAATTTCGTGCTTTTTATCTTCAATAGGCTTTTGAAAACCTACTATAACTAATTCTGTAGAAGAGAATTTCATTCGTTTTAAACGGTCCAACTCATTAGATATAGAGTCTTCAAAACCCATATTTAAAATGACATCATTATTCAACGATTTGGATAATGAACGAACTTCTTTAAGACTTTCCTTTACAATATCTGAAGTTTCACTCACCTTAACTTTCAAGTCATCTGGAGCTTTTGATATGAGCATATTAAGTTGCATGCTTGCATAAGCTAATAATTGACCAACATTGTCGTGTAACTCCCAACCAATATGTTTTAAGGTTTGTTCTTGTATTTCTGATTGTGTTCTAGAAATTTCTTCGTCAAAAGCCTTTTGCTTTTCTATCTGATCTAACAAAAGTTTGTTCTTTCTTTTCTGAAAGGTCACAAAAAAAAGTATAATCATTACCAATACTAACAATAATGCAAAAATTACGTAGCCAATTAAAGCAACCTCCTCTTTGTTTATTGTTTGCTCATTTTGAGCGAATACCAAAAACCGAAACCTATGCATGAATAAGTAAAAATATTAATGTATAACAAAAGTAATGTTCTGAAATTTACAAATTCCGTGTTAAAGGGAAGAAAATAACCACTGTAAATAAATAATGGTGTTGCACATAAATTCCATAACAACAAAGCAACACTTATATAAAACGAAGGTAATTTATAATACTGAAGTATATAATCACTACTCATCAATTCTTTAAAATATAAAATAACATAAATAGAAACTATTACTGATGCTAAAATCGCATCATAAGGTAAACCCAGATTGAAAAAAGCATCAGTAAATGTGTAATAAAAAATAGAAAAAACACTGTATAGAACAACTATAGATCGAATGAATAATTTGGATGATTTATTACTGATTAATTCAGTATAAAAAACTCCCAAAAAACCAATGGTCAAGAAATTATAAATATTATACAACCAAATGTTCTGACAAAAAATACTATTCTTCCAAACAATGAACCAACTATAATCATAATTGTTTTGTAGAAAGGACTTATACATTCCTAATATTTCAACAATTACAGTAATCCACAAAAAGACTACAAAAACTTTTAGCTTTTGGTTGTTTGTTTGTTTTAAATAAATAGTTCCTAAAATCGCAGCAGAGATTTCAAAAAATTTTCCTATGTATGATCTGTTTTCATAAAGAAATTCACTCACAGTGTATAAAATTATTGAGGATAATTTGCTCCTGGAGGATCACCACTTTCACCTTTATCTAAACCATTTCCTCCAGAAATATCATCACCACCACCTTTTTGCAACGACAACATATTTCCTTCAGATGAATTTAAAGAACCTGTTGGCACCAGTAAAAAAGTAGAATAACCAGGTGTGCCATCTACTGCCTCATGTGCTCCAGGATAAATCCTAATTCCATCCATTGTGTATCCCAATTCTCCAGCTTGTTTCTCAGCTAGTGTAATAAAGTTTTGTATGTCTTCTAAAGAGTACCAAGAAGATCTGTTATCTCCTCCCTCAACTCCCTTAAACACTGAATCATTAATTGCTTGATACCTTGGATCGTAAGCTTCAGTTAATTTTGTGATTTCAGAAGGGCTAATAATACCTTTTGGAATTGGTGTTTCATCCATGTCATTTTGGTTTTTATCATTATGAAAATAAAAATACATTGCTAAAGCACCTAAAACAAATCCTAAAATAAGTAATATTAATTTTTTCATAATTTAGTTAGTTTAAATTAATTGTTAGTCTAATGTATTGAAAATCTTAACATAAAACCAAAAAATATTCTAAATTCTAGGTTTTTTCTTACTAATCAATGCATTTAAACCTAAATTTTTCACCAAAAACACTCTGAGACAACCGATTAATCGATTCTTCTGAAACCTGCAAAATTCTTGGATAACCTCCTGTAGTTTGGCAGTCACGCATTAAAATCAATAGTTTTCCAGAAGGCGTCAATTGTACTGTTCCGGGCAACACTAGTGATGTAATAATAGGTTCAATTTTATTATCTACGGTTTCGTTAACCTGATATGCCATTCTATTACTATCCTTTGAAATCGTAAATTCAGTAGAAAAAAGGACTTGTTGTTCTAAACAAGATAATCTTCCAAACTCGATGCCTTTAAAAACATCCAATACATTGACATTGAAATGCTTATTATCAATTCTAAGAGAAGCAAATGCATTACCAATTGAATCATTATTCTCAAAGATTGATAGTTGATCGCCCTTTTTTAGTTTCGAATTTTTAGTTATCGTCTTATACATACTATAACTATTCATTACAAATTCTGTTTGAAAACCTCCTTTAACAGCCAAATAAGCTCTACAGCCGTAGTTTCTAAGGCCAAAAGACAGTTCGTCATTTTTAAGAACACGAATACGCGTATTCATCTTTATAGGTTTGGAATTTAGTTTTGGGCTTAAATCTGCTCCAGATAGCACAATTTCAGTAGTACACTGAAATTTTAGTTTAGGTCCTATAATCATTATTTCTAAAACCGCTTCAGTTATAGAGTTTCCCAAAGCAGTATTAGCAACTTTAGCAGAATACAAATCCATTGCGCCAGAACATGGAACACCATATTCTTGAACACCAAAGCGACCTATGTCCTGAACTGTATCATAAAAACCAGTTTTGAGTACTTCAACCATCTATTATCTCGCTTTCTAAGTTATACGTTCCATTTTCAACTGCTTTCAAAACACGATTATGCTCTTCAATTGTAATAGGAACAAATTGAATTGTATCTCCTGCTTTTGCAAAACATGGACTAATTTCTTTACTATTAAAAAATTCTAGTGGTGAATTCCCGATAATATTCCAACCTGCTGGACTCTTATTTGGGTAAATTCCTGTTTGCTGATTTCCAATTGCAACTGCTCCTTTTTTAACCTCCAATCTAGGAATGTTTTTACGTGGAAAAAACAATCGTTTATCAAGTCCGCCTAAGTATAAAAAACCAGGTAAGAAACCGATAAAAAAAACAGTATAAATTACCTCGGAATGTATCCTAATAATTTCTGATTTTGAAAATTGTGTTTCTTTAGAAATTTCATTTAGATCAATACTAAATTCATCATCATAACACACAGGAATATTCCAGTGCTTCAAGACCGACTTTTTATTACTAATTCTAGTAAAATACGCCTCTTTTAAGGCCGAAAACTCACTATAGGCATTATCAATAGTTAATATATAAGTTATTAATATCGAGTTATATGCAGTGTTTACATGAAGTATAGATTCAATATTTAAATTTGTAAGGTGATTTTTGAAGATTAGCACATCTTTCAGTATATTTTCATCAATTTCTTGAGGCCATTGAACTAAAATTGAACGTTCAGAAAAGCGATGGTATGTGAGTTTGAAATCTTTCAAAATTTACAAAATATTTATAGAATTCTGTTCTAGTTTACGAGTTAAAAATTCTAAATTTTTAATCACATATTTATGATCTCCATGAACGCAAAATGTATCAACTTTCAGTTCTACTTCCACTCCACTTATTGTCTTAACTTTTTCTTTAGAAATCATCCCAAAAACATGCTCGAAAATCAACTCTGAGTCATGAATTATGGCATCATTATTTTGTCTTGAAACCAAAGTTAGATCGGCATTGTAATTTCTATCAGCAAAACCTTCATATAAAACTTTCATTCCTTCGGCAATAGCTATTTTAGAAATCACAGATTGATAAGGCGCATAAAGTATTAGATTCTTATCGATCCCTTTAATAACATTGACTATAATTTGGGCTGTTGCCTCATCAATAGATGCTAAATTGTATAATGCGCCATGAGGTTTAACGTGATGCAACTTTAAATCCATAGAATTCAAAACTT
Organism: Psychroserpens jangbogonensis; assembly: GCF_000797465.1. GTDB lineage: Bacteria > Bacteroidota > Bacteroidia > Flavobacteriales > Flavobacteriaceae > Psychroserpens > Psychroserpens jangbogonensis. Next base: position 428,268 of record NZ_JSWG01000015.1, on the reverse strand, counting down.
CCATTAGAGCATTAATCTGATCTTCAAGTGTATTATATAATTCTGAAGGCGACATTTGCATTATTTTTCGTCCAAAATTTTCTTTATCAGGAAATGATGGATGAGCACCAATTTTAACATGATGCATTTTTGCTAGTCTCACAACATGTTTCATTGTTTCAAAATCACCAGCATGTCCACCACAAGCAATATTGCATGAAGACAAATAAGGCATTAAAAAGGCTTCATTACCTAAGCCTTCACCTAAATCACAATTGATATCTATTTGCTTCATTTTAAATAAAGTTAAATACTTTCAAAATACTTTTTACACCTAAAAACACTGCTATTGCTAGTATTGCAAAGCCAAAAATATTTTGTAGCAACGAGTTTTTATATTTTCCTAGAATAGACGTTTTATTCATAATCCATAATAAGAAACCAGCAATAACAGGTAACAGTAATCCATTAGCAACTTGAGCGAATTTGATGATTTCGATAGATTTAAAACCTATAGACGAGAACAAGACTCCTAATGTCAGAATAAATATCCAAACAAATCTAAATCGCTTAGATTTCATATTGGAACTCCAACCTAAGCATCCAGAAGCAACATAAGCAGCAGCAAGAGGCGCAGTAATAGCACTCGTTATTCCTGCGGCAAATAATCCAACAGATAAAAATACAGATGCATAGCTTCCAAAAAGTGGCTCAAGTCCTTTTGCCAAATCTGCAGCATTATTAACTTCAAAAGACTTAATCGCAGCAGCAGAAATCATAATACACATCGAGACAATTCCACCAAGAACCACTGCAATAATGGTGTCCTTTCTAGCAAATTTGAGATCTGATTCATTTTTCCATTTTTCCTTTACTAAAGACGCATGCAAAAACAAATTATACGGCACTACAGTTGTTCCAACTAAAGCTATAACTGTCAATATATTGTCACTCGAAAACTTTGGAACAAAAAGTCCTTTTAACACTTCTGACCAATCTGGCTTTGTCATAATAGCGGTAATTAAAAAGGCCAAACTCATTAATATCACTAAAGAAATCAATGTTTTTTCTAAAATTTTATAATTACCAATATAGAGTAATACAAAAGCAATCGCACCAATTAAAATGCTAAACAAATTAAGATTCATATCACCAATAGCAATGGTTTGACTACCAAATAAGTTCTCTAAACCTAGAATACTTCCGCTTATATTACCAGCTTCGTATGCAGCGTTACCAATAACAATTGCCGCAAGAATCAAAATGATAGCAAGAGTTCTTAATAAAGGATTAGAGATTTGAGAACGAATCACTTCTGACAACCCCTTTTGAGAAATTATGCCTAAACGAGCTGCCATTTCTTGCAGAACAACAGTAGCCACAATAGATAAAACCATTGCCCATAGCAATGCAAATCCAAAATTAATTCCTGCAAGTGTGCAGACCGTAACTGTTCCTGGCCCAATAAATGCAGCTGCTACGAGAGGTCCTGGACCAATATTTTTAAACCAGTTTCTAATCACGTTCTACAGAATTTAAGGCATAAATAGCAAAACTACCTAGCCAATGTCCACCTTCATAACTATCACCAACAATACTTGGTAATGAATAATTAATATGTTGATTCGCTATGTTTTTTAAGTGGTTGTATTCTGGTATGTCTTTCGCAATTTCATTTAAACTCCATGCTCTAGAAAAGTTAACACCATCAAGATGCACCAATTTTCCATCAGTTCTATCACTAACTTTTCCTGTTTCAATGGAAAAGTTTTTCCTTTTTAATTGCGGAAGAAAATCATTAATCCATGTTTTATAATTTTCTGTCGATAATACACGCTTCATTAAGGCAGCTTCTTCCAAACAAGGCGACAGGAAATCAAATCCGCTAGGCTCCCACGACAAAGGGCAACCAGCGTCATTATTATAGAAATCGTTTGCCCTCAGCTCTATAAGCGACTTCAACTCCTTATTCCCAACCGTTTTTGCATAATCATAAGCAAATGAGAGTCCGAAAGCCGTATTTGGATGTTCTCCAACTCGAATTGGATAATTTAGTTTCGGTAAAAATTCCAAATATTTACCAACAATCAAATCTGTCAACGGTTGCAAATTAGCTTCTAATGTTCTTGCTACTGGATCATCCCAAGAATGTAATTCTTCAGCTAATTTTAATAACCAAGCCCAACCGTAAGTCCGTTCCCATGATGCGTTGTGTTTTCCAAAAAAATAAGACACTTCAATTTTCATGTTCTCTTCAGACATATTCTCGAGCAACATGGCCATACTTTTTTCTCGATTGTTTAAGCCAGGAAATTGTTTTAATAAACTGACCAAACTCCAGTGACCATGAACAGCAGAATGCCAATCAAAGCAACCATAAAATGCTGGATGCAAATCTTGAGGCGACTGCAAATCTTCGTCACTTCCAATCACCTGATTGAGTTTGTTAGGATATTCCGTTTGAATACAATCTATTGGTAATTTTGCTAATCGGTTGGCTTCTTCCAAATTAAGAATTGGCATAATAGCTTGTTTGACCTCTATTTTTTGTTTAGAAATTGTGGTTGTCTTGTTTTCGGAGGTGTTGCAACTCAACACTGAAAGCGCAAAACAGAGTAAGAAATAGTTTTTCATGTTATAAATTTAAGGTTTTAATCTATAACATTTTTAAGATTTTTAGCCCAACCAACCTTCACGATCCATACTTCTATATTGAATGGCCTCACTGATGTGAGAACCATTTATAGATTCAGAATTTTCTAAATCTGAAATTGTTCTGGAAACTTTTAAAATACGATCATAAGCTCTAGCTGATAAATTTAAACGCTCCATCGCAGTTTTTAGTAATTGCATGGAAGCCTCGTCTAATTTACAATGTTTTCGAATTTGTTTGGTATTCATTTGTGCATTGTAATGCACACTATTAGACTCTTCAAAGCGTATGGTTTGCAATTCACGAGCTGCTGTAACACGTTTTCTTATCTCTACTGAAGACTCTCCTTTTCGCTCATCTGACAATTTCTCAAAGGGAACCGGAGTGACTTCGATATGAATATCAATTCTATCTAATAAAGGGCCTGAAACCTTACTTAAATACCGTTGCATTTCGGCAGGAGAAGATGTTACAGGCGCATTGGGATCATTAAAATAGCCACTAGGACTTGGATTCATACTAGCGACCAACATAAAAGACGAAGGATACGTTACAGTAAACTTTGCTCTAGAAATCGTAACCTCTCGATCCTCAAGCGGCTGTCGCATGACTTCTAAAACTTCACGCTTGAATTCTGGCAACTCATCTAAAAACAACACTCCGTTATGTGATAATGAAATTTCTCCAGGTTGCGGATAACTTCCACCTCCAACTAATGCAACATTTGAGATTGTATGATGCGGACTTCTAAACGGTCGTTGCGCCATGATTCCTGCGTGCTCTTTAACACGACCAACAACCGAATGAATCTTTGTAGTTTCAAGAGCTTCAGATAACGTCATTGGAGGCAGAATGCTCGGTAATCGTTTTGCAAGCATTGTTTTTCCTGCTCCAGGAGGTCCAATAAGAATAATATTATGACCACCAGCTGCCGCGATTTCCATGCAACGCTTGATGCTTTCCTGGCCTTTGACATCAGAAAAATCAAACTCAGGAAATTCTAAATTTTTATAAAATTCTTCTTTAGTATTGATAATAGTTTGAGCAATAGAAATGTCCTTATCAAAATGATCAATTACTTCTTTAATATTTTCAACACCAAACACTTCCAACCCATCAACAATAGCAGCTTCTTTAGCATTTTGTTTCGGAAGAATAAAACCTTTAAACCCTTCTTCTTTCGCTTTTACAGCAATAGGTAATGCGCCTTTTATAGGTTGTAGGTTTCCATCTAAAGACAATTCTCCCATTATAAGATATTGCTCAAGATGCTCTGCTTTTATTTGTTTTGTCGCGACTAATATCCCAACTGCTAAAGTTAAATCGTAAGCAGAACCTTCCTTACGTAAATCTGCAGGAGACATGTTGATAATGATTTTCTTACCAGGAATTTTATAACCGTTATTTTGAAGTGCTGCAGCAATACGGAAATTACTTTCCTTGATGGCGTTATCTGGAAGGCCGACAAGATGATAACCAATACCAGAATCGACATTAACCTCAACAGTAATAGTTGTGGCTTCCACGCCAAATACGGAACTTCCAAAAACTTTTTTAAGCATTTATAGAATATTTTCTATAAATGTAATGTAAAATTAAAGATATTCAAAGAATGTAAACTCAATTATTGATTGGGATTCAAAACCACACTAGGCTCATAATCAAATCCCCATTGTATTCCAAAGAGCGCTACTTGATCGCCATCACTCTTAAAATTTTTACCAAAGCCTCCATTTAATGTAAAGGATTTATTAATTTTATATCGAATTGAGCCCATTGAGCGTTCTTCATTATTATTATCAGAATCTCTAGTAATGTATTCATAGGCAAAGGACAGACTATCTAATTCTAATTCCATTTTAACACCATAATCTGTATTGGTTTCAATGAACAACTCATCATTATCATCCAGATTTAAGCCATCTCTTAGGTATCTAAAAACGGCATAAACATGTATATGACTATTGTCTCCAATTGTTGGTGTATAAAAAGCTAAGTCTCCTGAAGCCCAAACACCAAATCTCCCAAAGGCATCATCAATATCCTGACTTTCATCTCCCATAAAATGACTGTAAGCTGCTGCCACATCTAAAGCAAATAAAGGTTTACGGTTTACGGTTTTTTCAAAATTATCTGTAACTTTTTTGTAGCCTTCTAAACTCGTAATCTTTGTATTAATTTCAGCAGGTTTCAAATTAGGGTTTGCAAAAATCGCAATCACTTCTGGACTCGACATGAATTGTGTGTATGCTGTGTATTGAGATTTAATATCGTTAATTTGATTTTTCGTTTTAAACGATAACAATCGTGTTCGCGCTCCAATTGAAACATAGGATTGCGCTTGCGGAAGCACATCAAATGTTCCGTTCATTAAGGCCAGTGATACAGATGCTCTTTTCCAGACATCACCAAAAACGTTATATCTTGTATAATCATCTGCAGTTACTTCAGAATCATCAGATTTATCCGTAGTTAAATTATTGTATTTAAAGAAATTCATATCTTCTCTTTTCACATACCAATACGGCTGAAATTCGACAGCATAATTATTATTAGATAATCCATTAGAGCTATCACTACCGAAGGCACTTATGGTTTGTAAAGCAAAAGCTTGTACATTTTCTGGCACAATGATATTTGATGGCGTAATATCCATCAACATGAAGGCTGGCGAATTTGGAGGTGCCATATTTTGTAGTGCTGCAGTTGGCACAGGTCCTTGAGCAAACAAAATTGATGACCACAACATACTTAATAATACTATATTTTTCATGATTTCGATTTAAGTTAATAGCAATTCACTTTCAATGACACAGGTTTTATCTTTAAAGAAGGATTTTAATTCGAAAGTCATAACATGCGGACTAATATCACCTCCTTTTACGCTTGCTTCATAAGTATCTTTAACTTGTTTAATAGCGAGATTGAAGGTTTGTTCATCTGGAAATGAATTAAAAAACCTCAAAAAACTCATCACTCTAAAGAACTTACCGTTTACTGTATTTCCTTTGTCAAGACTTTTCCATCCAGACTTTAGAGCTGGATCAAAAGGAGGAATCATTGAATAAGGTGTATCATCATTTTCAGAATGATACAGAAACGCATAGGTCATTGTAATTGCCTCTGTTTCTAATCCGACTTTTAACTTAATAGGTTTGTTAGTACCAACTTGATATGAATCCATTCTTTTTTGGTTTTAAGGGTTAGTATTTAAGATTTCAGTAATTACAGCATCTAAATCATGATGCTTAATTTCAAAAGCTGTTAACCATTGTGAGGTAGTTGAATGATCTGAAAAACTATTAAGTGCTTGCATCACTTCAGTTTTATGTCGTATTGGTAATGTTTCAACAACATCTGTTAAATTATCAAATAACTGAAGTGGAGAGTTTTTAGCTTCACTTAATTTAAAAGCAATTTTTCCCGTGACATCTAAAAACTTTAAGTAATTAACTTTTGTGGTTATTGGTGTAGCAATATTTAAACGTTCAAAAATAGCTTTAACCATGCCTCTAGTTTGTCCTCCCCAAAGACCATCTACGATAATCTCCTTTCCATAAATATATTTAAGAACCATTTGAACATAAAGGGTTTCAGATTTAGAAGATTCGTTATAGTCTACATTGACACTGGTGTCAATATGCCAATGGTCTTCATGATTAGGGTAAAAGTGATTTAAGACTATTCCGAAATGTTTTCTAAGAAATGATTCTATACCAAGATATAACTCCTTTTGGTGAACAAAATTTAAAGTCACCAAAGACATATCATTCCAAAACATTGCATCTAAATCGAATGCTCGACCGCTTCCATGCTGACCAGCTTTATCGACAAAGATTCCTGCTGTTGTTATAACTTCAGGCTGACCCAAAGGACAATGCATAAACACTTCATCAAAAGCAGCTTTTAATACCTTTAAAAAATTAGTGTCAACTGAGAAATTACGTTGTTTCCCTCTTGTTCCGTATGGATGACTAGTAAGTCTAGCGTAATGTAATGGGATTCCGTTAATTGAATTTATTTGTTTCATCTTGGTTTGATTTTATCGTTTTAATAAAGTTCGAATGGGTTCAATTTGATCTATCATTAACTGGCTTTCAATAACACGATTATAATATGTAATGGTACTTTCACTTAAATGCCTTGCCAGTGTTGGCTCATAAGTTTTCCATTCAAAATCATTATCATTTAAATACTTTTTCACTTCAGCATTCTCTCGTATCAGAAAAGCTTTAAGTGCATCTTTTTGACTTTTATCAATAAGATTCCCACCTAAGAAGGTTAGAACCTCATCATACTCAATTTGAAATGGCAAGTAGATAGGAACGTAATCTATTAAAGGATCTTTGCTCCAATCTCTCAAAAGGTCTCCCAAGTAGTTTGGGATTTTGTCTAGATTAAAGCCTGTTTTTAAATCGGCTACAATATTATCTTGCTCAACCTCATCTATATTGAAATGTGTGATTTTATTTTCAGATTTAAATTTTTGGACCAGATACCAGATATAATTATTCCGACCGTTAATAATTTCAACAAATACTTTTTTAGTTTTATTTAAGGTCGAATCCTTCAGTAAATAATTATGTAAATCTAATGAGCTCAGGAGTCCGCTATTATCTAGAGCTCCTGCATCAATGTAATGTCCATATCCTTTTATCTTAGCCGCTGGACTAAGTGCTGGAAAACGATTTGTAGAAGACACAGCCTCATAGTAAGCAATGGAACGACCGTTGCCCAATTGCGATAAGTTATCTGAATTATAAAACACTGTTGAATCCTTTGGATATTTCACAGAATAGAACACACCGCGTCTGCCATTGGTTTTTGCTGTATTAACAATTAGCGATGGAAAATAACCCCTTTTATTATCGAAGATATTTGTTTTCCAATAGGAATTAAAGGATAACGGATCTAAGGTCATAGATGTTTCTCCTTCTAAAATATTCCGATAAGTTACCATCGAAAAATACGATCGATCTCTAAACTTCCCTATTTCACTAAAAGGATACATTTTTCGAACAAAATCATATCCAAAAGTCAATGCTAAATCTTTAGAAGCGAAATTCTCTTTGGCAACAGTATCAATCTTCAATCCGATTGCATTAAAATCATCATTGTATTCACCACCTAAAACCGAATATAATGATAAACCCATCATACCTCCTGAAGCACCAGAAAATGAAATGGTTTGATCTAAAAAACCTCCTTCAGTTTGCTTTTGAATTTCATTTAAGACCTTCATGGTCCATATATTCGCTTTTAAACCTCCACCATGAGCGGCAACAAAAAACAAGGGTTTATCGGTTCGGTATCTTAAGCTGTCTTTGAAATCTTCCATATTTAGAACAGCTTCATTCTCTACCGTTTTAAATGCCTCTAGTTCGTGTATTTGAGTTTCCGAAGAATAACTCACGATACAGATTACAACTATAATAAGCGTCGTAATTGAAGCTATTAGACGTCGTCTTATTGCAAATGCTTTTTGATTATCTAAGGACACAAAGTTCTTTCGATTTTCAGGAAGCACACCAGAACTGTACAAATAATTTTTTTCGGTGACATAAGGGTTCTTATCTAAATCTTCTTTTTGAGTCTTAAAAATCACTAACATGAAAAAGTACTTTACTAAACATGCAATTGAATAATAAGAAATAAAGAAGAAACTAAGCAATATGAGCATCGCATTAGATAATTTCCAATTGTAGAACACAGCAAGATTACTGTAAATCAAAAACAGAATAACCACTACAAAAAACACAAAATAATACCTGAGATAACCTACACTACTACTTAGAAAATAGTAACGATCAAAATTCACTGTCTTAGCATATACCCTAAATACTCTAAACAATACATACAAGAGCGCTAATAAAAACGTAAATCCTTGGAGCAACCAATAGCCATATAAACTAAATTCTAAAGTACCTGCAATCACCCATCCAAATATTATAACCAGGGCAATACAAACGAGAAGTGCATTTACGCCTTTTGTGACAAACTTGAGTTTTTGAGCTTTAATGTCTGCTAAGGCTTGATCACTATTTATAGCTAATAATTTGTCTTGATACTTATCAAAACTATCCAACAATAGTATAAGAATTGCAGGAGGAATTATAGAAAACACAAGTGTACCAAACTGAATCATTGATACGTCAAGTCCGCTAAAGTATAGTTTTGGATAAAACGTTTGGTAAATGTAATAATGCCAAATAATAAATATCACTAAGCCTAAACATTGTCTGAAGAATTTTGCTTTAAAATCTTGTTTATATTTTTGATCAATTTTAGAAAAAACAAAGATGGCATAGCCAAGCCATTTATACGCGTACCATTTATGATCATCGCGACTGTCATTAATATCTTCTGCATAGTAGATATATCTTGGGTAATGAGACAACACAGACGCAAAAACAGAAATGACTACAAAGCACAACAGCAAAGACGTTTTGTCATTTTCTATCATGTCTACCAGCAGTGTATTCGCTTGTTCCAAAGCCTGAACCAGTAGCAAGATAATACCCAAAAACAAAAGACTTAAGTATGAAGACTTAACAAATTTACCAAATGAGATAATAAGGTTATTAACGAACTTAAGAAGGTGCAGAATTAATTTCCCAAAATATTTAAAAAACATAAAAACAATTTAAAATTAGTACTCTTTGCGTCAACAAGAATTAATTTTAATTATCTATAAGGGAGGATTATAGCTCTAAATTACAAAAATAAAATGAGTAATAACTTGTTGCAGAATCTAAAGACTAAAATTTTTATCAACAGGCTTTTATAAATTCCTATCTTAGAACCATTAATTCATCATTTATGAATCTCACAAAGCGCATTGGTTTGGTCCTAGGACCACTTCTCTTTGTAATTATAATTCTATTTCTCAAGCCTGAAGGATTATCTCCTGAAGGAACCGCAGTACTAGCATCAACAGCATGGATTGCAGTTTGGTGGATTACTGAAGCGATACCAATTGCTGTAACTGCATTATTACCAATTATTTTATTCCCTTTATCTGGTGGATTGAATTTGGCTGCGACGACGAGCTCTTTCGGACATAAATACGTGTTTTTATATTTAGGAGGATTCATTATTGCTATAGCGATTGAAAAATGGAATCTACATAAACGTATTGCACTTAATATTATTAATATAATAGGAAGTGACGTTCGAAAAATCATTTTAGGATTCATGATTGCCACTGCATTTTTATCGATGTGGATCTCGAACACTGCAACTTCTGTTATGATGCTGCCTATAGGAATAGCTATTATCAAACAACTTAAAGACAATCCTGATACTATAGAAAATGAAAACCAGGTTTTCGGAAAAGCATTAATGCTTGCTATTGCGTATAGTGCGTCAATTGGTGGCATTGGAACTTTAATCGGAACACCTCCAAATCTAGTGCTTGCTGGCGTAGTATCTGATACCTACGGTTATGAAATTACATTTTCACAATGGTTTATGTTTGGTTTTCCTATTTCAATACTTTTACTTTTTATTTGCTGGAACTACCTCACACGCTATGCATTTACATTTAAACAAACCGAATTTCCAGGAGGCAAACAAGAGATTAAACGACTTTTAAAAACCTTAGGAACCATTAGTTACGAAGAAAAACTCGTTGCTATTATTTTTGCCGTTACAGCGTTTTGCTGGATTACACGCTCCTTCCTATTACAAGGTGTTTTTCCAGCTCTTGACGACACTATAATTGCTGTGTTTTTTGCGATACTCTTGTTTTTAATTCCTGCTAAAAACAAAAAGGAAAGACTTATTAATTGGGAAGAAGCTGTTAAATTACCTTGGGGAATTATTTTGTTATTTGGTGGCGGAATGGCTTTAGCAAAAGGTTTTGAAACTAGCGGATTAGCAGCTTGGATAGGAAATCAAATGACGACACTCCAAGGTGTTTCTACAATTCTTTTAATTCTATTACTTGTGGCTGCCGTTAACTTTCTAACTGAAATAACATCTAACCTAGCTACGACAGCCATGCTGTTACCCGTTTTAGCTCCAATGGCATTAACAGTAGATATTCATCCATTTATATTAATGGTTGGAGCAGCAGTTTCAGCATCATGTGCATTTATGCTTCCTGTAGCAACACCTCCTAATGCAGTTGTATTTGGATCTGGTTATTTACGAATACCAGATATGGTAAGCAAAGGGATTGTAATGAATGTCATCTCGATTATCATCGTGACACTATTTGTCTACTTTGTATTACCCGAAGTTTGGGATATTGTAGTTGAAGGGTTTCCTTCCGATTTGATAACTTCTAGTTCTTAGTTTTTTAGAAATCTGATGGTCTCCTCTTTATTGTCTGCTTGTATTTTCAGAAAATAAATTCCGTTAGATAAGTTTTCGACGTCTATAGAAATATCTTGACCTTCAATACTAACGTCAATCGTATTTAAGAGTCTTCCGTTGATATCGACAATGCTTATTTTGTTAATTTCAACTTTACATTGAATGGTTAATTTAGAAGTTGTAGGATTAGGGAATACTGAAAACAATTGACTTTCAAAATCTTCTACTGAAAGCACATCAGTAATATCATACACTTGGACAAATCCTGAATCACTTCCATTAATATTATTGTTTGGGTCTCCAATAGCAACTTTAGTTCCGTCTGAAGACAAATCTACACTGTAACCAAAGTCGTCATTAACTTCTGCTCCAGAAATAGCATTTCCAAACATATTCCAACTACCACTTTCATACCTGTAAAATCGTGTATTATTTTCCTGAGGCGCTCCAACTGCCAATATATCTCCAGAATCAGATAAATCAATTGCCCAACCAAAGCGTTCAAAACCAGACTCACCCTGAATGTCGTCTCCTAATTGCTGCCAATTATTACTTATTAGTTCAAATACTTCAACTTCACCCGAATTAGTTCCGTTTTCATCATTTCCCCAACTTCCGACAGCAACGATACTACCATCATCAGAAACTGAAGATGATGCTCCAGTGAATATACTAGGTGTTTCTCCGTAAATTGTAGATCCAACTTGAGACCACATTGAGGCATCAAAATGAAACACTTTTGCATAACCCTCTTGTGTAGTTCCGTCAACGTTTATCCAAGCTCCACAAATTACATGATTTCCATCTCCAGACATATCTAAAGACATCCCGAATACGTCGCTCTCATTATCTCCAAAATGCTCAAAAACTAGATTCCATTGGCTTCCATCGTAATCATATATTCTCAATACACCATTATCAAAATTACTAGTATTTGTGTAAGGCGCTCCAACTGCTATTCTATTAGCATCATTTGCAATAGACACAGTTGTTCCAAACTCATCATCATTATTTACTCCAGCAAGAGTACTTCCTTTTTGAATCCAATCTGTCCCATTAAATTCAAATATTTGTGCGCTTCCAGAATTAAAGCCATTAGCATTACTATACTGCGCTCCTACTATAATTGTATTTCCATCGTTTGTGATATCTACTGCTCTTCCAAAATTATCCTCATCTAGAATTCCTAGAAGATCATTTCCTAATTGTATCCAATCAGTGCCATTATATTGTAATACCTTCACTTGACCAGCTCCATAAGCTCCAACCGAACTTCCTGGCGCTCCAACAACAACGGTTTGTCCATCTCCTGAAATAGCAGTGTCCCAACCCATCATATCAAAAGTAGCCTCGCCTTCAATATCATTTCCTATTTGAACTTGTGATTGCACGAAAATCGCAAACAATAAGCATGTTATTGATAATATATTTTGTTTCATTTTTCCTTTTTTTGAAGACTTCAAAACTATTACATTAATGATCATTTACAAACTCCAATGCACGCTTTTCATTATAATAAACTTTACCTTTTTGAATGAACCCAACATGCCCTCCATAATTTGGCATTTCTAAATACAATTGATCATTATACTTTGCTTCTTTTATAGGAAAACATTCTGGAGATAAAAACGAATCATTTAATGCGTTTATTAATAAGGTTGGCACTGTTATGTTTTTTAAGAATTGTAAGCTACTTGACTTTTCATAATAATCTAAGGCGTCCTTAAAACCGTGCGCTACTGATGTATACGCCTCATCAAAATCTCTTAAAGTTTTTATTGAATTAATCTCTTTAACACTAATTCTGTCAGGGAATTGCAAAATTTTTAACTTAAGTTTATCAACCAAATGTTTTTTAAATCGAATAGCAAATGCTTTATTATTTGGTTTATGTAATTCTATAGCAGAACCATTGAGATGCACTGGCACAGAAATCGCAATTGCTGACTTTACTTGATCTGGGATTTCTCGTTTTTCACCTAAATATTTTAGTGTAATATTTCCGCCTAAACTAATTCCTTTGATATATATATTTGAATAGCATTTCTCCTTAATACAGTGGTTTACAACATCATCTAAATCATCTGTTGCACCTGAATGATAACTATTATATAACCGATTATCTTCTCCGCTACAACCTCTAAAATTCACACCTACAGCATCAATTCCATTCTGGTTGAATAGTCTTGCTGTTCCTGTGACATAAGGTCGTTGTGCATTGCCTTCTAATCCGTGAAGTAATATGATTACTGCGTCAGATTTCTTTTGAGCATAACTCCAATCTAAATCTAAAAAATCAGAATCACGAGTTTCTATACGTTCTCGTTGTTGCTCTAATCCTTCCACTTTACGGACTAACCCTGAATACACAGTAGCTATAAAGCCATTTTTAAATTGAAATAATGGCTTGTAGGTTGATTTAATAATTGGCATTACTTCTTATGCTTCAATGCATCAGCTGGTGTTGGAACAAAATGTCCTTTACCTCCTGCTCTGTCATCATCAAAAGTCACCGGGATATCATCGTTTAATGTGCGTTCATGCCATGTTAAACTTTCGGTTCCGTCATCTCTCTTAACCATTGTAATACAGTCTTCAACAGGACAAACTAATGAGCATAAATTACAACCAACACAGTTTTCTTCGATTATACTCGGAATTCTATTTGTAGTATCAATTGGTAAAGCAATAGCTTGATGCGCACCATCATCACAAGAAATGTAACAAAGGTCACACCCTATGCACTTATCTGGATTTATTTCGGCTACTACTTTATGTTTTAAATTTAAGTGTTTCCAATCAGTTACGTTTGGCAAAGCTTTACCTGCAAAATCATAAATAGTGTTATAATTCTTCTCTTCCATAAACTGACGTAAACCAGCTTCCATTTCACGCACTATTCCAAAGCCATAATGCATTACTGCTGTACACACTTGAACAGAAGTAGCACCTAGTAATATAAACTCAACAACATCACGCCAAGTTTCAATACCACCAATACCTGATAAAGGCACTTTTCCAATCTCTGGATGCTGAGCTAAATCTTTAAGCATGTGCATAGCAATAGGCTTAACTGCTGGCCCACAATAACCACCATTACTTCCTTTACCATCTACAATTGGATAAGGCGCATAAGACTCTAAATCAATTCCAACGATACTTTTAATTGTATTAATCAAGGAAATAGAATCTGTTCCACCTTGAACAGCTGCTAATCCAGGGTCGGTAATATGTGAGATATTAGGTGATAACTTAGTAATTACCGGAATATTCGCAGCTTCCTTAACCCATTCTACAATCGTTTTTAAAACTTCTGGCTCTTGTCCTACTGCGGAACCCATTCCACGTTCACACATGCCGTGTGGACAACCGAAATTAAGTTCTATACCATCGGCTCCTGCATTTTGAACATCTTTTATAATCTGCTCCCATTCTGATCTGCTTTCCACCATAAGTGAAGCAATAACAGCATGATCAGGAAAATATTTTTTCACTTCTTCAATTTCACGAAGGTTATCAGCCAAAGGTCTGTCTGTAATTAGCTCAATGTTATTGAAACCCATCATTTTGGTATTTCTATAATCTACTGAACCATAACGACTCGACACATTAACAACAGGAACTCCAAGCGTTTTCCAAACTGCTCCTCCCCATCCAGCTTCAAAAGCCTTCATTATTTGATAGCCTGAATTTGTTGGTGGTGCTGATGCCAACCAAAAAGGGTTTGGCGCTTTTATTCCTCCGAAATTTATTGATAAATCTATCATGCTTCTATTCTTATTTAGTTAACCAATTATGAATTCCTTGTGCTGCCATTTTGCCATCGTAAGCTGCATTTACAACTTCTGCTCCTCCATTTACAGCATCACCTCCAGCAAAATACTTTGGATTGGATGTTTGAAATTCGTCATTAATTTTAATTCTTGTTTTATTATCTATATCTAAGTCATCAATCATGTCATACAAATGACCTTGCTTAGCTTGACCTGTTGCTTTTATCACCATATCACATCTCACTACAAATGTATTATTCATATTAGTTTTTAATTTACCATCTACCATTTCGGTTTTAGCAAATTTCACACCTTCTACTTTACCATTTCCTGTAATAGCTATTGGAGTTACATTGAATAAACTATCGACTCCAGCACTGATAGCCAAATCATATTCAAATCCATAAGCTCCCATTTTCTGTTTAGAGTTTCTATAAGCTAAAACTGTTTTTCGGGCTCCCATTCTTGCTGCTTCGGAAGCTGCATCCATGGCAGTATTTCCTCCACCGAGAACGACAACTTTAGCTGGAATTTTAATTTCGTGTTGCTTCATGCGAAGTTCTTCTATAAATTCAACAGCACCAACAACACCTTCTTTATCTTCACCATCCATTCCTAAATGTCTAGTTGCTCCAAGACCAACTCCTACAAATATGGCATCGTAATCCTTTTCTAGAATAGCTAATTCCTTTTTTGAATTAATAGCATTGTTATATTTAATATTGAAACTAAGTTGCTTTTGAAGGTATTCAACTTCTTTCAACACCTCTTCGTTTGTAATTTTATATGGTGCAATACCGTAAACCGTTAATCCTGACGGCTTATCTTTTGCTTCATATATATCCACATCATAACCCAGAGTTCGTGCTTCACAAGCACAAGCAATTCCTGCTGGACCTGCTCCAATAATTGCAATCTTTTTTCCGTTAGGCTTACCAACTTTAAAAATTACTTTTTCAGCTTCAATCGTTTTATTAGTTGCATAGTTTTGAAGTCTACCAATTTGAATTGGAGGCACATCTTGATGATTATACACACAAGCACCTTCACACAACACACCAGTTGGACAAACAACACCACAGGCATTTCCGAGCCAGTTAGAATCAAAAATTGTTTTGGATGCTCCTGTTATATTATCAGTATGAATCTGCTTAATAAACAAGGGGATATCAATACTCGTTGGACATGCTTGAATACAGGGTGCATCATAACAAAACAAACATCGTGAAGCTTCGTAAAAAGCCTCAGTATCATTCATTAATGGTTTTTTCTGCTTGAAATTCTTATCGAATTCAGCTTTCGTTTTAGGTCTTTTATATTCTGCCATGTGTAATAATTATGAATTCAGAGTAATAATTTTATTTAATCAAGTATTTACAGATCTGTTAATCTTCCGTAAGTTTCTGGTCTTCTATCTCTATAAAACTGCCAAGTAGAACGTACTTCTTCAATTAAATCTAAATCAAATTCAGCTACTAATAATTCATCATCATCTCGAGACGCTTCAGAAAAAATTTGTCCACGTGGATCAACAAAATAAGATTGTCCGTAGAACTTACCTAAGTTCCATGGCTTCTCTTCACCAACACGATTAATACAACCCATAAAATACCCATTAGCTGCTGCGTGAGCAGGCTGCTCTAATTTCCATAAGTATTCACTCAATCCAGCAACTGTAGCTGAAGGATTATAAACAATTTCAGCTCCATTTAAACCTAAAGCTCGTGCTCCATCTGGAAAATGTCTATCATAACAAATGTAAACGCCTACTTTGGCATATTTTGTTTGAAACACTGGATAACCCATGTTTCCTGGTTTAAAGAAGAATTTCTCCCAGAATCCAGTTGTATGTGGAATATGATTTTTTCTATACTTCCCTAAATAGGTACCATCTGCATCAATTACTGCAGCTGTATTGTACAATACTCCAGGTGACTCCTTTTCATAAATTGGAACAATGATCACCATATTATGTTTCTTAGCAAGTACTTGCATTTTTTCAGTAGTTGGACCTGGCACAGATTCGGCAGACTCGTACCATTTTTTATCTTGTCCTGGACAGAAATATGGTGTATTGAATATTTCTTGCAAACACAATATCTGAACTCCTTGTCGTCCTGCTTCTTCTATATACGGAATATGTTTATCGTACATAGCATCCATAATTTCTTGAATCGTCCCTTCTCCTTCTGTCATTGGAAGACTCATTTGTATCAATCCTGATTTTACTTTTCTTGCCATGATCTTATCTGTTTATTTATTGATATGTAATCGTTTATATAACTGTTTTAGAGGTTTTTCCTCTTTTAATAAATTCTCCATGTCCTGCTTTTAAAAGACAGTCTTCATTTTCTATGGCGACTTTCCCTCTTAAAATTACAGTTTCTGTTTTCCCTGTAAGTTGATGACCTTCATATCCTGAGTAATCACAATTCATATGATGTGTTTCTACAGAAATGGTATGTTCTTTTTTAGGATCGAATATCACGATATCTGCATCGCTTCCTATTGCGATTGTTCCTTTTCTAGGATACATTCCGAAGATTTTTGCAGCATTAGTAGAACTTACTTCAACATATTTAGTTAATGAAATCTTTCCTTTATTGACACCTTCTGAAAATAACAACTCCATACGATGTTCGACTGCTGGATGACCATTTGGGATTTTAGAAAAATCATCTTTTCCCATTTTCTTTTGTTCCCACATAAACGGACAATGATCGGTACCAACGACTTGAACAAGCCCTTGATTAATTCCAGACCAAAGTGCTACTTGATCTTTCTTTTCTCTTAATGGTGGACTCATTACCCATTTTGCGCCTTCAAAATCATTCTCATAAAGTGATGCATCCAACACTAAATATTGTGTGCAGGTTTCTACAAAGATTTTCTGATTGCGCTGTGTTGCTTTTCGTACTGCATTTAAAGCACCTTCGCAAGTCATATGAACAATATAGCCAGGACAATCTGTATAATGCAGCATATCTGCAAAACGAGCTGAAGCTTCAGATTCAGTAACTTCCGGTTGTGATAAATAATGATATAAAGGTGATGTGTTTCCTAATGCTCTGTTTTTTGCAATTAGTGAATCAATTACATCTCCATTAGTTGCATGAACAGTAACTAAGCCACCAGCTTTCTTAACTACTTTCATGAGTTGAACCATTTGTCCATCATCAATCATTAAAGCACCTTTATAAGCCATAAATGTTTTAAAAGATGAAATCCCTTCCTCTTCAATCATCTGAACGACTTCTTTTGCCACATTATCATTAAAATCGGTTACAGCCATATGATATGAATAATCACCAATCGCCTTTTGTGATTTGTCTTGCCATGTTTTTAATGCGCTATGTAATGTGTCTCCTTGAGTTTGTAATATAAAGTCAATCACCATTGTTGTACCTCCATGTAAAGCTGCTCGAGTACCCGTTTCATAGTCATCACTAGAATACGTACCCATAAAAGGCATATCTAAATGCACGTGAGGATCTATTCCACCTGGAAATACTAATTTCCCAGTAGCATCAATTACTTTATCTGCTTGGTAATTCAAGTCTTTTCCAATAGCAACTATTTTCTCGCCTTCAGTATATACATCAGCTATATAAGTTTCTGACGCAGTAACAACTTGACCGTTTTTTATTAAAATTGACATTTTTAGTATTGAATTATTAATTAATCGATTTTTTAAATTTACATGTTTTTAATCAGCATCCTCAATGTTTAGCTCACTTATCGTCAAACTCTTAGATGAAAGTTTACTCACTATCACTCCAACTATTATAGCCAAAACAAATGATGGTCCTAATTCTCCAAGTTTCTCAAAATAGATTCCGATAGAATCCAAAGAAGCAAATCCGAACTTAAAAAGAGGAACAGACAAAAACCCTGTAATCATAGAAGCAATCGCTCCTTTTTCGTTGAATTTACCCCAAAATAGTGACAGAATAATTGTTGGACAAAATGTCGCTGCTATTCCAGACCAACCAAAAATAACAAACCAAAAGATTGTTCGATTTGGCGACGTAACTGCAACGATCATAGCAACTAGCAATGCAAAAATCGCCAATGAAAGCGTAATTATTTTAGAGATTTTAGCGAGCTCTTTTTCAGATTTATTAGGCTTATAAATTTGTTGATAAAAGTCTCTAGATATCGCACTAGAAGCCACAACTAAAAGCGAATCTATTGTTGACATGATTGCCGATAAGACAGCTGCTATATATATTCCTATTAAAGTCAGTGGCATAATTTCTTCAACCAAAAGAGGCAAAACGTTTTGCGCTCCATTTCCTAATATCGTTTCAGGGTTTGCATCAATGGATGTCAAAAGATATCTTCCAAAAATTCCGACAAGAACAGCACATACATCTGTAAGTATTGTAAACACAATAGCTACCCAGCGTCCTTTTTTTATTTCATTTGTACTTTTAATAGACATGAACCTTACAAATAATTGAGGCGATCCCATAAAGCCTAATCCGATACACATAAACCCTAAAATTGTAAATACGTTTAATGTATTAAAACCTCCTTCTCCCCAAATATTTAAAAATGAAGGGTCTAGTTTTACGAGTTCTTGGGATATAGATACTTCAGGAGAAATGGCATAATAAGCTACAATTGGTAATGCAACTAAGCCTATAAGCATAATTAAACCTTGAAATAAATCTGACCAAGCAACAGCTACAAATCCTCCAGAAAAAATATAAGTTAAGACTATAAAAAAACCAACAATGGCTCCTGTAAAATAATTCCATCCAAGAAACGATTCAAAAGCAGAACCTGTAGCATCAATTTGTGCGCTAACATATATCACTACAAACAGTGACAAAGCAGTTGCTGCGACTATTCGTAATGTATTCGTTTTAGATTTAAATCTACTTACTAGATAGTCTGGGATGGTTATTGAATTGTATTTATCTGTAAGCTTTTTAAATTTTTCAGCCATAAAAAACCACGCGACTGTAACTCCAATAACTTCACCTAAAACCACCCAAAATGCCGAAACACCTACCATGGCTCCTAAACCAGTAAGTCCAAGCAGCAGCCAAGCAGATTCTCCTGTGGCTCTTGCGGAAAAGGCAACAACCCAAAAATTTAGTTGTTTTCCTCCTACATAATAATCTTTCGTACTCTTAATTTTTTTAGAGGCGAAGTATCCAATTAAAAAAAGGATTGAAAAATAAACAAATAGTATAATGTATTTTGTATTCATGTCAGTTAGTTTTTTTTCATTAGTAAATAATACAATACAAACGAAATAATGAATCCTGAAAACCATGAAATCGCATAAAGCCAACTCATAGCCGGAATCCATTTTCCTCCAATAGCGATAAAAGCACCTATCAACAATGCAATAATGGCAGCTTTATTTACACCGCTTCCTCCAAAAGAATAAATTCCATTTTCCTTATACAGATCCGCGATTTGAATCTGTTTCTTTCTAATTAGATAATAGTCACAAACTAAAATTGCTAATACTGGCCCTAAAACCGCACTAACATCTATAAGCAAACCTTGTATTTCATCTAACAATAGCCAAGGAAATATAAGAATACCTATAATTCCTGTAATGATTCCACCTCCTCTAAAACTTATCCTTTTAGGAGATAAATTTGAAAACGCATTTGCTGGAGCAATAACGTTAGCAGCAATGTTTGTACTTAAAGTCGCTATTATCATAAAGATTTGAGCAATAACCACTACCCAAACACTATCAAATTTTGCTATTAATGCTATTGGATCCCAAGGCGCATCATTAGCAATAAGTATATCGTCAAAATTTATAATTGCTGCGCAGGTTACAAATATGCCAACAAAAGAATAGAGCATCATAGTACCTGGCAATCCAATAAATTGACCTTGTACTTGTGCTTTTTGAGATGATGAGTATCGCGTTATATCAGCAATGCTTAATGACATTGTAGCCCAAAACCCAAGCATAGCAGTTAGCCAGATTAAATACTTCCAAATTTTATCGCCAAATGAACTTTTTCCTGCTCTAGCAGTAACGTCTGCGATTGAAGATGTTGATTTGGCATTCCTTAATTGAATCTGATAAGCATCATTCTCATTTATTTCGCCGATGGAAACATCTTTTTCAGACAAGGTATTCCACCCTAATTCACTTCCATTTAATATTAGTTGATATTCACTAGCTTTAGAAACCCCTTGTTTATCCTTGATAGGATTGATATGAATAAAATTATTATTATAATTTTCATGGTAAACTTCAGCAACGGGAATTTCTAATTGTTTTCCTTGTTCTAATACAATTCCAAATCCTCCAGCATTAGTATATCCCCAACCAATTAAAATCAATCCCATGAGAATCAATATTGGTGCAGAATATTCTTCAAGCCATTTAATACTTTCTGTTCCTTTCCAAATAAAAAACATATTTATGAACCAGAAAATGCCAAAACAGATAAATTGTCCAATCGAAAGACCAACTGATGGATCATTTCCAGAAATAGCAATAAAAATTGAATAAATTGCCATTCCTCCTAGCCACGTATTAACACCAAACCAGCCACAGGCAACTAATCCTCTGATTACAGAAGGAATTTGGACACCTTTAATCCCAAATGAAGATCGTCCAATAACAGGAAATGGGACACCGTACTTAACTCCAGCATGACCATTAAGCACCATAGGAATGGTGATTATTAAATTAGCAACACCAATTATAATAAGCGCTTCATACCAATTTAAGCCAGACTTAATCATATAAGAAGCCAAAAGATAGGTAGGAATACAAACTGCCATTCCTACCCAAATAGCAGCTAAATGCCATTTACTCCAAGTCCGTTGACTTGAAGGCACAGGTGCTAAATCATCACTATAAAGTGATGAGGCGGAAACATCTTCTTGTAATTCTACAATGTCTTTGTTCATATATTAATTACAGTATTCGTCAGCAATAGAAATAGCTTGTGAGACGATTCTTAAACCTTCGTCTACTTCTTCTTTAGTAACGTTTAAAGGAGGTGCAATAAAAATCCAATTCCATCGCACAAAAGTGAACATACCTAATTCTCTAATTTTGGCTGCCATTCTTGTTGTAGCTTCCATTTCAGACGGTTTTGCATTCCATGGCACTGTAGGTTCTTTTGTTTCCCTATTCTTAACTAACTCTATACAACCAAGCAATCCTGTATTTCTAAAATCTCCAATAGAAGGATGCTTTGCTTTTAATTTTTCAACTTCAGCTTCAATATACAATCCCATTTCTGCTGCTCGTTCTACTAGATTTTCTTCTTCAATAATTTTAATATTTTCTAATGCTGCAGCACAACAAGTTGCATGTGCTGAATATGTTAAACCTAAAGTCATAGGAATATCATTAAAATGGTTAGCAATCGCATCTGTAACCATCATTGCTCCTAATGGCAAATAACCTGAAGTCAATCCTTTTGCTAAACACATAATATCTGGAGTCACATCGTGATGATCAATCCCAAACATTTTTCCTGTTCGTCCAAAACCGCTCATTACCTCATCGTCAATCATCAAAATTCCATATTTGTCACATAATTCTCGAACACGCTTTAAATACATTGGAGGATATTTAATACAACCTGAAGAGCCAGATTCGCCTTCAAATAAAATAGCGGCCACGCTATCTGGATTTTGAAACTTAACCACACGTTCTAAATGTGCAAAAGCTAGTTCTCCACATTGTTCAATTGAATTAGAATTCCAAGGACAACGGTATGCATAAGGGTTTTCTACATGCACTATATTTGGCATCGCATTACTATCTACAGGAAATCGCCTTGGATCTCCACCACTTGCAGTTATTGCGCCATTAGTTGCACCATGATATGCTCTATAGTGTGTTATAATTTTATGTCGACCAGTATAAATTCTAGCCAGCTTAATTGCATTTTCAATTGCTTCTGCTCCGCCAAGTGTAAACAATGACTTTGTTAAATTTCCTGGTGTTATTTCTGCTAATTTTTTACCGAGTTCGCCTCGTACTTTTGAAGCTGTTCCAGGGTACAAATAACTATATTGTTGCATTTGTTTTGTAACAGCTTCAGTAATACGTTGATTACCATGACCAATATTCACATTCATTAATTGCGAAGAAAAATCTAGATATTTTTTTCCGTCTCTGTCGTAGAAATAGCGTCCTTTTGCATGCGATGCATTTATAGGATTTAGGCCACCTTGTTTTGACCAAGAAAATAAAGTATAGTCTAAATTATCTTTTATAATTTGCTTATCACTCATTAACTCTAAATAGTTGATTAATAATTATTTAATTGTTTTTACATGAACAAATAGATTAACTCATCCAGTTTGTTTGTGCTTCAGGATTCCACTTTGTTGTGGTTTTTTTATTCTGTGTCCAGAACTCAATAGAACTGCGTCCAGTAATATCACCTACACCAAATTTTGATTCGTTCCATCCGCCAAAAGAAAAAGGCTCCCGAGGAACTGGAACTCCAATATTAACACCAATCATTCCTGCGCTAGCACGCTCCATAACTTGTTTGGCTAAACCTCCACTTTGTGTAAATACTGCAGCAGCATTTCCATAGTTAGAACCATTTTCTATTTCGATAGCTTCATCTAAATCTTTAGCTCTTATTATCGAAATCACTGGTCCGAATATCTCTTCTCTTGCCACAGACATATCTGTAGTTACATGATCTATAATTGTTGGTCCTACATAATAACCGCCTTCTTTTCCAGAGACAGTTGTATTACGACCATCTAATAAAATTTTTGCGCCATTTTTTTCAGCTTCAGCTATATAAGCTTCTATACGTTCTTTAGCTTCCGCAGTAATTACAGAACCTAAATTATCTCCAGGAACAATTGTTTTTGCATCTTCAACCATACGATCAATAATATGCTGAACATTATCAACTCCAACCATAACAGAAGCTGCCATACAACGCTGACCAGCACAACCAGACATAGACGCTATCACATTAGAAGCTGTCATTTCAGGATTTGCATCAGGCAACACTAATAAGTGATTCTTTGCACCTCCAAGTGCTACACATCGTTTTAAAGTAGATGTTGCTCTTTTATAAACAATCTTTGCAACTTTAGTCGAACCTACAAATGATACGGCTTCAATTTTTGGATGATCACAAATGGCTTCAACTACCTCTTTACCTCCATTAACAATATTAAATACGCCATCAGGAAGACCCGCTTCCTTTAACAACTCTGCCATACGAACTGTGCTTAATGGCACTAACTCAGAAGGCTTCATTACCATTGTATTTCCTAATACTAAAGCATTTGGTAATGTCCAATGTGGTACCATATTCGGAAAATTAAATGGCGTAATCGAAGCTACAACTCCAAGAGGCTTGCGCTCAATTCGACATTCGACACCTTTACTAACTTCCTGTACTTCATTTACCACTATTTGCGGCATAGACACAGCAAACTCGCAGAGTTCCATACTTTTTTCAACTTCTGCTTTTGCTTCACCATAAGTTTTACCATTTTCAAGCTGCACTAATTTTGTGAGCTCATCTATGTTTTGTTCTAATAGATTTCTATATCTAAAAAATATTTGAACTCGTTCTTTAAAGGTCATTCCTGACCATTGTGGAAATGCTCTATTTGCGGCTTGCACAGCATCATCAACATCTTGTGTTGTAGACATAGGTATTGAAGAAATTTTTGAACCATCAATAGGACTCAATACATCCATTGAATTTTGGCCATTTCTTTCAAATTTACCGTCTATATAATTTTTTACTTCGGAAAGTGTATCACTAACATTCATCATCAGCTTAATAGATTAATTTTATTAATATTTGAACAAAAAATAAGAATGCTGTAAAAACCTTGTCATACAACTGACGATTTTTAACCACACTCTAATCAAATATATGAAATATATATTAATATGAAGCTATTATTGAGAAGTCAATAACAATTAATAAATTATATTGAATGATTCTTTTTTAATAATTAAATCTCTAACGAAGTAAATTTAAAATCAGTCCCATTAAACAATCCTTTATCACTCAATTTTAATGAAGGAATAACAAGTAAAGCCATAAACGATAAACTCATATATGGTGCATGAAGTTTGCTCCCTAAAGCTTTTGCCATCTTATCCAATTCTGAATACTGCTTGCCAATGGTTTCTGCATTCTGATCACTCATTATTCCAGCAATAGGAAGCGCGACTACTTTTTCTTCATTGTTACTTATAGCGCAGATACCACCTTCATTTTCAATTAAGAGATTCACAGCTTTACAAATGGCTTCATCTGAAACTCCAACTGCTATAATATTATGTGAGTCATGACCAACAGAGCTCGCAATGGCTCCTTCTTTTAATCCGAAGTTTTTTATAAATGCAATGGCTGGCGTATCATTTTGATACCGATTGACAACTACCATTTTTAAGACATCTGTTTCTGTGTTAGACACCAAATTTCCATTTTGAATTGTTGCGCTTTCAATAACTTCATTAGTTACTAACTCACCATCTAAACACTCAATGACTCTAATTTGTTTTGCATTAGAATCAAATCTAAAATCGGAAACTTGCTTTTTATCTGTGTTGAAATTATTCAAGTTTTCAAATTCGACATATTTAATTTTTGATTCTCCATTATCGTACACCAATTCACCATTAATATAAGTTTGAAGCGTTATAAAATTTTTCAAATCTTCAACAACAATACAATCTGCATCATCACCAACATTTAATAAACCTACATCTAAATTATAATGTTTCACAGGATTGACACAAGCTGCCTGAAGCACTTTAAACACATCTATTTCCTTTGCCACTGCTCTAGCACAAAGCTGATTAATATGTCCTAGTAATAAATCATCTGGATGCTTATCGTCGCTACAAAACATCATGTTTTCATAATGCTCAGGTAATAAGTCAATTAATGCTTCAAAATTCTTAGCAGCACTTCCTTCCCTTATTAAGATTTTCATCCCTTTTTGCAATTTCTCTAAACCTTCCGCATAAGTAAAACACTCATGATCTGTTGAAATTCCAGCATTTATATATTTGGTAATATCATCTCCAACAACTCCAGGTGCATGACCATCAATAGGCTTACCATAATGTTTAGCCCAAGCAATTTTTTTAAGTACTTCTTCATCATCAAATAGAACACCAGGATAATTCATCATCTCAGCCATATATTTGATATCAGGATTTGACATTAAAGTTTTAATATCTTCAGAATCTATAATAGCTCCTGCCGACTCAAAACTTGTCGCAGGCACGCAAGAAGGCGCTCCAAAATTGAACTTAAAAGGTGTATGTTTTCCGTTTTCAATCATAAAATGCACACCATCAACTCCAAGTACATTTGCAATTTCATGAGGATCTGAAACGGTAGAAACCGTTCCGTGATTTACAGCTATTCTAGCAAACTCGCTTGGCACCAGCATTGAGCTCTCAATATGAATGTGTGCATCAACAAAGCCAGGAAGTATATAATGATTTACATTATGATCTTTTTCCTCGATTGATTTAATTTTACCATCTACAATAGTGATTTCACCTTTGAATATGCGTCTGTTTTTGATATCAACTATTTGTCCTTGTAATTTTTGCATTTGAATCTTTATTGAAATGTAATTTTTAATATATGTTTTGTGTTTTCGCTAACTTTAAAATGGTTATCAGCTCGCCTTCCTATTACCCAAACTATCTTATCATCTGAAGTAATTAACCACACATTTTCTTTATCTACTATAGACAATTTCTCGTCTTTAAAGTATTTACTAAGTTTCTTCTTCCCTATCATACCAGAAGGATGAAAGAAATCTCCATCTTTCCAACGTCGAAGCTCTAGAGGAAAGACTAGTTTGACTTTGTCAACAAATATTGTAGTTTTTGAAGGTTTTGAAATGGCATCAGCTTCATCGAATAATAAAATTCCTGAAGGTGTTCTAAACTTCTTATCGGTTTCTTTTATCAGCAATGATTCTTGGTCTTGTTCCGAATGATATAAATCTGTGAGAATTAAGTGCTCTCTATCTTTTATCAAGCGGTGTGAGCTAGACAACACCTGTCTTCCAGATTGTGCATCTAACAAACCAAGGACATCATTCCATTCGGTAAACCCATAATCTTTTAGCATTTCAAACAGATACGCTTTTGGATTATTGACCTTTTTAAATTCTGAAATTTTAAAGATAATTTGATGTTCATCAATAGATTCAATAGCACGCTTTGTAACTGCATTCAAGCTTTCGTCAACAATATCTGCTGTATCATTTAAATGTTCAAGTGTGTTTTTAAAATTCTGTAATAAATCTGGATTAGCTTCCTTAAGATGAGGAATCACTTGATGTCTCAATTTATTCCGAAGGTATTTATCTGAAGCATTACTACTATCTTTTCGCCATTTTATATCATTTTCATTAGCATAAATTTCTAACTGCTCTCTAGAGAATGTCAATAATGGTCTAACTATATTTTCATTAATTTCAGGAATACCTGTCAATCCGTTAAGTCCTGTACCTCTTGTTAAATTGATTAGAAAGGTTTCTAAATTATCATCGGCATGATGACCAGTTAAAATGTAATCAAAGTTTAAATTTTCAGCTAAATCAAAAAACCAATTGTATCGTAATTCACGAGCTGCCATTTGAATAGACAACTTTTCAGTTTCAGCATAAGATTCTGTATCAAAACATTCAACAAACGCTTCTAAACCTAATTGATCTCCTAACTCTAACACAAAACGTTCATCTTCATCGCTTTCCTTTCCACGTAATCTAAAATTACAATGGGCTAAAGATATATCCAGCTTTAATCCATGACATAATTGTGATAACACAACACTATCCAAACCACCAGAAATAGCAATAAGAATCTTGCTTCCCTTTAAGAAAGGGAGGTTTTCAATTATATGTTTTTGAAATTGTTTTAACACTAACCAAAGGTATATGTTTAACTATTAACTTTTCGACTTAACTTTCAAGAACTTCACGCATAGCTTTCGCCTTTAGCAAACATTCTTCGTATTCCTTGAGTGGATCACTCTTAGCTGTAATTGCACCTCCAACTGAATATGAGACATACTTTTCTGACTCATTATACAAAATACTTCTAATGACCACATTGAAATCAAAATTATTATCTGGTGTAAAATAACCGACAGCTCCAGAGTACAATCCACGTTTTGACACTTCTAGTTGCTCAATAATTTTCATTGCCGAAATTTTAGGAGCACCAGTCATACTTCCCATTGGAAATGTTGATTTAATTACATCAACAGGATGTGTCGCATCATCAATTTGAGATGTTACAGTAGAAATCATTTGATGCACTTGATCAAAAGAATACACTTTACAAAGTTCCTCGACCTTGACACTGCCTTTAGCTGCTGTTTTAGACAAGTCGTTACGAACTAAATCTACAATCATTACATTTTCACTGCGCTCTTTGATGTCTTCTGAAAGTTCTTTTTTAAGCTTATCGTCTTCTAATTTGTTTAAAGATCTCTTTGCAGTTCCTTTTATAGGTTGCGATGTGATTTTATTTCCATCTTTCTTTATATAACGTTCTGGTGAAGCTGAGAGCAAATACTTATCATAAAGCTTTATAAAACTAGCAAAAGGCGGTTTAGAAATACGGTTAAGGTTATTATAAATTTCTATTGGATTAATCGTTGTCTGTTCAGCATAAAATTCTTGACAAAAGTTCGCTTCATAAATATCACCTCTATGGATATGATTCAATACAGCATTGACTTTATTGAAATACTCATCTTTATGAGTCCTGAGTTTTATTTTTATATCATTGCCGTTTTGTTTGCTTTCAACGTCTTCAATAGCAACTGTTTGTAGTATTGACTTTAAATCATCATCTACTTCATCAGAAACAAAATTCAAGTAGTGTGTTTCTAAAGTATTTCCTTTTAAAAAGAATAGTTTTTTAGGCTGAAAGAAACATAATTCAGGAAAATGTAATCCGTCAAAATTATTAGAAGACAGTTCTTCAACGTCATTTTTTAAATCGTAAGATAGATAACCAAAAAGCCAATCTTTAGTAATAGACTGATACTCTTTGACTTGCCCAAAAGCATCGTTATAATCTGTTTGAATACTTGTAAAGGCTTCAACCGCCAATACGGCATCATAACTAGAATATTTCTGTTTATAATTGTTTGAATCTAACCAAATGACTTCATCATATTGCTGACTCCAAAACAATATTTTTTGTTTATATTGGTCAACGTTATCAATGTGGTGCTTTTGTATTCTCCTCAAAATTAGATGATGTTCTTTATCGTTCAAATTTATTAAGAAACTATCACATAGCAGAATAAAATTTGTATTACTCAAACTAAATTATTTATCATATATTTTATGCGTTATATTTCATTAAACAATAGTCTCAAAAAAACTTACGTATTAGTAATTATACTTTTTCTAAGTAGCCTTAATATTACAGCAGCTTCAAATACTAAAGACAATGAAGCATCTAATTCAGATTGGTATACTCATGTAGATACTGATTTAGGCTTTACATTGCAATTACCTCAAAAACCTAATTACGAAGATGAATACCCCTCGTTTACAATTTATAGCTATAATACAGATGCAAAAACATTTTTTTCCTTTTTTGCAATTGATTTAAGGAAGGTGAATGGCAAGAATGATGATCAAACCATTATGGATGAATTCATCAACAATACAATTAGCAACATAAATGGAAAATTACTAAACAAAAAAAAGAAAAAATACAAACAAGGTTTGCGATATGAAGTTTTAGTAAGCGTTAATGACCAAAGACAAATGCGCTCTTTTATAACGCTTCAAAATGGTATCATGTATTATTTATCGGTTGAAGACACTAAAACTCAAATTAAAAATAAAACAATCGATACATTTTTTAACTCTTTAAAAATCACCAAACCTAAAACCATAATAAAGGAGGCTAAACCCCTTATTTCCTATACGAATACAAAAGGTGCATTTTCACTCAAAATACCGGGAGAACCAAAAGATATTTCTAGAGAAGTTGCAAACCCATTAGATGAGGATGGTGACCCTTATAAACTAAACATGTATTCGGTTACAGATATTGACAATGAAGATGTTTTTTTGTTTAGATATAACGATCAGCCATTAGGCTATTATGTTCAAGACCTACCAGATAGTTTTGAGGAAATGGAAACCGTACTAACTGCAAGATCTGAATTGGTATCTGAAGCAAAAATCATTCATTTGGATGGTTATGAGGGTAGAGAATATGAATTACTTCTCGATAGTACATATCATTCTATTTGTAGAGTTTACTTCAGAGGAAATCGTACCCATTTACTACTGAAACAAAAACTGAATACATCTGAAAAGGTTTCAAGAGATCATCCTTTTTTTACAGATTTTGCATTTGAACCTTATGAAGCTAATGAGACTATAACTTTAAAACCGGAAGATACCGATTTTGAAGTTGCTTATTTTAAAGATTATCGCCTTGAAATTGACACAACAGATTATAGTAATACTTATATAAAAAACTCTACAGATTATTACGGAAGAAATTCAAGCACTGGAGGTGTTTATCAATTAAGTTTCTCCGATTTACAGGATTATTTTAAAATAGCTAATAGAGATGAGTTTTTCGACACTTACATAGATGCATTAAAGACATGGAAAGACACCATCATAGGTCAAAAGAACATTAAAGTAAATGGAAATGACGGTATTGAGTTCTATATAAA
This sequence comes from Psychroserpens jangbogonensis, assembly GCF_000797465.1. Classification (GTDB taxonomy): domain Bacteria; phylum Bacteroidota; class Bacteroidia; order Flavobacteriales; family Flavobacteriaceae; genus Psychroserpens; species Psychroserpens jangbogonensis. Next base: position 397,846 of record NZ_JSWG01000015.1, on the reverse strand, counting down.
AAATGAAACTACTAAAGTTTCTGTTCGCCATCAAATATGGTTAGATATGAAAAAGGTTTTTAGTATGTCTGCTTACTTAAGCAAGAACGAAATGAATAGTTCTTTATCAGATTCCATCTTTAGCTCCTACAAAACAACAAAACAAGTAGAGCCTTTTGATTATTATGCATCAAAAACTGACCTTATTTTAAAAGACTTAAAAGCTTCAGACACGTTAATATATAAAAACGCTATTGGAGCATTTGACTATTATGAGTTTGATGAAGTTGACGTTTCAAAGCTACAAAACGCACTATTTGACACTTATTTAGATACTCTTAAAACACAAATTGTTAAAAAGAGAATTGTAGATGAATTGGCGAACATAAATGATAGCACAACCATAAGTGCACTTATAAAACTGTATCATCAAAAAACCACTAACAATAGCTTAAAGTCATCTATAATTACTACAATACCACATTTAAAAAACACCAACAGACTTGAAATATACAAAGAACTAATTTTTAATTCTCCTCCAAAAAGCGATGAAGATTATAATTGGTCGATACTAAAACCTTTTAGAGATTCTTTAGATTTTGCTGTAGTGAATTATCAAAAAATTTTAGAGCTAAGAGACAAGGAACATTTCAGAGATGATGTTATTGGCATTTCAACATCTTTAATTTCTGAACAACCAAATCATTCACAATTAGTAATACGTAATTATGATACGATTTTGGAGTATGCGCTTTCAGATTTAAAATTGTATCAAGATGCTAAAGCCAATTCTAACCCGGAAGACTATAATTATGAATATAATAGTTTAATGTTTTCCTATTTGAATTTTATCAATAAAGTAAAACACTCGAGTAAAATTAGTGATGTATTTACAAAAGCATTTATAGATGACGACAGCAACAACTGGCTTCAATTGTTAGCTACCACATCACGTATTGCAAATGATCAACCTTTAGAAAAGTACTACATTGAACGCAGTTTAGATAGTTTATATTCAAGGTTTGAGATTATAGAAGCCTTCCATAAAAAAAATCAACTAAATAAAGTTCCTAAAAAATACATCAATCCTGAAAACTTTGCTAAACTTAGTTTATATAATTACATAGGAGAAGACGATGGGCTTCCTGATGAGATCAAAACCTTAGGAAAGATTAAAAAAAATAATAAAACATATTATGCCTTTTCATTTAGTTATAAAGAATCTGATGGCTCATCTTACTTTGCATTAGTTGATGCTACAGAAACTATAAGTCAGGACATCGAAATTAAACGTTACACTTCATACACCCAATGGGAATCACCCGAAACCAATTGGAAATCTCAGGCACAAAATATGATTCCAGATTTAATTGAGTATGGCTATTAGTACCATATTCTTGTAAATAAACTTACTTTTGCATCATGGAAAACGATGCCATCTCATTTGAAGATTTAAATTTAAATACACCTTTATACAATGCTCTAAACGACTTAGGCTTTATAAAGCCGACTCCAATACAAGCAGAAGCTTTTAATTTTGTAGCTTCAGGTAATGATGTCGTTGGTATTGCGCAAACTGGTACTGGTAAAACATTTGCTTACATGTTACCTATTTTGCGCCATTTAAAATATTCTACTCAAGAAAATCCAAGAGTATTAGTTTTAGTACCTACAAGAGAGCTTGTAGTTCAAGTTGTTGACGAAATTGAAAAATTAGCTGCATATACCAATGTTAGAGTTTTAGGTGTTTATGGAGGCACAAACATAAATACTCAAAAACAGGCTGTCGCTCAAGGACAAGACATTATTGTGGCAACTCCTGGACGTTTATTTGATCTCGCTGTAAGCCATGTATTGCATTTAAAAAGCATACAAAAATTAGTGATTGATGAAGTTGATGTGATGTTAGATCTAGGATTTAGACATCAGTTGTTAAATATTTTTGACATATTACCAGATCGAAGACAAAACATTATGTTTTCGGCAACAATGACTGAAGATGTCGATGAATTGATTACAGATTTCTTCACAAAACCTGAACGCGTAACAATAGCAGTTTCTGGAACGCCTTTACATAATATAGATCAAGAACGTTATGATGTCGCAAATTTCCATACAAAGACAAACCTGTTAGAGCATCTATTACAAGATTCTGAAACCTATAATAAAGTGCTCGTTTTTGTAGCATTTAAAAGGCTTGCAGATTTATTATACGATGAGATAGAAGAACGTTTCCCTGGTCAATCTTGCGTAATTCATTCTAATAAGACACAAAACTATAGACTTCGAAGTATTGAGCAGTTTAGAGCTGGAGACAATAGAGTTTTAATTGCTACAGACGTTATGGCTCGTGGATTAGATATTGAAAACATAAGTCATGTTATCAACTTTGATACACCTAAATTTCCAGAGAACTATATGCATCGTATTGGTAGAACTGGACGTGCTGAACAACAAGGACGTGCACTCACCTTCTCTACTCCTAAAGAACAGGAAGCGATTGAAACGATTCAAGAGTATATGGAAATGGAAGTTCCATTATTGGAATTCCCAGAAAACGTTGAAGTTTCTAAGGTGTTAATTGAAGAAGAGCGTCCGCAAATTAGAGAACGAAACAATCCTACAAAGCATACAGACGATGATGTACCAGGACCAGCATTCCACGAAAAGAAAGACAAAAACAAAAAGGAAAATTTAGGAGGTTCGTATAAATTTAAAATTGCAGCAAAATATAGTAAACCTAAAACTAGAGGTGATAAAAATTACAACAAGCGAAGTAAGCGTAAATAAAAATCCCTTCCCAAATTAATGAGAAGGGAAGCGAAGCATCTTCAAATCGCTACAGCCTTATAATTATATACTAACCTTTTAACCCTAAATTATTTAGTCTATAACTTTTATCTGATTCTCCACTATTTCTTTAATAGGTACAATAAGTTTACCATCTGAATTTTTCAGTACTACTGAAATATTACTTATTGAATCTACTTCATAAATTTTATTTTCAAACTCTATTTTCGCACCAACCTCATAAGTCTTTCTCGTATAAAACGTTCTTAATAAATCGGCTACAACTTCTCTTGCTCCAAGTCCAAATGCTAAAGCAAAAGACAATAAGAAAGCTGCCAGAATCATAGTAAGGTTGCTCGTTATTATATCTGTATTTACTCCTGCTTGATTTAAAGCGGTTATAGAAATGAATATGATTAACAAGAAAAACACGACTTGACTAATCATTTTTCCTCCTGATAAGTCCATAGACTCAAATAAGGATTTTAATGCATTTTTTACAAAGTTTGCAAACAACAAGCCTAAAGTAAAAATTATAAGTGCTACAAATAACTGAGGAATGAATCCTAAAAAGTTACTTATTTGTTCAGATATAATTTTTAGGTTTAAAATATCAGAAACTACAATAAGTAACATGATATAGATTAACCATTTTACAAAAGTTGATACTATTTTAATCGTATCGAAATTGAGTTTCTTACCTTCAATTATTTCTATCTCATTTAACTTATCATCTAGTTTATTTGCTTTAGCAAGTTTCAATGCTTTTTTAATTAACCTAACAACAATTTTTGCTACAAGCCAACCAATAATTAAAACAACTAAGGCTCCAACAATGCTTGGAAAAATCTTTGTTATTTCTAGCCACATCGTAGAGAGCGATTCCATGGCTATGTCTTTGTATTCTGTTACTTTATCCATTTTGTATGATTATTTATTAATAGCTATTATTATTTATGTCTTTTACTCATTACTGTTTCTATAACATCACCAAGATTGTAAGAGAACAATTCTGCTAACTCCATCAACAATTTTGCTATAGCAATATCATTCATAACCTTAGACTTCAGCTCTGGCGGAACTGATCTTAGTGGCTTATCTATGTCTCTGAAAGGATTTTCCATTACATTAGGTTATTATCATATACAGTTAACAATTTATCCTTAGCACGTTTGATTCTCATCTTAACAGCGCTTTCTCCAATATCTAAAACACTTTCAATCTCTTTTATCGAGAGATTGTCTTGGTATTTTAGCAACAGTATCATTTTTTCATCAGGTGAAACTAGTTCTAATGCTTGTTTGAGTTTATCTATTCTCATGTCATTAAAACTTTCATCGCTTGGCTCTTCTGAAATATTTTCAATATCTGCATAATCTACAGATTGCTTTTCAAATTTTTTAGCTGTATTTCGTGTAACATAATTCACACAATGATTATATGTAAATGCATACAACCATGTTGAAAATTTAGACTTCCCTTTGAAACTTCCCAGCTTAACAAATAGTTTCAAAAATACATCTTGGGTTAAATCTTTAGCTTCGTCTTCATCCTTAGCAAAACCGTAGCATTTATTGTACACTAAATGTGCAAAACGATCATACAAAACCTCGAAAAGTAAAGTGTCATTGTTTTTTACAATGTTACTTACTAGCTCTTCGTCAGTTTGCTTATTAATTTTTTCTAAGGGTTCCAAAAATATTGGATTGATTATAAAAGGTTACCATTAAGACACACGCTTTTATATTAAGTCACATCTAAATGCTAAATAATTATAAATTTATAAAAAATTAACATAGGTTAATGAATTACTAATGCAAAAAAGCGAGACTATTTTAATAGTCTCGCTTTAAAAAGATTTATTGATTTTTAAACTATTCGATTTTTGATTCGGGTTTTAAAACAGATCTCAAAACTAAGATTCCAATCCGAGAAACTACAAATGTAAAAAGCCCGAAAGTTGCTGTTAATAAAGACACTTTTAATCCTCCAGCAAAAATAGCTGGATCAGGATTACCCATTGCTTCTATAGAATCAAAAGCAGTAATTAATCCAAGAACTGACCCTAGAAACCCCATCACTATTCCTAACAAGCTAGAGTCTGCAGCAAGCTTAAGCATCTTCTTTGCTTTCTCTTGAGATATTTTGGCCGAAGAAAATCCAACGACAAGAAATGCAATTGATACAAGTAAACAGATTAATATTAATGACATAAATAATGGACCACCATCCATAAAAATATTCATAAATATTGAAAGGCTAAATACGCTTTTTAAAGCAAGTGTAAGTGTAATCATAGTTTTTAAATTTAGTTAAACATACCCAAACTTAAAAATAAGATCATCCCCTTTTTTATTAATGCGACCAACAACCATTTTAAAACTGGATATAGCATCAAGGTTAAAAACCTTACTAAATTGGTCGTTCGTCTCTAATTCATCTTTTTCAGTAAAAAAATATAGTATTATTGTATTGCATATATGTTTACACGGCAATTGATATTAAAGAAAATTGGACAAGTCCTTTTACATCTCCTTTTTTGGGTTGGTGTCTTATTTTTTTATACTAATTTTTTCGAAGTAGAAAAAGCGACATACGAAGATACGCTTACATTCTCTCTTTTTTTAATGCCAATTACAATTGCAACAACTTACGTAGCCACGTACAAATTAATACCAGATTATTTAGTTACGAAACAATATTGGCGTTTTGCACTTTATAGTGGTTATACCTTAATCATTTCGTTGTATTTACTGTTCGTATCTATCTTTTTTAGTCTGATTTATATCTCGCATTTTGAATATGCAGTTATGAATCCACTTACAAAGAATGTTATTTTCATAATGACAGCTGTATATCTTATTGTGATTATCATGAGCGCTTTTAAACTCTTAAAACTAAATTTAAAACAAGCCACTATAACCAATAAATTAGAAACTAAAATATTAGACACACAGCTTAAACTAAAAGAACAGGAACTCAATTATTTAAAGATGCAAATTCATCCGCATTTCTTATTTAACACATTGAATACCATGTATGGTTTTGCATTAAAGAAAGCAGACCAAACACCAGATATGATTCTTAAATTGTCAAATTTGTTAGACTACCTCTTGTATCAATCTGAAAAACCTTTTGTTTTACTTTCTGAAGAAATTGCTCATATCAAGGATTATATCGCTTTAGAAAAAATGCGATTTAATGATACATTACATGTGGAATTCAATATTGATGCTATTGATGAATCGATTACTATTGCTCCAATGCTGTTACTTCCATTTGTCGAAAACAGCTTTAAACATGGAACTATTATTGACGGTGAACTTAAAATCGATATTCAACTTACTGCAAATTCAAATTCGATTGATTTCAGCATACAGAATTCAAATTCTGAAAACAACAATTTGCAACAAGGCATAGGATTAGACAACATAAAAAAGCGATTGGAATTACTATATGTAAATCAGTATGATCTAGACATTACAAATCAAGGCGCTATTTTTTCTGTTCAGTTGCACTTAAAAACAGTTAATCATGACTAAAAATCATACAATTTCCTGTTTAATAGTAGACGACGAAGCTATTGCAAGAGAAATCATTGCAACCCATTTATCTAAAATTAATAACATACACATTGTAGCGAGTTGTAGTAATGCCATTGAAGCGTTTAATCATGTCAGCAATCAAAATATTGACTTGGTGTTTTTAGATATTAATATGCCACAAATATCTGGCATTTCATTCGCGAAGTCTATCAACAGCAATATCAAAGTTATTTTCACTACAGCATACAGAGACTATGCTGTTGAAGGTTTTGAACTTAAAGCAGTTGATTATTTACTAAAGCCTATTTCGTTCGAAAGACTTCAAAAAGCTATTCACACTTATTTTGAAATTTATGGCGAAAAAGAACAACCTCTAAATCCATTAAATGACAACTCCGATTTCATTTTTGTCCGCTCTGATCGTAAAATGATTAAAATAGATTTTGAAGATATTATCTATATTGAAAGTTATAGCGATTATCTAAAAATACATTTAAAAAACACAACCATAATCACCAGAGAAACCATTACTTCTATTGAAGCTAAATTACCCAAGCCCTTATTTATAAGGATTCACAGATCATATATTATTGCTATATCTGCTATTAAGTCTTTCACAAATGAACATATTACCATTCAAGATAATACGATACCGATCAGTAGAACTTACAAAAAAGAAGTCTTACATTTTTTGGAAAAGTTTTAAACCATTCAATAAATCCTCAAAAATTACGTTGGACTAATAATTATTATTTTTGTAGAAAACCTACTTAATGGAAGATTACTTACGCAACACTATTCCTAACTTAAAACCATTTGATTACGATCGTCATCACGATTCGCATTTTATAAATCAGGAATGGGTTTTAGTGAATGGGATTTCTAAGAAGAAATCAATTTACACCTTTAAGGAAGATCATATTCTTGAAATATCAAGAAAAGCTTCAGTAATAAAGACCTCATGGACATTAAGCATCAATAATATCTTTTCTATTGAGACAGAAGATGGTCTGATAGTAGTAAGAGCGTACTTTAAGGATGATGATGTTTTGGTTTTGAATCATCAAAATAAGAAAGAATTTGCACTTTTTATTAATACCACAAATTACTCTGAAGGCTTAAATAGTATTGAGGACGTACAATCATTTTTAAAAGAAAAGTATAAGCAAAAGGTGTCTGATTTAATTTACGGACATGAGTTTTACTATATACAAAGGTCTAGAGAATTTGGACCGTTTTCTGTTGAAGAACTCTCTGAGAAAGTAAAAAACGAACAAATAAGTGTCTTTTGTTTTGTTAGAGATATAAATGAAGAGGATTATAGTAAGCGTTTAAGAATTAATGATTTGATAAAAGAGCTTTAATTTTTACTTCTTTTTCAAATGGCTTTCAATATCACTTAAATGCAAACTTAAAGCCTTAGCAGAAATTTGAATTTCTTTTATCAATAACGCTAATGACACAATAAGCAATATTAACGCTAGTCCGAAAACCCAAACTCCAAAAACATAATAATCTATGTAAATTAGAAACATTGTTAGTACGCAAAGCAACAAGCTTGTAATTCCGAAAATTTGCATCCAACGTGTTAAATTGAGTCTCAACTTTAGATTCTTTATTTGCTCGATGAGTGAATCATCCTTTTTCTCTAAATACTTATCATGTAAGTTTCTAATCACAGCTGCATAGGCTAAAAAGCGATTGGTGTAAGCCAACATTATTAATGATATGGCTGAAAATAAAAGCGCTGGTGTTGTAAGAGTAAGTTCGTTCGACATAGTTCTATAATTCTATTTTCTAAATATAATAAAAAGAAGCCTCATACCTGTAATTTAGTGTCCAACCATAACTCATTTCATACCAAAGACACAAATCCTGTTTTTAAACAAAGACCTATTAGCTATTTTCAATATCTTTAGGAGAATCAGCTAATTTTTTAAACTACAAATATGAAAAGTAAACTTCTTTTTTTGCTTTGCCTCAGCCTTTGTATTGCCTCATGTAAATCGGATAAAAACACGGAACCTGAAATTGTCGTAAAAACACCTCCTTTGGCAAAATACACATGTGCTCCAAGGATTACTGATGCCGATTGGTACAAAAAAGAGAATAAAGCTCCTTTATTTGAAGACTTAGGCTTCCTTAATTATCCTATTACTTCAACTAGTGAGCTGGCACAAAAATACTTTAATCAAGGATTAACTTTAGCATATGCTTTTAATCATGCAGAAGCTGCACGTTCTTTTTTTTATGCCACAAAACTAGATCCAAATTGCGCTATGGCATTTTGGGGCTATGCTTATGTATTAGGCCCTAATTACAATGCAGGAATGGAAGACGATCACTATGAACGTGCTTACAATGCTATTCAAGAAGCAAAAAAACTATCAGCTAATTCTACAGAAAAAGAAAAGGTTTTGATTAATGCAATGGCAGAACGCTATTCTGCAACACCACCAGAAGATCGTTCACAATTAGATATTAATTATTCTAATGCGTTAAAATCCATCCACAATACATATCCTAACGATTCTGAAGTCGCTACGCTGTATGCCGAATCTGTTATGAATTTACACCCTTGGGATTTAAATGAAAAAGATGGTACAGAAAAACCATGGACGCCAGAAATTGTTTCACTTTTAGATAATATCATTAAAACTAATCCAATACATCCAGGCGCTAATCATTTTTACATTCATGCAGTTGAAGCATCAAGTACTCCAGAACGTGCATATGCTTCTGCAAAAGTGTTTGATGACGGAACAATTCCAGGTGCTGGTCATTTAGTACACATGCCTTCACACATCTATATACGAACAGGTGATTATCATAAAGGCACTGTATCTAATATTAATGCTGTAAAAGCAGATAGTACATATGTTACCTTGTGTCATGCTCAAGGTGTTTATCCTCTATCCTATTATCCTCATAACTATCATTTTATGGCGGCAACTGCTGCATTAGAAGGCAATAAACATTGGGCGATGATTGGAGCTAACAAAGTATCTAAACATGTACATCCAGATGTTATGGCCGAACCAGGTTGGGGAACACTACAGCATTACTATGTAATTCCATATTATTCAATGGTGAAGTTTGGAATGTGGGATGAGATTCTTGCTAAAGAAGAAACCAGTGATTTAAAATACCCTTTGGCAATGCAACACTATGCAAAAGGCATGGCTTATGCAGCTAAAGGTGAATTAGAAAAAGCTAAAACCGAATTAGAAGCGTTAAAAATCTATTCGGCAGATGACAGTATGAATGAGATTACCATCTGGGAAATAAATACTGTTGGGAATTTAATTAGTATTGCAGATTTGGTTTTAGAAGCTGAACTCTTAACCGTTCAAGGCGATTATAAAGCTAGTATTTCACTATTACAAAATGCTGTAATTATAGAAGACGCCTTAAATTATAATGAACCACCAGACTGGTTTTTCTCTATTCGGCATCATTTAGGTGATGTACTTATTAAAAATGGGCAATATCAAGAATCAATTGTAATATATCAAGAAGACTTAGAGCGATTGCCAAGAAATGGTTGGGCACAACACGGACTAAAGTTGGCTTATGAAAAATTAGAAGATTCAGAAAATATTTCTAAAATGAAAGATGACATAACAAAGAGTTGGGCAACTGCTGATGTTATATTGGTTGGCTCTAAGGTGAGATAATACTTACCAACCAATATCAGCTATTAGTTAGCAATATCAAAAAAGCGAACCCATTGGGATCGCTTTAATTTATTCTAAAATAGACGATATTTAATTACACATGTAAAGCTATGTTATCTGTTGCAGCCAAAGCTGCTTCTTTTACTGCTTCTGCAAATGTTGGATGTGCATGAGACATGCGAGAAATATCTTCGGCAGATGCTCTGTATTCCATAGCAACAACAGCTTCAGCAATTAAATCTGCACAACGTGCTCCAATCATATGAACACCTAAAACTTCATCAGTAGTTTTATCTGCTAATATTTTTACAAATCCGTCAAGATCTCCACTTGCTCGTGCTCTTCCTAAAGCTCTAAATGGAAATTGACCAACCTTGTATTCAACTCCAGCTTCTTTTAATTCTTCTTCTGTTTTTCCAACAGCAGCCACTTCTGGCCATGTATAAACAACACCTGGAATAAGATTATAATCAATATGTGGTTTTTGACCTGCTAAAGTTTCAGCAACAAAAACACCTTCTTCTTCAGCTTTATGAGCTAGCATTGCACCTTTAATAACATCACCAATTGCATAAATATTAGACACATTGGTTTGCAGATGTTCATTAACTTCAACCTGTCCTCTATCTGTAAGCTTCACTCCTGCTGCTTCGGCATTTAAACCATCTGTATAAGGACGACGTCCTACAGATACCAAGCAGTAATCGCCTTTAAACTCAACAATTTCTCCTTTTTTGTTTTCAGCTTTAACTGTAATTTCATCTCCTTTACGTTCAACAGACTGAACTTTATGAGACAACATCATTTTACATTTAGCCTTTTTGAAAACCTTATTTAATTCTTTAGATAAACCAGCATCCATAGTTGGAAGGATTCTATCCATATATTCTATAACCGTTACTTCTGCTCCTAATCGTCTGTATACTTGTCCGAGTTCTAAACCAATAACTCCTCCACCAATGATAATCATGTGCTTCGGGATTTCTTTAAGTTTTAAAGCTTCAGTAGACGTAATAACTCTTTCTTTATCTAAAGTGATAAACGGTAAGTTTGACGGTTTTGAACCCGTAGCAATAATGATATTTTTTGCTTCAATTTCTTGAGCATCTTTTCCTTCAATTTTAATATGAGTTGCATCTTTAAAACTTCCTAAACCTTCGAAAACATCAATATTATTTTTCTTCATTAAGAAATCAACTCCTCCAGTTGTTTGATCAACAACAGCCTGTTTTCGTGCAATCATTTTTTCTAGATTCACCTTGATATCTCCAGGGATTTCAATACCATGATCTTCAAAATGTTTTGTTGCTTCCTCGAAATGATGAGAAGAAGATAACATTGCTTTACTAGGAATACAACCTACATTTAAGCATGTTCCTCCAAGAGTAGAATACTTTTCGATTATTGCTGTTTTCATGCCTAATTGTGCACAACGTATTGCTGCTACATATCCACCAGGACCCGAACCTATTATTGCTACATCGTATGATTTCATAAAAAATATTTATCAGTTTGTACTAAAATGAATACAAAAATACGAATGTTTTACGTGAAGACAATAAAAAAACACAAGCTAATATAATGGTATTATAGTCTCTTTTAAACCTAAAGAAATTAGATAATCCTTAGTTTCTTTTGACGCCTCTCCACCTACTTCTGCATGATGCAATAATGTATAACCATGTGGTCCTTTTGCATTAATGAGTTTAGGAAAATGTTTTAATATGGACTTAAGAATATCAATTTGTCCAAATAATGTCATTGTAAAAATATTAGCTTGAGCGCCTTTATCCAAAAAGTAATTCACCAATTCTTTATGACCTACATGACTTGCAGCTCCTAAGCCTGTTTCAAAATCGCCTCCTCTCCAATCATGAGCTGCATTAAGAAGGGTTGGATGTTCTTCCAATAATTCTTTTACTATATCAAACTTTCCGTGTGATGCGACAACAAATTTTTGAACCAATGCCTTATCTAACTGAGGCTCTTCTGGTTCTGCTCTAAATGATAACAGTGTTGAAGCTGGAACTGCCAAAGCGCCAAATCCAACAGCCTTAATAAATTGATTACGTTTCATTGTTTTAAGTTTTCCAAAAAGTTAGGTAAAAACACGAAATGTTATTTATTATTTAACATGCATTTATGTTAATCTTTAAGATGGAAAACCAAGCATACTTCCCATTCCAACAGTAAACAACCAACATCCATAAATAGCATGTTCAATGGAAACTAAAAGCGTTGATTTTGTTTTCTTGAAGGTTAAGGCGAATAAAATTCCTCCAACAAATGTTAAGATCATTACTAAGCCATTTCTGAAGAAAATATGAGCCAATGAAAATAATGCTGCATTGACAACTATAAATAAAACCTCACTTTTAAACAAACTTCGATAACGTTGAAAGAAGAATGTTCTGTAAATTAATTCTTGAGGATAAACTGAAAACACACTGTAAACGAACAATATTGCAAGCCACATTAGTGGTTTATTGAGGATAACGACAAAAAGACTGGGCTTATCTACAATCCACATATACACAATTGTGAGAATTGCAATTCCTATTAACTGTGCTACAACACGTTTGAAGAAAAATTTCCAACTCAAATTTGGAGCAATTTTAAACCTGTTTTTTTCAACTCGCAATAGTATAAATAGGATATATAAAAACCCGAAAACTCCAATACACATCTTAATCCATATAGGATACTGAATTGCAAAGCTGACAGGAATTAAAATAAAAATAAAGAAGAATTCTGTGAGTTTATAAGTCGTTGCTTGCATTTTCTAAAGATATAATAATAGCTTAAACTTTTAAGGCAGTTGTATGTTTAACTTCATTAATCATAAATGCACTGTGTGTGCTCCCAATATGACTTATAGTTGTTAATTTCTTTACCATAAATTCTCTAAATTCATCCATATCTGCAACAATTACTTTAAGTAAGTAATCATAATCTCCACTAATATGATAACATTCTAATACTTCGTCTAATTTGGCTACTTCACGTTCAAATTTCATCACATATTCCTTAGAATGCTGCACTAGTTTAATACTGCAAAACGTTACAAAAGCTTTATCAGCACTTTTTTTATCTATTAACGCAACATACTTAGAAATAATCCCTTCACGTTCTAATTTCTTTATGCGCTCATATACAGCAGTAACCGAAAGATTCAATTTATTGGACAGCTCTTTATTGGTTTGTTTACTATCTTCTTGAAGAAAAAATAATAATTGTTTATCTATAGTATCTAGTTGTATCATTTTGAAAAATTTTCAGTTTTATAAATCAAATCTCTTTTGATTCAGAAATATAAACTACAAATATACTTATATATAGTTTTATTTTCCGAATATATCAATAATCATTGATACATAATCCAAATAAGCTCATTTTTGGTGCATGAAGGACTTTATAATTATTGGAGCTGGACAAGCTGGATTATCAATGGCTTACCATCTTACTCAATTAAAAAAAGAGTATATAATTGTTGATGCAAACAGTGAAACGGGTGCACCATGGTTAAAACGTTGGGATTCTTTAAAACTATTTACTCCAACAGAATTTAATCATTTACCAGGAATGAATTTCCCAAATAAAAAAGGATACTATCCAGATAAATATGAAGTTGCGGCATATTTAAAATCATACGTTGAAAAATTTCAGATACCAATTACCTTCAATCAAAAAATCACAGCTCTAAAAAAGGAAGGTGATTATTTTGTTCTAAAAAGCGAATCAGAAATTTTTAAAGCAAAAAACGTAGTGGTTGCAACTGGTCCATTTCATAAACCTTTTACGCCTCCGTTTTCTACTGAAATTTCAAAAGACATAATTCAAATACATAGCGAACATTATAAGAATCCTGAACAACTTCAAAATGGAGATACATTAGTTGTTGGTGCTGGTGATTCTGGAGTTCAAATTCTTGATGAAATTTCTAACACTAATCGGAAGGTGTATTTTTCAGGAGACACCAATATTACCTCAATTCCACAAGAAATTTTAGGAAAAACTTTATGGTGGTGGTTTAAAAAAATCGGGTTTTTATCAGTTAGTAAGTTCTCTTACATCGGAAAAAAACTAAGTAAAGGCGGTCAACCCATTATAGGAACTGATGTGAAATCGCTTTTAAAGAAAGAAAATGTTATTTGTGTTGGAAGAACTTTAGACGCAAATGATACTGAATTGTATTTTGAAAAAGGGAATAGCAAAAATATAAAAAACATTGTTTGGGCAACAGGCTTCAAACCAAATTTTGAATGGATAGAAGGTGTTACTTTAAACGATTACAAGTACCCAAAAAATTACAGAGGCATTAGCGATGTAAAGGGACTTTATTTTCTAGGGCTCCCATGGTTATACACAAGAGGCTCTGCCACTTTAGGCGGTGTAAAAAAGGATACTAAATTTCTAACGGATTACATTGAGGAATTAGAAGAAAAACCTGCTTATACTAATATAGTATTGAAAAAACATTTTGCATAATTTAATCCTATAACATATGAAAAAAAGTTATCAAGGAATTGAAGAAAAAAGAAAGGAAGGTGATATTTGGTTTAATGATCTTAAGCGTAAAAGGTCACAAGGTCCTACACTAGGCACAAACAGATACGAAAGTTATAACGAATCTACTAAAGCTATTCACGCTGGCCAATATGATGATCCTGTAACAGGTGCCCTTGGAACACCAATTTTTCAATGTTCAACGTTTTATCTTAATGAATCTTCATATGAAGCGATTGAAGAAGGACGTGGAAGAGATGAAATGATTTATACACGTTACGGAAATCCTTCGCAATGGAGTGTTCAAGAAAAATTATCAGCCCTAGAAAATGCCGAAAGTTCAATTGTGTTTTCTTCGGGAATGGCAGCAATTTCGACAGCAATTCTAGGCTTACTAGACAAAGGAAGTCATGTAGTTTCATCACGAGATATTTATGGTGGAACCTATAATTTTTTATATGAAGATTTAGATAAATATGGAATGTCTGTGACCTTTACCTCTCCTACAGATATTGAAGACATTGAAGCAGCAATCCAAGACAATACTAAAATATTATACTTTGAAGCATTAACAAATCCTTTATTAAAGATCACACCAATTGAAGCTATTGTAGCGTTAGGAAAAAAGTATAACGTAAGAGTAATTATTGACAACACATTCTTAACTCCTTACAATGTAAAGCCTTTAGATTTAGGTGTTGATTTAGTTGTAAACTCTGCTACAAAATATTTGAATGGTCATTCAGATTTAATTGGAGGTACAGTTTCAGGTTCTAGAAAATTAGTAGATCGTTTATGGCCACAAATGCTAAAGAATGGAGGTTCGATGGATCCACATGCATGTTTTTTATTAGAGCGTAGCCTTAAAACTTTCGCTTTACGCATGCGAACACATAACACCAATGCCCTAGCCTTAGCTACATATTTAGAAAATCATCCAAATATTAATAAGGTGTACTATCCTGGATTAGCTTCACATGATCAGCACGAGTTAGCCAAAAGTCAATTAAAAGGCAAAAATTCTGGTATGGTTAGTTTTGAAATTGAAGGTGGAGATAATAATGCTCATACCCTATTGAAGCTCTTAAAATTACCTAAAGAAGCTACAAGTCTTGGAGGTGTAGAAAGCCTCATTTCATTACCTTATAATACATCTCAAGCATCACTAACGAAAGAACAACAAAAAGCAATTGGTATTAACGACGGACTCATACGTCTTTCTGTAGGTGTTGAGGACATTGAAGATTTAATATCAGATTTTGATCAAGCCATACATTCTATATTTAAAAAACAACCTAACTATGCTTAATAATATAAATATTGCAGGTCTAAGCGAATATGCTAACGAAGTAAAAGAGCAAAATATTCAAGGAAAGGCTTCTTATGGCATAAATCTTAATTGGGAAAGTGGAACAAAAACAACAGTATCAACAAAAAACATGATTCTTGGTGAACACAAACTTATTCGTGATTTCAATTTTACTATAGATGAGCCCACTCAATTACTTGGTGTTAACTCGGCACCAAATCCAGCTGAATATATGCTTGGTGGCATGGCAGGATGTATGGCTGTTACGTTTATGGCTGGAGCAACTGCAATGAATATAGAAATAAATCAATTGCAACTTGAGATTGATGGTGAATTAGATTTACAAGGCTTCCTTGGTTTAAATCCTGAAATTAATCCTGGTTTCCCAGAATTAAAATTTATTTTCCATGTTCAAGGAAACGGAACACAAGAACAATATGAGAGGTTAATCGAACGAGTAATTATGCACTCTCCAAATTATAATACCATAAAAAATAAAGTGAAGTTAATTGGAGAATTAAAATCCTAGTATTAAGTATTTTTTAGATTCCCTTCATTCTAATCCAAAGTGCATTCATTGTAAATTTAAAATCATCCATTTCTGGAGCAAATGGTTTCATATCTAAACGATTGTTAGTTTTGTAAAGTTTTAAATTGAAAACAGCTTTATACCCTTTTTTAGTTTTTACGAGAGGATATCTTAAATCTTTATAAAGAAAGTCTCCATCTTCTAACTTTGTGACATTATAATAATCATTACTAAACCAAGCTAAATCTTTAATATCTTCAAAATTTTCTGATGTTAAATCTCTTGTTTTTGGTAAAACTTGCCATTCTGAAAATTGATTTGAAATATCAAGCAATGAATAAAACGCCACATGATAATTCTCTTCAGTTTCTGCAATTCCATACCATAAGATATTATTCAAAATTGAAGGTTGTGCACTAAAACGATTATAAGAAATTCCTTTATCAGCCAAAGACGATTTAAATACACTATCAACATATAATTTATTGATAAGCGTAAATATCATATATACCGAACTGATGCCTACTCCAAGTTTCAACCATAGTTTACGCGTATTATTTTGTCGCTTAAAAAACATCAAAATAATCATACACAATAAAAATGGCACAGTATATACAGGATCTACAACTGCAATATTATTAAAAGCGACACGATAATCACTTATTGGTGCGAACAATTGCGTTCCATAAGGTGTAAAGCAATCTAAAATTGGATGTGTAAATAGTGACCAAAAAAATAAAGAAATCCAATCTTTTTGAGTCGTTGTATCAATTCTTTTACCAGAATTATAAAGTTTATGAACTAACCAACCGAATAAAAGAGAAGCCAGAAAAGCAAAAAAGATAGAATGCATAAAACCTCTATGGAAGAGCATTGCATCAATTTCATTGTTATACAGAAGACCACCAATTAAGACATCCAAATCAGGTATAGTTCCTCCCAGAGCTCCAAAAAGCAAAGCCCTATTTCCGATTTTTTTTCCTAAAACAGCTTCACCACAAGCAGCGCCAAGAACAATTTGAGTTAATGAATCCATATGAAATGCGAATTTACATTAAGCATTTCAAATGTCATAAAGTATTTTAAAAACATAGTGTGTAAACTATGAATGATGAACTAGATTATTTGCTTTCTAAGGCGTCTAAGCGTTTTAATATTGCAGCGTTTGCTTTTAAAAGTGCTGCATTTTGTTTTTGAAGTTCTTCTATTAATTCTTGTTGCTCTTGTACAGCTTTTACAGTCATTGGTATAAAATCATTATACCTAACTCCATACATACCAGCAGCATCTTTTAAAATAATCCCATTATTAGAAGCACCAGCATTTTTTAAAGCCTGTTCTAATTCTTGTGCAATAAAACCATACTCGGTTTTTTTATTGTCCGCATTTTTACGAAAATATGATACAGGACGTAGTGTTTTAATGAAATCTAAACCCAACTCTGATGTTTCAATGTTAGATTTAAAACGTCTATCTGAAGTAATAGTCCAACCTACTTGAACTCTTGCTGTAGAAATTGCTGCATTTCCTAATTGTATTTGATTGCTGGCTGTTGCTGTCGCTTGAAATCCAACACATACAGTATTCGCGAGGTTAGAAGCATTAGCCTGATACCCAATAATTACACTATTACTACCAGCTGCATTAGTCCTAGCAGCCTGATATCCTATTGCAACATTATTATTTCCTGAGGCATTAAATAAGGCTTCTGTTCCAATTGCAGTATTAAAACCTGTATTCCCTTGCGTCATTGCACCAGAGCCAATGGCTACATTAGCCTGTCCAGATGTTACCTGTAGCATCGCGTTATTACCTACAGCCACATTATTAATAGATTGAATTGATTGTCCAGCACCAAACCCAATGGCTACGTTTTGAGAAACGGTAGTACCACTTCCAGAACCTCCACCCATGGCATTAGTTCCAATACCAATATTTTGACCGGAAGCATTACTTAAATGATTGTCCAAAGCATTTGTTCCAATAGCTATATTATTTGCTGCTCTATTATTTGTACCTGCTTGAAAACCGAGAGCTAAAAATCTATCGCCTTGATTATTAGCACCTGCTTGAAAACCGATTAAAGTACCATTAGATGCTGTATTAGAATTTCCAGCTTCAAACCCTAAAGCAGTAACATTATCATAAGTACCTAATCCTGATAAAGTACTCCAACCAATTGCAGTATTAGCAGATCCATTTGTCTTTGATAGTAATGTGTTTACACCAAAGGCCGTATTTTGGATACCGACTCCTGTATTTGCAGCTCCAACTCCATAAGATGTATTTGAATCGCCTATTTTTCCAGCAGCCGCACTATTTCTTCTAAACGCAACATCAATATTATTAGTTGTCCCTAAAAAATTTGTACCATCCACAATGTCCGCATTCCCAGTGGTTAACCAACCTGTTGATCCTGCTGCCAATCTCACCCAAGGTCCTGTAACAGAACTTAAGTAATAAAACCCTGGAGTAACATCTCCAGCTGTATTTGTATTGTATACAAGTTCTGATGCAATAGGTGTTGCTACTGTAATTGTTGTTGTGGCTGTTAAAACAACTCTGGGAATTAATAAACCTTCAGTTGTTGATGTTATTTCAAGAGCTCCATTAGGAGAAGTTGTACCAATTCCTACTTGCGCGTGTAATGAAAACGTTAAGAATAAAACGAATAGAAAATATAAAACTGATTTCATTTGAACAGGATTTTTGAGTATGAAATAAATTTAATTAAGTTTATCTCGTTCACTTAAAACTATCGTTCATAAAAACCATACAATATGATAAATCAATCCACAATCATGAACATCATAGGTTCTCATTGACTTTTAGAAAAAAATTATTTTTATTATTAATACAAATTGTACAAAATGGGTGGTTATGTATAGGTGTTTTCAACTATTCGTCTATAAAAACTAGTAAAATTTAAATGCAGATTCCTGAAAAACATTCAATATTAGTTTTTAGTCCTAAATAATTAAAGAACAATGTTATAGTAAAACCAATTGTAATTCAATATCCATTTAAGTTGTAAAATGTCATTTGCAATTCGCACCACAAAATCGTAACATTACAAAACTAAACACCTATTAAATGCAAGACGACGACAATATTTCCAAATTCAAAGCTGATAAACAAACTATAGTAAAAAACAAAGAGCTGAATATTTTTGAAGCTCTGGTTCCAGTCGTTATTTTAATGGGATTACTAGCGTACAATATCTTTTTTGTTGAAGATCAATTATGGCTAGGAGATTACACGAATCAACTCATTTTATTAATGGGTGCTTTTGTGGCAATGATTGGAGGTTTTTTAAACAAAGTTCCACCAATGCTTATGGTAAAAGAAGTTTGGGAGAATATAAAAACAGCTTTTATTCCTGTAATGATTTTATTATTAGTTGGAGCTTTAGCTGGAACTTGGTTGGTGAGTGGTGTTATTCCTGCCATGGTGTTTTATGGATTGAAAGTTTTAAGTCCGGAAATATTTTTACCAGCATCTGTAATTATTGCAGCACTTATATCTATAGCAACAGGAAGTTCTTGGACAACCTCTGCGACAGTAGGTATAGCTCTTGTAGGGATTGGAACCGCATTAGGTATTAATCCAGGCATGATTGCAGGAGCAGTCATTTCTGGTGCTTATTTTGGTGATAAAATGTCTCCATTAAGTGATACAACAAACTTAGCGCCTGCTATGGCAGGAACAGACTTATTTACTCATATTCGATACATGAGTATTACTACAATTCCAACAATTATTATTACTCTTATTTTTTTCAGCGTAATTAGTTTCTCGATAGAAACTACTGGTAGTACTGATGTCACGAATTTTTTGAACACAATTGATTCAACATTTAATATAACTCCTTGGTTGTTTTTAGTGCCGCTTGGAGTAGTATCATTAATATTAGTAAAAGCTAAACCATTAATTGCCCTAGGAATCGGTGTTATTTTAGCCGCTATTTTTGCTTTAATTTTTCAGTCTGATGTACTCTTTGGATTAGCTGATTCTGAATTTAAGGCTGTAATTAATTCAATATTTTTTGAAACTACTCTTGATACAGATGATAAAAAACTAAATGAACTTTTTTCAGCTAAAGGAATGCAAGGCATGCTTTGGACTGTGTATCTCGTTATTTGTGCAATAGTATTTGGTGGAATTATGGATGCCATTGGAGCCTTGTCTCGAATCACTCAAGCTCTATTATCAATCACATCAACAATTTTTGGATTATTTGCAAGTACTGTTGTAAGCTGTTTAGGGTTAAACATTATAGCTTCAGATCAATATTTAGCGTTGGTTATTCCAGGTAAAATGTTTAAACAGGCTTATGAAGATAAAGGCTTAGCACCTGAAAATTTAAGTAGAACACTAGAAGATGCCGGAACAGTGACTTCGGTTTTAATTCCGTGGAATACCTGTGGAGCCTACCAATCAAGTGTCTTAGGCGTTGGAGTTGGAGAATATTTTGCTTATGCGATATTTAATTGGCTAAGTCCATTTACAACCTTATTATTTGCCGCTTTTAGAATAAAAATTAAAATGATAAAAGGTAAATTAAACTAATCTATAGCTTTATAAGTTTTTAAAATACTTAGTCATTGTAAATCTTATAGCATTGTATATCTTTGCAGTCGAATTATAATTTTAACTCAAAAAATAGATAATAATGGCTGTATTAGTAGGAAAAAAAGCACCTCAATTTAATGCACAAGCGGTTGTAAATGGTCGCGAATTTGTAGATGGTTTTTCATTAGATCAATTCATTGGAGAAAAACACGTTGTGTTGTTTTTTTACCCAAAAGATTTCACATTTGTATGTCCAACTGAATTGCATGCTTTTCAGGAAAAATTAGAAGAATTTAAAGCTAGAAACACTGAAGTTATTGCAGTGTCAACAGATACAGAACAATCACACTTTGGTTGGTTACAAGTAGAAAAAAATCATGGTGGCATAAAGGGAGTTACTTATCCTTTAGTTGCAGATACTAATAAGACTATTTCTAAAAACTACGACGTTTTAGCTGGTGAGTATTTTTATGACGAAAATGACATGTTACAAACGACTGGAGAATTAGTTGCTTATAGAGGTTTATTCTTAATTGACAAAGAAGGTATTGTGCGTCACCAAATTGTCAATGATTTACCATTAGGTAGAAATGTAGATGAAGCTTTGCGTATGGTTGATGCTTTACAATTTGTTGAAGAAAACGGAGAAGTTTGTCCTGCAAATTGGAATAAAGGAAAAGTTGGAATGCAAGCAACACATGAAGGTGTCGCAGACTTTTTAGAAAATCACGTGAACTAGTTTTAGTTTATATAAATAAAAAAAAGCCACTCGATATGAATGGCTTTTTTTTATATAATTAAATATTAGTTTAAATCAAAGCGATCAAGGTTCATCACTTTTGTCCAAGCTGCCCCAAAATCGTTTACAAAACGTTCTTGTCCATCATTAGCTCCATAGACTTCACAAACTGCTCTTAATTCAGTATTAGAACCAAATATTAAGTCTGCACGAGTTCCAGAAAATTTCATTGCTCCTGTTCTTCGATTACGACCAATAAATTCTTTTTCATCAGATGTAGCTGCTTTCCAAGTTATTGAGAAATCAAGAATGTTAGTAAAGAAATCATTCGTTAAACTTCCTACATTATCTGTAAACACTCCATTTTTAGATCCATCATAATTCGCTCCTAACACGCGTAAACCACCAACTAAAGCAGTCATTTGTGGTATAGATAGGGTTAATAAATTAGCTCGATCTACTAATAAATCTTCAGCAGCAACGCTTAGCTTAGAGTTCATGTAGTTTCTAAAACCATCAGCAATTGGCTCCAAATATCCAAATGATTCTAAATCTGTTTGTTCTTGCGACGCATCACCTCTACCTTGTGTGAAGGGTACGGAAATATTATGACCTGCATTTTTTGCAGCTTCTTCAACTCCAGCAGTACCTGCTAGAACAATTAAATCTGCCATAGAGATAGTACCATTAAATTTATTTTGAATATCTTCTAGAACATTCAATACTTTATTTAGTTCTGTTGGATTGTTTACTTCCCAACTTCTTTGAGGTTCTAATCGTAAACGTCCACCATTTGCACCACCACGCATATCTGACCCCCTAAAAGTAGAAGCAGAAGCCCAAGCCGTTGTAACCAATTGAGGAATTGATAAACCAGAAGCTAAAACCATTTTCTTTAAAGAAGCAATATCAGCTTCGTTAAGCGTATAATTAATAGTTGGAATTGGATCTTGCCACAATAACTCCTCTTTAGGTACTTCAGGACCTAAATAACGTCCAATTGGCCCCATATCACGATGTGTTAATTTGTACCATGCACGTGCAAAAGCATCTTCGAACGCTTTATGATCGTTATGAAAACGCTGTGATATTTTTAAGAATCCTGGATCCATTTTTAGAGCCATATCTGCGGTTGTCATCATTAATGCTTGTTTACCATTTGCATCTCCCGCTTTTGGTGCCATTTTAGCATTTGAATCTGCTGTAGGTGTCCATTGATGAGCTCCAGCTGGACTTTTAGTTAATTCCCAGTTATAGTTTAATAATACATCAAAAAAGTCATCATCCCAGCGTATTGGGTTTGGTGTCCATGCACCTTCAATTCCACTGGTAATAGCATCATCTAAGACTCCTGTTCCGAAAGAGTTTTTCCAACCTGTACTCATTTCTTCAATAGAAGCTCCATGAGGTTCAGCTCCAACATATTTATCTGGATCTGCCGCTCCATGCGCTTTACCAAACGTATGACCACCAGCCACTAAGGCAACCGTTTCTTCATCATTCATTGCCATACGTCCAAAAGTGATTCTAATATCGTGTGCCGATTTTAATGGATCTGGTTCACCATTTGGTCCTTCTGGATTTACATAGATCAATCCCATGTGTACTGCTCCTAAATGCCCTTCTAAATCACCATCACTTGTATCATAACGTTCGTCATTATTTAACCATCCTGTCTCACTTCCCCAATAAACGTCTTGTTCTGGTTCCCAAACATCTTCACGACCTCCAGCAAACCCAAATGTTGGAAAGCCCATTGATTCTAGTGCACAGTTTCCTGCTAAAACCATTAAATCTGCCCAAGAGATTTTATTTCCATATTTCTTTTTAACTGGCCATAATAATAGACGAGCCTTATCTAAGTTTCCGTTATCAGGCCAACTATTTAAAGGTGCAAAACGATGCGTACCTGTACCTGCTCCTCCTCGACCATCTCCAACTCGGTATGTTCCTGCACTATGCCAAGCCATACGAATCATAAATCCACCATAATGTCCATAATCTGCTGGCCACCAATCTTGAGAATCGGTCATTAAATTAATAAGATCTTTCTTTAAGTCATTATAATTAATACTACTAAACGCTTTGGCATAATCAAAACCTTCTCCCAAGGGGTCATTTTTTGTTGCATTTTGACGTAAAATATTCAATTTCAATTCATTCGGCCACCAATCACGATTACTCGTTCCTCCTCCAGCACTCTTTTTTTGAGTCCCACTCAAAAATGGGCATTGACTTGAATCATTTTTAATATTAGAGTTATCCATAGTATTAGTTTTAATTTGTTTCTTCTCAAAGTTAAAAATTTACAAACCAAAAACATGGCATTAACTTATTTTTATATGCTATCATTAAATTGATAAAAGTTATTTTTAATAAAAGTGAAATGGAGAATGTAATACAGGTAAACTAAAAAAGCCATGCTTTAAAAACATGGCTTTTCAACAACCTAACTAAATCAATCAAAATATTATCAAGCGATAAATATCTTTAATGTTTAACAAATATACAAAAAGATTAAACAAAATAACAACTAATTATAAAATATTTAACATTTTAATATGTAGAGCAATAATTAAATAAAATGGCATATTTTTTGTAACTTAACTATTGAACTAAAAGCACATAATTATGACTGATACAAATTATACAAAATTATTCTCTGGGAACTTTATCGTTGTCCAAATGTTGAGAGACCGACTTGAAATCGCTGGTATTACTCCTATTGTAAAAGATGAATCTGAATCTGGTCGTTTAGCTGGCTTTGGAGCATCTATACAAGGATTTCAGGAGTTGTATGTTAGCAACGAAGAAGAAAAAAAAGCTAACGCGATATTAAACGAAGTAAATGAAGAACTTAAAATATAAAAAAAGTCCTGAATTTCTTCAGGACTTTTTTTTTTAAACTGTAACCGCGTACATTTTATCACGTAGTTCTTTTATCTTTTTATCTCTCATATAATCATCAAATGTCATATAACGATCTATAATCCCACTTGGTGTTAATTCAATAACTCTGTTTGCAACAGTTTGAGAAAATTCGTGATCATGCGAAGTAAACATAACAGTACCCTTAAAGTTTTTAAGTGAATTATTAAATGCTGTAATAGTTTCTAAGTCTAAATGGTTTGTTGGTTCATCTAGCATTAAAACATTTGCTCTAACCATCATCATACGACTTAACATACAACGTACCTTCTCTCCTCCTGAAAGAACATTAGATGTTTTAAGTGCTTCTTCTCCGCTAAAGATCATTTTCCCTAAGAAACCACGAATAAATACTTCTTCACGCTCTTCTTCAGTAGTTGCCCATTGACGTAACCAATCTACAAGTGTTAAGTTATTATCAAAGTATTCACTATTATCTAAAGGTAAATACGATTGAGATGTTGTAATTCCCCAAGAATATTTACCAGCATCTGCCATTTCCTTACCATTAATAATTTGATAAAATGCACTTGTTGCTCTAGAGTCTTTAGAAAACACAACAACCTTATCTCCTTTATTAAGATTTATGTCAATGTCTCTAAATAGAGTATCACCTTCAATAGAAGCTGCTAAACCTTCAATATTTAAAATTTGATCTCCAGCTTCACGATCACGTTCAAAAATAATTGCAGGATAACGTCGACTAGAACGCCTAATTTCTGAAATATTTAATTTCTCAATCATTTTCTTTCTACTTGTTGCTTGCTTAGATTTGGCAACATTTGCAGAGAAACGTCTTATAAATTCTTCTAATTCCTTTTTCTTCTCTTCAGCTTTTTTATTTTGCTGAGCATGTTGTCTAGCTGCTAATTGCGATGACTCATACCAGAATGTATAGTTACCTGAGAAATGATTTATTTTTCCGAAGTCAATATCAGAAATATGTGTACATACTGAATCTAGAAAGTGTCTATCGTGTGAAACGACTATAACACAACTGTCATAATTAGCCAAAAAATTCTCTAACCAAGAAATAGTTTCATAATCCAAATCATTGGTAGGCTCATCCATTATTAACAAATCAGGATTACCAAAAAGTGCTTGCGCTAAAAGCACACGTACTTTTTGTTTACCATCTAGGTCTTTCATTAAAGTATAATGAAAACCTTCTTTAATTCCTAGGTTTGACAGCATCGAAGCAGCATCACTGTCTGCATTCCATCCATTCATTTCTTCAAATTCTACTTGAAGTTCTCCTATTTTTTCGGCATTCTCATCAGTATAATCTGCATATAATGCATCAATTTCAGATTTGAGTTTAAACAATGGCTTATTACCCATAATGATTGTTTCTAAAACTGTATGCTCATCATATAGGTTGTGATTTTGTTCTAAAACAGACATACGCTTACCTGGCTCTAAATGAACATGTCCAGAAGTAGGATCCTGTTTTCCTGCGATAATCTTTAAAAAAGTCGATTTACCTGCACCATTGGCTCCTATAATTCCGTAGCAATTCCCATTATTAAAAGTAGTATTTACTTCATCAAATAGAACACGCTTACCAAATTGAACTGAAAGATTAGAAACTGATAACATATATTGTGTATTAAATTTTTGCAAAAGTAGAAAAATCAATCCATTGTAAGAAACAACTAGCACTAATTTATTTTTGAAACAAATTGTTTGAAAACATTGGATACACAAGATTTAACAGCGTATTAACAAGAGTTACTATTTGCAAACTCTATTTTTGTTTCGTTATTGAACGACCTACAATATATTTATGAAATTTTATTTTTATTCATTTCTTAGCGTATTACTTGTTTTTAGCTGTGAAAACTCTAGCTCCAAACGAGGAGATTGCGCATATTTTGGTGGTGAAATTATTAACCCAAGTAACAACTACATTACACTTAGTAATACACTTGGAAGCAAAGACACTATTTACCTTGATAAACGCAACAGATTTATTCATAAAATTGACAGTCTAAAACCTGGATTGTTTTCGTTTACGCATGGAGGAGAATTTCAAACTATTTTATTGGAATCTAATGATAGTCTGTTTTTTAGATTAAACACCAATGATTTCGATGAGTCCTTAGTTTATACTGGTTCTGGTTCGAAAAAGAACAATTACCTTATAAGATCGTTTCTAGATGACGAAATTGAAAATAAGGAGTTCATGAATACTAGTCATTTAGAACCTGAAGTTTTTGTAGAGCATATGAACAAGCTCAGAAAACAAAAGTTAGCTTATTTTGAAGAGTTTTTTGCAAATAAACCTGCATCTGATTTATTTAAAAGTATTGTAAAATCTAGCATTGATTATAACCATTACGCATATTTTGAAATGTTTCCGTTTGGTTACTACGGAAATAATAAATTGATTCACTTTAAGGATTTACCTGAAGGCTTTTATGATTACAGAAATGAAGTAGATCTTAACAATGAAAGTTTAAGTGAATTGTATGTCTATAATAGATTCTTATTTTGGCATTTTAATAACATTGCCTTAAAACAATATTATAGTGATAGGAATCATGAAGCTTTTGACAGAATGGCCCTAGACTACAATATTGAAAAATTAAGACTTATTAATAGTACTATTACTAGTGAAAAAATCAAAAATTATTTATTGAAACATACCATAAGAGATTTTGTATTAAATACAGATGACCGGGATGCTACAAGAGAGATGATTGACTATTATCTTGAAAGAAGTTCAAATCCTAAAGATAAAGTCTATTTAAAAGCGCTTGTTGCAGGTGCAAATAAGTTAAGACCTGGGAATATGCTTTCAGATGCAGCCATAATTGATTACAACGGTAATGCTATAGAACTAAGCTCACTTGTTGATTCGCCAACTGTTATTTATTGTTGGTCAACTAATTTTAAAATGCATTCAAGAAATAGTCATTTTAAAATTAAGGAGTTAAAAGCCAAATTTCCTGAAATAAATTTTATTGCCATTAACTTTAGTGATAATGATTTTCACTTTTGGAAAAAGACTGTGAGGTCTTTACATTATCCTACTGCATACGAATATAAGTTTGCTAATCCTTCTGAGGCTATAAAGAAGTTTGTAATTACATTTAACCACAAAATAATTGTAGTTGATGAACAAATGGAAATCGTAAACTCTAATATTGGTCTTTTTAGTGAAGAGATGACTAAATGCTTAGAGAAACAAACGGCTTCATCTAAATCATCAACCTTAAAATAAAAACACTCTTAAATATTAATATTCAAGAGTGCCTAATATTCTAAAAACGTATCGTTTAGTTTCCTTTATTATAATCTGCTAAAAACTTTTCTAAACCTAGATCAGTTAATGGATGTTTCAATAATCCAACAATTGAACTTAAAGGTCCAGTCATAACATCTGCTCCTAGTTTTGCACAATCTATAATATGCATTGTATGGCGAACAGAAGCTGCAAGAATTTCAGTTTCAAAACCGTAATTATCATAAATCATTCTTATTTCTGCAATAAGGTTTAAACCGTCAGTTGAAATATCATCTAAACGACCAATAAAAGGAGACACATAAGTTGCACCAGCTTTAGCAGCTAACAAAGCTTGTCCTGCTGAAAAAACTAATGTGACATTAGTTTTAATACCCTTATCATTAAAATACTTACAAGCTTTAATACCGTCTTTAATCATTGGTAATTTAACAACAATTTGGTCATGAAGTTCTGCTAGTGCTTCTCCTTCTCTAACCATACCTTCAAAATCTGTAGCTATCACTTCTGCAGAAACATCACCATCTACAATATTGCAGATATTAACATAATGCTTCATAATATTGTCATGGCCAGTAATTCCTTCCTTAGCCATTAATGATGGGTTTGTGGTAACTCCATCTAAAATACCCATATCTTGAGCTTCTTTAATTTGATCAAGATTAGCTGTATCAATAAAAAATTTCATATAAACTGTGTTTTTATTTCCTACATTTATTCTGAATTAATATCAGAAAAGAAGAAACGTAGTTGTGATTATTTCTAGCCACGAAATTACAACTTTAACACAGGTTAAATGATATCTTTTTTTCAAAACATATCAACATAATAATTAATTAATAGTAATTGTAAATTCTTTTGAAGTCGACTCAGAGCACATTACATCTTCATATTCATCAGTATCATGATCGTAATTTAATGGTGGATCAACATATAGCAATAAAGTAAAAGTGAATTTACCATCTACTTCTGGAATTCCTTCAAAAGATACTGTTCTATAGTTTACGACCATTTGTAAACCGTCTGGTAAATCTCCATAAATATCATAATTATACCCATAATCATCATCTCTAGGTTCATTTTTGATTTCGGTAGTTACTTCTTGGTAATAGTATACATCAATTGTCCCGTCTTTAAATGTTTTGTCATGAATTTCTGGACGTCTATTCAGGATGCAATCTAAAAGATCTTCGCAACCTGAGAACATAAAAAATGATAAAAATAACAGAAGAGATAATTGTTTTTTCATGATGATTATGTTTTGCAACCTATCATCAAAAAACATACCAATACT
The DNA here is from genome assembly GCF_000797465.1 of Psychroserpens jangbogonensis. Classification (GTDB taxonomy): domain Bacteria; phylum Bacteroidota; class Bacteroidia; order Flavobacteriales; family Flavobacteriaceae; genus Psychroserpens; species Psychroserpens jangbogonensis. The sequence goes on along the minus strand of NZ_JSWG01000015.1, from coordinate 368,731 downwards.
TAAATTTTATAATGACTTAGAAGTAATTTCTCATAAACCTTGTCTGGTAGAATTCGTTTTAATACCACAGAAAACTTTTGCATAAAAGCACCAACCTTATAATGAATCTTTGGGTTTGATGTATTAATAATTTTGTAAACTGCATTTGCAACTAATGATGGATCATTCCCTTTATCAACGTCTTCATCAATAGCTTTTAAAACTGAACCATATTTTGTTTCATAAGGTGACCCTTTTGTAACTGGTGCATGAAAGCGACCTGCAGCAATATTAGTCGCAAAATCACCTGGAGCTAAATTGGTCATTTGGATACTGAAATCTTTAATTTCCATTCTAAAAGCTTCAGTAATCAATTCTAAAGCACCTTTGCTCGCGCTGTAAATTCCGCGATATGGCAATCCCATATAACCTGCAATAGAGGTTATATTTATAATCAAACCAGAATTTTGTTGGCGCATTTGAGGTAAAACTGCTTTAATAACATTGATTGGTCCAAAAAGATTGGTCTCAAAATTACGCTTGATTTCTACATCAGGAGTTTCTTCAATAGGACCAGTAATTCCGGCACCTGCATTATTTATAAGGACATCTATCCTACCAGAAGTTTCAACTACAGTTTTGATTGCATTTTCTATAGAAGTGATATCAGCAACATCTAAGGCTAGAAGTCTGAATTTAGATGCTGGATAACGATCTGGATTCCTGCTAGTGCCAAAAACTTCATAACCTTTAGTAGTTAGAAATTCACCTATAGATTTTCCAATACCAGAAGAACCTCCAGTTATTAATACAACTTTTGACATAAATTAAATAAGCTATTTGGAGTTAAAAATACAATATAATTAGGAAAGTATAGCGCACAAAAAAAGGCAAGCTACCTACATCACACCGCTACGACCACGTACCTTTGCTTCGTTCCCGACCTGGAGGATTAAGCAGGAGCTGGTTGTGTAGGACTTGCCGACTGCAAAGATACAATCTTTTAATACTTCTGCAATGATTTTTTAAACCGAATTTTATTAAATAACTTGCGTCAAAATTCGATAAAAAATGCAGGTATTTAAATCTTTCATTCTCATAGCTTTATCCCTATTATTAATCAATTGCGGAAATTCAGAAAGCAAAACAAATAGCTTTTCGATTACCACAAATGCAAAAGATAATGTTACTAAACTGGGAGAAACTATTAAACTTTCGATTAATAATCCAAACAAGGTTGACATTTCTTCTGTTAGTTACAAACTAAATGGAACCCCTGTAAATGAATCTTTTGATTTAAATAACCAAAGGTTGGGTGTTCAAAATATTACTGCTACAATTAAATATGATGATTTACAGGAGGACGTGTCTTCCAAAATCACAATCCTGAATAACCAACTCCCAAAAATATATAGCTATAAGATTGTTAACGAGTATCCTCACGATATTACATCATATACGCAAGGTCTAGAATTTCATAATGGTGAGTTATATGAAAGTACTGGTCAATATGGAGAATCTAAACTTAGAAAAGTTGACTATAAAACTGGTGAAGTCTTAAAAAATGTAGATTTAAATCAGCAGTATTTTGGTGAAGGGCTAAGTATATTAAATAACAATATTTACCAATTGACGTGGAGAGAAAATACTGGACTTGTATATGATGTTGATACTTTTGAAAGAACTAGTAGTTTTAAATATGGTCAAAGTAAAGAAGGATGGGGAATTTGTAATGACGGAATAACGCTTTACAAATCTGACGGAACAGAAAGCATCTGGTTACTAAATCCTGAAACTCTTACTGAAGATTCAAAACTTCAAGTTTACACTAATAGAGGTAAAATTATAGGCATTAATGAAATGGAATGGATCAACGGTAAAATCTATGCCAATCGTTATCAGAAAAATGGTGTCGCTATTATTAGTCCAAAAAATGGTGCTGTAGAGGGTGTAATAGACTTTTCGCCTTTGCGTAAATTAGTGACCCAACATCAAGGTTTAGATGTCCTTAATGGCATTGCATATAATCCAGAAACCAAAACGATTTTTGTTACAGGTAAACGTTGGGATAAGCTATTTGAGGTTGAAGTATTTGAAAAATAATATGCTAATATTTGAAAAGAAAATCACAGTTAAAACAGAAGATTTAGATGCTCGAAATCATGTAAATAACGTCACGTATGTACAGTGGGTTCAAAATATTGCTGAAGAAAACTGGATTGATAATACGTCAACTACTATTAGAGACAACTATTACTGGGTCATGCTAAGTCACCATATCCAATATAAAGCCGAAGCTATTTTAGGTGATGGTTTACTCTTAAAGACATTTGTCACTAAATCTGAAGGCCTTAGATCTACTCGGATTGTTGAAATTTACAATCAAAACACAAGTAAATTACTGAGTTCATCAGAAACGATCTGGTGTTTAATGTCACACGAAACCAATAAACCGACTCGAATTACTCAAGAGATTGTTGAATTATTTAGATAGTTCAACCTCAATCAGTGTTAAAATATCATAATCTTGTATTTGTTGTCGTTCAAATTATCTTAATTTGAATAGCTAACCAATTTATCTATGTTCGTTAAAAGACTAGTTATTCTACTTCTACTACTCTTACCAATTAGTATTTTATCTCAAAATATTAATGGAAAAGTTTACGATGCAGAAACGACAGTTAAAGGTGCTTTAGTTATTAATGTCACACAAAATATCATGACATACACCAACGACAAAGGTGATTTTAAAATTCAAGCTAAAGTAAAAGACACATTATATGTTAGTTCGCTTTTTCATACTAAAACATTTATTGCAATTAAAGAACAAGATTTTGAGGACATTGTCGTCATCGAAGTTAAAAAAACCATCAATGAACTTGATGCTGTGCTTTTAAGAGATGAGCGTGAACGAAAATTTGATTCTATTAAAATGGCTTCACAGGTCAATGAGCAACTCAAAGAAGATATTAAACGTAATCCCATTCAATATACTCCAGCACCAAGCGGAAATATCGATTTTATTGCTATAGCTGGTATGATTGGTCGTCTTTTCAAAAGCAAAAAACCTAAAGAAGAACCAATAGTTCCTATTACTTACAAGGAATTTAATTCACTCTTTAATAAAGATCGTTTTTTTAATGACGCTTTACTTTCCTTCGATTTAAACATTCCGAAAGAATATCAAGCTCTCTTCTTTGATTACTGCGATTCTAAAGGAATCGATTCTAAATTATTAGCCAAAAACAAGCAAGTCTTTTTACTGGAAGAACTCGTAATATGTAGTCAAGAATTTCAAAAGATTATAGAGGAATCAAAAAAAGCTAATTAAATTATACGAATTGCACTAAAATTTAGTTTTTATACTACAAATTGGCTCCAAAAGTTTTATTTTTAGCACATAAACGTATTGGGTTTTTCACTCTTGCGCTGTAGACATTAAAACAACTATGAAAAGAATATTATACTTTCTATTAACAATATCATTTGTAATGCTTTGGAGTTCTTGTCGTAAAGACTTCGATTTTTCTCCGAGCACTGGAGATCTTTCATTTTCTAAAGACACAATATATCTTGATACAGTTTTTACCAATATTGGTTCTAGCACATACAATTTAAAAGTCTATAACAGAAGTGATAATGATATTTCTATACCAAGTGTGAGATTAACACAAGGTGAAAGTTCTAATTACAGATTAAATGTAGATGGAATGGCTGGAAAAGTTTTTGAAAATGTAGAACTTCTTGCAAAAGACAGTCTCTTTATTTTTGTAGAAACTACATTTGACATACAATCTATAGTCGCAGCTGACAATCAGTTTTTATATACTGATGCTATTGAATTTGATAGTGGCGGGAATCTCCAAAAAGTAGAATTGGTAACTTTAGTTAAAGATGCAATCTTTATATTTCCAGACAGAGATAATAATACTGGGATTATTGAAACACTAACTTTTGATGTTGATGGAGACGGAACACCTGATGAAACTTCATTGCAAGGTCGATTTTTAGATAATAGCGAACTCACATTTACGAATGAAAAACCATATGTGATATATGGTTTTGCTGCAGTTGATGAAGGAGACGTACTTACTATTGAAGCAGGAGCTCGTGTACATTTTCATGCAAATTCTGGATTGCTAGTCACCAATAATGCTTCTTTAAAAGTTAATGGAGCCTTAAGCAATGATCAAGAGTTATTGGAGAATGAAGTCATTTTTGAAGGCGACCGTTTAGAACCTCTTTATGAAGATATTCCTGGACAATGGTCTACTATTTATTTGTTTGATGGAAGTGTTGATAATGTAATCAATTATGCCACTATAAAAAACAGTACTGTTGGTGTGTTATGTGAGCTTAACCAAGATGCTCCAAACGATAAATTAACCATTACCAATTCAAAAATTTATAACTCTAGTAATTTCGGGATATTAGGTAGAGCGACTTCAATTCGAGGAGAAAACCTAGTGATTAATAATTCTGGTCAGTCTTCTATTGCTGGAACTCTAGGTGGAAAATATAATTTCACACATTGTACAATTGCTAATTATTGGAATTCAAGTTTCAGGCAATTCCCTTCAGTTTTACTGAATAACTTTATTATAAACGAAGACAATTCAGTGACCTCAAATAATCTTGAAGAAGCTAATTTCAACAATTGTATCATCTACGGAAATGACAATGCAGAAATAGATATTTCAGGTGAAAACACAAGTGATTTGTTCTATAAGTTTACAGATTGTTTGATTCGTTTTGATGTAATTGGCGACCCAATAGATTTTGATGAAATTGATCACTTTGAAAACATCACACTAAACGATGACCCAGAGTTTAAATTCCCATTTGATAATGATTTAAGACTTGATGAAGATTCAGAAGCAAGAGGAATTGGTAATCCGATTTTTGCTGGTCAAGTTCCTTTTGATATTTTAGGGAATGGGAGAACGATGATTACCGATTTAGGTGCTTATCAATTTGTGCCTTCAGAAGACTAATTCAACACAATCTTTTTAATTACTTCGGTAGTTTTTCCTTTAAAACGCAGTAAATAAATACCATTAGAATTATTTCTAAGGTCAATGATATTGCTTTCTTGTGATATTTGTTTAGATAAAACTAGTCGACCCAAATAATCCAATACGTGCACTTCTAAAGATTCGGTTATGTTTTTAATTGTAACTATTCCGTTAGTAGGATTTGGAGAAACTATAATAGGATTCACATTAAATTCTGAAGTTGATAAAGTGCTTCCTTCTTGCACTAACAAGGTCTGATTAGGAACTACATTCGTTACGACATCTTCTACTCCACTTAACCAAGTTACCTTTACGTAATCAATAGTTGTAGCATTACCAATTCCAAAAATTTCAGTGGCAGAATTCTGACCTAAAAATCCTTCACCACAAATCGTATAGCGATACATCACTTCATTGTTGGCATACACTTCAATCCAAGAACCAATGCCATTTTTATTACTCTGTTCTCCTTTCAATTTGACTTTAAGCCAATTATTAGTATCATTTTGGTTTTGCCAAAGCGAGTGATTATCAGGAGCTTGATTAGCAACTATAAAATCTTGAAAGCCATCATTATCTATATCACCAATAGCATTCGCAAAGCTTTTAAATTCATCATTATCAAAACCGGAAGTTGTAGATAAGGTATAGGTGAAATCATTTTGACATTCGTAAAATGCTGTAGTAAGCAATGATGAACTTGGATCATCAATCATACTACTTATGTACAAATCCAAATCTGAATCATTGTCGGCATCAAAAAAGTTTGCTCCCCAACCAATACTATTAAAACTCAATCCGTTAGTCACAGCAATATCATCGAATGTTCCGTCTCCATTATTTTTCAGCAAATGGTTGCCTTCGACTGTATTTGTAATATAAATATCAAGCCAACCATCGTAATTAAAATCTTCAATTGTTGTAGACATAGCATTAGCAGCGATATCTGTACCAGAAGCAACACTTACATCTGTAAACGTATTATCTCCATTATTTCTATATAGAATATTAGTATTTACGAATCTATCATTAGACATGTAGATGTCCTGAAACCCATCTTTATCATAATCGAAAAAGGAAGCACAAAAGGTTAAGTGACCTGTTAAACTAATTCCTGCTGCGAAAGAAATATCAGAAAAGGTTCCATTTCCATTATTATGATACAATTTATTCGGTACAGTACCACTCACATCCTTATTGGATAAAAATAAATCTAAATGCCCATCATTATCAATATCTCCAAAAGTAGCACCATAGGTATATAAAATATTGAAGTTTGAAAATCCTGCGGCAACTGTTACATCAGTAAAATTAAAATTACCATCATTTTGATATAGCAAATTAATACCATCCAATCTGGTGACAAACAAATCGTTATCATCGTCATTATCATAGTCTACCCAAATGACTTGTTTTGAATGACCTGTAATTGTCATTCCATAAAACTCTTCAACAAGTTGTCCTGAATTGTTCTTAAAAAAACGAACTGGATCACTCCCTTTACAAGCAATAGTAATATCGTCCCAACCATCGTTATCGTAATCAAAAAAACTAATGCCTCCTAAATTGGTCCCTGTAGATGTATTGTTTACCAAACCTAAAGGAATGGCATTATTTTGAAAGAAAGCTTGTGAATATGTACTGAAAGAAAACAGCAAAACACTAGTCATGACAAGTACTTTAAGCAATCTTCTTTTTTTGAAAAATAACATAGCAATGGTTATATAAGTCATCTAAAAGTAAACTAAATTTTTAGACCTCATCAATTTTCTCCTATTTCAATAGAAAAACAGTAACTACTAAAACAACGTAATTATAAAAATAATGGCTTATTGCTCATCATTTCATTAACATTTTCAGCAATAGTTTCTAACTTCTCATCATTTTCGTGATTTTTAATGACATCATCAATAAAACCAACAATAACGTCCATATCAGTTTCAATTAATCCTCTTGTAGTCACAGCTGGAGTTCCAATACGAATACCAGAAGTCACAAACGGACTTTTATCATCAAATGGTACCATGTTTTTATTTACAGTAATATCAGCTTTCCCAAGTGCCTCTTCAGCAGCTTTTCCAGTGATATCTTTATTACGTAAATCAATAAGCATCATGTGGTTATCTGTTCCTCCTGAAATAATATGGTAACCTCTATCTACAAAAGCTTTAGCCATTGCTTCTGCATTCGCTTTCACTTGCAACATATACTGCATAAATTCATCTGTCAATGCTTCACCAAATGCAATCGCTTTAGCAGCAATAATATGTTCTAACGGTCCGCCTTGATTTCCAGGGAATACTGCAGAATTAAACAGCGAGGACATTTTTTTGAGGTTTCCGCTTTTTAACTTTAATCCAAATGGGTTATCAAAATCTTGCCCCATTAAAATCAAACCTCCTCGAGGACCACGTAATGTTTTATGTGTTGTAGTGGTTACAACATGACAATGCGGAATTGGATCATTCAGAATACCCTTAGCAATTAATCCAGAAGGATGAGAAATATCTGCAAACAATAAAGCGCCAACGCTATCTGCAATAACACGAAAACGTTTAAAATCCATATCACGAGAATAGGCAGAAGCACCAGCAATAATCAATTGAGGTTTTTCACGAGTAGCTATTTCTTGAATTTTATCATAGTTAAGAACTCCTGTTTCTTCATCTACTCCGTAAAATACTGGATTGTATAATTTACCAGAGAAATTTACTGGAGAACCATGTGTTAAATGACCTCCATGAGATAAATCAAAACCTAATATTTTATCACCAGGATTTAAACAAGCTGCAAAAACAGCAGTATTGGCTTGACTTCCAGAATGTGGCTGGACATTTGCATAAGCGGCACCAAATAAGGTTTTCGCTCTATCAATTGCAAGCTGTTCTACTTCATCAACAATTTCACAACCTCCATAATAACGCTTGCCAGGATATCCTTCAGCATATTTGTTGGTTAAAACAGAACCTGCAGCTTCCATAACTTGGTCACTTACAAAATTTTCTGAAGCAATAAGCTCTAAACCATTGATTTGTCTTTGCTTTTCAGCTTCTATGAGTTCGAATATTTGTTGATCGCGTTGCATAAGTAATATGAGAATTAAAATTTATCAAAAATAAGAAATCATCTTCTTAAATAGATTTAAAAAAGCCAGTTTAACTCAATGTTTTATGAGCAGGTTATTAACATTATTTTTTAATCTATTTTTTAGGGATTTATGCAATTAAAACAAAAAAAAATATGTACGTTTGAATAGAAAACAATAACAATTTAATATTAAAGATTATGCCTTTATCTGCAAATAATCCTGATCGTAGCTCATGGTTACATGTTGGGAAGAATTCTGATTTTCCTGTTCAAAATATTCCTTTCGGTGTTTTTTTAACTCGCGATGATATCATTACTATTGGTACTCGAATTGGAGATACAGCAATTGACCTTGGTGCATTACACCAATTAGGATATTTTCATGGAATCCCGTTAACAGATGATATTTTCTTACAAGATACACTTAACGATTTTATAGCAGATGGAAGAAAAACGTGGCGTTTAGTGCGTAACCGTATTGCTGAAATATTTGATAGCAATAACACGAGTTTAAAAAATAACACAAAGCATAAAGAGATTGTTTTATTTCGATTAGACGAAATTGAGATGCAATTACCAGTTCAAATTGGTGATTATACAGATTTCTATTCAAGTATAGAACATGCTACAAATGTTGGTACAATGTTTAGGGATCCAGACAATGCATTATTACCAAATTGGCTTCACATTCCTGTAGGTTACCACGGAAGAAGTAGTTCTATTATTCCTTCAGGAATTCCGATACACAGACCACAAGGGCAAACAATGCCTGCTGGCAGTGACCAACCTATATTTGGTCCTTCAAAATTGGTCGATTTCGAATTAGAAATGGCATTTATTACTACTGATGCTAATGATTTAGGTGAACCAATTCCAATTGATGAAGCTGAAGAGTATATTTTTGGTTTAGTTTTATTTAACGACTGGTCTGCAAGAGATATTCAAAAATGGGAATATGTTCCATTAGGACCTTTCTTAGCCAAGAGTTTTGCATCTAGCATGTCTCCATGGATTGTAACACTTGATGCTCTTGATCCATTTAGAGTTGAAAGTCCGAAACCATTAAAACCACAATTACCGTATTTACAATATAAAGGAAAGAAAGGTTTTGATATTAATCTTGAAGTAGCTATCAAACCAGATGGCGCTAAAGAAACGACTGTAAGTAAGTCAAATTTCAAACATATGTATTGGAATATGTCTCAGCAGTTAGCACATCATACCGTAAATGGATGTCCAGTAAACTCTGGTGACATGATGGGAAGTGGAACGATTTCTGGTCCAACACCAGATTCTTATGGTTCTATGTTAGAGATAACTTGGAAAGGTGAAAAGCCTATCAAAATGAAGGATGGTACAGAACGTAAATTCATCAATGATCATGATAAAGTGATTATGCGTGGCTATTGCGAAAAGGATGATACCAGAATTGGTTTTGGTGAAGTTTCTACAGAATTATTACCAATTTACAATCCGAAGAAAAAGAAGTAAATACAATACTACTTAATATATATAACTCGAAGCAAATCAATGATTTGTCTTCGAGTTTTTTATTTGGCATCATATTTGGATTCTATATAGAAATAATAATTAAAAACCAGAATTATGAAGCAATTACTACTTACAACAGTACTTCTTCTGGCACTAACATCATGTAGCGGAAGAAAACAAATTGAAAAAGCAATTAGTCATGGAAACTATGACTTAGCAATCAATGACGCGTTACGAAAACTAGATAACAATAAAGACAAAAAGCGTAAGCAAGATTATATTGTTATGCTTGAAGATGCCTACTACAAAGTTCTGGAGGAAAACTTACAGGACCTCAAACATCTTAAAAAGGATGGAAATCCTGAGCAATTCAAAACTATTTATGAGATCTATTTAGACTTAGAAGCAAGACAAAATGCTATAAAGCGAGTATTGCCTCTAAAAATAAATGGCAAAACACTGAATCTAAAATTCACTGACTATTCAACTGAAATTGTAGATTATAGATATAAAACCTCTGAGTATTTAATTGATGAAGGCATTACGCTATTAGACTCTGAAGATAAATATAAGGCTAGAAAAGCTTATGATATTTTTAGTTATATAGAACGTATCAATCCAAATTTTGAAGAAACAAGAAGCTTGATGACTGAAGCGCATGAAAAAGGAATTGATTATGTTAAGGTGTCTATTGAAAACCAAACATACCAAATCATTCCTCAGCAATTAGAAGCAGATTTATTAAACTTTAACACCTATGGTTTAAATAAATTTTGGACTGAGTACCATGCAAATGCTGCTCAAGATATCAGCTATGATTATGCTATGCAATTGCAGTTAAAGCAAATCAATATTTCACCGGAACAAGTTAATAGAAGACAAGAGTTGAAACAAAAGAAAATAATAGATGGTTGGAAATTTAAAAAAGATAGAGATGGTAATTTTATAACAGACAGTCTTGGAAACAAAATAAAAGTGGATAAGATTATCAATGTTAGAGCAAGATACTTTGAAGTAAATCAATTTAAATCAACACATGTTATAGCAGATGTTGTCTATACAGATTTAAAAGCAAACCAGATATTAGATGTGTTTCCTATTGACAGTGAGTTTATTTTCGAACATGTTTATGCTTCATTTAGAGGTGATAAAAGAGCATTAAACAAAAGAGAGTTTGAATTGACAACATATAGACCTCTATATTTTCCTACCGATTCGCAAATGGTTTATGATACAGGTGAAGACCTAAAATTAAGATTAAAAGATGTTATCAATTCTTATAGAATAAGAAGAAGTTAATTACATCAAAATAAGAAGCTCCATAACTAAAAACGTTATGGAGCTTTTTTTGTGCAACCGCAACATTTACAATTATTTATGCGCAATCAGTTATACCATAACATCTACCCTCTTTTGGGTATTGTACTTTAAATTATTAATATGTATATTGAAGTGACATAACCAACCCATGAAAAAAAAGACTAAGCTATTAATTAGAGATGCATTTTTGTCTACAATTCTTTCAAGTATTCTCTTATTAATACTTTCAATTGCATTTATCAATATTCGTTTTTTCAACCCACTGCATAAGGCTTTTTCAGATTTTAGCTTTTTAGATATATTCTATTCTGAAAAGTTTCACAATACAGATAAGGTTAATAGTGACATCATATTAGTCAATATAGAAAACCACGATAGAGAAGTTATTGCAAATCTTTTAAATTCTATATTAAAAGAAGATCCTAAAGCAGTTGGCTTTGATATCATTTTAGAAAATCGTCCAGAAAAAACAAAAACCGATACATTTTTGGCTAAATTACTTCTGAACAAAAAAGTAGTTACAACCTTTGAGACTTCAAATGATAGTTTAATTTTTAGTGATCCTTTCTTTAAAACAAGACATCGATCTGGTTTTGCAGAATTTAACTTTAAAACAAATACTGCGGTTATTAGAGAGTTTATTGGTAAAAAGGAATTTAACGAAAAAAGTCATTCTTCATTCGCTACACTACTAGCTCAGAAATATCTCAGTAAAAAGCAATGGGAAAAATATAATTACGATGAAAGATTAACCAAGCTTCAGACCATAAAATATTCTGGGAACTATACTGCTTTCCCCTATTTAAGTCTAGATGACTTTTTTCTTAATGAAGACAAGCCTATTTTAAAAGACAAGATCGTCATTATGGGTTACATTGGCTCTCCAACAGGAAATAAAAATGATATCCTAGATAAATTTTTCACACCATTAAATCCTACTAGTGCTGGTAAAAGCGATTCAGATATGTTCGGATCTGTTGTACATGGAAACATAACAAACATGTTAATTAAGAACGATTTAATGAATAGAGTATCATTCTTTTGGATGTGTGTAATTACATTTATTTGTATGTATTTATCCACCATTTTATACATGAAATGGAACAAAAAGTATAAGATTAGTTATCGTACAAGAAAACAGACCTATCAACTTGTTTTTTCTGTTGTACTTTTTGCTATAGTCGTTTGGTTTTTTAAAAATGACATTGTTATTAATCCGTTTCCAATTGTTATTGGAGTAATCATCGCTGGAAGCTATTTTAAATATTATAAGCATTTAACACGTTATATAAACACTAAAAGAAAATGGAAAACTTACTTAAAGTAAATAAAGGCTATGTTTTGTTAGTTTTTTTATTCCTAACATTTCAATTGAGCTTTGCAGAAAAAAACAAATTATTTGTTTACAAATATGAAGGTTCGCCTAAAATAGAAGTTAATGATTCGGTGAAAATTGTAAAGAAAGGTTCTTTGTTGGATAAAAACACCAAATTAATAATGCACCGAGAAGATGTTATTTATATGGTAAATGATAATGGTGACGTTTTTAAATTATTTCAAACTGGCACCTTTAACCATAAAGAATTATTGGCATTAGAGCCTATTACGACCAACTCATCTTTCGCTAAAACCTATTTTTCATACGTATGGAAAGAATTCACAAATACTGATGTTTTGCGAAGAGATAAAAGTGGTGTCGTCTACAGAGGAGATGATATTATTTTGATGCGTTATCCAGCTGACAGTATTAAAATTTATAATAATGAAATTCGCTTTGAATGGGATCGCATTCCAAATAAAGAAAAAGACTATTATTTCGTGATTAGAAATAAAGAGACTAAAGCCATTACTACTATTGGAACTCCAGTCAACACAATTTCACTTATGATTGATGGTACATTATTAAAACAAGGTAATAACTACGAATGGGCTATAACTGAAACCAAGTACCCAAATATGAATAAAACTCCATTTTATTCATTTCATATACTAAGTAACGATGAATTTAAAAATGTCAAAAAAGACCTATCGTTACTTAGTGCTGACTTAAAAAATATGGGTTTCACTAGTTTAGAGGTACAGACAGCAATTTGCCAAGACTTTAAACTTTGTTTCTAATTTTAGTTACTCTTTTATAACTTTAAATGTAGAAGTGTCTTTTCCTGTGTTAAGCTTTACAAAGTAGATACCAGTCTCTATTTGGCTCATATCTATTGTATTAAAATCATCTTTTAATTCTAGGATCAGTTGTCCTGATAATCCATATAACTTTAGGGATATTGCGTTTTGCAAATCACCTTCAATAGTTAGGATGTCTTTTACTGGATTAGGATATATTCTTATTGCTGATTGCAAGTTAAATTCAGAATTTGATAAAGTATGTCCACTACTATCAAAACTATCATTTAATATTTCTACTCCTGGTTGTGCTCCACAATCTGCTGCTTCAAAAGGACCTCCTGCTGTTCCTCCGCATGCTGTTTCAAATTGGTCGTCAAATACTACTCCATCTTCGAACATTACCATAGGCATTTCATTTACATCAGTGTATTTAAATTTAAGATGGCACAGTTTTGTTGGAACCGAAGTTACATTGTCGGCCGCAAACGTATTTGAACTAAAAAACTGTGAAAAAGACCATGACACTCTAGAATCGGTATTATCATTAGTAGTGAAACTACTATAGATTGCGGCTGCAGCTGCATCAATATTTTGTCCTGCAATATATCCTTGAGCATTATCTTGAGAAACCTCAATGTTTGAATTATCAAATACACTCAAACCAAATGCTGCTGTATTGTAGTTGAAATACAATTGTCCTGATCCCAATTTAAAACTTCCTGATGCGTTTACAGTTGCAATCATTACATCTACCTCATAATAATCAAAACCGCCTTCATTTGTGTTTTGTGGATTCTCAAATGTAAATTCTATATCCTGAGCATTAATTGAAAATGCACAAAGGATAACAAAAAGGCTTGCCATTTTTTTCATAAGTAGTGAGTAATTATTTTTCATAGTATTTCGTTTATTATTGGGTTGGTTTTAAAATTAGTTTTGACGACGTGGTGCAAAAAGGTTTCGACTCATAAACTGTTCTCCTTTTCCAATATTGGGTGTAAGGATTCCATTGATATCGCTATTTTGCACTTGTCCATTTAAATTAATATCTGCGTTATTGTAGCCACTAATTCCTCGTAACGGCGTGACTCCATTTCTGTCTGTATTCTGAATTTGTCCATCGCCATTAAAGTCTCCAGCATAAAGTCCGAATGCTCCATCACTAAAGCCAGCAATGGCATTATTCCCACCTTGTACTGAAAGATTAGAAGTCGTTAAATCTATATTCAAAGTCGTTCCGTCGAAAGTAAATGAATCAAGAGTAAGCACGCCTAAATGATTTCTATGACTTAGCATAAGGTAATAGTCGTTCTCTGGAACATCAATAAATAAAGGAGAAACACCATCAACATCAACGACTGTTCCATCTGCTCTTAAGAAGGCAGATCTAGATTCGATTACTAATGTTTGATCAGTGATATCTCTTAATTCAAGCCAAATCCAGTCCACAATAGCGCTACTTCCTGTTACATTAAAAACTGAAATATCACAGCTTTTAGCATCAACATAAGGACTAGTTGTTGGCAAAATACCTGAACTTCTCATATCATCTCTCATAAGTCCAGAATTTGTATCATACGCACCTTCTAAAAAGACCTTTAGATTCAATGGAGCTCCACAAGGCATAATAGTATAGGAGGCTGTTGGATCTATAGACCAATCTATGGCTGCAAGAGCATCATCAACATCATCTACAAATATGCAGTCAAGATTAGGGTTGTTAATTAAAGAAAGTGTTTCAAGGTTTTGATTAAAGCTACTTCGTAGATTTACAGATTTTAATTGTCCATCATTAGCAATAAATGAAGTCAAAAGCGTATTGTTAGATACATCTAATCTCTCAATTTGAGTATTACTTGTTTCTAGGGTTTTAAGATATATTAGATCTGAAACATCGATTACATTAATTGGATTAAATTCAATAATTAGATTATCTAATAGTTTATTATTTGTTAAATCAAGGGCTGTTAATCCTGAATTACTAATGTTTAGATATTCTATATTAATATTATTAGAAATGTTAACAGAATTAAACAAATTACTTAAAGTATTAATATCTAATGCGAGTAAGGCTGGATTTTGATTGATATTGACTCCTATAAGATTAGGTGCATCATAAACATATACATACTTAAGTAAAGTGTTTCCTGAAAAATCTATTGGAATCAGACTTCCTGCCTGATTGTTCTCCATATAAAAACTTGTCAATTCGGTAAAGTATTCCAATCCTGAAAAATTTGAAATATCATAATTAAAAATATCCAATGCGGTCACATCACAAAGTCGTGAACGTTCAATTTCACCATTTGGAACTGAATTAAGATCTATTCCTTCATCAATAAGAAAGTTTTCAAATTGTAGATCTGGAATAGGGATTGCTTGGTTTGATAAATCTAAAAAGATTTCTAATACTCCAGAATCTCCAGTACCACAAGAATTTTGAATTGTATAATTAAAAGTATATAAGAATTGACCATTATTTGGAAGATCAACTTCATTTGTTTCTTCATCTGTTACTGGATCAATACCTTGTACAATGGTTAGACCTTCTTGGCTTACCCAAGAAACCGTATGATTAGGATAAATACGAGCTATATATTGGTTTAAATTAACTGTGTCAAAACTAAAACAATGGTAAGTAATCCTTTTATCATCCTCTGCAACTGGGTTAGGATCTATAGTCACTTCAATACCTAGAGATCTTGAATAGTTCACACAATTTTCTTCTTGACTATAGGTGAAATTATATGAAGTTTTACCTGCTCCAGTATCTGGAAAATCAACATCGTCACCTTCAGAAATGGGCACCTCTTTTGTTGTATCACCTCCAACACCAATACTAACCCAACTACCACCAAATGGTGCATCCACATCTAAATAATCATTTAAGTTTATACTTTCAAAAACATAACACGTTTCTTCAGCATCATCGATTTCACCTTCGTCATTTAAAAGAATAATCGTCACATTAACCTCTGCCGTACAAGGTGAGGATGGATGTGAATACGTAAAAACACCACTTACTAAATCTACTTGATTTATTTCTGGAAACCAATTGCCACCAGGATCTGGTGAACCTTCAAGAGCAGCAAATAGATCTGCTTCAGTATAGAATTGACAAGCTGTTATTTCTCCATTTAATCCGGGTGATAAAAATTCATCAGTTATTTCAATAGTTATTACAGCTGTATCTTCACAAACAAATGATGAAGTAGGATTAGTTTGATATAGAAACCTATAAACGCCTGGACCAATTCCTTCAAAATTAACAAAAGGCTGAAAATCTATTGGAACACCATCTAAACTCGTCCAGGAGCGAGAAACTGAAGGGCTTACAGTTAAAAAGAAATCTAAATCTACTTCTGTACCTAATTCTTGGCAGAACAAATGTGTACTATCTTCTCCTGCATTTGGGTCAGGAAAAACACAAAATTCACTAGTAGCATAGATTCTTATTAAATCAAAACCAATACCTTCATCTGTCACAGATGTATCAGTTCCAAAAGCTAATCGAAATACAACATTAGATTGGCCAATCAAATTTGGAAGACCATGAGACACCAATGACCAACCACCAGACCCATTGTTTGTTTCTTCTCTTCCACTCCACCCAACACCTTGACCACCAGGAGTTCCAACAATATTTTCAAAATTATACCAATTGTTTGGATCGTTGAACGAACCAACATTCTCCCAAGTTGCACCAGAATTCACAGAAGATTGTAAAACTACGCCATCATATTCCGCTTCACAATTCCTCCAGATAAAAAATTGAATCTCTGGACTGGCTAGTGACGTAAAATCAAATATAGGACTTTGAATCCAGCCATTTTCATTATCAGAATAATCACCACTTAAATTAGTAACCCAAGCATTAGATCCAGATACAGGAAAACCTATGAGTTCTCCAGAAGGACTTCCCAATTCCCATGATGTATTAGTTCCTTGAGCGGACCAACCACCTGCTCCACTTTCAAAATCTTCAGTATATGGAAAAGAAGTGATTTGAGCTTCTAAATTGAAGCTCATAAGAATAATAGTAACTATAAGACTGCTCTTAATGTTTTTTGAAATTATGGTCAAAGACACATAATCGATAGCACGTAATATCATGGACGATTGGTTTATACCATACATGATTAAGAAATTAGTAAATTGGGACTCGTGCTAAAAAGAATCTAAATTGAATTGTCATTAATAATTTCAATTTAGTAATAGGGAATCCAAAGATATTAAAATAAACCAGCTACAATAATTAATTACTCTTTTACTTTAAAAGTAAAAATCTTGTTTTCTGTATTAAACTAGGATAGAAATAAATTCAATTTTGACGACGTGGTGCAAATAAGTTTCGACTCATAAACTGTTCTCCTTTTCCAATATTAGGTGTAAGGATTCCATTGATATCGCTATTTTGAACTTGTCCGTTTAAATTTATATCTGCGTTATTGTAGCCACTTATTCCTCTTAACGGAATGACTCCGTTCCTATCTGAATTCTGAATTTGACCATCTCCATTAAAGTCTCCAGCGTAAAGTCCATAAGTACCATCACTAAAACTTGCAATGGCATTATTTCCGCCTTGTACTGAAAGATTAGAAGTCGTTAAATCGATATTCAAGGTAGTTCCGTCGAAAGTATAAGAATCAAGAGTAAGCACTCCTAAATGATTTCGATGACTTAGCATAAGGTAGTAGTCGTCTTCTAGAACATCAATAAATAAAGGAGAAATTCCATCAACATCTACAATAGTTCCATCTGCTGATAAAAGTGCAGATCTAGATTCAATTACAAGTGTTTGATCATTACTATCTCTTATTTCCAACCAAATCCAGTCTATAATAGCATTACTTCCAGTCACATTAAAAACTGAAACATCACAACTTATAGCATCAACATAAGGACTAGTCGTTGGCAAAACCCCTGAGTCTCTCATATCATCTCTCATAAGCCCAGTGTTAGTATCATACGCGCCTTCTAAAAAGACCTTTAGACTCAATGAAGTATCACAATTAGTTTCAATTACTGTAACAGTTGAAGGTATACCACCGCAATCTGGCAAGAAATCTCCAGCGTCAAAAGTATAAATTCCAGGACCTTGATATGAACTTGGTGTCCAGTAATCATTTTGAATAAACAATGGGTCTTCTGTTCCATCAATAATATCTAAAGTATTGTATAAATCTTCAAGTGTTAGCACATCACCTTCACAAATATCAATTTGTTTATCCTCACCTGGATCAAAAGGAATAACTACGTTGGGTAATGACCAACTTGCACCATCGTGCACTTCAGTATCTATAGATCCAATACTTATATTTGTACGCACAGAGAATATATAGACATAAAAGAAACTACCAGCACCAGTATCTGGAAAATCAACACTAAAACTACTAATAGTTCCTGGACCAGAAAGAATAACGGTTGAATTATCATAAGTACTTGATTCAAAATCAATACCATTAATGCCATTCATGTTATAGTTTTTACCGCAAATAACACCATCTCCTTGATTCGATTCACCAGCTACAGCGAAATTTTCAAATTCCAAAATCACTGGGAATGATTCTTGATTTCCGAAAATATCTATTGCAGTAAAAATCATATTACATATTAATGAGTCGCCAAAGTCAAAATAATTAGTTTCATAATCATATAATTCATAGGTCCAAATGACATCACCACAACTTGAAACCTGAGCACCTCCATTGTTGTTTAACCAAGTATCTATTTCTGAATCATTTCCATTAGGATTGTACACAACCATTAATGGCTGAGGCTCTTGAATAACTGTTAGACTTGAAGAGTTGGATACATAAGTAGCTGTATTATCTTTGATCCAATTTAATTGAGACTCTGAATAAACAACATCATCAACTAAAACACAACCTAAATCTGGATTTCCATTTAGTTCAACACTTGTAAGAAGTATATTGTTTTCGTTATTTAAATTCACCCATTTCAAAGCTCCATCATCACTATTTACAGTCTCCAAAAGTGTATTATTAGATAAATCTAATTCTTCCAATTGAGACTCATATGAATTAAAACTTGTTAATTGTGTCAAATTTGATACATCAATTTCAAGTATTGGGTTTATTGCTATACTCAAATAATCTATATTAGGATTCTGAGATAAATCAACACTAGTAATCTCATTATCTGCAAGTGACAAAGTGATTAAATTAATATTATTACTTATATCTATTGAATTAAAGACACTACCTCTAGTTACTATACTCAAATCTATTAATCCTATATTTTGAGAAATATTTACTGATGGCACTTGAGGACAACTAATTATTGTAATACTTGACAATAAAGGATTACCAGCAAAATCTATACTATTAATTGACAGTGCTTGGTTGTTTATTAGTGAAAAACTTGTGATATCATCAAAAAACTGAAGCCCTTCAAAGTTTTCAATATCGAAACTTATGATATCCAAACTTTGAACACCACAAACATCAGATCTTAAAATCTGATTATCAGGTATAGGATTAGAATCAATTCCTTCACCAATTAAATAATCTTCAAATAAATCATCAGGAATTACAAGCATTTCATTTGGGTCATACTCAGACACATTAATCGAAACTGCATTAGAAGGACAAGCGGGAAATGCGGCTGTGGGATTAAAAACATAGGCACCTGGTCCTGTGTAAGTAGAAGGCGTCCAGAAATTATTTAAATCAATAGGATTCTGTGGAGTTGTTTCAGGATCGTAAGGGTTTGGAGATATCACTAATAAATCAGTAAGATCTTGGATACTTAGAGTGTTTTCGCAAACCGAAATATGGCTCACAGCAGTCGCCTCAAAAGCCACGGTTTTGTCATTTAGAGTTATAAGGGCTTCATCATTTATCGCAAAAAATTGAGTTGATTGTGTTTCAGGAGCATATCTAAAAAATTCTTTTTCAACTTCTACTTTGAAAAGATAGGAGTAAGAACCTGCTCCTGTATCTGGAAAATCAACATTAGTACCCAAAAAGACTGCACCTGATGGACCTTCATTAGATTCGAAATTTTGAACTCTTGAGAAGTTAAAATTCATAATATCAGTATCTGTTAAATCAGCATCTGATTCTATATTTATAATCACTGTATTCAGATCAAATATATCATCACATATAGTTTCTCCAGTACCATACAATTCATCGGTAAAATGACCTAAACCATCAACTGTAAAAGTTGCACTGGTACTCTCAGCAATTCCAAAATCATGAGTTGCAGTAAATGTAAAATCATAAATCAAATCTCCATTATCAGATGATACTGTGTAATCGTAAGACCAAGTGATTTCTGATGGATTACAATCAATTGATTCAGCATTACCATTCAAGGAAATCCATGTATCTAAAGCTTCTTCATATTCAAAATTAAATGAGTCATCATAAAAGTATGTTTCATCCTGAGCTTCCGGATTAATTAATCCTAATGCTTGACATGGTATTTCCCGAATTGTTATATTATCAATGCCAAACCCTTCGTATTCATCCTCATTTACATTATATATATTGGATTTAAATCTTATTCTAAAAAAAATATTGCTTAAATCTCCAATCAAATTATTTAAAGGGTGTCCAGCAGTAATCCAACCACCTGATCCTGTATTATTATTTTCCATAACACTACTACTACTTACTGTTCCAGACCAACCTTCGGCTTCTCCGATCGGAAAACTCCAAATACTATTAGAATTGTACCAATTAAAACCACTACCTTGTTGACCAACCCTTTGCCATGTTACTTGATTATCTGTAGAATATTCCAATATGGCTCCATCCCTATTATATTCTGAATCCCACCAAACACTTAACGAAATCATAGGGTTGGTCAAACTAGTTAAATCAAATGAAGGACTTTGCAAGAGACCTACTTCTAGAATATCGTAATTTCCAGTTAAGTTTGTTACCCAAGAATTTGTCCCAGATGCGGATGAATTGATAATCAGACCTTGAGGCTCACCAAGCTCCCATAAGTTATTTGTTCCTTGACTAGTCCATCCTGCAGGACCTGCCTCGAAGTCTTCTATATATGGAAATGAGGTGATTTGAGCTTTTGAACTATAGCTCAAAAACAGTATACAAACTACAAGTAACCATCTAAGATTTTTAGATGATAGGTTAAAAGATATATAATCGACAGCTGACCTTTTCATATTAATTAATTATTTATTTAGCTTGATTATGCATTTAATCAAATGTATTATTAATTCTATATATAGAAAACCATATAAATAGAATTACTCTTTTATGACTCTAAAGGTAGAAGTGTCTTTTCCTGTGTTAAGCTGTACAAAGTAGATGCCAGTCTCAATTTGACTCATATCTATTGTATTAAAATTGTCTTTTAATTCTAGGATAAGTTGTCCTGATAATCCATATAACTTTAGGGATATTGCGTTCTGCAAATCACCTTCAATAGTTAGGATGTCTTTTACTGGATTAGGATATATTCTTATTGCTGATTGCAAGTCAAATTCAGAATTTGATAAGGTATGTCCACTACTATCAAAACTATCATTTAGTATTTCTACTCCTGGTTGTGCTCCACAATCTGCTGCTTCAAAAGGACCTCCTGCTGTTCCTCCGCATGCTGTTTCAAATTGGTCGTCAAATACTACTCCATCTTCGAACATTACCATAGGCATTTCATTTACATTAGAATATTTAAATTTAAGATGGCACAATTTTGTTGGAACCGAAGTTACATTGTCGGCCGCAAACGTATTTGAACTAAAAAACTGTGAAAAAGACCATGACACTCTAGAATCGGTATTATCATTAGTAGTGAAACTACTATAGATTGCGGCTGCAGCTGCATCAATATTTTGTCCTGCAATATATCCTTGAGCATTATCTTGAGAAACCTCAATGTTTGAATTATCAAAAACACTTAAACCAAATGCTGCTGTATTGTAGTTGAAATACAATTGTCCTGATCCTAATTTAAAACTTCCAGATGCGTTTACAGTTGCAATCATTACATCTACTTCATAATAATCAAAACCGCCTTCATTTGTGTTTTGTGGATTCTCAAATGTAAATTCTATATCCTGAGCATTAATTGAAAATGCACAAAGGATAACAAAAAGTGTTGCCATTTTTTTCATAAGTAGTGAGTAATTATTTTTCATAGTATTTCGTTTATTATTGGGTTGGTTTTAAAATTAGTTTTGACGACGTGGTGCAAAAAGGTTTCGACTCATAAACTGTTCTCCTTTTCCAATATTGGGTGTAAGGATTCCATTGATATCGCTATTTTGCACTTGTCCATTTAAATTAATATCTGCGTTATTGTAGCCACTAATTCCTCGTAACGGCGTGACTCCATTTCTATCTGTATTCTGAATTTGTCCGTCGCCATTAAAGTCTCCAGCATAAAGTCCGAATGTACCATCACTAAAGCTAGCAATGGCATTATTCCCACCTTGTACTGAAAGATTAGAAGTCGTTAAATCTATATTCAATGTCGTTCCGTCGAAAGTATATGAATCAAGAGTAAGCACACCTAAATGATTTCTATGACTTAACATAAGGTAATAGTCGTTCTCTGGAACATCAATAAATAAAGGAGAAACACCATCAACATCAACGACTGTTCCATCTGCTCTTAAGAAGGCAGATCTAGATTCGATTACTAATGTTTGATCAGTGATATCTCTTAATTCAAGCCAAATCCAGTCCACAATAGCGCTACTTCCTGTTACATTAAAAACTGAAATATCACAGCTTTTAGCATCAACATAAGGACTAGTTGTTGGCAAAATACCTGAACTTCTCATATCATCTCTCATAAGTCCAGTATTTGTATCATACGCACCTTCTAAAAAGACCTTTAGATTCAATTCTGTACTAGCACAAGGCGTTTCACTTACAGTAACTATAGAAGAACCAAAATTACAATCAGGTGCTACTTGTGAAAAATCAAAAGTATATTCTCTTGGACCTTGATATACTGACGGAGTCCATAGATCTTCCATATCGAAATTACTTCCTTCTAAATCTGGTGTGCCTTCTAAAGCATTATACAAATCATCAAGTGTAACATCTTGACCTTCACAAACTTCTAAAGTTCCATCTTCTCCAACATCAAATGGTACAACCACCCAAAAAGTTACTATAGCTTGATCAAATAATTGTAATTCTATCCCTGGGAAACTCACATCTAACTCTCTATTAAAATCAAAAGAATATAGAAACTGTCCAGCTCCTGTATCGGGAAAATCTACAATTGAAGCTGTAAACGCTGTTCCTGGAGGTCCAGCGGTCTGCACAAACTCATAAGTAGCATCAGTACCATCATAAAAAATGTAAAAACCATCTATTATTCCAAGGCTAAAATCGTCATTTCCACAACGAGTTCCACCATTAATTCCAGCATCAGATTGAAAAATAAAATCGCTACCAGCAGTAACTAAAACATTTTCAAAAGTAAACGTCCCAATTGTTACAACAGATTCAAGTCCATCGTTTGCTACAAATGTGGTTATATATGTAACAGTATTTTCACTATCACTGTAACTGACATCATATGAATACGACCAAGTGACATTGCCACAACCAGATGAAGCCACTGCACCACCATTTGAGTTTAACCAATTATTAAAAGCATCTAAATCTAAATTTACAGGGAAATCCGAAGACACATAAAAACTAGAGGATTCATTTTGCGCTTCAATATCAATACTAATAGAAGATTCAGCATATGTTGCTGTTGCGTCTTTTGTCCAACCTGGTTCGGTTTCAGCATTAGCGACATCATCAACCAAAATACAATTTAGGTTTGGGTTATTAGTTAAACGGAGTAAATCTAAATTTTCATTAAACCCATTTTGAACATTTACTGAAGTTAGTACTCCGTTAACAGCAAAAACAGTGTTTAGTTGAGTATTGTTAGACAAGTCTAAAAACTCGATTTGAGTGTTAGACGTATGAAGAGTTCTAAGGTTTACTAAACCTGATACATCAATTTCGTTAATAGGATTATATAAAACAAACACATCTGTTAGTAATAAATTGTTTGATACATCAATGCTATTTAACCCTGTGTTCTCAAGATTCAGAAACTTTAAATTATAATTATTAGAAAGGTCAACTGTAATCAGAGCATTGCTTATATCATAAATTCTTAAGTTCTGTAAAGCTAAATTCTCATTAATATCAAGTCCTGTAAAGTTTGGGGAAATATAAATTTCAATATCTTCTAATAAGGGGTTTCCACTAAAATCTATTACATCTATAAATGCTGCGTTATTATCAGCCATATAAAAATCAGTAAGATCTGTGAAAAATTGGATACCCTCAAAATTAGAAATATTGTATACGTCTATTCCTAAAAAGCTCACTCCACAAATATCTGAAAGTGCTATTTCACCATTTGGAATTGGATTACTATCTATACCATCATCGATAAGATAACGTTCAAATTCACTATCTGGAATAGAGATTGCTTGTTCAAGTAAATCTAAATAAATTACTAATTCAGAAGTGTCTTCTTGTCCACAAGAATTTGTTAAGGTATAATTAAACGTATATAAAAATTGACCTAGTCCATTATCTGGGAAATTCACCTCACCAGTTTCTTGAACTGTTAAACCATCTAAGCTTTCCCAATTAGTAATATGCGTAGAGATAAGGTTAGGTTCAACAAGTTGATTCAGATTGATAGGTACATAATTATAGCAATAAAAGGTAATTGTTTTGTCTTCTCCAGCATATGGAAAAGGGTCAATAGTTACATTAACAGTAAGGTCATACGTAAAATTAATACAATCTTCTGTGACACCATAATCAAAACTATATGCAACTTGTCCTGCTCCAGTATCTGGAAAATCAACATCATCACCTTCAGAAATAGGCACATCCTGATCTGGCTCTTCAGTTGATGGTCTAAACGTCCAAGTACCACCTGTCACAGGAATAGTATCAGGTAGATAGTCATTTAAACTTACAGTTTCAAAAATATAACATGGCTCAGCTTCTGTACCTTCACTAGCATCAATAGATAGAATAGAGAAAATAGTAACTATTGCGGTACTTTCTGAACAAGATCCTGTTGAAGCATGTGTATACATGAATGCAATTGGATTCTCAAAGGATACTTGCGTCCAAACACCACCTAAATCTGGAGATCCATTAAGTGCATTAAATAAATCGTCATTGGTAAATGCAGAACACGTAGTAAGATCTCCATCTTCTCCAGCATCGAGAGATTTCTCAATAGTTATAAAAATATATGCATAATCTGTACAGCTTTCATTTGTAACACTATATTCAAAAATATAATTTCCAGCGTCAACATTAACCATGTCAACTTCATTGCCACTAATTACAGCCACTCCATCAACAACATTCCATGAGCCAGTTGTAGACGCATCAAAACTTAAAAAATCATTCAAATTGATAATATCTGCATTAGAATAACATTCTGCGAGGTTTTGATCATCACCAGCATTACAGTCACCATCATATATTTTTATTAAATCAAAACCAATGCCTTCGTCTGTGACAGATACATCTGTCCCAAAGGCTAAACGAAATATCACATTAGATTGACCAATCAGATTTGGCAATCCTTGAGCAACTATATTCCAACCTCCAGAACCAGTAAAATTTTCTTCATGCCCACTCCAACCTTCACCTTGACCTCCAGGATTTGCATCAATTAACTGATGAGTATACCAATTAAAATCACCATAATTACCTACCCTTTCCCAGGTTGAACCAGAATTCACCGAAGACTGTAGAACGACACCATCGTAAAGTTCTTCGCAATTCCACCAAATGGCAAATTGAATTTCAGGGATTGATAATGCTGAAAAATCAAATACTGGACTTTGTAACCATCCATCCTCAACGTTTAAATAATTACCATTTAAATTGGTAACCCAAGCATTAGATCCAGATGCAGGAGAATTTATGATGGGTGTAGAAGGAATTCCTAATTCCCAAGATGTATTTCCTTGAGCAAACCAACCTGCTGATCCGCTTTCAAAATCTTCAGTATATGGAAATGACGTGATTTGTGCTTTTAAATTAAAGCTTACTAAAAGAATAGAAGCTATTAAAAAGCATTTAATATTTTTTGAAATTATAGTCAAGGACATATAATCTATAGCACGTATTATCATGTTGATTGGTTTTAAACCATACATGATTAAGAATTCAGTAAAATGGGACTCGTGCTATTAAATTACTTAAATTGATTGCTTATTAAGCTCCAATTCAAAATATAAGGGTATTAAATATATTAAAATAAACTGTTCCTACAAAATAACATGAACTTTTTAATGTTCATAAACTCAACTAAGCTGCTGAAAAACAGAATTTTAGACCTTATTCAAATAATACAAATGCGGCCCATTTGAGTGGTTCATCTTGATACTTTTCTTGCATAGTTCGTTGTGCAATCGTAAACGCTTTTCTAACCTGACTATCTCTCATCCAATTTTCATAGAAAAGGTTCATAAACTCAGCTGTTTCAGCATCTGGTACTTGCCATAAACTCATTACAATAATATCGACTCCTGCCATTTTAAAAGCACGTTGCAAACCATACACACCTTCACTCCCATCTATGTCACCTAAGCCCGTTTCACAAGCACTTAATACAACAATATCTGTATTAGATAAATCCATATTAGAAATTTCTAATGCCGAAAGAATACCATCATCCACTTCATTTGGATTGCTTCCGTTTTTCCAGGCGTAATTAGCACCAGCCAATATGAGTCCTGAACGCAATAAAGGGTCTTCAGCCAGTCGGTATTGATCTTCAGTACTTAAATTAAATTGGTTGGAATAATCTGATTCTAAATTTTCATAAAAAAAGCCGTGTGTCGCAATATGAATTACGTTTGGAGAATTTCCGCTTAATTTTTTTAAATTAGTCTCTGTTGCTTCCGATTCTGAAAGCACAAAGTAGTCCTTATTATAAGTCTTAAATATTGATTGCAAATTATTAATCTCCACAAGTGTTCCTTCCAAATACGTCCAAGTCTCACCTCTACTTCGTGTTGCTTTAGTGTTTCTTAGAGTTTCTGTATCTAAATAGGCATAGTCTTCGTTTAAACTTGTATTTGATGCTGTTTCAGAATATTCATAATCAATGCCTCCAATAAATAAAGTGCTATCAGAGATTGGTTCTGTAGGTTTACTTGCTAAAATTGCTGTACTACTTAATTGTACTAAATTATAGAGTTGACCAATTGAAAAATCATTGGTCTTAGAAATTGCAGCAAATTGAATTTGATTTAACAATCCGCTTGGTGAGAAATAGACTGTAGAGTTATTATCTGTAAGCTTTTGAATTGGACTCCAAATTAAATCATATAAATCTTGAGACTTATATAGTTTGTTTGGGTTTGTGCTTTTTAGAATAGCTTCCAATTGACTTTGCTCAAACAAAGAAATCATTTTTGGATATTTCCATTTTTGTTTATAAACATATGCTACATAAACAATACTATCTGTTGACTTATTTTTATTTGAGTATCTAAAATTTGAAAACTCAATAGCAATCTCATCTTTCTTTAATTCTGCTTGTGATAATTTCCAGTCCTTTGATAAGGTTAACTCATTACTAAAATTTGAACTGTATAATTTTACCAATTGTGCTTCTTCAGTATTAATAACTGTTTTTAGGCTATCTGTATCTATTTCACGATCTAATAATGGCTGACTTAGAACTTTTGCCAATTGACGTTTTAAAATATTATAATTGTCAACTTTTAACTGAATTTCAGTATCGTTTAATGTTTGCAACTGACTTAAAACATCTTTAGAATTATTCAAAAGTAAACCCTTAAGCATTAATTGATTATTTAAGTTTAAAGCATTCCAAGAATCCATTTCATCAGATGAAGAAAGTGGAATAGATTGCATGTCATCAAAGTTTTGAGTAACTACTTTTAGAAATGCTTTTTTCTCTGTTTCACTTCGGAATTTAAAGATCTTATCCAATTGCTTAATGACTACCTCATTTGTAGTTTCCATTAAAGGAAATGCTTTATCATAATCACCTAAGCCAATATAGGCATCACTTAAACTTTTTAGCATTCTTCCATAATCTGGATGATCATTCCCTAGTTTAAGTTTTAAGTTTTCAGTTGAATTTAAAAGCAATGGTAGAGCTTCTTCATAGCGACCTAAACTATTGTAAGCTTTTGCTAGATTATACTGTCTATTAAAATAGGCTTCTGTATCTCGTCTTGAATTATCTTCAGCTAATTTTAGATTGTTCTTCATTAGGTCAACAGCTTCTTCACTTTGCCCTAAGGCTAATAAAGTTCTTGCATAATCATTTAAATAATAACCATAATTAGGATGGTTCTCATCAAAATTATTTAAGAAATTATCTAAAGCTTCTTTAAAATTGTCTTTTGCATCTGTATAGTTTCCTAAAGTGTAATGCAACTTCCCAATATTGTTGACTAATCTACCATATAGAGGATGAGATGTACCAAACTTTTCTTCCATTGCGGTTTTAGATAAATCATAAGTTTCAAGGGCTTTTTGCATTTCTCCCAACTTGACATAAATAAAGGCTAGATTTTGAAGCCTTGTTCCGTAACTGGAATGTTCTGGCTTTGTCTTACTAATTGCTATTTGCGTGTAATACAATGCTTTTTCGTAATCACCCATTCTATCATAAGCTTGCCCTAAATTATTATTAACTGCCGCTTGAGCTGAATGCGTTTCACTAAGTATGCCTTGAATTTCATTTAGAATTGGTATTTCCTTCTGATACTCTTCTACATTATGATATAAGTTAGATAATGTAAAAAAAGCTCCTGCGTAATTAATAGATTTTCTTCCGATGCTATCGTATAAGGTCAAAGCTTCTTTTTGCATTTCAATAGCCTTATCGTATTCTCCTGTTTCACTATAAATTTGCGTTAGATTTGTTACTGCTGAAGCATATTCTGAACTCTTATTCCCTGCAGCATCTTTTATAGTTTTTAATGCCTTTTCAGCAATTGTTGCTGCTTGTTTATATGAACCTTTCTTTTTATAAACGATACTTAAACTTGATAATGTTGTTCCGTAATCTAAATGAGTTTTATCTTCCGTTTCTTCAATTATGGCAAGACTTTCTTTTAAAGTCATTTCTGCTTTATCAAAATCACCTTCAATTCTGTAAATACTTCCAACACGACTTAAGCCTCTTGCATAATCTAATGATTGATTTTGATCATTTATTTTTAGTGCATTTAATGCGCCTAAAAAATGCTTTAGTGCTTTTTTATATTGCGATTCTGTATCATAGATATTGCCTAAGTACCTCGCTTTTTCTATATAATCATTAGACGTGCTGTCTTTAGATACTAGGATGGCTTCTTCAATTAAGGAAATGGCTTGAGCATTTAAGTTCAATTCAGCAAAAGTTTGGCCTAAATAATAAGCTGTATTTGCCTTTTCTAGTTTGTAAGTTTCAGAGAATTGTTCAGATATTGTAATGGCATCTATTAAAGCTTTTTTAGCGTTTTCATAATCTTTAGCTTCAAATGCTTTCAAACCTTCATTGTAACTGGCTTCCCATGAAGTATGGTTTTCATCCTGTGCTTGAACACAAGATATGAATAGGAAACACAAACAAAACAGTTGTGCACGAAATAAATTAGTAATTGTCATAGTGATTAATAGCTTAATCATAACAATTGCAAATTAAAATATAGGTAGAGTTGGAATTCTAATTGGTTGACGAATAATAGTCTTGACTTTTATAAAAATACATCTATATAATAAGTAATCCTAATCTGACAAATAAGTTGCTTCTTTTTAATCATAACTCAGGCGTATAAATTTCAAAAAAAATAATCGCATATATATGCCTAACAAAAAAACTCCCAAGTGATGACCATTTGAGAGTTTTGTTTTATAACTAACACTATCGTCAATTTAATATATTTCTTTGATTACTAATTTTTAATTAGTCGTTTTGAAATTACTCCTTGATTAGTTCTTATCGCTACTAAGTAAATTCCGTTTGATAAATTTCCAATGTTATAACGATTATTCAAAATGTTTCCATTAGAAAAACTTAATAATTGCTTCCCTTCTATATTATATAGAGTTACACCTTCAACCTTTTCTGAATTGTTATTCTTCAATGAAAAGTAGGAGTTTGCTGGATTTGGATACAATTTCAGAGTAAAATCTGCCTTATTAAATTCGTTAGTTCCTAAAGTAGCTGAATTAAGCTTTCTTAATTCTGTACCATATACACCATCAGTAGCTCCAAAATATAATTCATTATTAAATACTGTTAAACTTGAAGGGAAACTACTTTTCTCTATTCCAGGATAGATATCATATAAACGTTGTGTGCCATTTTCTGTACCATCAGTAATCCATAATTCAGTATCATCATCTGAATCTGTAGCACTGAAGAATAATTTATTATCAAACACTTGCATTTTAGACACGTTAGAACTACCGTTAGTGTTAATCTCTTTTACTTTTACAGTACCACTATCAGTACCATCTGTCTTCCATAACTCGTAATTATTAGAAGCGTCATTGGCATTAAAATACAATTCATTATTATAGACATGTAAACTACTCAAACCATTATAACCTCCAGAAGTATTTATGTTTTTAACCATTATTGTTCCTACTTCTGTACCATCAGTTTTCCATAACTCTATTCCTGTACCATCATCTGCTCTAAAATAAAGTTCACCATTCATCTCTTTTAAATATATTGGATAAGAAGAAATGCTTCCTGACCTTACATCTTTTACCATCATAGTACCAGCATCTGTTCCATCGGTTTTCCATACTTCACCTCCATTAATTCCGTCATTTGCAACAAAATAAAGGTTCCCATTAACAATTGTTAATTCACTAGGATAAACTAAGTTATTTGATGGACTTACAACTACAGTTCCTCCAGCAGTCCCATCTGTTTTATAAAGTGTACTTAAAGCACTAAAATAAAGTTCGTTATTAAAAACTAAAATTGGTTTAGCTGTTGAAGATCCGCTACCAACACTAATATCAATAAACATCTCTGTACCTGACTCGGTTCCATCTGTTTTCCATAACTCAAACCCATTGATTCCATCATTTCCTGTAAAATACAGTTCGTTATTAAACTTAACTAAAGGCGCATAGGCTCCAGCTAAATCTCCAGGATTTATATCTTTTAACAACACTGCGTCATCTACAATACCATCACTCACCCAAAGTTCATCATTATTTTGAAACTGTCTGGCATTAAAGACTATTCTTCCATTTATTTCTTCTACAGAAGTTATATAGCGATCTCCATAAGAATTATCGGTTCCAAATAATCGTATTGTTCCAGATTCTGTGCCATCTGTTTTCCATAACTCGTCATTAAAATTACCATCAACTGCAGAAAAATAAATATGTCCATTAATAGTATTGTGAATGATTGGTGTGCTATCTTTTGTAATTGTATTTATATCTGAAATAAGTAATGTTCCCATTTCTGTTCCGTCAGTTTTCCATAACTCAGTTCCTGAAATGCCATTATCTGCTGAAAAAACTAATTCGCCATTAAGTTCAAAAAGTTTTGAAGGACTACTATTACTTTTACCAACAAAAATATCTTTAAATAATGTTGTACCAATTTCAGTTCCATCGGTTACCCAAAGTTCACTACCATTAATTATATCTTCAGCGGTAAAAAATAATACGTTGTTAAAAACATAGAGTCCTCTGGGGCTTGAACTTTCTTCATTAGGATTAATATCCTTTAGAATAATAGTTCCTGCTGTAGTTCCATCGCTTATCCATAGTTCATTACCATTTATACCATCATTAGCAGAAAAACAAATATTACTTCCAAAAGCTTTTAAATTTGAAAACAAAGAGAAATTTGTTGAGCCATTAACATCTTTTACTAATACAGTTCCTGAAGATGTACCATCACTTTTCCACAAGTCACCAGATTTATTAAAAAACAAAGTGTTATTTCCATTTGTAAACCAATTTATGCTAGAGCTTCCGCTTCCAGAAGTAATATTTCTCACCATTACTGTTCCTGAAGTCGTACCATCACTTTTCCATAGTTCAGTTCCATTAGAACCATCATTCGCACTAAAAAAAAGCAACCCATTGCTTTCTGTAAGATTTGAAGGGTTACTACCAGAACTTCCAGCTCTTATGTCTTTCACTAAAACAGTTCCAACTTCTGTTCCATCACTTTTCCAAAGTTCTGTTCCAGATGAAGAATTAGCAGAAAAATAGATTTCATTATTATAAAGCGTTAGATACCTAACAAACCCATTGGAAGAGCCATTATATACATCCTTAAGCATTATTGTACCTCCAATTGTCCCATCTGTTTGCCACAATTCTTGACCATTAATACCATCATTTGCAGAAAAGTATAATACATCATTATATAAAAGAAAATCATTAGGATTACTTGAAGAGGAAGCTAATCTAATATCCTTTAAAACTTGTGTACCTAGTTCTGTTCCATCAGTAACCCAAAGTTCTTTACCAATAATACCATCATCAGCAACAAAAACTGATAACCCATTAGATAGTTTAACAAAATTACTTGGAGTACTTGATTCACAACCAATACGAATGTCTTTAATAAATGTAATTGCAGAATTAGAATTGTTAATCACATATAGCTCTGAACCTAAAATACCATTATTTGCGGCAACAAAACCATCATCATTATATACATTATTAGCATTCGAATTAACACTATTACCAGTAGAGTTGTATATATCTTTAACAAGTTGTACTTGTGCTTCTGCAGTCAAGTGACAAATAAATAGGAATAAAAGTGTAATTTTTCGCATGATTTCTCTATTTTAAATTATAGTATAAAACTACAACTAAGAGACTGTCATGTAAATACGTAGAATGTCGTATATTTAGATAAATCTACTTAAATCTATCTCATTAATACCTCCATGTGACGCATGTGCAACGGTAGTACCATTTTTGACTATGAGTAATTGAGGTGATTGATGCATCACTTGAAACTTATAACCTACTTCATTAGACACATCTCTGTGACTTAATAAATCCAAATAGTATAAATCTAAATTAGAATCTAAATCATACATACTTACAAATTGATTCATGACCATACTACTTATACCACAACGCGTCGAATGTTTAAAAATAACTTGCGTCTTAGTTTTTGAGTGTTTTTCTATGGCAACTAATTGCGACACATCAGTTAAAGGCAGCCAAGGCAGTATTTTTTCTTCTTTTGGTTCAGACGAACCAAATATGTTTTTTAAAAATCCCATAGTTTTCTTTTTTCATCCTACACAATATGCAGAACTTCTTTCAACTGTATAAGTCGTATCTTTATTTCAATCTTACAAACTGACGAAAAGTCACGCTACCACACACGATATCAGCCATTTTGTCGTTTAATTATAACTGATCACGATTGGTAAGGTTATTGACATTATGCTATCGTAAAATACTAATAAAAATACTATTATATACCTATGAATTTTAATAATTATACCATAAAATCTCAGGAGGCAATCCAGCAAGCCCAACAACTTGCTCAAAGCTTGGGGCATCAACAAATAGAAAATGAACATATTATTAAAGCTATTTTCGAAGTTGATGAAAACGTATTGCCATTTATTCTAAAAAAATTGAATGTCAATATTGATATTTTAAAGTTGGCATTAGATAAACAATTAGAAAGTTTTGCTAAAGTTTCTGGTGCAGATGTTATGCTTTCGAAAGATGCTGGCAAAGCACTTAATGAAGCTTCAATCATTGCTAAAAAAATGAATGATGATTACGTATCAGTAGAACATTTAATCCTTGCTGTTTTCAAATCAAAGAGCAAAATAGCTCAAATGTTAAAAGACCAAGGTGTGACAGAGAAAGCTCTAAGTGCCAGTATTAACGAACTCCGTAAAGGTGATAGAGTAACGTCTCAAAGTCAGGAAGACACATATAACTCACTTAACAAGTACGCGAAAAATTTAAACCAATTAGCAAAAGATGGAAAACTAGATCCTGTGATTGGTCGTGATGAAGAAATCAGACGAATTCTACAAATTTTATCACGTAGAACAAAAAACAACCCGATATTAGTTGGAGAACCTGGAACAGGTAAAACAGCAATTGCCGAAGGATTAGCACACCGAATTATTGATGGTGATATTCCAGAAAACCTCATTGACAAACAAATCTATGCGTTAGATATGGGAGCACTTATTGCTGGTGCTAAATTTAAAGGTGAATTTGAAGAACGACTAAAAGCCGTTATCAAAGAGGTCACTTCAAGTGAAGGTGACGTCGTTCTATTTATTGACGAAATTCACACACTAGTTGGTGCTGGAGGTGGTCAAGGTGCTATGGATGCTGCCAATATTTTAAAGCCTGCATTAGCTAGAGGTGAGTTACGAGCTATTGGTGCAACGACACTCGATGAATATCAAAAATATTTTGAAAAAGACAAAGCTCTCGAACGACGTTTCCAAAAGGTAATGGTTAATGAACCAGATACCGAAAGTGCAATTTCGATCTTAAGAGGAATTAAAGAAAAGTACGAGACTCATCACAAAGTCCGTATTAAAGATGAAGCGATTATTGGTGCAGTAGAACTTTCAGAACGATATATAACAAATCGCTTTCTTCCAGATAAAGCTATTGATTTAATGGATGAAGCCGCTGCAAAGTTACGTATGGAAATCAATTCAAAACCAGAAGAGTTAGATGTTTTGGACAGAAAAGTAATGCAGCTGGAAATTGAGATTGAGGCCATCAAGCGCGAAAAAGATGAAATAAAACTAAAATCCTTACGTGCTGATTTAGCAAATCTAAAAGAAGAACGCAACGAGCTTAATGCCAAATGGAAAAGCGAAAAAGAAGTTGTAGATAATATTCAAAGTACGAAATCAAATATAGAAGATTATAAACTTGAAGCTGAACGCGCTGAACGTGAAGGAGATTATGGCAAAGTAGCTGAAATTCGCTACGGAAAGATTAAAGAAGCTCAAGAACAATTAGAATCCTTTCAAAAAGAATTACAAGATAATCAAAGTGAAAGTTCTCTAATTAAAGAGGAGGTTACTTATGATGACATTGCTGAAGTAGTAGCCAAATGGACAGGAATTCCTGTAACAAAAATGCTACAGAGTGAACGTGATAAACTTCTAAAATTAGAAGATGAGTTACACAAACGTGTTGTTGGACAAGAAGAAGCGATAGTTGCTGTTAGTGATGCTGTAAGACGCTCAAGAGCAGGATTACAAAACCCACAGAAACCAGTTGGCACCTTTTTGTTTTTAGGAACCACTGGTGTTGGTAAAACAGAATTAGCAAAAGCTTTAGCTGAATACTTGTTTGACGACGAAAATGCCATGACCAGAATTGATATGAGTGAGTTTCAAGAAAGTCACAGTGTCAGTCGATTAGTTGGTGCTCCTCCAGGATATATTGGTTATGATGAAGGCGGACAATTAACTGAAGCGGTTAGAAACAAACCATATTCGGTAGTTCTTCTCGATGAAATTGAAAAAGCACATCCTGATACTTTTAATATATTATTACAAGTGTTGGATGAAGGTAGATTAACAGACAATAAAGGTCGTGTAGCCGATTTTAAAAATACCATAATAATCATGACCTCAAATATGGGAAGCCATATTATACAAGAACGTTTTGAAGCAACAAAAGATATTGATTCAGCAATGGAAGCTGCAAAAGTTGATGTTTTAGCCTTATTAAAACAAAATGTTCGACCAGAATTTTTAAACCGAATTGATGACACGATTATGTTCACTCCTTTAAGTAGAACTGACATTAAAGCTATTGTTGGATTACAATTAAAAGGTGTACAGAAAATGATCGGCAAACAAGGCATCACATTTGATGCAACGCCAGAGGCTATAGAATATTTGGCCGTAAAAGGGTATAACCCTGAATATGGAGCACGACCTGTAAAAAGAGTCATTCAGAAAGAAGTCTTAAATGCTTTAAGTAAAGAAATTCTATCAGGAAAAATAACAACAGATAGTATTATATTACTAGATGCCTTTGATGATAAACTAGTATTTAGAAACGAAGCGAGTTTTGTTTCTGAAGAAATTTAAAATTTGCTGTAACAAATCATCAGAATAACAGTCTTTATAGTGGTTGGTTAGTTGAAAAGCAACGTGAATTTTAGAAATAAAATAAGCGTTGCTTTTCTTTTTTTACAAATAGATATCTAAATTAATAATGCATCAAATTTATTTGCATTTGAAACAAAAAAAACGAACCAAATTAGGCTCGTTTTTTTAATGATAAATTACTCTAGTATGCAATTAGAATTTCATTCCAATTCCTAATCCCATAATTATTGGATCAAGATTCACTTCAGCTTTTGAAGTAGAATCATTATTAGGAGTTACTTCCGACTTTATAAACATTTTTTTGAAATCTAAATTTAAAAACCATTTGTCGTTTAGATTATAATCAAGTCCAGCTTGTACTGCATAACCTATCTCGTTTTTATAAGAGATAGAATCTATATCACCTGAATCTTCTCCGTAGAAAATGGTGTAGTTTATTCCAGCTCCAATATAAGGTTTAAAATCATCAGCATAAAAATGGTATTGCATACTAAGGGTTGGTGGTAATATCGAAACAGATCCTAAATCTATTCCTCCTTCAACTTCAACATCATGCTTAGAAGTTGTTAGCATCAATTCAAGAGATATGTTTTTACTTAAAAAGTAAGTAATATCTATTTCCGGAGCAAATGAAGTAGAAAAATCAGGATCAAATCCATTAACATTATCATAGAAATAAGGCTCAGGCGCCACTGCTATCACTCTAAAACGAGCCTGCCATTTATTATAAGTTCCATCAAGAGCTGCCTCATCATTAGTTGTTGTATCATCATTAGTTGTTGTTTCATCTTGAGCTTGAGTGTTAAAGACGAATAAGCAAGCTAAAATTGCACTAAGAATAATTTTTTTCATGATATATGCGGTTTATTATTTAATGCAATATATGTGATTTAATATTTACTGCAAAAGTATTGCGGAAATACCGTTAAATGTTGACGAAATTTTCAATTTATTAAATATAGTTTTCCAAGATTTCATTGTTCTATTATAGTTAATGAAAAAATGAACTTGCTTTCAACATAGGTCCCAAATATCTAGAAAGCTTAAATGGAGTAAATAAATTGCTAAGAAAAACGGTATTTAAAGTTACTTCTGTTAACTGATTGTCATTTGTTTAAAAAAAAAGCGAGCCCAAATAGGCTCGCTTTTTTTTAAAGATAATTTAATCTAGGACGTGATTAGAATTTCATCCCTAATCCAAATCCAACAATTAATGGATCAATTCCTACTTTAGAGCTTTCTGATGCGCCTTTAGGCGTTACGTCAGTTTCAAGGAATAGCTTTTTAACGTCAAGGTTTAAAAACCATTTTTCATTTAAATTATAATCTACACCAGCTTGTAATGAGAAACCAACTGCACTATCATAATCAATATCATCTAAATCTCCACCGTCTACACCATAAAAAATAGTATAGTTAATACCTGCACCTACATAAGGTTTAAAATCATCGGCATAGAAATGATATTGTAAATTTAGAGTTGGAGGTAATAACCAAACGTGTCCTAAATCTGCTCCATTTTCAATTTCCACATCATGTTTAGAAGTAGCTAATATTAATTCTGCAGCAATATTTTTATTAAAAAAGTACGTGAAATCAAATTCAGGTGTAAATGTTGTAGAAATATCAACATCTACTCCATCGATATCATCACTAGGCGAAGGAATTACCGAAAGAATTCTGAAACGAATTTGCCATTTACTATAATCTTCATTAGATGTTGTTTCATCGTTAGAAGTTGGTTCGTCTTGGGCTTGAGTGTTAAAGACAAATAAGCAAGCTAAAATTGCACTAAAAATTATTTTTTTCATGATATATATGTTTTATTATTTAATGCAAAAATATTGCACATAATACCATTAAATACTGATAAATATCATTGTTTGATAACTATGATTTTATCAGATTTTATTAATTAATTTAAACTGTTGAAATTAAGAAAATTGCAAGTTGAATATCGAAAGTAAACCCGAAGGACTATCTATCAAAATAACCTAAAATCGCAATAGGTTTTTTGAATTTTCGAGTTATGTGTTGAGGTTTTAGACATTGCTTTTATTTAACAATATAAAAAAGTAAAGTCAAAATTATTTGAAATTGAAATATACCAATTGGTATATTTTGTATATTTGACTTGTGTTAACAAAATCAGAACATACAAAACTTCATATTTTACAGACTGTTGCTCCTATTTTTAATAAAAATGGATATGCGGCAACAAGCATGAGTGATATAACAAATGCAACAAAGTTAACCAAAGGCGCAATTTATGGTCACTTTAAAAATAAGGAAGCTTTATCTATATCTGCATTTAAGTATAATGTGAAACTAATGATGTCGAAAATTTCTGAACATCTATCCTTAAGCAACTCACCTATCCAGAAACTTTATTTAATCTCTGATTTTTATAGAAACTATTATGAATTCAGTAAACAACTTGGTGGTTGTCCTGTGCTTAATATTGGAGTGGATGCGAATAACCAAAGCACGCTTTTACTTCAAAATGTTAGGATTGTAGTAGAAAAGATCCAAGATCAGGTTGCATCAATTATAGAAGATGGTATTGAATTGGATGAAATTTCATCAGAAATAAATGCCATGCAATATGCGAAGAGACTTGACACCTTAATCCAAGGTGCTATTTTTATGACCTATACAATGAATGATGAATTTTATATGAAAGATACAATGGACCAAATTGATCATATGATATTAAACGAAATGAAAGCTTAAAAAAATTTAACCAAAAATATACCGATTGGTATATTTTAAAACACTAAAAAACATGAATTTACCAAAAACCGTATCTAGTTTAGCTACAATCAGATTTCAAGATTGTGATCCTTTTAACCACTTAAATAATGCGAGTTATATAAATTACTTTATGAATCATCGCGAAGATCAACTGATTAAGGTTTATAATCTAGATATCTATGAGATGGCAAGGAAGTTAGGAAAAAGTTGGGTCTCAAATAGCAATCAAATTGCTTATATAAAACCAGCATTCTTAATGGAAAAAGTAATTATTGAATCCCAACTAATAGCATTTGATAAAAGCAATCTAAAAGTAGAAATGCGCATGTATAATGCTGACAAAACGCATCTAAAGGCTATAATATGGTGTGGATTTACCCATTTTAATCTATTGAAACAACAAAAAGAGGTTCACACAGAAGAATTCTTAGAATTGTTTAATTCAATTTTGAATCCAATTGAGGAATCAGAATTTGAAAAAAGAATATCTCGCCTTAGATTACATAAAAGAGCAATAGTTTAATACTTTTATAATACTTGATTTAGGCATTTTTATAATAATTAAAATTTAGAGTAATATTTATATATATATTGAAAAGCTCAACTCGCTTTTTTCTAATTAGTTATAATTTTTTCAAGAAATTATTCGATGAACTGCACAATAAAAGCAAAGATTTAACATTAGTATTAATATATAAATATTAACTTTGAATTGCTATTAATTCCAACACAACTTACGACAATAATTATATTTTGTCCAAGTAAATCCCTCTACTTGTAGAGAGTTATAAAGTTATTTTTCAAATACCTACTAAAAATACCATGGAATTAAATAGATATATAGACCATACTTTATTGAAGTCTACTGCCACAGAACGAGATATCATCGATCTGTGTAATGAAGCAAAAGAACACAGGTTCTTCTCAGTATGCTTAAACAGTAGTTATATTCCTCTTGCAAAACAATTATTAAAAGGATCTTCTGTGAAGATTTGCACTGTTGTGGGTTTTCCTTTGGGAGCAACTGCAACAAATACTAAAGTTTTTGAAGCAAAGCAAGCTATTGAAGCTGGTGCTCATGAAATTGATATGGTAATTAATATTGGTTTTTTAAAGAGCAAAAACTATCTTGAAGTGTTTAAAGATATTAGCGATGTGAAATTTGCAATTGGGAGAACAACTCTTAAAGTTATTATTGAAATAAGCGAATTATCAAAAAACGATATTGTTAAAGCTTGTGAAATCTGTTTAGATGCAAAAGCTGATTTCATTAAAACTTCTACTGGTTTTTCAAAAAGTGGCGCCACACTTACTGCAGTAAAAATAATGAAGAAAAGCGTCAAAGATCGTGCAAAAATAATGGCATTTGGTGATATTAACGATTTAGAAACAGCTCAAAAGTATTTTGATGTTGGTGTCAATCGTTTAGGATCTACTTCTAGTATTAATATCTTATCAAGAAGTTCGATTAAAAATCTAATGTAACGTTTTTAATCCCTTAGGCGAGTTCTAGGGCTATTTTCATCATATCATTATAAGATTGCTCTCGGTCTATGGAGCTTGAAGATTCTCCTGTAATTATATTATCACTTACAGTAAGTACTGATAGCGCTTTAACTCCAAATCTTTTGGCTAAAGTAAACAGGATTTGTGTTTCCATTTCTACACCTAGAATCCCTTGTTTTTGCCACTTTTCCCAACGATTTTCTCTAGTATCATAAAAGGTATTAGTACTAAAAACTGAACCTTGATATGTTTTGATATTCATATCTTTCGCGGCATTATATGCTTTTAACAATAAATCAAAATCTGCAGTGGCCGCATATTGCATGCCTTCAAAATACAAGCTATTAGCATCGCAGTCACCAGAAGCACTCATCGCTAAAAGCACCTGTCCTAAATTTAAATCTTCTTGAATTGAACCACAAGTTCCTACTCTAATCAAATTTTTCGCGTTATATGTAGTAATGAGTTCATTCACATAAATAGAAGTACTTCCCATTCCCATTCCTGTACCTTGAATAGAAACTCTGTTTCCTTTATAATAACCTGTATAACCTAACATTCCTCTTACTTTGTTATAACAAACGGCATCATCTAACATGGTTTCTGCAACATGTTTTGCTCTTAAAGGGTCTCCAGGCAACAACACAGTTTCTGCAATATCTCCAACTTTAGCTTCTATATGTATACTACTCATAAATTTATTTTTTACCAATTAAGGTTCCTTTTTATTTAATTCTACTAGGCTCCGTAAGGAATCCAAATGTTTTTTATCTGACTTGCATTTTTAAGAAATTCTCCACCTTCACCTTGGGCCTTATCTAACCAGTTCCTATACTTGCCATAATTTACCCAAGTTCGTTTCATATTATCCGCTGATAATAATTCCATATCCTTACAGCTTTCTTTGCTACCAAAATACCAAATAGCATCTACATCATCATGTTTCGCCAATACTTGAGCTAATTCATCTTTTTGACCTGTAACAATATTTATTGCACTTCCTGGCACATCTGATGTTTCCAAAATTTGATAAAAATCAGTTGCAGAAAAAGGTGATTTCTCAGACGGTATAACTACGACATTGTTTCCCATAGATATCGCTGGAATTACAGTTGAAATAAAACCTAACAATGGAAAATCATCAGGACAAACAATTCCCATAACACCAAACGCTTCTGGCATAGCCAAAGTAACATTTCTATGAATAGTATGATGAACGTGACCATCATACTTATCTGCTAAAGCTGCATAAGTATAAATCCTTTCAATCGACAAATCAACTTCTTTTAATCCGTCAGCTTTACTTTGATTGGTCATTTGAACAATTCTACTCGCAAATTCATCTCTACGAATTGCCAAATTCTCAGCCATATAATACAATACCTGCGCTCTTGCATGACCAGTCATACTAGTCCATTTGCTGCAAGAATGAGCGGCTTCTACTGCGTTTCTAATATCTTTACGATTACCCTTTGAAACTTCACCTATATATTCACCATTTACACCACTAACAACTTCGCTATAGCCTCCATCTGGCCTAGATTGTTTGCCGCCAATATACATTTTAGTAGTTCTATCTATTCCTAAGTTCGTATTTGATTTTTTAAGAGTTCCGTTTGATTTATGCTTTGATAATGAAATTGGTTGATCTGAAAAAGACGCTTCGATTTTTGGTTTTAAATATTCCATTAATCCTTCCTTTCCACCTTCTCTACCAAATCCAGATTCACGATAACCTCCAAATCCAGCGGCAGCATCAAACACATTTGTGCAATTAATCCAAGCAACACCTGCTTTTATTTGTGGTGCTATATCTAAAGCCAGATTAATATTTTCTGTCCAAATACTGCATGCCAAGCCAAATCTAGTATTATTGGCCAGTTTTACAGCTT
This sequence comes from Psychroserpens jangbogonensis, assembly GCF_000797465.1. Lineage (GTDB taxonomy): Bacteria > Bacteroidota > Bacteroidia > Flavobacteriales > Flavobacteriaceae > Psychroserpens > Psychroserpens jangbogonensis. The sequence goes on along the minus strand of NZ_JSWG01000015.1, from coordinate 326,474 downwards.
CTTTATGAGATCTGAATGTCATTGCGACTAAAACTGGACCGAAAATTTCTTCTTGTGCTATCGTTGCAGATGGTGAAACTTCAGTAAACATTGTTGGTGGAAAGTAATACCCTTCTTTTGGGCATGACCAAGATGGTTGATTAATAGTATTACCTTCATCAACGCCCAATTTCACCATTTTAGTAATAGTATCAAGCTGAGCTTTATCGACAATTGCACCTATATCAATACTTTTATCTAATGGATTACCGATTCTTAAGGTTTCCATTCTGGCTTTAATCTTTTTATATAACTTTTCGGCTACACTTTCTTGAACTAATAATCGAGAACCTGCACAACAAACTTGTCCTTGGTTAAACCAAATAGCATCAACTATACCTTCCACTACACTGTCTAAATCTGCATCATCAAAAACAATAAAAGGAGATTTACCGCCAAGCTCTAAAGACAATTTTTTTCCTGAACCAGCAGTTGCTCTTCTTATAATTTTGCCTACTTCTGTTGAACCTGTAAAAGCGATTTTACTAATATCATTGTGATTTACAATATCTGCTCCTGTTTTTCCATGTCCTGTTACAATATTTACAACACCATTTGGCAAACCTATTTGCTGACAAATCTCTGCAAAAAGCAATGCTGTTAATGAAGTTGATTCCGCTGGCTTTAAAACCACAGTATTTCCCATTGCAATAGCAGGTGCTATTTTCCAAGCTAACATCATTAAAGGAAAGTTCCATGGAATAATCTGTCCAATTACTCCAAGTTCTTCATAATCATTTAATTCTGAATCTCTTAATTGTGCCCAACCAGCATGATGATAAAAATGTCTTGCTACTATAGGAATATCAATATCTCTAGTCTCTCTAATTGGTTTTCCATTATCCATAGACTCTAAAACAGCAAATAGACGAGAATGTTTTTGGATTTGTCTTGCTAAAGCATAAAGGAATCTAGCACGTTGATGTGAACCGATTTTCACCCATTCTGGTAATGCTTTTTTTGCAGCAAAAACAGCCCTATTAACATCAGTTTCATTGGCTTCAGAAATTTTTGCCAATTTTTTCTTGTTTGAAGGATCAATGCTGTCAAAATACTCTCCAGATGATGGTGCAACCCATTTTCCGTTAATAAATAATTTGAATTTTCTTTTATGACTTTCTAAAAAATGAATGGCTTCATCTGCACTTTCTGGTGCTGGTCCGTAAGTCATTGAATTGTATATTTCTTTAATTTCCATGCGTTTTTTATTTATGCCATTGGGTGTCTAAATGATGCAGAATACCTTCCTGTCACATAATGTTCTAATTGTCTTTCAATATCTCCTAGTAGACTACTAGCTCCAAATCTAAATAAATCTGGGGTTAACCAATCGTCACCAAGTTCTTCCTTGATTAATACCAACCAATTAATAGCTTGTTTAGCTTTTCCGATACCACCTGCTGGTTTAAAACCAACTTTGTAGCCTGTTAATTCATGATATTCTCTAATGGTTCTAATCATTACTAGACTAACCGGAATAGTAGCATTTACAGGTTCTTTACCTGTACTCGTTTTTATAAAATCTGAGCCAGCCATCATGCTAACCCAACTTGCCTTTGCTACTTTAGTATATGTTGGAATTTCTCCAGTAGCTAATATGGTTTTCATATGAGCATCTCCACATGCTTTTCTACAAGCAGATACTTCATCATATAAGGTCTTCCAATCTGAACGTAATACTAAATCTCTACTGACAACAATGTCTATTTCTGTTGCGCCTGCTGCCACAGATAATTCAATTTGTTTTAATCTCTCTTTGAGCGGAATATTACCTGCAGGAAATCCTGTAGATACGGCTGCAATAGGTATAGAACTTCCAGTTAAACCTTTTTTTGCATCCTTAATAAAGTTGTGATATACGCAAATTGCACCTGTTTGGATATGAGCATCTTTCATTCCCATAGCCTCCAATAAATCTAACCTAATTGGTGACTTTGCTTTAGCGCAAAGCCTCAATACGTTACTTTCTGTATCATCACCAGCAAGAGTTGTTAAATCAATACAACTCACGGCTTTTAACAACCAAGCCGCTTGCCACTGTTTCTTAACAGATCTTCGTCCGCTTAATGTAGCTGCTCGTCTTTCAACAGCACTTCTATTTACATTTATATCTTCAAATAGACTTGCATCGAATGGAATTCCTTCATTACGTTTATGATGCGGTTGTGTGTTTTTATTTGACTTCATATGTTTCACCTTCATTGTTGCATTTAGAATACAACATATATCTTTTTTATATTTTAAAAATAACTAATTCGGTAGTATTTACCTCATAGTTTTAAGTATTAATGTTTTTTCAATAGGTTTTTCTTCACTGATTTTATACGCTAAATCCAAAAGCTCTTCAGCTTTTTTAAATGAGGATTCATCATTCGAAAACAATTCGGCCAATGCCTCTCCTTTTTTAATATAATCACCAGTTTTCTTTAGCAATCGTATTCCAGCTCCAAAATCAATAACACTATCTTTTGTTTCTCTACCAGCACCTAATTTTACTGAAGCTAATCCAACATCCAAAGCATTTAGGTCACTTAAAAAACCTTCTTCTTTCGAAGAATAAATCCTTTTATGATCAGTTGTTGGAAGCTCTTCTGTATGTTCAATTGAATTAACATCACCTCCTTGAGCTTTTACAAATTCTTTGAATTTATCAAATGCTTTTCCAGAGTTAATCAATTCTTTTAATTTCAAAACAGCCTGTTCGTGACTTTCTGATACTTTTCCTAAGACAAGCATATGACCACCTAATTCTAAGCAAAGTTCTGTCAAGTCATCTGGTCCGTTACCTTGTAAGGTATTTATTGCTTCTTTTACTTCTAAAGCATTTCCGATAGTATATCCTAAAGGTTCACTCATAGATGTAATAACAGCTATAACTTCTCTATTCATTTTAGCACCAATATTAATCATTACTTGTGCTAATTCCTCTGCATCTTCAAGTGTCTTCATAAATGCACCATGTCCGACTTTTAAATCGAGAACAATAGCATCTGCTCCACAAGCTAATTTCTTACTCATTATACTTGAAGCAATTAAAGAAATATTATTTACTGTTCCTGTAACATCTCTAAGCGCATATAATTTTTTATCGGCAGGTACCAAATTTGCATTTTGACCACACACGGCAATATTGTGAGATTTGACATTATCGATAAATTGTTCTTTTGTCATATTAACAGAAAGCCCACTTATAGATTCCATCTTGTCCAAAGTTCCTCCAGTATGGCCTAAACCTCTACCAGACATTTTTGCAACAGGAACTCCTGCTGCCGCAACCAATGGCGCTAAGACTAGAGTCGTTTTATCACCAACGCCTCCTGTACTATGCTTATCTACTTTAATACCTTCAATAGCCGATAAGTCAATCAAATCACCAGATCTCATCATCAAATCAGTTAAAATAGCAGTCTCCAGACTATTCATACCTTTAAAATAAATAGCCATTAAAAATGCCGAAATTTGGTAATCAGGAATTTCACCAGAAATAAAACCATCAATAATTGACGTAAGTTCTTCCTTATTTAATTCAAGACCATTCCTTTTTTTGACAATTAAATCTACCATAGTATGTTATTGCTACTATTAGAAAGCAGCATGAAGACAAAGTTAAAGAACAAAAGTCTAAAATAAAATGAAGTAGTTTATCTAAAAAAGTTAATCTAGATTAACTTTTCCCTTCACATCTTAAACTGTTTTTTAATCTTACTCAGAAATTCTTTTGATATGCCTAAATAGGATGCTGCCATATATTGAGGAATACGTTTCTCAATTTCGGGATATTGCTTTGTGAATAAAATATATTGCTCCTTGGCTGAAAGGCTAAAGTTTGAAACAATTCTTTTTTGGGAAGCTACAAAGGCTTGTTCTAATATCAATCTGAAGAAGCGCTCTAGCTTAGGAATTTCCTTAAACAGAACTTCTTGATCTTCAAATGATAATTGAATTAACTCAGTATTCTCAATACATTGAACATTATAATCTGAAGGTTTTTGAGACACAAAACTTCCAATTTCTGAAGCCCACCAGTTTTCAATTGAAAACATAACAATATGCTCTTCACCAGTATCGTCAACATAAAACGTTCGTGTACAGCCCGAAATAACGAAACCACTATACCTACAGACGTCTCCTTGTTGCACAACATATTGGCCCTTCAAGTATTTTCTTATATTAACTCTTTCGAGAATAAGTTTCGATTCAAGCTCACTAAGAGTGACATACTTGTTTATGAAATCAATAAATAAATTCGCTTTGTTATCTATCATTTTATGATGCATTCTAATAGGAAAAATGGCCGAATCAAAAGTAAATCTCAGCCATAGTATAAATGTATTAAAAAGATTATAGAATCTTCATATTTAACTTTCATTTAGTTTCAGTCGTATATCATTTGATTATATTTGATTTTTACAAAATTCAATTAAAATGAAATATTTTCTAATCGTAGCCTTTGCTTTAAGTTTTATTATACCTGTAAATGCACAGGAAAAAACTAAACCTTCAACAACAACCTATTATCTTATTCGACATGCGGAAAAAGATAGAAGTGATAAAACGAATAAAGACCCTAATTTAAAAGAGGAAGGAAATAAAAGAGCCGTAAACTGGAGTAAAGTGTTTGAAAACGTAGACTTTGATGCTGTATATTCTACACAGTATAATCGTACAACGCAGACTGCTCAACCTACTGCAAAAATGCAAGAATTAGAGATTCAATCTTACGATCCTAGAAATTTATATTCTGAAGAATTCGCTAAAGCTACTTTCGGAAAAACGGTCTTAGTTGTTGGTCATAGCAATACAACTCCTGTTTTTGTAAACGCTATTTTAGGAGAAAAAAAATATGAAAATATGGATGACCATGATAATGGCAGTCTATATATCGTAACTATTTCTGAAGACCATAAAATTGATCAAGTTCTAAAGATTAATTAACGGTTACATTCTCTAATTCTATTTTAGAAAGCAGTTTTAATTCTCCTGTTTCAAACAGGTTTGGTAGTTCTGAAAGTGCAATTGAAGCATCTTTCGGTTTATAATTATTGTAGTCTACAAAACGGATATCATTAATATATCGCTCATTATAGGCTTCTCTAAAACGCAGGCCTAATCCATCATCTTCGACATAAGAATACGCGAGATAATCTAATTCAAAGGTCTCTACATTTATCCAATATAGAAATACATCTTCAAAATCTTCTCCGCCTCCATCTTGATTAAAAGTTACTTTAACAGTATGATACCATTGCTTATTAATTGACACATCATCCAAAAGTGTTTTGTTAACAGCTTTATCATTTAAACCATATGGCAATACTGAGAAATAATGTACCGAGTTTACAGAAGCTGAATATTTAACTTTCATAGAATCTTCAACAAAAATAGTCTCGTTATCATTTATATATCGAACAAATTCATCATTACTTAAAACATCAAAAACTGAATCGTTATTAGTTTCAATAGTAATGCGCATTAATGAAAAATCTCCCAGATTTCTATGTGCAGAATAATGCCTGTCTCTAAAATCGAAATCAATTATTGAAGATATTACTTTAGCACTTCCTGAGACGTCTATAGATTTGTTTACAATAGTTTCGGCTGAAAGTTTTTCGGTTTCAACGTTTTTACAATTCAGAAGAAAAAAAGATAGAACACTTAATATTACATATTTCATTTTAGCATATTTGCTACTTAAGTCGTAAAACTAATACTTTAATAACAGTTAAAAATAATTACCTTTGCTCTCTATGCAAAAACCGGTTAACATAAAGAACAAGAAAGCTAAGTTTGAGTACGAAATTCTCGATACTTATACAGCTGGTATTGTATTAACTGGAACCGAAATTAAATCGATTAGGGAAAGTCAAGCCTCTATTGCAGAAAGCTTTTGTGAGTTTAATGATCGAGGTGAATTATTTGTAATCAATATGACCATTCAAGAATATGTCTATGGGAATTATTACAATCACAAGCCAAAAGCCGAACGCAAATTATTACTCAATAAGCGTGAATTAAAAAAGCTTGAGAAAGAAGTCAATGTTAAAGGTAATTCTATCATTCCACTACGTCTATTTGTAAATGAAAAAGGATTAGCAAAACTCGATATTGCCTTAGGAAAAGGTAAAAAATTGTTCGACAAGCGTGACACAATTAAAGATCGTGAAAATAAGAGAGACTTAGATCGTATCAAGAAAATTTACAATTAAAAGAAATCTTTTGGTATCATAATTGTAGCAGAACATTTAACAATTACATTAGTTTTATTTATGATTGTTTAACAACCGACATTTATTTAAATGTCTATGTTTGACATTCGCTAGGCAACCTTTTCAATAAAAAGTGCGTCTATGTAATAAATACCATCAATCAACTCTATGAAAACACTATTACTCTCTACCATTGCATTATTATGTGCATTCACTTCATTTTCGCAAATAAAAGGAAAGGTTACCGATTCTAAAAGCAACCCCTTACCATTTGTAAATATTTTTATCGATAATACCTACAAAGGCACAACTAGTAATGAAGAAGGTAATTATGAACTCAACATTACAGAGCCAAATACTTATACTGTTGTTTTTCAATACTTGGGTTATAAAACCGTAAAGAAAACGGTTACTATTGAATCGTTCCCGTTCAACCTTGACGCTGAATTAGCTGACGAAGAAATTTCGTTAAACGAAGTGGTTATTACCGCAGGTGAAAATCCAGCAAATATTATTATAAGGCAAGCCATTGCTAAACGAAAAGAAAATCTTGAAAAGATTAAGAGTTATAAAGCAGATTTCTATTCTCGTGGATTGATTCGTATTAAAGATGCACCAGAAAAAATTCTCGGACAAGAAGTTGGAGATCTTGGCGGTGGTTTGGATTCTACTAGAAGTGGTGTAATTTACCTATCTGAAACCATTTCTAAACTTGAATTTTTACGTCCAAAAAAACTTAAAGAAAAGATTGTTGCCTCAAAGGTAAGTGGTGATGATAAAGGTTTTAGCTTCAATAATGCGATTGATGTAGAATTTGATTTGTACTACAATACTATAGAACTTGGAAACCAAATTATCTCTCCTATTGCCAATAATGCATTTGGTTATTATCGTTATAAATTAGAAGGTGTTTTTTATGATGATAAAGGTCACCTCATCAATAAAATTAAAGCAACTCCTCGACGTAAAAACGATCCTGTTTTTGAAGGATACATGTATATTGTTGAAGATCAATGGACGATTTATGCAGCCGAATTAGATATTACTGGAGTACAAGCGCGTCTTCCAGCAGTTGACAAAGTAACTATCACTCAAAATTATTCATTCTCTGAACAAGGTGATATTTGGACAAAAATTTCACAAAATATCGACTTTAAATATGGTTTATTTGGTATTAATGGAGATGGTAGATTTACTGCAGTTTATAGTAATTACATAATTAACCCAGGACTTACACGTAAAGATTTTAGTAAAGAAATAGTATCCTTTGCTGATGAAGCAAATAAAAAAGATTCTATATTTTGGACGTCTATTAGACCTGTTCCATTAACCGCAGAAGAGATTACAGACTATATCAAAAAGGACAGTATTCAAATTGTAAAAGATTCTAAAGTCTATAAGGATTCTGTTGATCATGTGAATAACAAGTTTAAAATTGGCAACATCATTGGTGGCTATACATTTAGTAATACCTATGAAAATTGGAGTGCAGGAATTACATCTCCACTTGAAGCTATTAGTTTCAATACTGTACAAGGTTGGAATGGAAACGTTGGTGGTTTTTACATGAAAAATTTTGATGATTTTAAACGTTATTTTTCGGTAAATGGTAATATCAATTATGGTTTTAGTGACGATCGATTACGAGGCACTTTATCTACAACGTATAAATTCAATAATACAAGTCGACCTTTTCTAACTATTTCTGGAGGAATTGAGGCCACACAGTTTAATGGGGCAGAACCAATTTCAAGATTTGAAAACTCTATTGGTTCCTTGTTTTTTGAAGACAACTACATGAAACTTTATGATCGTAGTTTCGCTCAGGCTAGCTTTTCTGAAGAGTTATTTAATGGATTTAGATTTTATACGACGCTAAGCTATGAAAGGCGAAAAGCTTTATTTAACACCTCTGAGCAAGTGTTTTTTCCGGAAGGAGATGATGTTTATACAAGTAATAACCCATTAAGTGAATCTGCTTATGACATTGCACCTTTTGAAACTCACAATATTGTTAAGCTAAATGTGTTAGCTCGAATTAATTTCGGACAAGAATATTTGAGTTATCCGGATAGTAAATTCAATATTATAAAAGACAAGTATCCTACCCTATTAGTTGGTTACGAAAAGGGATTAGGAGCCACAGTTGATGACTATAATTTTGATCAAGTAAAAGCAAGAATCTATCAATCATTTAACGTGTCAAACAAAGGTAGATTTAGCTATAACATTAGAGCTGGTAAATTCTTTAATGGTGACGATATTTCGTTCGTAGATTTCCAACACTTTAATGGAAATCAAATTCATGTAAGTCAAAAAGGAAACTACACCGATGTCTTTAATAATTTAGGCTATTACGATTTAAGTACCAATGATTCGTATTTAGAAATGCATGCAGAACATGATTTTAACGGATTCATTTTAAGTAGAATTCCCTTATTAAAAAAGCTGAATTTTAATTTAGTAGTTGGTGCTCATGCGTTATCAACTCCAGATAACAAACCATACCAAGAATACTCTATTGGTTTAGATAATATTGGTTGGGGAAAATGGCGTTTCTTACGAGTGGATTACGTACGTTCTTACCAAAGTGGTTTTGCTAGCGATGCCATTGTGTTTGGTTTAAAATTCTTTTAATAAAACTTAAATTTTGACAAACAATTCGATACGACAAGGAACCTGGTTGCAACATCATTGGAAATGGTTTGTTCCTACAATCACTGTTATTGTGTTTTTGATCCTATTCTTTTCTTCTGGAATGAATAAGGTCGCTTCAGACTTAAGTAATGCGTATTCAGATACTGAGTTATATAATGATGCTTTAGAAAAAGTAAAAGCGAATAATGCTGCTATTGCTGTTTTAGGAGAGATTAAACCCATAGATAAACTTGCCATTTTAGAAGGTCAGGTCAGTTATTCTGAAAATAACACATCTGTAAAATCATCCATTCGAATTATCGGCTCAAAAGGAAAAGCTAGACTAGATATTATTGCAAACAAGGTAAATGCTGAATGGGTTTATAAAACAATTACTGTTCGAGTAAAGCAACCAAAAGACAAAAAACAAACTATTGCTATTGTTTCAGAAAATTAGCTTCTGTTAGTGTTTAACTCGTTTAAACGTTTCCTGTAATCCTTCAGAAGAAACATTTAAAAAGTATAATCCTGAGGCTAGATTTGAAGTTTCTATCTGCGCCTGATTTTGAAACTGAGCAACTTGCTTTCCGAAGATATCAAAAAGCTTGACATCAAATTCAGCAAACTGAGATTCAATAGTTAGAACATCACGAAAAGGGTTTGGATATATAGAGAAATCTATATGCGTAGATTCATCAATTGACAATGCATCAATAATCTGAGTCATTACCGTGTTAGTAATTATATGGCTGTTAAAATCGAAAAAAATATTTGCCTCATTTTAAAAAACATCATCAACAATAACATTGCTTTTTGGTTTTACTTTATATGCAATATATCCATGAGAATTTGGGTCATCTAAAGTGCTATCAGGCAAATTAATGTAATTAAAAATAAATGAAATAGTATTACCATTATTAATCTCTACTCTATTATCATGACTACTACTCTTAAGTTCTAAAGTATTCCAATCTAATTTATCATCTAAAATATTTGTGCCTTTTAGATTAATAGCTTCAGATGTACCTGCATTTTGAAATCTAATGATGTAGTGTAAATATTTATCAATATCATTGATATAAGTTTCTTCTCCTTCTAAAACAGTAATATCATTTGGATCAAATGAGTTCACAACACGACATTAAAACTCCTAGTATATGGAGAAAAGGATGCTTTTGAGAAAGCAACGAATTAAAACTAGCTCTTTTGAATAACGAAATCATTAAATAAAAACACTGTAATTACCTTAAGCAGATGTATATTTTGGATTGATAAAATTGCTGGTTTTTTTATAACAGATGATAATTTATTGAGCAGCAATTCCCCTAGGTGTACTTTGAACTGGAATACCTACACCATTATTTAAAAGTGCCCCATTAGTTGGATCAAAAACAAAAACAACATCATTACCTTCATCAGTAGCAAAGCCCATTGTACCATCACTCAATATGGCAACCGCATAAATATACTGAGCATTTGGTATATCTATATCTGTTACCACCTCAGTAGCTGTATCTACCATATGTATAACAGAGCTATGTGATGCTACAAATAATTTATTGCCATCAGGAGATATAGCAGCATTTCTTCCCCAAGCATCTATAGTAGATTCAATGGTATTAGTATTGGTATTAATTTTAGTTAAGTTATCACCTGTAGCTGTTATATATACAAAATTTCCGTCTATAGATGAAATAGCATAGCGTGGTTCTCCTCCTACGTCGATATTAGTAATAAAATTTCTACTATTTACATTAAAAACTGAAACTGTACCATTCCCTCTATTTGCAATATATGCTTTACCATTAGCAACACAAATACCTTCAGGTGAAACGATATTAAGATTATGAATTTCGTCTACAATAGTATTTGAACTTGTGTCAATTATAGAGATAGAACCTGAAAAACTACCTACTCCTTGTTTATTTATAACCCATACCTCATTATTATTAAGTGTAAAAGCTACAGCATAAGGCTCGTGGAAACTATAATCATCATAAATCTCGTTTGTAACAGTTTGTGTATTAGCATCAATTACTAATACATTATTGCTGAAGCGACCAGGAACATAAACAGAATTACCATCTGAACTGATTCCTAAATTACGAGGTTCATTTATACTCGCACCAATTTGAGAACCAGTTAATTCAATTACATTACTAAAATCACTAGCATCTATTACTGAAACTAAACCTGCGTCCACACATGAAACAAACACATGGAGTTGTGCTTCAGGTATTTCACTTATAATTGTTTCGAATTCATCATTACAGCAACTTGCTGTAAAAAAAACAGTTATAATAAATATGCACATATTATATATCGACTTCTTCATGTCTTAATTATTTAGGTATTTTATTTATTAAATTCATTAATTTATAACCAATTGTAATACTTATTACATTGTTTTTTGTGTCAGGAACTCCTTCATTATCATTAATAGAAGATAGCCCCAAATTATAACGAGCATCAATCAAAATATTCTTTTTTGATTCCCAACCTACACCAAATGAAGCCGAAAAATCTACTGATTTATAGGCTTTAGTATAAGATTGCTCTTTATATTTCTGTTTTAAAATGGGATGATAATTTGATTTAGCACATAAAAGAAAACCAATTTGTGGACCAGCTTGAAAATTAATTCCAGAATTTAATGAATACTTAAAAAGTATGGGTACATTTAAATATGAGAATTTTCCATAAAGGTCTTCATTGTCAAATGTAATATCGGCTCCCTGTTGAGAGAAAGTAAATTCAGATTGAATTGAAAAATCAGAAAAATCAAATAGAAAGAATGCACCTCCTGTAAAACCAGGCCGTTTAGAATAACTAGTCAATGAATTATTTACATCTTGAGTTGATAAATTTAACCCAGATTTTATTCCAAAATAAATGTCATTTTGAGACCAAATAGAAGAAGAACTAATGAAAATTGCCAATAAAAGGATTAATATTTTTTTCATTTTTGCGTGTTTTAAATGATTTAAAAATATCTTTACCCTAGCAATTCTTTGCTTAAATATAGTGAAAAAAGTTTTATTATCCTATTCAACAAGCAGTTAACTGCTTGTTATAAATTTATTTTAAGTCTGAGAGGTGTAATTCAATCGGGTTTTATTATTTGCTTCGTAGATTTTTATCAAATGTTGAGTAACTCCTTTCATGATAACTAAATATATTTCTAATTTTTATCTTCAAACAAAGGCACAAATCGAAACTCACCATTGTGATGCTGTTTTATTTGGTTTGAAGTTCTTTTAAAAGAGTCAATTTTTAACACCTAGTTTTTAATCAGTTTAAAATTTTCCTGTAATCCTTCAGAGAGAACACTTAAAAAATATAATCCTGAAGACAGACTTGAAGTTTCAATCTGTGATTGATTTTGAAATTGAGCGACTTGCTTTCCAAAGATATCATAGAGTTTTACATTAAATTCAGCTAACTGAGATTCAATAGTTAACATATCACGAAACGGGTTTGGACCTACAAAAATATCAAGAGATTCATTTTCTACTACACTCAACAAATCACAATCTGGATTAATTGTAGATGAAGAAGAAAACGAACCATTCGTTGCTGACCAATCTTCCCAAATAGCTCCTTGTTCATTTGACCAATCTGTTAAGTCTATATAATTTTCACCGCCATAGAGTCCTGGGATTTTTGCAACCTTAATTGCTTCTCCTCCTTGATTCCATGTTAGTGGTTGTCCATCAACACAAGTTTCTGGCATAGAATCACCAACACAATTAGCCTGTAAAAAAAATGCAAACTCTGGATAATCAGGATATTCTCCATACACATAAGCTCTACCCAATTCGTCTATACAAACTGCTGTATATTCATTACAAGCAATCCCAAAGGCACGTGTATTGTTATCAGTTGCATAACGTGCTAAAAATGCTGCATGACGTCCTCTTCTATCTGGATCATCATAATGTGTGTCTGTTATTACATGTTCTAAAAACGGAATATCTAAAAAGTCGTTATAACCTAATGTCATTCGATTATGATACGGATTAGACAAGGCTTGAGCGTTGGTTACTGTTCCATTTTCAGCAGAAAAATAACCACCTCCTAAGATTGCCATTCCTGCACTTGTACCACCAATTACACCTTGTTTAGTGTTTATAAAACTATTAAGTGCGTCTTCCATAGCATTGTCCTTGAAGAAGCTCACATAATCAAATTGATCACCTCCAGCAAACCAAATAGCTTCGGCATTTGCAACTTTTTGAAGCACATAAGCATCAGTTGCTCCAGCTTCGTTATTAATTACAAATGTGGTCACAGAATTAATTGTAACTCCCAAATCTGTATAGAAATAATCATTATAACCATCACTTCCTGAAGCTCTTAAAACCACAACATCACCTTCATTGGCTTTATTTAAAAACCAAATCATTGCATCGTCATTCTCGCTAGCTCCTCCCATCATACAAATACCAAACTCATGATTGGTATCAATATCTGTAGAACTACCAGTAGCATACTCCATATAATTCTGAGCAACTAAAACTTGTGTTAATAATGCAAATAGGAATGTAATTTTTTTCATAAATTAATTTTTATCTTCTAATAAAGGAACAAATCTAAATTCTCCGTATTCATGTTGTTCAAATTCTTTTGGTCCTTTTCTGATGAATAAGGTCATAACTTGAACAGCATTACCAACTGGAATCACCAAACGTCCTCCAATTTTTAACTGGCTCAATAATGGTTTCGGAACAAAAGGCGCTCCTGCAGTAACGATAACGCTATCGAAAGGTGCTTCATCTTCTAAACCAATATAACCATCTCCGAAAATGAGTTTTTTTGCTCTATAACCTAATTTGGGTAAAAACTTACTTGCCTTCTTATACAGTTCATGCTGACGTTCAATACTAAAGACTTTAGCACCTAACAAACATAATACTGCAGTTTGGTATCCACTTCCTGTTCCAATTTCTAAAACTTTATCACCAGGATTAATCTGTAACAATTCACTTTGAAAAGCCACAGTATAAGGTTGTGAAATTGTTTGATCAGCACCAATTGGAAAAGCTTTATCTTGATAAGCGTGATCTAGAAAGCTAGAATCCATAAATAAATGCCTTGGTATTTTCCCAATAGCTTCTAGAACTTTCTCATCTTTTATGCCTTTTGTTTCCAATGTAGCAACAAGTTGTTGACGTAAGCCTTGATGTTTAAATGTGTCTTTCAAAGTAGTTAAGTTTACTAGGTAAAAATAATTGAAACATTTTTATACTGAAAGTTAAATCTCATAGAATTATCAACTATACAATAACAGACATTATTTATTAGAAATTTCACTTAAATAAACTGTGAAAAATCTTATTTTTGTTGAAAACGTAATACAATGCTAAAAGCTGGTGTTCTTGGTGCTGGTCACCTAGGTAAAATTCATTTAAGACTTCTTAATCAATCTGAAAAGTATGACCTCGTAGGTTTTTATGATGCAGATGAAAACAATGCTAAAAAAGTAGTTGAGGAGTTTGGTTATACATATTTTAATACTATTGAAGCTCTTATTGATGCTGTAGACATGGTAGACATTGTCACTCCTACACTATCACACTATGATTGTGCTATAAAAGCAATCGCTAAGGGAAAACATATTTTCATAGAAAAGCCCATCACAAATACAGTTGAAGAAGCTGAACACATAAGAGAGCTTTTATCCAAACATGATATTCGTGGACAAGTTGGACACGTAGAGCGATTTAATCCTGCTTTTATTGCTATAAGGGATCAAGTAAAAAATCCAATGTTCATTGAAACACATCGATTAGCAGAGTTTAATCCTCGTGGTACAGATGTTCCTGTAGTTTTAGATTTAATGATTCATGATATTGATATTATCCTTAGCGTGGTAAAATCTAAAGTGAAACATGTGTCAGCAAGTGGTGTTTCAGTAATTAGTGATACACCTGATATTGCCAATGCTCGTATAGAATTTGAAAACGGTTGCGTTGCTAATCTAACGGCAAGTCGTATTTCATTAAAAAACATGCGTAAAACTCGATTTTTTCAGAAGGATGCTTATATCTCAGTAGATTTCTTAGAGAAGAAATGTGAAGTTGTAAAAATGAAAGATGCACCTGAGCAACCTGGAGATTTTGATATGATACTTCAAAATGCCGAAGGTATCAAAAAGCAAATCTATTTCGACAATCCTGAAATAGCGAATAACAACGCCATTTTAGACGAATTAGAAACCTTCGCAGATGCTATCAATAACAACACTACTCCTATTGTCACACTTCATGATGGCACTGAAGCTTTGCGTGTAGCAACAATGATTATAGATCAATTTTAAACAATAAACATAACACTAGTTTCTATTTTACTGGAAACAAAAATTAAATATAAAATGAAAAATGTAGCAGTCATTGGAGCAGGAACTATGGGTAATGGAATTGCCCACACGTTTGCTCAATCTGGATTTAAAGTACAATTAATTGACATCAGTGAAGCCTCTTTAAAACGAGGTATGGATACTATAGCTAAAAACTTAGATCGTATGGTGGCCAAAGAAAGAATTTCTGAAGCCGATAAACAAACCACCTTAGGTAACATCACAACATTTACTAGTGTAGCTGAAGGTGTTGAATATGCTGGCTTAGTTGTTGAAGCTGCCACTGAAAATATCGATTTAAAACTTAAGATTTTCAAGCAATTAGATGAAGCTTGCCCAGATGACACGATATTGGCAACTAATACATCTTCTATATCAATTACTCAAATAGCTGCAGTAACCTCTCGTCCAGAAATGGTTATTGGAATGCACTTTATGAATCCTGTACCAATCATGAAATTGGTAGAGATTATTCGTGGTTATAACACAAGTGATGAAGTGACTAATACCATTATGGAATTGTCAAAAACTTTAGGTAAAATTCCTACCGAAGTAAATGACTATCCTGGTTTTGTTGCTAATCGTATATTAATACCGATGATTAACGAGTCTGTTGAAACCTTATACAATGGTGTGGCTGGTGTTCAAGAAATTGATACTGTTATGAAATTAGGTATGGCACATCCAATGGGACCATTACAATTAGCAGATTTCATAGGACTTGATGTTTGTTTATCTATACTGAATGTGATGTACGACGGATTTAAAAATCCAAAATATGCACCTTGCCCATTATTAGTAAATATGGTAAGAGCAGGTAAATTAGGTATAAAATCTGGTGAAGGTTTTTACGATTATTCTGAAAGTAGAAAAGCAGAAAAGGTGTCTAAACAATTCGTCTAGCTCTTAACATTAAAGAACAGTCACTATTCCCATAATACTAATATCACTAATTACTTAACTATGGCAAAAGTAATTCCATTTAAAGCGGTACGACCAACAAGAGCTATTGTTGGCTTGGTTGCTGCACGTCCTTATCAAAGCTATACAGTTGATGAGCGTGAATCTCGAATGGACTACAATCCGTATAGTTTTCTTCATATTGTAAATCCTGGTTATAAATACGATCAAGTGATTACTGGTGAAGAGCGTTACAAATTGGTTAGAAATCGCTACTTAGAATTTAAAGAAGATGGTGTTTTTATTCAGGATAAAAAACCTTCATTTTACATTTATAAAATAGTAAATAGACACGGACAAGAATTCAACGGTATTATTGCTGCAACAAGTGCTGAAGATTATGAAAATGATATCATCAAAAAGCATGAAGATACATTAGCAAAGCGTGAAGAGACTTTTAAAACTTACTTAAAAACTGTAGGTTTTAATGCAGAACCTGTGTTACTCACTTATCCTGATAACGATGTTATTTCAAAAATTATAAAAGAGACTCAAAAAGAACATGCCGAATTTGAGTTTACTATGACTTATAGAGACACGCATTATTTGTGGAAAATAGAAAATGAAAATACTATTGCTACAATTCAGAAAGAATTTGAGCAAATGAATACTATTTATATTGCTGATGGTCATCATCGTTCAGCTTCTTCGCATTTACTTTATGACAAAGAGAAAGTCAATAATGCTAATCATAATGGTTCAGAATCATACAACTTCTTTATGTCGTATCTCATTCCAGAATCAGAATTGGTAATTCATGAATTTAATAGAATCATAAAAGACTTAAACGGTTTAAGTAAAGAAGAATTCTTAATTAAACTAGATGCATTATATCGCATTGAAAATAGAGGCGTTATGCCTTATCATCCTTCTAAATCTCATCATTTTAGCATGTATTTAGATGGTGAATTCTATTCACTATACTTAAGAAAAACAAGTTTTGAATTCGACACAGCATTAGATGAATTAGATGCTCAATTGTTATATAAAACTATTTTACAACCTGTTTTAGGAATTGATGATTTAAGAAACGATAACCGCATTGAATATGTAAATGGTAGACATGAAATGACGACTATTAAAAGTAGCGTTGATAGTGGAGAATTTATGGTTGGCTTCGGAATGTGTCCAGCAACGATAGAACAGATGAAGCTTATTGCTGATGAAGGTTTAAAAATGCCTCCAAAAAGCACATACATCTTACCAAAATTAAGAAGTGGCATTACTGTATATGAGTTTTAATTGCTCTACTTTTCGATATCAATTCAATTTCAAATCAAAAGATTTAAGTACTAAATGAGTATAGCAAAAAACCTTAACGATATAAAATCTCAATTACCAGAACAAGTTACTTTGGTTGCGGTATCAAAGACAAAGCCTGTTTCGGATTTGATGGAAGCTTATGATGCTGGACAACGCATTTTTGGAGAAAACAAAATCCAAGAAATGGCTGAAAAGCATGAACAAATGCCAAAAGATATTGAATGGCATATGATTGGTCATGTACAACGAAACAAAGTTAAATACATGGCTGAATTTGTGAATTTAATTCACGGTGTTGATAGTTTTAAACTATTGAATGAAATTAACAAGCAAGCTAAAAAACATGATAGAATCATTAACTGTTTACTTCAAATAAGAATTGCTGAAGAAGATACTAAATTTGGAATGACATCAAATGATGCAAAAGAATTACTTACTTCTGAAGAATTTTCATCCTTAACTAACGTTTGTATAACTGGAGTTATGGGAATGGCAACATTTACAGATGATACTAATCAAATCGAAAATGAATTCAAGCGACTTAAGAACACATTTGAAGACCTAGAACCTATTCAAACTAATAACTGTACACTTCAAATAATTTCCATGGGAATGAGTGGTGATTTTAAGCTAGCAATTAACTACGGAAGCACGATGGTTAGAGTTGGAAGTAGTATATTTGGAGCAAGAAATTATTCAAACTAAAATACAAGCATATTTACGCAATATTAGACATAGAAACTACTGGTGGAAAGTACAATGAAGAGGGAATTACCGAAATCGCTATTTATAAGTTTGACGGTCATAATGAAGTAGATAAGTTTATTAGCCTTGTTAATCCTGAACGAGATATTCAACCCTTTGTAGTTAATCTTACAGGTATTAACAGTAATATGCTAAAAACAGCACCTAAATTTTATGAGGTCGCCAAACGAATAGTAGAAATTACAGAAGACTGTATTATTGTTGCACATAATTCCGAATTTGATTACCGCATTCTTCGTACAGAATTCAAACGGTTAGGATTTGCTTTTAAAAGAGAAACGCTTTGTACTGTTGAGCTTTCAAAACAGTTAATTCCTGATCAACCTTCTTATAGCTTAGGAAAACTAACAAGATCTTTAGGTATTCCTGTAAGTGATAGGCATCGCGCAAATGGAGATGCCATGGCTACAGTGAAGTTATTCAAAATGCTACTTGCAAAAGATTCAGACAAGAGCATTATTAAAAAAAACATCAAGAAATCGGAAGTTGAGAAACGAATAAATACAACCCATAAAACGATAATTGAAGCTTTACCAGCGGTCACTGGAGTGTATTACATTCATGATGTTGATGGTAATATCATTTACATCGGTAAAAGCAACAATATTAAACATCGTATCAATCAGCACTTAACTGACAAAAGCTCTAAATCTAAAAAAATACAATTGCAAGTTGCTTCAGTGACTTACGAAAAAACAGGAAGCGAACTCGTTGCATTACTAAAAGAGAGTGAAGAAATTAAACGTAATAAACCTATTTACAACAGAGCTTTAAGGCGTAACATTTTTACTCATGCGTTATATAGTTATCAAGATAAT
Organism: Psychroserpens jangbogonensis; assembly: GCF_000797465.1. Classification (GTDB taxonomy): domain Bacteria; phylum Bacteroidota; class Bacteroidia; order Flavobacteriales; family Flavobacteriaceae; genus Psychroserpens; species Psychroserpens jangbogonensis. Next base: position 307,428 of record NZ_JSWG01000015.1, on the reverse strand, counting down.
AATGGGTATACCATTCTAAATATTGATATTGCTGAGGGAGAAACAAGACCAATTACCACTTTTACAAATCGTCAAAGTGCGAAAAGTTTTATGTTTAAAGTTGTTGAAGAATATAACTTGTGTCAAAAACTCACTGGCTTATATAAAACAAAAAGTAGTTGCTTCAATTATTCTATTAAAGAATGTTTTGGAGCTTGTCTCGAAGAAGAACCTTCAGGATCATATAATAATCGTGTAGAACAACTTATTGAAAAATATAGTTACGAAAATAAAGACATGATAATTATTGATAAAGGTAGAGATATCGATGAGAGAAGCGTCATTTACATCCAAAGTGGAGTCTTTAAAGGTTTAGGTTTCTTTGACTTAAATTATCAAATCACAAATATAGAAATACTGCAATCTATTATTACTCCTATGGAAAACAATAGAGATACACAGCATATCATACAAAGTTATTTAAGACGAAATAAACGATTGAAAATTGTAAAGCTACCTACTGAATGAAATTAATTTTTTCTCTCCTCTTAGTTTTTATAACCTCACTATCTTATTCACAATCCGAATACAACTCTGAAGGGTTAAAGGTTACTAAAGCAGATATAGAACAAAAAGTTTTTAGCAAAGATAGTACTGCAAATGCATTAGTGATTTTTGAAGTTGGTAATAGTTATATTGACAATAATGAGTTTAAACTTCATACCGAAATTAAACGCAAACTTAAAATTATAAACAGAGAAGGTTTTAACAAAGCTACTGTAGAAATTGTATTATACAATAATGATTCTGGCAGGAAAGAGATTGTTGAAAATATTATTGCAACAGTTTATAATATTAATAATGGTGTTGTTGAAAAATCAAAACTCTCAAAGGCCGACATCATTGAAGAAAAGTACAACGACAACTACAAGATTGTAAAGTTTACGTTTCCTAACATTCAAGAAGGAAGTGTTATAAACTATAGTTATGATCTTACAACGCCTTTTAAGTACAAATATAGAAGTTGGTCTTTTCAAGAAGATATTCCTACACTATACAGTGAATATAATGCAAGTATTCCAGGGAATTGGGAATATAACATAAAGCTTGTTGGAGGACGCAAGCTTTTTTCGAATGAAGCAGATATTGTATACAGTTGTATAGAAGTAAATGGTGGTGGTTCTGCTAATTGTGCAACCTATAGATATGTAATGAAAGATATTCCTGCATTTATTGAAGAGGATTTCATGACCACAAGATCTAATTACCTTGCTAGAATTGAATATGAGCTAAACGTAGTTAGAAGTTTTGATGGTACAGTTGACAAAATTAATAAATCATGGGGAGATACAGATCAAGAAATCAGAAAGGATACTGATTTTGGTCGAATGATGAATAAAGGCAATATAGCAAGAAATGTATTAGCTGAAACCACTATTAGTAGTGAAAATGATTTGGAAAAAACAAAAGACATTTATGATTATGTAAGAAATAATTTCAATTGGAATGGTGACCATAAACTGTTTAATGATGTTTCTCTTAAAAATCTAGCAAAAGAAAAAACAGGAACAGCTACTGAGATAAACATGTTATTATACAATCTTTTAATCGAGAATGATATTGAGGCTAAACCTCTTTTAATTTCTACTAGAGAAAATGGATTAGTTACTAAAATTTATCCTGTTTTATCAGATTTCAACTATGTGTTAATTCATGTAAATATTAATGGAAAAACTTATCTATTAGATGCTAATAATGATTATTTAAGCTTTGGTCAAATTCCTTATAAATGCCTTAATCAATACGGTCGTTTATTTAATACTAAAAAGGGTAGCTCTTGGTTTGATATTAAACCAAAGGAGACAAGCCTAATGAGTTATCGGTCTGAAATGGAAATAGATGACGAATACAATCTAAATGGGAAGTTTGAGTTAAGAAACACAGATTATAAAGCGTTGTCTTCAAAGAAAGAATATTTCAGTGATTCTGAACAATATTTAAATACTATTGCTGACGCTAAAAATGGTTTAGAATTATCAAATCCAGAATATCATAATTTAACTAAAACGGACTCTACATTTAAGTTATCATTTGATGCTTCAAAATCTCTAGATTTAATTGGTGACAAGCTTTATTTAAACCCTTATTTTATAGCGTTCTTTTCAGAAAATCCTTTTAAACTTCAAGAGCGCAGTTACCCAGTAGATTTTGGATACAAACAAAGTTTTATTTACACGTCTAAACTAAATCTTGGAGAAAACTATTCGGTAGAAGAACTTCCAGAATCAAAAAAAATAAATCTTCCTGAAAATGCCGGCTCTTTAATAACCAATTATAGCATATCAGGTAATTCTGTACTAATTTATTTCAAACTGACTTTTAATAAGGCCATTTACGAACCAATCTTCTATCAATATCTAAAAGACATGATGAAAGATGTTGTAGATATCCAAAAGAACGCAATACTTGTTTTAACCAAAAAGAACTAATCTTTTTAGTACTTTTGAAGCTATGAGTAAACAAAACTCTAATAAAACTTGGAAAAGTAAACTTCATGAAATTATTTATGAGGCAGATACTCCTGGTGGTAAATTGTTTGATGTCATCCTTCTTATTGCAATTCTTGCAAGTATCGTTCTTGTAATGCTAGAAAGTGTCAATAGTTTTGATGAAAAATATCATAAATTTTTAGACATTTCAGAATGGGTAATCACAATTCTATTTAGTATTGAGTATATCGTAAGAATCATAGCAGTTAAGAAACCATTAAAATATATTTTGAGTTTCTACGGCATTATAGATTTATTATCTACCATACCAAAATATTTATCACTCATGTTGGCAGGTTCTCATGCATTAGTAGCTTTAAGAGCTTTAAGGTTATTACGTGTATTTAGAATTTTAAAATTAGCAAGATATCTTGGTGCATCAAACCAACTTACAAATGCAATTAAAGCTAGTAGAGCTAAGATTGCAGTGTTTTTATTTGCCGTTATTATTTTATCCATCATTCTGGGGACAATAATGTATATGGTTGAAGGCGAGGAACATGGGTTTAGTAATATTCCAAAGAGCGTATATTGGTGCATAGTAACCTTAACTACAGTTGGTTATGGAGATATTGCTCCACAAACACCACTTGGTCAATTCATAGCATCCTTAGTTATGATTTTAGGTTATGGTATTATAGCTGTACCAACTGGAATTGTTTCAGCAGAATACACTAAAGCGTCGGGAGAGGAAGACAAGAAACTCTCTGATGAGGAAGTTGAACAACTAAAAAATGTTCAACTTAACACACAATGTTGCGCAAATTGTCTTGAAGAAACGCATCAGGATGGTGCAGAATATTGTCATAAATGCGGTTGCGAATTACATCATGACTAAAACTCTTCTCTCTATTGTTGGCCCAACAGCCATTGGTAAAACAGCATTAAGCATAAAACTAGCTCAACATTTCGATACTGAAATTATTTCTGCAGATTCAAGACAGTTTTACAAAGAAATGCAAATTGGTACTGCTGCTCCTACTCCATCTGAACTAGCTTCTGCAAAACATCATTATATTCATCACAAATCTGTTGAAGACATTTATAGTGTTGGTGATTTTGAGAAAGAAGGCATTACACTATTAGATACACTCTTTAAAACTAAAGATATTGTCATAATGGTTGGTGGCTCAGGACTCTATGTAGATGCCATAACAAAAGGTTTAGATGAATTCCCAAATGTAGATCCTAGCATTAGAATATCACTAAACGAAGTTCTTAAAACGGAAGGAATCGAACATTTACAAGAACAATTAAAACGTTTAGATCCAAAGTCATACGAAACAATTGCTATCGGTAATCCACATCGAGTAATAAGAGCTTTGGAAGTTTGTATTGGAAGTAAACGGCCCTATTCTTCCTTTTTAACTTCAACAAACAAAACAAGATCTTTTAAAACCATCACAATTGGTTTAACCGCAGAACGCGAAATTATATATGATAGAATAAACAAACGCGTGGACAATATGATTGCTGAAGGTTTACTAAATGAAGTTAAAGGCTTACAATCTAAACAACAGCTAAATGCTTTAAATACTGTTGGTTATAAGGAATTATTTAAGTTTTTAAACAACGAATGGGCTTTAGAGTTTGCTGTTTCTGAAATTAAAAAGAACACAAGACGATTTGCTAAACGACAACTGACTTGGTTTAAAAAAAATACAGACACTTTTTGGTTTGATTATAAAACAGAAATAGACATTGTGATTAAAGACATAGCTCAACACAAATAAGCCTTTTTAGAGTACCAATTTAAATTAAAGCGTAAAAGGCATTATAATTCAATTTATTAAAACTACTTTTGCAGCTTAAATAAATAAATTTTATTATGAGTAAAGGTACCGTAAAATTCTTCAACGATTCAAAAGGATTTGGATTCATCACTGAAGAAGAAAACAACAAAGAACATTTTGTACACATTTCTGGATTAATCGACGAGGTTAGAGAAGGTGATGAAGTAGAATTTGATTTAACAGAAGGAAAAAAAGGATTAAACGCAATTAACGTAAAAGTTATCTAATATTTCAATTCGTTTAATAAAGCTAAAGCCTATCATTATTTGATAGGCTTTTTTTATGGCAAAAAAAAATCCAGCATAAATGCTGGATTCATATTCTAAATTATAGAATTTCTATTCGTCTAGGTTAACTACTAATCTAAACCCTTCACCATGAATATTTAATATTTCTACTTTTGGATCAAGTTTCAAATACTTTCTAAGCTTAGCTATATAAACATCCATACTTCTTGACGTAAAATAGTTATCGTCTCTCCATATCTTTGTAAGTGCAAGTTCTCTTGGCATTAAATCATTTTCATGAAGTGCTAAAAGACGAAGTAATTCGTTTTCTTTTGGAGATAGTTTTATTGGATCTTTACCATCACATTTTAAGAAACGTAGTTTTGAGTTTAAATCAAACCTACCAATTTTAAATTCAAACTGCTTACTATCTGCAATTGTATCTGTAGCCTTACGTTGAATGATAGCCTTTATTTTCATTAAAAGAACTTCACTATCAAAAGGTTTATTTAAATAGTCATCTGCCCCAACTTTATAACCTTTAAGGACATCTTCTTTCATTGCTTTAGCGGTTAAGAAGATAATTGGAACATCGGTATTTTTCTCACGTATTTCTTTAGCGAGTGTAAATCCGTCTTTATAAGGCATCATTACATCTAAAATACAAAGATCGAAATCATCCTTCTTGAATTTTTCGAAACCTTCCATTCCGTTTTTAGCATGAACAACATCGTAATCATTCATATTAAGGTAGTCTTTTAATACTGTTCCAAAATTTGGATCATCTTCGACTAAAAGTATTTTTTTGTTTTGTTCTTCCATAATTTATGATATTAATGGCAGTTTGATTGTAAACACACTACCTTTTCCTTTTTCACTTTCTACTGATATATGACCTTGATGGTCATCTACTATTCTTTTAACATAGGCCAAACCTAATCCGTGACCTTTAACATTATGTACATTTCCTGTATGTTCTCTATAAAATTTTTCGAACACTTTTTTCTGTACTTGTTTAGACATTCCGTTACCTTCATCGGTAATTTTTAATAATATATTATTCCCAACATTTTCAGTATACACATCAATTTTAGGTGCCTCATCACTATATTTCACCGCATTATCCAACATATTTACAATAACATTTGTAAAATGTGTTTCGTTTGCTAGAACTGAAGATTTTTCAGCATCCAAATGGATATTTACATACCCTTTTTTATCCTCAACAATCAATTCTATATGTGCAACTGCATCTTCTATTAAGTCGTGCAACTTTACTCTTTCCTTACTAATGTTAAGTTCATTTTTCTCTAACTTAGAAATCCTTAACACATTTTCTACTTGCGCATTCATCCTTTTATTCTCTTCCTTAATCATTCTAAGGTAACGCAATACTTTTTCTTGATCTCCAATTACTTTAGGGTTCCTAATTGAATCTAAAGCCAAATTAATTGTTGCAATTGGTGTCTTAAACTCATGCGTCATGTTATTGATAAAATCTGTTTTAATCTGTGAGATTTGACGTTGTTTTATCAATTGATAAATGGCACTTGTATAAGCAATAACGATTATAGATGTAAATAGAATTGATAATGCTATCATTCCTAATATAGATGACAATAAAAACTTTTTTCTTTGCGGAAAATCAACATAAAGCATATAATCACTTTCATTATTATTATCAAGAAAAACCGGAACTCCAATTGTTGAATCTGGATTTAAATCAAAATTTCTTGATTGTACTTTTGTTGAAAGATCTCTATCGTAAATAGCAAATTCAAAACTTGTATCAATTCCATTATAATCAAGTTGCTTTTCTAAAAGAAAATTAACATCATCAACAGATACACGTTTATAAACTGGTATGTTTTTAAATTGATCTCTAGTTATAGACTCAAATTGAGCCTTTTCAAGATACGTTAGATTGCTAATATTTTTAATAGATTTTTGCAAACTAATAGACTTGCTTCCATCCAACCTATTATTGTCATATGTTTCAGTTATCCTCGTGTTTCTTACACGACTCAAATTGAAACTGTCTAAACCAATGTCAAAGAACAATGATGGTACTTTAAAGCTTTCTTCAGAAATGGCATTACCGTAAATCCTAGTCTCGTTTGATAAATCATCTTGTTCTAGAATAAATACTTGTCGTATTGCTGTTGAATCTGGATCTACTCCACTTTCAATAAGATTCTGAAGCCTATTTGAATACACTTCAAACTCTTTTTCTTCAATGGCTTTTGATACAGAACTTAAAGAACGTTTTACATTTAATGTAAAATTTTTCTCCTCGTTTTCTAATGTATTATTAATAAAAAACGCCTGAACGAAAATGATACCTATGAGTGATAAACTCATTAAAACCACCAACAAAATGAATAGCTTTTTGCCCATCGCTCAAATTTAACATTTTAACATTTACATGTGCTCCCCTTTAACCTTACATTAACACAAAAGTTAAATTGCAGAATTTTCGATATGTTTCAGTATAGATTGGTGTATTTTCTGCAACTGATTTTTTAATGTGGTTTTGTCGTTGTTAAGAATAACAAAGTCAGATAGTTTAGCTTTATCTACATCATTCATTTGATGTTCCATAATGGCTAAAACTTTTTCAGGAGTGCTTTCGTCTCGATTAAGCACGCGTTGCAAACGTTTGTCTTTATTGGCTATAACGGAAATAATTAGATCGTATTGTGATTGTTGCTTATGTTCAAAAATAATAGCGACTTCTTTTATAACATAAGGGGAATGCTGTTGTTTTAACCAACGCTTAAAATGTTCTCCAACCTTTGGATGCACAATAGCATTCATTTTATTTAAAAAGTCTTTATTATTAAAAATTTTATCGGCTATAAATGGTCTGTTAAGTTCATTATTCAAATACGCATTTTCTCCAAAAAGATCAATAAGTTCTCTTTTAATATCCTCAGAGTTATTCATTAAAAGCTTTGCTTCAATATCAGCAATATAAATGGGCACATCCAAACTTTCGAATAAGTGAGCAACTGTAGTTTTCCCACTTCCTATACCTCCTGTAAGTCCGACTACTTTCATCCTATTCTGTTATGATATATTCAATTTTATCTTGTTTCATTTTAACGCGCTTCACATTTTCTGGCAATCGTATAAACTTAGGCGTGAAATATGTTTTATTAGAAGACTCTATTTCTAAATAATCACATTCAATCTTAAAATCTGTTGGTTTAATAGATTTATAATGATTTAAACTCACTTCATAAGATACTTTAATCATTTTAGGGAAATAGTTAATTTGAATATCAGATGGAAGATTATTAATGACAACAGGGATTTCAAGAGTCCCTTCAGTAAATTTTTGCACTTCAGCAGTAACTTCAATATTTTCCTGAGACAATTTTAATGTATTACCTTCTTCTGGAAGTATGAGCTTTATAGTGGCATTTATATTTTCTTTAATATCTAATAATCTTAATTCTGAAGTTTCAATATAATCAACAGTCTTAATCTCAGTATCTGATCCAATTACTTTAATAGAATCTGGAACTAAAACCATTCCATATAATGTATCATATCCTGATGCAAAAGTCACGTTTGAATTAAGCTTAATTGGCACCTTCTTAACAGATAAGGTTCCGAAAGGAAAACTCAAAGTATCTGGTTGCACAGACACTATTTCAAAATTATTACCAAATTGACTTTTTATATCAGACATTGCTCGGTTAGCTATCCAGATATAAGTGTCATTATTTATATAAGCATCATTCTTTAAATCGATAGGCACCGTTTTATCATAAAAATAGGATCCAAATAGATTAAACCCAAAAGTACTTACTGTAATATTTAATTCTGGCTGGTTCTCAATTGTTAAGACTTTATCTTCTGGTAGATTAATATAATTAACACCAACAGTTAATGTTTCAGTATAAGATTTTGAAAGTTTGCTAAGGACCAGTATTAAAAAAGCCAATAAAAAAAATAAACCAAAAACATTGAGTTTTTTGTTCTTGATTGACCTGATTAGTATGGATCTTAATTTAGTTAGCATTCTTAAAAAATAGATTAGGATAGTAATTTTCTGGTTCCTTTCTTAATACCTTAATAACTATAGTGGATTTTAAAAACCCAAAACCATAGCCCAAAAACTGAACAAATATTGCAAAAATTGCTTGTATAGCAATCACTAAATTTTTGGTTTGAATTAAAGCCAATACAAAGGCTAAAACTATATATAAACTAAAAATAATCAATAAAAAATAATTACCAAAACTAGCAGAAATAGTGGCTAATACTAATCCCAAACAAAATATGGTAGGAAACCAATAAATGATACGTTCACTTGTTGGGTGCCACAAATTGAGGATTGGTCTTACTAGACCAAATTTATAAACTTGCTTATAAAATTTGGACCAAGATATTCTTCGTTTATGGTATACAAATGCGTTATTAAAAAGTTTAGTCTTAAAACCTAATTTAGTTAATCTTATTGACAAATCGGGATCTTCACCAGGATGAATGTTTCCAAAGCCTTCAGACGCTTCAAAAGCAGCTTTAGAAATGCCCATATTAAAACTTCTTGGCTGAAATTTATCATTCTGTGATTTTGACCCTCTAATTCCTCCAGTGGTTATAAAAGAGGTCATAGCAAAATTAATTGCTTTTTGCAGATTTGTGAACGATTGATCGGCAGCATCAGGACCACCAAAACAATCTACATATTCTTTATCAAGTTCACTAATTACTACTGATAAATACTGAGGAGGTAATAAACAATCTGAATCTAAAATTATGAAGTAATTGCCTTTTGCTTTTAGCATGCCATAATTTCTAGAACTACCAGGACCTGAATTAGGCTTGTAATAATATGAAATATTCAAATCCGTTTCAAAATCCTTTACTATAGCTTTACAGTCAATAGTAGAGCCATCTTCAATAATTACAATTTCGAAAGGGGTATTTCCTTCAATTGCTAAGAAGCTTTGTAATAGTTCTTTAATTTCATCTGGTCTATTAAAGACTGGTACAATAAATGAATAATGTAATGCATCCATACATAACAAAGGTAAATAAACAAAATACAAAAGCCACCTTAAAGGTGGCTTTTGAAATAATATTTGTTTAAGCTTATTGCTTTAAAATTCTTACTGTTTCAGTAACATTATTGATAGTTACTTGTACGAAGTAAGCGCCTTGGCTTAATCCATTCATATCTAAGTTACTTTCTAAAGTGTTAGGTGCAGCTCTTAGAACTTCTTGACCTAGCATATTAAATACTGATACATTTTGAATATTACTTTGAGCTCTTAATGACAATTCATTCTTCACTGGATTAGGGAAGTATGTAAATGCATTTTCATTCTCAAAAGTACTAAGAGATAATGATGCATCAGAAAGCGTGATATCCATCGTACCTTCCTCAGAACCGTTATTCCATAACTGAATGTAATATGTATTACCAGGAGTTAAAGCTGTTAAACTACCACCTCCAGTAACTGCAGTACTACATGCTATTTCTGTTAAAGCTCCACAAGTACCTTCATATACAGCAGCATGAGCTGCAGTTGCAGTACCTAAAGCCGTAACGATATTTACTTCTCCACTTGCAGGAGCAACAAATGTAAACCACACATCAGCAATAGTTGAAAACAATTCACATGATGTAGTTGCAGCATTAACTGTTGCACATGTATTATCTTGAGTTGTCGGAATACCATCAACGGCTAATGCAGTTGCAGATGCGCAATCCTGATTCATTTGAACTGGAGAACAAGAAGCTACACATGATATTGTCATTGTAAAGTCTCCTGTACTTCCTGGATCCCATCCTTCAACAGCAATTAAATACGTATCTGTACCATTAGCTGTAAAAGTTCCTTCACTTTGTACACTACCAACTCCACAAGCTGCAGCATTATCATCATTACCAGCAACTATTGTAAGTGCTCCTGATGTACCTGTATACACTAAAAATGAAGTATCATAAGTTGACCCACATAAGCTAACTGTTACATCAGCTGCGCCTTCAGTAGCACTATCATAGCTAAACCATACATTAGGTGCATCCATATCAGCTGTAAAACCGTCAGGTGCATCATCTTCATCTAAAGTTGCATTTGCAGTACTTCCTGTTAAAGCAGTTGTTGTACAATCTATAGGTTGTGCATTAGCCAAATCATCATTGGCAGGTGGTGGTAGTGGACAAGCATCTACTGTAGCTCCTAAATTAACATCACATGCAGGATCAGATTCGTGTAATAATGACACGTTAACTGTTGTTCCTGATGCGTAAGGGCCTAATGTAACTGTTGTTGGAACACTTGTAACATCTACATCTGGCTCTCCACCATCATTTGTTACTGTAACTGTTGTTGAATCTCCCAAATCTGTAACTGTAACATCAATACTATATTCAAGGCTAGGGCAATCTTCAACTAGTGTTACTGAACCAACAGCAGGAGTGCAAGTTAATGCATCTCTTACTAATACGTCATCAACATACCATTCGGCAGCAAATTCACCTTGATAACTAAAAGCAACGTAAACCGCTGTACCAGTAGATGGTATTGGATATGGGCCATTTTCAACCCAAGTATCTTCAGCACCAGTTGCACCGTTTAATAAGTTCCATGTAGCTAATGCAGGATCTCCAGAACCAGTGTAGTCTTCTGACCACAATACTTCTTGAGTAGCTGCAAAAGTTGCAAAGTTAACATTGTCAAAATAAATTAATTCAGGACCTACAGCAGTAGACAAATCAAATGCTGGAGAAATTAACCATCTATCATGATACTGATCACCACCAAAATCATCAAAAAAAGCAGATGTTGAAGGTGAATTAGAGCGAGTTATATTTTCACCCCAAACATCTCCATTTTCTGTGAAAAAATCAGGAGCTCCTGAGTCAGTTGTGCCAGCTTCATCGATCCATCCTGCTGGAGGAAATGTTCCGCTTTCGAAATCTTCGTTTACGTATTGAGCATTAGAATTAATTGACCACATTAATAAAAGGGTCATTAAAAAAGTAATTTTTTTCATATTGATTAAGTATTTGTTAATAAAGTAAATTCGTTGTTAAATGTATTGATTATCTGTTAAATAAGTAATACAGAAAGTTCATAATTGCTAAAAATATAAAATTAATCGATAAAGCACAAAACTAATCGATAAAGTGCAAAAACTAATTTATAATTAGTTTTTGATAATATACATAATCAGTCGTAGATATTACTAAAATATAATGTCCTAACTGAGCATTTGAAACGTCAATTTTTGCGGAAGTAACATCATCAGGAAATGATTTTGATAAAACGACTTGTCCAATAGAATTGATAAGTTTCAATTGTTGAATGGGTTTTGTGTGCTCAACGGTTACAATATCTGAAACAGGGTTAGGATAGATTTTAAGTTTTGAAGATGTATAACTTCCAGTAGACAGTGTTTCACCTTCCACTAGATCTAAAGTTTGATTTGCATTAACATTAACATATACATCTTCTATTCCACTAAGTCAATTCACCTTAACATAATCAATTACAGAATTATCGGCTAATCCAAAAAATTCAGTATTAGAATTTTGGGAAAGGTAACCTTCACCTGCAACTGTGTATCTATATTGCTTATTCCCATTTATTGAAATTTCTATAAATGAGCCTATACCATCTTTATTAGATATTGAACCTTCTAATTAAACTTTTAACCAATTATTATTGATATTATTATCACAATTATTCTCCCATAGAAACATATTTGCAGCCTCATTATTTACAATAATATCTGGATAACCATCATTATTAATATCTCCAATAGCATTAGAATAACTCTCTTCTGTATCATTCATGAATCCAGCATTAGTTGGTATATTATAGTTGTTAGAGCCATCATTATCAAAGTCACAAAATGAAATACATCCACACACAAAACCAGTCCCAAAAGAAGCGTTTACACCATAAGAACTAGATGTTTCATCAAAAGTGATTTGTGACAACATATTGTTTGAAAACAATAGAAAACAACAAATTATTAAGTAAGTTTTTTTCATAATATCTATACTATTGAAAGTAAATTTTATAAAAAAAACTAGGCTAAATTAGTTTTTAATTATTCTAATCACTTTTACTTGCTCAGCAACTAACACTTTAACCATATAAACTCCAGAATTCAAACCTGACAAATCAATACTCTCTGTTGTTTTTCCAGAAGTAGAATAATTGGTTTTTTGGCCAAGAATATTATAAACTTCAATCTTTTCAATTGGTTCTTTAGAATTGATGGTTAATATGTTCTCTACTGGATTTGGAATTATTTTAATATCATTAATCACAAATTCATTATTAGAAAGCGTATTTGAGCCTTCTAAAATATTTAATGTTTGATTGGCAGTAACATCTGTAATAACATCAATTACACCACTAAGCCAAGTGACTTTTAAATAATCCACAGTGTTATTATCACCTAAACCAAAAATTTCAGTGCCAGAGTTTTGCCCCAAATAACCTTCTCCACATAGTGTATATCGATATTGCTTTACGCCATTAATTGAGATTTCAATTAATGAGCCTATACCTCTTTTATTACTTTGAATGCCTTCTAAATTTATTTTAAGCCAGTTATTGGTAGATGAAACTTCATTTTTCCAAATAAAAATGTTTTCAAAATTATTATTACTTACTGCTATTTCAGGAAAACCATCGTTATCTATATCTCCAATAGCATTAGCAAAACTCTGTCTGTTATCATTTGTGAAACCAGTAGTCGGAATCGTAAAATTTCCGGTGCCATCATTCTCATAAAATGAAGCTGAAAGAAAACTTGCATTTGATCCATCAAGTGCTCCACTAACATATAAATCTAAATCCATATCATTTTCAGCATCTAAAAACACAGCTCCCCAACCAATACTTTCAAAAGTTGTTCCGTTAGCAACTGCTATATTGGAAAATGTCTCATCACCATTATTTTGCAAAAATACATTTCCATTAAATGTATTAGTTACATATATATCAAACCAACCATCATTATTATAATCCCCAATTGTAACAGACATGGCATCAATATATAAATCTGTATTAGAAGACTCACTTACATCAGTAAATGTTCCGTCACCATTATTTTTATACAATACGTTTTTGTTATTATCTCTATCCTTAGACACATAGATATCTTGCCATCCATCATTATTGAAATCAAAAAAGGCTGAACAAAATGACAAATTACTAGTATTCAAAATACCTGCAGAATCACTAACATTTGTAAACGTACCGTCATTATTATTTCTATAGAGATAATTTGGGTAAGATTCAGTATTATCTCTATTACTTATAAAGACATCTAAATAGCCATCATTATTATAATCTCCCCAAGACGCACCATATGTCCCCATATTAATTATAGGTAATTCTGAGTCATTAGTAACATCGGAAAAGTTAAAATTACCATCATTACGATATAATCTGTTACCATCAATATTACTTGTAACAAACAAATCAAGATGACTATCATTATCATAATCAACCCAATTAACTTGCTTCATATAGGACATATTATTCGGAATGTTAAGTATTTCTTCTACAAAAACACCATTTAAATTTTTAAAAAACCGAATAGACTCACCTGCTTGAGTCGCTAAGGTAATATCGTCCCATCCATCATCATTATAATCATAAAAGGTAATCCCGTTTCCAAATGTACCATCTCCACAAGACACACCAAGACCTAACTCTGTTGCTTTATCAACAAAATTTGTTTGCGATTTACAAATGCTTACAAATAACAGAAGAAGTACTGCAGTAAATAATTTTGTATTGCTATACATAATAATTTTAATGGTTATAAGTACTTATCCCAAATGTAATAATTTAAAAATTCTATGTCAAACTAAGAACAAAAAAAGCCACCTTAAAGGTGGCTTTTTAAAACTATATAAAATTAAACTCTTACTGTTTAATAATTCTAATGGTTTCAGTAATTCCATTAATAGTAACCTGAACAAAGTATGATCCTTGATTCAAGGAATTCATATCTAAGTTACTCTCAAGCGTATTAGGTGTTGTTTTAAGAACTTCTTGACCTAACATATTAATTACTGATATATTTTGAATAGCATTATTTTTAGCTTTCAATGTTAACTCATTTTTCACAGGATTTGGGAAATACGTAAACGCATTTTCGTTATCAAATGACTCAACAGATAATGTAGCATTATAAGCTGAAACTTGGAAGTTTAGCAATGCATTTCCGCCAAATTCAAAAACTCTAATATAAAGTGTTTGATTCGCCAAAGCAGGATCAGAAATACTAACTAATGAATAATTTCCATCAGTACTAGCATCATCATCACATGCAACTTCATCTAAAGCGCCACAAACTCCTGAATACACAGACATACCGCTATCTCCACCACTTCCTGTTGGATCGGCTTGAGTTTCGATATCTATCATTCCATCAGCAGGCACTACAACAGAAAACCAAACGTCTCCTCCAAAACCTGTAGGATCCGCAGGATCATAAGTAGAACAACTTGGTAATGGAGTTTCTCCAGAATCAGTAGATCCAGCCTGAGTTTGTCCAGTTAATGCATTATCTTCAAATACAGTACCTGGTGTTAGAGCTATTGCTCCAGAACAATCATTATTAACTGGTGGTGGTGGTAATGTAACATTCAACACACCTGAAACAAAATTAGTTCCATCCCAAAAGTTTCCATCAGAACCTCCTGGATTAATACCTCCATAAGCAAATGGTCCACCATCAATAGAGTAGCGACTTACATAATAGTAAGTTCCTACTGGTCTTGCAGATCCAATTTCGGCAAAATATTCATCATTATTGGTTGCTGGTCCACCTGTATTGTAATCAGCTAAGACCCATGTCCAATCTCCAGAAGTAAAATCCGCAGCAGTAGTAGCATCTGTTTCACTATAACCTATCCAACCTACAATACCTGCTCCTTGACCTGCTGGTTCTGTAACTCCAGCTTCGTATACTTGAGTAAACACATCAAAATTTTGTGCTAACTCTATATTACCTTCAAAAGGGAACTGAAGATTACAAAAATCTACAGTATTGTCTGATGGTGTACTTGCATTAACGAAAAGCGTTCCTACATCTGCAGTATTGGCCGTTGTTGCATCAAAATTATCAGCTCCAAACGCCATATTATAAGCTCCTGCAGCTAGGTAATACGTACCAGCTGGTAGTGCTACTTCTGTAAATAAACTCTGAGGTGTTATTCCACCAAAATCATCATCATTAGAAACTACTAAAAATCCATCTGAATCATACAATCCAAGTACAGTATCAAAATCTGATCCTTCAGTATCTGAAGTGATTTCAAAACAACCACCATCATAATCAAGCTGTACCCAATAAACACCTTTAACACTTGCGTCATACGGAGTATTGTACGAATCTGAATCTAAACAACCATTGATTGTCAAAGTAGCGTCTACTGTTGGTAAAGTAGGACAAGCAAAATTAATGACTGGAATTGCAAATTCGCAATTCATATCACTATGCTCTATAGTCAAGTTGACATCTGTACCACTTGGATAAGGACCAACTACGTTACTACCAACAACAATTGGGTATGAATTCGTACCATCATTGATAAAGGTTGCGTCACCTAAATCAGTTACGTCTACATCAATTTGGTATTGAGCATTATCACAATCACTTACAATTGATGTGCTTACTGCTGCAGGCGTACAATTCAAGTAGTTTATACATATTTCTAATACACCTTCTTCATCACTTCCATAATCCCAAACTCTCAAATAGACAGTTTCACTAGGAGTTAAACCAGCAAATGTTCTTGTAGCTCCATTATTACATAGTACAGGATCTAAGGCCACTAAAGCACCACATGTTCCTGTATACAATTCTACTATAGTAGAAAAACCAGGGTTTGTAATAAATTCAAAATCAAATTGACCTGTAACTGGAACAGTTAATGTAAACCAAACATCATTTGGAGCTGCATCACCATCTGCACAAGCTCCACTTGGAACTATTTCTCCTGCAGAATTTGTTGCACCAATATTACTACCTGAATAAACTTCAGTACAAGAACCATCAGCATTTGCAAATGGATCTAGGTCTATAGCGTTAGCACATTCATCATTTAAAGCAGGACACGCATTTTGTGTCAAAGCTCCACTCAATTGGTTACAGTTTGCATCATCGTTATCTGTTATAGACATGACAATATCAGTTCCATTAGCATAAGGACCAAAAGTAAACATTCCTGCTACTCCTGTAGATTGTGTTGCACTACCTTGGTCATCATTGATATCTATTGACGTAGACGTACCAACATCAGTAATATCAACTAAGATATTAAAACCTCCAGAATTAGCACAATCATCAACAATACTATAAGCTACTGTTGCATCAGTACATGTGTTTTCAGTAATATCTAATGTATATGTAGTAGATTGAGGTGCTGGCCAAGATGAAACTAAAATATAGTATGTTTCACCATTGGTAACTGTTAAGTCAAACTCTAAGTCATCTTGAGCATTTTCATTAACTGCACCTTGCGAGCAAGCTACACCAATATCAGCACAATCATTATATGCAAAAACTCCTACATAAGTATCACCTATTGCAGAAAGCACAACATTAATTGAAGTATCAGATGTTGCCGTGTATTCATATACCACGTCATCACCACCTAAATAAGTAAATCCAGATCCACAATCAGTTCCTGGTACACCATCATAATCATCTCCATAATTAGCAGTATCATCTGATGTATTATAAGGTAAAGAAGCAACTATAATTGCAGCCTCACAAACATCACCTAAATTAGGTTGTGACCATGCAGCCGGACCAGACCAGCCTGAAGTTCCAGAACCAGCACAATCGGATTGTACATAAAATTCATAGTCATTTCCTGGGATTAACATTGTTTCCATGTAAGGGTTTGATACACCTGAATAAGTTGGCGTCATTGTTTGAGCACCTCCAGCAGTTACATCAACAATTTCAATATTCCAAATTGCTGCTGTTCCATTTTCTACCCATTCTAAATTAACATCAGTAGTATTCATTGGTGTTGCAGCCAAACTCATTGGGTCTGGACACGATGGTGGAACTGCAGAAGTTATGGTTGGAGATTGCATACAAAATCCATATTCATAAGCTTGTCCGTTAGGATCATCATCATACAAAATTCTATATCTGAAATTTGATTGTTGTAAAACTGAAAATCCAGCTATATTTAAAACACCTGTTGTATATGAAACTGGTGTTCCTGCACAATAATCATCTGTCAATACTGTGTCATTGCCTGGCATAGAATCTGGTTCCCAATTTACCCACAAACTAGTGTCTGCATCAAAATATTGAACTCTTAAAAATTCTTCAACCGAAAGCTTACGAAACACATAGTCAGTAGTTACTGTTAACCATGTTTCACCTGCTCCAAAAGCAGTTGTTAAATCAATTTCTGGAGATTCAGCCGCAATGTTATCATCACTAGTAGCTCCAGCATCGTCGTCGTCAAAAGCAAAATTTGCATCAACAGTAGGATCGCCTTCAACAGCGCCTGCTGCGGTACTATAAGTACCTGTTAATAGCCAATCAACACTTGGCCAATTCGCTGATTCGTTTAAAACCTGCGCACTTAAATTCGAACATATCGAAAGTGACAGCGCAAAAAATAAACCTAAAGTAATTTTTTTCATGTTTTAGTTTAGTTTAGTTATTAGTTTAGTTATTTTAATGGTATTAAATTAATCATATTAAAGATGATTAAGGTTGGCTTTATTAGCTAATCGATTAAATACAAAAAACTTAGATAAACTGCTATTTTGTATGACTAGTTTTTCAAAAAATAAAAAGCCACTTATCATTCGATAAGTGGCTTTTTATTTAAGTCTAAATTTTA
Source organism: Psychroserpens jangbogonensis (assembly GCF_000797465.1). Taxonomy (GTDB): domain Bacteria; phylum Bacteroidota; class Bacteroidia; order Flavobacteriales; family Flavobacteriaceae; genus Psychroserpens; species Psychroserpens jangbogonensis. The sequence continues at coordinate 289,010 of NZ_JSWG01000015.1, read as the reverse complement.
ATTATTCAACAAACTTATCCATTACGGCATCACTAACTCCCATGTTACTGAAACCTCCATCATTAAACAAGTTTTGTAGTGTCACTCGTTTTGTCAAATCACTAAATAAGGTAATCGTATAATTTGCACAATCTATTGCAGTAGCATTTCCTAAAGGAGACATTTTTTCTGCGTAAGACATAAAGCCATCAAATCCTTTTACACCTTGACCAGCAGTAGTTGGAGTTGGTGATTGTGAAATGGTATTCACTCTTACTTTTTTGTCTCTTCCGAAAAAATAACCAAAACTACGAGCAATACTTTCTAAATATGCTTTATTGTCTGCCATGTCGTTATAATCTGGAAACACGCGTTGGGCTGCCATATAAGTTAAAGCAACTATACTTCCCCATTCATTCATAGCATCAGCTTTATAAAGCGTTTGCATTACTTTATGAAAAGACATTGCAGAAACATCAGTTCCTTTTTGAGTCCAATCGTATTTTTGATCTGTATAAGGTCTTCCTTTTCTAACATTTACTGACATACCTATAGAGTGTAAAACAAAATCTATTTTGCCTCCAAGGATTTCCATAGATTGCTCTACAAGGTTTTGCAAATCTTCTTCAGATGTTGCATCTGCTGGAATAATTTGAGAACCAGTTTTTTCAGCTAATTCATTTATTTGTCCCATTCTCATTGCAATTGGTGCATTTGTTAAAACAAATGTTCCTCCTTCTTCATGAACACGCTCAGCAGTTTTCCAAGCAATTGAATTTGGATCTAACGCTCCGAATATGATTCCTTTTTTTCCTTTTAATAAATTGTATGACATATGACTTATTCTTTAGATTTTAGTTTTTTTAGTCTATAATTTAAGCGCTCAAAGTTAACTTTATTTTTTTGAATTATACCGCTGGGAAAAGAAATTCAACTAATTCAATAATTCCTTTGCATGAGCAATTGCAGACGTTGACACATCTGCTCCTCCTAACATCTGAGCAATTTCAACTATGCGATCATTTGGGCTTAATTGTTTAAGTTGTGTTTGAGTTACATTATTTACATCTTCCTTAAATACTTTATAATGTGTATCTCCTTTAGCTGCAATCTGTGGTAAATGCGTAATTGTAAAAACTTGCATAGATTTACTCATTTGTTGCATTATAGTAGCCATTTTATTTGAAATTTCTCCGGAAACACCAGTGTCAATTTCATCAAACATAATGGTAGGCAGTTGCATATATTTTGAAAGTATTGACTTTATAGCCAACATGATTCTTGACAGCTCTCCTCCAGATGCAGATTTTTTAAGCTCGTTAAATTGTCCACCTTTATTTGCTGAAAACAAAAACTGAAGCTCATCTCTTCCGTTAACCGTAAAGGTATTTGTTGGCACTAATTGAATCTTAAACTTAGCGTTAGGCATTCCTAATGTTGCCAATATAGATTCTAACTGATTCATTAGTTTAGGAATAATGGCACTTCTATTTTTATGAATACGATCTGATTCAGAAATCAATTTAGATTCAAGTACATTAATAGTCTCTTCTTTTTCTGAAATTATAGCATCCAAATTTTCTGTTTCAAAAACCTTAACGTCTAATTCTTCTTTTATATGAAGTAACTCTTCAATACTCGATACAGTATGCTTTTGCAATAAATTATTAATGATTTGAAGCTTAGTATTTACTTGTTCTAATCTATTAGGATCTGCTTCTAACTGGTCTTGAAGATTTTCAATTTCTGAAAACACATCATCCAATTCAATTAAACTGCTTTGTATACGATCGAATATAGAACTATACTGACTTGAGTAACCTGAGAGCTTTGAGAATTGGTTTTTTAATTCGGTAAGATTAGTAATAATTCCCATTTCACCATTACTCATTAATCCATGAGATAAGGATAGTTTTTCTTTAATCTCTTCAACATTATTTAGAGTTTCATATTCTGTTTCTAGAACCTCTAATTCACCAGAAATCAATTTGGCTTCTTCAAGCTCATTAAGTAGAAACGCATGATAATCTAATTCTTTTAACGCTGAATTCTTTTTATCCTTAAGAAATTCAAGGTCAGTTTTTAAAAGTTTAAATTGCTTTAATAAGGTATTGTACTTGATTAAATGCTTTTCATTTTCGGCTAAAGCATCAATAACCTGAAACTGGAAATTATCATTTGTGAGTTGTAAGGTTTGATGTTGAGAATGAATATCCAGTAAACGGTCACCTAGTACTTGTAAACTATCTAAATTGACAGGTGTATCATTTATAAAAGCTCTAGATTTCCCAGATGGTAAAATTTCTCTTCTAATTATAGTTTGTGCTTCGTAATCTAGGTCTTCGGTTTTAAAGACAGACTTTAAGTTGTATTTAGCAATATCAAAAGTCGCTTCAATTATGCATTTTTTCGAACTATCTTTTACACTACTTAAATCTGCTCGCTTCCCTAAAATAAGAGACAATCCTCCTAAAAGAATAGATTTACCTGCTCCTGTTTCTCCAGTGATTATTGTAAGTCCAGTGTTGAAACTTACATTTAATTCATCAATGAGAGCGTAATTTTTTATAGTTAAGTTTGTGAGCATATAACGTGTTAAATGGTATACTTATAGACTACCTTTCGCGCCTTATTTTTAAGACCAAGTATTAAAGATAAAAATAAGCATAAAAACGTAAACTCTAGAAATTAATGTTACGCCATTTTGAAGCATGCATTGGAGCTAATCTAGTTAATGTAGATACTAAATCTGAAATATTCACGGTTGGTCCACCACTAAAGACGTCTTCAATTTCTTCTGCTTTAGCATCAAATAACACACGCATTAAATAAGAATTTGGACGTCTGTTATTCATTTCTTTCAATGAAGTCATACTTTTAGCTATTGATAATTTGCCTTCTTTGGCATCATTACTCATTTCATCAAGACCAAATCGATGGTAATTATAAAGGACTTGTCTAAATTCTTTATATGTTTCAGATAATACATTGTCGATTAAGATAAAACGAGATTGGTTGCCATCTTCAAGCTTCCAACCGCTAAAACTCCCTTGTTGTGAATAATTTGAAATAACCTGAGCTTGGGCATAGTATTCTTCTCCTCCTTTCAAAGAAAATGTATCAGCGTCCATTCCTAAAATCATATATACATGAAACGCTAAAACTGAAACCAAGTTAGATTCAAACTGATTCTCATTATATACTATATTTTGAAATTCCAGATATTTAAAGTCAAAATCCTTATCATTATAATTATAGACTGGAGTACTATAAGACGACCCATAAACTGGTCTTGCAGATTGTACTTGAATTGTGGCTTTAAAATTATCGTTATTGTAATCGGTAACATTAATTACCATACTACAATTAATGCGTTCTTGAGACTTATACGTTTTATTTGTCCAGGTAGTATTATTTATAAATTCTTTTAGTTGTCGTTCAAGCGTTTTAAAGACTTGTACGTTTTCATTTCCTGTAAGCTGTGCATTTACAATAACCTCACAATTAAGCTCTTGTGAAAATGATTGCAAAGAAAATGTTACTATTAATAAATAAATTAATTTACGCATGCTGTTGTTTAATAATTTGTTGCATTAAGTCTTGAGCTACTTCTGTCTTAGATTTAAGCTCGTGTTCTAACACCTCTTCGGTATCAGTTATAAAAGTAACTTTATTTGTTGAACCACCAAAACCAGCACCTTTATCATTGAGAGAATTTAATACAATAAGATTTAAATTCTTGGCCTTCAACTTCCCTTTTGCATTATCAAGTTCATTGTTAGTCTCTAAGGCAAAACCTACTAAAAACTGATTCTTTTTAATAGCTCCTAATGATTTTAAAATGTCTTTTGTTTTCTCTAACTCAATACTAAACGTTGTTGATGCCTTTTTTATTTTTATATCTGAAACATTTTTTGGTTTGTAGTCTGCAACTGCAGCAGAAAGAATAGCAATATCTACAGAATTAAAATACAAATGTGCAGCGTCATACATTTCTGAAGCGCTTGTAACATGCACAACATCAATTAAACTGTGTGTTACTTTTTGATGAGTTGGTCCAGAAATAAGGTGAACCTCTGCTCCTAGATTGGCTGCGGCTTTAGCGATTTCAAATCCCATTTTACCACTTGAATGATTTCCAATAAAACGAACAGGGTCAATAGCTTCATAAGTTGGTCCTGCTGTAATAAGCATCTTTTTTCCACGTAGTGGAAGTTTATCTAAAATATCGCTTTCAATAAAGGCAATTATGTCTTCAGGTTCTGCCATACGACCTTCTCCAACCAAACCACTAGCCAATTCCCCTGAAGTTGCAGGAATCATCGTATTACCAAATGACTTTAATTTTTCAAATGAATCTAAAGTAGACTGATGTTTATACATATCTAAATCCATAGCTGGTGCAAAGTAAACTGGGCATTTAGCTGAAAGATATGTTGCTAACAACAAATTATCACACGTACCATTAGCCATTTTAGACATTGTATTTGCTGTTGCAGGTGCAATAACAAAATGATCAGCCCATAGACCAAGTTCGACATGGTTATTCCACATTGCATTGTCATCATCGTCATTTGTAAACGAAGAATGCACTGTGTTTTTAGATAATGTTGAGAGTGTTAAAGGTGTAATGAAGTCTTTAGAAGCAGGTGTCATAACGACCTTTACGTTAGCACCTGCTTTTATAAATAACCTAACTAGGCTTGCTGTTTTGTAAGCAGCAATACCAGCGGTAATACCTAATAGTATGTTTTTGCCACTTAAAATAGACATGTTTATTTATTCCGTAACGTCGTCATCAGTATTTCTATAGTAGATTTTATCATCTAACCATTCTTGTACTGCTAACGCGTGTGGTTTTGGTAATTTTTCGTAAAATTTTGACACTTCAATCTGCTCTTTGTTTTCAAAGATTTCTTCAAGACTATCGTTGTAAGTAGCAAATTCTTCTAACTTATCTACTAATTCTCTTCTGATATCAGTATTGATTTGTTCTGCTCTTTTAGATATCACTGAAATTGCTTCATAGATATTATCAGTTGTTTCATCGATAACGTTTCTATCATACGTTAAGGTTGTTACAGGAGCATTGGTTTTCTTTAAATCTGTCATAGTATATATATGATTAACTTTTAGTATTGAATTGTTGTAATTGGGTTTGCAAATCCTCATTCATCTTTTCTACTTCTTCAGTTCTGTCAGAATCAGGATAATATTTATGAAAAGTATTGTAATAACCTAAAGCTATATCCAACCTTCCTTCTTTTTTACTTTTAACACTATTGATCGCTAATCTGTATGCAGAATCCAAACGGAAAAACATAGCTTCTTGTCTAAAACTAGTTCCTGGGTAATCTACTAAAAAATTATCAAATGCTTTAATTGCTGCTTCATAATCTGAAGATTCAAAGTAAGCAATTTTATTATATTGCTTTGCTATTTCAAAAGCTTTCTTCTCTAGTTTAAAATCTAATTCTTTAATTAGAACATTTGTTTCAGCTAAAAATTTAGAATCTGGATACTTATTGATAAATAATTGTAGTTTCTCAAGAGCTTCAATAGTTTCTGCTTGCTCTTTTGAATACACTGGAGATAACTCGTAATAGCTTTTAGCCGATAAGAATGATGCCTCCTCTGCCTTCTCACTTTTTGGGTAGCCATTTTCAAAACGTTCAAAATGATAACCAGAAATATGGTAGTCTTTCAATTCATATGAGCACATCGCGCTCATAAACATCAAACGTTCTGCTTGAGGCTTTCCTCTATATTTTGGTATAACCTGTGTAAAAAGCTTATTGGCTTTCGAAAACTTACCAATTTCATATAGCTTTGTTGCCATATCAAGTTTAGTCTTTACGTCTTCAGATTTCAAGGCTTTTTGGTACTCACTACATGATGATAGTGTGATGGCTAATAAAAGGATGTAAACAAATTTCTTCATAAATAAAAAACAGGTTGCAAAAGTACGTATTTCTAACGTATAATAAAAACTAATATTTGTTGCTAAAGTAAACGTTGAAAACAGACCTTAAGTATGTTTAAGTATATTTTAACTTTTTAAAAATCAATTGATTATTTGAAGTGCTTCTTTTATATCATTTTTCAAGGATTTTGTAGCCTCAACTAATGGCAATCTTACATTTGATTTAGCTAGATTAAGAGCCTCTAAAACAGCCTTTATTCCTGCTGGATTATTTTCTAAAAAAATCAAGTTAGTAATATCCATCAATTGGAAGTGAATGGCATAAGCTTCTTTAGCCTTTCCTTGTAATCCCAATTGCATCATTTTAGAAAATTGCTTCGGCAAAGCTTGACCTATTACTGAAATCACTCCTGATCCACCAGCCAAAACAATACCAAGGGCTAAATCATCATCTCCTGAAATTACTAAGAAATCATCTGGTTTATCTCTTAACAGTTTTAAATATTGGTGCACATTATTTCCTGCTTCTTTGACAGCAATAATATTATTGAAGTCTAGAGCCAAACGCAATGTTGTTTCTGGTGACATGTTTGAAGAAGTTCTACCCGGAACGTTATACATCACAATATCAATCGGACATGCTTGAGATATGGCTTTAAAATGCTGATAAATTCCCTCTTGAGTTGGTTTACTATAATATGGAGATACCGATAGTATTGCATCTATTTCACTTAAATCAGTAGACTCAATCTCATTAATAACCTCAGCCGTATTATTTCCTCCAATTCCCAAAATTAAAGGCACTCGCCCTTTATTTGCTTTAATAATAGTCTGTGTTATATCTTTCTTTTCGTCTTTGGTTATGGTTACGCTCTCACCTGTTGTACCAGATATAACAATGTAATCTGTTCCATTTTCAATATTAAAATCCACCAAATGAGCTAATGCTACATAATCTACAGATAAGTCATCTTTAAAGGGAGTAATTATAGCGATTCCTGTACCTTGAAATTTTGTCATTTATATTTTATTTAAAACAGTTAGGTATTTTTTTAATTCAATTTTAAAAAGTTGAATATCTTTAGTCTTTACGTCTATCATTAAATCAAATACACGCTTATCATCTTGAATTAAACCAACTTTAAAATTGGCTTTTGAAGCTGCTGTAATCAGTTTTAATTCTAAACTTTCTTGTGTATAATAACTTATAAGAACATCAAATTTAGTGTCAATAAAAGATTGCAAATCAACATTGTTGATTTTTCCTTTCCAACCAAAATCTTTAGGGTTAAAATACGTGTCCCAAAGCGGGTTTGCATCTTTAGCATCGTCGATAAATGCGATAACTTTAGTCTTTGCAGGAGAAACTCCAAGTTCTTTAAAATAGTTTCTAAAAGTATCAAAATCTGAAAACTCATTCATATTTAAAATAACACCAACCGAATTCATCTTCATGTTACTAACTGCAACTTGACGTGCATTCAGCAATTTGTTAATATATTTTTGGTTAGAATTTGCCTTAAATACTTTTAAAATCATTTATATTTATGCTTTGTACAAATGTAGTAAAAAAGTAACTGCATGTTTTGTTAACGATTGCATAAATCCCTTATGAAAAACATCTTTTTTTTAACATGTTTAACCTTAATTCTGTTTACGTCATGTAAGTCGAAAAATCTTTATAAAATTGAAGGTCGACAAATAGCCGTTACCGACAGTCTTAAGTCAAATCAATCTATTGAAGATTACATAAAACCTTATAGAATACAGATTAATAAAAGTCTTGATAGTGTTATCTCATATGCCAAAGACACGTATTCAAAAAGAGACGGTCACCTTAACACTGCTATAGGTAATATGATGGCAGACGCTGTTTATGAGGAATCTAATCCAGTTTTTAAATCAAGAACTGGTAAGGAAATTGATTTTGTACTACTCAATCATGGAGGCATTCGTTCTATTATTTCCAAAGGAAACATTTCAACAAGAACTGCTTATAGTGTTATGCCTTTTGAAAACTCAGTTGTTGTTGTCAAAATGAAAGGAACTAAAGTTCAGGAATTAGTCGATTACTTAGTTAGAGAGCAACGAGCACATCCAATACATAGATTACAGATTATTTTAGATGAAGAATTACAACTAAAATCTGCAACAATTAATGGTGAAACTATTAACACTAGGAAAACATATTATGTTGCAACAAATGATTATTTATATAATGGAGGTGATCGCATGACATTTTTTAAACCTAATGACAGTCTGCATGTCTTAGACTATAAAATAAGAAATGTACTAATAGATTATTTTACCAAAAATGATACGATTGCTCCAGTAATTGACGATCGATTTATTCAGATAAAACAATAAGCCAAATGAAAAGAAGAGATTTTATTCAACAAACAACTGCAGCTTCAGCACTAATTGGACTTGGAGGAATAGGCTTATCGTCTTTTAAATCATCCCAAAAAAAAATAACTATTCTACATACCAATGATGTGCATAGCCATATTGATCCATTTGGTCCAGAAGATGGTAGAAATCCAAATAAAGGAGGCGTTGCTAGACGTGCCAGCTTAATAACTTCTATTCGAAAAGAAAATCCACACACGCTATTACTAGATGCTGGAGATATTTTCCAAGGAACACCATACTTTAACTATTATGGTGGCGAATTAGAATTCAAACTAATGAGTATGCTTAAATATGATGTTGCAACCATTGGGAATCATGACTTCGATAATAGTATCGAAGGATTATACGCACAATTACCTCATGCAGATTTTGACTTTGTGTCTGCAAATTATGATTTTTCAAACACAGTTATGGACACGCACGTAAAACCATATAAAATCATTATCAAGGATGGTATTAAGATTGGAATTTTTGGCTTAGGAGTGGAACTAATAGGACTAGTAGGTAAAAACTTATATAAGGAAACTGTTTATAATGATCCTATTGAATCGGCACAAGATATGACTCGAATTTTGAAAGATGACGAACACTGTGATCTCATAATTTGTTTGTCACATTTAGGCTATGACTACAGGCACATACCAGGAAAAGTAGGCGATTTAAACCTTGCAGAAAAAACAAAAAATATAGATTTAATTATTGGAGGTCATACACATACATTTTTAGACAAACCTACAATTGTTAAAAACATAGAAGGTAAAGACACTTTAGTGAATCAAGTGGGTTGCTATGGAATTAATTTGGGTAAAATCGATTTCTATTTCGATTCTGATAAGAATAAATCAGCAAATGGCAGATCTATAATAGTCTAAAACGATTAGTCTATTGCTCCTTCTACTCTAATGTCTTTTAATTTCGGAGTGGTAGTAATAAAATATTCACTTATATTCATTTTTTTATCATTGTTTACCATGGTGTGATGATCATAAACATACTTGTATAGTAAAAACAAACCACCAATATGTAGAGTTCTTCCAAAGACCTCAAATAACCAATAATAGATATATAAGTTGTTTATGTAATCTAAAACATCTGAAAACACAAAGCAAAATATCATTAATAAAAATGTGATCGACTGTCCTGTTTCTTTACTTAAATAAACGGCAAAAGAGAAATAGGTTAAGGCAATTAAGGTAATTCCATGAAAAACATATAGTACTAGATTCACTTCGTCAACAAAATTCTCTTTAGCAACTTCATACAAAATGTATAAAAAGTATGCATTTAATACGAGTACAAGTATTAAATACATTGATACTAAACCATCAAATCTTAATTTTTTTATTTTCCCTAGTAATACAAAAATCAGTAGTAAATAAGCACCGATATACATGCTCTTAGATAGCTTTAGCATAACTTCACCAAAACTGAATACGGCAAAAGCATCACCAATAAAAAACAATAGAAAGACTGTCAGAAATACATTTGCCATTTTATTTAATTGACAAAAATAAAAGGTCATTAAAATAGTAACTGTTATAAGTTTAACAGTTTTCGGAACCATAATAGAATCAAAAAAAGTCGCTACTGCAGAACATAAAACAATGACCGCAAGTACGATGACTAAAATCAAATTTGGCGTAAATCTGAGAGCGTTTTTCATAATATTTAATATAAGTAGGTAGGGCAATATACAAATAATATTACACTTAAACGATAATTTTATACAATTTGTCGATTATTTTGATAATTTCATCTGATTTTTATAGTTTTCAATGAATGTTACGTCTAAACTGGAAACAACATTCAATATGAAAAAATATCTTCCTCTAGTTTTAAGAATTATTGTGGCCTTGATTTTAATTCAAACCTTGCGATTTAAATTTACTGCACATCCAGATAGTGTTTATATTTTCACCAAAGTAGGGTTAGAACCAATAGGTAGAATTGGAATTGGAATTGCAGAATTAATTGCTGGGATCTTATTACTTTTCAGAAAAACAGCTTGGGCAGGTGCATTATTAACACTTGGAATTATTGGAGGTGCAATTATGATGCATCTAACACAATTGGGAATTGAAATAAATGGTGATGGTGGTGTTTTATTTTATACGGCCTTAATGACTTTTATACTTTCAGGAATTATACTGTTTATTTATAGAAAAGATATTCCTATAATTGGAAAACGTTTTTAACTTTCAACGTGAACATCCTGGTGATTATAATCGATAACCTCTCTATTTTCCAAACGACATTGTAGATAAAAGAATAGAAAAGCAAATACTAAAAACATAGAACAAAGAACATTCAGCAAATTAATGTCTGCAATATAAAAGTAGGCGAGTTGTATTACTTCTGAAAACATAATACAAATGGTTCCAAGCAGTAAATTCATAGATTTCTTATCATCTCTGTACATATAGTTTACAAGAGCCATAGCCATTAAAAGCATAACTACTGCATTATAAAGTAACTCTAGGTAGTATTCATTATTGGTTAGTTCATTTTTAGTTGTATCCGAAACGTAATACACAAAAAACAAACCAAGAATAGCCAATAATCCAATTTGAATAGGAAATTTAAAAAACACCTTTTTGAAATTCATTGAGACTACAATCCTAGCTATTAAAAATAGGTAAGAAATAATGTAAAGTGTATTACCAATATAATAAGAATAGTCTACATCATATGTAACAGTTAAATTTATACTCCAAGTGATATAATTTAGAATTTCTGAAACTGAGAAGAAAACCAAGAATAATAAGAAAAATGAATGCTTGTTCTTTATCCTAATAATATATAAAAAAGTAAGCAAAGAAATTGCTAAAGCCCTCACTCCTGCAGCCTCGATTTCAAGACCTTTGAACTGTAGTCCAAGAAAAAATAAACTAAGAGCCAAAGTAAGTGCTCCTAAAAACTTTCCTATCTGCATATTATTATCTCATTATTTATTAAGCAAATATAAAAATAACACTCGATTAAACGTTTAAAATCTTATTTAATCGATGAAATACATATAAAAGTAGGAATTTACTCAACTAATAATAAGAAATCATCTTCAGATATTATCGGAATTTCCAATAATTCTGCTTTTGTTCGTTTACTTGGTCCCATTTTCTCTCCAGCTACCAAATAATTAGTCTTAGATGATATTGAAGAAGATACCTTTCCTCCATTATCTTCAATTAGCTTTTTAAGTTCTGTTCTAGATACAGAAACAAAGACACCAGACACAACTATAGATAAACCTTTCAATTTATCTGTTTGATTGGCCAACTTTTCTGCTGACAATTCTAATTGTAGTCCATGTATTCTTAATTTTTCAATAAACACGTTGTTCTCTTCTGAAGAAAAGAACTCTATTACACTTTCAGCTATACGTTCTCCAATCTCATCAACCGCTATTAAATCTTCATTTGAAGCATTAGCAATTGCATCTATGCTTTTATAATGTTTTGCTAGCTTTTTGGCTACAGTCTCACCAACATAGCGAATACCCAATGCAAATAAAACACGTTCGAATGAAATCTGTTTAGAAGATTCAATTCCATTGATTAGGTTTTCAGCACTTTTTTCTGCCATTCGCTCTAAAGGCAAAACATCTTCTTTCTTTAACGTATATAAATCTGAATAATTAAAAATTAGCCCTTCGTTCACTAAAAGCGCAACAGTTTCACCACCTAAGCCTTCAATATCCATTGCTTTCCTAGAGATATAGTGTTGAATACGACCAATAATTTGAGGATTACAGCCATTGTAATTCGGACAATAGTGTTTTGCATCTCCTTCTTGTCGTACTAATTCTGTTTGACATTCTGGACATTGCGTTATGTACTGCGTAACTTTTGAATCAGCTGGACGTTTACTTAAATCAACCGCAATAATTTTAGGAATAATTTCACCTCCTTTTTCCACATAAACCTCATCACCTTCTCTAATATCCAATTTAGCAATTTGATCTGCATTATGTAAAGACGCACGTTTCACAGTTGTACCAGCTAATTCTACAGGTTTTAAATTTGCAACTGGTGTAATTGCTCCTGTACGACCAACTTGATAAGTGATTTCATTTAATCGCGTTGACACTTGCTCGGCTTTAAACTTGTAAGCCATTGCCCAACGTGGAGCTTTTGCTGTGTAACCCAATTCTTCTTGTTGTTGCAGACTATTCACTTTAATCACAACACCATCAGTCTCATAAGGTAAATCATGACGATGAACATCCCAATACTCTACAAATTCCAAAACCTCATCAACAGACATTGCTAATTTGGCGGCTTCTGGAACCTTAAAACCCATATGCCTTGCTTTGTCTAAACTATCAAATTGAGTTGTAAATCCTAAATCCCGTCCTATTATACTATATAACAAACACTCCAAAGGTCGTTTTGCTACTTCTGAGCTGTCTTGCAATTTTAAACTTCCTGAAGCTGTGTTTCTCGGATTTCGGTACAACTCCTCTCCTGCTTCAAGTCGCTCTTCATTCATTTTATGAAACCCATCAAACGGCAAAACGATTTCACCTCGTATATCAAACTTATCAGGATAATCACCTTTTAATTGTAATGGTACCGATTTTATAGTCTTTATATTAGCAGTTACATCATCACCTTGCGTTCCATCTCCTCTTGTGACAGCTCTTACTAAACTTCCATTTTCGTAAGTTAAACTTATAGAAGCGCCATCGTATTTTAATTCACATACAAATTCAACGGTTCCGTCTACATTTTTTTCTATTCGTTTTTCCCAATCTAATAGATCCTCTTTTGAATACGAATTATCTAAAGAATACATTCGGTGCTCATGCACTATTGTATTAAAATTCTTGGTAATCTCTCCTCCTACACGCAACGTTGGCGAATTGGGATCAAAAAACTCAGGATGTTTAGCTTCTAACTCTTGTAACTGTTTAAGTTTCATATCAAAGTCAAAGTCATCAATAGTAGGATGATCTAATACGTAATAATTATGATTATGTTCGCGTAATTCGCTTCGAAGAGACTGGATTTGTGTTTCTATACTCATTAAAAATGTCGTGAAAAAAGTTATCTTTTTACCTTATATTTAAAGCATCTAATATACTAAAATGAACGTCAAGACAATTGTGGTTTTCTGTCTTTTTATTAGCTTTTTATTCAGTTTATTTAATTCCTTTAATCATCCTGTCTTTACCAAATAGATCCTTTTTCAGTTCTATAGATTTAAAACTAAATTCTTCTAAAAGTAGAATCATCTCTTTTCCTAGATATTCGTTGATTTCAAAATATAAGATTCCGTCTTCCTTTAGATTGTTTTGTGCAAACGCACAGATCGCTTTATAAAACTGTAATGGATTCTCATCATCAACAAACAAAGCTAAATGTGGTTCATTATCTAGTACATTAGGTTTGATTTCTGTTTTTTCTAAGTTTCTAACATAAGGCGGATTTGAAACAATAATATCAAAACTAGGCGAAGAAGAAACACGTGGATTTAAAATGTCATCATGAATAAATTCAACAATTACGTCATTCAATTTTGCGTTTTTTTTCGCTATGTCTAAAGCTTTCTCTGAAACATCTAAAGCATGAACATTGACTTCTGGTAAGTTTTTAGCTAAGGAAATCGAAATACATCCTGATCCTGTACCTATGTCAAGAATTTTGAGATGAGACTCTTCACTTTGTTGCATATAAGAAGTGATTATCCATTCAACAAGTTCTTCTGTTTCAGGCCTTGGTATCAGCGTATATTCATTCACTTTAAATGGTAAACCATAGAATTCAGTTTCACCTAACATATATTGTATTGGTGAATTATTATTTAATTCCACTAAAGCATTTGAAAACAATTGTTCTTGTCCACTCGTAATTGCATATTCAGGATCTAAAACTAATTGAATTCGTTTTATACCTAAGTGATGTTCCATTATTAAATCGAAGAAAGAATTGACTTCATCTTTACCATAATTATCATCCAAAGTTGAATGGAACTTATCAAGAATAGTTTTTAATCTCATAATGTCTTTGTCATCCAAACACCACATGAATAATGACCTGTGTTTCCTATAGGTTCGGCTCTATGCTCAAAACCGAAGTCTTCATAAATATGAATGGCTGCTTTTAATTGTGAAGCAGATTCTAAATAACAGGTTTCAAAGCCAAAGTCTTTAGCAGCTTTTAAGCAAGCCTCAAACATTTTTTTTCCAAAGCCTTTACCTCTAATTTTAGGTGAGAAATACATTTTTTGAATCTCACATACATTACCATTAAAGTCCTTTAGTTGTTTTATTCCTCCTCCTCCTAAGACTTCGGTATCGCTAGCAACCACGTAGTAAACTTCTTTTTCACCTTGATAGGATTCGTACATAAAAGGTGTTTCAGCATCTTCATAAGCTGTTCCTTTTAGTGGTATTTTAAACTCCGGAAAACAACCTTTGATTATCGCTTCTATTTCAGGATTGTCTTCTGGTCGAATTTCTCTAATAACAATATTATCTTTGCTCACTTTAATATTCTATTTTTGCTCCGTGAAGATAGTACAAATCTAAAAATACTAATATGAAGAAGCTTATAATCTTATCAACACTTGTCATCACTTTCATTTCCTGTTCTGTTAAAGAAAAGCCTGAATTTTTACGTGTTGAAAACATTAAAGTTTTAGAATCTACAAGTAAAACAATCACACCTACTGCTGATGCCTTATTTATGAATCCAAATGATATTGGTGGAGAATTAAGAACAGATGGCATAAAAGTAATTGTTAATGGAAATGAAATGGCTTCAGTATCTACTGAATCTTTTAAAGTTCCAGCAAAAAAAGAATTTTCTATTCCGTTACGAGCCGATGTTCCAACAGATAGTTTATTTAGCGATAAAAGTTTGAGCGGTTTATTAGGAAGTATATTTAGTAAAAAACTAAAGGTTCAATATAAAGGTGATATTAAATATAAAGTCCTAGGTTTTTCTCATACATACGCTGTTGACGAAACCGAAGATGTTAAAATAAAATTTTAGTTGACCATCCACGAGACTTACATACAACGCTGCATAGATATTGCAAAAAACGGATTGGGCATTACTGCTCCAAACCCTATGGTTGGTGCTGTTATTGTTCATAATGATAAAATTATAGGAGAAGGTTTCACAAGTTCTTATGGAGGTAATCATGCAGAAGTAAATGCTATTAATTCTGTAGAAAACAAAGATTTACTAAATCAAGCTACGCTTTACGTTACACTTGAACCGTGTTCTCATTTTGGCAAAACTCCACCTTGTTCAGATCTGATAATTACTCATCAAATTCCAAACGTTGTTATTGGTTGCATTGATGATAATCCCGAAGTTTCTGGAAAAGGAATTGCTAAGCTTAAGGCTGCTGGATGCAGCGTTACAGTGGGTGTTTTAGAGGAAAAATGTAAAATACACCACAAGCGATTTTTTACGTTTCATAATAAGAAACGTCCTTATATTATTTTAAAATGGGCAGAAACTAGTGATGGTTTCATTGCACCAACAACTAAAGATAAAACGGAACCTGTTTGGATTACTAATGAATTTTCAAGGCAGTTAGTACATAAATGGCGAGTCGAAGAACAAGCTATTTTAGTTGGCACGAATACAGTTTTAGAAGACAATCCGAGTCTAACTGTTAGAGATTGGACTGGAGCACATCCAATTAGGGTTGTTATTGATAGACAAAACAAACTATCAAAGGACCATTCAGTATTCAATTCAATTAGTGAAACACATATTATCTCTGAAAAAGAAGCAGATTTCAACAAACCTTTAGGTCATGAAATTTGTAGAGTATTGCATTCAAAAAATATCAATTCAGTTATTATAGAAGGAGGAGCACAAACACTTCAAACCTTTATAAATGAAAACCTTTGGGATGAAGCTCGCATTTTTACAGGAACATCAATATTTAAAACAGGCATAAAAGCGCCTAAGCTTTCAGGAGCAATAATTTCAGAACAAAACATTATAGAAGATTCTTTAAAAATATATGTCAACAATTAAAACAATCATATTCGATTTTGGTGATGTATTCATCAATTTAGACAAAGAAGGTGCTGTGCAAAATGTGCTCACTTTATTTGAATTGGATGAATTACCAGAAGACCTCATTGCAATCAACACCTTATATGAACAAGGATTAATCTCTTCGGAAGAGTTTATAGAGTTCTACACTGATAATTTCCCAAAGCTTTCAAAGAATAATATCATTGATGCATGGAATTTCATTTTAAAAGATTTCCCTGAAGAACGTTTAAAATTCCTTCAGAAATTAAAACTGGAAAATAAATATAAACTCATATTATTAAGTAACACGAACGATTTACATATTAAATGGGTTCAAGAACAGGTTCCTTTTTATACCGAGTTTAAAGACTGTTTTGATAAATTTTATTTATCACATGAAATCAATTTAAGAAAGCCGAATGATGATATTTACAATTTCGTTTTAAACCAAAACAAACTAAAAGCAGAAGAGTGTTTGTTTATAGACGATACTAAAGACAATACAGATACTGCTTCCAAATTGGGCATTCATGTTTGGAACATTGATGAAACGAAAGAAAACATCATAGATCTATTCTCCATTAAAGAAGACTTATTTTGATATATCTACTGCTAAGCATAACGGCTTCTACACTCATATTTATCATTTTTAAACTCTTAGATAAATTCAAGATCAATACGCTTCAAGCTATTGTTGTCAATTATTTTACGGCTTGTCTGTTCGGGATTTGGAGTTATGACGAACCTCTAAATGTTACTAAGGTTTTACAATCTGAATGGATTTATGGTGCAATTGGACTCGGTTTTTTATTCATCGCTATATTTAACGTCATGGCGCTTACAGCACAACGTAACGGGATTTCAGTTGTGTCTGTGGCATCTAAAATGAGTGTTATTATTCCTGTAGTTTTCGGTGTATACGTCTACAACGAAGGTGTTGGTGCCCAAAAGATTATAGGAATTATACTCGCTCTAATTGCTGTATATCTAACTTCAGTAAGACCGAAAACAACAAGCAATTTCAACAAAGGACTTGTGTTACCTATTATATTGTTTTTTGGTTCAGGTGTTATAGATACCTCTATAAAATATTTTGAAACGACGTATGTATCTGAAAATGGGATTCCTATATTTTCAGCAACCATATTTGCTTTTGCATTTATTATTGGGTCAAGTATTCTTATTTATAAATCGATAAAAAAACCAAATAAATTTCCACTAAGAGCTGTTGTAGCAGGAAGTATATTAGGTATTGTAAATTACTTTTCTATTTATTATTTATTGAAAGCACTTAATCATGAAAGCCTTGAAAGCTCTACCTTGTTCACGGTAAACAATGTAGCGATCGTAATGGTATCAACACTTTTAGGGCTTCTAGTTTTCAAAGAATCCATCTCAAAAACGAATTGGTTCGGTATCGTATTGGCTGTAGTTTCAATTGTATTAGTAACTTTGTCTTAAATGACAGAAAAAGACATCTATAAAACGATTACCAAAGCGTCTCCCGAAGTGCTATTCAAAGACAAAAACAGTAAGTTTTATGGTTATGCATTTCCTGTTATTACTGAAGGCGACGTTAAATTGCATATAGAAGATCTTAAGAAACAGCACCACCAGGCAAGACATTGGTGTTATGCTTATCAATTAGGAAAGTCTGAAAACGATTATAGTTATAGAGCAAATGATGATGGCGAACCTAATAATAGTGCAGGAATGCCTATTTACGGACAAATACAATCGTTTGAGGTGACTAATATCTTAATTGTAGTCGTTAGATATTTTGGAGGTGTCAAATTAGGAGTAGGCGGACTTATTAATGCTTATAGAACAGGAGCACAAATGGCATTAGACGCTTCGAAAATAGTTTCCAAAACAATAAATATTGAATACACAATCACTTTTGATTACAAAAACATGAATAAAGTGATGAGAATAGTAAAAGAAAAAAATCTAAATGTCATTAGTCAAACTTTAGAATTAAGTTGTGAACTTATTATTTCTGTAAGACTTAAAGAAGCTTCTACTATTTTTGAAATGTTTGATCGTCTATATGAAATTGAAATCAAAACTTTAAACGATTAAATTTGCAGTTGGTCTAAAATATATTCAGGACATCTTGTAGGTCGATTCTTATGAATATCCATAAATACCAAAACAGAATTTCCTGTTGTCAAAACTTCATTATTTTCATTTAAAATTTCGTAATCAAATTCAATTTTTGCTGTCGGCTTTTTTACAAGTTTAGTTTTTACTTTAATGAGGTCGTCATAAAACGCTGACTTTTTGTAATTTATAGACAGGTTAATCACTGGCAACATTATTCCTTCTTCTTCCATTTGTTTATAGGAAAAACCCATTTTTCGTAACCATTCAGTTCTGCCCATTTCAAAATATTGTGCATAATTACCATGATAAACGACTCCCATTTGGTCGGTTTCTCCATAGCGTACTCTAAATTGGATTTCATCAGGTTTAGTAAGATTCGTCATCGTTATTGATATTTTTTTTGTAATTTCGACTCGATTTAAACATGAGGAAAAAATTCTAGAAAATCAATACCTTTTGATTTTTTTATTAAAAAATTTGTTCACATATTTGTCATGTAAAAATCAACCCTGAGAAACTCGGTTTTCTCTTTTTTTTGCTAACTAACTATCAACTTAAAAACTACCCTTAGAGAATGGATGTAACTGCGCAATCGGTTTGGACTAACTGTCTGTCTTTTATAAAAGACAATATTCAACCTCAAGCCTATAAAACATGGTTTGAGCCAATAGTAGCAGTTAAGCTTTCCGATAATGCATTAAGCATTCAAGTTCCTAGTAAATTTTTCTACGAATGGCTAGAAGAACATTACGTAAAAATACTTAAAGTAGCTTTAACAAAGCAGATAGGTGAAACAGCAAAATTGGTTTATGTTATCAAAATGGAAAACACCTATGGTAACAAACAACCGTTTACAGAAAAAATTCCAAGTTCAAATAGAGGCGCAATGAAATCTCAAGATGTAGATGTTCCTCTTAATAATAAAAATCCAGAATTAAAGAATCCGTTTGTGATTCCTGGAATTAGAAATGTTAAGATTGAATCTCAACTTAATCCAAATTATAGTTTCGAAAATTTCTTAGAAGGTGATTCTAACAGATTAGCGAGAAATGCAGGATTGGCTGTTGCCAACAAGCCTGGAGGCACATCATTTAATCCGCTATTGATTTTTGGTGGTGTTGGATTAGGTAAAACACATTTAGCTCATGCTATTGGTGTTGATATCAAAGACAAGTATCCTGAAAAGACCGTTTTATATATTTCTGCTGAAAAGTTTACGCAACAATACATTGACTCTGTAAAGAAAAATAATAGAAATGATTTTATTCACTTCTATCAAATTATCGATGTTTTAATTATCGATGATGTTCAGTTCTTATCTGGTAAATCTGGAACACAAGATGTATTCTTCCATATTTTCAATCACTTGCACCAAAACGGCAAGCAAGTTATATTAACTAGTGACAAAGCTCCAGTTGATATGCAAGATATTGAGCAACGATTATTATCTCGTTTTAAATGGGGACTTTCTGCAGAACTTCAAAGTCCAGATTTTGAAACTAGAGTTTCAATTTTAAAGAACAAATTATATCGCGATGGTGTTGAAATGCCAGATGATATTATTGAATATGTTGCGAAACACATTAAAACTAATGTTCGTGAACTTGAAGGCGCTATCATATCGTTAATTGCACAATCGTCTTTCAACAAAAAGGAAATTACAGTTAGCCTTGCTAAAGAAATTGTTGAGAAATTCGTTAAGAATACCAAACGTGAAGTATCAATCGATTACATTCAAAAAGTAGTTTCTGATTATTTCCAAATGGATGTAAGTACGCTTCAGTCTAAAACAAGAAAGCGTCATATTGTTCAAGCAAGACAATTAGCTATGTTTTTTGCTAAAAAATACACCAAAGCTTCATTAGCGAGTATTGGATCTCAAATTGGTAAGAGAGATCACGCTACTGTTCTTCACGCTTGTAAAACTGTAGATAATTTATCATCTACTGACAAGCAATTTAGAAAGTACGTTGAAGATCTATCTAAGAAACTTTCTTTATAAGTATCATCTATGACTAGTATTTTAATGGTTTGTTTGGGCAATATTTGTCGATCACCATTAGCACATGGTATTTTAGAATCAAAACTACATTCTGATCAATTTTATGTAGATTCTGCAGGAACTGCAAACTATCATGTTGGTGATTCTCCAGATCATCGCTCTATTGATGTTGCAAAATCTAATGGAATAGACATTTCTAACCAACGTGGTAGACAATTCAAGGTCTCAGATTTTGATACATTCGACTACATATACACCATGGACGACTCCAATTATCAAAATGTCATAGCATTAGCGAGAAACACTGATGATATAGGTAAGGTGAGATGTATTCTTGAACTAGAAGACAGCATTAAAATTAAGCATGTTCCAGACCCTTATTATGGAGGTATATCTGGTTTTCAAGACGTTTTTCAACTCCTAGAAAAAGCCTGCAATACTTTATCAAAAAAATTACAAAACTCTGATATATAGGAATTCTCTCCAACCAAGTTATTTGTTTTTTCGTATTTTTAACAAAATTGAGTCCTAAAACTACATAGCTATGAAAAAAATTACCTTATACTTTATGTGTATGTTATATGCATTTAGCTTTTCCCAAGACATTGAATTAGAGACGTTTGCTACTGGATTCTCAAGTCCTGTAAATGTAAAACACGCTGGAGACGATAGACTTTTTGTGGTTGAACGAGCTGGAGTAATTAAAATCTTAAATTCAAATGGTAATACGAATACTACACCATATTTAGATATCAATTCACTTGTGATCAATACTGGTGGCGAACAAGGATTATTAGCCATGGCTTTTCATCCTAACTATTCTGTCAATGGTTTCTTTTATGTCAATTACATCAATAATTCTGGAGACACAGTAATCTCAAGATTTACGAGAAATGGAGTAGACACTGCAGATTCAGGATCTGAAGTTATTTTAATGACTATATCTCAACCTTTTATTAATCACAATGGTGGTGATATGCACTTTGGCCCAAATGATGGCTACCTATATATCTCAACAGGAGATGGCGGAAATGCTGGTGATCCAGGAGACAGAGCGCAAAACCTAACTTTGTTATTAGGAAAAATGCTTCGTATTGATGTGGATGGAACTAGTAATGGAAATTATGGTATTCCACCTGATAATCCTTTTGTGACTAATTCTGCCGCTCTAGATGAAATATGGTCTTATGGATTGAGAAATCCATGGAGATTTTCTTTTGATCGAAGCAACGGAGAACTATGGATTGCAGATGTTGGACAAAGCAGCAGAGAAGAAATAAATAGAGTATCAGCTACCAGTCCTGGTGGTGAGAATTATGGATGGAGATGCTATGAAGGTAATTCTACATTTAACACAACTAGCTGTCCTGCTATGAATACACTAACATTCCCTGTAGCCGAATATACTTATGGTGGCAGTCCTTTTAAATGTTCTATTACTGGTGGTTATAGATATAGAGGAACACAACAATCTAGTTTAAATGGCTTATATTTCTTTGCCGATTATTGTAGTGATGAAATTGGTGTTGTGAGAGAAACATCGCCAGATGTATTTCAACTTACTATAGAAGATCGATTTATAGGTGAAGGATTTTCTGCTTTTGCCGAAGATATTAATGGTGAATTATATACTGTTGGACTTGATTCAGGAGCTATTTCAAGAATTGTTGATGTACTATTAAGTGTTGAAGAAGAGACTTTTAAATCGGTTAAAATGTATCCAAACCCTTCAGATTATATTCTGAATTTTGATGCAACTGGAAGTTCAATTCAAATCAATTCAATTGCATTTTACAATATTCTAGGTAAGAATATAAAAACGGTTTCTGGATTTACAAATCAAAACATATCTATATCTACAAAGAATATGGCTAGTGGTATTTATCTAGTTGAAATTTCAGATGTAAATGGAAATAAGGATACACGTAAACTTGTAGTGAATTAGAAATGAATACAGATTTCGGAAAACTTTACCTCATTCCAACTCGTCTTGGAGATAATCCTCCTTTAGAGGTGCTGCCTATTTCAGTAAAAAAAATAATTGAATTAGTTGATGACTATATTGTTGAGAATGAAAAAACAGCAAGACGATTTATAAAAAAAGTAGACTCTAGAAAACAACAATCTACACTTAAATTTGAAATTTTAAACAAGTATTCACAACCTGAAGAAATTCAATATTTTCTTGACACTTGTAAAAGCGGAAAATCAATGGGACTCCTATCTGAAGCAGGTTGTCCAGGAATTGCAGATCCAGGAGCAGAAGTTGTAAAATTAGCACATGAAAATAACATCCAAGTAGTTCCACTTGTAGGACCTTCTTCAATTGTTTTGGCTTTGATGAGTTCTGGAATGAATGGACAGAGTTTTGCATTTAATGGCTATATTCCAATTGATAAGAGCGAACGAAAAGCGACTCTAAAAAAAATGGAACGCATATCGTTCGAGCAAAATCAGACACAATTATTTATTGAAACACCTTACAGAAACAATAAAATTATTGAAGATATTTGTAATGCTTTACATCCTCAGACAAGAGTTTGCATTGCTTGTGACATCACTTTACCAACAGAATACATTAAAACTTTAACGGTTAAAGAATGGAAACACGTTAATATAGATTTACACAAGCGCCCTGCTATTTTTGTAATTCATAAGGACTAATTTCTTTTAAGTTAAAGAAACATTAAAACAAACAATACCCTAGATTACTTTGCTATATTTGGTTTTTAGCCAACTAATAAATTATGCGAAGACAATTACATTTTATTGTATTATTACTTTTTACTTCATCACTAACTTTAGCTCAACAACCAAAAAAACCATCTTCTTCGGAGATTTTTGAATCTATAAAAAAATTAAATTTTTTGGGTTCTGTTTTATATGTTGCTGCACATCCTGATGATGAAAACACACGATTAATTTCCTATATGTCTAATGAGGTTAAAGCAAGAACGGCTTACCTTTCATTAACAAGAGGAGATGGAGGTCAAAACTTAGTTGGTCCTGAAATCAGAGAACTATTAGGTGTTATTAGAACTCAAGAATTATTAGCTGCGAGACGCACTGATGGTGGAGAACAACTATTCACAAGAGCTAACGACTTTGGCTATTCAAAACATCCGGACGAAACACTTGCTATTTGGAATAAAGAGGAAGTTCTAAGCGATGTTGTTTTAGCCATTCGGAAGTTTAAACCAGATGTAATCATCAATCGATTTAATCATAGAAATCCTGGTACCACTCATGGTCACCATACAAGTTCGGCTATGTTAAGTATTGAAGCCTTTGATTTAGTTGGTGATAAAAACTCATATCCTAATCAATTAGCTTCAGTTGATATTTGGCAACCACAACGACTATTTTTCAACACTTCATGGTGGTTCTACGGAAGTAGAGAAAATTTTGAAAAAGCAGATAAATCCAATTTATTAGAAGTTGACACAGGTGTATTTTTCCCAAGCAGTGGATTAAGCAACCCTGAAATAGCAGCATTAAGTAGAAGTCAGCACAAATCACAAGGATTCGGTAGTACAGGAAGTCGTGGTAGTCAAATCGAATATATTGAATTAATAAAAGGTGATTTACCCACTAATAAAGACAATCTTTTTGAAGGTATTGACACTTCTTGGAATAGAATTGATGGCGGAAAAGCTATTGGAGATATTTTGTATGCCGTTCAAGAAAATTATAATTTTAATGATCCATCTGCTTCAATACCAGAATTAGTTAGAGCATACAAAGCTATTCAGAACATAAAAGACACACATTGGAAGACCATTAAAAATGATGAGATTAAAAATATAATAGCTGCATGTGCTGGATTATATCTTGAAGCGTCAGCAAGTACAAATCATACAGCTGCTGGTTCAACCGTAGATTTGAATCTGGAAATCATTAACAGAAGTAGCTCAAATATCACTTTGAATAGTATTATAAATCCTAACGGGATTCAAATTGATAAAAATTTAAAATTGGAAAATAATACAGATTACGATTTTAAAGAAACACTTAATATTAAGAACAATCAAGAAGTTTCAACACCATACTGGCTTACAAAAAAAGGAAGTTTAGGCATGTATGCCGTTAATGACAAAAGCTTGATTGGAAAACCTGAAACGCCTAGAGCTTTAAATTTAACTTTCAATCTAAATATTGAAAACATAAACATTTCGTACACAAAACCTATAGTTTATAAAACAAATGATCCTGTTAAAGGAGAGGTTTACAAACCTTTTGAAATCGTACCTGAAGCTTCAGCAAAGATTTCTGAACGCGTCATCATTTTAGATTCTGATGCACAACGTGAAATTGAAGTCATTGTAAAAGCTGGACGAGATAACCTTGAAGGATATGTGCAATTAGCACATCCAAAAGACTGGAGTGTTTTTCCTGAAAAACAAAAAATATCCATTACTAATAGAGGTCAAGAACAACGTTTAACGTTTACCGTTATTCCTCCAAAAGAACAAAGCGAAGGTCTTTTATCACCTATGGTTCATATTGGAAATCAAATTTATACTCGAGAATTGATTGAGATCGATTATGATCATATTCCATTTCAAACAGTGTTATTGCCAAGTGAGAGTAAAATTGTAAGATTAGACATTCAAAAGCGTGGTGAAAATATTGGATATATTGAAGGTGCTGGTGATGTAGTCCCAGAGAGCTTAAGACAAATAGGATATAACGTAACAATTATAAAACCTGAAGATATTTCTGCGGATAACCTAAATCGTTTTGATGCTATAGTAGTTGGTATTAGAGCCTATAATACAGTTGAAGATTTAAAATTCAAACAACAAATACTATTTGATTATGTTGCTCAAGGCGGAAATATGATTGTTCAATACAATACCAATCGTAGACTAAAAGTTGATGCTATTGCACCATATGATTTAAAATTATCTAGAGATAGAGTGACTGATGAATATGCCGATGTTACTTTACTTGCTGAAAATCACGAAATCTTAAACTACCCAAATAAAATCACTTCTAAAGACTTTGATGGATGGACTCAAGAACGTGGATTATATTTTCCAAATGAATGGGCAAATGAGTTTACTCCTATCCTATCAATGAATGACGAGGGAGAATCACCAAAATCAGGAAGCTTATTGGTAGCCAAACATGGTAAAGGGTATTATGTATATACTGGTCTTAGCTTCTTTAGAGAATTTCCGGCAGGAGTTTCTGGAGCTTACAGGCTTTTTGCTAATATGCTGTCTTTAGGAAAAAACAACATCAATTAAACTAAATAAATCACTAATAATGGAAAAGCTTAAATGGAACCGCATGTACACTCTTGTACTTGTTGCTAACATCATATACGTTATTGCATTTTACTTCATAACTAAAGCCTTTTAAAATGCAAACATTAGATTGGATTGTACTTGTTAGTACATTGTTACTTATTGTCGTTTATGGAACCTATCAGTCTCGAGGTAGTAAAAATGTAAAAGACTACTTAAAAGGTGGTAATACATCAAAGTGGTGGACGATTGGTTTATCTGTTATGGCAACTCAAGCAAGTGCTATAACATTTCTTTCAACTCCAGGTCAGGCGTTTAATGACGGAATGGGATTTGTTCAATTCTATTTTGGTCTACCTATAGCGATGATCGTTATTTGTATGGTATTTATTCCATTATACCATAGATTAAAGGTGTACACAGCCTATGAGTTTTTAGAGGGTAGGTTTGATAAAAAAACCAGGACTCTTACAGCAATATTATTTTTAATTCAGCGTGGATTAGCTGCAGGTATTACCATTTTTGCTCCTGCAATTATTCTTTCAGCTGTTTTAGGATGGAATTTACTTTTGCTCAATGTTATCATTGGAGTATTAGTTATCATATACACTGTTTCTGGCGGAACAAAAGCCGTAAATGTGACTCAAAAACATCAAATGATAGTGATTTTCACAGGTATGATTATTGCTTTTGTTTTAATCATCAGTAAACTTCCAACGGATATTACATTTTCAAAAGCACTTGATATTGCAGGCGCTAGTGGCAAAATGGAAATTTTAGATTTTTCATTTAATCTAAATAATCGCTATACTGTTTGGAGTGGTCTTATAGGTGGAACATTCTTAATGTTATCCTACTTCGGAACAGATCAAAGTCAGGTTCAACGTTATTTATCTGGAAAGTCTTTAAAAGAAATGCAATTGGGATTAGTATTCAATGGCCTTTTAAAAATTCCTATGCAATTCTTTATCTTACTGGTAGGTGTTATGGTATTTGTATTTTACCAGTTTAACCAAGCTCCTGCTAATTTTAATCCAACAGCAACCGAAGTTGTTTTAAATTCTGAATACGCTCAAGAATACAAATCAATACAAGATAAACAAGCCTTAATTTTTGAGGATAAGCAAACACTAATTAATGCGTTTGTAAATTCAAATGATCAAGATGTTTCTTCAGAAATTGCTGCCTTAAATAGTTTAAATGATAAACTTAGAGGAGATGCAAGAGCATTGATTGAAAAAGCTGGAGATGCACAAAACATAAAAGTTGAAAGCAACGATAAA
Source organism: Psychroserpens jangbogonensis (assembly GCF_000797465.1). Classification (GTDB taxonomy): domain Bacteria; phylum Bacteroidota; class Bacteroidia; order Flavobacteriales; family Flavobacteriaceae; genus Psychroserpens; species Psychroserpens jangbogonensis. Next base: position 262,050 of record NZ_JSWG01000015.1, on the reverse strand, counting down.
GATTACGTATTTATTCACTTCATCTTAAATAACTTACCTCGAGGTCTAATAGGCTTGCTTTTGGCAGTAATCTTAAGCGCTGCAATGTCGAGTACATCTAGTGAGCTAAATGCATTAGCAAGTACAACCGCTATGGACTTGTATAAAAGGAATACTGGTGAAAAGTCAGACACCGAAATGGTAACAGCTTCTAGATGGTTTACTTTAGGCTGGGGAATTATAGCTATTGGAGTTGCATGTGTGGCAAATCTTGCCGAGAATTTAATTCAGTTGGTAAATATCATTGGTTCTATCTTCTACGGAAACGTTCTAGGTATATTTTTACTAGGTTTCTTCTTTAAATTTGTAAAAGGTAATGCCGTATTTACAGCAGCTTTAATTACACAAGTTCTTGTAATTGGACTATTCTTACTTAATGAATACGAATTTATCAACCTGCCTTTCTTATGGTTGAACTTTGTTGGTTGTGTGATTGTTATTAGCATCGCATGCTTGATTCAAGGTATGACTAGAAACAAAATATATTCAGAAGCATAAAAATATAAAGTATAAAAAAAGACCTTTTGAAAATTCAAAAGGTCTTTTTTTATGATTAATAAATAGGAATTACATTGCTCCCCATTCTTTTAAAGACTCCATGTTCATCTTAACATAGTTCTCATTTTTTGCTTCTTTTGCTCCAGCCATAGATGCTTTAGCAGCAGCAATTGCTTTATCTTTATTTCCAGCTTTAGCGTGTATCAAAGCTTGTTGACGTAACCACCAGAAACGAGGTTGTTCTTTAGTCATATCTACAGCCATATCAATCCACTTTACAGCAGTATTGATGTCTTTATCCGCTTCTAAGTAATAACGAGCAGATGCATAATAATCATCAGCACTTGGTCCAGCCATTAGTTTATCAATAGAAGAGCTTACTGTATTATCTGTTGGCACAGTTATAGGAATACCAGCATAAGACTTTTCCCAAATAATACCAATCACTGCTCCATCGCTAGTAATGTCATTAATATCTATCACCAATGTTTCAACATTAAAAGGCATCTCAGCTACTTCTACTTTAGCTGTTGCTGCTACTTTACTATCGTCCCATTCTCTTGGTGTCCCCCAGTTTTCAGTATCACTGTAAAACATAACATCCCACTGTGTTGCTGAATTTAATTTCGTAAATATAGCATAAGAACCAGCTTTAACTTCCTGACCTGCTATTGCAACATCATCACTAAAAGTGATAACTGTATTCTTGTTAGCACCTGTTCTCCAAACTGTTCCCCAAGGCTCTAAACCTCCAAATATTGTTCTTCCTTTAACTCCTGGACGAGAATACTCAATAGTAACATCTGTTAAGCCAACTTTTTGTTCCACTTTTGAAAATGGACTTGGCTGTGGTGTTTCAATTTGAGCATTTACATTGAAAGCCATTGCAAATACTGCAAATACTAGTAATAATTTTTTCATTGTATTAGATTTAATTAGTTTTAATTTCACGTAAATTTACAAACTAGATAACCCTTTATTTGTTAATAAAACTATAAATTAAAATCATCTAAATATTCTAAGTAGCGATGAAAAAATATATAGCTGAACTATTAGGCACCTTCACGATGATATTCTGTGGATGTGGAGCCATGACCGTAAACGAGATTACAAGTGGCAGCGTTTCTCACGTTGGAGTTGCGCTAACTTGGGGATTAGTCGTCATGAGTATGATTTATGCCTTTGGCGAAACCTCTGGCGCACATTTTAATCCTGCGGTAACCTTTGGTTTTGCATATGCAAAAAAATTCCCCTGGAAAGAAGTACCAAAATACTTCCTAGCTCAAGCAATTGGTGCATTTTTAGCTTGTTTTGTATTATGGTTTTTATTTCCTGAGAGCGAAACTTTGGGAAGCACTTTTCCTGCAGAGGGCTTTGAACCTTATAAAGCGTTTGTCTTTGAAATATTACTCACCTTTTTTCTAATGGTCGTTATCATTAATGTATCTACAGGAAGTAAAGAACTTGGAACTATGGCAGGAATAGCTATTGGAAGTGTAATCTTACTCGAAGCTATGTTTGCTGGTCCAATGACAAAAGCATCAATGAATCCGATTAGATCTTTAGCACCAGCTATTGTATCTGGAAATCTTCAACATCTTTGGTTATATCTTACTGCTCCATTTATTGGTGCTTTCCTGGCAGTTATAAGCTGTAGTTTGATTAAAGATGATAATTGTTGCTAGAATTTAAAACAAATTGTGACAACTGATAATGTCTTGTTAAATTTTGTTTAACATATTTGAATAATTGTTAAACATTTGTATCTTTATACCATAATTATAAGACATGGCTAAAAAGAAAAATATAACGAGTAACGACATTATTACTTTTTACATGGATTATGTTCTTGAACATAATCACAATCCAAAAACCATCTATGCGTTTGCTAAAGCAAACAATTTTGAAGAGCAAAAATTTTATGAGTTTTTTGCTTCTTTTGAATCCATTGAGAAGCATGTTTTCAAAGCTTTCTTTGACAACACACATAATGCTTTAGAACAAAATGATGATTACCTCTCGTTTGATGCTCGTAACAAATTGCTAAGTTTCTACTTCACATTTTTTGAAAATTTAACGGCCAATAGAAGCTACGTATTATATGCCCTTGATAACCATAAAAACAGCTTGAAAGGTTTGAATTCACTTTCAGAATTAAAGCACTCATTCACCAATTATATAGATCATTTGGGTATTGAATTAATTGAAATCAAACAAGAACAAATTGATAGAATTCAGCGTCGTGGGCTCAAAGAATCTGCCTGGCTACAATTATTATTAACTATGAAATTCTGGATTGATGATTCATCTTCGAGTTTTGAAAAAACTGATATTTTCATTGAAAAATCTGTGAACACTAGTTTTGATGTATTAGACATCGCTCCTATTCGTAGTCTTATTGACTTAGGGAAATTTATTTTCAAAGAAAAAATCCACATGAATTAAATAGCTCCAAATGAAAACTATAGATAAAATACCAACTTCAAAAATACAACGTGCCTCCAAAATGGTTTCAACTGGTGCTAAAGTTGGCGTGAATTATCTTAAGTATTATGGAGATAAAATCACTAAGACAGAACAAGAAGCAAAAGAACGATTAAATGAAAATAATGCGTCAGACATCTATGATGGCTTAAAACAATTAAAAGGTAGTGCGCTTAAAGTCGCTCAAATGCTAAGTATGGAAAAAAGTATTATGCCTCAAGCCTATGTAGAAAAATTCTCATTAGCTCAATTTTCAGTACCACCTCTATCACCTCCTTTGGTGATTAAAACATTTAAAAAATATTTCGGGAAACTCCCAAATGAATTATATGATACTTTTAATGCAACGTCTGTAAACGCTGCCAGCATTGGACAAATCCACTTGGCAACTAAGTATGGGAAAAAACTTGCTGTGAAAATCCAATATCCAGGCGTTGCAGAAAGTATCGCATCAGATCTTGCTATGGTAAAGCCAATTGCCATGAGCATGTTTAATATTAAAGGAAAAGGCTCTGATAAATACTTCAAAGAAGTTGAAAACAAACTGGCTGAAGAAACCGATTATATTCTTGAAGTCAAACAAAGTAAAGAAATTGTAAAAGCTTGTAGTCACATTCCAAACTTAAAATTCCCAAGCTATTATGAAGAACTTTCTAATGAACGTATCATAACTATGGATTACATGGCTGGTGAGCACCTTTCAGAATTTGTAGCTCATAATACTAGTCAGGAAAAAGCCAATAAACTAGGCCAAGCACTTTGGGATTTTTATATGTTCCAAATACACAACCTTAAAAAAGTGCATGCAGATCCTCATCCAGGAAATTTCCTGATATCTGAGGAAGCAGAGCTCATAGCTTTAGATTTTGGTTGTATGAAAACAATTCCTGAAGAATTTCACAAACCTTATTTTGAACTAGCAGAAGAAGAGAATATCTCAAACAAAACATATTTTGAGAATAAGCTTTATGAACTCGAAATTTTACGTGAAGACGATTCTAAAGAAGAGATTGTGTTTTTCACAGAGATGTTTCATGAAATGCTAAGTCTCTTTACAGAACCGTTACATTCAGAAATTTTCGATTTTTCGGATGATGCATTCTTTGGGAAAATTGCTGCGTTAGGTGAGAAATATTCTAAAAATACTGAGCTGCGTAAAATGAATGGAAATAGAGGTTCTAAACACTTCATTTATATGAATAGAACCTTTTTCGGTTTATATAACCTAATGTTCGACTTGAAAGCAAAGGACATCAACATCAATAATTTTAGAACTTTATAATGGTTCATATTAACAATGATGATATTGACAACTTTGAACATTTATACAGAATAAACTTAATTAATAGTTGTTCTGGCTATAAATCTGCAAATTTATTAGGCAGTAAATCTTTAAGCGGAATTGAGAATGTAGCAGTTTTTAGCTCTGTAACACACATAGGTTCTAATCCTCCAATGTTAGGTTTTTTTTTACGACCAACAATTATGCTGAGGAATACATATGAAAATATAAAAGCTACAGGATTTTACACTATTAATCATATTCATGAAACCATTTTAGAAGATGCACATCATACATCAGCTAAATACAAATCTAGTATTTCAGAGTTTGATAAAACCAATTTAGTTTCCGAATACAAAAATGAATTTCTAGCGCCTTTTGTTAAAAACGTACCTTTACAATTAGCTATGGCATTTGTTGAAGAACAAGAAATCAAGGCAAACAATACCATTTTAATAATTGGGAAAATTGTTGGTTTACATGTAAACGATAATTTACTTGAAGACGATGGTTTTATTAATTTAGCAAAAGGAAAGATAGCCACCATTAATGGGTTAGATGGCTATTCTGTGCCAAAACAGAACAAACGTTTTGGCTATCAAAGACCTAAATAATTTAAACTATGAAAATTCTTATTACAGGGGCTACAGGCTACATTGGCAAACGGTTAATACCACTATTAGCCAACGATGCTCATCATGTTGTTTGTGCAGTTAGAGATAAACTTCGTGCTGATAAAAATTATGCTGAAGAGGATTTTATTGATGTAATTGAAGCAGATTTTCTAAAGCCTGAAACACTTCATAATATTCCAAAAGACATTGATATTGTCTATTATCTAATTCATTCCATGTCTAATTCTTCTAAAGACTTTGAATCATTAGAAGAACGTTGCGCTATTAACTTCAGAAATTACATTGAAACAACCAATACCAAACAAGTCATATATCTTAGCGGAATTACAAATGAAGACAATTTATCAAAGCACCTACAATCTAGAAAACATGTTGAAGATTGTTTAAAATCTGATGTTTATAACCTAACTATTTTTAAAGCTGGAATTATTGTAGGCTCTGGAAGCTCGTCATTTGAAATCATTAGAGATATCGTTGAAAAGCTACCATTTATGATTGCTCCAAAATGGCTAAATACAAGGACCCAGCCTTTATCTGTTCGTGATGTTTTGACATTTCTTCATAGAAGTGCTGGACGAGAAGATTTGTATAACCAATCATTTGATGTTTTTGGTTCTGAAGTTTTAACGTATAAGCAAATGTTACTTCAGTTTGCAGAGGTTAGAGGACTAAAACGTTACATTTTGACCGTTCCTGTAATGACACCAAAATTATCTTCATACTGGCTTTACTTTGTAACATCAACATCATATAAGCTCGCTACCGCTTTAGTAGATAGTATGGGAGTTCAAATTATAGGTAAACCAAGTAATATTAATGATTTACTCAAAGTGAATCCATTAACTTACAAGCAAGCTGTTGAATTGGCATTCGAAAAAATTGAACAAAATAGTATTGTGTCTAGCTGGAAAGATTCCATGATAAGCAGCGGAAGGCTTCGCAACAATCTTCATAAATATATCAATGTCCCAAAATTTGGATGCTTCAAAGATTATAAAGAACGTAAAGTCATAGACACGGATAAAACCATTAATAAAATATGGAGCATTGGCGGAAAAAATGGATGGTACTACGGTACATTCCTATGGAAAATTAGAGGCTATATAGATAAACTTGTTGGTGGTATTGGTTTACGTCGAGGACGAACAAGTCCTACCAATTTAGAAGTTGGAGATGCTTTGGATTTTTGGCGTGTCATTTATGCAGATAAAAAGCAACAAAAACTACTTCTATATGCTGAAATGCGTCTTCCTGGTGAAGCTTGGCTAGAGTTTAAAATAGAAGATGGATTACTTAAACAAACTGCGACTTTTAGACCACGTGGACTTTGGGGCAGATTATATTGGTACAGTGTTTTACCTTTTCATGGATTTATTTTTAAAGGAATGATAAACAAACTTGTAGATGTCTAATCACAAAAAACAAAACTTGCCAGAAAAGACCTGTCTAACTTGTGGTTTACCTTTTAGTTGGCGTAAAAAATGGAAAAATAATTGGGACAATGTAAAATATTGTAGTGAAAAATGCAGACGACACAAAAAGACATAGCGCTTGTATGGTTTAGGAACGACTTGAGAGTTCAAGATAATACCGTTTTGAACACTGCTATTAGTAATCATAAATCAGTAATTGCGTGTTATTGTTTTAACCCAAAGCATTTCGAAATATCAGACTTAGGATTCAAAAAAACTGAAAAATTTAGAACTCAATTCTTAATTGAAACCATTATAGATTTAAAAGCAAATCTCAAAGCTTTAAACATAGAATTATTTGTTTCGGTTAAATCTCTTGAAATCCTTATTAAAGAATTGGTTGAAACATTTAATATAAAGCCCATATACCTTCAAAGAGAATGGACAAGTGAAGAAGTACAAGATTTAAATGATCTAAAAGAATCACTACCTAACGAGGTGATTATAAACCAATCCTACGACCAACTTCTATATCATCCTGATGATATAAATATGTCCTTTTCAGAGATTCCACAAGTATTTACTAATTTCAGAAAAAAGGTTGAAAAAGATAGTACGATAAGGCATTTAATAGAAAGTGAATCCGTAGAAAAAATTGACAACATCATTAATACGACTTTAATTCCTTCACTTGAATATTTTGGTTTTGAGTCCTTTGAAACACACCCAAACTCGGCATTTCCTTTTAAAGGTGGTGAAACAATTGCTTTAGAACGATTAAACGATTATTTTTTTGAAACTAAAAAATTAAGGTTATATAAGAAAACTAGAAATGGATTAATAGGAACCGATTTTAGCTCTAAGTTTTCACCATGGCTAGCTAATGGAAGTATTTCGGCAAGAACAATTTATTGGCAAGTCAAACAATTTGAAAAAGAATACTACAAAAACGACTCTACTTATTGGCTCATATTCGAATTGATCTGGAGAGATTATTTCAAATACACCTCATTAAAACATCAAAACAAAATTTTCAAAGTTGGAGGAATTCTAGACAAAGTCTACGAATGGAAAACTGATGAACACCAAATCCGAAAATGGATTAATGGAGAAACGAAATCTTCATTTGTAAATGCCAATATGATTGAACTCAAAAAAACAGGCTGGATGAGCAATAGAGGTAGACAAAATGTGGCTTCATTTCTTGCCAAAGACATGCTATTAGATTGGCGAATTGGTGCTGCTTATTTTGAAACAATGCTCATTGATTATGATGTGCATAGCAACTATGGAAACTGGATGTATGTTGCTGGCGTTGGTAATGACCCAAGAGATAGAAAATTTAATACTAACCTCCAAGCCGAACGTTATGATACTAATGGCAAGTTTCAAAAACTCTGGATACAAGACACTCTTTTTTAGATGAAAACACTCAAACTTGTTTTAGGTGATCAGCTCAATATAAAACACTCTTGGTTTAAAGAGGTAAATGATGACACTTTGTTTTGTTTATTTGAAATGCGTCAAGAAACAGACTATGTGAAGCATCATATTCAGAAAGTGATTGGTTTTTTCGCTGCTATGCGTCAATTTGCTCAAGATTTAGAGGCTCAAGGCCATCAGTTAACATATATAAAAATTAATGATACAAACAACACACAGTCTTTAACAAGTAATCTTTCAGAATTAATAAAAGAACACAAAGTTGAACACTTTGAATTCATGTATCCTGATGAATATCGCTTAGATGACCAATTGAATTCATTTTGCGATTCGATAGACATTTCTTCAAAGGTTGTTTCTGCAGAACATTTTTATACAAATCGTAATGATTTATCGACCTTCTTTAAAGGGAAAAAGCAATATCTCATGGAAAACTTCTATAGAGATATGCGCAAGAAACACGATATTTTAATGATTGCAGGACAACCGGAAGGTGGCAAATGGAATTACGATAAAAGCAATAGAAACAAATGGAAAGGTGATGTTGAAATACCTGATTTCAAAGCATTCAAAAATGATATTTCTAAGGTTAGAAAAGATCTTGAAAAAGTAAATATTGAAACTATAGGACGGTTTGAAACCAAAACCTTTTCTTATCCAATAACAAGAGCTCAAGCCATTGAGCAACTAAAATATTTCTGTGAAGAATTATTAATACATTTTGGAACTTACCAAGATGCTATGCATACGAAAGAGAACTATCTCTTCCATTCAAGATTATCATTTGCGATGAACTTGAAATTAATTTCACCAAAGGATATTGTAACGTCAGTTATCAATTATTACAGAAAACATGGCGACGATATTAATATATCTCAGGTCGAAGGATTTATTAGGCAAATTATTGGTTGGCGAGAATATATGAGAGGCATGTATTGGGCATTTATGCCAGAATACAAAGCAAAGAATGAATTGGATAATCACAATAAGCTTCCCAAATTCTTTTGGACTGGTAATACGAAAATGAATTGTCTCAAACATGCCATCACTAATTCATTAGATAATGGATATGCTCATCATATTCAGCGATTAATGATTACTGGAAATTATGCGTTATTAACTCAAACACATCCAGACGAAGTTGACGAATGGTATTTGGGCGTTTATGTAGATGCGATTGAATGGGTTCAAATTACAAACACAAGAGGAATGAGTCAGTTTGCAGATGGCGGAAAGATTGCAACCAAACCTTATGTATCTTCAGGATCATACATTAACAAAATGAGTAATTACTGTGGTGATTGTCACTATAACAAGAGTAAAAAAATTGGAGATGATGCTTGTCCGTTTAATAGTCTGTATTGGAATTTTTTAGATGAAAAACGAGAACAACTAGGAAACAATTTCAGAATGGGAATGATGTACAGTCTACTAGATAAAATGAATAAACAAGATCTTCAAAATATAAAAGAAAAAGCACAACATATAATAGAACATCAAGATGAGTACTAACGCTCCAAAAATAAATGTCGTTTGGTTGAAACGTGATCTTCGATTAGAAGATAATGAGGCGATATTTAAAGCTATAGCTTCGGGAGAACGCACACTCCTACTTTATGCATTTGAAAAAATGCTCATAGAAGATAAGCATTATAGTGAGCGTCATTGGAATTTCATTAAAGAATCCATTATCGATTTAAATCAGCGTCTTGAGCCATACAATTCAAAGGTATTTACTGTTGAAGCGGATATTATTTCAGCAATAAACCAATTAATGGAGTTATATACGATTAGAGATATTTATTCTCATCAAGAAACTGGAATTCTTGTGACTTATAATAGAGATAAATCATTTAAACGGTTCTGTAAAAACAATTTGATTTCTTGGCATGAAACCATAAATAATGGTGTGCAACGTGGTTTAAAAGATCGTGAAAAATGGACTAAAATGTGTAATGCCTATTTTGAAACCGAACCATTATCTTTCTCTCCATCAGAAAATCAATTACTAAACATTCAAGAAATAGATGTATTAGAAGAACTATTAACTATTCCATCACTAGAAACTCCTAAAGACACCTTATTTCAAAAAGGCGGACGTACAATGGGAACAAAGTATTTAGACTCCTTTCTTAACAAACGTTATGTTAACTACATGACTCACATCTCGAAACCAGAGTTAGCAAGAACAGGATGCAGCAGAATATCACCATATATAGCTTGGGGAAACTTATCAATTAGAGAAGTCTACCGAAAAGCCTTTTTTCTCAAAAAAACTGCTCATAACAAAAAAGCATTAGAAGCGTTTATGTCTCGATTACGATGGCAGGCTCATTTTATTCAAAAGTTTGAAATGGAACATACCATGCAACAAGAGAGTGTGAATAAAGGGTTTCAAAAGTTGAAGAAAGAAATTTCAAAACACTATCAGATTGTTTGGGAAACAGGACAAACTGGCTATCCTTTAATTGATGCTTGCATGCGCTGCTTAAACGAAACAGGGTATTTGAATTTCAGAATGCGTGCTTTAGTTGTATCCTTTTTTACACACAATTTATGGCAACCATGGCAAGCTGCATCACAACATTTATCACAGATGTTTTTAGATTTTGAGCCAGGCATACATTTCCCACAATTACAAATGCAAGCTGGTGAAACAGGAACAAACATGTTAAGGATTTATAATCCTATAAAAAATAGCTTAGAACATGATCCGGATGCCTTATTTATAAAAAAATGGGTCCCAGAATTAAGAGATCTTGATATTCCTTTTGCACATGAACCATACTTAATGACAGAGATGGAGCAACAGTTTTATGGCTTTCATTTGGGAAAGGATTATCCATATCCAATAGTAGATATGAACGAAACCCGTAAAAGGGCTACAGATATATTATGGAATCTTCGCAAAAACAAAAAAGTAAAAGAGGAAAGTCTTAGAATTCTTAAAAAACACACATTAAGAGGAGCGAAATTTACAAATTAACACCCTGAAAAACAAACACTTAAATGTGTTATTAGTAAAACCTATAGCGTTATGTTAAATTTTTGTTTAAACATATGTAGAAAAGTATAAACATTTTGTAAATTTGAGTATTAAAGGTTTCAACAGATTGATTTTAGATTCTACACATCCAAATAAAGAACACAAACAAATGATCAATGATTTGATAGGCAAGTCTTATTCTTTCATTGAATCTATTAAAATGGGTGGTGTTGGTTCAAAACGCATGATTATTGAAGAAACTAGTCCGAATATGAAACAATATCTTAATCTAATTTCAGATATTAATTATTCAAATATTGAAATGCGATCCGATGGCATTCTTGTTTACATCAATAAAGGACTGAAAAATTTCATTTGGGTAATTCCTTATTACCAATTGGTAATTTATAAAACGAATGGAACAAGCATACATGCTCAAGGAAAATTTATTCATTTTAAAAACAATATGCCGTTTAAAGAGAATAAACCCTTTTTAAATAAGTTATTAGATGCGAAAGTAAAGTACGACGAACGATTTAATTTTCAGTTTTAGTATGGAATTGGATACAATTGCGACAGATAGAATTATAGAAATGGCTTGGGAAGACAGAACCACATTTGAAGCAATAGAATTTCAATTTGGTTTAAAAGAACAAGAAGTAATTGAATTCATGCGAAAAGAGATGAAACCAAAAAGTTTCAGAATGTGGCGCAAACGAGTTCAAGGACGTAAAACAAAACATGAAAAATTACGAACATTTTCAGAGGGTAGATTTAAATGTTCCAGACAAAAACAAATAACCCAAAACTCGATATCAAAACGATAACGTGCTTTGACTAAGGAGATGAGTTCCTTAGGACAGCACACTAAAAAGACTTTAAATGAGTACAAACACTTTAAATCTCAAAAGAAATGGCCATAAATTAAATGGCTTTTCAACTTCCGAAATTGGCGATGACCATCTATACACTGGTCTAGAAACACCCATGAAAGCAGATGCTTTTAAATTAAATGATGACGAAAAGAAACAGCGTATAGCTATTTTATTTGAAGAAATCATGGACGTTATGGGATTAGATCTCACAGATGATTCACTTCAAGGCACACCAAAACGGGTTGCCAAAATGTACATCGACGAGATATTTTCTGGTTTAAATCCAGCTAACAAACCTAAAGTAGCGTTGTTTGATAACAAGTATCAATACAATCAAATGTTGGTAGAAAAAAATATCACCTTCTACTCCAACTGTGAACATCATTTTGTACCAATTATTGGTAAAGCTCATGTAGCATACATTTCATCTGGAAAAGTAATTGGATTATCAAAGCTAAATAGAATTGTACAATATTATGCTAAACGTCCACAGGTACAAGAACGTTTAACAAATCAGATTGCGGAAGAATTGAAATCCATTTTAGAAACTGATGATGTAGCCGTTATTATTGATGCTAAACATTTATGTGTGTCTTCAAGAGGAATTAAAGATGATACATCAACAACTGTTACATCGTATTATGGTGGACAGTTTAATAAATCAGAAAAAATATCAGAATTACAGAACTATATAAATAATTAAGATGATGGAAGTAATTAATAGAGCCTTAGAATTTGAGCAGAGAAAAATGAAGTCGCTGTCAACAAGCGATCGTGTTAAAATTTCTCGTGAAGCAAAACAATTAATATTAGATTTAAATCAAATCTATAAAGAACATAAAGATCAAAAAGTTATGGATATTATGAAGCGTTTAACCCTTATCAAAAGAAAAGTTGAAAAGCGATTAAAAGGCACTCCATTAACTGCATAAACTTAACCTAGAAATGTACAATGAGCGTATCAGAAAACGGTTTGGCCTAGTTATGTTGCGCTCTTTTAAAATAATAAATTGAAATGAAAACATTCATAGTTATTGGTGGTAGTCGAGGTATTGGAAACGCTATAGTTTCCACTTTACTTGAAAATCATAAGGTCATAAATATTAGTAGATCAAAGCCCGAACTCGCACATCACAACCTACTTCATTACGATTGTGACATCCTTAAAGATGAATTGCCAGATATAGAATTTGCTGATGGATTAGTTTATTGCCCAGGAAGTATAAACCTTAAACCAATAACTCGTTTAAGTTTGGATGAGTTTAGAGCTGATTACGAAATCAATGTCATTGGAGCAGTAAAAGCAATTCAGAAGTATTTGAATGTTATTAAAAATGGTGACAATCCATCTGTTGTATTATTTAGTACAGTAGCAGCCAAATTAGGAATGCCATTTCATGCTAGTGTTGCAGCGGCAAAATCTGGTGTTGAAGGTTTAGTAAAATCGTTAGGAGCTGAATTAGCAACCACTTTGAGAATCAATGCCATTGCTCCTACTGTTACTAACACAGACCTAGCGTCAAAATTATTACGTAATGATAAAATGATTGCAAACATTACAGAGCGTCATCCAATGAAGAAATTCTTGCAGCCTCAAGATGTCGCAGGAATGGCAGAATTTTTATTATCTGAAAAATCTAGTTCAATATCAGGGCAAATTTTTGAAATGGATTGCGGAATTGTAACTTTCAAGATATAATATGAATCCATTTAAAATTTTTATGGTCACATTATTCTCAAAACCAACAAATAAAATGAACAAAACTTCCATTTACGACATCAAAATTAATGGCCTTAATGGGAAACCATTGCACCTTTCAGATTTTAAATACAAATACATACTTTTTGTTAATGTGGCTTCAAAATGTGGATTTACACCGCAATATAAAGGTTTACAAGAACTAAGTGACACCTATAAGGACAAATTAGTTATCATAGGTGTTCCTTGCAATCAGTTTGGAAAACAAGAACCAGGTAGTGCTGAAGACATTGAATCATTTTGTGAGATTAATTATGGCGTTACTTTCCCTATCTCTGAAAAAATAGATGTAAAAGGCAGTAACCAACATCCTTTGTATACTTGGTTAACCCAAAAGCAATTAAACGGAAAATCTAATTCAAAAGTAAAATGGAATTTTCAGAAATATTTAGTTGACCCTCAAGGCGAATTTATTGATTATTATTATTCAATCACTTCACCAACGAGTTCAAAAATCACAAAACACTTAAAATAAATAGCATATGTTCGGATTATTCAAAAAAACGTCTGAAGTTGATAAGCTTCAAAAAAAATATGAAAAGCTAATGAAAGAATGGCACACTTTATCAACTACAGATAGAACTGAAAGTGATAAGAAATATGCTGAAGCTGATAAAATTCAAAGGCAAATAGAACAATTACAAAACCAAGAACAATGAAGTTTTTAAAACCATTTATTGTATTCTTAATCATTAATTTCGGTGCACTAGGCATTGGCACTTGGCTAATGGCTGAAGGTCCTCAAGGCGACTGGTATTCTCAGTTAGAAAAAGCACCTTGGACACCTGATGGCTGGGTTTTTGGAACTGCATGGACAACAATTATGATTTGCTTTTCGGCATATATGGCATTTCTGTATTTAGTGCGATTCACTAATAAAGTCAGAACACTATTTGTCATACAGTTCATTCTAAATGTAAGTTGGAACCTTCTGTTTTTTAATCAGAAATTAATTGATTTCGCTCTTATAGATATCGTTTTACTAACGATTATCGTTACTGCATTTCTATTTACGTATGCTAAAGACTTAAAAGGAAAATCTATTTTAATACTGCCTTATGTCATTTGGTTATGCATTGCCACATCACTCAATTTATACATTTCACTTTATAATTAAGAATCCATTAAGGTGTATCTCTTAAAATAATCAATAACAGCGCACAGCATGTGACCGCTGAGAATAATAAATAGAACCACATGAAAATCTACAGATTCCATAAAAAGCAAAACTTGCCTATATCTCTGGATACAGCTTGGGACTTTTTATCAAACCCAAGAAACCTTAAAACAATTACTCCAGAATATATGGGATTCAATATTCTATCTGGAGCAGACAGACCTATGTTTGCAGGACAAATCATCCAGTATATTGTAACTCCTATTTTGGGTATAAAAACCAAATGGGTTACTGAAATAACACATAGTGTAGACAAAAAATACTTTGTTGATGAACAACGCTTTGGACCATATTCCTTATGGCATCATAAGCATTTTATTAAAGAAATTGATAATGGCGTTGAGATGGAAGATATTATTGATTACAAAGTGCCCTTTGGAATTTTAGGCCAACTCGTTCACCCTATTTTAGTAAAACCTAAATTGGAAGAAATTTTCAATTATCGCACCAATAAATTGGAAGAATTATACGGAACCTACAGCAATTAAATCTATAGTATTTTTATGAAACAACCACTAAATATTTTTTGGTTTAGACGCGATTTACGCTTAGATGATAATGTTGGGTTTTATAAAGCGCTATCCAGTGATTATCCTGTATTACCTATCTTCATTTTTGATACTGAAATACTAGATAAACTTCCTGAAGATGATGCAAGAGTTACTTTTATTCATGGCACTTTGCAGACCATGAGCACAACGCTTCAAAAAGAATATCAAAGTAATCTTGCTATGTTCCATAGCAAACCAATAGAAATCTTCAAGCAATTAATTGAAACGTATGATATCAAATCCGTTTTTACCAATCACGATTACGAACCTTATGCAAAGAAGAGAGACTCTGAATTAAGTGACTTTTTATCAAAGCACGAGATTGAATTCAAAACCTTCAAAGATCAAGTGATTTTTGAAAAAGATGAGGTCGTAAAAAAAGATGGTAAACCTTATATGGTGTATACACCATATATGAGAGTTTGGAAAGCACAATTTAAATCTCAAGAATTAGACATTTATGATACTGAATCACTCTTTAGTAATCTTATCAAAAACTCAGAATTGCCAAACTTGAGCCTTACAGATTTAGGATTTAAAACATCAATTCAAAAAATTGCTCAGTATGTAGTAACACCTTCGCTTATTCAAGCCTATGAAGAGACTAGAAACTTTCCTGCAAAAGACTCTACATCACGACTAGGACCTCATCTTCGATTTGGGACAGTTAGTATTCGGAAAATGGTACAAAAAGCAATTGCAGAAGACAATGAGATTTTTTGGCAAGAATTAATTTGGAGAGAGTTTTTCATGCAAATATTATGGCACTTTCCACATACTGCAAAAGATTCATTCAAATCAAAATATGATAGAATAGAATGGCGTAATAACGAAGATGAATTTTATAAATGGTGTGAAGGTAAAACTGGTTACCCTTTAGTTGATGCAGGCATGCGTGAGCTTAATGAAACCGGATTTATGCATAATCGCGTTCGTATGCTTGTAGGTAGTTTTTTATGCAAACACCTACTAATTGATTGGCGTTGGGGAGAAGCATACTTTGCCGAAAAGCTACATGACTATGATATGTCAAGCAATATTGGAAACTGGCAATGGGTTGCTGGTTCAGGTGTTGATGCCACTCCATATTTTAGAATTTTTAATCCGACATCACAGATACAGAAGTTTGATAAAAACCATGACTATATAAAAAAATGGGTTCCAGATTATCAAGAACTCACATATCCTCAGCCAATGGTTGATCATAAGATTGCTAGAGAACGTTGCTTAAAAATGTACAAAGACGCCTTAAACTAATACAAGATTAATAGTCTTTTAATCCTTTCAGTTTCAGTTTTAATTAATTTTAGTAACCATCTAAAACTCAATTAAAACGGACACAAAGGAAGTTGCTAAAAAATTTGGACAAGCATAAAAATTACAATAAAAAAAAGCCTCGATGATTCGAGGCTTTTTTTTATATGTGTATAAGGTATTAATTACCTTTTACTCTCGTAATTTTAGCTCCTATCGCACGTAAACGTTCATCTATATTTTCATAACCACGATCAATTTGTTCGATGTTGTGAATCGTTGATGTTCCTTTTGCCGATAATGCTGCAATAAGTAAGGATACTCCTGCTCTAATATCTGGAGAGGTCATTGTTGTTGCTTTCAAAGTCGATTTAAAGTCATGTCCGATAACTGTAGCTCTATGCGGATCACAAAGAATAATCTTTGCTCCCATATCAATTAACTTATCTACAAAGAATAAACGACTTTCAAACATCTTTTGATGTACGATAGCACTTCCTCTTGCTTGGGTTAATACAGTAAGGATAATACTTAACAAATCTGGAGTAAATCCTGGCCATGGTGCATCTGAAACAGTTAAGATTGAACCGTCAATATAACTTTGTACCTCGTAACCATTAATATGTGCTGGAATATGAATATCATCACCTTGACGTTCGATATTAATTCCTATTTTTCTAAATACGGTTGGTATCTGGCCTAAATCGTCCCAACTTACGTTAGTGATTGTCAGTTCACTTTTAGTCATTGCTGCTAAACCAATCCAACTTCCAATTTCGATCATATCAGGAAGCATTCTATGTTCTGTTCCTCCTAACTCTTCAACACCTTCAATAATTAACATATTAGAACCTACACCACTAATCTTTGCTCCCATTCTATTGAGCATTTTACAAAGCTGTTGTAAATATGGTTCACAAGCTGCATTATAGATTGTCGTTGTTCCTTCAGCAAAAACAGCTGCCATAACAATATTAGCTGTACCAGTAACCGACGCTTCGTCAAGAAGCATATAAGTTCCTTTTAATTTTTTTGCTTCGACACCATAAAACAAATCTTCTTTATTGTATCTAAATTTTGCTCCTAGATTTATGAAGCCTTCAAAGTGAGTATCTAAACGACGACGACCAATCTTGTCTCCTCCTGGCTTCGGAATGTATCCTTTACCAAAACGTCCTAATAAAGGACCAACAATCATAATCGACCCTCTTAATCCTTTTCCGTCTTCTTTAAATTCTTCAGATTCTAGGTATTTTAAGTTTACCTCATCGGCTTTAAAAGAATAAGACCCTTTGCCGAGATGTTTAACTTTTACACCTAATTTTTTTAATAAAGCAATCAATTTATTGACATCAATAATATCTGGAATATTATCAATCTTAACTTCTTCTGCAGTTAAGAGTACTGCACATAAAATTTGTAAAGCTTCGTTTTTCGCACCTTGAGGTTGAATTTTACCTCTTAGCTGGTGACCGCCTTCAATAATGAATGTTGACATGAACTACCTATTAGTAACGTTTTCTACTTCGGTTAGAATTACTCTTCTTGTGATGTGATTTCTTAGGGTTAGAATTACTGGTTGAGTATTTCTTTTTATTTTTTAACAAGCTCGTAGCATCTGCAAGTTCTTCTTCACTTTCTTTTAAATCAATTTTACCATCTGACAACTCAAATAAATGATTAAAAATCACATAATCTTCTACTGTGTCTTTGTTCCAATTAAGGAAACATTTTTTCATATGGTTAGCAATAGTGAATAATAAAGCTTCTTTTAATTCGCCTTCTTCCCAAGTATTTGCTACATCAATCATCGTTTTAATATTGTTTCCGTAGAAACGATATTTAGGAAAATTTTGCGGGTATTTTAAAGGTTCTGGCTTTTCATTCAACTCCTCTTGAGAAGTCGTTGGATATGGAGAATCCACATCTAATTCAAAATTTGCAATAATAAAAAGCTGATCCCAAAGCTTATGTTGAAAATCAGGCACATCACGTAAATGTGGTTGCATATTACCCATCACATTAATAATGGATTTTGCTACCTTATTTCTTTCCTCTTTTGTTGGTAATTCTTTAGCGTAATTAACCATTTTTTGAAGATGTCTTCCGTATTCTGGAATAATCAAATGCTCACGCTCTGTGTTATACTCTATATCGTCTATTAACATGTAATTTTTGTGTAGTATTTATAAATGCTGCATGAAGTTCTTCTGCATGGATGCAAAATACAAAAAAATAGTTATTTATCTGAAATTTATAAGGAAATAACACCCTCTACTTTTTCTGCAACTTCCTTATATTTTGTTATCACAGCATCAGGATCTTTCATATCTACATTTATAGAAACACTTGTATATGTTCCTTTACCAGATTCCTTTGTCGTTATAACTGCGCCAAGGTTATTGAATAAATCTTCAATTTGATTTATTTTACTTTGATCTGTTGGAACAATAAATTTGTACAAATATTCTGAAGGCCAACTCGTTGTTTCAAATAGCTGACTTCTTAAATTGTTGTAAAATTCTTCTGTTTTTTTGTCTGTACTCATAACTTTTCTTCTTCGGAAGCAAATATACGTTTTACTTACATTTTGCTTTGCATAATTAATTGTTAATTTTACAACCAAAACCTTGCTAAATTGAATACACGCAAAATAGTCATTACTGGTGGACCAGGAACAGGTAAATCTTCTATTATAAACGAACTCATAAAACGTGAGTATACTTGTTTTGAAGAAATCTCAAGACAAGTTACCCTTGATGCAAGAAAAGATGGTGTAGATCAACTTTTTTTAACGAAACCACTACTCTTTAGTGAATTACTCTTAGAGGCAAGAACAAAACAATTTATTGAAGCTGAATCTATTGATGAGAATCTTATCTTTTTAGATAGAGGTTTGCCAGATGTTGTAGCCTATATGGACTATGCAAAAAGTGACTATCCAAAGGTGTTTGACGAGATTTGTAACAAGCATGTGTATAATAAGATATTCGTATTAGCGCCTTGGCAGGAGATTTTTGTGAGTGATAGCGAACGTTATGAAAACTTTGATCAAGCTGTTCAAATTCATGATGCCTTATTAAGTACTTACGAACGTTTTGGTTATGAACTTATTGACGTGCCTTTTGATAGTATTGAAAAACGTGCAGATTTCATTATAGATGCTTTAAATTTGTAGTGTGTCACATCCTATAAACATACTTGAGCGCTATTGGAATCACACCTCTTTTAGGCCACTTCAAGAAGATATTATCAATGCCGTTTTAGATAATGAAGACACCTTTGTTTTATTACCAACAGGTGGTGGGAAATCAATTTGTTTTCAAATTCCAGCATTAATCAAAGAAGGTATTTGTATTGTAGTATCTCCTCTTGTTGCTTTAATGAAAGATCAAGTCAAAAACCTTAAAGACAAAGGGATTAAAGCTATGGCTATTACTAGCGGAATTAGTTATAATGAGCTTGATACCTTATTAGACAATTGCATTTATGGCAACTATAAGTTTTTATACCTATCTCCTGAACGTTTGCAACAAGATATCGTTCAACATCGCATTCATCAAATGAATGTCAACCTCATTGCTGTTGATGAAGCCCATTGCATTAGTCAATGGGGAAATGATTTCAGACCTGCATATAAAAACATTACAGTTTTAAGAGAATTGCATCCTAGTGTAAATGTTATTGCTTTAACAGCAACGGCTAAGCCTAAAGTAATTGAAGAAACTATAGCTGAATTAGATTTTATTGCACCCAAAATATTTAAAGCTTCTTTTAGCAGACCAAATATTGCCTACAATGTAATTTACAGTGAAGACAAGCTTTATGACCTAGAACGTCTTTTAAAAGAACACAGAGGAGCTTCAATTATATATGTAAGAAGTAGAAAGCTAACCATTGAAATTCATGAACAGTTAGAAAAGCTAGGATTTAGTTCTACATTTTTTCATGGAGGTATTCCAACGAAGGATAAACAAAAACGTCTCGACCAATGGATGAACGACCAAAAAGAAATTATGGTTGCTACGACAGCTTTTGGTATGGGAATTGATAAACCTAATGTAAAAACCGTATTTCATATTAATTTACCCGAAAGTCTTGAAAGTTATTATCAAGAAGCTGGTCGTGCTGGCAGAAATGATGAAAATGCGTTTGCTATTTTATTAACTAATAAATCTGATGAACAACGTCTTAAAAACCAATTTATAAAAACATTACCATCTATAGATTTCATAAAACTAGTCTACAGAAAACTCTGTAACTATTTTCAAATCTCTTATGGTGAAGGTGAGCTCTCATCGCATCAATTTAACTTTAGCACCTTTTGTAAAACTTACGATTTAAAAACAACACAAACATTCAATACACTTCAAATTTTAGATAGAAACAGCATCATTAAATTAGCACAACAGTTTAACTATAAAACGACATTACAATTCATTATCAGTAATGCTTCTCTATTCGCTTATTTAGAACGTCATAAACATGTTGAACTAATTGTTAAGTCCATACTGAGAACTTATGGTGGCATTTTTGAACATTCGCTTGCCATTAACTTGTCGCTTATTGCAACCAAAACGTCAACAACAGAAAAACAAATCATTGCTGTTTTACAACAATTAGACAAAGATGGTGTGGTCGAATTTAATTTCTCCAATACAGATTCTGAAATTGTATTATTACAACCTAGAGAAGACGACAAAACCATTAATAGAATCGTCACTATTGTAGAGCAACAACACGAATTAAAAAGGCTACAAGTAAATGCGGTATTAAGCTATATTGAAAATGATTCTGTTTGTAAGCAATTACAGTTGCTACATTACTTTGGAGAAGACTCTGTGGAGACTTGTGGTACATGTTCGGTATGCTTATCGAATTCAGAACCTACAAATTCTGCTGATTTAAAAACCATTCAGAACCACATCCTTTCAATATTAACGCATCAGAATTATAATTCAAGACAGCTTGTTGAGCAGTTACCATATAAAGACACTGACATATTTGAAGTTTTAAAACTTTTATTAGAACATCAAATTATAGAAACCACACCCTCAAATACCTATAAATTAAAATAACTATGAGCAACGAAACTATAAGAATTGTATTTATGGGCACACCAGATTTTGCTGTGGCCACATTAAAAACCTTAGTTGATGCTAAATATAATATCGTTGGAGTTATTACGGCTCCAGACAAACCTGCAGGTCGTGGTAGAAAACTAAATGAATCTGCTGTAAAAAAGTATGCGCAATCTGAAGGTCTAACTATTTTGCAACCTACCAATCTAAAAGCTGAATCCTTTTTAGAAGAATTAAAAGCTTTGGATGCCAACTTACAAATCATTGTGGCGTTTAGAATGTTACCTGAAGTTGTTTGGAGTATGCCAAAACATGGAACGTTTAACCTTCATGCATCGCTATTGCCAAACTACAGAGGAGCAGCACCTATTCATTGGGCTATTATAAATGGAGAAACCAAAACAGGGGTAACCACCTTCTTTATAGATGAGAAGATTGATACAGGAGCAATGATCCTTCAAGATGAGATTGCCATTGAAGTTGACGAAACTGTTGGAACGCTCCATGATAAACTTATGGATATTGGTAGTGCGCTCGTATTAAAAACTGTAAAGCTCATAGAAGATGATTCTGTAGAAACGACGATTCAACCAAAAACCGAAGATTTAAAAACTGCATATAAGCTTAATAAGGACAATTGTAAAATTGATTGGACCTTACCTATTAAAGATGTCTATAATAAGATTAGAGGTTTAAATCCTTTTCCATCGGCTTGGTCATTCCTTAATAATGGAAATGAAACTCTAAGTGTCAAGATTTTTAAGGTTGAAATGGAAACTGAAACGCATCATTTGGAAATTGGAACACTCGTTAGAGACAAAAATGAACTTAAGGTTGCTGTAAATGATGGGTTTATAAAAATCCAAGAAATTCAACTTCCAGGGAAACGAAAAATGGATGTAAAATCTTTATTAAATGGATATCATTTTGAAGAAAACGCAAAACTGCTGTAAACCCTTATTGCCATTGATATTACAAAAAATCCGATAAAATGCACACCCTTTATTAACAAATTGGATAAGTTATCAACAAAAAGCTGTATTTCCCTTGCTATTACTTGCGTAGATGGATTTTACATATAAATTTGTATACGGATTTAACAAAATGTTTAACCCAACTATTTATTAATAATTTAAAATATAATTTTATGAACAAAACAGATTTAATCAATGGAATGGCAGAAAATGCTGGAATTACTAAAGCAGCTGCTAAGAAAGCATTAGATTCATTATTAGTTGACATCGAAGGATCTTTACAAAAAGGAAACAGAGTTTCTTTAGTAGGATTCGGTTCTTGGTCAGTGACTAGAAGATCTGCAAGAGAAGGAAGAAACCCTCAAACTGGTAAGACGATACAAATCAAAGCTAAAAACGTAGTAAAGTTTAAAGCTGGTTCTGATTTAGGTAGTGCTGTAAACTAAGCATCATTTAAAATAGATTTAAAAGCCCACTTTTTTATAAAAGTGGGCTTTTTCATTTATACATCTACTGCTCTCTATAATAAAAGATTAAAATCAAGTATTTAGTTTAGTTATAGAATTTATTGGTTTTTAGAAAAATATGTTTTAGATTTAGTATATAAATCATACATAATGATTACCATAAAGCCCAAAAAAGGTGATTTATTAATTGCAGAACCATCTATAATTGGTGATTTATCTTTTAATAGATCCGTTATTCTTCTTGCTGACTATAACAGCCAAGGATCTATTGGTTTTATATTAAACAAACCTTTAGAGTATTCCCTTCAGGATTTAATACCTGAAACTCATGCTGACTTTAAAGTCTTTAATGGAGGACCTGTTGAACAAGACAATTTGTATTTTATTCATCAAGTACCTGAATTGATACCAGACAGTATTGAAATTTCGCATGGTGTATTTTGGGGTGGAAACTTTGACGCTGTTCTTAAATTACTAGAAGAAAACAAATTATCAAATTCTGACATTCGTTTCTTTCTTGGTTATTCAGGATGGGATTCTCAACAACTAGAGAACGAATTGCTTTCCAATTCATGGATTATTACAGAGAACATCTATAAAGAAGAGCTTATGGAAAAATGCTGTGATTCTTTCTGGAAGGAAAAAATGATAGAACTAGGCGGTAATTATCAATTATGGTCTAATGCTCCCGAAAACCCGAGTTATAACTAAGAGACTCTTAGTTTAATATTCAACCGTCTTATAATATCTTCAGAAATAGTCGTTGCAAATTCCTTTTTGCGATATTTTAATATTGGCTGAATGCCTGTGATCACATTACTTAAAAACAATTCATCTGCTTTTTGAAGTTCAAAAGGAGAAATGGATGCTTCTTCTATGGTATAATCTCCAGAATTCATAATCACTTCAATAAGTTGCTTTCTCATGATGCCTTTTAAACAGCCATCTTCTAAAGGAGGTGTTTTAATGGTTTCACCAGAAACTATAAACAGGTTTCCATTTAGAGCTTCTACAACGTTCTTATTGGTATTTAGAAGTAAACAGTTGTCCCAACCATTTTCTTCAGCATAAATGCTTCCTAATACATTTATAGCCTTGTTATTTGTTTTTAGTGTAGACAACAATCCAGGAGCAACAAAAAAGTCTTTATACAAATCTACTGTATAGGTATCTTGTTTTGCAACCGAATAGAAATCTGATGCTAAAGCTTCCACAGAAATATTATAACTGATCCCTTTTTGCTTCGGAAGGTATTTACCTCCATCACCTCTATCTACATTTAATCGAATCCTTGCTGATGATTTTAAAAGTGAATTTGCTTCAATCGTCTTTAAAAGTTCAGCTTCTAGGAATTCCATAGTAAAGTTCATTGGGATTTCCATGCGCATGATACGCATTGAAGCCATGAGTCTGAAGTAATGATCTTCCCAAAATAGCAGTTTACCATGAACCGCTTTTATGGTTTCAAATACAGCATCGCCATACTTATAACCTCTGTTCTCACTTGTAATGAAACTTGAATTTTCTATTAATTCGCCGTTAAGATTTGTCATAAAAAAAGTCTCGATTATCCTTTTTATAAAAAGGTCGAGACAAATATAAAACTTATATGAG
This sequence comes from Psychroserpens jangbogonensis, assembly GCF_000797465.1. Taxonomy (GTDB): domain Bacteria; phylum Bacteroidota; class Bacteroidia; order Flavobacteriales; family Flavobacteriaceae; genus Psychroserpens; species Psychroserpens jangbogonensis. Next base: position 237,519 of record NZ_JSWG01000015.1, on the reverse strand, counting down.
TTAGAAGACTTAAGCTGAACCTAAAACTTGCTTTAAATCTGAAATTTGATTATCCCAAAGCATTTTAGCTTCTTCTACTTCATCTTCTTCTGAAAAATCGGTAACTATGATAGATACATCTTTTGTGATTTCATCTACTTGAATTCTAATTTCGAAGAAATAGCTATCGCCTTCGTCGTCGTCAGTGATCCATCTAAATTTGATACGTTCGCCACTTTTTTTAGTCAATAATTTAGCTGTTTCTTCAGAGTCGTCCCAAATAAAAGTGAACATCTCACCTCTTGAGTTAACGTTATCAGAAAACCATTCAGATAATCCTGAAGGTGTAGATATATATTGGTATAAAAGCTGAGGAGAAGCATGTATAGGAAACTCCATTTCGAACTTGACTTTGTCTTCCATTTGTATAATTATTATGAGGCTCAATATATACAATTAATTGTTGAGTATAAAACTAAACCGTAAAAAAATATTTTAAACATTTAATGTTTGTTGCCATAGAATTTGTTTATATATTTGCAGCCGAAATTATGGCGAGGTAGCTCAGTTGGTTAGAGCGTTGGATTCATAACTCAGAGGTCACGGGATCGTGCCCCGTTCTCGCTACAACAGTAAAAGTCTTGTATGAAAATGCAAGACTTTTTTTATGTCACATACTAGAGTTTGCTCTTAAGCGAAGTTCCTTAAAAAAAATATTACAAACTCGATAGCGTTTGACTTTTAATGTAGTACAACTTCCCTTTTAAGATTTACTGAAAGTTAATCTAGTTCTCGCTTCAACATCTTAGTCATTTTTTTTATGCTTAAATTAAATGAAGTTATTCAGAACACGATTTGTCACACAAAAAAGATTTTTCTTATTGATATAATTGGTGTTAAAAATGTTTTAAACGACCATCAAGAACATTTACTTACAGATTTACAGATGACAAAGTCAAGCATGATTATCATATAAACAAATCAATATATTAAAGAGAGAACTTTAGGCTAACCCGTAGCTCATAAAAAAAGCACACTTAAAATAAGTGTGCTTTCTGTATTTAAAATATGCAGTGTTTAGTTAATAATGACTTTTTTAGTTTTCTCTTGACTATTATTTTGAATAGTAACGATGTAAACTCCAGAGTTAATACTTGAAACATCAATACGGTTTTGTGAAAGCGTATTATCAAGTTTTGTGCTTAATACTAAGCGTCCCTGAATGTCATATAAATTTAACATTGAGTTATCCGATAACTGTCCTCTAATTACAAGTTCATCCGAAGCTTTTAAAGTAAAGATATCTATGTTATCAAGACTATTGTCTATAGTTGATAAAGCATCTTCCGAAATTCTAAGAAAGAAACGTCCAGTTCCAGATAAATCTGTTGTTGGCGAAATCACATAATCTGAGTTGTTTAACAATGTTATGGTGTTAGCCACAGTATCATCAAGATACACATTAACTGATGTTGGTAATGTCATATCAGCAATACTAAACGTTAATTGCTCACCTTGATTAGCGTTTACACCTAATGGGATTGTTACCTCTGTTATATCAGAGCTGTTTAAAGATTGTAAGTTAATTGCCTTATCACTATTATCTTGAACTAAATTCGAATAGATTGCGAAATCTGGCGCAGTTCCATAGAGCTCAGCATCATATCCTAAATCGAAACCAAGACTAGAATTGTTATTAAAGTAAATTTCAGTGGTATATGAATTATTAGATGTACTAGCATTAAGTTTTACATATATCAATTCGGCATTACGACCAACAATAAAATCATCACTTGTACCAGTTCTTCTCATAGCAGGAGTAAATTCTAAATCATAAAGAGGGACACTAGTAGCATTTGCACTTACAAAGAATCCTTGACCAGGTGCAATGACTGTTGAAGCTGTTGTATTAGCTAAGTTGTAAATTGTCCAATCATCTTGAGCTATACCATCATATCCATAGATAGCTGCAGAAAATGGCGCAAATAAAGCCAAGTTAGTAACACCACCCACATCATGGTTTAAGAAGGCTTGAACATTTAAGTAAGATGGATAAGGGTTACCAACAAGATTCCATTGTTTCTTTACAGGACCAAAATTTTGAATGTCAACACTTATTGTACCATTATTAGCCGTACCTGTAAACGTTACTGTGCCGTTATCGGTAGTTCCAGATCTGTAACCAACACCAGGGTCTAAAGGCGTTGTGGCACTTCCAGCGTATGTTATATACTCTCCTGAAGCTTTATCATATGGACCAAATAAATATAAGGTTCCATTATTTAAAATATTAGGATTCGCAGTCGCAAAATCGTTAAATGCTTGACCTGTTAATGGTGCAGATATTAAATCGTTACTTCCTGTGATTCCAGAACCATTTATATTTACGTGACGCTCGTATATTAATGTTCCAGAAACAGTTCCATCTAATATTAAACTTGAATAGCTAGTTGAACTTGACTCAAGCGTTAAATCACTAGAAGTTGCAAGTATAACACCTGAATCGACTGTAAGGCCAGCTCCAGAATTTACGGTTACCGAATTACAAACTGTATTAGTATCAATAGTAGCATCACCTGAAGCGATAATAATGTTATCAATAGTTGTAGAGATCCCATTAGGATCAGTGTCCCAAGAACCACTAGTAAATGTATAGTTTGCTGGTCCTGGAAGTACACAGGTTTGAACTCTTAAAAAGTCAATGGACATATCACCTTGATAAGCACCAGTTCCTGTGTGGCTAAATTCTATATATATAGTTTGACCTACATAGGCACCTAAACTAATATTAACAAGTTCCCAAGCAGCACCACTACTTGTTTGTAACTGACCAGCTTGTGTAAATAAAGTCGTAAACGGTCCAGATACAGAGGTAGAGGCACCAACATTAAGTGTTCCCATGCCTGAGCCATAAGCGTGTAAATAGAATGATAATTCAGCAGCATTTGCCGTACTTAAGTTGATTGCAGGACTTACTGCGGAAGCTGTAGCTGTTGTTGAACCAGAAGCTTCATAATTCATGAAATTAGAACCACTAAAGGCTGAATTTGGTCCCGTACTACCAGATCCTGAGTTGTCTGGGATTTCCCAGTCCCCATTTTGATTAGATGTTGTGATGTCACCTGTCCAACTACCTTGGCTATCAAACTCTTCAGTAAAAATATAAGAAGATGTTCCAGAGCTACAATATGGAGTTGTAAAATTAAGTGGTCCAGCCCAAGCACTTAAGCCATCGCTAGTATTTGAACAATCTGCTCTTACGTAAACTTCGTAAGCTGTAGATCCGCTTAGAGAAACGTCTATATATGCATTAGTTGTTAATGGAGTTCCTGCACCTGCAGGCGTTCCTGTACCAGCAGCTTGAACTACAATTTCCCATCCTGTTTCAGTACCACCTGCTGTCCAACTAATGTCAGCAGTATTTGATGTTGAGCTATTGATGGTTAAGCCTGTAATACCAGAACATGCTGGCACCACACCCTCGACTAACACATTATCAAATGTTGTAATTTCATTATCCGCATCGTTATCAACTTGAATTCTAATTTCTAATGTGCTACCAGTAAGTCCAGTTTGACTCACCACCAGGTTAAAGTCATCATTTAAATTACCGTTTGTAGCAGCAGTTATCCATGTGCCTCCATCAATTCGATATTGAGTTACAAAGAGATCTGCAGCGTCATTATTTCCTGATGTAAACGCATCTAACGACAAACTAACATTGACGTAGCCAGCAATAGTGAAAGATGGCGACAACCAAAAAGCATTACCATCAGTATCTTTAGCAGCAAATGCTTCACTAGTGACACGAAAGTAGTCTTCATTACCGCCAAAGAAGTCGGCACCAATACTTGCTGAAGAGACATCGATAGTCCAGTCAACTCCTGATAAATCAGTATTAGATCCGCCAAAAGCAGCTCCAATTATACCTTTTCCGTTTTGTCCAGTAAAATCCTCAGAATATAAGGTGGTTTGGGAAAAAATAACGTGGCTTACTAATAAGCCGAATAGTAGGGTAACGTAAAAATTTTTCATGGTTAACATAGTTTTCGTTAAAATTCAGTTTGTAAAAAAGTAGAGGGTTGCGCTAATATATTAATTGTCTTTTAATTAGCAATTAGAAAACCGTCGAAGCGCCATTTTATTTGTTTTAAAAGCAGAAAATTCGTTGAAAAGTCATCTTACTAGATAACTAGCATACAGTATTTTAGAAGAAACATCGAGTGCTTTTGGTAATTTGAAGCATGAAAAAAGTGTTATTATTTATCACAAAACGATAACGAGATGATGATGATGATGATGATGATGATGATGATGATGATGATGATGATGATGATTAATGCATCAAGCAAGTCAATCTTCAAGTTTTGTTCTATTCAACTTAACACCTAACAACCTTTCGTCCAATAAGATAGTCGTTTAACGAATTTGCTTTTCATACAAAGTCAATAATTGCATTTAAACGAATATTTTCATCCAAGAGATTCTAATCTCTTAATTTTGTAGTCTCCCTCATATCAGATTAATAGCATTAATAAATTATACTAATTTCAATGGTTAGATCGTAAGTGGTTTGATTTGAAATAGCAACTTATGGAATTAAACTTATGAAAAAAATCTACTTATTTTTTGCATTCATAGTTGTAATACTTGGAAATTCTACAAACGTTTCAGCCCAAAACGAGTTTATTACCACCTGGAAAACAGATAACCCTGGCACATCAAACGCAACATCGATAACAATTCCTACTACTGGAGGAGGCTACAACTATGATGTAGATTGGGATAACGATGGTATTTTCGATCAATTTGGCATTACTGGTGATGTTACTCATGATTTTGGAATTGCTGGAAATTACACCATAAGAATTCAAGGCACTTTTCCTAGAATTCACTTTGACAATTTTGGAGATAGACAGAAAATTCTTGAAGTTAATCAGTGGGGAGCTATTGCTTGGAGTTCTATGGAAAGAGCTTTTTATGGATGTAGTAATTTACAATTTAATACTATTATACCTTTAGACGCTCCCAATTTAAGTAATGTGACATCTATGCGTGAAATGATAAGAAACGCTACTATTTTCAATAGTCCTATGGGGCATTGGGATGTTTCTAATGTTACCAATATGTCAAATTTGTTTATATTTACAAGCTCTTTTAATCAAGATATAAGTGGTTGGGATGTGTCTAATGTAACTAATATGTCATTAATGTTTGTCGGTGCAAACGCTTTTAATCAAGATATAAGCAGTTGGGATGTGTCTAATGTAACTAATATGGGAAGTACATTTTATGAAGCAAACGCTTTTAATCAAGATATAAGCAGTTGGGATGTATCTAATGTAACTAGCATGTATAGCATGTTTAGGAGGAATAATTCTTTTGATCAAGATTTAAGTGATTGGGACGTGTCTAATGTTACCAATATGTCATTAATGTTTGATGCAGTTACACTCTCAACCTCAAATTATGAGAATATACTAATCGCTTGGAATAACTTAACACTGCAAAATGGTGTAGATTTCCATGGTGGTAATAGCAAATACTGTTCTGTTGCCGCTACAACTGCTAGAGCTAATATGATAGCTTCTGATGGCTGGTCAATTACTGATGGCGGTTTAGAAACTCCAACAGCAATTTGTATTGCAACACCTTTTATTTTAACCTTAGATGCTAGTGGAAATGCTATTTTGTTGGGAAGTGATATTGATAATGGATCAACTATTTGCGGTAATGACGCAATGGGTTTAAATTTATCTAAAGCAGCTTTTACATGTGCAGATTTAGGGAGTAACACTGTAATCTTAACCGTTGATGATGGTAATGGAAATACTGATACCTGTTCAGCAACTGTTAATGTTGTTGATAACTCTGGTCCAACACCTGATTTAGCGACTTTAACTGATGTTACTTCAGAATGTGAAGTAACTAGCTTAACACCTCCAACTGCTACTGATGCTTGTGGAACGGTTACAGTGACTAGCAATGTAACGCTTCCTATTACGACTCTAGGGACAATTATTACTTGGACTTATGAAGATGTTAACGGAAATACAAGTACCCAAAATCAAAATGTTATTTTCACTGACGTAACTAATCCTATTCCAGATGTGGCGACTTTAACTGATATAACTGCGGAATGTGAAGTTACATCTCTTACAAATCCTACAGCTACTGATAACTGTGGAACAGTTACTGTTACAAACAATGCAACGCTTCCTATTACTGCCCAAGGTACTACAACCATAACATGGACGTATGATGACGACAAAGGAAATACAACCACTCAAAATCAAGATGTTGTTATCACTGACGTAACTAATCCTGTTCCAGATGTGGCGACTTTAACTGATATAACTGCGGAATGTGAAGTAACGTCTTTAACGCCTCCTACTGCCACTGATAATTGTGGAACGGTTACAGTTACAAACAATGCAACACTTCCTATTTCTGGTGAAAGTTCAACAACGATCACATGGACTTATGATGATGGTAACGGAAATACGTCTACGCAAACTCAAAATGTGATAATTGATGATGTGACTGCTCCTGTAGCAGATATAGCAACATTAACTGATGTAACTACTGAATGTGAAGTAACTTCTTTAACGCCTCCAACTGCCACTGATAATTGTGCTGGAACGATTACTGTTACGAACAATGCTACTTTGCCTATTTCTGGTGAAGGTTCAACAACAATCACTTGGACTTATGACGATGGAAATGGAAATACGTCTACACAAACACAAAATATAATTATTGATGATGTAACTCCTCCTGCAGCAGATATAGCAACATTAACTGATGTAACTGCCGAATGTGAAGTCACTAACTTAACATCTCCTACTGCTACTGATAATTGTGGTGGAACAGTTACGGTTACAAACGATGTTACTTTGCCTATTTCTGGTGAAGGTTCTACAACAATCACATGGACTTATGATGATGGCAACGGAAATACGTCTACGCAAACTCAAAATATAATTATTGATGATGTAACTGCTCCTGTAGCTGATATATCAACATTAACTGATGTAACTGCTGAATGTGAAGTGACTAGTTTAACAGCTCCTACGGCTACTGATAATTGTGCTGGAACAGTTACAGTGACAAACGATGCTACTTTACCTATTTCTGGTGAAGGTTCTACAACAATCACATGGACTTATGATGATGGTAACGGAAATACGTCTACGCAAACTCAAAATCTGATAATTGATGATGTGACTGTTCCTATAGCAGATATAGCAACATTAACTGATGTAACTGCCGAATGTGAAGTCACTAACTTAACGTCTCCTACTGCTTCTGATAATTGTGGTATTGTTGCTGTTACAAACAATGCAACGCTTCCTATTACTACTCAAGGAACAACTACCATTACATGGACGTATGACGATGGTAATGGAAATACAAGCACTCAAAATCAAGATGTTGTTATTGATGATGTGACTAATCCTATTCCTGATGTAGCAACTTTAACTAATATAACTGCTGAATGTGAAGTAACTTCTTTAACGCCTCCTACTGCCACTGATAATTGTGGAACGGTTACAATTACAAACAATGCAACACTTCCTATTTCTGGTGAAGGTTCAACAATGATCACTTGGACTTATGACGATGGAAACGGAAATTCTTCTACGCAAACTCAAAACATAGTAATTGATGATATTACTGGTCCTGTAGCTGACATAGCAACATTAGCTTATGTAACTGCTGAATGTGAAGTCACTAACTTAACACCTCCTACTGCTACTGATAATTGTGCTGGAACGCTTACTGTTACGAACGATGCTACTTTGCCTATTTCTGGAGAAGGAACTACAACTCTTGTCACTTGGACTTATGACGATGGCAACGGAAATACATCTACACAAACTCAAAACATAGTGATTGATGATGTTACTGCTCCTTTAGCTGACATAGCAACTTTGGCTGATGTAACTGCTGGTTGTGATGTCACTAGCCTAACACCTCCTACTGCCACAGATAATTGTGGTGGAACAGTTACGGTTACAAACGATGCCACACTTCCTATTTCTGGTGAAGGGTCTACAACAATCACTTGGACTTATGACGATGGCAATGGAAATACATCGACTCAAACTCAAAACGTAGTAATTGATGATGTTACTGCTCCAACTGTAAGCTGTCAGGCTATAACAATTCAGCTTGATGCTTCTGGAAATGCAACTATCGTTGCTGCAGATATTAATAATGGTTCTTCCGATAACTGCGGAAGTATTTCACTTTCAATTTCACAAACAGTTTTCGATTGTTCTAACATTGGAGCAAATACTGTAATCCTTACTGTTGATGATGGTAATGGACAAACAGCTACTTGCAATGCTACAGTAACTGTTGAAGATAGTATTAACCCAATAATTACATGTCCATCAAACATAACAACAACTAATGATGTTGGACTATGCTCTGCAATTGTAAATTATACTGCTCCAACAGGTACAGACTCTTGTGCAACTGCAACAACAAATCAAATTGCAGGATTACCTTCTGGTAGCGCATTTCCGGTAGGTACAACAACAAACACTTTTGAAGTTACTGATGGTTCAGGAAATACTGAAACGTGTTCATTTGATGTTAACGTAAATGATAATGAAGCACCTACAATTACTTGTTCTGGAATAGTAACCGTAAATGCTGATGCTAATTGTGAAGCAACTTCAGTAACATTAGGAGCACCTACTACAAACGATAATTGTAGTGTGGCATCTGTAACAAACAATTTAGCAACCTTACTACCTTTTCCTATAGGTTCATTTACAGTAACATGGACTGTGACCGATAGTGCAGGCTTAACTGCTACTTGTGATCAAACAGTAACGGTCGTAGACAATATACCTCCAACGATTACCTGTCCTTCAGATATAACTCTAAATACAGATGCTGGTCTTTGTACAGCAAGTAGTGTAAGTTTAGGAACACCAACAACTACAGACAATTGTTCTGTTGGATATAATAATGATGCACCTGTAGCTTTTTCTATCGGAACAACAACTGTAACTTGGACAGCAACCGACGGTTCTGGAAATACGGCAACCTGTACTCAAGATGTCACTGTTGAAGATAATGAAAACCCTAATGCCATATGCCAAAATATTTCTGTACAACTTAATCCAGGATTTGGATCAATTACGATTGCTCCTAATGACCTAGATAATGGTTCTACTGATAACTGTACTATTGATACCATATCACTATCTCAAACAACATTTAGTTGTGGAGATATTGGTACAAATTCAGTAACTTTAACAGTAACTGATGTTGCAGGGAATTCAGATACATGTACTGCAACTGTAACGATTACAGATGCAGCAGATAATGCTTCTGTTACTATAAGCACTCCAAATACAATAGTTTGTGCAAACACGGATGTAACATTTACGGCAACTCCAATCGATGGAGGCACAACACCAGCTTACGAATGGTTTATTAATGGAATTTCAGCAGGCAATAATAGTGCAATATTTACTACAAATACATTAAACCCTGGTGACCAAGTTTATGTTAGAATGATTTCTGACTTATCAACTTGTGCTACTTCAAAACAAAGTAATACGATAACACTAACAGTCAATCCATTACTCCCAGTATCGTTTACACTAAATGCGTCGTCTAATCCAGCCTGTGCTGGTGAAAACCTTACGTTTTTTGTAACAGGGCTAACAAATGGAGGTTCTAATCCATCATATCAATGGTACCTAAACACTATTCCTGTTGGTGGCAATGCCAATTCATATATATCATCTTCAATCAATAATGGTAATGTTATTTCAGTAGAGGTGACTTCTAATGCAACTTGTGCAAATCCTGTTCCTGCTGAAGAAACAATCTCAATGACTGTTGATCCTGATGCCAGTATTACATTAACATCAGCTAACGATGATCAACTAATTTGTAATGGTGGAAGTATCACAGATATTATTTATAATATCACAAATGCTACAAATGCTACAATAACAGGAATACCTTTAGGTGTAACAGGAACATATTCTGGTGGTACATTTACGATTAATGGAACATCAACACAAATTGGAATTTTTAACTATACCATAACTGTTAATGGCTGTGGATCAATTACTGCAAATGGCACTATAACTATTGGTCCAGATGCCGTCATTACTTTAATATCTCCAAGTGAAGATATTAGTGTTTGTAATGATAGTACAACTATGACACCTATTGAATTTCAACTCAATTCGGGTGCTTCAGGTGCTACATTAACAAGTACACCAGCATTACCTGCTGGAATTACAGGGTCATTCAATTCGGCAACTGGAGTCTATACCATAAGTGGTTCTACAACTCAAGCTGGAGCATTTGACTATACAGTGACAACTACAGGTTGCGGACCTGGTGATTCAATTTCAGGAACCATTACTGTTAATAATGGAATTCCAACGCTTCCAGCAACTATTACTGGTCCATCGACATTTATTTGTCCAGTAACGGAAGCCATATATTCTGTTCCATTAGACCCGAATGTTGATTTTTACACTTGGACTGTAACTGGTGGATTTACAATAACCTCAGGTCAAGGGACAAATGAAATCACCCTAGCCGTTGCTGGGTTTGCACTTTTTGAAACTATTACAGTTAGTGCAACCAACTCTTGTGGTACCTCTACTCCTATTGATCGTTTTGTGATATTCAATTTTACAGTAAATGATATTGATGCTGGTCCAGATATTTATGTCTGTGCTGGAACGACTCAGGTTACTATGGATGGTGATGCTGGAGGTTTAGATTTTGATGAATGGTCATGGAATGACAATGGAGCTGGCGGAAGCTTTTCTTCCACTTATGTAGGTCAAGATTGTCAATTTTACTTCTATAATCCAGCTTGTGGTTTCTTTTGTACTGTTTGTACCGATATTTACGATTTCTCTGAAACGAGTACTTATACTATTCCTGCTTCTGCACAACCGGGAGATGTTATAACAATCTCTTTATTAGCTGATAGCTTTTTCTGGTGTAGTGACCTTGAAAGCACCATGAATATTTATATACTGGAAGATACTGATGCTGAAATCACAAGCTCAGATGCCACTATTTGTCAAGGGGATTCTGCGAGCGTAACGTTCTCTGGAACACCTGATTCAGAAGTAAGATATAATGATGGTAGTGGTGACACATGGTTACCTCTTGGAGTAACTGGCACTGCTACGATTAATGTCTCTCCAACAACGACAACAACCTATACCTTAAATAGTGTCCGATATAATGAGTCAATATATCCAGGGAGTAATACTAATACTTGTGACACTGTATTAAATGATTCAGTAACGATAAATGTTAATCTTCCAGCTACTGTATTTGCAGGACTAGATGTCACTGTATGTGAAGACGATATCATAGATTTATCATCAGCAACTCTTGGTGGCACGAATGCTGTTGGTTCTTGGGGTACTAGTGGAAATGGGACATTTGCAGGAAACACCTATAACCTAGGAAGTACTGATATATTTAATAGTACAGTTACGTTGACTTATTCCAATACACCAAGTGATGGCCTTTGCCCAGGACTAAGTGACTCTATGGTAATTACCATTGATAGCCTTCCTACAATTGCAACACAACCACAGAATGTGAATGCCTGCGCAGGAGATAATATCTCTTTCTCTGTTATAGCAACTGGTGGTGGATTGAATTACCAATGGTATGACCCATCAAACAGTCCTATTGGAACAAATTCTAACTCCATTACACTTAATAATATATTAACAACTGATGCTGGAAATTATTATGTTATTGTGAGCGGTACTGGCGTTTGTGCAACCAATATTACTTCTAATTCTGTACTACTAAATATTAACGAATTAGCTATAACAACACAGCCATTAACCCAAACAATATGTTTAGGTGATAATGCAACCTTTAACGTTACAGGCTCAGATATATCTAGTTATGCGTGGTATTTTAATGGAAGTCCAATTGCTAGTGCTTTTGGAGCATCTTATACGGTTACCAGCGCTACTTTAGCAGATGTAGGAAATTACTCTGTAGTGATTTCTGGATTATATTGCTCAGATGTAACGTCTGTAAATGCAGTATTAACGATTTCAGAACCAGCAACGGCATCAATAAGTTATTCCGAACCTGCATATTGTGACACCAATCCTATTACCTCTGTAATTTTAAGTGGAACAAATGACTATACAGGAGGAAACTATACGAGTACACCTACTGGTTTAAATATAAACGTTTCAACAGGAGATATTGACCCAAGTCTAAGTAGTGCTGGTACTTTTACAGTAACCTATATGACTCCAAATACTGGAGGATGTCCTGCTGCATCAACATCAACGTCTGTTATCATAAATGAAATCAATGCTGATGCTAATGCAGGTACAGTAATACCATCTGCAGATTGTGACGATGTCACCGTATCACTTGCTGCTAATCCAATTACAGCTGTCGGTGCTACAGGTACATGGACCATCACTTCAGGTCAACCTATTGGAAGTTATAGTTTCTCTAATACCTCGAGCCCTACTGCCTCATTTACTGGTCAAAGTGGTGTAACTTACACATTACAATGGTCAATTGATAATACAGGAACCTGCAATGACTCCTCTAATCAAGTCACATTTACGTTTGCAAATTGTGGCATCTTCATCAATTTTGATGGTATAGATGATAGCATTATGCTTAACGACAACTACAACGTCAATGGTGATTATAGTTTAGAGGCTTGGGTAAAACGTGACAATAATTCAACAGTGACACAGACCATTATTTCAAAACGTAATGCTAATAATCTAGCAACAGGTTACGATTTATCGATTACCAATAATAGACTGCGTTTTCGTTGGAATGGTGCTGGCTCTATCACCTCATCACAAACCCTCGGAAATTCAAGATGGTATCATGTTGCCATAACACAACGTTCTGGAACTTATAGAATGTATATTGATGGTATTGAAGTCAACGCGGTTGCTGGTAATTCTGCTAATAACAATATCTATAACTGTTTAATAGGTGCTATAGGTCGATTAAATGATACGCCTATAAACTATTTTGCAGGATCTCTCGATGAAGTTAGAATATGGGATACTGGTTTAACAACGCCGCAAATTCGTGAAATGATGAATCAAGAAATTCAGAGTAATGTTGGAGCTGTGAGAGGATCTGTTCTTCAATCTAATATTCCTGGTTTAGCTTGGGGCAGCCTATCTGGATATTATCAAATGAATCAAGGTGTAGACATCACTTTAGGTGTTTTAGACTCAAATTGTATAAGTGCCATACCTGGTTCTTTATTGAACATGACATCACTTCAAGCAGAAACAGCTCCATTACCATACCAATCAACTCAAAATGGAAATTGGAATGCATCCAATACATGGTTAAACGGGACTGTAAATCTTATTCCGAATTCGAACGGCGTAAACGGAACACCAATAGATTGGAATATTGTAAGAACGTCTCATAATGTTAGCTCAGGTGATAGAAACATTACCGTGTTAGGTTTATTAGTAGCGACGAATACATTATCTATAGAGAACACAAACCCAATGGGTGGACAAAGTTTAAGAGTGACGAATTACCTCAGTATTACTAGTACGCTAGACTTGGTAGGCGAATCTCAACTCCTACAAGATACAGGAAGTATCGTAAATTATTCTGCAGGTGGTACACTACAAGTTGACCAACAAGGTACAGTCAATCTTTTTAATTATAACTATTGGACATCTCCTGTAGGTAGTAATGGTTCAACATTCACAATCGCGAGTACGCTGTACGATGGAACAACGATTTCAAACCCACAACCTTTACTTTGGACAAGTGCTTCTAATGCAAATCCAGCAACGTCTCCAAAAACATTAAGTAACCGATGGATCTATCTCTATGAGAATTATCTTGAAAATTCCTATGCAGAATGGAAACATATTAACGAAAACAGCACTATACAAGTGGGTCTTGGTTATACAATGAAAGGAAGTGGTAGTGCAAGTACTGATCAAAACTACACGTTTGTTGGTCAGCCAAATAATGGCACAATAACGTCACCAGTATCTGGTGGTTATCAAGCCTTAGTTGGAAATCCTTATCCATCTGCAATTTTCGCTGATGCTTTTATTAATGACAATAGTGCGGTGTTGTTAGATGGTGCGGTTTATTTCTGGGAACACGCTCCTTCCAATAGTACTCATTTATTAGCTCAATATGAAGGTGGTTACGCAGTTAGAAATTTATCTGGAGGTTTGCCTGCTGTTTCACCACCGGAAATTAATGGTGAAGGAACTGCAAATAAGATACCTGGACCTTATATCCCTGTAGCACAAGGTTTTTTTGTAACTGGAAATGCGACTGGTGGTTTAATAACTTTTAATAATGCCCAACGCTATTTTAGAACCGAATCAACTGGAAGTTCAGTATTTTTAAGAGGTGCTTCAACTGCATCTGCTAGTAATGGTGATGACGTTAATTTAAACAAATCTATTAGAATTGATTTTATTACACCAGAAAACGCTGTTAGACATCTTTTACTCGCATTTATCGATAATGGTAATGCAACAGATGCTATAGATTATGGCTATGACGCTATCAATACAGAAGTTTTCCCTAGTGATATGTCCTTTAATATTGAAGATGAAAAATTCTTAATTCAAGGTGTTGGTAGTTTTGATAAAACACAATCCTATCCTTTAGATATAGATTTAACCAATGGTGGAACTATTGAAATTCAGCTTTCAGATTTAGAAAATTTTGAAGAAGATATAGATGTGTTCATTTACGATACAATTGAAGGCACTTATACACAATTTAATGATCTAAGTTTCCAAATCACATTAGAAGCAGGTAACTATAGTGATAGATTCTTTTTAGTGTTCCAAGAAGATTCTACATTATCAACAATAGATAATGTACTTAAAGATATTATGGCAAACTATCTTCAAACAAATAATGAAATCTATATTAAGACACCTAGTTCTATTCAAGTCAAACAAGTATACTTAATTAATATTGCTGGTCAAGTTGTAGGGTCATGGAATGCAGCTAACTTACCTTTATCTGATGAAATTAGAATACCTGTAAAGAATGTTTCGGAAGGAAATTATATCTTAAAAGTAGAAACAAATTACACAACATATAACAAAAAAATTATCATCAAATATTAATAATAAGTGAACACAAAACCGAACACGTTTTGGAACACGATTAAGAATACGGCGAAATTTTAAACAACTAAAAATCAATTAATTACAAAATTAAAAGTTGGTTT
Source organism: Psychroserpens jangbogonensis (assembly GCF_000797465.1). Lineage (GTDB taxonomy): Bacteria > Bacteroidota > Bacteroidia > Flavobacteriales > Flavobacteriaceae > Psychroserpens > Psychroserpens jangbogonensis. The sequence goes on along the minus strand of NZ_JSWG01000015.1, from coordinate 222,287 downwards.
ATTTAAAATTCATAACCCAGAGGTTACGAGTTCAAATGCATTGCTAATTCAATTCTTAATCCATGACATATATCATGGACAAATCACCTAACAACCAAACATAATTACATTAATAGAATATACTTTACGGGAAGTCGTAAACCCAAATAAAAATAGAGGCATTCTATTAAGAATACCTCTATTTAATTAAGATCAATACGTAAGATAACAAGTCCCTATACGTTACCTAAAAACGCAATGATTTGGCAAAGATACCTTTCCTAACCATTACCATATTAAGGTTTCCCGTAAGTGTTTTACAAAAATTAAATAAGTCCTAAGTCCTTTGCTGTAGCCACAAGATGTATGGCGTTATTGGCTTTAAATTGGATGCGTAGTTTATTTAAGCGTTTTTCAATAGAACTCAAACTGCTTGGCGATATACGACTTGTTTTCATATCCTTAGAAATCTCGTCTTGAGAAAAGCCTTTAGATAATAGCTTTAGTAACTTAATGTCGTAATCTTCAATCTCCAAATCGGTTCTCGGGCTTAGCGCCTTAGACACCTGAGGTGATAAATAACACTCTCCTTGAAATACCGTTTTTATAGCTTCTTCTAATTCTCTAGATCCTTTACGATCTTTACAGACATAGCCATTAATGTTATAGCTGTTAAAAAGCTGTCGCACTTTTTGAAGTTGATCTTTCATCGAATAGACAATAATAGGCATGTTAGGAAACTCACGTCTTAATTTCTCGATGAGTTCTTCTCCCGAATCTAAATCTACATTGCGATGATCTCTTTTAAACGATAAATCTGTAATGAGTAAATCATACTTCATGTGATCAAACTCAGCTCTTTTAATCTTTAAGTACGCTTCATCACAGTATTGCGATCGGTCTATTGATTCAACATTTGATTTTGTCAAAACCTGAGCAATACTGCTTAAAATAGCATCGTGATCGTCATTTATTAAAACTTTTTCAAACATAGCTAAATAGTGATTTTAGTTTTAAACCCTTTGTTTGGTTCTGTTTCAAAAATAATAGTTCCGTTGATAGATTGAATACGGTTTTCCGTATTTTGAAGTCCATTACTTCTTTTTAAAGTGCTCGCACCAACACCGTTATCATTAACACTAATGTTTAGTTTTCTCTTTTCTTTTTCAAAAACAAGAACTACAATCGAAGCTTGACTGTGTTTTTTCATATTGATCAACAACTCTTGTAATACTTTGTAAATTGTTACTCTATGAATTTCAGGAAGTAAGTTCCAGGAGATGTCAGTAAGTCCTTTAATAATAATATTCGTTTCCGTGTCTTGAAAGCTTTCTATCAACTCACCCAAATAATCAACAAATGGATAATCACTATTTAGTGTGCCATGTTCTTTTGAAATATCTCTGGTTCTAGCATATAAGCTGTTCAGTTCATTAATGACTTCGGAATCAATTTGATCTTCATGCTCTAATTTAGTCATCAACTGAAACACATCATTAGCAACCTCATCATGAACCTTTTTTGAAATCCTAGATTCGGTATTATAGATTTCTTTTAGCTTTTCTTTTTTGTGTTTGGACTTAAGGTAAAAGTATAGAAATATCGATCCAAAGAAAACAACTATTCCAAATAAAAGATAGACAAGGTTTTCACTTTTCTGTTTGGCATTTTCCAGCCTACTATCTTGAAGTTGTTTTTCTTTCTTACCATATTGATAAACATAATAATTAAAATTATTTCTATCAGTATCTTTTATATCATCAATACTATCTCTAATATTAATATATTCACTTTTAACAAAATCATATCCTAATTCTATTTTTAAACGTAATGCGCTCTCTAATTGTTCTAAACTATTAGATTTTTTTGCTAAATAGATTACTTTATCTGAATAGAATAATGCTTTTTCAGAATCATTTATAGACTGAAAATGCTTTGCTAAATTCTCATAACTGTTAGTAATACCATTATTGTAATTTACATTTTTTCTAATATTCAAAGCTTGAATTAAATCTTCTTCTGCATCATCTCTACCCATTTTAGATTTAGTAAAACCTAAATTGTCCAACGATCTTGCAATATTTAAAGTGTCATTGTTTTCTAGAGCATTTTTGTACGCAGAATCAAAGTATTTTAGCGCAGATTGCAATTCGTTTTTTTGAAGATAAACGAATCCAATATTATTAAGTATAATATTTTCGTCACTTTTCTTTTTTGCTAAATTTAATCCAGTTTTATAGATTTTTAAAGCTTCTTTATAATCCTTTTTATATCTATATATTTTACCTAAATCATTTATTGTTTTGACTTTAGATCTTATAGACCATTCATCATCTTCTATTAAATCTAGTAATTCTAAACATTCTATATTAAGTCTTTCACTTTCATCAATATAACCCAGTTGCTTTTGAATATCAGCAATGTTTTGTGTCGCAAAAATTTCATCTCTAATTAATGCTTTATTAGAATATTCATCCTTTTTCTTAAGAAAGAACCTATAAGAAATGGCTAAATCGTCACTGTTTTTAGGGTTTTGAATTAATGCAGAGTAATAACTAATACTATCATTAATTTGACAATAACTATTAGAGGTAAAGAAGATCAAGAATAAAAAAAAGAGGAATGAAATATTGGATGGTTTCATTCCTCAAATCTACTAACAAATTTTGATTTATCTGTTATCCTCCAATAGGATTGTCTCCTCCTGGTGGTGGAGGTGGTGGAGGTGGAATAGTTCCTTCTCCATCACAACACGCTTGAGATTCTATTTTATCGACTAAGCTTTCAGGTGTACAGGATGTGTAGTTTGCTCCAATAAATAAAAGAGCAAATAAATATGCTAATTTTCTCATGATCCTTAAAATTTTGCAAAAGAATGGCTATCCGAGAGTTCTCAGAATCTGTTAAAAGGCATCCTTTCAGATTATACTTCTGTTATTTCGGGAAGTGGGAAAGTGTATCGTAATACCTAAAAATTGCTTCCCTAAATCAACAATTAGAATATCACTTTACGGTTTTCCGTATAGAACAATTTTGGACATTAACTATGTTAGCTAATCATAACTTTATTGATTCTAAAGTGAATGTATAGCGAGGTAAGTGTACTTATGGAAATAGAATCCGAACATTCCGAAGAATCAGTTAAAATCCATTAAAATCCGAAATAAGCTGATTATGAGAACGACCAAAACCTATTCAGAAGCTATAAGAGATAAGTATTTAAAAGATAAAGAATCTGGAACTATTAGAGGAGAGATTTATAGGTTGACACCTGCTAATATTCGAAAACTATGCTTGAATTTGATTAATGAAGAGTTATCAAAATATGATAAAATGATGTTGAAGAACAACTTTGAAACCAATGATTTTGATGACATTAGATGTAAAATAAAAAAATATGACATTGATAAATTCAAACCGATTTGTAAATTTCTAAAAAAAGAAAATGAATCCATTGCATCACACGAAGCTCTTGAATTAATAGCAGTGCTCATTAATTTTAATTCAAGACCCTATTTTAATTTTAGAAATAAATACACCAATAAGGCTTTTGAGAAAAAATTAGCGGAGAATCAAAACGATATAAATGATGAAGAACAAAATACAGATAGCTACATTTCATATGAAACAGCCATAGATCTTAGGCAAACCATTATTAAAATGAAACCCGAAAACAAAAAGGTTTTCACTTGGGTTAGTAATGCATCTGCTACAAATAAAATGTACTATTTCTAATCCTTTATTACCTACACCTAACCTACTCAACTTCCATTTACAAACACCTTTAGACACCATACAATAAAACGTCTTATAAGCCTTTAAAAAAAATCTAATTAATGTATCTTGCCTACCGATCTAAAGACGAAAAGAATGCAAGACAACAAAATACTAAGTTATATTAAAGATGTTTTAGAAAACATGCCTCCTGGCTGGTTTGATTTAACAACCCATCGACTAGATATTTATGATGAAACATTGGCTAAAACTCAATTCATAGAACAATTTGAAACCTTATTTAAAGACAATAATTCTACCGCATCAGCACTGAGTGAGTTGCCCACAGCTTACGATTATATCAGATTAGGTCATCCTCTGTCTTGTATATTAGAATGGGTCATTGGAAACTTAAATAATCTAGACTCAAAAAATATAATCAGTTTTTCATCAAAGACAATTCCTATCTTGGCCATTCTAAGAAAAAATTTATTAGACAACAAAAACACCCAAATCGTTTATTTAGATGAATTACCTGCGTGTTTCGATGCTGAAGCACTCAAGAATATTTACGGTTATAGATTTGAGTTAAAGAAAGTAGAGAATGTAGAAACCATTTCCGAATTTAACGGCAGCACCATTTTCGTTTCTCGTCAAGATGAAATGAACTCCATAAATCTCACTCCAAATATTGATTTTTATGTTGGGATTCATTCTCACCTTGGAAGTATTCTATTAGTAAATGTCAAACAGAATGAAAGTTATGTTTCAGAAATTCAACACGTCCGAAGAAGAGAAACCATTGCAATGACGCCTTCCAATTCTCTTGATGCCTTGAAACTACTTATAGACAAATCTTCAGTTCATACAATTAAAAGTGATGTCGTAGGAAACAAAGCAAGTGTCTTGAATTCAATTAAAGACATTACACGTACCACTACAAAGCCATTAGTTGCTTCTAGTGGACTATCTATGCAATATGCCATTATGATGGGTTTAATTGACCATGCTCAAGAAAATCATAAAGGAAAAGCAATCAAATTTGTTGTACCTCCAAATTGTTATGGAGGAACCAATGATCAAGCAAGACGAGTTGCAGCTTGCCTAGACAATGTGGAAGTGATGGATTTACCAGTTGATGGTGATCACGATATGGTTCAAAGTATTGACCTCGTTTTAAATCAAATTGCTAGCGAAGATGCTATCCCTTATATAATTGCTGAAATTCCAACAAATCCAAGAGTTGAAGTACCAGAACTTTTAAAATTAAAAGAAGCACTAAGTCAAGAGCGTAAAACGGCAACTGGTGACATTGCAATTGATCCCGTTTTTATTTTAGATCAAACATTTTGTCCCAACGTGCACTTTTTAGGTGAAGGCGATATACTCTCTACAGTTAGAACCATTTCATATGTTAGTGGATCTAAATTTCCAAGTGGAGGAAAATGTACAGCTGGTTACTGTGTAGGCAACACAAAAACAGAAGCTTTAATGGAAAAAATAGAAACCCATCTCATACTCTGTGATAACCAAGCTAGGAATCTTCAAATGGGAATATTGGCAAAACAATTGCCATCCATGAATCAAAGGATTGAAGATGCATACAAGAATACTCGCGAATTTGTGAACTTCATTAATGACACTTTACCAACCGCAAAAATCAATTTTGTTTCAGAAGAATTAGCACAACAAGGGTTTACTCCTTCTGTATTTTCATTAGACCTTCCTACAAAAGGAAATACAGCTGAAGAAAAAGAAGCCTATAAAAGAGCGTTAAATCATAAGTTAATCAACTTAATGATTACAAAAATTCCTAATGAAAGCAAGTACTGTGTGAGCTATGGCCAGTTAAAAGGATGTTATTGGACGATTCCTGCTACATCTACTCAAGGGACGACTAAAGAAGGCGACAAAGATTATATTGCTCGTGTAGCATTGTCTGCTAATATGGATCTTGATCTTCATAAAAAAGTCTTTTTAGAGTTTGTTGAAAGCATCTGAACCTTTTTAAAGTGTTGAGAGTTTCCAACCTTTAACCCTATGCCTAATTATTTTTTTATTGATTAAATCACATGACCTGTTATGCGGTTTCATATCAAAATGAAGTCCAATTCATAAAGTTTTGTGCATTTCATCGGTTTTTTATGCGTTTTATAGATGTTTATTCAAAATAAATAATATATTAGCACGATATAATAAATCCAAATTTACCTAAACCTACAACCTAATGCAAAAAATTACATTCCTACATGTACTGCTACTACTTATGTTTATTAGTGTACATTCTCAAACCACTAACCTACAACAAGCTCAAAACTATCTTGAGAGTAAAGGTGAAGTATGCCTAGTTTTTACAGCTAATACTGAAGCTCAAGTTGAAGAAATATCACAATTTCTGTCTGTTGGCCATAAGGTTAATAGAGAAACTTTAGAGATTGAAGCATATGCCAATGCAGAATCATTTGAACAATTTTTAAGCTATGGTCTCCCATTTACGGTGAATCAAAGTGATAATGAATTTAGTACAAATGAAAACTATGATGTTTTAGCATGGGATACGAGTTGGGATAATTTTCCAACGTATAACCAATATGCTACAAAAATGAGTTATTTCGCAGCGACTTATCCTTCTATTTGTAGTTTACAATCCATAGGAACAACTGCCCAAGGAAGAGAACTTTTTGTATTAAAAATTTCTGATAATCCAACCATGGATGAAGCTGAACCAGAGTTTATGTACACCTCAACAATGCATGGTGATGAATTAACAGGATATCCATTAATGATACATCTTATTGATTACTTGCTTTCAAGTTACGGAAGTGATACAGAAGTAGACAACCTTGTGAATTCTACTGAAATTTATATCAACCCATTAGCAAATCCTGATGGAACATACAGAACTTTCAGCAATGACACACCGATTACTAGTCCGATAAGAGCAAATAGCGCTGGACAAGATTTAAATAGAAACTATCCAGATAATGAAGCTGGATTACATGATAACGGAGCTACTTATCAGCCAGAAACAAAAGCTTTTATGGATTTTGAAGCTTCAAGAGATTTCGTGTTATCTGCAAACTTTCATGGTGGAACAGAAGTTACTAACTATCCTTATGATAATACGACTTCAAAGCATGTTGATCACGATTTTTATGAACACATCTCAAACGAATACGCAGTAAATTGCCAAAATGATAGTCCTAGTAATTATTATAATGGCGTATCTGGTAGAGTTGCAGCTGGAAGTAATCATCCAAATTATATGACCGTTGAATATGATTCTCCAGAAAACCCATCAAGTCCAGGAGTAACTCAGGGATCAATTTGGTATCAAGTATATGGAGGTCGTCAAGATTATATGAATTTTTACAGACACTCTAAAGAGATTACTATTGAATTATCATTCGTGAAATTTGTTGATGGTTCTGAATTACCAGATTTATGGACATTTAATAGACAAGCTTTCTTAGATTATATCAAACAAGCAAACTATGGTTTTCAAGGAATCGTTTCAGACGAATCTGGAAATCCAGTTGTTGCCGAAATTTCAATAGCTGGTCATGATGATCTAAACTCTTTTGTGTTTTCAAATGAAGATCACGGAGATTACTATAGATTAATTAAAGGCGGAAGTTATAATGTAACTTACGAAGCTCCAGGTTACGCAACACAAACAATTAGTGTTAGTGTTACAGATAATGTACAAACTGTTCAAAATGTAACAATGGTAGCCTTAACATCAATACCAACTGCTGGTGATGTAACAATTAACACGAATGAAAGTGCTGCTTTATCAGCAACTGGATCTGGAACAATTAATTGGTATCAAAATATTGATGACGATACTCCATTAGCTTCAGGTACTAGTTATGATACACCAAATTTAACAATAACGACCTCTTATTTTGTTGAAGATGTAATTACAAAAGGAAATGTAGGATCAACAAACCACTCTGCAAGTGGAGGTCAATTTGCTGGAGGAACAACAGACCGTTATTTAATATTTGACTCTTCAGAATCTGTAATGCTAAAAGAAGTGACAGTAAATGCTGGACAAGCTGGCGAAATGGAAGTTCAATTACAAGATGGTTCTGGTAATATGTTAGATTCAAGAGTTATTTTAATAGAATCGGCAGGTGTACAACAAATTGAATTAAATTTCATAATACCTATTGGTACTGATTTAAGACTAGCTAGTACTGAAATGTCTTCTGGATTTACTCTTTTCAGAAACAATACTGGAGCTGGTACTGACTATCCTTACACTAATGGATCTGTTTCAATAAAAGGAAATAATATTAATAATTTAGATTATTACTATTTCTTCTACGACTGGAACCTTGAAGATATCAAAAGCCCAAGAAAAGAAGTTGTAGTAACAGTTGAAGATACACTTGGTGTTGAAGACAACATTTTAGAAGAAGTTAGTGTTTTCCCAAATCCATTTAATAACTCAATTACAATTAAGTTGCCATATCAATCTGTTAACTCGAGTATAGATATTGAATTATATGATATTAGTGGACGATCAATATTGAATATGCCAAACATTAACTTAAGTAATGGGCAATTCAAGTTAGAAAACACACAAAACTTATCAAGAGGTTCTTATTTCTTGAAAATAACTGATAATGAATCTAGTAACTCCATTATTAAACAGGTAATAAAACAGTAAGATTTTACGGAAATTATTAAAAAGGCTGAAATTATTCAAATTTTAGCCTTTTTTATTTTGTTGAAAATCAAATAGTTATAATTAGTTTATGTATTTCATCGATTTTATTTGCATTTCATGGAGTTCTTATATATATTTGACCCATAAATTAATTAGTCCCAAACTATAAATTTAACCGCTTATGAAAATTTCTACACTTTCGCTAAGAAAGTATGCAATGTATTGCTGCGTACTTTTACTATCTAGTTTGATGTTCTCTCAAACTGCAGATTTCAATGTACAACATTTACAAGATGATATTGGAAACTCTGGAGGAACCAATACTAGTTTTACTCCTGTCACATTAAATAATTCTGTGGCATTAGCAAACAACAATAGAAAATCTAACGCAGGTTCAAATGGAGCTACTGGAACAACCTATAATGGTGATGATCTATCTGGATCAAGAGCTCTTACTGCGACAGACACATTATCATATTACAGAGAGTCAGGTTCAACTGCTAACAATATGAGGTTTAACACTTCTATTTGGGAATATGTTGGTCCACCTGGCGGAAATAATGAAATGATTGTAAGAGGTAGATATGCAATAAATTTAAATGATGGAACTAATAGCACAACACAAGCTCTTACTGGAATTAGTAATGCTAATAATTGTATTCCTTTTATTACAGGAATAAGAAGTAATGTTGCTGTGCAAGGTGCAGATGCAGGAACAGCCGTTGCCTATTTAGAAAGTGCTACAACCTTAAGAGTCCAAAAAGGAACTAATACAAACAATGTAGTAGTATATGTTACTGTTGTTGAATTTACAGGTAGTAACTGGACAGTTCTACATGGTGATTCTAGTAATACCAGTGCAGACACTGGAACTATTACACTTAGAAACGGATCTGATGGAACAGGAACAGCGACAAATGTATCAAACTGGAGTGAATCCATAATTTTCACACATCATAGAGGTGATAATACACAAAACGGAACTAACGATGCTATATCAGATAACTGGCCAGTAACAGATCCAGGTTCAAACAACCAAAGAGTAGATTGGACATTTAATAACAATCATGACTCGAATGGAACAAATAGACATTTTGTTCACGTATTATCTAATCCAAATCTAAACGTTAATAGATACCAAAATGCGACCAATACAAGCGGTGAAACTACAGTAAGTATTACTGCGATACCAAATATTAATGAAGCTTTAATCATTGGTAGTTCTACATCTAGTGGTGGTGGACCTGCTTATGCAAGGGGTTGGAGAAATTATTATCTAAAATCAACAACTCAAGCTGCACATTGGTCACACCGAAGTGGAAATACTTTGAGTCATGAATTGCAAATTGTAAATTTATCAGGCTTAGTTACTATAGTTCCTGTTCCAGAAATAAATATTACTGGTTTAGGTCAAAATATAATCGATGGTGCAGCTAGTCCAAGCCCTACTGATGATACAGATTTCGGAAGTGAAGATGTTGCATCAGGTACTAATCCAAATATATTTACTATTCAAAATACTGGAACGGCTTCTTTATCTATTGGCGCTATTACTATTTCTGGAACTCACGCTTTAGACTTTACAGTAACTGCTAGTCCAGCTGCTTCTGTTGCTGCTTCTGGTAATACAACATTTGAAATTACTTTTAATCCTAGTGGTAACGGACTAAGAACAGCTTCTGTTAGCATTGTTAATGGTGATAGTGATGAAAATCCTTATAACTTTAACATTGAAGGAACTGGGTTTACTCCTACTCCAGAAATAAATATTACTGGTTTAGGTCAAAATATAATTGATGGTGCATCGAGTCCAAGTCCTACTGATGATACAGATTTTGGAAGTGAAGACGTTGCATCAGGTACCAATCCAAATACATTTACTATTCAAAATACTGGAACGGCTTCTTTATCTGTTGGTGCTATTACTATTTCTGGAACTCACGCTTCAGACTTTACAGTAACTGCTAGTCCAGCTGCTTCTGTGGCTACTTCTGGTAATACAACATTTGAAATCACTTTTAATCCTAGTGGAAACGGTCTAAGAACAGCATCAGTTAGCATTGTTAATGGTGATAGTGATGAAAATCCTTATAATTTTAATATTCAAGGTAATGGAACTACTCCAACATATTCTAATGTAAGTGTTTCAGTAAATTGGCCAAGTTGGTCAGGTGAAAACCGTGTTGAAATCTACACACCAAGTGGTACACTACTAAGTACAATTGACGATGGATATGACGGAGGTAACAGAATCTATTCTACAACTGTTAATTTAGGATGTCTTGAAGACTTAAGTAATTACTACATAACCATGTACGATAGTTATGGAGATGGTTGGCAAGGTGCAGCTAACGTAACTGTTACAGCAGGTGGAGTAACTGTATTAACTAATGATGGTAGTGGCGCAACTACACCTGGTGTAGATGCATTCTTTAATGTTTCTGGTGGAGGTAGTAATGAAATTGAAATTACTGGTAATGGCACAATTATAGTTGATGGTGATGCCGTGCCTGATGCTGCAGATGATACTGATTTTGGTCTAGTTAATGTAGCAGCTGGAACAAATGAAAACACATTTACTATAAATAATTCTGGTTGTACTGACCTAAATCTAACTGGTACTGGACCAACATACATTTCTATTACTGGTACACATGCTGTAGATTTTTCTGTCACAGCGAACCCATCGACACCTATTGTTTCGAGTGGAAACACAACATATAATATCACGTTTAATCCTAGTGCTACCGGACTAAGAACGGCTACAGTAAGCATTTCAAATGATGATAGTGATGAAAACCCTTATAACTTTAACATACAAGGAACAGGGTTTACTCCTGGTCCTGAAATAAATGTAACTGGAAATGGAATCACAATTAGTGATAATGATCTCTTTCCAACGACTGCAGATGACACAGAATATGCTGCTGTATCAGTAACGGGAGCTTCACTTATCCATACATTTACTATTGAAAATACTGGAACGACTGCTTTAACGGTAGGAGCAATAACTATAGCTGGTACACATGCTTCTGATTTTACGGTCACTGCAAGTCCTTCTGCTTCTGTGGCTGCGTCTGGTTCAACAACATTTGATATTACATTTGACCCAAGTGCAATAGGACTTAGAACTGCAAATATCACAATCGCAAATAATGATGGTAATGAAAGCACTTATTACTATAACATTCAAGGTTTTGGAATAACACCTGGTGCGTGCACTACTACAATAGTATCATATCCATATTCTGAAAGTTTTGAATCTGGTCTAGGTTCATGGACTCAAGATGTTAATGGAGTTGATGATGATTTTGATTGGACTAGAACAAACGCTGCCACACCTTCATCTGATACTGGTCCAAATTCTGCTCATGATAATAGTTATTATCTTTTTACAGAAGCTACTGGAAACGCAAGTAGTTCTGCACAATTAGTAAGCCCTTGTTTTGATTTAACAAGCGCAAGTAACCCTAGATTTACATTTTTCTATCATATGCATGGAAGCGTAACTAGTGGTAGTACGACAACAAATTATATGGGAGATTTATCAGTAGAATTAAGTACTGATAACGGTCTTTCTTATACTGCAGTTATTTTTACTCAAGTTGGTTATGCTCAACAATATAATGCCGCATCATTTACACCAATAAGTGTAGACTTAACTAGTTATATTGGTCAAACTGTGAAACTCAGAATAAAAGGAGACACAAGTACAGATTATAGAAGTGATATGGCTATTGATTTAGTTAGCTTAACTGATAAACCAATGCCTATTGTTGCTCCTGGTGGAGTAACATCTAGCTTAGCTCTTTGGTTAAAAGCCGATGATGGCTTAAGTTATACTACAGGTCAAAGTGTTTCCGCATGGGAAGACCAAGGACTTGGTAGTGATGCAAGAATTAATAGACCTTCTCAAGCACCTACGTACTACGATAATGTAGCTAGAAATGTAAACTTTAATCCTGTAATTGAATTTGATAATACATATACCTCTTTTTCTTTAGATGGTGATTTTTCTCATGATAGTGCAAGTTCTGAATTTTTATCTGGAGATTACGGATTCTATACAGAAGAAGTCTTTATAGTATTAATTCCAGATGATACTGCAATTACAAATTCTTTTGGATTCATGGATGTACTTTGTAGTGATTCACATTTGGATACTGCAGCTGCAGATGCTACTGGACTAGGGTTTGGAGATTATACAGGTCGAATTGACAATGAAATTATTAGTTATGCTCATGATTCATATACATCTACTGAATCAGGAGATGGATATGCCGTTGCTGAAATTGGAACGGGATCGAGTTATAATAATGTTGGTATCATAAACACAAGAAATAACAGTGCAGATACACAACAAGAACTTTACTATAACGCCAATGATATTGGAACCAACCAAAATGATGTTGCCGAATATCTGAATACGGACGATTCTAGATGGTGGATTGGTCGTAGTGAAGGTTGGGAAGCGACCTTGAATGCAAGAGTAGCTGAAGTTATTACTTATTCTTCAAGAAAAGTCGATACAGATTTAACTCAAGAACGTAATAGAATTCAATCTTACTTAGGTATCAAATACGGTATTACGCTTGGTGTAAATGGAACAACTCAAGATTATGTTGATAGTGATGGTACACTAATCTGGGATCAATCTGTAAATACAGGTTACAACTTTGATATTGCTGGAATTGGTAGAGATAATGCTTCAGAGCTTAATCAAAAACAATCAAGAAGTGTTAATAATGCTACTGATGTTGATGGCCGAACAGAAGGTATTCTAACTATTGGTTTAACCGATATTTATGATACAAATAAATTAAACCAATCTGATAATGCTACTACATTAAATGACAAAGAATATCTTGTTTGGGGTAATAATGGAGCAGATCTTACTCTAGCTGCGACTACAGTTGCAGTTAACATGAGTTCTGGAATTACACCTGCCTTAACTACAGACGTAACTTTTACTGCTATGCAACGTGTATGGAAAGTAGTTGAAAATGGTGGAGACATAGCTACTGCCAAGGTTAGAATACCACAAGATGCTATTAGAAATATTACACCTCCAGGTAGTTTCTATATGTTTATCTCTAGTACTGGTATTTTTGATCCAACTGCAGATTATAGAGTTATGACTCCAGACGGTAGTGGAAACCTTGAAACTGAATATGATTTTGATAATACAAAGTATATCACTTTTGGATATGCACCTCAAGTTATAGTTGAACGTTCTGTCTATTTTGATGGTGCTGTAGACTATGTTGATATGGAAGATGCATTAGATTTAAATCCTAGTGAATTTACTATTTCAGCATGGATTAAAAGAGATGCAGCAGATAGCGGAACTAAATCAATTGTTTCAAAAAGAAATACTGTATTTACCCAAGGATACGACTTTAGAATTATAAATGACAATAGAGTACAAATGATCTGGAAAAACGGTAGTAATCAGATTATCACTTCTACAACATCTATTCCAGATGATGAATGGCATCAAGTAGCTATAACCTTTAATGGTTCAACTGTAAGATTATATATAGATGGTATTCAAGATAATTTTGCTGGTAGATCAGCTCCTGTAGATACTAATGAATCATTCTATATTGCAGCTGCAGGTAAAGGAACACCTGTACAGCACTTTAGAGGAAATATAGATGAAGTTAGAGTTTGGGATAAAATGCTTACTCCTGATCAATTGAGATTTATCATGAATCAAGAAATTGCTGACAATGCAACTTTCGCTTCTGGAACAGTATTACCTACGTCAATTAGTAAAAATGATATTAGTACTATTCCTTGGACAGAACTTGCAGGTTATTATCCAATGTCTGTATATACTTATACAAATACTGAAGATGGATCTGGTAATAGTAATCAAGGTGCATTAAGAAATTTAAATACAGTTGATAGACAAACTGCTCCTTTACCATATGAGTCTACTCAAAATGGTAATTGGGATACTCAAAGTACTTGGGCAAATGGAAGCGTTCAAACTATTCCTGGAACAACATCAATAGTTAATAGTGCTATGACTGTAGATTGGAATATTATTAGAACAAATCATAATGTAACAATTGATGATGATTCAGATATACCTTCTGGTAAAAATGGAAATAGAACAGTTTTAGGATTAATGGTTGACAGTAATGAACTAGAAGTTAGTGGTATTACCGATGCTACAACAAATACAGGTTACGGCCTTACAGTCTCTCACTATTTAACCCTAGATGGAACTATTGATCTTGAAGGAGAATCACAGTTAATACAAAGTGCAGATAGTGATTTAATTGTTGCCAGTACAGGACGATTAGAACGCGATCAACAAGGTACTGCAGACACATATACGTACAATTATTGGTCTTCTCCAGTTGGTCAAACAGATGAAGAAACTAACGAATTTAGTTATAACTTAACAAATGTTATGCAAGGCCTAGGTTTTGAAACTTCTAGTTATAATGGTTCTGCTTCTCCATTACAAATTGCAGATTACTGGGTATGGAAATTTTCTAACCTAACGTCTGGCGATTATTCTGCTTGGCAACACACAAGAAGTACTGGTAATATTTTTGCTGGTGAAGGATTTACAATGAAAGGCCCTGGTTCTGGTCCATTAACAGATGATCAAAACTATGTGTTTAGAGGAAAACCTAATAATGGTCATATTGATTTAACCATATTCGCTGGTAACAATTACTTAGTTGGTAACCCTTACCCTTCTGCTATAGATGCAGTAGAATTTATAAATGACAATCTAGGTGTTACTACTGGTACTTTATACTTCTGGGAACATTGGGGCGGAGGAAATCACATTTTAGCAGATTATCAAGGTGGTTATGCGCTAATGAATTTATCTGGAGGAACACCTTCAGTAACATTAGGTGTTCCTGTTGCTGATATTAGTAACACAGGTTCTGCAAGAAAAACTCCAGGTCGTTATATCCCTGTGAGTCAAGGTTTCTTTGTGAATGCAGATGCTGGAGGACCTATTGTTTTTGAAAATGATCAACGTCAATTCCAAAAAGAAGATGGAACACTAAATGGAGATTCTGTATTCTTAAGATCAGCCGAAAATTCAATTGAAGATTACGCTGATGTTTCTGGAGATCCAAGAATGAAATTTAGAATTGGTATTTACACGGTGAATACAATTCAACGTCAATTATTATTAACTATAGATCCAAATGCAACTACTGCCGTAGACCTAGGTTATGATGGTATTTTGAACGAAGCTCAAATGGATGACATGTTCTGGACTATTGATGGTGAGAAATATATCATTCAAGGTAGTAATGACACCGAAATTGATACAACATATCCATTAGGAATTAACACAGATTCTGAAGGAATAAATACAATTAGCATTAACGGTCTTAAAAATGTACCAGATAGTATGGATATTTTCATTCACGATATTGATAATAACATCTATTACAATTTAAGAGAAAGTGATTACGAAATTTATCTTCCTGCAGGAGAGCATTTAGATAGATTCGAAATGACCTTTAGAGATGCAAACGAGACTCTAGGTATTAATGAAAATGAACTTCTTAGCTCATTAGATGTTTACTATTCAAATGACGCACAAAGTTTAGTATTATTAAACCCTAATTTCAAAAATGTGAAGTCTATCGAATTATTCAATATTGTTGGACAATCGATTCACACTATAAAAGATATTTCAGAACTGGACTATTCTGAATATGAAGTTAAGAATTTAAGTTCTGGAACTTATATTGTAAAAATGAATACTGAAAGCGGTTCGGTTTCAAAGAAAGTTTTAGTAAAATAATAGACCCAAATCTACCTTAAACTTAACTTATGTAAAAAGCCTCAAAGAAATTTGAGGCTTTTGCTTTTTAAAAAATTTATAGGTATTGATATGCTATTGTAATGCATTCAACATTTCATCAAAAGAAAGGGATTCTTGATCTCCCGTTTTCATATTCTTTAATGTGAACGTATTCGAATGCATTTCAGATTCACCTAACAACACAACAAAAGGAATATTTCGTTTGTTAGCATAGTTAAACTGTTTGATTGTTTTCTTATTATCTGGAAACAACTCAGCACTTACACCATTATCGCGAAGTTGCTTGATGGCTTTCATACTTACCATAGCTTCAGCGTCTCCAAAATTGATGAACAACACATTTACAGTATTTGTTACCGTTTCAGGAAACAAGTCTAAATCTTCAAGCACTAATGCTATTCTATCTAAACCAAAGCTAATACCAACTCCACTCATATCTTTCAATCCAAAGATTCCAGTTAAATCGTCATAACGACCTCCTCCTCCAATAGATCCCATTTTCACACCTTCAGGAGCAGCAACTTCAAAAATAGCTCCAGTATAATAATTCAATCCACGAGCTAAAGTAACATCTAATTGAAGATTGGCTGTTTTTAATCCAAGTGTCTCAATACCTTGATTAATAAATTCTAATTCTTCAATCCCTTTTTTTCCTTCTTCGGACGTATTAAGTATAGATTTTAATTCTTCAATTTGAGTTCCAAAACTACCTTTCAAGCTAAATAGTGGTTGTAATTTATCAATTCCTGATTGTGGTATACCTTTGCCTAGCATTTCAATTTTAACCTTCTCCTCTCCTATTTTATCGAGCTTATCTAAAGCCACTGTAAAATCGATGAGTTTATCTTGTGCTCCTATTACTTCCGCTATTCCTGATAGAATCTTACGGTTATTGATTTTTATAGTCACACCTTTTAGGTCTAAAGCAGAAAACACAGCATCATAAAGCTGAACAAATTCTACTTCTTGCCATAAAGAATCACTACCAACAACATCTGCATCACATTGAAAAAACTCTCTAAACCGTCCTTTTTGTGGTCGATCCGCTCTCCAAACTGGTTGAATTTGATAGCGTTTAAATGGAAAGTCAATTTCATTTTGATGTTGTACTACATATCTCGCAAACGGTACAGTTAAATCGTAACGAAGTGCTTTTTCAGAAATTCTAGATGTAATTTTTGTTGAATCTTTAGCAGTATATAACTCATCATCAACTTTACTCAAAAAATCTCCGCTATTCAATATTTTAAATATCAAGCGATCACCTTCTTCTCCATACTTTCCCATTAAGGTACTCGAGTTTTCAAAACTTGGTGTTTCTATAGGCTGAAAACCAAATATCTCGAATTGTTTCTTAATCGTATTAAAAATATAATTACGTTTTGAAACCTCTTCTGGATTAAAATCTCTAGTGCCTTTTGGTATGCTTGGTTTTTGTGCCATAATATGTCCTGCAAAAGCAAGAGTCTTTTAAATAATGTTAATCTAACGTTTCACAAAAATATTATAAATTTTAGAGGCATTCGAAAGTTATTTCATTTTTATAGTAACTTTATACGTGTTTTGTAGTCTTACATTAAAACACAACCAACATTTAAAGTGTATTATGTTTTCATTAGTTAGAGAAAATATCCGTATTGCATTTGATTCTATCAAAAGTCAATTACTTCGTACCATTCTTACAATATTAATTATAGCCATTGGTATTACTGCTTTAGTTGGGATTTTAAGCGCTGTTTCAGCTCTTGAAAACACAATCTCTAGTGATTTCTCGTCAATGGGAGCAAATACCTTTAATGTTCAGCGTTATGAATTTAACACCCAACGTCGAAGTGATGAAAAGCAAAAGGTAAATCCTGTCATAAGTTTTAGAGATGTAAAAAACTTTGAGGATAATTATACCTTTCCATTTACAAAAACATCAATTTCATTTGTAGGAACCTTTGGTGCAGAAGTTAAATATGAAAACGAAAAAACAGATCCAGAAGTTCAAGTTTTAGGTGTTAATGAAAATTATATCACCAATTCTGGCTTAGAAGTGGAATTTGGAAGAGATTTAAACTACTTTGATGTACAAAACAGTAATAATGTATGCGTAATTGGTAGTGACCTTAGAAAAGCACTACTAAATGATGTAAATCCACTTAATAAAACCATAAGCATTAGAGGTGCTAAATTTAAGGTGATTGGTGTTTTAAAAGAAAAAGGTGCAACATTTGGAAACAACCAAGATCTAAGAATGTTTTTACCGCTACAAAAAGCACGTACAATTTTCACAAACCCTAATATAAACTACAGCTTAAGCGTTAAAACAGATAAGAAAGACATGTTAGAAGGTGCTCAAGATGAAGCGATCTTGCTCTTCAGAAATGTGAGAGGATTGAATCCTATTGAAGAAAATAATTTTGGCTTAGAACGTAGTGATGACCTTATTAATCGTATAGGTTCTATAACTGGTGTTCTTGAAACTGCAGCCTGGATAATTAGTATAATTACCATTTTTGGATCGACAATAGCCTTATTAAATATGATGCTTGTTTCGGTAACCGAGCGTACACGCGAAATTGGAGTTAGAAAAGCCTTAGGAGCAAAACGCAGTACTATTGCGTTTCAGTTTTTCATTGAAACAATCATTATTGGACAGCTAGGTGGACTTTTAGGAATAATTCTTGGGATTCTACTTGGATTCGGATTTGCGGCCATTGTGGACTTTAAATTCGTGATTCCATGGACAGCAATGATTGCGGCATCCATCATTACTTTTGTAGTTGCTGTTATTTCAGGCTCGTATCCAGCGAATAAAGCTGCTAAACTAGATCCAATCGAGTCGTTACGACACGAATAAATTCTAAAGTATTTTAATTCTATTTACTTACTAAGGTTTCAAAGTATTGATATAATTGACCCTTTGTAATACTTGCACCTTCTTGAATAAGCTTAAATTTATCTTGATTTTTTTTGTCTGAATAGTCTTTTTTGGCTGTAAAGAATTCAATGTCATCAGACATCAGATTATCTCTAAACCAATCATAACCTTCTTTTGTAGTAATATCAATATCAGAAGCCTTAATTTTTAATGCAATTAATCGCATGTGCTTATCAGTACAATGAAATAAATGCATTTGTTGAGGTGAAATATGCTCTAAATACTGAACTTTAGACAATACACCTTCCCAAATTAAATCGCTAAACACATCCAGCTCCTGCTCTGCTACTTCCGGTTTATTAGCTTTAATATCTACCCATTCTTTTCCAGTAATAGATTGCGTTGCCAAAAAATTAATAAATTCTTGGTGCAATTCTTCAAATTGCTCTTTAGTAAGTCTTGAGTACTTCATTTAAATACTATTTAAAACATGTAATTGAAAAAGCCTCAACTTAAAGTTGAGGCTTTCACTATAATAAATTTGAGTCTTAAGCTTGAGCTATAACTTCAAATGGTAAATCTACTGTTACTTCTCTGTGTAATCTTACAACAGCATCGTACTTTCCTAAACGTTTTACAGATCCACCTGCTACAGAGATAAATTTCTTGTCAATCTCGTGACCAGCTTTTTGTAATGCGTTTGCTAAATCAATATTGTTAACAGATCCAAATAATTTGTCTCCTGTTCCAACTTTAGAAGCAATCTTAATCTCTAATGTTTTAAGTGCTTCAGCAGTTTTGCTTGCTTCGTCAACAATAGTTTTCTCTTTATAAGCTCTTTGCTTTAAAGTTTCTGCCAATACTTTCTTAGCAGAAGGTGTAGCCATTACAGCTTGACCTTGAGGAATTAAAAAATTTCTACCATAACCGTTCTTTACTGTTACAATATCGTCTTTAAATCCTAAATTATCAACGTCTTGTTTTAATATAAGTTCCATAGTTATTGGTATTTTATTTTAATAAATCAGCTACATAAGGCATTAATGCCAAGTGACGAGCTCTTTTTACAGCAACAGATACTTTTCTTTGGTATTTTAAAGAAGTTCCTGTTAAACGTCTTGGTAACAATTTACCTTGTTCGTTTACAAAACCAAGTAACCAATCAGCATCTTTGTAATCAACATACTTGATACCAGATTTCTTGAAACGGCAATACTTTTTAGTTTTGCTTGTATCGATATTTAATGGAGTAAGATATCTGATCTCTCCATCTTTTTTTCCTTTTGCTTGTTGTTCAATTGAAGACATAATTACGCTTTTTGTTTATCTCTAGTTCTTCTTCTTTCTGCCCAAGCAATCGCATGCTTGTCTAAACTTACTGTTAAGTAACGCATAAAACGCTCATCACGTCTAAACTCTACTTCTAATGGATTTATTACTTCTCCATCAACAGTGTACTCAAATAAGTGATAAAAACCACTTTTTTTGTTTTGGATTGCATAGGCTAATTTCTTTAAGCCCCAATCTTCTTTGGCTACCATCTTCGCTCCTCTAGAAACAAGAAAATCTTCATATTTCTGTACTGTTTCCTTTATCTGATCGTCAGATAAAACGGGATTTAAGATGAAAACAGTTTCATAATGATTCATAAAAATACTATTTATTGTGTTAAAAATGAGTGCAAAAATAACCATTATTTATGTTTCTGGCAACGTTTTTGTATATAAAATTTTATAGATTTTGACACTGTTAATGAAATGTTAAAAAGAACACTTTACCGATGTTTTTTGGTTTTTAACCGAATTTTTTGTAACATTGTCGATATCTTAACCTAAAATATAATAATGTTATGACTTTAAACTGTGTAGTAGTTGATGATTCTGCGATTCAACGATTATCGATTGTAAAGTTAATTGAGAATCATTCCTCACTTAACCTTATTGCAGAATACAGTAGCGCATTAGAGACCAAGAACGGACTCAATACTCATAAGGTAGATTTAATCTTCCTAGATATTGAAATGCCTGTTCTTAACGGTTTCGAACTGCTCGACGTACTCAACAACAAACCCCAAATTATTTTCGTTACAGGTAAAACTGAATACGCATTTAAAGCTTTTAATTATGATGCAACGGACTATCTACAAAAACCTATCTCTAGGGAACGATTTAATACATCGGTAGAAAAAGCGTTAGAGCAACATAAGCTTAAGCTTGATTTTAATGAAACTGATGGTGAACACATCTTTGTGAAAAGTAACCTGAAAAAACGAAAAGTTTACATTAAAGATATTAAATGGATCGAAGCTCTTGGTGACTATGTAAAATTAGTTACAGAAGAAAACAGCTTAGTCGTGTTATCTACAATGAAAGCTTTTGAACATGAATTGCCGGAAGGTAAATTCTTGAGAATCCATAAATCGTATATTGTCAACCTTGATAAGGTAGACCGATTTAATAGCAAAAACGTAGAAGTTGGCGCTTATGAGATTCCTTTAAGTCGAAACAAGAAAACCCAACTTGTAGACGCTTTAAATAATATTTAAAATGGCACTTAAGACTATTTAGTTTGAAGATATAACGTTAACTAAACTTTAATAATTATCGACATTTAAAATTACTCTTACTGCCCTAAAATCTTTTACACTTAAGAAGCTGTTATTTATTTTAATAATAGCTTCTTTCGTTTTTAATAAGGATTGCTTCTGCGGAATTTTTACAAGAATATGCTTTAAATACTGATTTCGAATCCTGGCCACAGGAGGAAACTCAGGTCCTAAAACATGTTTATCGAAAACTGTTCTTAATGATTTTGCATACCACTCCGCTCCAACATTTACTTTTTGATAATCCTTATGCTTTAAGGTGATTTTTATCATTCTATAAATTGGAGGATACTTAAAGGTGTGCCTATCATCCATTTGCTCATCAAACATCTGCTCAAAAGCATTTGTAGACACTTGTTGCAAAATGCGATGAAATGGATTATATGTTTGAATCAATACTTTACCGCGTTCTTTCGTACGACCAGCTCTTCCCGAAACCTGAGCCATCAATTGATAACTACGCTCATGTGCTCTAAAATCTGGAAAATTAAGCATATTGTCAGCATTCATAATACCAACCAGCTTTACATTTCTAAAATCTAAACCTTTGGTTAGCATTTGTGTTCCAACCAAAATATCGATTTCCTGCTGTTCTAAGGCTGTAATTATCTTTTCATAGCCATATTTACCACGTGTCGTATCTAAATCCATACGAGCTACATTATGATCCGGAAACAGCAACTTAGCCTCCTGCTCTACTTGTTCGGTTCCAAACCCTTTAGAATCAATCTCTACACTTCTACAGGCTTCACAGTTTTTATGCATGGCCGAATTATAACCACAATAATGACAGCGCAATTGATTTTTATACTGGTGAAAGGTTAAACTCACATCACAGTTTGGGCATTGAGGCGAGTGTCCACAGGTATTACATTCTACAATTGGTGAAAATCCGCGTCTATTCTGAAATAATATAATTTGATGACCATCTTTTAAGGTCTCTTGCATTTCCAAAATAAGTCGATCACTAAAATGACCTGTCATGCGTTTACGCTTGTGCTTATCCTTAATATCGATAAGCTCAATGTCTGGCATCAACACATTGTTATATCTGTGTTTAAGTTCTACCAATCCATATTTACCTTGCTGAGCATTAGAATAACTCTCTAAACTCGGCGTAGCAGAACCTAACAGGGTTTTTGCTTTAAACATACTTGCTAAAACAACTGCTATATCTCTGGCATGATAACGAGGAGCAGGATCAAATTGTTTATAAGATGATTCGTGTTCTTCATCAACAATCACTAATCCTAAATTTTGAAATGGCAATAATACTGAAGAACGTGCACCCAAAACAATCTGTGCTTTCGGTGAATTATTCAGCACTTTATTCCACACCTCAACACGCTCATGGGATGAATACTTACTATGAAATACGGCTACTTTTTCTCCAAAGTAATTCTGAAGTCGTTCAACTAATTGTGTAGTCAAAGCTATTTCAGGTAACAAATACAGCACTTGTTTGCCTTGTGATAATTGTGTCTCAATGAGTTTTACATAGAGCTCTGTTTTACCTGAAGATGTAACTCCATATAATAATGTAATATTTTGTTTTTCAAATGATTGAACAACTTCACTTAAAGCTTTTTCTTGGTGTTCATTTAAATGTTTAGATGCCTGATTATCCTCACCTTCATACTGCACTCTATCTGTTTGGATATGGTATTCTTCTAAAACACCTTTATTAATTAAGGTCTTTACAATAGCTGAAGATGTATCACTTTCAGAAATTAAATCTGAAACTTTTACTGGCTTCTTTGTTTGAGCAGAAACAGAAAACAAAGTCATTACTACATCACGTTGTTTTGGGGCTCGACTCAAAATATCCATTAATTCTTGCAATGCTTTTTCTGACGTATGAATTGTAGCTAACTTAACATATCTAACCAACTTAGGTTTATACTTTTCATAAATCTCTTCCTGCACATTGATCACTTCCTTTTCCAAAAGCCTTTTGATAACTGGAAGTACATTCTTTTTATCCAAAATCGCCATCAAATCTTGAATTTTCAGGGACGATTGATGATGCAATGCTTCATAAACTATAAACTCATCATCTTTTAAATCCTCATCGCTTATTTGAACATCAGCGTTTTTATAGATTACTGTTTCACTCTCCAAAATAAAAGCACTAGGCAAAGCTGCTCTCATGACTTCGCCAACAGTACACATATAATATTTAGAAATCCATTGCCAATGCTTAAGTTGAATTGCAGTCACTAAAGGTGTTTCATCAAGAATTTGATGAATTTGTTTCGCTTCATAGACTAAAGGCGCTTCTTGATGAATACTTTCAACCAATCCAGTATAAATCTTACTCTTACCGAAAGGCACAGACACACGCATACCTGGGTTTAGAAATTCAGCTTCCGCTTGCGTTATAGCGTAGGTAAAACTTTTTTCTAAAGGAATTGGCAATATGACGTTGATGAAATTATTCACATCCCAAAGGTACTATGTTTGAACAAAAAAAACCACCTTAAAAAAGATGGCTTTTATTTATATTTATAATATAAAATTTAATTTCTCAAGACGCTAATAATCAGCATTAAAGAATCCGTTAGTTACACTTCTAGTAGAAGTATCATCATTTGACTCAGCAACAAAATTAAAATTCCCAGATATGATTTTATTATCTCTATCGATACTAAGAATTTTCAAATAGACTTCACCTCCTGTATCAATACTACCACTAAAATCTATACCATCTATTAAACTTGATCTACTGTAAATAAATTCAAGATCAAAATCTAGATTTTGCCCATCGATTTCCAAGTTGTTTTGAATATCATCAAAAGATTCCCCATATAGAGTCATTACGAATGCTATAATTTGACCATCAGTTGTTAAAAAGTTGGTGGTGATAATAAATGAGAAATCATCAATACCTTCAGCTACAAAGCTTTCAAAGCTTACACTTTGATTAGCTCTAGAATCAAAATTCATTTGAGACTCTCTAAAGCTCACGTAATATGGCGTATTATCCAACATAGGATCATCATCATTAGAATCACTAGAATCATCACTGCCACAGCCAATTAATAAAAAAGAAATACAAAAAAGATAAATAAGGTTTTTCATGATTGTTTAGTTTCTATTGGTTAGATATAATATCTAATAAAACTAATCAAGGTATTAAGTAGATTGATGTATTATTCGATGAACGACATATAAATTAGTCTAAAAAACTAACCTTCTATTCTCACCCAATATTGGGTTTTATAAAAGAATGCAATGTATCCTCTAACTTGTAACTGGTTTGGATTATCACCATCAAGTTTAAGTCGGCAGGTATATACTTTACCATTTTCAGGATTTGTAATGGTTCCGTTTTTATAAGCATCACCTTTTTTTTCCATATCTTTTATGATGATTAGACCCAAAATAGGCTTATTGTAGTCCTCACCATCACAATATTTACATGGCAAATATCGTTGAGAATCATTGAATATTTCGATAACCTTTCCGTAGATCTTACCATCCTTTTTATAAATTTCAACAATAGATTTTTCAATTCCAGTTTCATCATCAATGGTTTTCCACTGACCAAGTATACTTTGAGCGCCTATTGCTGATGAAAAACCTAAACAAAATATCAATAATAAAAAATAGCGCATATTACCTGTGTTTTCTTAATGTGTTTAATGAAACATTTAACTCAAAGCCCAATAATAAAATATTTGCGTTGAGCCATAAATAGAACATGAGTATTAATAACGCTCCAATAGAACCATATAGTTTATTGTATTGTCCAAAACTTTCGATATAGATACCAAACAAATACGAGGTTAGTATGATTAACAGCGTAGTAAACAGTGCTCCAACTGAGAAAAACTTGAATTTCTTGCCTTCTTTTGTTCCAAAATAATAGAGTGTGGCCGTTGCTAAATACACCATAATAATAAAGAATAAATATTGTGATAGCACCAATAAGAATCCGCTATTTTCATTTTCAACATGAGCGAATTCTACAATATTTTCTACCACATAAATATTAAAAAAACCTAGAACTGCAACGGTAAGAATCAATAAAAATGCAAGAATCAATGCAACTCCTAAGGCATAGATATATTGATTAAATATACTTCGAGTAAGCTGCTGGTGGTAGGAGCTTTCAAAACCTGAGAACACAGCATTCACACCATTAGCCATTAATAAAATTGAAACCAAGAACACAGATGAGATGAGTCCACCTCCTGTTATATTGTCAAAAATACTTTCATAAAAAAAGTCGGTAGTTGTTGGTGGCAAAAACGATTGTAGGAAACTTAAAAACTCGGTTTCAAAACCAGAAATTGGAATGTATGGAATTACGATAATCACAAATAACAAAAACGGAAATAATGCCATAAAAAAACTGTAAGCAATAGCACTTGCTCTTGTGCTCACTGTTCCTTTTACAATACCAATAATGTAAAGTTCTAATAAATCGTAAAGCGACAAACCCTCTAAAACCTTAAGTTTAATACTCTTAAAGAATTTTACCAGCAGATTTACTACAGGAATTTTCTCTAATTTATCTTCAATAGGTTTAGACATGTAGCGTTTTTGATATTGATTTTCATATAAGCACCAAACTAATTTGGACACTCGTAAAAGTAGAAAACTTATAACTACAAATTTAAGAAAAGTATAAAAACTTACAATGACTTATGCGTTGCTTCAACCGAAAACAATTATCTTTGCCAACTTATAGTTTTAGTCCAAAAAAAACAACACATCCAATGTCAATATCATCATTAAAGGCCATTTCTCCAATAGATGGTCGTTACAGAAACAAAGTAGACAATCTTGCACCATATTTTTCTGAGGAAGCTCTTATTAAATATCGTGTTTTAGTAGAAATCGAATATTTCATCGCACTATGTGAATTAAATCTACCTCAACTTTCAGATATTGATACGCCTGTTTTTGATGACTTAAGAGCCATTTATACTGGTTTTACAACTGAAAACGCACAAGCCATTAAAGATATCGAAGCCATTACTAATCATGATGTAAAAGCGGTTGAATATTTTATAAAGGAACAATTTGATAAATTAAACCTATCAAAATACAAGGAGTTTATTCATTTCGGATTAACATCTCAGGACATTAACAACACTGCCATTCCCTTGAGCATCAAAGATGCCATGAATGATATTTATGTGCCTGAATACTTTGAAGTCTTAAAAAAGTTAAAAGCTATTGCTACAGAGTGGAAAGACATTCCTATGCTAGCTAGAACACATGGGCAACCTGCATCTCCTACTCGACTAGGAAAAGAAATACAGGTATTTGTAGTGCGTTTGGAAGAACAGTTTAATTTATTGAACGATGTACCTAGTGCTGCGAAATTTGGTGGAGCGACAGGAAACTTCAATGCTCATAAAGTTGCTTATCCAGATGTAGATTGGAAAGCTTTCGGAACTCAATTTACTCAAGAGAAATTAGGCTTACAACATTCGTTTCCTACAACACAAATTGAACATTACGATCATATGGCTGCTTTATTTGATACTTTAAAGCGCATCAATACGATTATTATAGATTTAGATCGTGATATGTGGACTTATGTATCAATGGAATATTTTAAGCAAAAAATTAAAGAAGGTGAAGTTGGAAGTAGCGCTATGCCACATAAAGTAAATCCTATAGATTTTGAAAACTCTGAAGGAAACTTAGGAATTGCTAATGCTATTTTTGAACACCTATCTGCTAAGCTTCCTATTTCAAGATTACAGCGAGATTTAACAGACAGCACAGTATTGCGTAATGTTGGAGTACCTTTTGGCCATACACTTATCGGTTTTAAATCGACTCTAAAAGGACTGAATAAGCTTTTATTAAACGAACCTAAGTTTGCACAAGATTTAGAAAACAATTGGGCTGTAGTTGCCGAAGCCATTCAAACCATCTTAAGACGTGAAGCGTATCCAAATCCTTATGAAGCTTTAAAAGGCTTAACGAGAACTAATGAAACGATTAACGAACAGTCCATTTCAAATTTTATTGATACTTTAGAGGTTTCTGATGCTATTAAAGCAGAATTGAAAGCAATAAATCCAAGTAACTATACTGGAATATAAACATGACGTTAAGCAAAAATACTTTAGCACTTATCTATACAGGCATTCTAGTTTTAGGCTTTTTTGTATCTGGAATTCTTGATGTCTTAGATTACATTATTGTTAAAGCACTTTTATTTTCCGGATTTGCATTTCTTGGCGCTGTACTTGTTTGGATAGCAGTTAAAGAATCTGATACCAAATAAAGAATCACCTTAAGCAGAACTCAAGGTGATTTACATTAACATTCTCAATACGAATCAGTTATTGAAAAAATTTAGTGATTTCTTTTAATTGAGATTCCTCAATATTGCCTTCATCTAAAACGGACGCTAATTTCATTATTTTGGAGAAATTCATATCATCTCCAAGAACTCTTACGACTGCAAAACCAGTTTCATTAGAATTCCCTAAAAGAATAAACTCATCTACATTGTCACCTTCACCTATACACTTAACAATGAATTTTCCATCAGTAGAATTTCCGCCACGCATAAGTTCTTCATATTTAGGATTCTCTAATATTGTTAGAACTTTAGCATATTCAGTATTCATTTCTTCTGCATTACCTTCATCTGCAACATAAGCCACAAGACTTAATTTATCTACAGAATCGTAAGCTTCTTTTTGCTCTACATCCAATAAAGTTTCGTCTATTTTCAGTAAGCTAATTGGCACATCTAAAGATGTAAATCCAGGTGCAAGTTCGCTATCTACATAGAAACTTTGCAGTGTTGGACCTTGGTTGCAACTTTGTAAAGCTACAACCAAGAACAACATCATGATTAAGGTTTTGATTGATGAATTCATTGTGTTATTAGTTTTTATCTTTTCCAGCTTTTTTCAACTGGTCGCCTCCTGGCATATTCATTTGACTTGTCAATTTAGAGATTTGTCTTAAATCAATATCTCCTGTTAAAGTCAATAAAACTGTTTCTATTTCTCTTTTCTTTCCATTGATAGTGATGTCTTGACCTTGCGTCATTTCCTTGATACCATTAACGAACATTAAAAGTTCTTTAACATGGTTTTCATCTTTACCTTCTCTTACATAAAAGTTTACGGTTTGATCACCATCTTTTACACGCATCAGCTCTTCCATTTTAGAGTTTTTCAAATACTTAGCTACTGTTGCATTCATATCTGATGAAATTTTCTCATCACCTGTTGTAAATACTTTAAAGCTTGTGATATTTTTAGCCATATCAATATAGCCTTGCATTTCTGGATCATCAGCATCAATTCCCATTGTTGCTAACATTTTAAACATTTTCTGGTTTACGATTACAGATGTTACATCTTCTTGATCTTCAAACTTATCAAATACACTTTGTGCGTTTGCCACGAATGACGATACCAATATTGCTACTATTACTATTAAATTTTTCATGTTTACTTGTTTTTAATTGATTACTTGTTTTTTTAATTGATTACTTGTTTTCTTTTTGTGTTCTTCAAAAATTTGTTTGTTGTTTTTCCGAGTTTATTTACATAACTCGCTTTTTCGGCACCTACATTAAAACTTTCTGATGCCAGGCCTAACGTATTAAAACTTGAAACGCCTTGGTTAAAATTTTCTGACACAGTACCTAAAGCACTTAAACTTGAGGTTCCTTTATCAAAATTTGAAGATAGCATCGCCAGAGCTTCTTTGGTTTCGAGATACATTTCTTGCTCTTCTTCAGAATATTGAGCAAATGTTTTTGGTTCTCCACCAATTTGCGGAATAAAAATTCCTAACATTAGAACTGCTACTGCTGCGACAGAAATCCATTGATATACGAAGTTTTTCTTAGGTTTTAATGGAACGTCTTTAGTATATAGTTCTTGTTTTGTTGTCTTAAAATATTGAAACATAACTCTGTACGATTCTAAATGAGGAGCAACATTGTCTTGTACAAAGTAGTCTTTCAACTTCTGCTCTTCCTTTAGCGATGTTTCGCCGTTGTCATACTTTTCTAATAGTTTTTCTATGCTATTTAACACCATAACTGTGGGTATTAGTTAATTTTTCTCTTATTGTTTTTCTCGCTCTTGATAATGCTACTCTAATTGCTGTGGGATTCATATCTACCACTTTGGCTATTTCGTCAAAATCATATTCTTCAATATCTCTGAGCTGTAATATTATTTTTTGTTGTTCTGGTAAATCTTCAATTATTTTTGAAACCCAATCAACACTATCTCTATTTTCTACTTCTTTTTGTAAAGACGTATTGTGATCTTGGTAATTACTATGAACTATCTTTAAATTCTGAGCTTGTTTCGATTTTAAACGATCTAAGCAAAAATTTTTTGTCATTGTCATCGAAAACGCTTCAACATTTTTGTAGTCGCTAATTTTCTGTTTATTCCGCCACAGTTTCATTAAAATCTCTTGCGTTGCATCTTCTGCTTCTTCATTAGAAACCAGAAGTCTTTTTGCTAATCGAAAGACTTTATCCTTAAAAGGCATTACTAATTTTACAAAATCAGTCTGTGTCATTGTTTGGTTGTTAGTTCAAAGCAGGTGATTATTCTGCTTCTTATTATTACGACGAACATGTATTTGTTTTGTTACAATCAAATAAAAAAAATAATTCAAGATGCTATTTTTAAGCCTTACTTCCTACACTCAAGATATTAACAAAGTCAATACCCACAAAGCTTTCAAGCTCAAACAAAAGAACAGCCCTCTTAAATTTTTTAATTTACAATAATGTAAGTAAATTTATAGTTTAGTAGACTATAGTATAGTTAGTTTACAATAAAGATTGAAAAAGAAAAAGATATGAGACTTATAAAACTATGCCTACTACTCTTAGTAGCGCTTACACTTACCAACTGCTTTGAAGACAATGATGATAATTCCATAGCTGCCAGCGAGATTAATGACTTTGTCTGGAAAGCAATGAATGCTTCCTACCTTTATAAAGTTGGAGTTCCAGACTTAGCTAACGATCGTTTTTCGTCTGACGGAGATTATAGAGCCTACCTCAACCAATTTTCTACACCTGAAAGTATTTTTGAAAGTTTAATATTTGACAGAGAGGTCGTGGATCGTTTTAGTTTTATTATACCAAATTACCTTGATTTTCTTCAAAGTCAACAAGGGAACTCTCTATCAACTGGGTTAGAGTTTGATTTCTATTTCAAACCAGGCAGTGCTACTGAAGTCTTTGGTATTATTAGACTTGTTCTTAATAACAGTGCTGCGGACAATCAAGGTTTGCAACGCGGACAAATATTTGATGCTGTAAATGGCGTGCCTTTATCAGAAAACAATCTAAGTGAATTACTTAATCAAAATTCGTACACATTAAATTTTGCCACCTATAATGATAATGGAACACCTCAAGTTGAAGATGACATTATTGAATCTACACCAAATAGCATTAGTCTTACCAAACAGTCTTATACCGAAAACCCAATACATCAAGTAGACATAATAGATGTTGATGGTGAAAATGTTGGTTATATCGTTTATAATGGGTTTAATAGTAATTTCGAAGACCAACTTAATTCGGCCTTCGGTCAGCTTTTAGCTAGTAATGTGCAACATTTGATTTTAGATCTTAGATACAATCCTGGTGGCTCTGTAAATACAGCAGCCATATTAGGAAGCATGGTTACTGGTCAGTTTAACGGACAAGTATATTCGAAATTAATCTACAATGAAGATTTACAGCAAAACAATAGTGATTTTAAATTTGTAAATAGTTTTGATGGTAATGCTATCAATAGTTTAAATCTGAACAAAATTTATGTATTAACGACTGATGCTTCTGCATCTGCAAGTGAATTAGTCATTAATAGTTTAGATGAATATATAGATGTGGTTCAAATTGGAGATAACACTGTAGGAAAAACTCAAGCGTCTTTAACGTTATTTGATTCATCTGGCTTTGGTCCTAATGACATTAACCCAAACCATACCTACGCATTGCAACCATTAATAGCTAATTCAGTTAACGCTAATGATGAAGCCGTACCTGCAACCGGTTTAACTCCAGATATTGCTTTAAATGAAACGCCTCGCAATTATGGGGTCCTTGGTGATATCAACGAGCCTTTATTGGCAGCAGCTATTTTAGACATACAAGCGTTAGGTCGTAACGGACAAGTTCAAGTTGAATTTAATGCAATTAAAAAAGAAATCAACTTAAGACCTTTTGAAGATCAAATGTATATTGACATTGAAGATGTTTTTTTAAACCGTGTCCAATTTGAATAACTTCAAAAAAAAGCCACTTTAAAAGTGGCTTTTTAATTTTATAAACTCAATGTAAATCCTAAATTGATATTTCGTCCTTTGGTTGTATAACCAAACAACTCTTCATATTCTTCATTTAAAATATTATTGATATTCGCAAAAACCGTCATACGATTATTAACTACTTTATGACTGATGTAAAAATCAACTAAACTGAATGATTTCAGATTAACGGTTTCACTTACAAACGTTGCGCTATTAAAAAAGGCATCGTCACGATCGTCATTATACTGATAGTTTAAACTCATGAATGTTTTATCGTCCAATTGATAATTAAACGCTGCATTCACCTTAATCTCTGGGATTCTAAGGTTTAATTCATCTTCTACCTTTGTATAAGTTCCGTTAACTAAAAACTTTAATTTTTTTGTTAAAATCACATCCGCAACAAGCTCAATTCCGCTAGCTGTAAAGTCTTCATCTGTATTTGCATATTGAAACACAAAATTTCCTAGATCAACAAAATCAACAAAATTCTCTTCAAAGCGATTAAAATAAACCACGCTAATTGTCGCTTTATCTTTTATGTTTACTTCAGCTCCAACCTCAATCGTTCTATTCTCCTCAGGCTTTAAATCGATATTTCCATAGGTAGGCTCAAACAATTGATATAATGAAGGCGCTATAAAAGCTGTACTATAACTAGCCAAACCTTTTATATAACCAAAACTAAGATCTTTCTTAAATGATGGATTTAAACTATACACCAAATGATTACCATATTCACTATGATTGTTTAAACGTAAACCTGCATTTATATTTAATCCAAAGTCTGATACATAAACCACATTTGCATAAGGATCAACAATTATAAATGTAGCATCATCAGAATTAATATCCTGTGCAAAATCTGTTCCTCCAAAAGGAATCGAAAAGCTTTCAATCTCATTTTGCTGTGCATTTACACCTAAAACAGTATAGAATTTATCACTAAAATTGTATCGGTTATAAATATCACCTACAAAACTTTCTGATTTGAACTGGGTTGGAAAACTCGATTGAATATCACGTTCTATATTATTATAGGCAGCATTCATCGTTATACTTCCTTTTTTGTAGCTAAATTCAGGAGAGACTCCAATTCTGTATTGACTTGTTGTAGATAAGTTATCTGCATCTGCAAAATTAAAACCATCATCAAATTCTGCTTTAATCTTATCAAAACTAGTATAGGTATTCAGTTTAAAACTATCTGAAAACTGGTAACCTAACTTTAAATAACCATTGTGTGTATTAAATGCATCTGCATCTTCACCAACTGACACAGCAGACAAACCATCTGTATATTGATGACTAAAACTAGCCAAATATGTAAACTTGTCTAGAGAGCCATTTACAGATACGCTATTTAAAACATTCTCAATTCCATAATCATTGTCATCCTGTGACTGATTAGTACCAAGCGTGCTTCTCAAATTAACAGCAACGGCATCTTTTGTAGCTTTCTTAAGTTTAATATTAATAACAGCTGATGCTGCTCCAGTTCCATAAAGTGTACTTGAAGCGCCTTTTAAAATTTCAATACTTTCAACTTGATCCGCATTGAGTAGACGTAAATCATAATCATTAGCAATTTGAGAGGCATCTGTTACAGCAATTCCATCAATTAAAATAAGAACCTGACGATTTCGTCCACCACGAACAAAGTAATTTAAATTTTGTCCTGCATTACTTCGAGAACCATTAATTTCAATACCTGCAGTATTGTTGATGATCTCTGCTACTGATTTTCCTTGAAAATTTTCAAGATCTTTTTGTGTTATTTTGGTAATAACCTTACCAGAATTTTCTCGTTTTAATTTGAATTTAGAATCTGTAACTACAACCTCATCTAATTGTTCAACTTTTAACGAATCGACTTGCTGTTGCGCAAAGCCTAATGTTGATATACCAATTGTTAGCATACCAAAAACCATTGTTTTTGTGTTCATTGTAATTTAATAATTACTCGGAATAGCATGAATTTTCATACCAAAACTTTTATCCCGAAAGTTTGACTTATTTGTTTGAATTTGGCAGGTCTCCTGACTTGCGTCTTGCTATTGGTCTTCCCAGAAATAATTTCCAGTGACTATGAAGGTAATAACAAGCTTGATAGCTTACAGTTGCGGGAACAGTTCTGGACTAGAAAAAATTATTTCTCACCAGATTCCCTTTTAATCCATTCGGTAAACCGAATGAAACCTAAATTCGATGCAAAAGTAAATGGATTTTTTAATGCAAACTAAATAATCTTACTTTTTCTTATTCATCTTATAGATCAGATAAATAAAACCTATTAAAAAATGAAGTAATATTATTCCTCCTGCTATATATATTGTTAAATTTGAATTATCGTGCATAACAGTAATTTTAATCAAATTTAGAGATTGTATCTCATTCTAACAGTTACAAATGTTACATAAAAAGATTCTATTGATTATTTTTCTTAGCCTATTTGTTTTAATAGGTTGCAAGGAGGAAAAAAGTGTTAACCAAACTAGTACTTCTACTCTAGAAGAGCAAAACAACAGCTATGCTGAAGGGTTTAAAATTGCAAAACATAAGACTCATACCATTTTAAACATCTCTAATCCTTGGCCTAAAGCTGAAAAGAGTTACAATTATGCATTAATACCAAAGGCAAATGTTCCTAAATTAACTTTAAATAAAGATGAGTTTGATGGATTAATAACTACTCCAGTTCAAAATATAGTGGTCACATCAACAACTCACATTCCTGCACTTGAACTTTTAGGTGTTGAGCAAACTTTAGTTGGTTTTCCTGGAACTGATTATATTTCTTCGGAAAAAACTAGAGTACGAATTGACAATGGACAAATTAGAGAACTTGGTAAAAACGAAGGGATTAACACAGAAGTTTTATTAGAATTACATCCAGATGTAGTTGTAGCTTTTGGAATTGATGGCACAAATAAAAGCATGAAAGTTATAGAAAAAGCAGGTATTCCTGTAATCTATAATGGCGATTGGGTAGAAAAATCACCTTTAGCAAAAGCCGAATGGATTAAGTTTTTTGGTGCACTATACAACAAAGAGAAAGAAGCCGAAGCTATCTTCACCCAAATTGAAACGGATTATAATGACGCTAAAAAAATAGCTTCCGAAGCTAAAACAAAACCTACAATATTGTGTGGAGCGATGCACAAAGACATCTGGTATTTACCAAATGGAACAAGTCCTGAAGCACAATTTTTAAAGGATGCTAATACCAATTATTTATGGAGTGAAACAAAAGAATCCGGAAGTATTGCATTGAGTTTTGAGGCTGTTTTTGAAAAAGGAAAAAATGCGGAGTTATGGTTAAGTCCGTCATATTACTCTAGCTATGAAGCTTTGGAAAAATCAAGTAGTCATTATAAAGAATTTGATGCCTTTCAGAATAAAACAATTTACACCTTTTCTAATACAACAGGTGAAACTGGAGGTGTTTTATACTATGAACTTGGTACTTCAAGACCAGATTTAGTATTGAAGGATATGATTAAAATATGTCATCCAGAATTATTAGCTGACTACAAACCAACGTTTTTCAAACCTCTTAACTAGTTGAATACGAAATATACATATACGTTTATTTTTTTATCAATATTACTATTATTGTGCTTTTTAGCGAACATCAGTTTAGGTTCTGTAAGTGTACCAACTAAAGAAGTTTTTAGCAGTCTTCTTGGAATTTCTGATAACTACATTATACAAAATTACAGATTACCAAAAGCAATAACAGCAATTTTGGTAGGTTCTGGATTAGGTATTTCAGGACTTCTGATGCAAACACTTTTTAGGAATCCATTGGCTGGACCATTTGTTTTAGGAATTAGTTCTGGTGCAAGTCTTGGTGTAGCTTTAGTTATTTTAGGTTCTGGTTTATTTGGAGGTGTATTTGCAACTCTTTTGATTTCAAAATGGAGTATTGTGATTGCTGCTAGTTTAGGTAGTTTCCTTGTTTTATTGGCTGTGTTATTAGTGTCTTCAAAAGTTAGAGATACTATGGCTATATTGATTATTGGTTTAATGTTTGGAAGTATCACAGCAGCTGTCGTGAGTGTCCTCTCCTATTTTAGTTCTGCAGAACAATTACAACAATACATTTTTTGGGGATTTGGCAGCTTAGGAAACCTTTCATGGAATGAACTATTTATCTTTTTCTGTATTTATGTTTTCGGAATAGTATTAACCATAGTATCGATAAAAGCATTAAATACGTTTTTATTAGGAGAAAATTATGCCAAAAGCTTGGGATTAAACATCAAGCAAAGTCGATTAATCATCATATTGGCTACTAGCTTACTTGCAGGTACTATTACTGCATTTGCTGGACCAATAGCGTTTATTGGATTGGCAATTCCGCATATGACAAGGCAATTATTCAACACATCAAATCACAAAATATTGTTGCCAGCAGTATTCCTGTTTGGAGCAATAGTGATGCTTATTTGCGATAGTATTGCACAAATACCTACAAGTGATTATACATTACCTATTAACGCTATAACGTCGCTAATTGGTGCACCTGTAGTAATTTGGTTATTAGTTAGAAAACGTAAAATGACATTTTAAAGTTAATATTGAAAGAAAAGAATAAACATATCATTCTAAAAACTGAGAATCTATCTATTGGTTATAAATCAAAGAAAGACACTTCAGTAATAGCTGACAATATTAATATTGAGCTCAATCAAGGTGAACTCATAGGACTTGTAGGTGCAAACGGCATTGGGAAATCTACTTTATTGAGAACTTTAACCTCAATACAGGAACCTTTAGATGGTAACATTCATTTAAATGAAAAAGCTCTAGAAAATTACTCTGCAATTGAATTAGCGAAAACCATGAGTCTTGTATTAACCGAACAACTCATGTCAAAAAACCTATCTGTTTTTGAACTCATAGCACTTGGTCGTCAACCATATACCAATTGGGTAGGTAATCTTTCTGATAATGATATTTCAATCATTAACAAAGCAATTGAGCAAACTAACCTCTCTAACTTAAAACATCGTAAATGTTTAGAATTAAGTGATGGTCAGCTTCAAAAAGTTATGATAGCACGTGCATTAGCTCAGGATACGAATCTTATTATATTAGATGAACCTACAACACATTTAGATATGTATCATAAAGCATACATATTGAAATTACTTCAAAAGCTTGCTAAAGAAACGAATAAAACCATCTTATTTTCTTCTCATGAAATTGATTTAGCAATACAATTATGTGACACTATGGTTGTAATGACTAATAGCCAAGTCATATCGGATTCTCCTTGTAATTTAATTGAAAAAAGTGTCTTTGAAAGCTTGTTCCCAAAGGACCTAATTAGTTTTGATAAAAAAACAGGAAGCTTCAGGGTAAAGTAACTCATTTTCAATTAGTTTAGCGCTAATAAAAAAATATTCTTACATCGACCAAATTCGATATACCGCAAATAATAAGGTTTAAAAACAAATTAAAAGTTATAATTTGCAGTATACAAACCGACCTAAAAATGATAAGACCAACCAACCCTCTCATCTTTATGTTCTGTGTGTGCTTTATACTCACGGGATATTCTCAAAACGATATTAATACTGCAGAATACAGAAGAAGTTCTTTGTATACGCTAATGGTCGTGGATTCGACTAGGAATTTCAGTCAAATTATCCAAGAGACATTTACCAACTCAAAAATTCCAGAAAAATTTAATAATCATATAACTAGTGAAAGAAGTATTCCCAAGTTATATAACGATACGCTGTCTAAAGAAAACTTAATAGCGGCTCAAAAAGTTGCCATAACTGATTATCTATCTACCCACGACATCGCAAAATCAATGATCTCAAAATGGTTCAATAGAAGCGAGCAAGGTGGATTCAATATGAATTTAATATCTGAAAGAGGTTTTTATAGTGCTTCAGATTTAGATGTTAAAATTGCTAGAAATAGCGAAAGAGGAACAGCAATGTTAGCTGATGCTGGTGAGGAACTTATTAAAAACACGTTTGTTATTGTAAATAATTTCAAATACACGAATAAGGAAGAGGTGGCAGAAAAAGCGAAAGGTTTGTTATCCTCTATATCTAGTGTTGCTTCGCTCGCTGGAGCTGGAGATGTAGCTATAGCTAGTGAAACTGTAGGCGAAGGTGTAGGTATATTAGGAAAAGGATATGTTATAAAAACCGATGCTCATTTATATAGACTTAAATGGAATGAGGAAGTTGCTAATATTTTTTATAATGATTATTGGACTGAAGATGGTCAGATCGACGAAGAAAGAGTTAAGGCATTTAACGAGTCTAACGTTTTCGAGTTAGAGTACATTGGAACACAAATGGCTTATGCAAACTTGCAAAGTACATCATTTACGAAAAAGACAGATGAAGAATTAATTACTATTGCTACAGTAAAAGCGTCAGACGCAGTAACTGCAAAACTGCAGAGAGAATATGAAGTATTTAGAACAAAAACACCTTTGATGAGTACTGAACCATTATCTGCAAAAATTGGATTAAAAGAAGGTCTTGAAAAAGGTGACAAATATGAAGTTCTGGAACAAGTCTTAAATAAAGAAGGTAAAACTGAATATCAGAGAATTGGCGTTATTAAAGTTGATAAAGATCAAATTTGGGATAACAGATTTAATGCCGATGAAGAAAACACAGATCAAACTCTCGAGTACACTGTTTTTACTGGTAAAAGGAAAAAATACTACTCAGGAATGCTAATTCGTCAAATTAATTAAAACATATAATCATGAAATTAAAACATTTAATATTATCAGTACTATTTATTGGTTTTTGCACAAGTGTAAATGCACAATGGAAAAAGAACAAAGCCAACGAGGACACAAAAATTTGGAGATATGATTTAGAATGTGAAGGCATTGCTAAACAAGGATCAAAACTTGTTAAAGTATGGTCATATTCTAAAAATCCAAAACACGCTGTTTCTAGTGGAATGAAAAACGCTGTTCACGGAATTATTTTCAAAGGTTTTGCTGGAGGCAAACAAGGATGTACTCAATTTAGAGCCTTAGTAAGTGATCCTGCTATGGAAGAAAAACATAAAGCGTTTTTTGATAGTTTCTTTGCAGATGGTGGAGATTATTTAAGATATGTCAGTTCTGCTACAGATGGCAGTATTGCTGCTGGTGATCGATTAAAAATAAGCAAACGCGAATACAAAATTGGTATTGTTGTTAATGTACTTACTGATCAATTAAGAAAACTACTTGAATCAAAAGGTATCGTTAAAGGATTAAACTCTGGTTTTTAATATTAAAAAAAATATATAATGAAATTACATAAATCATTTACCCTCATAATTTTTACATTATTCTGCTTAATAAGTTTTGGACAAGCAAAGAAACCAACACTCATGGTTGTACCTAGTGATGTATGGTGTAACCAAAATGGCTATATGTTAGAATTTGATAATCAAGGATCTACTATTAAAATCCCTGATTACAAAAGAGCATTTCAAGAAAACCCAGAAGTATTACAAGTAATTAGTCAAATTAATGGAATGATGGCTGAAAGAGGTTTTCCTCTTAAAAACATGGAGTCTGCTATAAAAACTTTGGAATCTAACGCTGTAGAGGACAATCTAAGAAGTTCTAAAGACTCTGGAGCATCTATAAATGAAAGTCCAATTGATGCCATTAAGAAAGCTGCTAAAGCAGATATAATTATTCAATTGACTTGGACAGTTAACAAAACAGGACCTAAAAAATCTATAAATTTTAATTTACAAGGATTAGACGCGTATACAGATAAACAAGTAGCTACTGCGTCTGGAACTGGAGCACCTTCATTTTCAGCAGAAACACCAGTACTTCTTTCTGAAGCTGTAATTGCACATATGGATAATTTCACTTTATCACTACAAGAACATTTTGATGATATGTTTGAAAATGGTCGCGAAATAATCGTGAGAATTCAAACATGGGATGATTGGGATGGTGATTTAGAAACTGAATTTGGTGGTGAAGATGAATTAGGCTTCGTTATTGAAGATTGGTTAGCAGACAATACTGTAAAAGGTAGGTTTAGCACGACTGACATGACAGAAACTATGGCACTTTTCGAGCAAGTAAGAATTCCGCTTTACAATGATAAAGGAAGAGCTATAGATGCAAGACGATTTGTAAGAGAGTTAAGTAAGTATTTAAAAGCTGCTCCATTTTCTATTCCAAATAAATTGGTAATGAAAGGACTTGGAAGAGCAACAATAATACTAGGAAGTAAATAATAAAAAACAACAAAATGAAAAAAGCTTTAGCAATACTATTTTGTTTAGCTTCAATTGTAGCAATTGGGCAAAACAAAGACTATGCAATTAACTTAGGTGCTTATGTTCCTGATCAAATTGAAAATGTACCAGCATCAGCAAAAAAGATGTTAATTAATAAACTTGGCCAACTTGTCACAGCAAATGGCATAAGTAATAATCAATACAATGCAAGGTTTATTATTACACCAAATATTGTAGTAGCAGCAAAAGAGATAATGCCAACCGCTCCAGTAAAGGTGGTCCTGAATTTAGATATTACACTATACATAGGAGATGGTATTTCAGGTACTCTTTATGCTAGTGAAACATTTAATGTAAAAGGTGTAGGAACTACAGAAACAAAAGCCTACATGCAAGCCATAAAACGTCTTAAACCTAAAAACGAAGCAATGCAAGGATTTATTTCTAGAGGAAAAGACAAGATTCTTGACTATTACAACTCAAATTGTTCACAAATACAAAAAGAGGCTCAATCTCTAGAAAATTCAGGACAACTAGAAGATGCATTAGGAGTAATGTTAAGCATACCTTCTTCTAGTACATGTTATGATAAGTCAAAAACTAAGCTTAAAGCTCTTTTTATTAAAGCAATCAATCAAGATTGTAAATTAAGACTTAATGAAGCTCAAGCTATTTGGAGTGCCAATCAAGATATTGAAGCAGCCAATGAAACAGCTAGAATTTTATCTTCAATTCATCCCGAAGCAAACTGTTTTAGTTCTGTGAAATCGTTGTTTAGTAAAATTGAAGCGAGAGTTAAAGACTTACAAGATAGAGACTGGAATTATAAACTTAAGGTTTTAGATGCAACTAAGTCGTATTACGATTCAGCTTTTGAAGTGAGTATGGCTAGAGCTAA
Source organism: Psychroserpens jangbogonensis (assembly GCF_000797465.1). GTDB lineage: Bacteria > Bacteroidota > Bacteroidia > Flavobacteriales > Flavobacteriaceae > Psychroserpens > Psychroserpens jangbogonensis. The sequence continues at coordinate 181,203 of NZ_JSWG01000015.1, read as the reverse complement.
AAACCAACCAAGTACTGTAATGTATAATGTTAGAGGCTGGTATTAATTCTATAGAAATTAAGTAATAAAAAAAGCACTCAATTTGAGTGCTTTTTTTATTAATAACGGAAATTCACTTCCTCATCTAATTATTTTAGTTTAAATTTAGGAGATTGAAAATCAGATTTTTAAAAAATTTCAATCCCCACTTTTTTATAAACCGTTTTTCATCTTAACGAATTCTTCAAAACACTAAAAAGATGAAATTATTTAAAGTGCCTTGTATTGTCTTAGTATTACTTATTTTTTCTTGTCAAGACAAAACGCCAAAACCAAACCCTGCATTAGCTACAATAGATTTACTACGAGGTGATATTTTACTTTGTGGAAACCCTGAATTTGGCGATGTAAGTTTTGCCTTAGACTGTAAGTATGATGTCCGTGAAACTTTCGATTTAGCCATCTCACTACTGCACTCTTTTGAATACAATGAAGCAGAGAAAGCATTTGTAAAAGTTATTGATGCTGATCCAGAATGCGCAATGGCATATTGGGGAGTTGCAATGAGTATTTACCATGAACTTTGGGCACCACCTGGACCAGAACAATTAAAAAAGGGGTCAGTACTCCTAGGAATAGCAGAATCTTTACCTAAATCAGAACGTTCAGGACTTTACCTAGATGCTTTAAATATATTCTATAAAGATTGGGAAACCATCGATCACAAAACACGAGAATTGCTTTATGAAAAGAAAATGGAGCAAATTTATAAGAGTCAAAGTGATGATATTGAAGCGGCTATATTTTATGCCTTAGCTATAACCTCAGCCGCAGACCCAAATGACAAAACATATTCTAATCAGAAAAAAGCAGGCGCTATTTTACGAAAGCTTTTTAAAGAAAACCCTAATCATCCAGGAGTTGCGCATTATGTGATTCATACTTACGATTATCCAGAAATTGCCGAATCAGCTTTAAAAACAGCTAGACGCTATGCAGAAATAGCACCAGCCTCTGCTCATGCACAACACATGCCTTCTCATATTTTCACACGTTTAGGGCTTTGGCAAGAATCTATTGAAACAAATATAAACTCAGCATCCTCAGCTGTTTGTTATGCAGAAAGTGTAAATCCTGATGCTCGTTGGGCTCAAGAAATTCATGCTGTAGATTATCTGGTTTATGCTTATTTACAAATGGGGAATAATCAAAAAGCTCAAGAATATTTGAACGAAACGAAGGATATTTCAACTGTCTTTCCTAAGCAACACTTTGCAATTTCTTATGCTTTAACAGCTATGCCAGTTAGAATGGCTTTAGAAAACAAACAATGGGAAGATGCATCTAACCTAAAGCTACCTTCAATAGATTTTACATGGGAAACATTACATTGGGAAACAGCATTGTTTCACTTTGGAAAAGCTTTAGGATATGCTCACACTAATAATATCGTTTCTGCAAAACAGGAATTACAATCACTAAGAACATCACATGAAGCTTTGTTGAAAAATAACGAATCGTATAAAGCTGGTCAAGTAAACATTCAAGTTCATGCTAGTGAAGCTTGGATTGAACTTGCAAAAGGGAATCAAGACAAAGCACTTGCTCTCATGAAAAAAGCAGCGCTATTAGAAAGTCAAACATCTAAACACCCTGTTACTCCAGGAGAAGTTTTACCAGCAGATGAACTACTTGGAGACATGCTGTTGGCTTTAAATAAACCTGCAGAAGCATTAGAAGCTTATGAAGCAAATTTAAAAGGACATCCAAATAGATTTAATGGAATTTATGGTGCTGCAATAGCTGCAAAACAGATAGGAAATACGGAAAAAGCAACCTCTTATTTTAAACAGCTTATTGAACTTACTAAAGATTCAAATAGTGATCGACCGGAACTCGAAGAAGCCATCTATTTTATTAATGAAACTGCTATATAGTTAGTATAAATATGAAAATTAAAACATCATATTTAAGTGCTTTACTTTGTTTTGTTTTTTTAGTACTGTCATCTTGTAATACTAAAGAAAAAAAGGTATTGCCTATTTATAATCCAGCCGATTTCAAACCAGAACTCGTGGATAAAACTCTCAGAGAGAAAACCATCTACCATACGGTTTCAGACTTTTCACTTATCAACCAAAATGGCAAGGTTATCACACAAGATAATTACAAGGACAAAATTTATGTTACCGATTTCTTTTTCACAACCTGTGCTACTATTTGTCCAATAATGACTGATAATATGGTTAAAATTCAAGAAGCGTTTCTAAATGATGATGATATTATGTTCTTATCACTTTCTGTAACACCAGAAATAGATAATGTTTCTGTCCTTAAGGAATATGCATCACGGAAAGGTGTGATTGATGCCAAATGGAATGTCACCACTGGCAATAAAAAGCATATTTACAATCTCGCTCGTAAAAGTTATTTTGCCGTTGTTGAAAAAGGGGATGGAGATCTGCAAGATTTTATTCATACACCTAATTTTATTTTAATAGACAAACAGAAACAAATTCGTGGTATTTATGATGGCACAAATGATGAAGACATCAAACGCATTATTGAAGATATAAATAATTTAAAAAACTAGTACATATCTTTTAATTACAGACCTGATTCTTTCGGCAAATCATTTATCTTTGAGTAAATTTCTATTCTCTTTATGAACGACAGTATTATTCTCATTTTAGCCATTTTAATTTCTGCAGCTATTGGTGCCTATTTAGGCACGCTTTTTATTAAACTAAAAAGTAAAAGTCAGCAGAGTATTCTTGAAGAACGTCAAAATCAAATGTCTGCTACCATTGAGGATTTAAAACAAAATATATCAAAACTAGAAACAGAACGTGAAGACATTAGACGCGAGAAAGAGTTTCTGAATACAGAATTGACTAGAAAAAATACAGAATACGAAAACCTTCAGCAGTTAAACTTAAAACGTGATGAAGAGGTAGAAGAACGTCAAGAGCAATTAAGAAAAGACTTCGAGCTTCTTGCCACTAAAATACTAGATGAAAAATCTGAGAAATTCACGCTTCAGAATAAAGAAAATATTAAGAATATATTAAATCCGTTACAGGAGAAAATTCAAACATTTGAAAAGAAAGTTGACGATACTCAAAAGGAAAGTATCAGTATGCATTCTGCTTTAAAAGAGCAACTACTAGGTTTAAAAGACCTCAATCAACAAATGACTAAGGAAGCTACCAATTTGACAAAAGCGTTGAAAGGCGATAGTAAAATGCAAGGTAATTGGGGCGAATTGGTATTAGAACGTGTCCTTGAAAAATCTGGATTAGAAAAAGATAGAGAATATTACGTTCAGCAAAGTTTTACGTTGGCTGATGGTTCTCGAGTACTTCCAGATGTGGTTTTACATCTTCCTGATAGCAAGAAGATGATTATTGATAGTAAAGTATCTCTAACCGATTACGAACGCTATGTGAATGCTGAAGATGAAGACCGAAATATGTATTTAAAAGCACATATCAATTCTATCAGAAAGCACGTTGATCAACTATCTGAAAAGAACTATCAAGACTTGTATGATATTGAGTCTCCCGATTTTGTGTTACTGTTTATTCCCATTGAGCCTGCATTTGCAGTAGCCATTAATGAAGATAATTCAATATACAATAAAGCGTTTGAACAAAATATAGTGATTGTAACACCTTCTACTCTATTGGCAACGCTTCGTACTATTGATACCATGTGGAATAATGAAAAACAGCAACGAAATGCCATAGAAATTGCTAGACAAGCTGGAGCATTATACGACAAGTTTGAAGGCTTAGTAAAAGATTTAACAGGTGTTGGTAAAAAGATTGATGATGCCAAAAAAGATTATTCTTCTGCAATGAATAAATTAGTTGAAGGGAAAGGAAATCTTATAACGAGCGTTGAGAAAATTAAAAAATTAGGAGCTAAAGCTAAGAAATCTTTACCTGAAGCCGTTATCAAACGTGCTCAAGGTGATGACGAATAATATTGATTATGAGCTATAAAACTATAGATTCTTCAAGAATAAGCATGTCCCAATTAATGCAACCATCGCATTCAAATTTTAGTGGTAAAATTCATGGTGGTTACATTTTAAACTTAATGGATCAGATTGCATTTGCCTGCGCCTCAAAGCATTCAGAAACCTATTGTGTAACAGCATCTGTAGACACTGTAGATTTTTTGAATCCGATTGAAATTGGAGATTTAGTAACGATGAAAGCGTCTATTAATCATATTGGACATACATCCATGGTTGTTGGTATACGCGTAGAATCTGAAAACATTAGAACTGGAGAAATTAAGCATTGTAATTCGTCTTATTTCACTATGGTTGCTAAGAATGATCTTGGTAAATCTGTAGACGTTCCAGGTTTGATTATTAATGATAAAACTGAAGTTAAACGATTTTTAAAAGCACTAAAACGTAAAGAAACTAAGCAATCAAGACAATCTGAATTTAATAGTGAAGACTTTTCGCATACTGATTACTTAGAAGACCTAAAATCGTATAAAGTTAAAATTGATCTTCCTGAGAATTATTAGAAGTGAATTCGTAAAACAGCATTTGGAGTAATGCCTAAAGAGTTTTGCAATGTCTCGTTAATCATTCCATTGTTTACTCGGTAAAAGTTATTAATCTCATTGGTTTTATCTAATACATTCCAAATAGAAATCCCAAGATCAGCACTCGTTTTATTTCCAAGTTTAAAATCATAAAGTGCTGAAACATCAACCCTTAAATAATCTTCTAGTTCACTAGAATTACTTGCTTCAAAATTAATATCATCATTAACAATCTCGTTTCCAGCGGTTGGCTGTGTTGTTGGTCTTCCTGAATGCCAATTCAGTCCTGCTGAAAATTTCAAATGCTCTAAAGTATACGCTGCACCAAAGGTTATGGAATGAGTAATGTCAAAATTACTAGGAAATGTTTCTTCAGGCAATGACATAAACTCGTAATTACTTTTCATATAGGAATAACTCAACCACGTATTAAAATTTTGAATTTGTTTCCGCAAAATAAAGTCTAAACCATAGGCATCATAATTCCCAGTAGTTTTCACAAACTCATATTGATTTTGAAACCCTTGACTTTGAGTTGTAATGTCTTTAACATATTTATAGTAACCATCAACATTTAAAAGCCATCCATTCTTGCTATAACTCACTCCCAAGGATACTTGTTTACTTCTAATTATAGGAATGTCTTCATTATTAGACAATTGCCAACGCCTTTTTTCAATACCTAAAAAATCATTCTGGAAATTAATAACTTGTGAGGTGTTCTGATGTTTGAATTCACCTAAAACTTCCAACGAAAAATTATCTAAAAACTGATGTGTAAAAGCTACTCTAGGCTCAAGAATATGCTTATCAAATTTACCAATGTAGTTATATCTCAAACCAAAGTTTAAACTGGTTTTTCTGTTTAATGTTTTATAATTCAATTGAGAAAACAAACCATGTGTAGTTAAAACTTCTGACACTAATGATTTAAAGCGTGGATTATCGACATCATCCAGATTTGTAATTTCCGTTTCCACAAAATGATAGCCATTTAGAAGCTGAATCTTATCATTTACTTTATAATTTGTACTGAATTTCAAACTTGTTTCAGAGACAACATTCTCTTGTTGAAAACGCTGATTATCTAGTACATTAGCATTATTAGCTTCAAGTTTATAATCGGTTTCATAGATCTCAATAGCTGATTGCCATTTATCATTCCAAATTCGGCTGTACTGGATTCCGCCTGCAATACTATGTTGACTCAAACTACTTCGACGAGAAGCTTCCATCCCATTAACAATTGAGTTTTCATTAAATCTAAGTTCATTATAAGTGTTCAAAAAATTAAGTTGAAGTTGGTCTTTATCCGAAATATTATAAATCCAACGCAATGACGTATCATAAAAATCAAATTCTTGATCAGAATTTATAGCATTATTGGTATTACTTTCAACTTCCGTGTCTTGTGAAATTCGGTCAAAAAAGTTTGAATACGTAGGTGTTTCAGCAAAATCACTTATCGATTTTCGAGCAGCAACTTGTAGTGAGGATTTTTCACTTACAGGAACATCAATAAAACCGTTAGCATCTATAAAATTCACCCCTAAACTACCTTTAAATGTATCGTTTATCTCAGAACTAGTTTCCATAGAAATTGTCCCAGAAACACCATCAGTAAGTGCTACTTGAGTTCCGTTTTTAATGACATTTACTTGTTGGGTGATTTGAGGATTAAACATAGATATCAAACCGAAAAAATGACCAGACTGATACATTTTAATTCCGTCCCAAAGAATAAGATTCTGATCATGTGTTCCTGCTCTAATATTAATATTAGACACAGTTTCATTAATACTTTGAATTCCAGGAAGAGCTTGTACTGCTTGTAAAACGTCAGTATCAATTAATCCTGGTAGAATATCAAATTGTTCAAAATCTATCTCATAAGACCCATTGTTTAGCTTATTAATACCTTTAACAATGTACTTGGATAAGATGACTTCAGATAATTGTTGCAGTTCAAAGGTTTTATCTTTAGTACGAACTAATATAAAAGTGCCATCTAAATTATCAAATGAAAAGATGGAGTTTACTTCTAAATACAATAGAGTTTCATCTAATGTTAAACTTTCAGAAGGTGGAACAATTGTTATTCCTTCAAGAGTATCCTCAGCAAAATTAAATTGAATATTATATTGTTTTTGAAGTATTAAAAACACATCTGTTAATGGCAGTTTAGTTGACGTCTCTTGAGCATTAATTTCAAAAGAAAACTGTAAAATAAGAAAACATAAAAAATATAGTTTATTTTTTATTGCCATATATTATAACCTCATTTGATGCATTAGTTTTATAACTTAAATCCATTGGTTGTGTTATAGAAAACAAAGCTTTCTCAATATTATTATGCATAAATCCACCTGTAAACAACCGTTTTGAATCTATATTTTCTACTATAATCTTAATATCATATTGTCGTTCCATTTCAGCAATCACAGCATTAAAAGGAATGGCTTTAAATGTGCTTTTGTTTTGCGTCCATTGTGGATATAATTCTGTTGTTTTTTCTTGACTAAACTCCTTATTCAATAGTCTGTATGTATCTCCAGCCACAAGTGTTTTAGAGATATCTCTAGATGTAACTTTCACGACACCTTCAAAACACTGTACTTCAAAGTAATTCTTACGTTGTTTCACATTAAACTCTGTACCAACTACAGTCACAACTCCTTGTGAGGTAACCACATTAAAGGTCTTCCCTTTTGCTACTTTAAAATAAGCTTCACCTTTAAGATTTAAAAGCCTTTTATCACTCCAATCTGCTTCGCTATATTTAATTTCTGACCCTGCATTTAAAGTCACCTTAGAATGGTCTGGAAGTTCAATAATGGTTTGCTGACTAGCGATGGTTTCTATAACCGTTAAATTTGTGTTGAAAAACGTAAAATAAATTCCTAATGTAATAACCACTACACTCGCTATTCTCAACAATGGTTTAAACCAATCTAATTGTTTTACTTTAGAATTTTCAGATTGATATGAAGATTTTAAATCATTAAAAGTTCCTGGTTTTGAGAAATTAGAGGCTTTAAATTGCTTCGCACTATTAATAATAGCTTGATGCAAATCAAAATCTTCTCCTTGCTCGAATGTTTGTTTTTCGGCAGGAGTTAACTCATCATTTAACCACTTTTTGATTAGATCTTCTTTATCCATAAATCGGTTTACTATTTATATAACAACTTCAATTGTATTTATCCTGATTATTTTATTTTAAAACCTTCTAATTCTTTTTTCAGAATACTAAAAGCACTATAAATTCTATATTCAACTACCTTTTTAGTAACGCCTAAAAACTCTGCAATCTCACTGTGTTTCTTCCCTTCTACTTTATTTAATAAAAATGCAACACGCTGTTCTTCACTTAAACTAGCAAGTACATTTTTATAACGTTCATGAAATTGTTCTTGCTCTAAAATAAATTCTGGTGTCTCATTGGTATGAGATTTAGGCTTTATTTTTTGATGATTGAGAACTACTTTTTGATGTTTAATATCATTCAATACCATATTATTTGCAACAGTGAACAAAAAGGATTTCGCTTTACTCAAGGTTACATCCTTACAATTGTTCCATAGTTTAACAAATGCATCTTGAGTTTTATCTTTAGGATTAAACTGTGCTCCATATTTATAGTACAAAAAATTGTGTACATCTTTTGAATATGTATCATATACATGTTCAAATACTTTGGCTTCACATATATTCTCTTTAAGGTCTTTTGGCAAGGTTCAGGTTTTATTTTTTTAAAGGTATATAAATATTTTATTATTATTTTCAGGAGTTTTTAAACTTGAGTTGTTATATATTAAAAGCATTACTATATAGTTAAATGCAACATCATGAAAATATCATTTAATATCGTTTTAGTCTTATTATTCTCTTTTTTACTTATGCTTACGTCATGCAGAAAAGAAGAAACAGAATTTATAGAAACACCACCTGAAGATGTTTTAGAACCAAACTCTTCGATTGCAAGTTTAATGCTGCGTACAGCCACAAATGATGGTTCTAATGATAACATTATAGACTTTGCTAATTGTTTCAATATTAAGCTACCTATTACTGTTATAGCAAACTCGACTGAAGTCATAATTAGTACTGAAAGTGATTACGATAAAGTAGAGTTTATTTTTGATGAAGAGTATGATGATATAAATGCACTTGATATATCATTTCCAATTGTTATAGTACATAATGATTATTCTGAAACTATAGTAAACAATAATAATGAGCTTGACAGTTTTGCCGCTAGTTGCAATGGCGAAAACATTACTGATTCTGATATTGAATGCATTGATTTTATGTATCCAATTTCTGCTTCAGTGTTTAATACTAATAATGAGTTATTATCTACAGAAATATTTACTAAAGACCTTGAACTCTATGGTTTTATTGAAGCTATTTCTTCTGAAGAGATAGTGACCATTAATTTCCCTATTTCGGTAGAATTTGCTGACAACTCTCAACAACAAATTAATTCAATGGCTGAACTACAAACAAGCATTGAAAATCATCAAAACGATTGCGACGAAGATGACGATTTTGATTACGATGATGATGATTGTAATCATTGTACACAAGAGTTAGTTGCTGAATTTCTAACCGGTTGTCAAGATTGGTATGTAGATAAATTAAAAAGAGAAAATGCTGATTACAACTCTATTTATGATGGATATGACTTCAACTTTTTTATAGACGGAACTGTATCTGCTTATTGGAATTCAACAACTGTATATGGCAATTGGTCTACAATGGGAACAGCAAACAACATAATAGTAATAATAGATATTCCAGCATTGACTTTGTGCAATAATAACTGGGAATTACAAGAAATTAATACTAGTACTGGGTTAACAAAAGTTGATTTGATACTTGATTTAGATGACAGATTACGCTATAGAAATATATGTGAATAATAAACCATAATATGAAAAAGAGAAATTGGGTTAGTCATTAATAATTAGGGATTAAAAATTGTTAAAATTAAACTGCTTTAGTCTTAAAAAATTAGAGCAGTTTAAACCCAAATTAAAATTTATTGTTATGCGAAAACGAATTGTTATTCTTGTTATTTTCATTATTGTCTTAATCATCGGCTATAGTTATATAAATCAAAGTCACAGAGATATCGAAAATGAAGTTGCCGAATTTGAAATCAAAACAACAGATTTAGCTTCCAGTTTTACAAACAATACAATTCAGGCTGAAACAAAATATCTAAACACAACAATTGAAGTTACTGGAATCATTACAGAAGTAAATACAAACTCAATAACATTAGATGAAAAAGTCTTTTGTCAGTTCACAGATTCAATAGAAAGCAAATTAGAAAAAAATTCACAAATAAAAATAAAAGGGCGTGTTATTGGATATGATGACTTATTAGAACAAGTAAAATTAGACCAAAGCACAATTAGCAAAAATTAAATATTAATCAATTAAATAAAAATTCTTATGAAAAAAAGTTACACAATTAAAACAATTTTATTTTTAGGCTTAATCGCCTTTACCTTTCAACAGGCCTACGCCCAAGTAAGAATCGTTGAAGTAAATCCAACTACAAATGTGGTGAAAATTCATAATTATGGATCAACAACAGTCGATGTTACATCATACTGGTTTTGCCATTTATTCACCTATTCAACCTTAGGTTCAGGAACAGTGCAAAGTGGTTCTCTTAATTTAGCTCCAGGAGCTGAAGTCGTTTTAGAATCGTCTTCAAATTTTAATGCCTCTTTTTCAGATTTAGGTTTATATCAAACAAGTTCTTTTGCTTCTAGTACATCGATGCAAGATTTCACACAATGGGGAAGCGGCGGAAACGGAAGAGAAAATGTTGCTGTAAATAAAGGCATCTGGACAGCTGGAACTTTTGTTAGTGCTGCACCTCCTTATGAATACACAGGTAATGGAAGTCAAAATGGTTTTCAGTTTTGGGATACAGCTTTAGGTCTTAATGATTTCGAACAAGCTCTTGGTTTAAAACTCTACCCTAATCCAACAAATTCAATATTAAAAATTGAATTAATAAACAGTGGAGACAAACTTACATTTCAAGTATTTGATGTTCTTGGAAAACAAGTTATAAACGGTAATGTTAGCTCTGATGAATTATCACAAATTGATGTTTCTAATTTAGAACATGGATTATATATAATCAAAGTATCTACAGGAGACAAAAACGAAACAAGACGTTTCATCAAAAACTAAACATTTTAATAAAGCCAAATGCTAAGCAAATTAGTATTTGGCTTATAATCCTAAACCTATGAAAAAATTACTTTTCATGTTTCTCTGTGCGCCATTGTTAGCAATTGCTCAAGATGATTTATTAGGAGAAATCGACACAGATACTATTGATAATCAGTATGCTTCTGCAGCATTTAAAGGTTTGAAAATTGTTAATTTTGAATCTACAAAGCTCGTTGCAAAAAAAGAATTTACATTTATTGTTTCTCATAGATTTGGGAGTATAGAAAACGGTTTTGAAAGTTTTTTTGGACTTGATGATGCTGTGACACGTCTAAACTTTATTTATGGCTATTCTGATGCTATTAACTTTGGAATATCAAGGAGCTCATTTCAAAAAATCTATGAAGCCTCTGCGAAATATAGACTTTTAAGACAACAGGAAAATGGGTTTCCCTTTACGGTTGTTGGCTTCAATTCAATCCTAGTAAATACGGCTTTAGAAGAAGTTAATTTACCCAAATTAGAATTTAAAGACCGACTTGGTTATACAGCTCAGGTTTTAATATCTAGAAAAGTAAATACTAATCTTTCATTAGAATTAGCTCCAACATTTTTCCATGATAATTATGTACAGCTAAATAATCAAGATAATTCACAATTTGCTTTAGGCGCAGGTATGCGTTACAAACTAACCAAACGCTGGTCTTTTAATGCCGATTATGGTTGGCACTTAAATAGAGCAGATAATTCACCTTTTAGAAACCCACTATCAATTGGAATGGATTTAGAAACTGGTGGTCATGTGTTTCAAATGCACTTCTCAAATTCTCAAGCTATGAATACTAATGGGTTTTTAGGACAAGCTACAGGAGATTGGAGTGATGGAAACATCTATTTCGGATTTAACTTAAGTCGTGTATTTTAAAATAGTAAGATTATGAAAAACAAGTATGCACTCTATTTAATATTATTAGCACTTAGTTACAGCTGTTCTTATGTAAGTGAAGAAGATTTAATTGACGCTACTCCACTTCCTGAAGTAGTTACTTACCAAGCCAATGTAAAGTCCATTATTGACAATAACTGTATCGCTTGTCATAACAATCCTCCAATAAATGGAGCACCTATATCATTAACAACATTTAACGATGTTAAAAACGCCATTGAAAACAATGGTTTAATTGGTCGCATATCTTCCACTGACCTAGCATTTTCAATGCCTTTTGGAGGCCCTCGCCTTCCACAAAATTTAATAGACATTGTAGTAAAATGGGAACAAGATGGATTATTAGAAAACTAATTTTATTAACTAAAAAACTTAGAAATGAAAAACATATTAATCTTATTAGTACTTGTTTCTTTTAGTACTTCAGCACAAAACAAATTTCTTACCAAAGTTGGTCTGATCCATTTTGAGGCTTCTGTCCCTTCATTTGAAGAAGTAGCGGCTAAAAACAATTCGGTAACTGCCATAATTAACACAGAGAATGGAGAGATTGCGGCATTAGCATTAGTAAAGGGTTTTCGCTTCAAGAATGCTTTAATGGAAGAACATTTTAATGAGAACTATGCCGAATCTGATAAATACCCTAAAGCTACATTTAAAGGGAAAATTGAAAACTTTGATTTGAAAGGAACCGAAACAACCTACATACTCAATGGTGAGTTATCATTTCATGGTAAAACAAAGGCAATTAATAATATTAGTATCAAAGTTTCTGTAATCGGAAGTAAGATTACTTTACAAGGTGAATTTTCTGCAAAGGCATCTGACTTTGATATTGAAATACCAAAAATCGTGAGTAATAAAATTACTGAAGACATAAACATCTCCTTTCAATTTGAACTACTAGAAAAATAAAAACCACCAGTACTAACTGATGGTTTTAAATAATCTATGTTTTATATATCTAATGTTTCACAAAACGTTTCGTTTGTGCTGTATGATCAGTAGAAATTCTAACGAGATATACACCACTATTCCATTGTGAAACATCTATTGATGTCGTTAAAGCATCTATTTGATTTGTAAAAACTCGCTTACCTAAAACGTCGTATACAGAAATTGTTGCATTGTTTGAGTTTTCAGGTAAATAGACATTTAATCTTGATGTTGCAGGATTTGGTGAGATCGAAAATTCACTAGTTTTTATAACATCATTTGTACTTAAAGTTGTCGAAGCCGTAATATTATCCAAATGCATCGTTGCTATTACTGCGTCTGCTCCTGTCCAAGTTGGAGAGCTGCTACTTAGTATACGCATTGCTGAAACATTTTCTAATGCCGAAGCTATTGTAGATCCGCCTGATATTAAAGTGAAATCAGAAGCAGAAATAGGAATAATAATTTCAGTCCATCCTATGCCTGCAGCAACTGCAATACCATTTGTACTACAAATTCTTGTTCCATTTCCTTGAAATGCGACTCTTAAATTTAAATCGGTAGTAAGTACTCTTACATTCATTTTGATAGCAACAATACTTTCTGAAGTAAAATTTGAAGACCACTGTGAAGTAGGTCCAGCATTAAAAATTATCATTTTACTAACAGGGCCACCTCCTCCTAAGGAAGAATATGTAAGGTAATTATCATCAACTCCATTTGGACCATCTGTTACAACATTCATTGGAAAATCTTCAGGAGCAGCAGCACCACCAATCTCCCAATTTTGAGATGTTCCATCCTCAAAATCATCTACCTGATTAGCAGATACTTGAGCAAAGCTTACTGCGGATATTAATAGTAAAGAAAGTATAAGTAGTTTTGTTTTCATTGCATCAATTTTATAAACTATATCAAATATAATACATTTTTTCACAAATTTTAAAGCTATTAAATGAAAAGCCGTTCAATTGATTTGAACGGCTTTTACAATCTAAATTTTATAAAGTACTATTGTTTAACAAGTCTTTTTGTATGTGTAGCTTCTTCTGTTGAAACTCTAACCAAATATATACCACTATTCCATTGAGAAACATTAATTGTAGAAGACATAGAATTAAGTTTACCGTTGTATACTTCTTTACCTAACACATCATATACATTAACAGTAACATTTTCAGAGAAATTAGGCAAACTAATCGTGAAATTATTACTTGCTGGATTTGGAGAAATCTCAAAATCATTTATTTGAAAATCATCTTGACTAAGTGTTAATGATTGCATTGTAATTCCTCTATTATCTGGTCCATGCCATTCTAAAGAAAAACCTTCAAAACGAGCTCTAGCCCATACTAATTCAATGGATGTTGCTGCAGCAGAAAACACATAATCCTTCGCATTACCAGTGTTAGTGGCTCTCGTTGCAATAAGTGTTCTTACACCTGCACCTGAATTCACAACATTTGAAGTTACTGTCCAATCACGTTCACCTTCAGCGTCCTCTAAAGGAGTAATACCAGTTGCATCTTGTCCTGGTTCTTGGCCTTCAAAGCCAAAAGATCTATCAGTAAGTGTTGTACCATCAAAAATAACAGCATCTCCTCCTGAAGTCATACTTTGAACTCCAAAACCTAAACCTAACCATCTATTTTCTGGTCCAATCATGGTTAAAGTAACTGTTGTAGGATTCACATCAATCTGAATAGAATATGCCAATCCAGACGTATTAGAAAGCTCCATTAAACCTGTAGTATAGGTCTGACTGAAAGCAGTATTAAAATAAATTAAACCAATTAAGGCCAAAGTAATTTTTTTCATAATAATTATTTTTTATTGACAAGTTTTATTATCGTTTCGTTTTTAGTCATAGAAGCATAATCTTGTGCATCATTACCTCTATTGTCCTTAAAAGTAGCGTCTGCATTTGCTTCCATTAATAATTCAATTATTTGCTCACTTCTTAAGATAATTGCATAATGCAATGGTGTTGTTCCATTAGCATCCGCAAAATTAGCATCAGCCTTTAACTTAAGTAAATGTTTAACTATTTCAGGTCTGTTTTTATAAACAGCAGCCATTAAGGGAGTTCCATAATCACTAGTACCATCAATATCCTTAACATGAGATGCTAAAAAAATAGCAACATCATTGTTTCCTCTATAACAAGCTAGAGTTAATGGTAAGTATCCGTTAGTATCTACAACGTTGATTGTGTCAGGATTAATTGACATTAATTTCTTAACATCCTCTATTGTACCTGAACGTGCCACATCAAAAATGTTATTTTGACTATAGCATAAAAAAGACACCATAAGGAAAAAGTATAAACTAACTTTTTTCAGATTAAACATAATAGATTTGAGTAATAATAGGCTAAAGTACTAATTTTAGGTCATATACGCCTTACCGTTTATCGAATATTAAGACTATTTGCTCAAATACATCTTACGTCTTGAGTATAAATTGTAAAATTCGTCGTCTTTTAAACTATCAATAAACAAGATGCTTTCTCCTGTACTCTTCATTTCTGGGCCTAATTGCTTGTTTACATTAGGGAATTTATTAAATGAAAATACGGGTTGCTTTATAGCATAACCTTCCAAATGTGGTTTAAAGTCGAAATCTGTTACTTTTTTCTCACCTAACATCACTTTAGTTGCATAATTCACGTAAGGTTCACCATAGGCTTTAGCAATAAATGGTACTGTTCTCGAGGCTCTTGGATTAGCTTCAATGATATATACCATATCATCTTTAATAGCAAATTGGATATTGATTAATCCAACAGTATTTAGTGCTAACGCAATCTTTTTAGTGTGATCCTTTATTTGCTGCATCACATACTCACCAATATTGAAAGGTGGCAATGTTGCATTACTATCTCCAGAATGAATTCCACAAGGCTCAATATGTTCCATTATACCAATAATGTATACATTTTCTCCATCACAAATAGCATCTGCTTCTGCTTCAATAGCTCCATCAAGGTAATGATCTAAAAGCAACTGATTTCCAGGCATTCTTCGAAGTAAATCTACAACGTGCTCTTCAAGTTCTTGTTTGTTAATCACAATTTTCATCCCTTGACCTCCAAGTACAT
Source organism: Psychroserpens jangbogonensis (assembly GCF_000797465.1). Taxonomy (GTDB): domain Bacteria; phylum Bacteroidota; class Bacteroidia; order Flavobacteriales; family Flavobacteriaceae; genus Psychroserpens; species Psychroserpens jangbogonensis. The sequence goes on along the minus strand of NZ_JSWG01000015.1, from coordinate 165,472 downwards.
AAGAAGGTCTAACTAAGATTGGAAAATCTAATACATCTGCAATTGCCGAAGCTTCATCTGCTGTAGTAGCAATATCAAACTCAGGATAAGGGATATTGTTTTCTTTTAAAAGGTTAGAAAATAAGCCTCTATCCTCAGCTAAATCTAACGATTGGTATGTAGTTCCTATAATTTTTATTCCGTAGCGATCTAATTTCTCAGCTAACTTTAAGGCCGTCTGACCACCTAATTGAACAATAACACCTTCTGGCTTTTCATGACGAATAATATCGTAGATATGTTCCCAGAAAACAGGTTCGAAATAAAGTTTATCTGAAATGTCAAAATCTGTAGATACGGTTTCAGGGTTACAGTTGATCATTATGGTTTCATAACCACACTCCGCTGCAGCTAAAACACCGTGAACACAACAGTAATCAAACTCAATTCCTTGTCCGATTCGGTTTGGTCCAGATCCTAAAACAATGATTTTCTTCTTATCAGTTACTACGCTTTCATTAGCAGAATACTTTTGTCCATCTGCAGTTTCAACTTCATTTTCAAACGTAGAATAGTAATATGGTGTATGCGCTTTAAATTCAGCAGCACACGTATCAACTAATTTATAAACACGATTAATTTTAAACTCATCACGCTTGTTATAGACTTGACTTTCTAAACATTTTAACATGTGAGCAATTTGTCGGTCACCATACCCTTTTTGCTTAGCTTCTAATAACAATTCGCGGTCAATAGTATCTATAGTAAACTTCGAAATTTCTTTTTCTAATTCATGTAGTTCTTCATATTGTCTTAAGAACCACATATCGATTTTAGTGATTTCGTGAATTCTACTTAAAGGAATTCCCATTTGAATTGCATCATAAATTGCAAATACACGATCCCAACTTGCATACGTTAACTTATCAATAATTTGTTGGTAATCTTTATAACCTTTTCCGTCTGCTCCTAATCCGTTTCGTTTAATCTCAAGAGATTGTGTTGCTTTATGAAGTGCTTCTTGGAAAGAACGACCAATAGCCATTACCTCTCCTACTGATTTCATTTGAAGACCTAATTGTCTATCTGATCCTTCGAATTTATCAAAATTCCAACGTGGAATTTTCACAACAACATAATCTAAAGTTGGTTCAAATAACGCTGAAGTAGATCCTGTAATTTGGTTGTTTAACTCATCTAAGGTATAACCTGTAGCTAACTTAGCAGCTACTTTTGCAATTGGATAACCCGTTGCTTTACTTGCTAATGCTGAAGAACGAGATACACGTGGATTAATTTCAATAGCAATAATATCTTCATTTTCATCAGGACTTACAGCAAATTGCACATTACAACCACCTGCAAAATCACCAATACTTCGCATCATATGAATAGCCATATCACGCATTTTTTGGTAGGTTTTATCAGAAAGTGTCATTGCTGGTGCAACGGTAATCGAATCTCCAGTATGAATTCCCATAGGATCCATATTTTCAATTGCACAAATAATAACGACGTTATCATTTGAATCACGTAATAATTCTAACTCATATTCTTTCCAACCAATCAAAGCTTTATCAATCATCACTTCATGGATTGGAGACACTTCCAGGCCACGTGTTAATAATTCATCAAAATCTTCTTCTTTATAAACAAACGAAGCTCCAGCTCCTCCTAAGGTATAACTTGCTCTAATTACTAGTGGAAAGCCAAATTCCTGAGCAATTTCTTTTCCTTTTAAATAGGAATTAGCTGTTGCTTGTGGTGCCATACCAATACCAATTTTAAGCATAAGCTCTCTAAATTGTTCTCTATCTTCAGTAATATTAATAGCATCAATATCTACTCCAATAATATCAACATTAAAATCTTCCCAAATTCCTTTTTCATCTACTTCAATACAAAGATTTAGAGCAGTTTGTCCGCCCATTGTAGGTAAAACAGCATCAATTTGTGGATGCTCTTTTAATATTTGAATGATAGACTTAGATGTTAATGGCAACAGATAAACATGATCAGCCATTGTAGGATCTGTCATAATTGTTGCTGGATTAGAATTGATAAGAATTGTTTCAATTCCATCTTCACGAAGTGAACGTAAAGCTTGTGTTCCAGAATAATCAAACTCGCAGGCTTGCCCAATGACTATAGGACCTGAGCCTATAATAAGGATAGATTTTAATTTTTCGTTTTTTGGCATGATGGCTTTTTATTATTTGCAAAAATAGGTAACATATAGGTACAAAAAAAGGTGTTACACCTAAGTAACACCTTTAAAATATTAACAATTGTTAATCATTATTTCTTATGTCTAGTTTCAGATGACACAGACAATTTCTTTCTTCCTTTAGCTCTTCTACGTGCTAAAACTTTTCTTCCGTTTACAGAAGCCATTCTTTCTCTAAAACCGTGTTTATTTCTTCTCTTTCTTTTTGACGGTTGAAACGTTCTTTTTGGCATTGTCTTATCTTTTTAAAAACTTATATCTTTATTTGATGTCTTAAGCTGTCCTTAAAACTGCGTGCAAATATACAAAGAGTTTTTAGTTTGCCAAATGTAATATTAAAAATATTTACAATTGTTTTTATTAACTTTGCTGCCTAAATTTTAAATTCTAAAAATGTTCAACAAAAACATAAAACTAGTAATTGCTTTTTTAATTATAGCCTTCGCTATATATCAGTTCACAGAAGGTTATATTGGTAATGGTATCATGTATATATTTTTATCACTCGTTTTTATATTTCTATACTTTAAAAACGAATTTATTCTTTTGGCATTTTTAAAATTAAGAAAACAAGATTTCGAAGGTGCAAAAAGCTGGTTGAACAAGATTAAAAACCCTTCAGGTGCTTTGGTAAAGAAGCAAGAAGGTTATTATAATTATCTTCATGGTGTTATGGTAGCTCAAACGGATATGAATTCTGCTGAAAAATATTTCAAGAAAGCTATTGATCTTGGGTTATCTATGGATCATGATGTTGCCATGGCAAAATTGAATTTAGCTGGAATTGCATTTAGTAAGCGTCGTCCTCAAGAAGCACAGAAATTATTGGCTGAAGCTCAAAAACTTGACAAACGTGATATGCTGGCAGATCAAATAAAGATGTTTAAGCAGCAAATGAAAAAGACTGCTATCCCAAAACAGCATTATGGTCAACCAACGTCGTCTAGACAAAATAAAAAAAGTAGACGTTAGTACTATTATTTAATTAATTATAGTAGCCATCTTTAGGGATTTCTAAGCTATACTTTTTTCCCGATTTGTTATTAAGGTGAGGTTCTCTCAACCAAGGGTTATGGAGTTTTAGTATTTTATAGTTTATACCAAAACCTTTTGCAAACTTAGAAAAGTTGGTTACTGCAGTATCCACTTCAACCTTATACGTGGGCACCGAAGTATATAAATCGCCTTCACTAAAGTTGAAACCATACTTATTAGGGTGATTTAATATTTCTTTTAAAGCTACAATTCTGAATAAATACCGTCCAGTTTCTTCTCCTAATAATAAATCGTAGTAACCCGTTACATTTTGTTCTTTTAAACGTCTAGACACTCCAGCATTACCAGCATTATATGCTGCTGCAGCCAAAGTCCAAGAACCCAATTTCTTTTTTGCCTTAAGTAAATATTGACATGCTACTTCAGTTGACATTTCTAAGTGGTAACGTTCATCAACATTACTATTAATTTCTAATCCGTTTTCTTTACCTGTTGTTTTCATGATTTGCCAAACACCCCTTGCTCCAGCAGGTGACACAGCATTTGTTAGTCCGCTTTCAATAACCGCTAAATATTTAAAATCGTCTGGAATACCATTCTTTTTTAAAATAGGTTCTATGATTGGGAAATATTTTGCTGCACGTTTGAACATTAATAACCCATTAGATTGCCAGTAGGTATTTACCAATAATTCCCTGTCCATTCGCTCTAAAATATCTGGATTATTTAATGGCAAAGCTTCTCCCGAAAAATCTAAAGATTCTGGAACAGACAATGCATACACATTATAACTATTAACAGATTTAGAATCCTTGATGGTACTAAATTTATCTGAGACTTGTGTTTCAGATGGCGCTTTCTGCATTGCGAAAATGAACAATCCAGACACAACAATTAAGCCTATGGTCGATAATAAATTTTTAATCGTCTTCATATTACTTTTTTTATAAATGTATAAAATATTATAGTGGCTTTAAGCCTCATCCAAGATTAGTTTTGGCAAATTTTCGTTAAACCATTTATACTTATTCATGATCATGATATGCGTTCCACCTTTAATAACAATGCAATTGCCTACGCAAGAGTGCGGGAAAATAGCATCTTTATCTCCATGAATATAAACAGCTTGTGAATTGGGTAAGTCTTCATCCCATTCAATAACATTTTCAATTGCCCAATCTAAATACTGTTTATCACTCACAGAAAGGTATTTTTTGTATAATTCTACTCGTTTAGTAACTGTTTCTCCAAATGCATATTTAGCCAGAAAATCCATATTACTTACTAATTGCGTTGGCAATATTTTATAGGCCTTAGTTAACTTCATGAGTTTCATTCGTTTTGGTAGTTCATGTTTTGACTTTACACTAGACACTACAAAAAGTTTTCTAAGCTTCATGAACTTACTCATTTCCTGAACGAGTATCCCTCCAAAAGAAACACCTAATAAAACGATATTATCATGTTCTATGTTAGCAATCATTCGTTTAGCATAAGATTCAAGAGATTCCTTTTTATTAGGTATCATCCATTCTAGCCAATGTATTTCAAATTGGTCCTCAGGAAATTTGATATGCTCAAAAATTGTAGGGTTTGCTGCCATTCCTGGCATAAGGTAAACATGTATGATCTCTTGATGCATAAGTATTTAAAAATCAGTTATTTTTAGTTTCTGTGATATTTTTCGTAAATTTGCATTACAAAACTATATAAATCTATAGTTTCTACCCTACCAACCATTGAATTAAATACAAATTACTATGATTGATGCAGCAGAACTGACTGACAACGACTTTTTACGTCAATTTGAACTTAAGGTAGAGGATAAACTTGCCAAAATTGAATACGCTCTCCAAGATCGGAAAATTTTCTTAACAAAACTTATTATTCCAGATTCAATTCAATCTGAAGATTTTGAAGAAGAGTTTTTGACTTTAGTATTTGAAAATATTGCAGAACGTAATATTAGTGTAGTGCCAACAAGTCCAGAAATTGCAAAATTTATAAGGAGACATCGAAAATACAAAAAGATGTTACCTGTTGGAATTAGAATCTAATTTCTATGATAAAAATTCATAAAAAAACCGAAGCAAATGCTTCGGTTTTTTTTATTATATAATTTAAATACTAGTAATCTACAACAAGAGATCCAGAATCCATAGTAATAAATACTTCTTCTTGAGCTTGTTCATCATATCCAGCAAACGTTCCTGAGAAATTCACTTCTAATCGAGAACCATTGTTTACAGTAGTTACCGAAGTGAAATTTGTACCAGTCTGCCAAGCTGAATAGTTAATACCGTCTTTCTGATAAGTAAAATCAAAAACATTGTTTGCTCCTGTAGTACCTACAAAAGTATAAAATGTAATAATACGTTGAGTACTTCCTCCAATTGTTGCTGTAACATCAAGTTCTGTTCCTCCTCCATCATCAGTAAATGTATACGTATCTACAATTATAGAATTAAAAGCTACTAATTGACCATCTATCGTTACAGATAATGTTTGGATATTCATACCATCGTCTCCATCGTCTCCACCATCATCATCACTACCACAAGAAAGTGTCATTACTGATACCGCTACAACGAATACGCTTAAAAAAAATTTTTTCATGTCTAATTATTATTTTGTTATTCGGCAAATATAACATAAGAAAATTACTACGCAATTATGGAACAATTATTATTGTACAACTTTATTTACAAACTCAAATCGCACCAATCCATCATCATCAATCTGCTTAAGCTCAATGTCTTGAAGAGTGTTGACTAATTCAGGATTCCAAGGTGCTTTTACCTTTACATAGTTTTCAGTAAACCCATGAATATACCCTTCTTTATTTTCACCTTCAAAGAGCACAGTACGTTTACTCCCTAATTGCTGTTCGTAAAAAGCTCTTCGCTTTTTAGCCGATAATCCTCGTAACATTTTACTGCGTTTTGCACGTACCTTTTTAGGAATAACTCCATCTAGGGAAGCTGCTACTGTATTATCACGTTCAGAATAAGTAAATACATGCAAATACGAAATGTCTAATTCGTTTAGAAAGTTATATGTTTCTAAAAATAATTCATCTGTTTCTCCAGGGAAGCCAACAATAACATCAACTCCAATACACGCATGAGGCATTGTTTGTCTGATTTTAGTGATGCGATCAACATACAATTCTTTCATATAACGACGACGCATCAATTTAAGAATAACATTACTTCCGCTTTGCAAAGGAATATGAAAATGAGGTACAAATGACTTACTCTTTGACACAAACTCTATCGTTTCATTTTTAAGAAGATTAGGTTCTATTGATGAAATTCGTAATCGCTCAATACCTTCTACATCATCAAGAGCCACAACCAATTCATAAAAAGTATGCTCATGTTTTTTATTACCAAATTCACCTTTACCATAATCTCCAATATTAACTCCCGTTAATACAATTTCCTTTATGTTTTTTGCAGAAATCTCTTTAGCATTTTGAAGCACATTTTCTAAAGTATCACTTCTTGAAATCCCTCTAGCTAATGGAATTGTACAATACGTACATTTATAATCGCATCCATCCTGAACTTTTAAAAAGGCTCTTGTGCGATCTCCAAAAGAATAACTACCAACATAAAAATCGGCATCTTGAATTTCACAACTATGCACTTCTCCCATGTCATTTTTTGTAAGATCATTAAGGTAGCTAGTGATATTAAACTTTTCCGTTGCTCCTAAGACTAAATCCACACCATCAACATCTGCCAACTCTTGAGGTTTTAATTGCGCATAACATCCAACAGCTGCAACAAAGGCATCCGGATTGACTTTTTGCGCTTGCTTCACTATTGTTTTAAAGCGCTTGTCTGCGTTTTCTGTTACAGAACATGTGTTGATTACATAAATATCTGCTATCTCCTTAAAATCTACGCGTTCAAATCCTTCCGAAGAAAAATTTCGTGCAATTGTAGAGGTTTCAGAAAAGTTGAGTTTACAACCTAAAGTATAAAATGCGACTTTTTTATTCATATCTCAGTTAGTATTTCCGTTAGCACAGAAATCTATTTATATTTACTCGTTCCTATTTTAGAGTGGGCAAATTTACAATTAATGAACAATATCCTAAAACCTGAGTCAAGCAAATATTCATTTTCAATGATGATTTTAAGTGTTTTTGCTGTTTTATTGCTCGTTTCGTGTGTAAATGAGTCCAATTCTGATAAAAAACACCTTGTTTTTAAATATAATGAACATAAAAACATTGGATCACTAGATCCAGCATTCGCAAAAGACAATGCAGATATTTGGGCAATCAATCAGTTGTTTAACGGGTTAGTTCAAATGGATGAAAATTTAAATGTACAACCATGTATTGCAACGGATTGGACTATTTCTGAAGATGCACTTACCTACTCTTTTACACTTCGGAATGATGTACAGTTTCATAACCATGAGTTATTTGGTACAGATTCTACCAGAATCGTTAAAGCCAGTGATTTTGTTTATAGTTTTAATCGTTTACTTGATAAGAAAATAGCATCGCCAGGAAGTTGGACACTGAATAAAGTAGAAGATTTCAAAGCTGTAAATGATACCTTATTTCAAATTCGCTTAAAGCAAGCATTTCCGGCATTTCTCGGACTCTTAACTATGAAATATTGCTCAGTAGTTCCAAAGGAAATTGTTGAGCATTACAGTACTGATTTTAGATCGCATCCCATAGGAACAGGCCCTTTTAAACTAAAACGTTGGGAAGAAAATCTTAAACTAGTATTCAGAAAGAATAATTTCTACTTTGAGACGGATTCTAAGGGAGAGCAATTACCATATTTAGAAGCTGTAGCCATTACCTTTTTGCCAGACAAGCAAAGTGAATTTTTACAATTTGCTCAAGGCAATATTGATTTCGTTTCTGGTTTAGATGCATCATACAAGGATGAAATATTAACTGCAAGTGGGAATCTAAGGCCTTTATATGAAAACGATGTCAATATGATTCGTGGCCCATATCTAAACACAGAATATCTTGCATTTTTTATGGAATCTGATTTACCAGAATTGCAATCTGATATTCTTAGAAAAGCAATTAATTATGGATTTGATCGTCAAAAAATGATGACCTATTTACGAAATGGTATTGGTATTCCTGCTAATGGAGGCTTTATTCCAAAAGGTTTACCTGGTTATGACGACTCTATAGGTTTTAGTTTTCAACCTGAAAAAGCAAAACAATTGGTCCAGCAATTTAAAACTGAAACTGGTATTGCAAGTCCTGAAATTACAATAACTACAACCAGTAACTATTTAAGCTTTTGCGAGTATATTCAAAGAGAACTACAGAAAATTGGTATTGTGGTAAATATAGATGTCATTCCTCCAGCAACGTTAAAAGACGCTAAGGCCAATGGCAAATTAGATATGTTTAGAGCGAGTTGGGTCGCAGATTATCCTGATGCAGAAAATTATTTGTCTTTGTATTATAGTAAGAATTTCGCGCCTAACGGTCCAAATTACACCCATTTTAAAAGCGAATTATTTGACCAATGGTATGAAGACGCATTTACTATTACAGATACAAAAGAACGTGAATTACTGTACACTAAAATGGACAGTTTAGTTATGGCTAAAACACCTGTTGTTCCTTTGTTTTATGATGAAGTCGTTCGCTTCACGAGAAAGAGTGTCTCTGGATTAGGTATCAATCCAATCAACTTATTAGATTTAAAAAGAGTAAAGAAAAACTAGTTCTCCTCTTCTAATTCTTCAGTGTTTTTACCAATATCTTGAATTTCATTACTATCTAATGGAACCACTGTGTTTTTCCAATTTTTCTTTAAAAGATAATAGAATATATAAACAGTTCCTAAACTAAAAGGAATGGCAACAAAAGTCATTAGTAAATTATTATCCCAATCGATTCCTAAACTAACAAACTCGTCAGTAACAGCTAAAATGATTCCGCCAATAAACGCACCTAAGTAGTAACTTAAGGCTCCAAGAATTCCAAACAGCCATTTATTTTGATTATGCTGTTCGGCCAACTTGTAAAATTGCTTTCCTATTAATACAATTAGAATAATTCCTAACATAATGATTTTATTTTAATGATTAGTTAATGGATTTATGCGCAATTAAAAGCTAGACAACAAATCTAATCCAAAGTAAAATAATAAATATCATCTTCTCCTTTACCACCTTCTCGATTGGAAGTAAAATATCCTGATTTCCCATCTGCTAAAAGTTCAAAACACATATCATCAGCTTCACTATTAAATGGTGCAGGCATTAATTCTGGCACACCATAATTGCCATCAGGTCCTATTTCTGCTTTGTACAAATCTAAACCTCCAATACCCTTTGCACGATCTGAAGAAAAGTAAAGTGTGTTATCTGAGCTTAAGTATGGAAACATTTCTTTTCTTGGAGAGTTTAATTTTACGCCAAGGTTTTCAGGTTTCCCATATTTGTTGTTTCCAAGAATTTTTACTCTAAAAATATCAGTTGGTCCTTTAGCACTTGGAATATTTGATGTGAAATATAAATATTGTCCATCAGGACTTACAGATGGATGACCATAAGAATAGCGTTGGTCACAAAAATGGAGTGGTTTAAATTTTATATATCCTTTTCCTTCAACATACTCTCCTCTTTCTATTCTAAGATTTCTAGTTTTATCATCGTATTTGTAGACATCTCCTCTCTTTTTTTCATTAGTGGTAACGTACATATACTTACCATCTTTACTAAAACCAGCAGTAGAACTATTAAATACAAAACGATCTGAAGACTTAAATTCTTTAGTGTTAATGATGTCACCATTTTCAGTCATTTCACCATGATATAATGTGAAAATTTGTTGATTACCACTATTTCGTTCAACAGTACCAAAACTACTGACCTTATAACGTGAATAATACACAACATTATCTTTAACATTCACCACACCATATTGGCTTAGCTCATCATTAAGGGAAATGTTTTTTAAGGTATATGTTTCGTTTTGGGAACTAGCGGAAGTTGTAATTACTAAAGCTAGTATAAGTAGGTGAGTTTTCATTATATTTAAGTTTATTCGTCTTTTTTTCGCCACTGTTTGGTCTCCTCAAAAACATGTTCAAGAATCGCTTTTTCTATATCTGAAAATTGAATATCTCTTCGCTTCATAACCACTTCGGCAACTTCAAACGCTTTTTTAGTGAGATAAGTAGTGAATCCAGAATTTCCTCCCCAACTAAAACTAGGCACAAAATTTCTTGGAAAACCACTTCCAAATATATTAGCACTTACTCCAACAACTGTACCAGTATTAAACATTGTATTGATACCACATTTACTGTGATCTCCTATCATTAGTCCACAAAACTGCAATCCAGTTCTAGCAAATCCCTGCGTCTCATAATTCCAAAGACGAACTTCAGCATAATTATTTTTCAAGTTAGAATTATTAGTGTCTGCGCCAAGATTACACCATTCTCCTATCACTGAATTCCCTAAAAAGCCATCATGACCTTTATTAGAGTACCCAAATAATACAGAATTGTTCACCTCTCCTCCAACTTTACTATGTGGTCCAACAGTCGTTGGTCCATAAATTTTAGCTCCTAACTTAAGTGTTGCATGTTCGCAAAGTGCAAAAGGACCTCTAACTAAGCTTCCTTCCATAACTTCGGCATCTTTACCAATATAAATTGGCCCAGAACTTGCATTTAATGTCGCAAACTCAAGTTTAGCACCTTCTTCAATAAAAATATTTTGAGCATTAATACAATTGTTAGAATCTGGAATAGGTTGTGATTTACGATCATGCGTTAATAATTCAAAATCTTCTTGAATAGCGTCACCATTTTTTGAAAAAATATCCCAAGTATGTTCAATTTTAATTAGATCTGCATCATATTCGATAGCTTCATATGAATCAAAATCAACTTCATCCTGCGTATCTTTAGAAAAGAAGGCAATCACATCTTCATCCTTGAAGATGGCTTGATTTTCTCCAAGATTTTTTACCATAATCACCAATTCTTTGCTAGGTAAATATGACGCATTAATCATTACATTAGAATCCATTTCAACCATTGGAAATTTTTCAGAAAGATACTCTTCCGTTAAAGTAGTTGTGGTAAATCCTAAATGCTTTTCCCACTTTTCTCTAATGGTTAAAATACCAACTCTTATTTCTGCTACTGGTCTAGTGAATGTAAAAGGCAATAAATTATTACGTGAAGGACCATCAAAAAGAATGTAGTTCATGACTATGTTTGAAATTATTGGTTATTTCAAATGTAAAGCAATTGTAGGTAACAAAAAAGCCTTCGGGATAAATCCTGAAGGCTTCATATATAAAATTGTAAAACGCTTATTTCTTAAATTTAGCGTATTTGTTTTTGAACTTATCAATTCGACCAGCTGTATCTACTAATTTAGATTTACCAGTGTAAAATGGATGAGATGTTCTTGAAATTTCTAATTTTACCAATGGGTATTCAGTACCATCAACTTCAAGAGTTTCACTAGTATCTGCTGTTGACTTTGTTAAAAACACGTCTTCATTTGACATATCTTTAAACGCTACAAGTCTATAATTCTCTGGATGTATTCCTTTTTTCATCTCTTTATTCTTTAAAATCCTTACTATTTTGGAGGTGCAAATTTAAGTAATTTTTGTAAATTACCAATAAATTATTTCTTTTTTTATTTATCAAACATTTGTAACAAATTTAAACAAGAATATACTAACTAAACATATTAACTAATTAATTAACTCAATTATGGAAACAGAAAAGATTTCAACAGGAAAATTTGCAATGAATTACGGTATCATTTTAGGTGTTGTAATGATTGTATTAAATGTAATAAGTTATGTCACAGGACAGGCTATGGAAGGTGCTCAATGGCCTTCTGTAACATATTATATTCTTTTCCCAATAGTGATCATGTATGCAATAAGCAAGTACAAAAAATATAACGCTAATGTATTAACAGTTGGAAGCGCAATTAAACTAGGTGTTGTTATTGGTGTAATAAGTGCAATAATTTATATCCTTTATGGACTTCTTTTTAATTTTGTTATTGATCCAGAATTCCTTCCACAACTAATGGAAGTTACAGCTGAAAAAATGATAGAAGGGAATCCTGATATGCCACAAGCACAAATTGATCAAAGTATGAAATTCATGGAAGCGATGTTTAATCCATTCATTGGATCTGCATTCTGGATAGCTATGAGCGCAATATTTGGTTTGATCTGGTCATTAATTGGTGGATTAGTAATGAAAAGTAACTCGTAACTAGAGCTTAAAAAAAATCAGTACTTTTGAATATTAAACTATTTAAAATTGTTGAATGAATATATCAGTAGTCATACCACTACTTAACGAACAAGACTCTTTAAAAGAACTATACGATTGGATTGCAAAAGTCATGCAGTCCAATCGTTTTTCGTATGAAATCATTTTTATAGATGATGGCAGCACTGATGATTCTTGGTTAACTATTATGCAACTTTCTCAAATGGATGAGAATGTTAAAGGCATTCGATTTCTTAAGAATTTCGGAAAATCACAAGCCTTACATGCAGGTTTCTCTAAAGCACAAGGTGATGTTGTAATAACTATGGATGCCGACTTGCAAGACAATCCTGATGAAATCCCTGAGCTTTACAATATGATTATTGTTGAGAAATACGATTTGGTTTCTGGATGGAAGAAAAAACGATATGATTCTATAATATCTAAAAATATACCTTCAAAATTATTTAATTGGGCAGCCAGAAGAACTTCAGGCGTCAAACTAAATGACTTTAATTGTGGTTTAAAAGCTTACGATAATAAAGTAGTTAAGAACATAGAAGTAAGTGGTGAAATGCATCGTTATATTCCTGTCCTTGCAAAAAATGCTGGTTTTACGAATATTGGAGAAAAAGTAGTGAAGCATCAGGCAAGAAAATATGGAGAAACAAAATTTGGAATGGACCGTTTTATAAATGGCTTTTTAGATTTAATAACCATATGGTTTATTTCACGTTTTGGAAAACGTCCTATGCATCTCTTTGGTGCTTTAGGAGTTTTAATGTTTGGTATTGGTTTAGCTTTTTCAATTTATCTTGGTATTGATAAGCTTTTCTTAAATCCTTCTGGAAGATTAATTACACAACGACCTCAGTTTTATATTGCCATGTCAACTATGATAATTGGCACACAATTTTTTGTTGCTGGATTTTTAGGAGAAATAATTTTAAGAACCAAAGAAAACAAACAACGCTACCTCATAAAACAAGAATTAAACCTATAAACTTGAGTTCAAAATAAACATCAAGTTTACAAATAACACATTGTGAAATACTTACTTTTACAGCATACTTTTTAAATCATGAAATATATTGAATCTCAACTTTTAGAACGCGTAAACACTTGGCTAACACCTGCTTTCGACAAAGAAACCAAAGATTATATAAAAAATTTAATTGCAAACGACACCAAAGAACTTACGGAGAGTTTTTACAAAAATCTTGAATTTGGAACTGGTGGAATGCGAGGTGTAATGGGAATTGGGACTAATCGTATTAATAAATTTACCCTTGGTAAAAACACCCAAGGTTTAAGTAATTATTTAAAGCAATCTTTTCCTGGCGAAGATCTAAAAGTAGCCATAGCATTTGATTGCAGACATAACAGTAAATCATTAGCTAAAGTTGTTGCTGATGTGTTTTCTGCTAACGGAATTAAAGTGTTTCTTTTTGAAGACTTACGTCCTACTCCAGAATTATCATTCACATTAAAACATTTAAATTGTCATAGTGGAATTGTTTTAACTGCATCTCATAATCCACCAGAATACAACGGTTATAAAGTATACTGGCAAGATGGTGGGCAATTAGTACCACCTCAAGATGCTGAGATTATTGCAGAGATTAATCGTTTGGACTATTCTGAAATCAAGTTTGAAGCTAATGAGAATCTAATTGAATATATAGGAAAAGATGTAGATGATATTTTTATTAATGAATCTATAAAAAACGGAAGCTTTAACACATCTACTGAAGCTAAAGAAAATTTAAATATCGTTTTCACTTCTTTACACGGAACGTCTATTACGTCCATTCCAGAAACACTAAAACGCGCTGGTTACACTAATGTAAACATTGTTGAAGAACAACGCGAACCTAACGGAGATTTCCCAACAGTTAAATCACCAAACCCAGAAGAGCCTGAAGCACTAAAAATGGCTGTTGAACTAGCTACAAAGGTTGATGGCGATATTGTAATTGGTACTGATCCAGATTGCGATCGATTAGGTGTTGTGGTTAGAAATCTTGAAGGTGAACTAGTAATACTTAATGGTAATCAAACCATGTTGCTAATGACCAATTTTCTATTAAAACAATGGAAAAACAATAATAAAATTAATGGCAATCAATTTGTTGGTTCTACAATTGTATCAACACCTATGATGTCTGTTCTTGCAAATTCTTACAATGTAGATTGTAAAATTGGTTTAACTGGTTTTAAATGGATTGCTAAGATGATTGAAGATTTCTCTACTATGGATTTTATTGGTGGTGGAGAAGAAAGTTTTGGCTTTATGGTTGGTGATTTTGTTAGAGATAAAGATGCTGTCACTTCTACTCTTCTTGCTTGTGAGATTGCAGCGCAAGCTAAAGACAAAGGCATTTCAGTATACAAAGAATTAATAGAGCTCTACCTAGAACATGGTTTTTACAAAGAACGTTTAGTTGCTATAACTAAAAAAGGAATTGAAGGTGCACAGGAAATCAAACAAATGATGGTTGATGCTCGTGAAAATCCGTTACAAGAAGTAAATGGCTCTAAGGTGATTCGAATTGAAGATTATCAACTATCAATTGTAAAAGATTTTAGTACTGGAAAAGAAACAACAATCGATATACCTAAATCTAATGTTTTAATTTACTATACCGAAGACGGAAGTAAAATTGCTTTACGTCCAAGTGGTACAGAACCTAAAATTAAGTTCTACATCAGTGTAAATACAACATTAGACAATGTGTCAGCATTTAATGTTACGGAACAAAAATTGGAAGCTAGAATTGACGCTATCCTTAGGGATATGAAATTAAATTAATGAATTATATAAAGAAACTTTCTCGATTTTTACTTCCGTATAAGCGATATGCTATTCTAAACATCATATGCAATGTTTTTTATGCTTTGTTTAGCACTTTAGCAATGTTATCGCTTATGCCAATGATTAATGTATTATTTGGAGAAAGCAAAAAAGTACACATTAAACCGTCTTACGAAGAAATTGGAAGTGCAAAAGACTATGCAGAAACATATCTAAATTATCTAGTAACAAGCACCACAGAACTTCATGGTCCGCAACGTGCATTACTATACATGATTGTTTTAATTATTGGCATGTTCTTATTAAAGAATATTTTTAATTATCTGGCACTTTTCTTCATTACCTTTTTAAGAAATGGGATACTCAAAGATATTAGAAACGAGGTTTACGATAAAGTAATTACACTCCCTATTTCATATTATTCTGAAAAGCGTAAAGGTGATATTATTGCTCGTATTTCGGGTGATGTTAGCGAGGTAAAAAGTTCCATGTTATCTGTTTTAGAATTGATTGTAAAAGAGCCTTTAACGATACTTTTTTCAATAATAACGATGTTTCTACTATCAACTAAACTAACCATTTTTGTTTTTATTTTTATTCCTATAGCTGGATTTATTATTTCAAGAATTGGAAAAAGTTTAAAGCGAAAATCAGAACGCGTACAACGAGAACAAGGTGTGTTTTTATCTACTCTAGAAGAAACTCTTGGAGGCTTAAAAGTGATTAAAGGTTTTAATTCTGAAGAACGTTTCAATGGAAAGTTTCAAGAGTCTACGGGTCGGTTTTTTAGGTTTTCAAACACATTGACTCATCGTCAGAATTTAGCATCACCAATCAGTGAAGTTTTAGGAATTGCCACAATTGCTTGTCTTTTATGGTATGGTGGAAACATGGTTATGGTTGAACAAACCTTATCTGGAGGTGCATTTATTGGATATATGGCTTTAGCTTATCAAATTTTGACACCTGCAAAAGCGATTAGTAAAGCAAGTTATAAAGTTAAAGCAGGAAATGCTGCAGCTGATCGTATTTTAGAAATTTTAGAAACTAATAGTCCTTTAAAAGATAAAGAAGGTGCAATTGAAAAAATAGATTTTAATTCAGCAATAGAAATAAATGATGTATCCTTCAAATATGAAGACGATTTAGTATTGAAAAACTTCAGTATTAAAGTTCCTAAAGGAAAGACGGTAGCATTGGTTGGACAATCTGGTAGTGGTAAATCTACAATTGCCAATCTCGTAACACGTTTCTATGATGTAAATAAAGGGAATATCTCAATAGATGGTGTTGACATTAGAGAAATGACAAAACATTCTGTACGAGGATTAATGGGATTAGTAACTCAAGATTCTATATTATTTAATGATTCGATTAGAAATAATATACTCATTGGTAAACAAGATGCTTCTGATGAAGACATTATAGTCGCTTTAAAAATTGCAAATGCCTGGGAATTTGTAAAAGATTTAAAAGACGGATTAGATTCTAATATAGGAGATTCTGGCGGCAAACTTTCTGGTGGACAAAAGCAACGATTAAGTATTGCCAGAGCAGTATTGAAAAACCCTCCTATCATGATATTGGATGAAGCAACTTCGGCTTTAGACACTGAAAGTGAACGAATAGTTCAAGTCGCTCTTGAGAATATGATGAAAAATAGAACGTCTATTGTCATAGCGCACAGACTCTCAACCATTCAAAATGCAGATGAGATAGTTGTCATGCAAAAAGGAGAAATTGCAGAACAAGGAACTCATAATGAACTTATAGCTAAAAATGGTGTTTACAAGAAATTGGTAGACATGCAAAGCTTCGAATAAACAATCTAATATCTTATTAAATAAGAAAAGGACGAAACATAAGTTTCGTCCTTTTCAGTTCTATTACCAGATTTGGGGACACCGGTAATATGTAATAAGTAGGTTAAGCTGAAGCAAACATATAATAAATAAGTGGTACAAACAAGAAAAATATGCATTTCATCGTATTTTATAAACACTTTATCGATGATAATACATTCAACTAATTGATTGCGAGAGTTTTAACAAAAAAATTATTTTTCATTAAACTTTCACTATTTTCATGAGTCTAAAGAAAAAATGAGTTTTTGAAAGAAGAACAAGACTTTATCCAGCGTTTAATCTCCAAAGAAACCAAAGAAGCTGCCTTTAAAGAGTTATTACAGCTTTATAAGGAGCGATTGTATTGGCATATTCGTCATATCGTAAAGTCTCACGATGATGCAGATGACGTACTTCAGAATACATTTATTAAAGTTTATAAAAGTATCCATAACTTTAAAGGCGATAGCAAATTGTATTCTTGGATGTATCGTATTGCAACGAATGAGTCCATTACACATATTAATAAGAATTCGAAGCGAATGCAGTTATCTTCGGAAGAACATCAAAATCTAGCGATTAATAATTTAAAAGCTGATGTTTATTTTGAAAGTGATGATATAAAAATAAAATTACAAAAAGCTATAGCAACATTACCAGACAAACAACAATTGGTATTTAATATGAAGTATTTTGAAGATATCAAATATAAAGATATGTCTGAAATTTTGGATACAAGTGAAGGTGCATTAAAAGCTTCTTATCATATTGCTGTAAAGAAAATAGAAGCATTTTTAACTCAAGATTAAACCAATTAAAGACTTAAGAGTCTTAAAGTTATGAAACAGAAAAAATTAGATACTATCAAAACTTCAGGATTTAAAACTCCTAAAGATTACTTTTCTCAAGTGGAAGAGCAAATTCTTAATGAAGTGAACTTGATAAACAAGGCTGATCAATCTGGTTTTGAAATTCCTGAAGATTACTTTGACACGTTAGACGATAAGATATTAAGTCAGTTAGAAGATGACAAACCAGTTATCGCTTTAAAGCCAAGACAAAGCTTTTATTACATTGCAGGAATTGCAGCATCGTTACTTTTATTATTTGCCATTTATATTAATCAAGAAACTACTGAAGAAATTTCTGCAGAAATGGTTGAGAATTATTTCCAAGATAGTGATTTAGACAGCTATGAATTGGCTCAGTTATTATCTGATGCCGAATTATTAGAAGATGATTTTGTAATTACCGAAACGGAATACAACGAAGAAAATTTAGAAGCGTATCTTCTTGACAACTCAGATATAGAACAACTATTACAATAAAACACACATTTGATATGAAACAAGTACTACCAATATTAATACTACTTATAAGCATTTCAGCATTTGCACAGCCAGATGGAAAAATGAAAGAGCGCATCAAGGCACAAAAAATAGCTTTCATCACTGAAAAATTAAATCTTTCTACAGATGAAGCTGAAAAATTTTGGCCAGTTTACAATGAATTTGAAGCAGCTACAGAAAAAGTAAGAAATCAAGGTAGAGATATTAAAAGACAAATGCGCACAAATCCAGACATGTCAGCTGCAGAAGCAGATGCTCTTTTAGATAAATTCACAAAAGCTGAAAGCGATATGCACGTAGCAAAAATTAAATTGGTAAATGATTTAAAAGAAGTCATTCCTTCCATTAAAATTATAAAACTTAAGGCAGCTGAAGACTCATTTAACAGAAAGCTTTTAGAACGTCTTAAAGAATATAGAGAGAAAAAAGGAAATCGAAATTAATTTAATAAGAATTTGATTTCAATTTAACAAAAAACCAATCAATCTTCTAATTGCAATGTTTTCACATCTGCAATTAGTTGTTGTACAGACATTTTATTTAGTCCGTTATAAATTCCGCGTATATGTCTATTGTTATCAATGAGAACAAAGTTTTCAGTATGTAAAAAGTCATCTTCTGTTTTATAAACACCCAAGTCTTCTTCAGCAAAATAAGCTTGTCTTCCTAAATCGTAAATTTGCTTTCTATCACCTGTTACCAAATGCCATTTACTATCTATAACACCTTTATTTTCGGCATAACGTTTTAAAATCGGTATAGAATCGGTTTCAGGAGTAACCGAATGTGATAAGAGTAAGACATCATTGTCTTCAAGAAATGCTTCTTGCAAAACCTTCATATTTGCAGTCATTTTAGGACAAATACCAGGACATGTAGTAAAGAAAAAATCAGCAATATAGATTTTATCTTTAAACGTTTCTTCTGTGACTTCTTCCCCTAATTGATTGACCAAGTTAAACTTTGGTATTCTATGAATTATATCAGCTTCTTCACTATTTGCATCTAACCAATGAGGCATAAAAGTAGCTTCCTTATAAAAAGGTAATTCTGCTACTCTACTCGTTTTCTTTATTGTTGAGTTCTCAATGCAACTCACGAAAAACAAGACTAATCCAATAACTAGTATCTGTTTAATATTGTACATTCTCATCTTCTAATTGATAACATAAACTCGCACGTTTTAATCCAAAAATTCGTCCGTTTTTTGCCTCGTAGTTATTATAAATTTTTCCGTTTTCTCGCCAAGCTCTTTGTAAACCTTCTTCTTGTCCGTTTATAATGGTCATTTCTTTGAATTTTATTCCAGATTTATACCATTGCTTTTGAATTCCGTTAACAATCCCATCCTTATAGTTGGCTTCAGTACGTAAATTTCCGTTTTTCCACCACGACCTTGAATTACTAACTTGAAGTCCGTTTTCATAATGAGCCTCGAAACTCAAAGCTCCATTTGGAAACCATTTTTGGTATACTCCATGGCGTTTTCCATTTGCATATTGAATAGATTCTGATTTTAAAGCATCTCTATAAAATCTAACAGAAGTTCCATTAAAGGGTTGATTTTGATAATACATCAACCCTAAATTGGATTTCAACTCTAACTCATTCTTGTTGATTATTATATTGTTTATAGAACTTTTAGTCACTTCAGCATAAGCCATAGTTTTCTGTTCTTCTTTTTGACAAGAAGAAATAAACAACAGACCTATTAAAAAGACTGTTTTACTGAATATTGCTTGGAGTTCCTTGATAATTGCCTGGGAATAAAATATAATATTGATTTAAATATAATTCGTTTTGAATGTGATAGTGATACTCTGAAGCACCTTCACTATGTTGCGTCGCACTTGTATGACCTCCAGATGCGTCTAAATCTGTTGGATAGTCGTTTGTTGAGTTACATTTTCTTCCATAAATAAAAAATCCGTCAGCAATAATTCCAATTAATGCATCATCATCATTAGACCAAGCTTTTGGTTCTAAATGATAGTGATAACTTTGTGGACCTGTATGAGCAGCAGTATAATCAAATGATCCAATAGTATTATTATCTAAAGGCATATTTGGTCCTTCTTGATCATTATAAATATTAGCTCCAGAAATAGCAATTCCTATGGCTCCTAATCCGGTTGCTGAAGAATTGGCTGCTAAATCTGGTGCTGCTAATACCGTTAACGAATATGAACCATTAAAATCATCAATATTTCCTGGTGCCATAAATTGATAAGAAGTTGCTGTTGGCTCCACAAACAATGGATGATTAACCGTTGTGTCAGTATTTGTACATATTTCTCCTCCCATTGGAGGTGTTGCACATCTTTCGGTAGTATTTGACCAATAAGGTGATGTATGATTTGCCATTCCGTTAGTTTCAATAATTACATTAGAACCACTCAGAATGATGTCTGTATTGTCTGTATCAAATTCTGCAAAAGCTAAATGTAAAGCAGGTGCTGTTCCTTCTGTTGAAAAACTAAAAGATGCTGAAGAACTTCCTTCATTACCATCATTGGCTACAACTGTTCCTGAGTAACTAGAAGAAGACGTTAACCCTGTTAAATCTAAAGTTAATACGGTTAATCCAATAGCTATTTCAGAGCCTTGCAAAGTAATTGTATAAGTTACAGTATCTCCATCTGGATCTGTAGCATCTGTCCAATTTAAAGCAGCCGTTGTTTCTGTGATTAAGTCTACACTTGCAGTAAAGCTTGATGGTGCCTGGTTTGTTGTTCCACCATCTCCATCATCACTTCCTGAATCATCACCACCACTACACGCATAAAATGCGGTAGTCACTGAAACTATTAAAGCTAGAATTTTTAAATAATTTTTCATTCAATTTATGTCTTAATTAGTTAATGTTATACTATTAGATGTGCTTTTAAAGAAAAACTTGCTGTAGCAAGTTGTTTTTTTTAAAGGAAGCATTACATTAGATCTTTTAACAGCAAGTATTGGTGCTTTTTATTTCTTCATCTATCAAATAACCAACATCGTTAAAATGTATATTAGAAAGTAATTGGGAAGCGTTAGGCTTGCCGTGGAAAGCATTTAACCTATGATTGATTTTTCTCGTGAATATTTAGCGGTATTGAGCAAAAAGCTATAAGAAATGGTAAGTGCAAGTTTTAATTTCGTTTTGCAATTAGCTTTTTGCCAATTAGAAAAATTGGTATTAAAGCAAAACACCACAAATAATTTTTATTAAATGTAGCCGAATTAACTACCATCAAATGATCTTTAAATCGCACTGAAGCTGAATAATTGTTGTTTTTATTTAATATCACCTTACTAGTGTTTCCTTTTAATAACAATGAAAAAACAGTTTGATGATGTTCATTTTCAATAAAAGCTTCTATTTTGACAAATAGATTTTCAAATGTTTTTGGTAATCCTGAGACAATAAATTTTGCATCCGTTTGATGCTTTCCAAGTTTCAATCCGCCTTCTAATAACTTTATCGCTTGTCCATTAATATCTAAATGAAAATTTTCCTTGAGATAATTTACTGCCAATTGTTTGTATTCAGTAGTAGATAATTCTTTGAAATCTATTTTTGAATACTGCTTTTTTAAAGCTTCATTCAAACCATTCTGACTTAAATTTATGTTTAGAATATTGATATTTTCCTTAACTTCAAGATAGTACATGGCTGACAAGGGATTATGAGCTTGTATAGTTTGAATTGAAACTATTACAATCAATAAGAAAATAATTACCCTTTTCATCTTTATTGAAATGTAAAACTATTGATTGCTGCAACACCCTTTAAGCATTTTGGTACGTTTGGTGCTTCAGTGTTACTAGCAACATAGTGATAAACTCCATCTGGAAATTCTGAAGTATTAGCCGTGATTCCTCCACATTCATCTAAGCCAGAAGGTTCAACTTCATAGGCATAAATTGGAAAACCATCTTTTGCGAAACCAATTAATTTACTACTAGAAACTTGGGTAACTAATGTACACGTCACATCAGTTATTCCATTAGATTCTAAAACTTGATTCATGGTTTCCGCAACAAAATGCCAATGATAATATCCTGCAGGATCATGATGACCACCACAAGGATCTATTGCAGGTATATTACCTACTCCTAGCATTGGACCATTAACCACAGAAGGTGGATCACCATTAATAGGCACACCGTCTATTGAAACACCAATTAGCTCCACAGAATCTATAATATTATTGTTTGTTGCTAACACTGGTTCTGCAGGTATTAAAAAAGTTAATAGTAAATTATTATCTGGTGCTGCTTCTAGACAATAAGAATAACCACCTGGATTTGGAGGACCAGTAAAATCGTCAATATTTATGATACCACTATTGTTTACTATATCATAACCATCTGCTTCCATGGCGTTAAATAAGCTTGCTTTCATAACCTGAAACCCTGGATTAGTTGCGCCATCATAAATCCCTACACCACCAATATCATTAATTGTTACCGGACAAAAAGGCCCATTATCAATTGGATTACTGGAAAAAACTAATTGATAACAATCTCCTGTTGAGCCATCTTCGAGCGTACAATCTACTTTTTCATAAGAAATTAATGATGTTGAATTAAAAAAGGATTCTTGTATTAACGTTTCACTTAGATCATCGTTATCGTCGTTTGTGTTGCTATCATCATTACTATTGCATGCCATTAGTGACAGCATAAATAAAAACATTATGAAACCAAATGCATTTGGGATCTTTAATATTGCTTTATTTGTTTTCATATGTGTGTTTTTAATTACTAATTTTCCTTGTTTTCATCTTAAAAAATACTACTAAAATAAGAATACCTAATAGAATATATACTAATATAAAAGAAAAAGCTTCGTAATCTCTCACGAAGCTTTTTACAGTAACTAACTAATCAAATCAAAATTTCATTTTATCCCTTTTCTTTTCGTTCTCCTTTTTTGGGTTTAGGAGCTTTTTCAAATTCCTTTTCAGTAATAAACCCATCCTCATCTGTATCAACTTTTGCGAAAACTTCTTTTAATGGTCCTTTTACTTCCTCTTTAGAGAGTTTGCCATCTTCATTGGCATCCATATCTTTTAATAATTGTTTAAAAGTTGGCGGCTTTTTTCGATCTCCTCTATTTCCAGGTTGTCCAAATGAATTGAATGACATAAATAATGTCATCCCAAAAACTAATACTGCTTTAATCATGTTATTTTTCATTTTTAAATTATTTCTTTGTTATATATTTTTAGATACTATTGGCTAGAAAAACTTGTCCTTGCTTTTGTTAAAAAAAGCACAAAAAAAAAGCTCTTGAAAATTAAGAGCCTTTTAAAATTTAATTAATGTCTTGGAGGTGGTCGATCACCTTTTCTTCTTTCATCTCGAGGCAATGAATTCATATTATTAGGCCCTCTTCTATGACGAGCATCTTTTACAATGCGTTCGTACTTTGCTTTTTGTTTTTCATTACATAACTCATAAATACTTCGTAATCTATGAAACAACTCCTTCTCTTTTAATATTTCCTTTTCAGAAATTGAAAGTATTAAGCTGTCAATTGTTGATTGATTCACTATTGGTGCTGTAATTTTTTCAAACAAATCATCTTTAAGTAATTTTATATCCTCACCAATAGCTTCCATATTATGATGATGTTTAGCTTCAAGGTTATTAAATTGTTGCAATTGATTTTCATTAAAATTCAATTCTTTTACAATAAAACTCCCAGATTCTTTTGGTCCTTTATGATCTGGTCTCCCTAAATAATTGAATAAGAAAAAACCATTCATTATAATTAACACTAAAAGTAATATGTATAATATTGTATTTTTCTTCATGACTTAATTTAATAAAGAGGTTTCTGTACTAGTCGACAATCCATAAGACTCAGCAAACTGACTTACATTTTCATTATAAGTTGATTCTTGTAATTTCGTAATGGCAAATACATTTAAGACAACCACACTAGCTAAAGTCGCTAATTGTAATTTAGGTGAAAACCATGTAAAAACTCTTTGTTGCTCTTCTAGCTTTTCAGAAAACATACGCTGTAAGGTTTTGTCCTTAAAAAAAGGAGATGCCTGTACAGCTTTGATATGGTTAACACTATCAAAAATAGTGTCTATCTCGTTTTGTATGTTATTATTTGTTTTCATATTCATCTCTTTAGATGTTATTTTTTTATAAAACTTGCGTTATTTATCATTTTTATAAAAATTCTCTAATGTCTTTTGCAGATTTTTCTTTGCTCTAAACATTAAGGATTCTACAGATGACAAACTTTTTTCTGTAATATCACTTACTTCTTGATAACTTTTGCCATCAACTTTATGCATTGTAAATACCAGTCTTTGCGCTTCAGGTAATTCATTGATTGCTAAAAAAAGAATTTCACTTTTTTCTTTGTTCTCAAGAATGATTCCTGGATGGTTCATTTCGGTAAAATAGTTGGATCTATCAATTTCAAAACCTTCTCCCGAAAGCGACTGTAAAAAGGCAAAACGCTTTTTGGTGTTGCGCTTTCTTATAAATTCTAAACATTTGTTGGTGGTTATTCGATAAATCCAGGTCGAAAGTTTCGATTGCCCTTTAAATTTAGAAATCGAATTAAATACTTCAACAAAAACCTCTTGAGCTATATCTTCTGCATCTTCTTTATTTGGCACAAAAGATAAGCAAGTCGCAAATACTTTATGCTGAAAATCATCAAGCAGCCTACTATAAGAAGTTCTGCTCTTGCTCTTTAATTCCTCTATAAATTCACTTTCTGTCAAATAATAGCTAAATTTTACTACGTTAAATTTAGATGTGTTTTTAAATAAAAACTTGCGTTCCTAATTATTTATTTTCAAAAGATAACACTTTCCCATAAACACTTCAATATCTCAACTTTTAATGTACCTTTGCATGCCTAATTTTTTATAATGCGTTTACACAGAAATTTATGCTTTGCCGTTATTGATGGATTAACTTTAATCTTCAATGAAGGAAAATATGCAGATAAAGTCATTCAACAACTTCTTAAACGTGATAAACGTTGGGGAAGTCGCGATCGCGGATTTGTTGCAGAAACGACCTATGACATCGTTAGATGGAAACGTTTGTACTCAGAAATTGCTGAAGTAAAAGCGCCTTATGACAGAGAAAATCTATGGCGAATTTTTGCAGTCTGGGCAACATTACGCGGTATCAAATTACCAGATTGGAAATATTTTGAATCTACACCTACTCGGAAAATCAAAGGGCGTTTTGACGAATTATCTAAAACTAGAGTATTTAAAGAATCTATAGCAGATTGGATGGATGAACTTGGAGTTAAAGAACTTGGAGAATCTGTTTGGTCAAAAGAAATTGCTGCTTTAAATGTTCAAGCAGATGTTATTTTAAGAGTAAACACCTTAAATACAACTAAAGAAAAATTACAATCCGAACTCTTTGATCTTGGCTTCGATACTGAATTTATTAAAGATCATCCTAGCGCCTTAAGATTAAAAGAACGTGCTAATGTCTTTCAGACAGAGGCATTTAAAAAGGGTTACTTTGAAGTTCAAGATGCTTCATCTCAACTAGTTGCAGAATTTTTAGATGTTAAACCTGGAATGAGAGTTGTTGATACTTGTGCAGGTGCTGGTGGAAAAGCTTTACACTTAGCTGCTCTTATGGAAAACAAAGGTCAGGTTATTGCATTAGATATTTATGGTAATAAGCTTAATGAATTAAAACGAAGAGCTAAACGTAATGGAGCCTTTAATGTAGAAACACGAGCTATTGAATCTACTAAGGTTGTCAAAAAACTTTATGACAAAGCAGATCGCGTTTTAATTGATGCGCCTTGTTCAGGACTAGGTGTTTTGAGAAGAAATCCTGGTGCTAAATGGAAATTACAACCTGAATTCATTGAAAATATAATAAAAACACAACAAGAGATTTTACAACAATATTCTCGCATAGTTAAAGCGGGCGGTAAATTAGTTTATGCCACTTGTTCTGTATTACCTTCTGAAAACAGAAGACAAGTTGACACTTTTTTAACATCAGAACAAGGAAAAGACTTTACCTTTATAAAAGAAAAAAACGTTTTTGCTCACAAATCTGGATTTGACGGATTCTATATGGCATTGCTAGAAAAGAAAAAATAATCATCTATGAAACATCTTTACTTTATAATAGGACTATTAGTAGTCACAACTGCTTCAGCGCAAATTCCAACAGGTTACTATGATTCTGCAACAGGGTCTGGCTACGCATTAAAAACGGAATTAAAAAGAATAATTGATAATGTAAATGATGGACTAAGTCCTGAATACTTATCTATAAATCTTAGTTATAGTGCTTTGTATCAAACTTATGAGTTGTCAGATGTTGATGTCTATTTTGAAAATAATGGAACGCTATTAGATATCTATTCTGAAAACCCTGCAGGTTCAGATTCTTATGAATACACTTATGGATCTTCTCAACAAGATGATGGAACAATGGGAACTGCTGAAGGACAACGTTTCAATAGAGAACATATAATTCCTCAAGCCGTTTTTGATAGCGATACTCCTATGAGAAATGATGCTCATTTTGTAGTACCATCTGATAAGTACGTAAATGCACAAAGAGACAACTTTCCTTTTGGAGTTGTTGAAAATGCTACTTTAACTACTTCAAATGGATCAAAAAAAGGAAATAATTTAAACTCTGGCTATTCAGCTGGATATACTAATACTGTTTTTGAACCAATAGATGAGTTTAAAGGAGATATAGCTAGAATGTATTTCTATTTTGTTACGAGATACGAAGACAGCATGACTAGTTTTGATCAATACGATATGTTTGATGGCTCTAGCGACAAATGTTTTGACGATACTTTTTTAAATATTTTATATACTTGGCATACAAATGATCCTGTTTCACAACGTGAAATTGACAGGAACAATAATATTGATGGTATTGGGGCAACTACCAGACAAAGAAACAGAAATCCATTTATTGACAATCCTAACTTTGTTTTTGATATCTGGCAAAATGCGCTTTCTGTTGAAGAATTTCAAACTGCAGAAGCTTTTAAAGTGTATCCAAATCCAGTAAACAATGTGCTACACATCGAACTTCAATATGCAAAGCAAACACAGGTAGAGATTTATAATGTTTTAGGAAAACTTGTTATTTCTAAAACCATAAACAATTCAGAAACAATACAAACTGAAAGTTTATCTGATGGCATGTACATATTACGTTTAACACAAGATAATACTACAATAAGCAAAAAATTAATTAAGAATTAATTTTTAAATATTTAGTTTACAAAACACAACTAGAGATGTACATCAATACTCTCTCATTAATAAATCTAGTGAAAAACTAGTTTATGCTGCGTGCTCTGTATTACCGTCTGAAAACAGAAAACAAGTTGACATTTTTTTAACATTAGAAGTTGGAAAAGAATTTATCTTTGTAAACGAAACAACAATTTTGCCTACTAATCTAGATTTGATGGATTTCACATGGCATAGCTAGAAAAGAAAAAATAACACAAATACAATGAAGCATTTTTACACTTTATTAATTACACTTATTACCATTACTGCTTCGGCACAAATTCCTGCAGGTTATTATGACCATGCAACTGGAACAGGTTATACATTAAAATCGCAACTCGAGAGAATAATTAACAGCTCAGATGACCCAGAGATAAGTAATGCTATTGAAGAAGAACATAACCCACAAAGTTATAATGCGTTAGATGGTTTTAATTCTTCTTATGAAAGAGATTATTACTACGAAACTAATGGTAGCAATACTATTTTAGATATGTATTCTGAAAACCCTTCTGGTTCTGACCCATATACATACTCGCCTGGTTCTGATGAATGTGGAAACTATAATGGTGAAGGAGATTGTTATAATAAGGAACATGTAATTCCACAATCGGTTTTTAGTTCGCAAGCACCTATGTATAGTGATGCACATCATTTAATTCCTACTGACGGTCGTGTTAATGGATTTAGAGGTAATTTTCCTTTTGGTCTAGTTGATGATAACGAATTGGTTAATCAATCTGGAATTACTAATCCTACTCAAAACGGTTCTAAACTTGGTGATAACTTAGATAGTGGTTACTCTGCTGGATATTCTAATACCGTTTTTGAGCCTATTGATGAGTTTAAAGGTGACATTGCTCGTATTTATTTTTACTTCGTGACTCGTTATGAAAGTCAAGTTTCTTCTTGGTCATCATATGCAATGTTTGATGGGAGTTCTGATAAAGCTTTAGCAGATCCATTCTTGAACATCTTAGTTACTTGGCATGAAATGGATCCCGTTTCACAAAAGGAAATAGATCGTAATAATAATATCTATTACAACCACCAAAACAACAGAAATCCATTTGTTGATCATCCAGAATATGTAGCTTTAGTTTGGGATACTACTCCAGATACTGAAGCACCAACAGACCCTACTAATTTAGTAGCCTCTAACCCAACAGATAATAGTATCGATTTAACTTGGATTGCTTCAACCGATAATATTGCGGTTGCTTCTTATGACGTTTATGTAGATGGTATGAATATGTTTAATTCTACGGCAACTTCATTCACAGCTACAGGTTTAACTGCAGATACAAACTATTGTTTTACTGTAAAATCAAAAGATAATTCTGGTAATGAATCTGGCTTTAGCAACCAAGCTTGTGAAATGACTACAAATAACGGAAGTTCTGGTGGTGATATTGATTTGTTCTTTTCAGAATATATTGAAGGTAGTGGAACTGATAAAGTATTAGAAATTGCAAACTTCACTGGAGCAGATGTTAATCTTTCGGCTTACACAATTAAACTAAATGCTAATGGTGCAAGTGCTTGGGGACCAGCACTACCATTTCCAAATAATACAACTATTGTAGACGAAGATGTATATGTCGTTGCAAATGGTGGATCTACTGTTTGTACAGACGAATACGATTACCTAAATAATGCCATGACGTCTTTTAATGGAAATGATGCGATTGGTTTATTCAAAAATGATATTCTTTTAGATATTATAGGTGTCTTTCAAAGTAATGTAGTATTTGCAGAAAACACAACCTTGATTAGAAAACCTGCAATTGATAGACCAACAACTACATTTGACATTAATGAATGGAATGTTGTAGATAATTGTGACGATTTAGGCAGTCATAATCAAATACTAGGTATTGATGATGTAGCATTGGATGAATTCAAAGTGTATCCAAACCCAGTAAACAATGTTTTACACATCAAACTTAACTCAGCTAAGAAAACACAAGTAGAGATTTATAATATTTTAGGTAATCTAGTTATATCTAAAACCATTTATAATTCAGAAACGATACCAACTGAACGTTTATCTAATGGTATGTATATTTTACGTTTAACACAAGGTAGTAGTACGATTAGCAAAAAACTAATTAAGAATTAAAGTTTAAGAATTTGAATAAAAAAGACCAATATAATTTATTTTTATATTGGTCTTTTTTCGTTAATAACAACGTGAACAACTCAAAATATTCAAGTTAATAAAATGCTTTAAATACATTGAAAAAAAGTAAATTTGCTTTTTACAAAACACAACACAAACAAAGACATAATGATTCATTTCTTCGGAAACCAAAACAGTAAAGTATTCACTGTTCAAGTCACAAAAGAATTATCAACTGAAGCCATCTCAAAATTGGTATGGCTTTTTGGCAATCAACCAAAAATAGAACAAGCATCTCTCGATGCTTTTTTTGTTGGTCCAAGAGCTGCGATGATAACTCCATGGAGTACAAATGCTGTAGAAATTACTCAAAATATGGGTATTGATGGCATCATAAGAATTGAAGAATTTGAATCTACTTCTGAAGATTTCAAAGACTTTGATCCTATGATTTCTGAAAAGTTTAATGGATTGCACCAAGAAACGTTTACAATTGAGGTCAAACCAGAACCTATTCTAAACATAGATGATATTTCAGCTTATAATCAACAGGAAGGCTTAGCCTTAAATGATGAAGAGATTGAATATTTAGAAGGTGTTTCAAAAAAAATAGATCGACCATTAACCGATTCAGAAGTCTTCGGTTTTTCTCAAGTTAACTCTGAGCATTGTCGTCATAAAATTTTCAACGGAAGCTTTGTGATTGATGGAAAAGAAAAGCCATCATCGCTTTTCAAAATGATTAAGGAAACATCTAAGCAAAACCCTAATGATATTGTTTCGGCATATAAAGATAATGTAGCATTTATTAAAGGTCCAAAAGTTGAACAATTTGCTCCTCAACGCGCTGATGTTCCGGATTATTATACAACTAAAGAATTTGAATCTGTAATTTCTTTAAAAGCAGAAACACATAATTTCCCAACAACTGTTGAGCCATTTAATGGGGCAGCAACTGGTTCAGGAGGAGAAATTCGTGATAGATTGGCTGGAGGAAAAGGATCTTTGCCATTAGCAGGAACTGCCGTTTATATGACTTCCTATTCTCGATTAGAAGAAAATAGACATTGGGAACAAAAATTTAAAGCTCGTAAGTGGTTATATCAAACTCCAATTGATATTTTAATTAAAGCTTCAAATGGTGCATCAGACTTCGGAAACAAATTCGGGCAACCATTAATTTGTGGATCTGTTTTAACTTTTGAACATGAAGAAAATTCATCTTCGAGTAAATCAAAAGCCAGAAAATTAGGTTACGATAAGGTGATTATGCAAGCTGGTGGAATTGGTTATGGAAAAGCAGAACAAGCATTAAAAGATACTCCAAAAGAAGGTGATAAAATTGTAATTCTTGGTGGAGAAAACTACAGAATAGGAATGGGTGGAGCTGCAGTTTCTTCCGCAGATACAGGAGAATTTGCATCTGGAATTGAATTAAACGCAGTACAACGTTCTAATCCGGAAATGCAAAAACGTGCTGCAAATGCAGTTCGTGGAATGGTGGAAAGTGAAGAAAACTTTATTGTTTCTATTCATGATCATGGCGCTGGAGGTCATTTAAATTGTTTAAGTGAATTAGTAGAAGATACAGGTGGTAAAATTGATTTAGATAAATTACCTGTTGGTGATCCAACTTTATCCGCAAAAGAAATTATTGGTAATGAGTCTCAAGAACGTATGGGATTAGTTATTGCTGAAAAACATTTAGATACTTTACAAAAAATAGCAGAACGCGAGCGTTCTCCAATGTATACTGTAGGTGAAGTTACCGGAAATGACCGATTTACTTTTGAATCTAAAACTAAAGGTGACAAACCTATGGATTTAGCATTAGAAGACATGTTTGGCTCTTCGCCTAAAACTATTTTAACAGATATAACTGTTGAAAGAATCTATAAGAATCCACGTTATAAAACAAAGAACTTACAAATCTACTTAGAGCAAGTTTTACAATTAGAAGCTGTTGCCTGTAAAGATTGGTTAACAAATAAAGTTGATCGTTGTGTAGGCGGGAAAGTTGCTAAACAGCAGTGTGTAGGACCATTACAAATTCCGTTAAATAATGTTGGTGTGATGGCTCTAGATTATAATGGAAAAGAAGGGATTGCAACTTCTATTGGGCATTCTCCTATTTCTGGTTTAATACATCCAGGAGCTGGAAGTAGAAATTCAATTACAGAATCACTAACAAATATTATTTGGGCACCATTAAAAGATAATTTAGCCTCAATTTCTTTATCTGCAAATTGGATGTGGCCTTGTAAAAATGAAGGAGAAGATGCACGTTTATATAACGCTGTAAAAGCAATATCTGAGTTTGCTATAGATTTAGGTATCAATGTTCCAACAGGAAAAGATTCGCTTTCTATGAAGCAAAAATATCCGGATGGTGAAGTAATCTCTCCAGGTACAGTTATTATTTCTGCAGCAGGAAATTGTAATGAAATCTCTAAGGTTGTTGAGCCTCTTCTTCAAATTGATGGAGGAAACATTTATTACATCAATGTATCTCAAGACGACTTTAAATTAGGAGGCAGTTCTTTTTACCAAACTTTAAATGCTATTGGAAATGAAGCTCCTGATATAAAAAATTCTGCTTTTGTAAAAAGTGCTTTTAACACCATCCAAGATTTAATTAAAGCCGATAAAATCGTTGCTGGACATGATGTTGCGTCTGGTGGATTAATTACAACTTTATTAGAACTATGCTTTGCTGATGTTAGTTTGGGAGCAGATTTCAATATCTCTTCTTTAAATGAAGAAGATTCAATAAAAGTATTATTTGCTGAAAACTCAGGGCTTGTTTTTCAGGCAGATGCATCTATTGAAACTGTTTTATCAGAAAATAATATTAAATTTTTTAATATTGGTACTGCAAATAATTCGGGAAAAATAAATATCAAAAATAATGAAGACGCATTCTCTTTTGATGTTTCTGAAATGAGAAATGTTTGGTATAAAACCTCTTTCTTATTAGACCAAAAGCAAACTGCTAACGGTCTTGCAAAAGAGAGATATGATAATTTTAAGAATCAACCATTAAATTATAAGTTCCCTAGTCATTTTACTGGAAAACTTCCAAAAACAAATAAAAATAAACCAAAAGCAGCCATTCTTCGTGAGAAAGGAAGCAATTCTGAACGTGAAATGGCAAATGCTATGTATCTCGCGGGATTTGATATAAAAGATGTACATATGACCGATTTAATTTCTGGTCGAGAAACGCTTGAAGATATTAAATTTCTAGGTGCCGTAGGTGGTTTTTCAAATAGTGATGTTTTAGGTTCTGCAAAAGGTTGGGCTGGTGCAATCAAGTATAATGAAAATGCCAATAAAGCAATCAAAAACTTCTTTGAAAGAGAAGACACATTATCCATTGGTATTTGTAATGGATGTCAGTTATGGATGGAGTTAGATCTCATCAATCCAGAACATGAAACTCATGGTAAATTGGTGCATAACGATTCTCATAAACACGAGAGTAGTTTTACATCTGTTACTATTAAAGAGAACAATTCAATTATGCTTTCATCTCTAGCTGGAAGTACTTTAGGCGTTTGGATTTCTCATGGTGAAGGTAAATTTAGCTTACCACAAAAAGAAAATCAATATGATATTGTTGCTAAATATGGTTATGAATCCTATCCAGCAAATCCGAATGGATCAGATTTCAATACAGCTATGTTGTGTGACAAAACTGGTCGTCATTTAGTAACTATGCCACATATTGAACGTTCGACATTTCAATGGAATTGGGCAAACTATCCAGTAGAAAGAAAAGATGAAGTATCTCCTTGGTTAGAGGCCTTTGTGAACGCTAAAAAATGGATTGAGAATCACTAGGTTTCTGATTAAAAAATCTAATAATTCAAATTAATATATTACTTTACCTACACCTAATTTGAATCAATGAATCTTGACTATTTTGATACTAGTAAAGTATCTCATTTAATTGAAGAATATTTCCACCTGTCTTTTCAGGAAGAAGACATTCCCTTTAAATCAAAAGTTTTACCTATTGGTTTAACCCATTTATTTTATGTCGGAAATGGCACTCAAAAAGTTATTGTTGATGGTAAAGAAATGTTACTAGAAGGTCTCATGGTTGCTGGCCAGTATTTTAGGTCTTATGATTTTTCAACTAATTCTATTACAGCTTCAATAGGTGCAAATTTGCATCCAACAGCACTTTATAAACTATTAAATATTGATGTTTCTAAAATAGAAAATACACACGCACCTTTAACGCAAATTAATAACAGCTTTAACAATAAACTATTACCGATTTTTGAAGATTCTAAAGATACGAAAGAGTTGATTAATAATTTAAATTCATTTTTTACTAACGCTTCACTATATATTGATAAAAACACTGAACAAATTGACCTCGCTATTTCCTTAATTAGAGAAAATGATGGCTTGTTGAATGTTCTAGATTTAGTAGATGAAATCTCTATTTCACAAAAAACACTAGAAAATCATTTTAAAAAGATTGTAGGTTTAACACCTGGAAAATATACACGACTCTATAGGTTTGTAAAGCTCATGCGTAAATATGAAAGCAAAGAAATAGATTTAAATGATTTAATACATAGGTATGATTATTATGACAGGTCTCATTTTACAAAAGATTTCAAACTATTTATGCACCAATCACCAAAAACATATTTTAATACTAACAACACCTTCATAAACGAATACCTTAACAAGTAATAATTTCGTTTTTTTACAACAAATCATCAATAATTGTTCTTAATTTTAGAGCATGTTTGTCTGCTATTATTGAAATCAATTTAATTATAGGGTTATATTTAAGTTTTTAGTTAGTATTAATTTTAGATAGATAAATTTAAACAAAAGGAGCTATTGTCATTATAGCTCCTTTTTTGTGTATACATTCCAGGTTGGATAAATGTTATGGATACGTTATAGTATTTGTGATATCTTGATTTATTAACTATTTTGCGAGTACTAATAAAAAATTACTGATGACAGAAGTTACACGCCTTTTTGATTTTCCATATTACCAATTAGAAAACAAACCAAATGCCACTGCACTAGTGACAAAACACAATGGAAAATGGATACCTACATCTACACAAGAATACGTTGATAAAGCGAATGCCGTTAGTAGAGCGCTTTTAAAATTAGGCGTTAATAAAAATGATAAAATTGCTGTCATTTCTTCAACTAATAGAACTGAATGGAATATCATGGATATTGGAATTCTACAAGTTGGAGCTCAAAACATTCCTATTTATCCAACAATCTGTGCGGAAGACTATGAGTACGTTTTAAACCATAGCGAATCAATTTACTGCTTTGTTTCTGATGAAGAAGTACTTGAGAAAGTAAATAAAATTAAAGCAAAAACAAACCTTAAAGAAATATACTCCTTTAATCACATTGAAGGTTGTAAGCACTATTCAGAATTGTTTGAACTTGGAAAAGATGAAAGTAATCAAAGCGAAGTTGAAGAACGAAAAGCCAATGTAAAACCTGAAGATTTAGCTACAATAATATATACGTCTGGAACAACTGGAACTCCAAAAGGAGTTATGCTTTCTCATAATAACATTACAAGCAATGCTTTAGACAGTGTACCTAGATTACCACTGATAGATGGAGAAACAAGAGTATTAAGTTTTTTACCTATTTGCCATATTTTTGAACGTGTCCTTATTTATATCTATCAATATGCTGGTGCTAGTATCTATTTTGCAGAAGCACTAGATAAAATTGGAGAAAATTCAAAAGAAGTAAAACCTCACTTAATGAGTGTTGTACCGCGCTTACTTGAAAAAGTATTTGACAAAATCATGCTTAAGGCTGATGACTTGTCTGGAATTAAGCAAAAACTATTTCATTGGGCAGTAGATTTAGGAGAACAATGGGAACCTTATGGAGCAAATGGAGCTTGGTACGAATTTAAACTGAAAATCGCTAACAAATTAATCTTTAGTAAATGGCGAGAAGCCCTTGGAGGAGAATTGTCAACTATGGTATCTGGAAGTGCTGCATTACAGCAAAGACTTTCTAAAGTGTTTTCTGCTGGAGGAATGCAAATCATGGAAGGTTACGGACTTACAGAAACCTCTCCTGTTGTTTCTGTTGGAATGTATAGAGACAGTCACTTTAAAGTAGGAACCGTTGGAAAACCTATTAGAAACGTTGAAGTTAAAATTGCTGAAGATGGAGAAATCTTAATAAAAGGCCCAAATGTGATGATGGGTTATTTCAAAGATCCAACGAAAACAGAAAGTGTTATGACTGGTGATTATTTTCATACTGGTGACAAGGGTGAAATTGATCAAAATGGCTTTCTTAAAATTACAGGACGTAAAAAAGAAATGTTTAAAACTTCTGGAGGAAAATATGTGATTCCACCACTTTTAGAAAATGAATTTAAGCAGTCTCTTTTTATTGAACAAATTATGGTTGTTGGTGAAGGCGAAAAAATGCCAGGTGCTATTATTCAGCCTAACTTCGAGTTTATTCGTGATTGGATTGGACATAAAGGACATACTATTGGTACTTCTGAAGAAGACATTGCTAATTCAGATATAATAATTAAGCGCATTCAAAAGGAAGTTGACAAATACAATGTCCGATTTGGTAAATGGGAACAGGTAAAGCGATTTGAACTTACTCCAGACGCTTGGACTATTGATGGTGGTCACCTCACTCCTACTATGAAAATGAAGCGTGAAGTAATTAAAGGTATTTATCAAGAATTATACGATAAAATCTACAGAGTTTAATCTTGTCATATTCTTGTTTTTCAACCTATTAAATTGAGATATTTTTATCTTTTATGTTAAAATATGTATATTTAGAACACTAACTAATACAATTTTATAACATGAACACAAAAACTTTTTTAATTGCTGGCCTAGTTGGCGGCATTGTAGATTGGCTAGTAGGCTGGCTATTTTATGGTATTTTACTGGTAGATTTTTTTCCGCAACCTCAAGATTCTATTAAAACAATGGTCTGTATTTTAGCAGGTTGTTTAACCTTTGGTTTCTTTATCTCTTACATTTACAATAAATGGGCAAAAATTTCAACTGCCAAAACTGGTGCCAAGGCTGGTGCTATAATTGGGTTATTTATGGGATTAAATGCTAGCCTTTTTAATATGGCTTTAGTTAAGGGCGTAACTTATGAAAGTTTTGCCTTAGATTTATTCGTTTATATTGTTATCGCAGTAATTGTAGGTGCAGTTGTTGGTGTTATAAATGGTAAATTAAACGGAAATACAGAATAAAAAAAACTTCAAATACTAAATAAAACGTTTCATTTGATTATGAGACGTTTTTTGTTTACTACATATCATGGTTTGTTATTAATATGCTATGCATGTATAATATTTTCTTAAATACTATGCATGCATAGCATTTTTTAGTATATTTGGAAATCAAATTTCAAAGCATGAAAGATAAAACTATTGACTACGTCTTAAGAACCACTTGGTTAGCGGTTAATAAGATGTATAACGAAGAAGCGTCCCAATTTGGAACTACCATGGCAACAGGCTTTGCCTTGCTTAGTATAGATCCTGAAAGCGGCACTCCTTCAACTTCTTTGGGGCCAAAAATGGGAATGGAAGCTACAAGTTTATCTCGTACATTAAAAACAATGGAAGAGAAAGGTTTAATTACCCGTAAACCTAATCCTGAAGATGGTAGAGGTGTACTAATTCATTTAACTGAATTCGGTAGAGAAAAAAGAGACTATTCAAAAGAAAAAGTTCTCACTTTTAATGAAACCGTTAAAAATAATGTTTCAGAAGAAGAACTCACAAACTTCTATAAGGTCACAGAAATCATCAATAACATGATTTCAAATAAACAGATATACAACCAAAAAGAACATACTTTAAAATAAGATGAGTAAACGTAGAATAAAAAAAATAGCCATTATTGGTTCAGGAATTATGGGAAGTGGTATCGCTTGCCATTTTGCCAATATTGGAGTTGATGTCCTTTTATTGGACATTGTACCTAGAGAACTTAATGATAAAGAGAAAGCTAAAGGTTTAACCTTAGAGGATAAGGTTGTTAGAAACCGTATGGTAAACGATGCATTAACTGCTTCTATAAAATCTAAGCCAGCACCTTTGTATCATTCATCCTTTAAAAATAGAATTAC
Organism: Psychroserpens jangbogonensis; assembly: GCF_000797465.1. GTDB lineage: Bacteria > Bacteroidota > Bacteroidia > Flavobacteriales > Flavobacteriaceae > Psychroserpens > Psychroserpens jangbogonensis. The sequence goes on along the minus strand of NZ_JSWG01000015.1, from coordinate 127,448 downwards.
TACTGGTAATCTTGAAGATGATATTGCTAAAGTAAAAGATGTAGATTGGATTATGGAAGTTGTTGTTGAACGTTTAGATATCAAACAACAAGTGTTTGAGAAACTAGAGCAACACAGAACACCAGGAACTTTAATCACTTCAAATACTTCAGGAATTCCAATTAAGTTTATGAGTGAAGGACGTAGTGAAGATTTCCAGAAGCATTTCTGCGGAACTCACTTCTTTAATCCTGCACGTTACCTTAAATTATTTGAAATTATTCCAGGACCAAAAACAGATGCATCTGTTTTAGAATTCTTAAACGGTTATGGTGAACAATTTTTAGGTAAAACATCAGTAATTGCAAAAGACACTCCTGCATTTATAGGAAATCGAATCGGAATTTTCAGCATCATGAGTTTATTTCATGCTGTTAAAGATTTAGATCTTACTATTGAAGAAGTAGATAAATTATCTGGACCAGTCATTGGTCGTCCAAAATCGGCAACCTTCCGAACAGTTGATGTTGTAGGTTTAGATACCTTAGTTCACGTAGCAAACGGAATTAAAGATAATTGTCCGAAAGACGAATGCAACGCACTTTTTACGCTTCCAGAATTCATCAATACAATGATGGAAAACAAATGGCTAGGAAGTAAAACAGGACAAGGCTTCTACAAAAAACAAGTATCAGCTGAAGGCAAGAAAGAGATTTTGTCTTTAGACTTAAATACATTAGAATATAGAGGAAAGCAACGCGCAAAATTTGCAACACTAGAATTAACTAAAACAGTTGATAAAGTTGTAGATCGATTCAAAATACTAGTTAAAGGAAAAGATAAGGCTGGTGAATTCTACAGAAAGAGTTTTGCTGCATTATTTGCTTATGTTTCAAATAGGATTCCTGAAATCACAGACGACTTATATAAGATTGATGATGCTATGAAAGCTGGATTCGGTTGGGAACACGGTCCATTCCAAATTTGGGATGCTATTGGTGTTGAAAAAGGAATCGAAATGATGAAAGCTGAAGGATTAGAACCTAATGCTTGGGTTAACGATATGTTAGCTTCTGGAAGTACATCATTCTATTCTGTAAAAGATGGTGCTACTTATGCCTATGACATTCCGAAGAAATCACAACAAAAAATTCCTGGACAGGATAGCTTCATCATATTAGATAATATTAGAAAATCTAATGAAGTATTTAAAAACTCTGGAGTTGTTGTTGAAGATTTAGGAGACGGCATTTTAAATGTAGAATTCCAGTCTAAAATGAATACCATTGGTGGAGATGTTCTTGCTGGATTAAACACAGCTATTGATTTAGCTGAAAAAGATTTCGCAGGATTGGTTGTTGGTAATCAAGCAGCTAATTTCTCAGTTGGAGCAAACATCGGAATGATCTTCATGATGGCTGCCGAACAAGAATATGATGAGCTTAATATGGCTATCAAATATTTCCAAGATACAATGATGCGCATGCGCTACTCCTCTATTCCAACAATTTCTGCTCCTCACGGAATGGCTCTTGGTGGTGGATGTGAGTTATCAATGCATGCCGACAAAGTTGTTGCAGCAGCAGAAACTTATATCGGACTTGTAGAGTTTGGTGTTGGTGTGATTCCTGGCGGTGGAGGTTCTAAAGAAATGGCTTTAAGAGCTCAAGATATTTTCAAAAAAGGAGATGTTGAATTAAATGTATTGCAAGAGTATTTCTTAACCATTGGAATGGCTAAAGTAGCGACTTCAGCTTACGAAGCGTTTGATTTAGGTATCCTTCAGAAAGGAAAGGATATTGTAGTTGTTAATAAAGACCGACAAATTGCTACAGCAAAATCACATGCAAAATTAATGGCAGATGCTGGATATACACAACCTGTAAAACGAAAAGATATTAAAGTACTTGGTAAACAAGCTTTAAGTATGTTCTTAGTAGGAACAGATTCTATGCATGCGAGTCATTACATAAGTGAACATGATAAGAAAATAGCGAATAAGTTAGCCTATGTTATGGCAGGTGGAGATTTATCTGAACCAACTTTAGTCAGCGAACAATACTTATTAGATCTAGAGCGTGAAGCGTTCTTATCACTTTGTACTGAACGCAAAACTTTAGAAAGAATTCAGCATATGTTGAAAACTGGAAAACCTTTAAGAAACTAAGAAAAATGAAAACAGCATATATAGTAAAAGCATATAGAACTGCAGTTGGTAAAGCACCAAAAGGCGTGTTCCGTTTTAAAAGAACAGATGAATTGGCAGCCGAAACCATCAAATACATGATGAAGGAATTGCCAGGTTTAGACCCAAAACGTATTGACGATGTTATTGTTGGTAACGCAATGCCTGAAGGTTCTCAAGGATTAAATATGGCACGTTTAATCTCTTTAATGGGATTAGAAGTTATAGATGTTCCAGGAGTAACTGTGAATCGTTTTTGCTCTTCTGGAGTAGAAACTATTGGTATGGCAACAGCAAAAATTCAAGCTGGAATGGCAGATTGTATAATCGCAGGTGGTGCAGAAAGTATGAGTAGTGTGCCTATGACTGGTTTTAAACCAGAATTGAATTACGATGCGATTGTCAAAGCTGGTCATGAAGATTATTATTGGGGAATGGGAAATACTGCAGAAGCAGTTGCAAATCAATTCAAAGTGTCTCGTGAAGATCAAGATGAATTTGCTTACAATTCTCATATGAAGGCTTTAAAAGCGCAAGCGGAAAATCGATTTCAAGATCAGATTGTTCCTATTGAAGTAGAACAAACTTATATTGATGCCAACGGAAAAAAAGCAACAAAATCGTATACAGTAACTAAAGATGAAGGACCTCGTGCTGGAACTAGCAAAGAGGCTTTAGCAAAACTAAGAGCTGTATTTGCAGCTGGCGGAAGTGTTACCGCTGGAAACTCATCTCAAATGAGTGATGGTGCTGCATTTGTTATGGTAATGAGTGAAGAGATGGTTAAAGAGTTAAATCTTGAACCAATAGCAAGAATGGTAAACTATGCTGCTGCAGGTGTTGAACCTCGTATCATGGGAATTGGACCAGTTAAGGCTATTCCAAAAGCTTTGAAACAAGCGGGATTACAACAATCAGATTTAGGATTAATAGAACTTAACGAAGCATTCGCATCTCAGTCTCTTGCAGTTATTAGAGAATTAGATTTAAATCCAGATATCATTAATGTTAATGGTGGTGCAATTGCACTTGGTCATCCTTTAGGATGTACTGGAGCAAAACTATCAGTGCAGTTATTTGATGAAATGCGTAAACGTGATATGAAAGGTAAATATGGAGCTGTAACCATGTGTGTGGGAACTGGTCAAGGTGCCTGTGGAATATTCGAATTTTTAAATTAAAAAAACTTAATACAATTATAATACAATGGAAGCAACTGAAAAAGATATCCTACGTGGAGGTCAATTCTTAGTAAAAGAAACAAAATGCGAAGACGTATTTACTCCTGAAGATTTTTCGGAAGAACAAAAAATGATGAAAGATGCGGTTATGGAATTTAATGACCGTGAAATTATTGCTCACAGAGAACGATTTGAAGCTAAAGATTTTGCTTTAACTGAAGAAGTGATGAGTAAAGCAGGAGAACTTGGTTTTCTTGGTGTGGCTGTTCCTGAAGCTTATGGTGGATTAGGAATGGGATTTGTTTCTACAGTATTAACTTGTGATTACATTTCATCTGGAACTGGTTCTTTTAGTACTGCTTTTGGTGCTCATACAGGAATTGGTACTATGCCAATTACTTTGTATGGAACTGAAGAACAAAAACAAAAATATGTTCCAAAATTAGCTACTGGAGAATGGTTTGGAGCCTATTGTTTAACTGAGCCAGGCGCTGGTTCTGATGCCAACTCTGGTAAAACAATTGCTGAACTTTCGGCAGATGGGAAAACATACAAAATTAATGGACAAAAAATGTGGATTTCAAATGCAGGTTTCTGTAGTTTGATGATCGTTTTTGCTCGTATTGGAGATGATAAAAACATTACTGGTTTTATTGTAGAGAATGATGCTACAAATGGAATTACGATGGGAGAAGAAGAACACAAATTAGGTATTCGTGCAAGTTCTACACGTCAGGTTTTCTTTACTGACTGTGTTGTCCCTGTAGAAAATATGCTTGCTGGTCGTGGTGAAGGTTTCAAAATCGCAATGAACGCTCTTAATGTTGGTCGTATTAAATTGGCAGGAGCTTGTTTAGATTCGCAACGTAGAATTTTATCTATCGCTGTAAACTACGCTAATGAGCGTAAGCAATTTAAAACACGTATTTCAGATTTTGGTGCTATTAAAACCAAATTAGCTGAAATGGCTGCTAGCGCTTATGCTGGTGAATCTGCAACGTATAGAGCTGCAAAAAATATTGAAGACAGAATTGCTTTACGTGAAGCTGCTGGTAATACTCATCAAGAGGCAGAATTAAAAGGTGTTGAAGAATATGCTATAGAATGCTCTATTCTAAAAGTAGCTGTATCTGAAGATGTTCAAAACTGTGCTGATGAAGGTATCCAAATTTTCGGTGGAATGGGATTCTCTGAGGAAACTCCTATGGAAGCTGCTTGGAGAGATGCTCGAATTGCTCGTATTTACGAAGGTACAAATGAAATAAATAGAATGCTCTCTGTTGGAATGCTAGTCAAAAAAGCAATGAAAGGTCATGTTGATTTACTTGGACCTGCTCAAGCAGTTCAAGAAGAATTAATGGGTATTCCTTCATTTGACACCCCTGATTATTCTGAATTATTTTCAGAAGAAAAAGAAATGATTAAGAAGTTAAAAAAGACATTCTTAATGGTTGCTGGTGGAGCTGTTCAAAAATATGGTCCCCAATTAGAAGATCATCAACAATTACTTATTGCTGCAGCAGATATCTTAATTGAAATCTACATGGCAGAATCTGCAATTTTAAGAACTGAAAAGAATGTAAAACGTTTTGGCAAAGATGCTCAATCTGCACAAATAGCCATGGCCAAATTATACTTATATCACGCGGTAGATATCGTTGAAGAAAAAGGAAAAGAAAGTATTATTTCTTTTGCTGAAGGAGACGAACAACGTATGATGTTAATGGGACTTAAACGCTTTACGAAATATGCAAACTATCCAGATATCGTAGACTTACGTATTGAGATAGCAGAAAAAGTAAAAGCAGAAAACAAATATTGTTTTTAAAATTTAGGCTAATTCAAAATTTTCTTAACAATAGAAAGCCAATTCACTAACGGGATTGGCTTTCGTTTTTTTATCTTCGAAGTTATTAAAAGGGAAACGATGAAATCACAAGCTTACTTATTACTTTTCTTATTTTTTTTTACTTCTGGAATTCTAATTGCTCAAGAGGTTTCAATTGGAGAACGTCACAATTTTAATTCCGAAATTTTAAATGAACAACGTTCGTACCAAGTATACTTACCTCCTAGTTACTATACCAGTCCTCAAGCAGAATTTCCGGTTGTTTATTTATTAGATGGTGATTATAATTTTCATTACGATAGTGGATTAATAGAGTTCTTATCAGATTCGGCATTTACTATTCCTGAAATGATTTTAATTGGTATTTCAGATAAGGGAGGAAAAAAGCAAATTGAGAATAGTGATCCCAAAAAAAATGCTGATAATTTTATTCGGTTTATTCAATCTGAACTCAAGCCATTAATCAATAGAACGCATAGAACTTCCAACTTAGACATATTAATTGGACATTCAAAATTTGGAATATTAGCCACACATTATTGGATGACTAACCCAAAAGACTTTGATGTGTTCTTAGCTATTGACCCTTCGTATTGGTTTAATGACTTTGAAATTGTAAAACGATTAGAAAATCTACTACAAGAAGGGTTTAATCCAAGCGCTAAACTTTATATAGCTCAAGCCAGTACTGAAGGAATGGGAATTGATGAGCTCGTAACAGTTTTAGAAAAAGAAACTCCCGAACATAAAAACTGGCAACTCAATCCATATCCAGAAGACAATCATGGCTCATTACATCTTAAAGCAATTACAGATGTATTAAATTCTGTTTTTGAAGGTTGGGATATAGACAGAAAAACGTTCAACTCATTTAAAAATGGCTATGATGTTATCAATCATTATAAAACACTGAATGACAAATATAATTCTGAGTTTTTATTGCCTTGGTCTAGTTTGGGAAATATTACTTATTTCTACATTCGGAAAAATCAACCTGAAAATTTAAATCAATTGGAGGAAGGTATTCTTGCCCATTTCCCTTCTAGTCTAGAAGAATACAAAATTCAATTAGCAAATAATTATTTAAGTTCTGATAATCAAGATGAAGCCGAAAAGCTTTTTAATGCTTGTCTTATTAAAAATCCCGATTCGTATAAGGCATTAGAAGGTCTCTCAAAAATTGCTGTTTCAAATAAAGATATAGCAGTTGCTAGAACCTATCTAGAAAAATCAATTGCTATTGCAAAAGAGAAAAAGGTTAGACAATACTATCTAAACGTATTACATTCAAATCTTAATGAACTGAAGAAAAATTAGATTACTATAGAACTAAAAAATAAAGCCAATTCCTTATCTAAATTGGCTTTATTTATGCTTTAGATTCTTACGGTTATTTACCTTGTCCTATTTTCAATAAGCTTTCATGGATAGATTTAGCTATTGATTTTTGATGCACTTCATTAGTTAGAATTGCATTGTCTTTTTCGTTAGAAAGAAAACCAAGTTCTAATATAACCGCTGGACAATTAACATTTTTGAGCATATAGAAACTCGCCTTTTTTACTTTTCCTCTACTGGAAAATAACTGCAACTGATTCTTAACTAGAATTTGACCAAAATCCAATGATTGTTTATCAAATTCATTTTTGTCATAATAAAAAGCTTCTACTCCACTCGCATCAGGATTCTTTGCCGAATTACAATGTAAACTTAACATTAAGTCTGCATTTTGGGCATTGATAAACTTAACTCTATCTTTAAGTGATAAGAATTTATCTTCGTCTCGCAAAGTGATAATTTTGACATTTTCATCACTTAATTCTGCTAATACATTTGATATATTGAGCACAATATCTTTTTCGTTTAAATTTCCTGGATCATGACCTCCATGTCCTGCATCTATAACAACTACGATTTGTTCATTTGAATTTTTAAATGAACTGAGCACAAATATTCCTGAGAACAATATTAATGCAGTACTAATTTTTAATGTTCGTTTTAAAATTGATGATTTTGATTGATGTAACATAATAATTCGGTTTTTGATTTGAATGAAATTAAATCCGCTAGTTAGTGGAACGCGGTGTTCCATGTGACCTGAATTAATAATAATTTGAGAATAATCTTCGATATCAATTCCAGTTTCGACCGTATATGTATCTGCAATGAATTCATGATTTTGTACAATAGCTTTCTTATACAACCACATCAATGGATTAAACCAAAATACACATAGCAATAACTCAATTAATACAACATCTATAGTATGCAAATGATTACAATGCACAAGTTCGTGTTGAATCATAGGTTCAGAATATTGCTTATCCTTTAAACTTTCGGAATTGACAAATAAGTAATTAAAAAAGCTGGATGCATTTTTATAATCGTTAGTCTCAACCAATTTTAGGTTTCCAATTCGTATATGGCTTTGTTTTGTAAGTTTTATGATACCAAATAAATTCTTGATAAACCTCAACAAAAAGCAAACCGTTATCCCTAAATACAAATACCAAAGAATGTTATATAATGTATGATTGGGTTTTTGAATTTCAGTTACTGTAACTCCCTTCATAACCTCCAGCGGAAAAACTGCTTCTTGTGAAGATTCTAAAGAAATCTCTGTAATACTCGGCACAGCATCAAACATATTTATTTCCATTACTGGAGCTAATAAACAAAGTAGTAAACTTCCTAAAAGGAAAAAACGATTAAACTGAAACGTCTTTTGCTTCTTTAGAAAAAAATAATACACCAAATAAGCACTACCTAAACTTACTATTGTATAAAAAATGTAGTTAATCATTTACTTTTCTTTTATTAATTTTCTTTTGTAATAGTTCCTGAAGTTCTTCCAATTCTTGAATTGATAAATCAGCATTTTTAGTAAAAAATGATGCGAATTGTGATTTTGAGTCATTAAAGAAATGAGTAATCATTCCGTTAACTTGTGTTGAGAAATAATCATTTTTCTTCAAAATTGGGTGATACTGTTTATCTCTTCCTAACCTCTCAAAACCAATATAACCCTTATCACACATGCGTTTCAAGAGTGTTGAAATCGTTGTGTAAGCTGGTCTTGGCTCTGGAAATTGCTCAACGATATCTTTCATGAATCCTTTTTTTAGAATCCATAAGTATTTCATGATTTGCAATTCGGTTTTATTTAACTGTTTTATATCCACAATTATAGTTTTAATACTACAAATGTAGTTATAAAATTTGAATGTGCAAATTTTTTATAAAATCCACATTAAAACTTTCATATCTTTATCATAAATCATTGCTTATGAAATCAATAATCTCCAACCTTACCATTTTTTGCACAATTCTTACTATTAATGCACAATCCAATACTGAAGTTTTCTTATTCGATATTGAAGTTAACTCTTCAAAAATTGAAGTTACGAATGGTAAAAACATTTCAAACAATGAAGGTTATGACAATCAACCTTCATTTTTAAATGACAGATATATTCTATTTGCATCCACTAGAAATGATCAAACAGACATTGCAAAATACGACACACGATATGATTCTAAATCTTGGCTAAATTTTACAGAAGGAGGAGAATACACACCTTTAAAAAACCCTAATAAAAATGAAATCTCTGCAGTTCGTTTAGACAAAGATGGTAAGCAACGCTTGTACAGTTATAACGCTAGTAATGGAGAATCCACTGAGCTTATTTCAGATTTGGTTGTAGCTTATTACACGTGGTATGATGAGCATACCATAGTTTCGGCTGTTATTGAAGAGGATAACTTAAATTTATTTGTTAGTAATCTTCAGAATGGAACAAGCAGAAAATATGCAACAAGTGTTGGTAGATCCTTTCACAGAATTCCTAATTCAAACCTGGTAAGCTTCATTTCAAAAGAAAACGAAAATCAATGGCAAATAAAATCGCTTAATCCTTTAACAGGAGCAACAAAGGTAATTGCGAATACTATAGATGGTGTTGAAGACATATGTTGGCTAGATGGTAAAACTTTGCTTTCAAGTAAAGAGAGTACGCTATTCAAATTAAGACTTCATAGAGATAATAATTGGAAGAAAGTTTCCGACTTAACATCAAATAATATTACTCAAATTACACGATTGGCAGTTAATCCTGAATCGAATAAACTACTAATCGCAGGAGATGTTGGTGCAAAAACTGAAACTGACACTGAAGAAACTACAGATGAAACAAAAGAAGAAACAACTGAAACTGGAGGCACTAAAACAGAAACAACAATTGATCCTAAGGCCATTGAAGCCGTAGTGCAAAAAAACCTAGATGCTTATAATGCTAGAGATATTGATGCCTTTTTGGAAGACTATGCAGATGATGTAAAATTATATGCATATCCAAATACCTTACGCACAGATGGTAAGGAAGCCATGCGAAAAAGTTATAAAGTATGGTTTGAACACACACCAGACTTAAGAGCATTCGTAAAAAAACGTATTGTCATCGGGAATAAAGTAATAGACGAAGAGCAAGTTACAGCTAACGGTAAAATATTTGATGCTGTTGCTATTTATGAAGTTGAAAACGGTAAGATAACTAAAGTGACATTCATTCAATAAACACATTATGAAATATATTCTCATCCTCTGTTTTGCATTTACATTGTCTTCAGCAGCACAAAGTGAAACACAATTAGAACCTAAATTAGAAAACTGTGCTTGGATTTCTGGCAACTGGAAAGGCGAAGCTTTTGGAGGTCAAACTGAAGAAAACTGGAGTGAACCTTCTGGAGGTTCCATGATGGCCACATTTAAATTGATCAATGACGGAAAAGTGTCTTTTTATGAAATTGAAATTATTAGAGAAGTTGAGAACTCATTAGTATTACAATTAAAACATTTTGACAATGAGTTAAAAGGATGGGAAACTAAAAACGAAACTGTAGACTTTCCTTTAAAAGAAATCACCAAAAATAAAGTTGTTTTTGAAGGCATGCAATTTGAAAAAGTTAGTGACACTGAAATGAATGTATTTGTTGACATCGAAAATGAAGAAGGCAGTATTCAAATTGTGAAGTTCAACTACAAAAAAGAATAACAATGAAATATTCAATTATTGCTCTTTTATTATTTACCATTTCAATACATGCTCAAACCAGTCAAAAGATTTATGATATTATCGATACTATTTCTGAAGAACGTCTAAAAAACGATGTCAAAACTTTAGCCGATTTTGGAACTAGACATACACTTAGCGATACGGTTTCAAACACGCGAGGAATAGGAGCTGCAAGACGTTGGATTAGAAAAGAATTTGAAACGATTTCTAGCGATTGCAAAAATTGCTTAGACGTTTTTTATCAGAAAGACTTAGTGAAAAAAGGAGCAAATGATCGCATAACAAAAGATGTTTGGGTAGTTAATGTTGTTGCCATTCAAAAAGGGACAAAGTATCCAAACCGTTATATTATTATGAGTGGTGATATTGACTCAAGAGTTTCAGATCCAAATAATTTCACTTCAGATTCTCCAGGTGCAAATGATAATGCTTCAGGAATGGCAGGTACCATTGAAGCTGCAAGAGTGTTATCTCAATATCAATTTGAAAGCAGTATTATTTATGTAGGCTTATCTGGTGAAGAACAAGGATTATTTGGTGGCAAAGGGCTTGCTCAATATGCTAAAGAAAAAAAATGGGATATTATTGGTGTTTTAAACAATGATATGATTGGAAATATTAAAGGCGTCGATGGCGTTATTGACAATCGTACATTCAGAATCTTTTCAGAACCTGTTTCTCCAACTGAAACAGAAAAGCAAAGAAAATCAAGACGATTTTATGGTGGTGAAGTTGATGGGATTTCTCGCCAGTTAGCACGTTATATCCATAATACAGTTACTACTTATATGCCAGAAATGAATCCGATTATGGTTTACAGACTAGACCGATTTGGTCGTGGTGGCCATCACAGACCTTTTAATGATGTTGGTTTCCCTGGAATACGAATTATGGAAGCTCATGAAAACTACACACAGCAACACCAAGATATTCGTATTGAAAATGATGTTCATTATGGTGATACTTTTGAGCATGTCAACTTTGAATATGCAAAAAAACTAACAGCTGTAAATGCAATTGCAATGGCGAGTTTGGCCTCTGCTCCTCCTTCACCAGTTACAGTAGGCATTGGAGGTATTGTAGAACCATCAGCAAAGTTTAAATGGGATGCTGTTGAAGGCGCAAAAGGCTATAAAATTTATTGGAGAGATACTACCTCTCCTACTTGGGATCATAGTAGATATGTTGGTGACGTTACGGAGTTTACTCTAGAAGGTATCGTGATAGACAACTTTTACTTTGGAGTAGCTGCTGTTGATGAAGAAGGTTTTGAAAGTGTTGTAGTATTTCCGAATGAAATTATGAGATAATGGAATACTATTTTAAAACCGACTCAGAATGGAGGGATTGGCTTAAGGATAATCATCATTCTTCACAAGGCGTTCAATTAATATTTTATAAAGTGGATCACGAAAACCAATCAATGCGCTGGGAAGAAGCTGTAAAAGTGGCTTTATGTTATGGTTGGATTGATTCTACTGTCAAAAGTTTAGGCAACGGAAAACGCAGGCAATATTTTTGTGAAAGAAATGAAAAAAGCGTTTGGAGTGCCTTAAATAAGAAATACATAAAAGAACTCACCTATGCAGGATTAATGCATCAAAGTGGTTTGACGAAAATTAAAAAAGGCAAACAAAATGGAAGTTGGACTGCTTTAGATAATGTTGAGAAAGGGATCATTCCAAAGGCATTACAGGAAGCCTTTGATAAAAACCCAAAAGCATATGATAACTATAATAATTTTGCCACTTCCTACAGAAAAGGCTATTTGTATTGGCTAAATCAAGCCAAACGAGATGCAACTCGCGAAAAAAGAATTACAGAAATTATCAAGTTTTGTGCTAATAATATAAAAAGTAGAGGTAATTGGTAAATTAGTTTATAAAACTAAAAAGGGAAGCAATTTGCTTCCCTTTTTAAATTATATTCCATTAATAAAACTACCATAAGGATCTTTGAATTGAATGCCTTCAGTAAATCGGTATTTACTAAGTTGCTTAAATTCTACAAGAGCCCAAAGAACAAACTCTTTAACGAAATAACTATCTTCTTTACTTATATTAGGTTGATGTAATCCTAACAAATCATCTAATGGAGAAATTGCATCAAGTAAACTCTTATATTCTTTGTCTCGCAAATCGTCTAAAATTTCAAATCCATCTTTTTGATTGAAAAACCATGATATGATATCGTCATAAGGTGTTTCATCATTTTCTTTTTTTAACTTTTCTATCTTCGGAAAGAATTCAGGAAATAAACTCTTAACAGCTTCACCAATTAAATTATAAGCTACAACAGCTGCACCTTCTTGTTCTCCTTCATAAACCAATTCTACCTTTCCAGTAATTGCAGGAATGATTCCGACAAAATCGCTTAAACGTAGCATCGTTTTGTCATCACCTGACAACAATGCTCTACGTTCTGCTGTACTAAATAAGTTTTCTAAAGCTGTAATACTAAGCCTAGCACTTACACCACTTTTAGCATCTATGTATTCACTTTCTCGAGCTTCAAATACAATTTGCTCTAATAAATCTCTTGCTAAATCTGGAACGATTACAGCATCCTTCTGACTTTCAACAAGTTTGGCTTCTTGTTCTGTAATCAAACGAGCTGTTTCAATATCAACTGGATAATGCGTTAAAATCTGACTTCCAATCCTATCTTTCAATGGTGTAACAATACTTCCTCTATTGGTATAATCCTCTGGGTTTGCTGTAAAAAGAAACTGGACATCTAATGGTAATCTCAATTTAAAACCTCTAATTTGAATATCACCTTCTTGCAAAATATTGAATAATGCTACCTGAATTCTAGCTTGTAAATCTGGTAATTCATTAATTACGAAAATACATCGATTTGCTCTTGGAATCATTCCGTAGTGAATGACACGATCATCAGCATAACTTAATTTTAAATTCGCTGCTTTAATAGGATCAACATCTCCAATAAGATCTGCAACTGTCACATCTGGTGTTGCTAATTTTTCGGCAAAACGATCACTTCTATGCAACCAAGCGATTGGTGTATCGTCTCCTTTTTCTGAAATTAACTCGGTAGCAAAACGAGAAATAGGGTTAAGTGGGTCATCGTTAATCTCTGAGCCATCCACATATGGAATGTATTCGTCCAACAAGTTTAGCATCAAACGTGCTAAACGCGTTTTTGCCTGTCCACGAAGACCTAATAAATTAATATTATGTCTTGAAAGAATAGCGCGCTCTAGTTCAGGAATTACAGTGTTTTCATAACCATGTACACCTTCAAAAGCTGTTTCTTTGTTTTTTATTTTTTCAATTAGATTATCTCTTAGTTCATCTTTTATAGATCTAGATTGATAACCAGCTTTTTTTAAAGCGCCTAAAGTTTTTATTGTTTCTATCTTCATTTTATCCTTTAATTCTTTTTTTTCTGTTTGTTTCATAGTCTTCAAAAATCATTTCACCCAATCCTTTTAAACCAGTATAAAAGGCTTTTCCTTGATTGGCTCTTGTAAACTCTTGAACAAATTGCATCAAGTATTGATCTTGAGCAATCATAAATGTGGTAATTGGTATGTGCAATTTTCTTGCTTGTTGTGCCATCGCGTAGCACTTATTAGTGATGTAAGGATTAAGTCCGTTGCTATCCTTATAATATTGTCCATCAGGCAATCGCAGACAACTTGGCTTTCCATCGGTAATCATGAAAATCTGCTTATTCGTATTTCGTTTTCTTCGGAGTAAATCCATTGCCAATTGCAAACCAGCTACTGTATTGGTATGATAAGGTCCAACTTTTAGATATGGCAAATCTTTAATTTCAATCTGCCACGAATCATTTCCAAAGACAATAATATCTAAGGTATCTTTTGGGTAACGTGTTGTAATCAATTCTGCCAATGCCATTGCAACTCGCTTTGCTGGTGTGATGCGATCTTCACCATATAATATCATACTATGACTAATATCTATCATCAAAACAGTACTCATCTGCGACTTGTGCATTGTTTCTTCAACGATCAAATCATCTTCAGTTAAATTAAAATCATCAATACCATGATTAATTTGAGCGTTTCTTAAACTTTCGGTCATAGAAACTTTATCTAAAGCATCTCCAAACTGATAGTTTCTAAAATCTCCAGTATGTTCATCTCCAATTCCTGGGCTTTTACTTTTGTGATTTCCCTGTCCACTACGCTTAATTTTTCCAAAAATATGATCTAAAGCCTGCTGACGAATTGCACGTTCGGTCTTAGCAGTAATTGCCATTCCTGCTTTTCCATCGGGATCAATTTCTTCTTTGATATAGCCTTTCTTTTTAAGATCTTCAATAAAATCGTCAATAGAATATTCAGCAGTAGTTAACTCATACTCCTTATTTAATTCTCGAAGCCATGAAATAGCCTCATCAAAATCTCCAGAAGTGTGTGTAATAAGCTCTTTTAAAATTTCAAAAAGTGTTTCAAAAGGTGATTTATTAGGAGCTTCGTAAGGTTTAAAAACGAATCCTTTCCTTAAATCTGTATTATATTTCATAGCACTATAAAAATACTGCTTTTTGTACCAATAGATATTAAAGGAATTATAAAATAATGCAAGATTTTTTCATTTTTATATCAGACAATTTTGTCCTAGTTAAAAAATTTTCTGATATTTGCATTAAAATAACAATCAATGTTTTCAAAAGCTTGTGAATACGGAATTAGAGCATCAATATTTATTGCTAAAAATTCTATTGAAGGCAGACGAGTAAGTCCTAAAGAAATATCAAAAGAGATTGATTCTCCTCAAGCTTTTACTGCAAAAATTTTACAAGATTTAGTAAAACACAAAATCATTAAATCTATTCAAGGAGCCTATGGTGGCTTTGAAATAGATAAGGATCTAATTGCTACCGTTAAATTATCTCAAATTGTTGAGGCCATAGATGGCAATAGCGTGTATTTGGGTTGTGGCTTAGGATTAAAAGAATGTAGCGAAGATCATCCTTGTCCAATGCATGATAAATTCAAATCCATCCGTAACGGTTTAAGAGACATGTTAGAAAACACAAATTTGGATGAATTAGCAAGAGGTATAAAAAATGGTGAAGCATTTTTAAAAATTTGAAAAAAAATTTGAATATAAATAGGATAAACTTGTCCGAAATGAATTAATTATGGAAACATTAGAAAAAAACACTCAAAAAGAAATAGGCCATTTTGTTGCTAAAGATTACAGAACTGCCGCTATTTTCTCAAAACACAAAATTGATTTTTGCTGCAATGGTAATAGAACAGTAGCAGAAGCTTGTGATAAAAAAGGCATTGATAGTAATTTATTAATGGATGAAATAAATACAGTTTTGAGCAATAAGGGAGCTGAAACGATTGACTATAAATCGTGGCCTTTAGATTTATTAGTGGACTATATTGAAAAGAAGCATCACAGATATGTTGAAGAAAAAATTCCTGTTATTCGTCAATTTTTAGATAAGTTATGCCGTGTACATGGTGAGCGTCATCCAGAATTGTTTAAAATCAACGAATTGTTTACAGGTTCCGCAGGCGACTTAGCAGCACATATGAAAAAAGAGGAACTAATTCTTTTCCCGTTTATAAAGCAATTGGTAAAAGCTAAATTGGAAGGTGGAGCTGTGCAATCTCCTCAATTTCAAACTGTAGAAAATCCAATAGCTATGATGAAACATGAACACGATAACGAAGGAGAACGCTTTAGAAAAATTGCAGAGCTTACAGATAATTACAATCCACCAGCAGATGCCTGCAATACGTATAAAGTAACCTTTTCAATGCTAGATGAGTTTGAAAAAGACTTGCATTTACATATTCACCTAGAGAATAATATTCTATTTCCAAAGGCTGTACAATTAGAAAAACTCTTTGCTTAACATTTGGTTTTTATTTAAGTTACACTTCCTATGAGTTACTTAACCTATTGTAATTGCTGTATTTTCGAGGGAAACCACAGAAGTTACAATATTTGGACTCAGGGGAAGTGTTCTTTTTTTTAATACCTTTAATCATTAAGTATACAAAGAAATAATATGCAGAAAAAACTTGTTATTGTTTGCCTTCTAAATTTTTTAGTAGCCGCTTTAATGGGTTTAGCATTACGTTATTCATTTATTGAATCCATAGGATTAAATTATCGATATCTAACACATGCGCATTCTCACGTTGCTATGTTGGGTTGGGTCTATTTAATGTTGTTCGTGTGTATTGTACATTATTTTATCCCAGAAAAAAAGCCAATCTACAATCGTTTGTTTTGGTTAACTCAGTTTGCTGTAATTGGTATGATGCTTAGTTTTCCTTTTCAAGGTTATGGCGTTGTTTCTATTACATTTTCAACATTGCACATCTTATGTAGTTACTATTTTGTTTATTTGATATGGAAGCATCACAAAACAACATCTAAGGCTACTGCGTTACTTTTAAAGGCTTCACTCCTATTTATGTTATTATCAACATTGGGAGTTTGGTGTTTGGGACCTGCCGTAGGACTGATGGGTAAAGCCTCTGCATTTTATCAAATTGCCATACAGTTCTTTTTACATTTTCAGTTTAATGGTTGGTTTTTAATTTCTGCTTTAGCCATCCTATTTCATTTATTAAACATTGAATATTCTAAAACAATTAAACGCTTTTTTTATTTACTAATAATCTCAACAATACTAACAGTGGCATTACCTATTCAATGGTTTGCTCCTCATAACATTTTATTATGGATTAATGGAATTGGGACTATTTTTCAACTCATTACATTGTTTTATTTTTTAAAAATCTTTAGGCTTAACAAAGTTATTTTATCAAAAAATGAATTTAAACTGACCAATTACTTATTATACTTTGCCGTCTTTTGCTATAGCTTAAAAATTGTATTACAAGGGCTCACATTAATTCCAGAATTAGCAAGTAATGCCTATCAACATCGCAACTTTGTGATAGGATTTATTCATTTATTAATGTTGGGAGTTATTTCAGGGTTTTTATTTTCTTTTATTCTGAAAAAGGAATTAGTCAACACCTCTAGAACTTTATACCTAGGAATCTATAGCTTTCTTTTAGGTTTCATTTTAACTGAAATAGTATTGTTTATTCAAGGCTATTATTTTTACTTCGGAAAAGGATTACTTCCTAATTATTACTTGTTACTCTTCATTTTTAGCATTTTAATGCCTTTAGGAATACTTTTACTCCTATTAAATATGACAAGCCATAAAAGCAATCCTATTAAAAAACCACCACAATTGAAGTGATAAAAAACAATAGGAAGGCAACAATGATTCCTTTCCAAAATCCGTGTGCTTTTTTTAGTTCCATAAATTGAAAAGCAATACCCAAGAACTTTAGTGAAGACAGTAACAAAATGAGCAGCACAATATAATTGCTATTTAGTTTAGAAACCAAAGCTGAAACTATTGTCAGTATAATTAATATTATCCAAGTTAAGGTTGCGTTTAGTTTCATATCAAAAAAGTAAATAAATTACAGGAAAAAGTAACATCCATATCAAATCACACATGTGCCAAAATGCAGCACTAGACTCAACATCTTCAATACTAGTAGTAGAATTTTCTTTTCTTATTCCAAAATAAACAGTAGTTAAAATCACCAAACCTACAATAACATGAATGACGTGAAACAAAGTAAGCATCCAATAAAAGGTAAAAAAAGTGTCGTAGTTAAGATCAAAGCCTTGACTGATTTTCTCATTATATTCAAAGCTCTTTAATCCTAGAAAAAGAAGACCAAAAAACATAGTTAAGAGCAATAACTTTTGAAACTTCTTTTTATTACCTTTCTTTAATTCTGTTACTGAAATTGCCATAAAAAAACCACTAGTCAGTAAGAATATGGTATTTATCAATCCAAAAGTTTTACTCAATTTTAAGCTAGAATCATGAAATAATTCAATTTCTTGATTGCCATAATAAGCCATTGCAATGAGTGCTGCACCAAAGGTGAATAACTCAAGAAAAATGATAATCCAGATTAGTATTCCTCCAGGAGGATAGTATACGTTTTTATAATCTATAGTTATTTTTTGCATCTATTAAAAAATTTCAAGTTATGATTGATGCTTAATTTTCTCATACAATTTCACAAGAGATTGTAATAATTCTACAGGAGTTGTAAGGATTTGGTAGTGATTTTGTCCGAACATTTGTGGTAAATAATATTTAGCTTGTGCTTCAATAGCTAATGCATACGAATTGATTTGGCGCTCATTTAATTCCCTTAAGGCTTGCTTCACATCATTAATCCCGTACTTTCCCTCATATTTATCGTAATCGTTTGGCTTTCCATCAGAGATTAAAATTACCCATTTGTTTTTAGTATCACGCTTATCTAACAAAGCACCCGAATGACGTAATGCAGCACCAATTCTTGTATAGCCACTTGGCTCTACTGCTCCTACTCTATGTTTTGCTGTATTCCAGTCATCATCAAAACCTTTAAGTGTTAGGTATGTGGAGTGATTTCTCGTTTTTGAGTAAAAGCAATCGATAGAAAAATCGATATTGAATTCATCCAAAATTTCACCAAACAAAATAGATACCTGCTTTTCTACATCTATCACTCGGTTTCCGTCGGCATAACCATCACTAGAAAGGCTAACATCTAAAAGCAATAAAATAGATAAATCCTTCTCTTTTTTCCGTTTAGATAAATAAATTTTTTCTGAAGGTGTATGTCCAGATTTTACATCGATGAACAAATCAGTTATTGCATCAATATCAAATTCCTCTCCCTGTGTTTGATTTCTTTGCTGCTGGTATTTATTATTAACTGTGGTTAGCATTTTTCGTAAACCAACCAAGGTAGACCTATTATCGTTTAATGTTTTTTTATAGTAATCAACATCTCTCTTCAGCTGTGTTTTTGGATATACTTTACAAAAATCCTCCTTATAACTTCTGTCCTTATAATTCCATTCGTCATAAGTTATATGGTAACCAGAGCTGTCACTTTCGGCACTTTCTAAAATTGTAGTATTCTCTGTAAACTCCGCCTGATACACAGAATGTGCAGTGTCATCAACACGAACTGTATGTTTCATATTCACCTCATCTAAGGCATTAGAATGATCTTCTAGATCATCATCACCATCCATATCTCTAAAATTACCACCAAATTCTTCTGCAGTTTCTACCTTTTCAAATTGATGTTGCAACACAGCATCCTCCATTTGTTTTTGGTCTATTTGCACAGAGATTATTTCTTCTACAGCTTTAGATTTGATAGTTGTTTTAACTTGCTCTTGATTGGCTTCCTTAACCTTATCAGTGAAATTCTTTAATTGTATATCAGTATCATCATTAAGTGAATCTTTCATCCATTTTCCATAGATAAACGAATAATCTGCAGGAAGTTTTGACGTTTCTATTAGTTTATAATGAGAGATGAATTTATTGTAATAATTTTCAGCTATCGGGAACTGTTCAAATAAACCCTTGAGCACTTTATTTGCCGTTTCTTCAGCTTTTTCTTGTGATTCTTTAAGGTCATGATCTACATTATCTTTCCAATTTAGATCTAAATTTTTCTGAATGGATAAATACAATATTCTGAATAAATAAAAAGAAATATTTTCATCTATGGTAGAGAAATCATAGAACTTGACAGGTAAGAAAAAGTTATTGTTTTTGAAACCTCCTTCTCTTTCCGCTTCAAATATTTCAATAGCTTCACCAGTAATAGCACGAGCAAAAATCATTAAGCGTGGTTTGAGATCACTTAAATAAACAGCATGTTCTAATGCTGCCTCTTTCTTCCTTTTTCGTTTTTTAAAAAAGAAAGCAAACTTGGTGAAAATATATTCATCTGGCTCGAACTCAAACATATTATATCATTAAATCACTTAAATCTTTTAGTGCTTGAATAACTTCTAAATCGTCAGTTAATGGTTCTACAACGGCAACATGCACTGCTAATCTTTTTGGCAAGCCGATATGAATTAATTTAGCTGCATCTACCAATAATCGTGTTGAAACGGTTTCAGTTAAACCCAATTCTGTTAGATTTCTAATCTTAGTTGCAATGTTTACCAACTTTTTAGCCACATCAGGTTCAATTCCTGTCTCAGACACAACTATTTCAGCTTCTAACTTTTCTGTAGGATAGTCAAAAGAAATGGCAACAAATCGTTGTCTAGTAGACGGTTTCAGTTCTTTAAAACCTCGTTGATAACCAGGGTTAAACGAAGCGACAAGCATAAAGTTTTCATGTGCTTTAATGGTTTTTCCCAACTTATCAATAAACAATTCTCTTCGATGATCTGTTAAAGAGTGAATAGCTACAATTACATCTGGTCTAGCTTCTGCTATTTCATCTAAATATAAAATATGTCCTTCTTTAACAGCCGTTGTTAATGGACCATCCAACCAAACTGTTTCTGCTCCTTTAATGATAAAACGTCCGATTAAATCTGTAGACGATGTTTCTTCATGACAGGAAATAGTAATTAATTTAGTGTTTAATTCATGAGCCATGAACTCAATAAATCTCGACTTTCCGGTTCCTGTTGGTCCTTTTAATAAAAAAGGAATCTTACACTTATAGGTATGTTCAAAAACCGTGATTTCTTTTCCTACTTCTTGATAAAATGGCTTACTCATTTTAGTGTTTTTTATCGAATTAAAAAACCAGAGTCAATCTTCCTTCAAAATTTCGACTCTGGTTTATTTAAAAATTTAATTATCTAGACTTACTGTGCTTGTAGCGTATGTGAAAATAATTTCGGTTTAAAGGTAATCATCACCCAAGCCCAAGAATTATTTTCATCTTTATCTCCGCCTTTTAATATCTCCATAGTATCTGTAGCAAACATTTTAGAATACCCAGCATTTAATGAAATATCACTAGCCAATTTATAACCAACCGTTAAATCTATTTCTGTTCCCAGATTGCTATCCATTTTTTCTGTACCATCAAATACATTTCCTGCAGATGAGAAAAAGTGAGGCATTATTTTAGCCGAAAACTTGTTATTTTTATAGCCTATTGACCCATAAAAATCGTTCAAACCAACATTATTAGCATGGTTTCCAACATAAAAATAATCCATAAAACCATTAAACTTATGATTTGTACCAAATAATGGCGCAAAAGATTTTATATCAGCATCTGTATCATCCATATCCTTACCTGAAAGAAATTCTGCTCCAATACCAACATTAAAATTATCATTTATTTTATAACCTAAGTTCCCTGAAAAATAAGAGGCACTTACATCTGTATCTAACGATTTTCCAGTTTGAAAGTATGCTGCTACATTAGCATTAAATTTACCTGAAGCATATGTTAATCTTGGACCAACAGTTTGCATATAATCGATGGTTTGCTTTTCATCAGGTAAGTTTTCATTCTCTAAATACTCAATTCCTGTATTTAAAGCTAAAACACTTAATCCAAATTTCTCAAAACTACCATGATACCATGCATACTGAAATGATTTGTATCCAGCAGCATTACTATATAAGTTATCTACATTAGATTGTGAATCTGAATTTAACGCTAAACCGACATCGAATTTATGGTTGGCATTAGGTACATATTTAAACAAAAATGCATCATGGCTTCTTGCTTGCTGAGCCCAACCTACGCTTCCAAATATTCTATGGTCATCATAAACTATTTCTTGGCGTCCGAATTTAAAAGACACTTTTCCATTCAGTTTATAGGTTGCCCAAGCTTCGTGTAATGCTGATGCTTGATCATCACTAGCTAATGTGCTTACATCTCCCCAAACTCTAATGTTTTGAAAAACGACTTTGAAATTCATTTTCTCATTTACAAATCCAAAGTTTAATCGCGTACGTTGAGACACGAAATTTGTTCCATCTTCATCGGTATTTAAAAGAGTTCCGAATCCGTGTTTATTTTCGTAACGTGGCCTTAACTCTGCTGACAAATCAAAGGTTTGTGCATAAGAATTTAGTCCCATTAACAGTGCAATGGTGAAATAAACTATATGTTTTTTCATTTTTTTCTAAGTTTTTTTTAGTCTGTTGACGTTAGGTCTATAGCTTCATCAGTTGGTCTTCCATGTTTGTAGAAATCAATGATGTATAGAATAATTCCTGTTACAAATAAAGTAGCACACAGAATTAGCACATAAAAATGAACTTCGATTTCTTTCTGAACTTCCATAAATTCCATTTTCATTTTACGTTCCAAATATACTTGAACAACTCCGGCAACACCAAAGGCGACTGTCATACCAATCATTCCTATATTTGAAAACCAAAACGCCATTCTTCCACGAGAACTATCATAGAGTTTCCTACCAGTCATATTGGGTAAAGAGTAGCTTATAATTGCTAAAACAATCATTGCGTAAGCTCCCCAAAATGCAAGGTGACCATGCATAGCTGTTACTAAAGTTCCGTGTGTGTATAAATTTGTTTGTGGTAATGTGTGTGCAAATCCTAATAATCCTGCACCTACAAATGAAACAATAGCAGCTCCAAGTGTCCAGTATAATGCTAATTTGTTTGGATGTTTCTTTTCTCCTTTTCTGTACATATTTACTGCAAATAAAGCCATGGCTAAAAATGCTAAAGGTTCTAAAGCAGAGAATATACCACCAACGATTAACCAAATTTTATTTACTCCAATATAGTAGTAATGGTGACCTGTTCCTAAAACACCAGATAAGAATGTTAATCCTACAATAACATATAGCCATTTCTCAATAACTTCTCTATCAACACCAGTTAGTTTAATTAATAAGAAAGATAAAATACCTCCCATTATTAACTCCCAAACACCTTCAACCCAAAGGTGAACAACCCACCATCTAAAGAATGAATCTGTTACTTGACTATCAAAAGGCAACATTCCTGGCAAGTATAATAAAGCTGCAAAGAATAACCCCATAGTAAGCACTAATGCTGTTGTTGTTCTACGTTTTCCTTTAAATAAGGTCGTTAGAATTATTCCTAAAAATAAAAGTACATTTATAACAACTAGGTAATCAAGACCTCTTGGTATTTCTAAGAACTTACGTCCTTCCCAAATATTAAAGTGAAAACCTATAATTGCAGCAACTCCAACTAATGCTAAACTAATTAGCTGTACATAAGCTAGTTTTACACTTACGAGTTCGCGTTGTGCTTCTTCTGGAATAATATAATATGCTGCTCCCATAAAACCAGATAGTAGCCAAACTACTAATAGATTTAAATGAACTGCTTTTGCTGTGTTAAATGGAATAATATCATGCAAACCGTCAAATCCTGCGTGTGCAAATCCCATAATAAAACCGTATACTAATTGTAATACGAATAGCAACATTGATAATGCAAAAAACCAATACGCTACTTTTTGTGATTTATATTTCATAATGTTTTAGTTTAATTATTATCTTTTGCTAATGGTGAGACTACTGTGTCGAATCCGTTTAAATCAATATCATCTATCCAATCGAAAAATTCAATTATATCTAATGCCTCTTCTTCTGAAAAACCATAGGCAACCATTTTTCTGCCGTTAGGTTCCCATGCAACAGGCGACATTAAAACTGCTTTAATGTAACCTTTACCTCTTCTGTCAATTACTTTAGTTAATTCTGGAGCATAATAGCCTCCTTCTCCTAAAATAGTATGACATCCCATACAATTGTTTGAATCCCAAAGATTCTTACCACGAACAACAGCTTCTGTGATATTCTCATGGTTTGTTTGATCAACATCTTTTGATAAAGAAAAAATGGTAAGTCCAATAAATATTAGGAAAGTAACCAATGTTCCTCCAAGAAAAAAAGCGCGTGCTTGTTTTTTTGATAACATATTATTTAGTTTTGATTAGTATTATTTGTTATTTGTTAATTCTAAAATAGTCTGAACGGTTTCTTTATTATCAACCCCTAAACCTTCTTGTTGGTGCGCTAATTCTCCTTTGTTATTAAACACACTTATTATATTTGAGTGAGAAAAGTCTAAAGGCGATATTTGTTTGTATTTCACAGCTAAAACATTTGCGAATTCTCTAACTCCACTTACGGTTCCTTGAAGAAAAGTCCATTGTTCACCATCCATGAGATTTTCTTTTGCAAACGTTTTTAAATGTTCTGGCGTATCAGTTTCTGGATCAATACTCACTAAAACAAATTGAAGGTTGTCTAAGTTTTCTTTTGGAATTTTAGCCTCAATATTTCTCATATCTGCTACTAAACGTGGACATGCAGCTTTACACGTTGTGTAAATCATTACCATGACTAAGGTTTTTCCTTTTAAATCTTCAAGCTGAATAGTTTCTCCTTCTTCAGTATTCCATTTAGATGTTAAGTTGAAAATAGATTCATCAGAAATTTCGCCATCGTCGACTACTTTTGAAGTTTTACTTGCTACTGGTTTTAAATCCATTTTACAGATTGGACAACTCCCAGATTCAGAATAAGTTTTATCTCCCTCACATTGCATAGGACATTGATACAAATCAAACTTTTGCTTGTCATTTTTAGACGTTTTAGAATTGCAAGAAACCATGGTTAAAAGCAATATAAACACTGAGGTTACTATTTTTAATTGTTTCATTTTTATTCTTTAATATCTTTTACGCATCTAAATCCTAAATTTTTCAAACCGTATTTTGCTTTTACACTACCTCTTATAGCGTAACGCATAAAAGCTGCATAATTCATTAAATCTGTAGCGCCAATTGCAGCACTTCCACAAAATAAATTACTATCATTATCTACATCTTTTCTAGATTCACCAGAAATTAAAACCGAATTAAAATCTGAAGTCCATTCCCAAACCAAACCATGTAAATCGTAAACTCCCCAATAATTTTTAAAGGTTGAACCTATTTCATTATTAAAAGTTTTTGGCTTTTCATACCAACTTAAAATATACTTATTGTAGGTTTCTAAAGATCTGGCATCTGGCATAGTTTTGTTTGCCATTGCAACATATTCCCATTCATCTATAGTTGCTAATCGTTTACCTTGGCAATCGCAATAATCGTTTGCAACGAACCAAGAAACATTGGTAACAGGAGCTTTTAAAGATTGATTTTTTCCTAGAATAGTATCAGAAATCCAACTAACCAAATAATTATCGTCTGCAAAAATCTTTTTAATATTAGATCGCTGCCATTTGGGTTTCTTTTTAATAAATTCCAAAAACTCTTTGTTTGTTACGGGATAGACATCCATTTGAAAATCACCAATAGTCACTTTTAATGAATCTCTCCCATAAAGTGGTATATAAGTTCCACCTTTTACAGATACCATTTTAGACTGACTTTGAGCCATTGTCATTGTTAGTAATAAGGATATACTCAATGTCAGTCTTAAAACAGTTATCATCTTTTGCTATTAATTTTTAATTATAGTTTAGTGACCGTTTTTAACAGCTTCAACTTGAGACTTAGTAACATTTGTTTTGTTATTATCCCAAGAGTTATAGATATACGTCATTACATCAGCTATCTCATCACTGCTAATTGCTTGTCTTGTCATAACACTGTTATACTTCTCTCCATTTACAGTAATCTCTCCTGTTTTTCCCTTAAGAACTATTTGAATAGCTCTATTGACATCAGCATTTAAATAATCTGATTTTGCTAAAGGAGGAAATGCGTTTGGAATACCTTGTCCTTCTGCTTGATGACAGGCAAAACAAGTTTGCATATAAACATTCTTCCCTGATTCCATTTTTTCAGCTAAGGTTTTATCTGAAGATGCCACTACTGTTTTAACATTTTCGTCTTCTGGCATTTCTTGAATTCCACCACCTTCTGGTTGATAAATTCCTTCTTGCATCATACCAGAATATATCTTCATATCTTCTTCACCTTGCACTTTAAGCATTCCTAAAGCACCTTTATTAAATGCTCTAAAAATAGAGTGATCTACCAAAATAAATGTTCCAGGAACATCAACTCTAAATTCAACTATAGCAGCTCCACCTGCAGGAACTAGAGTTGTCTGTACATTTGTATTAATCATATCACCTCCTTCTACATGAACTTTATCGAAAATTTCACCAATAACATGAAATGACGACACTAAATTTGGACCTCCATTACCAACATAAAGACGAACGGTTTCACCAACATTTGCAGTAATAGCATTATCTCCTGTTAAAGCACCTACACTACCATTAAATACAACATAGTCAGCATCTTCATCAACCGCTTTTTGCATATCAAATGGTTGTAGACCTGGTTCTCCATGTTCACCTTTAGTATAAAAGTCACCTTGCATGATATAGTATTCTTTATCTACTTGAGGTAAACCTCCTTCAGGTTCAACTAGAATTAAACCATACATACCATTAGCAATATGCATTCCAACTGGTGCAGTCGCACAATGGTATACATATAACCCAGGGTTTAAGGTTTTGAAATTGAATGTTTTCTCATGACCAGGAGCCACAAAAGAAGAAGTTGCTCCACCTCCTGGACCAGTTACTGCATGTAAATCTATATTATGCGGCAACTTATTATCTGGATGATTAGATAAAGTAAACTCTACTTCATCGCCAACTCTAGTTCTAATAAAACTTCCTGGAACCGAACCTCCAAAGGTCCAGTAATTGTAGGTAGTACCATCAGTCATGGTTCCCACTTGTTCGAGAATCTCCATGTTTACAATAAGTTTTTTTGCTTTACGTCTTCCAACTCCTCGTGGTACGTTGGGAGGTGACGTTAATTCGGCCATCATTTCTTTACTTACTGGAATATCAGCTGCGTCTGTATGTTCTTTTTTTTCACTCTCTGTACAAGATGTTAAAAAAAGCATTCCAAGTATTATGGTACCCAGTAATAAATTTAGTTTTCTCATTTTGGTTGGTGTTATGGTTTATTTCAATATACGATTAAATAAGCTTTTTTTTTAATAGGACAATTTTGTCCTATTATATTTTCAAAAATAGTATAATGACTTTTCTAAAAACATGACTTTTATCACACTTTCAAAAAAATAATACGCATAACAAAAAGGAAGAATTATTTGGATTAATAATCTTTCACCTTAGACTTAGAAAAAGTTCTTAACTATGGACAATATGCCAACCAACGAAAATTTATTTAGTGCATACTCTATAAATAAAATTTAGTCCATAATTAGTATAAGTTTATCATTACTCACTCCATTTTTACAGAATTAAAGATAGGTTCATATAAAAATTGCGCCCTTGTCTAGGAATATTATTCCAATCTGCAAATGTAGAATAGTTAGTATCTAAGATATTTTCTACTCCATATTTTAAAAAGAATTTAGTGTCCTTTGCATGGTATACATTTCCAAAATTAAGGTTTAACACACCATAAGAAGGTGTTTCATCTTCGCCATAATAACTACTATAACTACTTTGGTTTCCGTTACCTTCCAATTGAATTGCGGCATTAAATCGTTTAGCTTTATAATTTACTTCAGCTAAAAAAGTAAATGGTCTTATCAGTGGTAAATTTTCATCATTGCTACCTTGTCCATAATTATAACCAATAGTTCCATTAATTGAAAAGGAGTTTGATAATTCATAACTAGAGTTTAAATACACATCAAATATTGAGGCATTTGGTAAAGCTTCATAAATTCTAACACCATTAGCACCAATAGTCATAGACGTTAGAGTCTCATCGATCTCGCCAATAATATAATCCATAATATAAAAATAAGACGCCTCTACGCCAATATGAAATTTACCTTTATGATAATTAGCTCCAGCATTGACTTCGATAGCTTTTTCATTATCTAGTGTAGGATTTCCTATGTAGTCATAATTATCAAAACTATTAAATAAGAAAAAACCATAGCCTTCACTTACAGATGGAGCTCTCTCTCCATAACCCAACCCAAAAGACACATCGTAGTTAGTTGTTTTATAATTATAGTTTGAAGATATACTCGTTAGAAACCTACTTTTTGAATCTTCAATATCAGGATAAAATATTTGTAGGCTTTCTAAACCTACATCTTCAGCTATTCTATTATTATGATAACCTAAACGTAATGAACCTGAGAGTTGTTCATTTTCACTTAATACAAATATATCTTTTGCAAAAATCCCTGTATAAAACGTTCTAATATCAGGCCAGGTATACATAAACATTGCTGGTTGACTAGAATCATTTGGGTACATCGTCATTTCTGCTAACGATCGATTATAATATCCATTGACATTAAATAGTAAATTGTGTCTTTTAATCGTACTTGTCGCTTTAGAATAAAACCCATATGTATCGCTCCAACCTGGCATATCCATTCGAATTGGCACATCTGGACGATTAGAATCGTCCATAATATGCGTGATTGTGTTAAAATAAAGCTTCGTTTCTAAAGTATTTATAAAGGTAGAATCGCTTACATAATTATGGGTTACGGAAGTTATTAATGCTTCAGCTAAAGACACATCCATTGGCAAAGCAGGATAACCAACATCAGTCGCTTTATCATAAATGATATTCGCATCTATGGCGTGCTTTTCAGAAAGCTTAAAACCTGTTTGCATTGAGATGTTATACTTTTGAAATTGAGAATACAAAACCTCATCATTTCCTCCTGCGTCATAATTATCTGATTTTCTAAAAATACCATCAGTATTTATGTAAAAAGTATTTCCAGAATATTCCACATCTAAACCTCCAACTCTATAGTTTCCATTTGTCTCATAACCCAAATCGAAGTTCGTTTTAAATCCAGATTGATAAAACTTGCTTGAAGGCAGTTGTAAATCAATACCACCTCCTACGCAATGTCCGTTTTCGGTACCATTTTGCCCAGAACCAACACTTACTTTTTCAAGATTAGACACATCAACATAAGATGTAATTGGGTCCATTTTGTCTGTACATGCACCAAAAATTTGCATGCCATCAATAGTGATATTCAACCGTTCACTATTCATGTTATTTATTGTAGGTTCCCATGCATAATTACCACGTTTTATCATGGCTACTTTATTAGATTTTTCAAGATAATCATCAATACTAGACAAGGTCTTTTCTTGTCGATGATTACTTAATCTACGTTTACCGATAACGATAACTTCAGTTAACCTTGTTGTATCTTTTTCAACAACAGGTTCCTCTTTTTGAGCGAATATAAATCCACTAAAGAGTATACAAATACTATATATGGTGAGCTTTTTCATTAATACAATGTTTAGAAAATGAACTGTCTTTTGAGTGTGGTTAACCGTTTTGAATAAACCACACTCAAAATTGACAGAAAAAAAATGGAATAGCTTTATTTAGCTATTGGTAAGCATTTAGAATTCTAATTCTAAATACAGAGAACTTTGTGTGTTCTCATCGGTTACATTTTCTCCTTTAAGCACATCGTCATTGGTATTCATGAACTTCAAATTAAGAACCCAATAACCTGTCATAGTTAAAGATAAATCTGCATGATACATGTCATCTACCATACTATAATTCAAATCTGTATTATTAGGTGAGCTGTGATTGCCCATACCTGGCATTCTTGGATCTAATGCAATTGAATAATTTTCTACAACTGGAAATGTCATCATGTTTTCCATTTTGTGAACACCGACCATTAAATCATTGATTCCAATAATTGGATTATTTGGTTTGATAAGTGATATGATATAACGACTATCATCACTACCCATGAAACTAGTAACGTTTTGATTGTCATTTTGTCTCACAGTTATAGCATCACTTGCTGTATAATCTACACCATCAATAGTATAGTTGACTGTTAAAGACCAACCAGAACCATCTGTATTTGTCATTTGATATATAATATAACCTTCAAAAACTGTATTTTTTCCTGAAGCTTTTATAATTGCAGATCTTGGGGAAGAGTGTTGCATTGTTGGCATTTGCATCATTGGCATCCATGAGAATGAAGCATCTTCGATGTATGCGTCTGTTGCATTGTCTTTTAATCTTATACTAATTGCGTTATAGCCTGTATAAAAATCTCCTTCTTTATTAAATAATTCAACTGTATGGGTTGCATTAGTTAGGTCTAGAATCTTTGAAAGCCCTTCAACTTCGTTAGTGATTATAGGATCGTCATCATCGTCATCTGAAGAACAAGATGTTGTTAGTACTGATAAAAACAATATTGGTAATAGTATATATATAAATTTAATTGATTTCATAATGTTAGCTTTAATATTTAAAATAAGACTTAAAACCCCTTGCTCACTTGTTTATACAAGCAAGAACTAGAGTAAAATCGAACAGATTTTATAATTTAAAAAACTAACAGAAATTTGGTGGAGGTGTATCTATTTCGAGATACATTTTAATTATTTTTGGTGTATTCTTAATCAATTCATGTCGTCTTGATTGAGACTCTAAATCAGACGTATCAACTTGACTAATAGTTGAGATAAAAAAAGCATCTAAAATCAGTCTTTTGTTTTCTTGAAGTGGTGTTTCAGAGTTTGAATTGGTATTACTTTCAGATAATTCTTTACGCAATTGACATTTACCATTACATCCTTTTTGCTCCTCTTTTTGAATACATAAAGTTTTTGCAATGAACTCTTGATTAATCATGAAATCACCAACAATAGCAAGTGTATTTATATTATGGGCAAATAATATAAATACTAAAACAAATACTGTTATTTTATGAACTATCGCAGTCATCGTACCGCAAATCTAAGACTATGTTATTGTAAAAAATATGACTAATATCATACTTTAAAGAACTTAAAATAAGCTCCTATTAACAGTTCTAGATTATCAAGTGCAGATTGAGTTTTCTCAATATTTTTTTCCTCTCTTAAAACTGATATTTCATCAAGCATAGGAATTAACACCACATGCAATTGATCATGTGGTTCACCTTTCATACTGCAATGTTTAATGATATATCCCGTTTGCTTTGAAAGGGTCTTACCTAAGGTTTTATAATCGCTTAAATCTTCTGTTTTGAATGCTGAAATAATGGAATCCATTTTTGTAATGCCTTCATGTGTTTCTGCATTCGCAATCCACTTTTCAGTAGCATTCAATTTAAGTGATAAAGTATCCACAATTGAAATTGTTTCTACATCAGAACCCTGTTTAGAATTCACCTTTTTTGTTTCGCTTTTACAACCAATCATAAAAATTAGAAAACATCCAATTACAAAAACCTTTTTCATATTCAATTTTATTTATTAATTCTAAAAATCTTTCTTTCGTGATTTAAACACAATTCTCAACACAGGTAATACCACCCAAACCGTTAACATAACAAAAGATACAATAAGACCAAAACTAGTTCCGAAGAATTGCTTAAAGATAGCACCTGTATATCCTAATAATGCCGAAATATCTAATTTTAAAAGAATAAGTGTTCGTGATAAATCTATAGGATTCAACATGGTACCAACTAACGATAATTTGTCAAGAGGGTAATCTTCAAACATAATTAAGGTCATTAAAAATAAGCCATCGTAAATAATTGCTAAAAACAACCATAATAAGATTGCATAGCCAAAGCCTTTAATTCTATTCTCATTTGACAACGCAATATTAAATGCTAAAGCCGTGAAAATTAAGGTTAGAAATGTACCTGTTATTAGCAGTAATGAAAAATCCCAAATAGCACTACTTTCAAACAAACCATAGAATACAAAAGGGATTCCTAGTCCGAGAACTAAACTAATTGAGAGTGACAAAGCAACACCTAAATACTGTCCAAGAAATATTGAAGACCGTTTTAAAGGTTGTGCTAAAAGAAGTTCGGTAAACTCCTTAGAATTGTAATAATACATGACTCCAAAAATGGTTCCTATTAAAGGAACCAAAACAATAATCACATTCATTAACGTGATGACAGCTTTTGATAAATCGTTATTCAAAAACAATAGAACAAGTCCTAATAGTAAATAGAATGCAAAATAGACGTAACTCCAACGACTACGCATTAAATCAAAAAAACTATATTTTAATATTTTAAGCATGGTTATCGGTTAATATAGACGCAATAGCATGTTCAAAATCTGGCTGATTGGTCTTGGTTTTTAATTCTGAAATTGAACCTCTGAAGTAAATCTTGCCTTCTAGTAAGAAGACGATTTCATCTGAAACTTCTTCCACAAAACTCATAATATGAGATGTGATTAAAATGGTCTTTCCTTTAGCTTTTTCTGCTTGAATCAAATCTTTCAAACGAATTAAGGAAATTGGATCTAATCCAGTTGTTGGTTCATCTAAAATAATAAGTGGACTATCGAACATAAACGTCAAAACGATATTCACTTTTTGTTTGGTTCCTCCTGAGAGGTTTCCTAATTTTTTATCTAAAAAAGGCTCTAATTTAAATAGTTCAATTAACCGTTGATCTTCATTGGTATTTTTACGTAGGTCTTTGATCATTTTAATCAACTCCTTAACTTTTAGGTTGCTTGGAAAATTGGCGATTTGTGGTAAATAGTCAATTTTGTGTCGATAGTTTGAATTTTTCTTTATGTTTTCTCCCAAGACATTAATCACTCCTTTGTTAGGAATAACCATACCAAGAATAGACTTAATTAATGTTGTTTTACCCGAACCGTTTGGCCCAAGTACTGCGAAAATGCCACCTTCATTAATCGTTAAATCTAAACCACTTAATACTTGGTTCTTTCCAAATTTTTTATGTAAATTTTCAATATTTACCATGTTACTTTCTTTGTTAGTGGGTGATTATCCAAGAGGTCATCTGGTGTAAAAACAGGTGACACTTTTTCAGAAAAATCAATAATATCTATAAACATACTTCGTAATAAAATGATAGTTTCTGGTGTACGATTTACAATATAAGAAAACAGTTTTACAGGTCTGTAAGGAATATCTCCTACTCCGTCTTTATCTAAGTCGTAGCCAGTATAATTGCTCCAATAGTTTCCATCAAACACGTTATCATTAACCTTACTATTGTAAGCAATATCAAATGAGTTATACAGAAAATTATTTTCGACAAATTGGTTGGTATAACATGCGCCACGTACTTTTATAGCCCAACCGTTATTTTTGAAATTGTTGTTTTTATATATGATTCGGTTAGACCCTTCAATATTAATCCCAATTGTGTTTTCTTCAAAAGTATTACCAATAATTTCGGCATCATTTATTTCTTTCAAGAGTAATCCATAAGAAGCTGTTCCCCAGTTTTCTTTAAATATGTTGTTTAACATTTTAATTTTCTTAGAAAACATCACAGCTACTCCTGCTCCATTGTTTTCAAATGTATTGTCTTGATAGATATCATCATTAGAGAACATAAAGTGTAAACCATACCTTAGGTTTAAAGCACTCACATTATTTTTTATTAGACAATCGTCTGAAAACTCTAAATATATACCATCCCGAACATGCTCCACATAGTTATGCTCAATTTCGATATGGTGACTATACCAGAGTTGTATTCCATTTCCGGAGTTATACTCCTCAATGGCATCACCAATAATCTTATTATGAAATACTTTTCCGTAGCTAGACTTCTCGATATATATTCCGAAAAACAGCTTTTCTAGTACTAAATTTTTGATCTCAAAATGTTTGCTTCTTCTAACACGAATAGCTGCATAATCTTCTGTATAACTTGTACCTACATTGATTATAAACAAACCATCAACGGTTACATTATCTGATATAACAGTAATGATCTCTCCTTTTAATTCACCATCAATAACTGGGTAGTCCTCACCAATAATAGTCAAGGGCTTGTTCACTAAAATATCATGCTCCTTATAAGTGCCTTTTTTCACCATAATAGTGTCAAAGTCTTTTGCTTGATTTATAGCATCTTGAATTGTTGAAATAGGACAACTTTTACAAACTTCTAGTTGAAGTGCATAAGAAGAATTGGTCATAAAAATGACGGACAAAAAAATGAATACAGTTTTCATGAAACTAGTCTTTAAAATGTGCTAGTAATTCATCCCAATTATATAATGTTCCTCCCTTTGCTGATTGCATTTTTTCTGCATCAGCTTTATCCTTAAAAGCTGATAAAAATGCTCCCATTGGACTAGGAATATTTTCACTTATTAAGAACGTAGCTTTTGTTGCATCAATAAGACTTTCAGGTGTTGTGTAGTTATTTGTTAAATACAATGCTATATCTGTAGTGTCAAACTCCTCCATAAAATTGATCATACATTCCGTAGCATCAAACTTATAGACTTTTCCTTTTTGAGTTACAATTTCTGCAGCATGAATTTTATCTACGATGGTCATTTTACAGAAATGACAACCATCGCTGCCATAATCTATGGGCTTTGGTGATACATTGCAGCTCAAAATGAGCAATAGCAATGCTATGCTAGAATAGCGTTTTAGTGTTTGCATGATTTTAGTGTTTTAGTGTTTTGATTTTTGCCTACATAGTCAAAGATTTTTTATGTCTCTTTTTTCCAACAAGATAGGCAATAAATGAAATCCCTATACCAAGAGTTAAGAATAAAGCACCTAGTTGCGGATAAGAGTGTGCTTTAAAATTCAAAATATCTCTACTTCCAAAAAGAGGTGGCTGAAATCCCATTTGGGTACCATCTGGATTGGTGAATTTCATAATAGCTTTAGGATCGAGGTTATGACCATAGTCATGTTCCCACAAATAAAAGTCATACATTCCTGCAGCACTCATTGCAATCATTAATATAAACCAACCTAAAAACCATTTGTAATTACCTTTAAATGCAATAAGTAGACCTATAACACATGTGATAATAATTCCCATAGGGAAAATCTTAAACTCAGGAATCGCATCTGGAATATACTTCATGCCTACATAATGATTCATCAAGTTTATGTTTTTGATGTCATGCGGATTGGCATCTGAAAAGTCATTGATATGAATATACATACCTAAAGGTGTAGGATATTGCGGTGCTTCTAAAGTAATTTTCCAAAGTGGAAACAGAAATAATCCTAAAGGTAAAATCGCTGCGAGTAGCATGATGATATTTGACTTTTTCATCGTAAAAAGATTTAGTAGTTTTATTAGTGTTTTAAAAAATAAAGGCGAGAGCAAAAGTTAACTCTCGCCTTTGATATAGGGAAATAAACACTAAAACAAAATCTCCCTAATTCTAAATAATTTATTCAATATCTTCTCCTAGTGACCATTTTATTGGTGTATCTGCATCTGCTGCTGATACTCTAATATAGCCTTGCATTTCTTGGTGAAGTGCAGAACAGAAATCAGTACAATAGAATGGCCAAACACCTACTTTAGTCGGTTCCCAAACTGAACTTTTAGTTTGTCCTGGCATAACTAATAGTTCAGATGTATTTTGTCCTAGAACTGCAAATCCATGTGGTACATCAAAATCTTGCTCTAAGTTAGTGACGTGGAAATAAACTTTATCACCCACTTTAACACCTTCAATATTATCTGGTGAGAAGTGACTTCTAATAGTCGTCATATAAATATGGACTTCGTTTCCTTTTCTCACAACTTTAGTATCTGCATCAGATAAAGCAGCGTATGGGTGCTTGTTATCTTCTAAGTTATATATTTTCTGAGAACGTTCTTTTATTAAACCTGCTTCCATTGCAGCTGCATAATGAGGTTCTCCGTGTGTTGGAAAATCCAAAAGCAACTCCATTTTTTCTCCAGAAATATCATACAATTGTGCAGAGTGTTCCATTTCTGGACCAGTTGGCAAGTATCTGTCTTTAGTGATTTTATTCATCGCGAACATGTATTTACCTTGTGGTTTTCCAGAGTTCCCTCCAGGAATAGTTAAGTGACCAACAGAGTAATACGTAGGTTGTCTATCAATAACTTCCCAAGTACCTAATTTCCATTTCACAACTTCCGAAGAAATAAAGAATGTAGTATAAGCATTCCCTTTACCATCAAACTCGGTATGTAAAGGACCTAAACCTGGTTGCTCAACAGAACCTGCTAGTACATCTTCAAATTTTAAAATTGGAATACCATAAGCTTCACCATCAAATTTCTCACCTTCAATTGCAGCTAGCATTTTTGTAAATGAGTGCACAGTTAAATTAGCAGAAAGTTTACCATTACCAACAATGTATTCACCTGAAGGATCGACATCGCAACCGTGAGGTGATTTTGGTGTTGGTAAAAAATATACAGCTCCAGGAACATCTATTGGATTAACTACACGAACTTCTTTTATCATTGTAGAAGTCGCAGTATGCGTATGCTCATCATAAACATTGTGTGCATAATCTGCTGGCATCATTGTACCACCACCATTATTTACATACTCTTCAATTTTTTTCCAGTTTACAGCTGCAATAAAATCTTTATCATTTTGAGATGCATTAACCTCTAATAAAGTACTTGCTTCTTCTGTATTATAAGTAGTAAAAAAGAACCAACCATGAGATTTTCCACGTCCAGGGTGAGATAAATCATAGTTAAAACCTGGCATTAATACTTGGAATTTTATATCCATATTACCAGTTTCAGGAGCTACACTAATAAAAGATAAAGCACCTTGAAAGTTTCCTTTATAATCCTTAATTGGCATATCACGTTGTGGAATTGGCACTGAAAAACGTGTACCCGCAACAACATACTCTGTATTTTCTGTTACAAATGAAGAACTATGATTACCTGCACTATTAGGTACTTCAATAATCTCTGTAGTTTCAAATGTTTTAAGATCAATTTTTGCAATTCTTGGTGTGTTATTTTCATTTATAAAAATAAAACGTCCATCTATTTCTCCAGCAGTTTGTGAAATGTCTGGATGGTGAGAATCTCCCCAAGGAATGAAACCATGAGACGTATTTAGCATTGGTTTTGTTTCTTCAGAATACCCATAACCAGAAGTTGCAAATTGGGAAAACACAGGGATTTCCTTAAACATACGACCTGATGGTAAACCATAAACGGTTAGATTACCACTATATCCTCCTGATATGAATGCATAATGCGAATCATGTTCTCCAGGAGCAACATATACTTTTTCCGCTACATTACTTGCTAAAGCACCAGATTTGCTATCTGATGATTTTGTGTTATTACAACTTGTAAAAGCTGCAAAAACAAATACAAGGGCAAAAGTTAATTTTAATAAATTTTTCATGTTTTCTTTTAAATTTAATTAGTGTTTTATTCTTCAGTTGGTGGTAACAACACCTTATCTATGATATGAACAATACCGTTACCAGCTTTTACGCTTCCTAGTATTTTTGCTCCTCCTATCATAGGTTCTCCATCTACAACTTCAACTTTTACATATTGGTTGTTTGCTTGACCTAACTTTTTAAATTTCTTCAAAAAGTCTTTTGAATAATTCCCTGGTGTTACATGATACTTCAAAATATTGGCTAAAGCATCTTTGTTCTCAGGTTTTAATAAAGATTCAACAGTTCCTTCTGGCAATGCCGCAAATGCTTCATTTGTTGGTGCAAAAACCATTAATGGTCCAGCGTTTACTAAAGCGTTTTCTAATTGTGCAGCCTGAACAGCAGCGACTAAAGTAGTATGGTCTTTAGAACCAATAGCTATACTTAAAACCGTTGTACTTCCATCATCTTTAATAAAAGCTTGACCTGTTCTTTTTGTCGATTCTGCTTCAACTTTAGTTTCTGTAGTTGTTGCTGTTGCGTCTTTGTCTGTTTCTTTACATGAGTAAACTAAAGCTACAAATGAAAAAACAAAAAATAGTTGTTTGGTTAGTTTCATAATTATTTATTTAAGTGTTCTGAAGTATTCTAAAACTGCTCTAGCATCTTCTTCAGAAAGGTTTTGATTTGCCATTGGAGCACCATTGAATTCCATTAATAATTCTTTAGCTAATGGATCTACTTTTACCATTTCCTCAGGATTTAAAATCATGTTCATTATCCATTCTGGAGAACGACGTTTCATAATTCCTGTTGGAGCTGGTCCAATAAATTTTTTGTCTGTTCTATGGCAAGCTGTACACATTTTTTTATATACATCTGCTCCGTGAGTTACCATTTCCTGGTCAATTTCCGCTCCTAAAGTCACAGATTTAATTGGACCTACACCTTTTGTAGCTAAGTCAATTCTTTTTGAAGCAGTAACTGCTGCTTCTTTAGGCGTCTCTACTTTTGTAGGAACTTCTTTTTTACCGTAAGAAATAGGTTCTTTTTTCTTTTCTTCTTTGCCTCCACAACTTAATAGTAGGGTTACAAATAATACAGTCATGAGTTTTAGTGTTGTCTTCATATTGTTTTAATTTATACTGCAAAAATAGTTGCCTTTCACAGTAATAAATATGATAAATATCATATTTGGGATAAAATCGTCTTATTTAAAAATGTATTTTCATTTTAGTTCATTTTTTTGTTAAAAATGTTCAAGGAATTACATGTAAAACTACATCCCAATAACTTTTGCTTATCTTTATCCAACTTAAAAAAAACGCTAACTTTTTACACATGAAAAAAATACTTTACCTCCTGATGCTCTTTGCATCTTTTTCTCTTTTCGCTCAAGAATTATCAATGGATTTGGTCAAAAACATGAAACCACGTAATATTGGACCAGGAGGTATGTCTGGTCGTGTGACAAGCATTGATGTAGTTCATAATAACACTGACATTATGTACGTAGGTACAGCTTCTGGAGGTTTATGGAAATCTACATCTGGAGGTATTAAATGGGATCCTATTTTTGAAGAAGAAGCAACGAGTTCTATTGGTGCTGTTGCCGTACAACAATCAAATCCTAGTGTGATTTGGGTTGGAACTGGCGAAGGTAATCCTAGAAATAGTTTAAATGGTGGTTATGGTATTTATAAATCACTTGATGCAGGTAAAACTTGGGACTTGATGGGCTTAGAAAAAACACGTCATATTCATCGTG
Organism: Psychroserpens jangbogonensis; assembly: GCF_000797465.1. GTDB lineage: Bacteria > Bacteroidota > Bacteroidia > Flavobacteriales > Flavobacteriaceae > Psychroserpens > Psychroserpens jangbogonensis. The sequence goes on along the minus strand of NZ_JSWG01000015.1, from coordinate 88,464 downwards.
TAATTATTGATCCTACAAATCCTGATATTGTTTATGCTGCTGCCATTGGTTCTCCTTGGGGAGAACATCCTGAACGCGGTATTTTTAAAACAACTGATGGTGGTATTACTTGGGTGAAAATTCTATTTGCTAATAATAAAACAGGAGCTGCAGACTTAGTTATGGATCCATCAAATCCAAACAAATTAATTGCTGCACTTTGGGAACATAAACGAGATCCTTGGTTTTTTAATTCTGGTGGTGAAGGTTCTGGATTACATATTACTCATGATGGTGGTAATACATGGAGAAAGGTAACAGATCAAGACGGTTTCCCTAAAGGTAATTTGGGTCGCATTGGTGTTGCTATTGCTGCTAACAAACCAAATATTGTTTATGCTCTTGTTGAGGCTAAAAAGAATGCGCTATACAAGAGTGAAGATGGTGGTGTAAACTGGAAAAAAGTAAATGATAAATCTAGTGGACGAGGTGGTGAAGGTATAGGAAATAGACCGTTTTATTACGCTGAAATCTATGTAGATCCTCAAAATGAAAATCGTGTCTATTCAGTTTTTACATATATAAATGTATCTGAAGATGGAGGAAAAAGCTTTAACCAGTTAATGCCAGCTTATGGTGTAAGCAATGGCGTTCATCCAGATCATCATGCTTGGTGGATTCATCCTACTAATGGTGATTTTATGATTGATGGTAATGATGGTGGAATGAATATCACTAAAGATGGCGGAAAAAATTGGCGTTTTATTGGAAACTTGCCTGTAGCACAATTCTACCATATTAATGTAGATAATGAAATTCCATATAATGTATATGGTGGCATGCAAGATAATGGATCTTGGAGAGGTCCTGCATATGCATGGCGAGTTCAAGGTATTAGAAATAGTTATTGGCAGGAGATTAGCTTTGGTGATGGTTTTGATGTGGTTCCAGATAAAGACGATTCTCGTTTTGGCTGGTCTATGAGTCAGCAAGGTTATGTTAGTAGATACGATTGGCAAACTGGGAATAATTTCACGGTTAAACCTACGCATTCAGATCCAGAAGTAGAGCTGCGTTTTAATTGGAATTCTGCTATTAATATTGATCCATTTGATAATAGCACACTGTACTTCGGAAGTCAATTTGTTCATAAATCAACTGATAAAGGACAAACATGGACGGTTATTTCGGAAGATCTAACGACTAATGATCCTGAAAAGCTAAAACAAAACGAAAGCGGCGGATTAACAATGGATGCTACAGGAGCTGAAAACCATTGTTCAATTTTGGTTATTGAACCTTCTACCCTAGAACAAAATATGTTCTGGGTTGGTACTGATGATGGACAAGTACATTATACGCAAAATGGTGGACAAACCTATACAGACGTTACTAAAAATATTAAGGGTTTACCTGCTGGAAGTTGGATTCCGCAAATAAAGGCTTCTAATAAAAATAAAGGTGAAGCACTTTTAATCGCTAATGATTACCGTCGATTTAATTTTACACCTTATGTATATAGAACAAAAGATTATGGTAAAACATGGCAACGTATTGCTGATGGGAATGATGTAGAAAGCTATGCCTTATCAATTGTTGAAGATCCAGTAGAGAAAAACTTAGTGTTCTTAGGCACAGATGATGGATTATATGTTTCAATTGATGCAGGAAACACCTGGACAAAATGGACCCAAGGATTTCCAACTGTATCTGTCAAAGATTTAGTGATTCATCCTAGGGAACATGATTTAATTATAGGAACATTTGGTCGTGCTGCTTGGGTTTTAGATGATATTCGCCCGCTTAGAGCTCTAGCTAAAAACAAACAAATTGTAAATCAGAAATTAGAATTATTTGCACCACCAACAGCATACCAAGCTGCTTACCAACAACCGACTGGAAGTCGTTTTGGAGCTGATGGTATGTATCATGGTGAGAATAGAGGTTCTGGAGCCATCTTTTCATATTTTGTACAAATAGATGAAACTAAAAAAGACGAAACCACCGAAAATGATAATGAAGAAGACATTGACGAAGATGAAGCTGAAAATGAAAATGAAAAAGATGAAACAAAAGTAAAGTGGGACTCGTTAACCATGAAAATTTATGATGGAGAACGATTAATTCGTACGCTCAAGCAAAAAGCTCCTGACTCAACAGGTATTCATAAATGGTCTTGGTTTATGGATGAAGCTGGAGTTTCTGGACCATCACGAAAAATTAGAAAACAAAACAGAGAACCAAGTGGAGTTATTGTAAAACCTGGAGCTTATAAAGCTGTATTGCATTTTGGTGATCAATCCTCTGAAGAAACTATTACTGTTGAGTCTGATCCTCGATTAGATGTTTCAATGACTAATACCAATGAAGTGTATGCTGCTTCAAAAAGACTTGAAAAAATGCAGGAGACAGTAGCAAATGCTGTTAAACAACTCGTTGAAAGCAAACAAATTGCTAATACATTTAAAGGAGACTTAAGCAAATTAGATAAGGATCAATACAAAGACGATATTAAAGCTTCTAAAAACTTAATTAAAGACATTGATGTACTCATCGACTTATTTTTAGGAAAAGAAGATAAACGTCAGGGAATTACGAATACGTCAGTTGTTACAGTAACAGATCGATTAGGCATGGCAAGCTGGTATGTTGGTTCTAGACAAAATGGATTAACAAGTACCGAAGACACATTGATAAAACAGGCTGAAGATGCTGTAAAAGATGCGCTTGAAAAAACAAATATGTTTTTTCAGGACTCTTGGAAATCATATCAAACTAAAATGGAAGCATTAGAAACTAATCCGTTTAAAGAGGTCAGTACATTTAAATTAGATTAATCAATACAACAGAATTTAAACTAAAAAAAGCTCTAAAATATTAGAGTTTTTTTTTATTCGATACGTCTTAATCCTTCAATATTTTCTAACTTTATCCTTTTGCCTTTAGTAGAAATTAAACTTTCCTTTTTAAATTGTGAAAGTATCCTAATAGCAGATTCTGTAGCAGTTCCAACAACATTAGCATAGTCTTCTCTTGACAAAACCACACTTAAATAACCATCATCATCAACTCCAAAACTATTATGTATATATATTAATATATCAGCTAATCGTTCTCTAACTGATTTCTGAGCCATATTAACAATAATGTCTTCAGAATCCTTTAGATCTTTAGCCATGTTCCTTAAAACTTCCATTGTGAATTTAGGATTGTTTTGAAGGTCTCCCATGATTTCTCTCTTAGGAATAAAACAAACTTCCATATCATTAAGTGCAACTGCGCTTAAATTTGCCGATTCATCTCCAACCAATGAACGTTGCCCTAATAAGTCACCCTTGACAACCAATTTTACAATTTGGTCCTTGCCATTAGCACTTAGCTTTGATAATTTGCAAATACCATCTTTTACACAATAGACACCATTAATGGTTTCTCCTTCCTCAAAAATAACTTCGCCTTTTTTTACAAATCTAGATGTTTTACATCCAGAAATTCGAAGCAATTCCTCTTTCGTCAGAGCTTTTAATGAATTAAATTCTCTTACGATGCACTGTTCACATCTACTCATACCTAATAAAATCTATATCTTCAAAAATACTAAAAACATGACAAAAATCATAGTTTAAATCACACTCTTTGTTAACCTTTGCAATCAGGTATAAATGAGCAAATAATTATGGAGCAAACAACTTGTTTCCACTGTGGTGATAATTGTAATACAACAATAATCTCCTACAACGACAAAAACTTCTGTTGTAATGGCTGTAAAACCGTTTATGAGATTTTCTCTGAAAACGATTTAACATGCTACTACGATCTGCAATCTTCTCCTGGAGCAATCCCAAAAGAAATTGAAGGTAAATACGATTTTCTTTCAAAAGACAACATTGTTGATAAATTAACAGAATTCAATGATGGTAAAACACAAATTGCAACATTATTTATTCCTCATATTCATTGTAGTTCTTGTATCTGGATATTAGAAAACCTCAATAAATTAAATCCATTTATCACGTCATCACAAGTCAATTTCGGAAAGAAAACTGTGCGTGTTACTTACAAATCTGAAACCTGTTCGCTTAAAGATGTTGTACTCTTATTAAATTCTATAGGCTACGAACCATACATTTCTTTAGACGATTTTAAAACAGGAACGCAAAACGTTAATCGCAGTCTTATTTATAAAGTAGGTATAGCTGGTTTTGCTTTTGGAAATGTGATGTTTTTATCATTTCCAGAATACTTTCAAGTCGATGGTTTTTGGATTGAAAAATACAAACCTTTATTTCGTTGGCTAATGTTTGCCTTTTCATTACCAGTTGTATTCTACGCTGGACGGGATTATTTCGTTTCTGCATACAAAGGTTTAAGTTCTAAATTATTAAATATTGATGTTCCAATAGCCTTAGGTATTGCCGTCTTATTTATTAGAAGTACTGTTGAAATTGCATTCGACTTAGGTTCTGGCTTTTTTGATAGTCTAACAGGTTTGGTTTTCTTTTTATTACTCGGAAAGTTCTTCCAACAAAAAACATATACATTTTTATCTTTTGAACGGGATTATAAATCATACTTCCCAATTGCTATTACCAAAATAAACAAGCAAGGTGACGAAACACCAATTCAGGTCTATGATATTGAAAAAGGAGACCGTTTGCTTATTAGAAATGAAGAATTAATTCCGGTAGACGGCATCCTTATTAATGGAAAAGCAAAAATCGATTATAGCTTTGTTACTGGAGAATCTGAAGCACTTAGGAAACAATCTGGAGATAAATTATTTGCTGGTGGAAAACAAACATCTGGTGTTATTGAAATGGAAGCGATCAAATCGGTTGAGCAAAGTTACCTGACTCAATTATGGAGTAATGATGTCTTCAGTACAAATAAAGAAGATGGTTTCACAACCTTGACCAATACCATAAGTAAACGTTTTACAATCATCGTCTTAAGTATTGCATTTATCGCAACAACATTTTGGTTATTTACTGACCCTTCTAAAGCAATGAATGTATTTACGGCAGTTCTTATAATTGCTTGTCCTTGTGCTATTGCTTTATCTGCTCCATTTACGTTTGGTAATTTGTTGCGCATCTTCGGAAAGTTAAAATTCTATGTAAAAAATGCTTCGGTAATTGAGCAATTAGCAGCGATTAATACAATTATTTTTGATAAAACCGGAACCATAACTTCTAATAAAAGAAGTACTGCCAATTATGATGGAATTGCCTTAAAGCCTTCCGAAGAGTTACTATTAAAGAACACGCTTCGAGGCTCAAATCATCCTTTAAGCAGAACATTATATGACATTTTAGATGAGCATAATATTATTACTTTAAATAATTTTGAAGAACATTTGGGTAAAGGCATTGAGGCTTCTCATAATAACGACCACATTAAAATTGGTTCGGCAAGTTTTGTTGGTTCCGAAGAACTGTCTGTACTAAATACGGCAGTACATATTAGCACAAACAATCAATACAAAGGAAAGTATACGTTTTATAATAGCTATAGGAAAGGATTATCTAAATTATTCAATAGTCTAAAAAAGCAATTTGACTTGGTGATACTTTCAGGAGATAATGAAGGTGAATTTGATAATCTTAAGAAGTTACTCCCTTCAAAAACAAAATTAATCTTTAATCAAAAACCAGACGACAAGCTAGAATACATTAAATATCATCAAACTGAAGGTGCCAAAGTACTTATGATTGGCGACGGACTTAATGATGCTGGTGCACTTGCACAAAGCAATGTTGGCATAGCCATATCTGAAAATGTTAACGTCTTCTCTCCTGCTTGTGATGCCATTTTAGATGCTTCTAAATTTAATCAATTATACAGTTTTATTAAAGCTTCAAAAAGCGCAATTACAATTATAAAATGGAGTTTCGTTTTATCATTTATATATAATATCATCGGACTTTATTTTGCTGTTACTGGGCAGTTAGCTCCTGTCATTGCAGCAATACTAATGCCATTAAGTTCAATAAGCATAGTCATATTTACAACAATCGCAACAAATATTGTTGGAAGAAAATTATCAAAATCATGAAGACATCGTTAATTCAAAAATATAATATTCCAGGTCCAAGGTATACGAGTTATCCAACAGTTCCATTTTGGGACGAAGTTCAATTCACCAAAGACAAATGGCTAAAGACTTTTAAAACGTCTTTTGAAGAAAGTAATAGCGAACAAGGCATAAGTTTATATATTCATCTTCCTTTTTGTGAAAGTTTATGTACGTTTTGTGCGTGTCATAAGCATATTACCAAACGACATTCTATGGAAGAAAGCTACATCGAAACCGTTTTAAAAGAATGGAGTTTATATGTAGATTTAATGTCTTCTCGACCGATTATAAAAGAAATTCATTTAGGTGGAGGAACACCAACATTCTTCTCAAGTGAAAACTTAGGAAATCTGATTAATGGGTTATTAGAGCCTTCAGAATTGCATAGTGACTATGAATTTAGTTTTGAAGGTCACCCAAACAATACAACAAAAGAACAACTTCAAACGCTCAATGACTTAGGATTTACACGTGTCAGTTTTGGAATTCAAGATTATGACGCCACAGTTCAGAAAGCGATACATCGTGTTCAATCCTTTGAACAAGTTAAAAAAGTAACCGAATGGTCTAGAGCTATAGGCTATACGTCTATAAGTCATGATTTAATTTTTGGATTACCATTTCAAAATATAGAAACCATGACAGAAAGCATTAACAAAACAAAACGCTTACGACCTGATCGTATTTCGTTTTATAGCTATGCACATGTGCCTTGGGTTAAAGGTGTTGGTCAACGTGGTTTCAATGAAGATAATTTGCCTAAAGGAGATGAAAAACGAGCGTTGTATGAAACTGGCAAGCAACTCCTAACCGATTTAGGTTATGAAGAAATTGGAATGGATCATTTTGCTTTAAAAAGCGATCACTTATATAAAGCGACTATCAATAAAACATTACATCGTAATTTCATGGGTTATACCGCGAATACGACACAAGTTATGATTGGTTTAGGAATGTCTTCTATTAGTGATAGTTGGTATGGGTTTGCGCAAAACGTCAAAACCGTAAAAGACTATGAGCGCATTGTAAATTCAGGAGAAATCCCTATATTCCGTGGACATATTTTAACTGATGAAGATTTAGTAATTAGACAGCATATTCTAAATATTATGTGTCAGTTAGAAACATCATGGTCTGATCAAAATTTAAAATTTCCAAAAATTGAGATGGTTTTAGAGTCCTTAAAAGAGGCTCAAAAAGACGGATTAATTCTTGTTGAAAAGGACTCCTTAAAAGTTCCTGAAGAGGCTAAACCATTTATTAGAAATATATGCATGGGATTTGATTTAAGACTTCATGAAAGTCGACCAGAAACCCAAGTGTTTTCTATGACAATATAATTTTTTTAAATATGACATTTGTCATATTATATAAGTGCAAACCAATGTAATTTTGAATTATAACTTCTAAGTAGGTATGAGTGTTATATATATTTTATTAAGTATCAGTATTATCGTAGCAATCTTGTTTTTTATAGCGTTTATAGCAGCTGTAAAAAGTGGACAGTATGATGATAGTTATACACCTTCTGTTAGAATGCTTTTTGAAGACGAACTCGTTAAAGAGCAACCAAAACCATCTGTTAAATCAAAAAAAGACTAATTAAATTATTATGGAAGTCCAACAGTTTCATTACGATAACAAAATCGTCAAAAATTTCCTCTATGCAACAATGCTTTGGGGAGTTGTAGGAATGTTAGTGGGTCTACTGCTCGCATTTATGTTTTTATTCCCAAATTTAACCGACGGTATTTCGTGGTTAAGTTTTGGTCGACTTAGACCATTACACACCAATGCGGTTATTTTTGCCTTTGTAGGTAACGCCATTTTTGCAGGTGTGTACTACTCATCTCAACGTTTGCTAAAAGCTAGAATGTTTAGCGACCTTCTAAGTAAAGTCAATTTTTGGGGTTGGCAATTAATCATCGTTGGAGCCGCAATCACACTTCCGTTAGGATATACAACTTCTAAAGAATATGCTGAATTAGAATGGCCATTTGATATTGCCATTGCAGTTGTTTGGGTCGTTTTTGGTTGGAACCTGATAGGAACAATTCTTAAAAGAAGACAACGTCACCTTTATGTAGCTATTTGGTTTTACCTAGCAACATTTGTAACGGTTGCCGTACTTCATATTTTTAATAGTTTAGAATTACCTGTAAGCGGACTTAAAAGTTACTCAGTTTATGCTGGTGTGCAAGATGCCTTAGTTCAATGGTGGTATGGTCACAATGCGGTTGCATTTTTCTTAACTACACCATTCTTAGGTTTAATGTACTACTTTGTACCTAAAGCAGCCAACAGACCTGTATACTCATATCGATTATCTATTGTTCACTTTTGGTCATTGATATTCATATACATTTGGGCTGGACCTCACCATTTATTATATACAGCTTTACCTGAATGGGCTCAAAATTTAGGTGTTGCATTTTCTATAATGTTACTAATGCCTTCTTGGGGTGGAATGATTAACGGACTACTAACACTTCGTGGTGCTTGGGATAAAGTACGAACAGATCCTGTTCTAAAATTTATGGTTGTTGCAATTACTGGTTATGGTATGGCAACCTTTGAAGGTCCTATGTTATCTCTAAAAAATGTAAATGCCATTGCGCATTATACCGATTGGATTATCGCACACGTTCACGTCGGTGCTTTAGCTTGGAATGGCTTCCTAGCCTTCGGTATGATTTATTACTTAATTCCACGTTTAGTTAAAACAAAATTATATTCTACAGCCTTAGCGAATGTCCATTTTTGGATTGGCACACTTGGTATCATAATGTATGCCTTACCTATGTATGTTGCTGGATTCACACAAGCAAGTATGTGGAAACAATTTAATCCTGACGGAACTTTAGTTTATGGAAACTTCTTAGAAACAGTTTCTGAAATTATACCAATGTATTGGATGCGTGCTATTGGAGGTACTCTCTTTATAACTGGTATGTTGATCTTAGTTTATAATATCATTATGACTATTAGAAAAGGTAGTCCAGTAACTGATGAATTAGCAGAAGCTCCAGCATTACAAAACGTTTCTAAAAAACGTGTTGCTGGTGAAGGATGGCATACTTGGTTAGAACGTAAGCCTGTTAAATTGACCATTCTTGCAACTGTCGCTATTTTAATTGGTGGTATTGTACAAATTGTACCAACCATCATGGTGAAATCAAATATACCTACAATTAGTAGCGTAAAACCTTATACTCCATTAGAACTAGAAGGTAGAGATTTATACATTAGAGAAGGTTGTGTTGGTTGTCACTCTCAAATGGTTAGACCATTTAGAAGTGAAGTTGAACGCTATGGTGAATATTCTAAAGCTGGAGAATTTGTTTACGATCACCCATTCCTTTGGGGAAGTAAACGTACTGGACCAGATTTACATCGTATAGGTGGAAAGTATTCTGACAATTGGCACCTCAACCACATGTATGATCCACAAAGTACCTCATCAGGTTCTATTATGCCAGCTTATCAATGGCTGGTAAGAGATGAACTTGACAAATCTCTAACTGAAGCTAAAATGGAAGCTATGGTAACACTTGGTGTTCCATATACTGAAGATGAAATTGCCAATGCACAACAATCTATGTTAGAACAAGGAACTAAAATTGAGGAAAACTTGTATTCAGACCCTGATTTTGCTAAAAATTATGAAGCCGACAAACAAGCTGGCGGACAAGAATTTATAGAGATGCGTAATCGTGAAATCGTTGCAATCATTGCATACTTACAGCGATTAGGTACAGACATTAAAGTAAAAGATGCTGAAGTATCATCAACTCAAAACTAATTTATCATGCTAAAATTTGTAAAAAACCATATGGAAAGCATCACAGGAATAGAAATCTATCCTATGATCTCCTTACTTATATTTTTCAGTTTTTTCGTCATCCTATTCTGGTGGGTAATCACTGCAAAAAAAGAATACATAAATAAGGTAAGTAGCCTTCCTTTAGACAACCAAAACACTACAGAATTATGAGAAATTTTATTCCTTCTTGGTTAAGAGTACCTGTTGTATTCTTTATTATAATGGGTATCGTAGAATACACTATTGATTCTGGTGAGAAACCAGCATTTATTGAAGAACCAATGGTACTATTATTCTTAGTATTAGTACTATTAATAATCATTGCTATTGAAGCTATAGTGTCTTCAATAAAAAATGTATTATATCAAAGTTTAGATGAAGAATCTAAAGCAAGATTTGATGCTAAAAAGTCTAAAACTCCAGCATTAATTACTTGGATTGATGAAACTTATAATAAGTTAGTAGGTACAAAACCTATGGCAGAAGAACATGAAATCATTTTAGATCATAACTATGATGGCATTAAAGAATTAGATAACAATCTTCCGCCATGGTGGATCTATGGATTCTATGCAAGTATTGTTTTTGCAGCGGTTTATTTGGTTCGTTTTCATGTCCTTAATGGTGAAAACCAATATGATGAGCTAGAATCTGATTTAGTACAAGCAAAACTTGATATTGAAGAATATAAGAAAACTGCTAAAGATTTAGTTGACTTTAATACAGTTGAACTATTAACTGATGCTGGTGATTTAAAAGCTGGACAGAAACTGTTTGATTTGAACTGTGTCGCTTGTCATAAAGCTGATGGTGGAGGTGGAATTGGTCCCAACTTAACAGATAAAAATTGGATTTTAGGTGGTGGAATTAAAAACGTCTTTAAAACAATTTCTGAAGGTGGTCGTGACGGAAAAGGTATGATTGCTTGGAAACAAAGTTTGAAACCTTCTGAAATGGCGCAAATCTCTAGTTATGTACTTCAATTTGAAGGTACAACACCTGCTGAACCAAAAGCTGCCGAAGGTGATATTTGGGTAGATGAAAATGCACCAGTTGAAGAAATAATAGAAGATTAATTTTTTATTGACTTTACAGATTAATATCTGCTAAGCCTCAAAATAAGATTATCATGAACACCCCAGAAAACGAAACTTTTAGAGATTCCATTGGCACAATCAATGAAGATGGTAATCGTGCTTGGGTATTTCCTAAAAAACCTAGTGGATGGTTTTATGAAAAACGCAAAATTGTAAGCTATGTATTATTAGCCTTTCTTTTTGCTGCACCATTCATTAAAATAAACGGGAATCAGTTTTTAATGTTCAATGTGCTAGAACGACGTTTTAACATATTTGGTTTCCCATTTTGGCCTCAGGATTTTCACCTGTTTGTGATATCTATGTTGATTGGTGTGATTTTTATTACATTATTTACAGTAGGTTTTGGTCGTATTTTTTGTGGATGGATTTGTCCGCAAACTATATTTATGGAAATGGTATTCCGAAGAATAGAATACTGGATTGATGGAGATAGAAATAAACAACGAAAATTACAACGACAAAAATGGAACGCCGAAAAAATTAAGAAGCGTGTCTTAAAATGGTTTATCTTTTTAGTCATATCCTTTTTAATCGCTAATATATTTCTAGCGTATATAATTGGAAGCGACAAACTATTAAGATATATCATTGACGGACCATTTGAGCATTTAGGCACTTTGTTTCCGTTGATTATTTTCACTGGAGTTTTCTATTTTGTATTTGCGTGGTTTAGAGAACAAGTGTGTATCATCGCTTGTCCTTACGGAAGACTGCAAGGTGTTCTTTTAGACAACAAATCTATCGTTGTCGCTTACGATCATAAACGTGGTGAAAGTGAAAACGGAAGAAAGAAATTTAGAAAAAACGAAGATCGCGCAGAGCTTGGTCATGGAGATTGTATTGATTGTTTACAATGTGTAAATGTTTGTCCGACTGGAATAGACATTAGAAACGGAACACAATTAGAATGTGTCAACTGTACAGCTTGTATTGATGAATGTGATCACATTATGGAAAGCATTAATCTTCCTAAAGGATTGATTAGATATGCGAGTGAAGAAAATATTGAGAAAAATGAGAAATTTGAATTTTCTCCAAGATTAAAAGGATATACAGCCGTTTTAGTCATTCTCACTGGTGTATTAATTGGGATGTTACTCTTAAGAAATGATGTTGAAGCAAGAGTATTACGATTACCAGGACAACTCTATGAGCACAAAGGTGAAACCGTAATAAGTAATGTCTTTACCTATAAACTCATTAATAAAACTACACAGAAGATTGAAGATGTCAATTTTAAATTACGTAGTTATAAAGGAGAGATTAAATTGGTTTCTAATACAGGTGAAGTAGAAGTTCCTGAACAAGGATTAGCAGAAGGTACTTTATTTATAGAAATTGATAAAAGCGAATTAAAAGGAGATAAGAATAAATTAATGATTGAAGTCTATAGTGGTGACCTTCTCATCGAAACGACAACCGTTAATTTTTTGGCTCCTAGAAGTTATAATTAAAAGTCATAAGGTTATGAAAATAAATTGGGGAACAGGAGTTGTATTAGCATTTATAGGCTTTATAAGCTTTATTATGTTCTTCGTTATACGCATGAACACGAACGATAAATACGATCATGACTTAGTTACAGAAGATTATTATAAAGCTGAACTAGAATATCAAAACGACATTAATAAAGAGGAAAACTCTCAAAACTTAGCTTCAGATATTACTTGGGAAAAAACGTCTGAAGGTTTAGAAATTATTTTTCCAGAACAGCTTAAAGCTGACGAAATTAAAGGAAAAGTGTTCCTATATAGACCATCTAACAAACAAGTGGACTTTGAAACTTCGATTTCATTGTCTAATCACAATTTGCTCATACCTGACAAACGTTTGCTAGATGGTCGTTGGAACATTAAAGTTGATTGGCAATATAACGGAAAATCGTATCTGTACAAAAAAGAAATTGTCTACTAAGTGCTTTGGTCTGCAATCATATTTGGTTTATTAGGTAGTTTCCATTGTGTTGGAATGTGTGGTCCTATTGCCTTTATGCTACCTGTAGACAGAAGTAACTCCTTTAGAAAAATCTCTCAAATTTTAACGTATCACTTAGGTCGATTATTAGCTTATGCGTTAATAGGTTTCGGCTTTGGGCTTATTGGTAAAAGTCTCTACATCTTCGGAATACAACAGCAACTATCTATTATTATTGGAATCTTAATGATTATTGTCGTCCTTATTCCTGTTCAAACTTTTAATAAATACAATTTTTCTAAACCTTTATATAAAGTCATTTCAAAAGTAAAATCATCATTAGGTAAAGCTTTAAAAAAGAAAACTGCAGATACGTTTTTAACGATAGGCTTTCTAAATGGATTTTTGCCATGTGGTTTGGTATATATGGCTGTTTTTGCATCGTTAACTATGCCAAATGCTTTAGAGAGCGGCTTATACATGATGCTATTTGGTGTAGGAACCATTCCGTTGATGACGACTGCTATTTATTTAGGGAAGTTTTTAAATTCAAAAGTTAAACAACGCATTCAAAAAGCCATTCCTGTGTTTGTTGTCATAATCGGTTTACTTTTCATTATTCGTGGTATGGGATTAGGCATACCTTACCTCTCTCCTTCTCCAATTGTTGACGTTGCTACTAGTGCTGTAGATTGTCATTAGACTTTATTTATTCTAAATATTAAACTGACATTCGTCATAGTTCTTTACCGTGTATTTCTGTAACTTTAGTTAATAGGAACAACACAAATGAAAACTATTCTATTACTTACAGACTTTTCCAATTGCGCAACTAATGCCATCCATTATGCTATGCGCTTTTTCGAATCTAAAACATGTGTTTTTCATGTCATGAATGTGCATAAAGCTGGGACATTTATTTCTGACGATTTGATGATCTCTCCTACGGAAAGTATCTATGATTCATTTACAAAAATTCCTAAGCAAAAACTAAATGCACTTGTAGACGAATTAAAACAAACGTATCATAACCCAAATCATAAATTCGAAATTATTGTTGATTTTGATGTGTTTACAGATGCAATCAACCAAGCCGTAAAACGTAATAACATTGATTATGTTGTTATGGGATCTAATGGAGCAACAGGTGCGAAAGAAGTGGTTTTTGGTAGCAATGCCATTAATGTGATTAGACAAGTCATGTGTAAAACGCTGGTTGTACCAAATGACTATACGTTTAAACCCATCTCTAATTTCTTATTGCCTTTACAGTTTGATGACAACGTACCAAGTGAACAGTTAGACATCATAAGCGACTTCACTAAAAAATATGAACTCAAACTACATGTCTTGAGAGTATGCGCTAAAAACGAAACTACCAATAGCATTACCAGTGATCAAGATCGACTAGATAAGTTTAATTGTAAGTATTCTGTTGAAGAAGAATCTACATTTTATCAAGCCGTAACCAATTATCTCAAATCGAATGCAATTGATATGACTGGCTTAATTGTTCATGATAAATCCTTTATAAAACGATTCTTTACGGAGTCGCCAACTATAGAATTAAGTAAGGTTATCAAATTACCTTTAATGATATTCCACAGCAGAACATTAATTTAAAACTTTAATACGATGATTAAGAGTTTAGACAGAGAAGAATGCGAAATTGTTTTAAGACACAACTACATTGGTCATTTAGCTTATATCTATAGAAACAGACCTTATGTCATTCCTATTACGTATTTCTATAAAGACAATAGAATAATTTGTTATTCTGGTGAAGGCCATAAAATTATTGCCATGCGTAAACATGCGCCAATTACAATGGAAGTTTCAGAAATTGATTCTGTAAACCAGTGGAAATCTATAGCTATACATGGCAGTTATGAAGAATTTGATGGCAGTACAGCGAAGGCATTACTCCATGATTTCTCATTAGGAATCAAAGATATTATAATGAATAAGGAGCACAGAGATTTGAACTTTATCAGTGAGTTTTCAGCAAAAATTGCTAAGAATGATATTCCAATTGTATTTGTAATAAATATTGAAGACATCACTGGGAAAAAGCGACGAAAATAAGCGTTAACTAAAAGGCGTTACTTTTCGGTCACGTTTTATAAAGTGAATTTTATCCTCTATAATAATCTTCTTTCTATAGCCGAATAAATGAAATATTTTAGTCGTTAAAAACAACGCTATTCTTCGGTTTGCAACGAGACAATAATCATTTTCTGGATGTTTGTTAATACCAGGAAGTAGTCTTAAAAATTGATGGAACTTCAAACTTCTCAATACTTTAGATAGTATTAGCCAGAACTTGGATAATTTCCGAACTACAAAAAAGCCATCCTCACCTTGCTTTTGATACAATGGCATAAAAATCAATCCGGTAAATGGGCTTTTCACTTCGCTACTACCATTATAAGCTAGAGATTGATGTTTCATTACAGGTTTGAAATTCTTGAAACCAGGTTTCATCTTAAACTGATTAGATTCAGATAAAGAATGTCTATAAATAATTTCGTAAAAACCATTTTCAATGGTCAGTAATCTATTCGAACTTTTATAGGCAAATTGGTCTTTTGATACCATGCCTAGTTTTTCCATAACCATCCAAACAAAAGCTTCACAATACAATATAGAATTTTCATCATCGTGCTGACCAGCTTCAAAACCTACAGATATATGACCAAATTCGTTGATATAAGACAGCAATGGTCCATCTAAATATTCTTCAATACCCAAAACAATAGGAATATTAAACTTATTGGCTAAACCTCTATTATTAAGTGAGTCACTAATGGTTATAAAAGGAACTGTTGGAGACGATGTGGTATGTAAATCTACAAATACAAAATCACCATTATTAGTATTACAAATATCTTTAATAGTATTATATAATTCATGCTGTTCTTTCTTCTCTTCAAACTCAAAAAAATCATCGTCATCATCTAAGGACTCGATTTCATCTTTTGTCCATAGCCTATTAAGGTCAAAGTCTTTATAACGCATGCTCGTTTTCAAAGCATTCATATTACCTAGTAAGGCATAAAAATTACCTTTAATGGTAATATTATTTACGATAATATCACTAATCACTTTTTGCAAACCATAAACACCTGCTGGTTCATTACCATGAATACCACCAACACATATTACTGTAGTGCCATTGACATCATTATTCTGGCTATAGAAAATTCTATCTTTAACCATATAGGTTAAGGGTTTGGTAGCTTCTTTTATCATGGCTATAAATTAATTTTTTCTAAATCTGTTTTGGTAATTATGCCTACTAATTCATTATGATCAACAATTGGTAAACAGCGTATTTTATGTTCAATCATTAAAGACTTAGCATCTTCAATAAGCATGTCTGGAATTGCAGTTTTAATTTCTTTTTGCATCACTTGAGATGCAGAGTAATCATCAAACTTATCCAAATCAGAAATATCACTTGCTGAAATAATTCCAACGATTTTATGATTCGTATTAATCACAGGAATGTGATGAATATCTTTCCAAAGCATGATGTTTTTAATAAGGCGCACTGAATCATTTTCATGAACTGTAAAAATCTGAGTAGACATTACCTTATGTACTTTATTACTAGAATTTGCGTCTTTCCTCGCTAAAGGTTTCGCTAATTCCCATTTACTAACAGGTAAATTTTCCTGCTGGTTTTTATGCATGTGATAGGCTAATAATATATTGGCCTCTTCTCTAGAAACCGTTTCTTGTAGCATTCTACTACTTCTTACTAACCACTTGCTACCAGTTGTATTTTTATCAACACGTTCTTTGATGATATTGAGATAAAACTCAATATCTTTTAGATCTACATTCGCTTTTAAAAGCCCGTCGTGAGCCATTGGCAACAAGACAAGTTTTATCAATTTCTTTGCTGAAATACCACTACCAAACCAATTGAAATAGGTATCCAAACCAGTTCGTGCTGCTTTGATAAAATTTCCTTTGGCATCTTTAAATTCCATGCGTTTCCAAATCGATTTACAATCGTCTGGCATTCCTAACATGGTACCAACCCAAAACATCGCGTTAGCAATTTCATCTTTTATGCTTGGACCAGAAGGAATGTATCTATTTTCAATACGTAGATGTGCGACATTTTTATGAACACCATAACAGACTCTATTCCATTTGTACAAGGTTCCATTATGTAAGCCAATCGCTTTAAGATCTGGTTTAATTCCGTTTTTTAAATCATCAATAGGATTGCCAGATAAATCGGCAGTCACTAAAGGTGCATATCGTGCAACGTCATCTGTAAACACTTCTAAAATAGAATCTTTAATCCAATTGTTTCCGAAGTTTACTCGCGCTTTTTGTTCTCTTAGTAATTGAGACGTGTTTCTTAAATCTATACTCTGCTGAAATAAAGCAATTCGCGTTTCACTCCACAACTCTCGTCCTAAAAGCATTGGCGAATTCGTCATCACAGATAATACAGGTCCAGCAATTGCTTGCGACCAATTATACTGATCTACAATATTCTCTAAATCAATTTGGAGGTGGACTTGAAAGCTGGTATTACAAGCTTCAAATAAAATAGATTCGTGATCTAGAATCAGCTCGTCTACACCTCTTACTTTCACTCTAAAATCGTTACCTCTCACCTTCTTCATTACATCATTGAGCACTTTATAACGTTGGTGAGGCGTCATGTTTTCAAACACAAGATCCTTTCGTTTAAACGTTGGTAAAATTCCGGTAAGAATGATTTTGTTATAATCTATAGCTTCCGCAGCTTGGTGTGCTTTATCAATTAAATCACAGAGGTCTTTTTCTAATTGTGTAAAGCAGTTTTCCTTTAAGACTAGAGGATCAAGGTTAGCCTCTACATTAAAAAGACCCAACTCTGTAGTAAAGTGAGGGTCATTAATTTTTTCTAAAATTTCTAAGGCATTAAAGGAAGGTCTGTAATACTTATCTACAATACAAAGTTCTTGTTCGGCACCAATACGCTGAACCCCTTTTTCGAAGGCATCAGATTTAATCATCATGTCCAGCGCTTCTATATCATTTAGCAAATGATTTATAAACTGCTTTCTCTGAGCATTAGTTGTTATTGGTATTACCGATTGTGATCCCATAGTATTGATACAATATCTCAAAGTTAATGTATTAGGTACGCAGGAATTATGACTTTTATCATAGTTTCGAGTAGCGTATATGGGTATCTTTAGTATAGAAATTAAAACCTAAACCATTATGAGAAAGCGTATGCCAGTGTCAACTATAATGACCAAAGATATTATTGCAGTAAATAGAACAGACGATTTAGAGACTGCCGAAACACTATTCAAACAACACCATATTAGACATATTCCTGTCGTATCAGGAGACGTTATTATTGGAATGTTAAGCTATACTGATTTATTACGAATTAGTTTTGCTGATGCATTAAATGAAGATGAAACAGAAGTCGATACTGTTGTATACAATATGTTTACAATTGATCAAGTGATGTCTAAAAATGTAGTGACTGTAAATTCAGAAACGAGCATTAAGGAGGTTGCAGGAATAATAACTAAAAATGAGTTTCATGCCCTACCTGTTGTAGACAATGGTGAACTTGTAGGTATTGTAACCAGTACAGATTTAATCAACTTTTTGATTGAACAATTTTAAACCTTAACCGTTAAACATTAAAAAAAGAGTTAGTTTCCTAACTCTTTTTTTATGCGCTTACTTTATGTATTTATATTTTAAATGTAATCACTGGTAAGGTAGAATGATTCGCAATATCTTCACCTATACTTCCGCTAAAGAAATGAGAAATCCCTCGTCGTCCATGCGTTGGTACAGCAATTAAATCAGCTCCAATAAGATTAGCAAATGCTAGTACACCATCTTCAACTGTATAATCTGAAATGTAATGGATGTCATTTATCTTATTTAAATTACCATCAACCTTTTCTAGAAACTTCGCTACTGTAGATTCCATTTCAGCAGAGTTTTTAAAACGCTCTCCTGGTAAGTTTACATATAAGAGTTTCAAGTTAGAATTTGAATTTTCAAAAAACTGACATGCTTTCACGTAAGGTTCAATCATTGCTTCTGAAAAATCACAAGCGAAAACAACAGTTTCAAACTGAACATTCACTGGTTTTTGCTTAACGATAAGCACAGGAACAACAGAATGTCTTACTACCTTTTCGGTATTTGATCCTACAAAAATTTCGGAAAGACCACTAGCGCCATGAGAACCCATCACAATTAAATCTGCATTGTGTTCTGTAGCTACATCATTGACTTCGCGAAACACTTTAAAGTGTTTTACAACAGGTGTGACTTTCACGTCTTTTAAATAGTCTCTTTCTAGAAACTCATTAAATTTCTTTTCAGCAAGTTTCAAAAAGAATACCGTTTGCATTTGTTGGTCATCTCCAGAATCTACTAGCATATTGGTAGACATTTCTAACATATGTAATGCAATTATTTCGGCATCATTTTTCTTTGCCATAATTGCAGCAGTTTCAAGTGCAAATTCAGAATATTGAGAAAAATCAATTGGTACGATTATTTTTTTCATGATTTAAAATTTAGTGTTTGTGTTATAATTATTCACCATTAATGGCAAATAAACCTTTAATTATTAGTCAAAGGTAAGGTCTAGATATGGCAATAAAAATGACATTTATCATACCAATATTTAAACAAAAAATAATTTTAGTGCGAATTAAATAATCAGTATCTTTCAAATTGAATTAACGACTTAAACACTAAATGATGAAACACAAAATTTTAGGACTAGCAATAATGGCAACATGTCTATTTGTATCCTGTAAAAGCGATAAAAAAGAAACAGAAACGGTTGTAGAAGAGGCTGCTACAGAAGTAGCAACTGAAGCTGCAACAAAAACGCCTGTATTAACTGAAGTAAAAGAAAAGCCAGCCTATTATTCTGAAACACGAAAAGTAGCTATGAGTTTAGACTCAAAAAGTGGAAGTACTGCGACTGGTAATATTGTATTCACACAAGAAGGTGGCATCGTAACTATGATTGCTGTTTTGAGTAAATTAACTCCTGGAGAGCATGCGATTCATATTCATGACAAAGCCGATTGTTCTTCTGACGACGGAAAATCTTCTGGAGGCCATTGGAATCCTACTGCACAGCCACACGGAAAATGGGCAGATGCAAAAGGATATCACAAAGGTGATATTGGAAACTTTACAGCAAATAGCGATGGTCGTGGTACCATCACTAAAATTACTGACGAATGGTGTATAGGTTGTGGTGACGCGACCAAAGATATTTTAGGAAAAGCGATCATCGTACACCAAGGTGTTGATGACTTTACTTCTCAACCATCTGGTGCTGCTGGTGCTAGAGTAAGTTGTGGTGGTATTATAGAATAATACACTAAAAAATAATTTTCAAAAAGAGCTATAGCGTAATGTTATAGCTCTTTTTGTATAATATACCCTTTGTTGGGTATGGTTTTTAGCGCTTACTATTGGTAATTTTCCCATTATAAAACTAGTAGTAACAACCTAAAACCAAGTATTATGAAAAAATTTAATTGTTTATTGATTGTTTTAGCATGTATAGCGCAAACCATGAATGCTCAAGTAGAAATATTTACTTCAGATTATATTGCACTTACAGTCCCTCAACATTACTATGGAGAAATCACTTATGTCAATGACAGTTTGTTTCAAGAAGTAATGGATATTTCAGATTTAAAAAATGACAAAACCTTATTACGTTCATTGCCAAATATTGTTTCTAATGTAACTGTGTATGAAGTGGAGCATAATGGCGAATTAAAAGTATTAGGCATTGGTATTTCGGGAAAGAACAAAGTATATCAAGTTATTTATGACTATTCTCAAACACAAACTTTAGTTTATGGAACAGGAGAGGAAGCAGAATCTGTTTTAGTGGGAATTGGAGTGCGAATGGTTGCAAAAGTAAAAACGAAAAAAGCTGGAATTAATTTATCAAGTCCATTTGGTTTGACTGCAAATACTAATAAAATTGAAGGCTCTTTAGAAGTGAGAGTTACAGGAATAAGTTCACCAAAAATAAATGGTATAATTCCTACTACTACAGATTTATCACCTTCCTCAATATCTGTTGCACTTCAAGCTGTAGCTACTATAAAATCTCATATTTATGATAAAGAAACTATTATTACACCACAATACTTAGGGTATAATAAAATAGACAATACCATAAAAAACCAGAAGGTCAATACACAGAAAATAAATTAACCTTTCACAATAACATGTGTAATAACCACGATCTATTTAGACGCATTATGTATTAAAATATACGTAGTTTCTACGTATATAAAGTATTGGTATTTGTTATAAATTTACGTTGAACAAAAGTTCCGGCTATCCGTAATATAGCTAAGGATAATGTGTGTACTTTTCCGTACATAAGCAGTTTCAAACAATTTAAATCAAATTTTACCCAATGAAAAAACTGAATGCACTACTTATCATGTCACTTTTATTAATACTATCATCTTGTAGTTCTGATGATGATGATAATAATGGTAAAGTTTCGAACACCACAAAAGATTTAGTTTCAATAACCGAAGATTATTACACTAATAACACGCCAACTGCTAGTTCAAAATTTAATTTTTATTACGATAAATTAATTAACATTCAACATTCTAACGGTAGTTATGATGACATCTATTATGAGAGAGGTTTAATCTCAAGAATTTTAGAATTTGACGCCAATAATAATTTGGAATGGACAATAACCTATGCTTACAATAGCTTTAATCAATTAATACAAAAAAAAGTAATTCCTAGTCCAAATAACCCGATTACTGTGAGTCGCCAAAAAGACTTTGTCTATAATGGAAACGTAATTCAATCTGAAAATTCTTGGAGTGATGGCGGATTTCATGCAAACACCATCACACTAAATAGCGACAATTTCATGATAGAAGACAAACTATTTAATAGTGATAACGATCTTGTAGATCAAAGACTATTTGAATATGTAAATAATAATTTGACTAAGCAAACTAAAAATAATGCAGATAATAACACGACATACGAAGAAACATACAACTATTTAAACAAGACTAGTTCTAAAGAATACAGATATAGTCAATATTTATTTGGGAGTGAATGGAAAAATAATAGTGCGCTTAATACTCAATTTGGTTTAGGTCAACAAAGAGCTACTAAAATAAGTGAAAACTATGTTTCAGATTACCATGCCTATCATTTTGTTTTAAACGTTTCAGTAACAGGAACATTTAGTTACGAATTTGATGCTAATGATTATATACTGAAACAAACAGAAACTATTACACGGACGTCAACAGCAGATATTTATAAAACAGTGACAACGTACCAATATGAATAAAAACAAACATAAGTTACGGCTATCCGTAATGTAGCTCTGGATAATGAGTATATCTTTCCGCATATAACGAGTTGTAAGCAATTTACCGAATGGAAGCAGAATTTGAAGAAAAAGAATATGAAAGTCCCTTAATTCATCAGCTAATGATGGAAT
Organism: Psychroserpens jangbogonensis; assembly: GCF_000797465.1. GTDB lineage: Bacteria > Bacteroidota > Bacteroidia > Flavobacteriales > Flavobacteriaceae > Psychroserpens > Psychroserpens jangbogonensis. The sequence continues at coordinate 66,049 of NZ_JSWG01000015.1, read as the reverse complement.
CTAACAATATGTGGTCACCAGGTCAAGTGTTTGAAGGAAACTTTGGGATTGATACTTCTTTAGAAGTTTTAAGACCTGATTTTTGGAAAACTATTGGTCATTTTGATTATCCAAATAGTGTTATTCTATCTGATTATAATTTTGGGTATGTATGGAGAAAAATAAAACGTAAAAGAAAACTTCCAGATTTTAGTCTTAACCTTTTTTTACAAATTAAAAGACCTGAAGGGTTAAAAAATAGACCTCGCAATTTAAAAGCTCTTGGATTAAGAAGTCCATATTGGCGATTTGGAATTAAGAAACACCAACAGGAATTATTAATGCAATTGGCTCGAAAATTAAATAATCGTGCATTTGTTGCCTATGCAAGTCCTGCGTTCCATTTAGCAAATGATTTATATACCAATACTAGAAATAATACTCTGGTAGAAAATTCAACTTTTGTTAGAGCAGAAAGATTAAATGGGCATTATAAATGGGTTTATGATTGTTCTGGTTCAAATGGTATTGCTTGCTCAAAACCACAAAGAATTGAGGATGAATATTTCTTTAATGAGATTAATAATGCAATTAAAAAAAACAACAATGAAAAGAATAATGAAAATGAAAATTTAATTCAATTAGAGCAAAGTATAATAGAAATATCAAGTAAAAGTAGAAAGTCTAATTATATAGCAAATGAAATCCTATTTAGATATGAAAGTATCGTAGAAATGGAAATCAGCAAGGAAAGTAAAAGCTATATTTTAATCAAAATTTTTGCAAATCTTACTAATTCGAATTGGATTACACTTGGATAAAAAACTGCTTACAACACCGTGTATAATTAATTGCTGGTCCTGTGTGTACTCGAATGTAAAAAATATAAATGAAATTTAAGTTTAACCTAATCAAAATAACCTAAACATGAAAAGATTTAAAGATGACCCAACACAAGAAGATTTGGACAATCACTCTGACCAATTAAATCCAAACAACGATGAGTATTGGCATTCAAGAGAGGAAAATTAATTAGTAAACATAAATTACGAAATTTCTTTGCTACTGAACAATGGGTTTCTGCTTAGTTGCAAACTTAGTCCTCAAGCAACGAAACCATACGCAAACACGTTAGAACAAATTAGAGTATACTATGAGCAGAGAAGCAGATTACACAATAAAAGGATTCATTTATCAATTTAATAAAACCCTTGAACAGGTATTCTCTGAACCTAATGGAACTGAAATAACCGTAGAAGGAATTATAGAAGATATAGATGTTAATTCAGATGGTATAACAAAAGCAATTCAATGTAAATATCACGAAACAAAAGAGAAATATAATTTATCCGACATTTCAAAACCAATTTTGCAAATGTTGGTTCATTATTCAAAAAATAAAGATAAAGACATACAGTATATTCTTTATGCACATTTTTCAGATGAAAAAATTGGTGAAAAAAAAATTACTAAAAAAAATATTGAAACTATATTAAAATCAAAAGATAAAAGTTACCTAAAATATATTTCGACAATAATACCACCAAAGGATGATGCAATAATAAAGCTTCTCTTAAAATCCAAATTAAATGGTACAGAAAAAAAACAAATAATAGATTATTACAATTCTGCAACTGATTTAGATTTATCAATAAATATTGATGATTTTCTAAAACCTAAGAAGTTTAGTTTTGTGATAGGTCAATCGTTTGATGATTTAATCAATGAAATAAAAAAGTTAATAAAAGAAAAGAGCAGTTTTTCTACAGAAGATATAAATGATTTGTTCTACCCAAATGCAATTCAAGTTATTGCAAATAAGAGTATTTTACACAATTCTGAAGATAGAAAAATAATAAATACAGATTTTATTAGAGATTTAGAAAAGCATAAGAAAACGGCAATTTCAAGATGGACAAGAGAATTAACATCTTACGAAAATCTTTTAAAAAAAAGAAGAATCCAATTAAAACCAAATCTTCAAAAAAATCACAGATTAAGATATTTTATTTTTAACGAAAAAAGTATAATCAATTTTGAAAATGAAATTGTAAAATTCATATCAAACTATATTAGTAAATATCATTATAAAATCAAACTTCACAATAAGACACCTATTTTCTGTATAAAAACAGAAAACATATCACTATTATCTAATATTGAAAGTAGATTACATCAAAAAGGGGTGAGTTTTGAAAATGGAATAAAAGGTACAACCTTTTTTCAAATTGAATTTCTAAAAGAACCTAAAACAATACAAAATCAAAGTTGGAAAGAGTTTGATATACGAATTTGTGGTTACTCAGATGAAACATCAAAAGCAATAAATAGCGAAAAATCTGATGACCTATTTATTGTAGGGAAAAGAGATTTCAAGGAAATCGATAAACAAGATATTAATACCGAATATATTGAAATTGAAGATTTCAAGGAACTTCAATATCTATTATTGCTATCAGAAAATTATAAATAAGATGGAAGAAAAAGACTTAATGAAAATAGGATCAGTAATTGAAAGTTCTACAAATTCAATTTTAATAAAAATTGATAATGATGAGGTTTTTGAAGCCAACAAAGAAGCAATACAGATTGGAAAGTATTTACAGGTCAAAGAAGGAAATCATAATTTTGTGATTTGTGTTATTCAAAGCATAAAAATCAATGATGAAAATGGAAAATACCTAATAAACTCTCAACCAATAGGAGTGTTTTTTGAAGATTTCAAACAAGGAAGTTCAATTCTGCCATCACCAACAGAAGAAGTATTCATTATTGACAAGGAAGTAATGAATAAAATATTTAGTAAAGACAGTAATTATTCATTTGAGTTAGGGCAATTAATACAAAATAGAGATATAAAACTACACATAAACGGAAATAGATTTTTTAGTAAGCATATTGCTGTTGTAGGTTCTACTGGTTCTGGAAAGTCTTGCACAGTTGCAAAAATTTTACAAGATGTTGTTGGAATAAATAAAAAAGCTAATTTAAATAAAGGAAAACAAAAAAATGCACACGTAATAATTTTTGATATTCATTCTGAATACAAATCAGCATTTGAAATTGAAGATGACGAAAAATTCAATTTAAACTCTCTTGATGTTGATAAATTGAAACTCCCATATTGGTTAATGAACTCAGAAGAATTAGAAGCATTATTTATTGAAAGCAACGAACAAAATTCACATAATCAAGTTTCACAATTTAAAAAGGCAGTAATACTAAACAAAGAAAAGCATAATTCAACATTGACAAAAGTAAATTATGACACGCCTGTTTATTTTAGTATTCAAGAAGTATATAATTACATTTTCAATATGAATAATGAAGTTATAAATAAGATAGAATCTGAAGAACAGAAACCAAAATTAAATGATGGTACTTTAATAGATGATATTACTACATATTTTGATAAAGAATTAAGTTTTATATCAACTTCAACTGCTAAAGCAACTAAAGCAAGTAATGGTGCATTTAATGGCGAATTCAATCGTTTTTTATCAAGATTAGAGACCAAAATAAATGATAAAAGATTAGACTTTTTACTTAAACCTATTAAAACTGGTGGTTCATTATACAAAACAAGTGATTTTAAAGACATTTTAATGCAGTTTTTAGGCTATTTGGAAAAATCTAATATCACAATAATTGATTTAAGTGGAGTTCCTTTTGAAGTTTTAAGCATTACCGTAAGTTTAATCTCAAGGTTGGTTTTTGATTTTGCCTTTCATTATTCTAAACTAAAGCACAGCAAAGGTGAATTAAATGATATTCCTTTCTTAATTGTTTGTGAAGAAGCACATAATTATATTCCTAAATCTGGTGGTGCTGAATATAAATCGTCTAAAAAATCAATTGAGCGTATTGCAAAAGAAGGACGAAAATATGGTTTAAGTTTAATGGTTGTTAGTCAAAGACCTTCAGAAGTTTCTGATACAATTTTTTCTCAATGCAATAACTTTGTTGCGCTTAGGTTGACAAATATTAGCGACCAAAATTATATAAAAGGTCTTTTACCAAACAATGCAAACTCAATAACTGATATTTTACCAACTTTATCTGCTGGAGAATGTTTAATTGTTGGTGATGCAACACCAATGCCTGCAATTGTAAAAATGGAAATGCCAGACCCAGAGCCAAAATCTGAAAGTATAAAATTTCATAAACAATGGGAAAAAGAATGGAAAGAAATTACTTTTAGTGAAGTAATTAAAAAATGGAGAAAAGAATAACTGGCTCTTACAAGGTCTATAATTAATTAAGGATTCTATAAATACTAGGCAAATAAAAACCCTTGAAAATATAAATTAACAAGGGTGTTTACTGATGATCTTGATTGATGTCTGATCTATATAGTATTCGCTATTAACTGTAGCGTCTTTTTGTATTCCAAACAACTGCTTTTGATTTGTTTGATGTTGCTGTAATTCTATTTGTGTTTAAAGTTCTCATGATTGTGATTGTATTGATTGATGGTTAATATATAGTGTTTAGTTGTAACGTCTTTTTGTATTCCAAACGAAACTTTTCGTTTTGTTTGATGCTCCTGTAATTCTATTTGTGTTTAAAGTTCTCATGATTGTGATTGTATTGATTGATGGTTAATATATAGTGTTTAGTTGTAACGTCTTTTTGTATTCCAAACGAAGCTTTTCGTTTTATTTGATGCTCCTGTAATTCTGTTTGTGTTTAAAGTTCTCATGGTTGTGATATTTGATTGTTTATACTCTATAGACGACCCTATTTTAAAAATGTTACAGTCGTTAACCCTTGTTAACAGAGTTTAACAATATATTTAGAAATACGAGAGTGTTTACCTACAACAAAATAATTAATTACTTGTTCTATGACTACTAGGCAAATAAAAACCCTTGAAAATATAAATTAACAAGGGTGTTTACTGATGATCTTGATTGATGTGTGATCTATATAGTATTCGCTATTAACTGTAGCGTCTTTTTGTATTCCAAACAACAGCTTTTGATTTGTTTGATGTTGCTGTAATTCTATTTGTGTTTAAAGTTCTCATGATTGTGATTTTTATTGATTGATGGTTTATATGTATTGTTTAGTTGTAACGTCTTTTTGTATTCCAAACAAAGCTTTTCGTTTTGTTTGATGCTCCTGTAATTCTGTTTGTGTTTAAAGTTCTCATGGTTGTGATATTTATTGATTGATGGTTAATATATAGTGTTTAGTTGTAACGTCTTTTTGTATTCCAAACAAAGCTTTTCGTTTTGTTTGATGCTCCTGTAATTCTGTTTGTGTTTAAAGTTCTCATGGTTGTGATATTTGATTGTTTATACTCTATAGACGACCCTATTTTAAAAATGTTACAGTCATTAACCCTTGTTAACAGAGTTTAACAATATATTTAGAAATACGAGAGTGTTTACCTACAACAAAATAATTAATTACTTGTTCTTTGACTACTAGGCAAATAAAAACCCTTGAAAATATAAATTAACAAGGGTGTTTACTGATGATCTTGATTGATGTGTGATCTATATAGTATTCGCTATTAACTGTAGCGTCTTTTTGTATTCCAAACAACAGCTTTTGATTTGTTTGATGTTGCTGTAATTCTATTTGTGTTTAAAGTTCTCATGATTGTGATTGTATTGATTGATGGTTTATATGTATTGTTTAGTTGTAACGTCTTTTTGTATTCCAAACGAAGCTTTTCGTTTTGTTTGATGCTCCTGTAATTCTGTTTGTGTTTAAAGTTCTCATGGTTGTGATATTTATTGATTGATGGTTAATATATAGTGTTTAGTTGTAACGTCTTTTTGTATTCCAAACAAAGCTTTTCGTTTTGTTTGATGCTCCTGTAATTCTGTTTGTGTTTAAAGTTCTCATGGTTGTGATATTTGATTGTTTATACTCTATAGACGACCCTATTTTAAAAATGTTACAGTCATTAACCATTGTTAACAGATTTTAACAATTTGTTTAGAAATACGACAGCATTTACCTACAGCTAAATAATTAATTACTAGTTCTGCCTGTACTAACTTTATTTTACTAACTTGTTTTCTAAACCTTAAAACAACAGATCATGGCTAAAAGTAAAGACTCAAAAAAGAACGTAAAAAAAGAAGCAGCTCTAACTCCTAAAGAAAAGAAAGCAGCAAAACGCTTAAAGAAAGGGAAGTAGAATTGTACAACAACGCTTAATTACTATGGAAGACAATAAAGAACTGATTGCCTTAATCATTTCAATTGGTGCTGGTGCATTTTCAATTATAGCCAGTATCCTTAATTGGGATTTTTTCTTCGAAAACAGAAAGGCTGAGTTTCTAGTCAATATATTAGGACGAAATGGGTCACGCATTTTTTATGCTATACTTGGATTGTTTCTATTCTTCATCGCTTACAAAATATCAAGTAAATAGTAACGTGAATGTTAGTATTAGCCCGAAAAAAATGAACAGCATTTTCAAAACAATCGGCTTATGTGTCATCTTCATAAGTAGCACTACTCTATGTGCCCAAGATTCAATTCAAGGCGTACGATATGATGTGACCTCTAATATGCTATTGGATTTAATTGAAAAATTTCCAAACAAAAAGGATGATATCCAAAAGTCCATAATATCAGAATCACCACAGTATATAGACTTTCTTAAAATCAATACGGATGTCATTGAATTAAAATGGAAATATGATAGCAGTTTAATGAGTGTGTCCATCTACAATCAAAACCAGATCTATCATATCTCAAATACCAATGAATTGCTTACGATGCCAAATACATCTGCAATAGATACGCTTCACATTCTAAAAAGAGCTATTGAAATCGATTCATTATTTAGTTACCAATTAAAAGAAAAAGACGCGATGCCGCTTCAGGTATTTGTAACCGATAGCATCACAACAAAGCTGTTGCCACTTCAAAACCGAATTAACGATTACCCAGAAATAACTGTTATCACCGATTTAAATGTGTTTCCTAGAACCTATGTGTTTGGAATTCCGAATGCATTTTTGACTTACAATTTTAAAACTGACTTAGAAATTGATGGCAAAAGACTAAAGGATTTATACGACGCTTGGTTGAAAAATCCTGAATCGACCAACGAACGAAAACAATTACTTGACGAGCTAAGAAAAAGGTAACACAAGACCACTTCACAGCATTAATTTTGACTCAAGATTGAGCAAAAATGTATCCAATCGGGAAAAATTCAATTACGAATACTGTAATTCGAGAGACTTTATATAGCTCATTTTATCATATGTGTTTTTTGAGCATATCATTTTTATGCATCTCACAATAATATCCAACTAATTGATTTTTAGGGTTTATTCTATTAATTATTATAGAATTTTGATGGCTAAAATTAGCCTATGATTAATGCATATATAAAAGGAACTGGTTCTTATGCTCCGAAAAATATTGTCAAAAATGACTTTTTTGAATCTGTAGGATCATCAGACAAATGGATTTTCGAAAACCTTGGTATTAAAGAACGTCGAATTTCAACTGGCGAAACCACAAGTGATTTAGCTTATGAAGCTGGATTACTAGCCATTAAAGATGCCAATTTATCACCTAATGATATTGATCTCATTATTTTAGCCACAGCTACTGCAGATAGACTTGCGCCATCATGCGCTTGTTTTGTTCAAGACAAATTAAAGGCTACAAATGCGGTCGCTTTTGATATTTCGGCTGTGTGTTCTGGTGCTTTATTTGCCACCTCTACTGCTGTTCAATATATAAAGTCTGGCATGTATAAAAATGTGCTCGTGATTGGTGCAGATACGTTTTCTACCATAACCGATTGGACACGAAGAGATGCTGTGTTTTTTGGTGATGGTGCAGGTGCCATTGTACTTTCTGATACTACAGAAGATAAAGGATTTATTGACTTTATTTTACATACTGATGGCAGCGGAAAAGAACATTTTACAATTCCTGCTGGTGGATCTGAAAAACCAGCGACTGCAGATACCACCAATTCTGGAGGACACTATTTCCAAATGAATGGTCAAGAAGTTTATAAAACTGCAATTGACGTGGTTCCGAAATGCATTGAAGAAATACTCTCAAAAAACAAACGAACAGTCGACGAAATCAAATTCTTATTGCCTCATCAGCCAAGTATAAAAATTCTTCAGGAAGTTGCAAAACGTGTTGATCTGCCTTTTGAAAAGGTAAAAACCAATATGGACAGATACGCAAATACTTCAGGAGGAACGATTCCTATAATTCTTGATGAGACTTTAAAAAACAACCAATTTGAAAATGGAGATTTGCTATTATTCGCAGCCGTTGGTGCAGGTTGGACTTGGGGAACAGCTTTATACAAATGGTAAATACAAACCGTCATTTTCATTAACACAAAAACTATGCTTTCAAATACAACATTCTTAATTACTGGTATCGCAGATAAACATTCGCTTGCAATGTACGTCGCCAAAGAGATTATTAAACAAGGCGGAAAAGTCGTTTGTACTGGACTTGGAGTGAGTTCGCATCATGAGAACTTATCAGAAAAAGCCAAAGCATTTTTAAATAAAAACTTTCAAGACTTCAAGGAGGCTGTCACTGAAGAATTAGGTGATTCATCAGTTGAAATTCTCGATGTTACTCTAGATGATAACATTGATTCTTTTGCACGTAGCCTTTCAGAAAAAAACATCAAATTAAATGGATTCCTTCATGCCATTGCAATGGATAAAACCATTCGTAATAAAGAAGTAAAACCGTTACTAGACGTTACCAAAGCCGAATTTTGTGATACTATGGATGTATCAGCGTATTCACTTATACGTTTAACGCATTACTTACTAAAACATAAGGTACTACAATCTGGTGCTTCTATTTGTTCTCTAAGTTACATTGCTGCCGCTAAGGTTACATTCCATCCGTATCGAAATATTAGCATCGCAAAAGCTGCCTTAGAGAGAATAACGGTTGAGCTAGCAGACGAGCTTGGACGATCTCATGATATTCGAGTGAATGTCTTACGTTTTTCTCCATATATGGGAAGTAAAGCAGGAAATGCCACATTAAACGAAGAAGATGTGCAGACTTCAAATAAAATGAGTCCTTTAGGAAATGCCAAACCTATGGATCTTGCTCATGAAATCATTCACCTCTTTAGACCAGATCTTTCAATTACTGGAGAGATTAGACACGTGGATGGTGGTTATCATATTACTGGATAACAAGAAACTATTTAAACTTTAGTAAAAAGTGCAATTGCGGTTTTGTTAAATATTTGTAATTAAAATAAAAATCGTTGAACGAGCCGATAAAAAATTAACTTTGCACTGTCTTTAAAACTAAAGTATGAATCCATCTACTGCTGGCTGGATAGAAAAATTTTGCTCGCAAATTTCTAAGAAAGGAATTCCATTTGAGAATTACCATAGCTTGTACTCTAGCTTGAAAGACTATGGATTTATTTATGGTGTGAATGTTGGCGTCTCTGAGAATGTTAATGGCACACTAAAATATTCTGAAGATGAACTGGCAAAAGCCAACCTCATCACAGGATTGTATCACATCTACTATTTTAGAAAAGGTTCGGTGAAAACTAACGAATTTATTGAAACCTTACTCAGCTTTTATAAGTCGCTTGAAGTGGCAGATTTATCGCTTTGGGATAAATTGGTGATTGGTAAAAGTGACACCTCTATGTTAGAGCGATTAATTCACGAAAGAGTTCAAATAGATGATAATATCATCACCAGAAATTTCAATAAATCTATCACCAATTCTTTGTTGTTTGTTGATGTATTAACCTTTGATAGCTTTTTAGCAGATGCGATAGAACCAAAATCATACGCAGCGCATTTGGAGAGTATCATTATTGGTACTTTGTACAAATCACTAAATTCTAAGTCTAAGATTACAGATTATGACAAACAGATTATAGATGGCATTGAAGCGTCGACATCGTTACCTAATCTAGATGTTGATATTGAAGATCTCATTTACAATACTGATTATGACATCAATACCAACGAGAAAAAATATCTTATTGACTTGATGAGTTTGTCCATTTGGGATGATGAAATCCTTGAAAAAACCGAATACCAATTCTTAATTCAATTGGCAAAACGATTAGAGGTTGAGACTAGTGAGATTCAGGATTCTATTTTATGTGTTTTCAAATTTCATACAGCTCACAAAAAGGAAGTGCTTTTATTTCAGCATAAAAACCCTATTTCAAGTTTTTACGAAAACTCATCGCATTTAGTGACCAAACTAATTAGACGAAATAGTAAACGCATTATAAAAGAAGTAAGACAGAGTAAGGAGTTAATGTTGCTTATCACAAAATCTACACATTCCGATTTAAGTAAAGAGGAACAAAAAAAGCTACAAGCTCAACTCATTGACGTATTGAAAACCATTCCTAGTTTAGCCATTTTCTTGCTTCCAGGAGGTGCTATTTTATTACCAATATTTGCAAAGCTAATCCCTAACTTATTACCATCGTCATTTGATGACAATCGCATAGATAAGGAAGAAGATCCTACTTAAGGAATCTAAATATCGCTTTACCTTCAGTCGTGCTTACCAAAATAAAATAAACACCATTTGATAATTCCTTTGTTGGCACTTTTAAAGAGGTTCCACTAAAAGACGAAGCATTTGAAATGCGTCTTCCACTCATATCTAAAATACTATAGCTACCTGTTTGAGCTAAACTAAAATCAAGATTAAGTTGATTACCAACTGGATTTGGATATAGCTTAATCATACTTTTAAACAAATCTTCATTGGATAACGTTGCTGAAGATGATGACGTACTAATAATTGTATTGGTTAATGTGCCATCAATAGAATACGCTGTTATTTTAAACCAAACATCATCATTGTTTGAGATACTAGGCGTTTCCCATAAATAAGAAGGTTCTGTAAGTCCAGAAACTATCGGATTAAAATTATTTTGATTATCGATACTGTATTCTAAATCATAAAAAATTGGTCGACCATCATCAGGATTGTTTAATGTCCATGTAACTGGAAGACTTGCATCGTAAACACCTGCAATTGGAGTCGTTATTGTAAGCTCTGGATCTTCATAACCATGTAATAATTCTGAGAATCCAATTCCCGTAACTCCTACTCCATTAACTGTTCCTGTGATTGACGTTGCACCTTCAAAAAATCGAAATGGTAATAACACTTCGGTATTGTCATGTAAGGTTGTAATGGTTAAATCGATATTGTTAACTGTTGACGTTAATCGCCATTGACTCGAATAACACATTTCGCCATCAGGCATACAATTAAATGCTAATCGTTCGATCTCAAAATCGTCAGTTGTATACTGTGTACTTTCGTCTACATAAGCCGATAAAATTTTATACTCTTCGTTATTTGGAATTTGTCTATCTGTTGTAAAAATATTCCATAGGTTTAAATCCATTCCGTTAGATAATTGCATACTAAACCATTCGTATTGTTCTCCAGTAAACGGATTGAAATTTCCGTATTGTCTGTCTATCCAACCTGTACCAATAACCGCTTCAGTAACGCCATTAAAGGTTAGAGAACCTGCAACAGCATTTGAGGTTAGCGAATAGTAATACGTATAACTCGTATCACCTTGATCTAAATAACCATCGTCACCAACAATTAAAGGTCTTTTTAGAGTTTCAAAACTAATATCAAGTCCAGCATTAGCAGTTGAAGCAAAGAGTTCATATTCAAAAGGAATAGGTATATTATTTACATCTTCGGTATTTCTCCAATATTCTGTTCCAGCTAAAAACACAGCGGCTTCGATATCAAATGACGTTGTAGATAAGGTTGTATAATTGACAGGTTTGATATCTTGAATAAATGTTCCTGTATCATCATCTGTAATATTCAAAATTCTGAAACCATCAAATCCAGATTGTGGGAAATGGAAAAACGTATACATAAAACTGTAACTCTTTCCTGAGGTTTGACCTACCACATGACCAGCAGAATACCACCATTCTATAGGTTCTGAAGCGTGTCGTCCTTCATCTAAAGGAAAAGCAACTTGACCAGTTGGTTCGTATGGATACATTTTCCAGTCTTGGGCTTGAGCCACATTAAACGTAAGACCAAAAATCAATACTAGTAGTATTTTAAATTTCATATCAATAATTTTAATAGTTTGAAACTAAACCTTTGGCTAAGTAAGAACAAATAATTAAGCTAAGTGGTGCATTTTCAAGTTTTAAATGTAAAAAGAGTAACTTTATTAGATTATATACGACCTATAGGTAATTACATAAAACGTGTGATATATGATAAGTAAAACTTCGTTTTCAAAGGCCAATTCTATTGCTTTCATCATTCCTATTACACTAATTTTAGCATTAATACTTTTGCTAAATTCTTCGGCATTTACATCAGATCAAAATACATTATCTACATTCATTACGATTGACTTTATAATAACCATTCCTTTGGTGTATTTCTTGTTAGTTAGGAAGACAAATATTTCAAATCTTACTATTGCTCCATTCCTTATTGTTTGTGTGATAATCGCATCTTATGTTATTCCTGCAGCAAATCAAGACACCTTGGCATTAGCCAAAACTTGGTTGATTCCTATCGTAGAAATAAGTGTTATTTCATTAATTATTCTGAAAGTTAGAAAAGCGATAAAACATTATAAAACCATTGCAAACCATAATCAAGATTTCTATAGTATTCTACAAGACACGTGTGCATCGATATTTCCTGTGGTACCAGCAAAATTGGCTGCCAATGAAATTGCACTGTTCTATTATGGCTTCTTCAATTTCAAAAAAGTAGAGCTTCAATCTAATGAGTATACTAATTATAAAGGCTCTGGGATTTTATCTACACTTGGTGCTGTCATTTTTTTAGTGGCTGTTGAAATGGTAACCATTCATATACTGGCTGCCAAATGGAGTTCGACATTGGCTTGGGTTTTAACCGGTTTAAGTATTTACTCGGCGATTCAACTTATTGGCATTATTAGATCGGTTCCAAAACGACCTATTGCCATTAATGATAACGAATTGATATTACGCTTTGGAATGCTCAGTGAAACCAATATACCAATTGAAGCTATTGATACAATTGCCTTGGCAGATTCTTCAGATTTTGATAAAGAGAAAGGCACTAAAACATTGTCACTACTTGGAGAATTAGAAAACAGCAATGTTGTTATTCAGTTAAAAACTCCTCAGCAATTACAGTTTATCTACGGAAAACCTAAAAGCTATACCAAATTACTACTATTTGTTGACGATAATCAATCCTTTAAAACCGAAGTAGAAACGCTACTTTCAAGATAATTCAACTATGGAATTAATAAACTACTACGACATTTTAAAAGTTGAAAAATCTGCTGATTTAGATACCATTAAAAAAGCATTTAGAAACGAAATAGCGTTGTATCATCCTGATAAAAACAAATCTGAAGGTGCAAAAGAGCATTTCATTCTACTTGTGGAAGGCTTTGATATTTTATCAAATCCAGAAAAGCGAAAGGCATATGATGCCATGTTGGGAACCTCAGCAACCAATAAACCAGTTGTTATAGAAGCCAAAAAGCAAGAACAACAATACACCGAATGGAAAAAGGAAGCCAAGAAAAAATCGGATACCTTTAGGTTAACCGATTTATCTGATTTAATCTTACTTGATTTATTTTTTGATGTAGGTCTAAGCAGTTTGTTTTCTGGTAGCGAAAATTTAATTGACGGCTTAGGAGATTCTCTTGGAGATATCTTCGATATATTTTAAGCCAACCAATCTTTAAAATCTTTAACGCGTTCTCTAGCCACAATAATATCTTGCTCTTTATAGGTGTTTAGTTTTATTTGTAACCTGGAGTTGGTATAACTTACCATGTCTTTAATGGCATTTACATTTACAAAAAACTTACGACTGATTCTAAAGAACTTATGAGGTTCTAACTCGTCTTCTAACTGTTCTAAAGTGGTGTCTAATAAATAATTTCTTCCTTCAGAAGTAAACGCATAAGTGCCTTTGTTTTCGCTGTAGAAACATTCGATATCATCAATATTGATGAGTTTTAAATGTTGACCAACTTTTACTGAAAATCGCTTTTTATATTCACGCTCTATAGGATTTACTAGGAGCTTTTTAATATCGTTAAAATCTAAAGTAACCGATTGTTGCTTTGGTGCACGTTCTTTATATTTTGAAACAGCAATTGCTAGATCATCTTCATCTATGGGTTTCAATAAGTAATCAATACTATTGAGTTTAAATGCTTGTAATGCATATTCATCATAAGCTGTAGTGAAAATCACAGCTGAATTAATATCTATAGTTTCAAAAATCTCAAAGGATAACCCATCACTAAGTTGAATATCTAAAAAGATCAAATCTGGATGTTCATTATTCTGAAACCACTCAATGGATTCTTCAACAGAATGCAGCATAACTTCAGCCTCCATATCTAATTCTGTCAACATTCGTTGCAGTCGTCTTGCTGATGGTTTTTCGTCTTCTATGATGATTACACTCATTCCTTTGTATTTATTTTGATTGGTTATTAATTCAATATTGGTAATTATTACTCCTGATTATTATTATTCGTAACGGTCAGTCTTATTAGAATCTTTGTCCATAAACTCCTTGATTTTCTTACTTTCCCAGTTTCTGCCAAAAATTAAATTTGGTAAAAATACAGAAGCACCATGTGCTAACAAACCTATTCCCCAAAAAGAAAATGTGACAAAATTTCGCCAATGAAAATAACTTTCTCCTTCCTCTAATTTTTGAAAATTAATATACACAAAGACGAGATTAACTAAAATAAAAATTAATGCATGTGTGTAAAAGCCTTTGAGTTGTTTTACTCTTTTTGCTGCGATCTGGAATCGCTCTTTTTGATTAAATTCTCTGTTTTCCATTATTCCCAATATGTTGTTTGTTCTTTTTCTTCTTCCTTTATAATTTTATCTATTTTCTTGTCTTCCCAGCTTTTATTAAAAAATAGTTTTCCTTTAAAAACACTCCAAGCATGAACACCAATAAAAAGAGTCCAAAACACTAAAGTAGAAATATTTAACGCTGTGATATTACTTTTGTAAGGTCCTTCTTCAAGAATGTAAAAGTTATATGAAATTAGTGCCACTACAATAATATATAATGCTACATGCAAATAGAAAATTTTAATTTTCTGTACTTTTTTCTTTGCCTTTATAAGTTTCTTTTCGTCTTCTATGTTTAATTTCATAACTCTAAATTTTAAATTAATTACTCCCAACGAGAGTCATCCTTATCCATATACTTTTTAATTTTTCGTTCTTCCCAATTTTTACCAAATAAGAAATCTGGACCAAATACTCCTAAGAAGTGAAAAAATAAACCTATTCCCCAAAAGAATGCTGTAGCAAATGTTCCGAAACTAAAGAATGTTCCGCCATTAGAGACAATCAAAAAGATGATAAATATATTAACTATGACATAAGATGCTAGGTGCCAATAAAAACCAATGAGTGCTTTTACTTTTTTCTGAGCTCGCAAATAGGCTTCTTCTCTTAAAAATTTATTTTCTGAGCTTGATATATTATTAGGGTCTGTAATTTGTTTCATGATATTTTAATTTTAATTCCAACGTTGTTGATCTTCTTCTTCGCGCATAAATTTTTCAATTTTACGTTTTTCCCATCCGCTTCCTAAGACACCATCGTTCACATAAACTTTGTAGGCGTGAAATGCTAATCCCATTCCCCAACCAAACATTGGGAACCAAAACCATTGAATGGAATGCGGTGTATAACGAAACCAGATAAAGATTAAAAATGGTATTACTAAACAGTAAGAAATTAAACTGTAATAAAATTCTTTAATTTCTTCTACACGCTTACGTGCTCTTACATAACTGTCGTCAAAATTTGTTGTTGGTTCTATTTTTCTCATGATTGATATTTGTTTTGTAAGCATTGGTATTGCTACTGCAAAACTGCTTGCTTGTTGATTGATTGATACTTTTTTATTTGATAATAATTCATAGCGTTGTTTGATGTTTTCTAAACCTACTCCACTACTCTTTTTTACTATTTGTTTTGGTTGAAGGTTATTCTCTACTATGAGCATGCCTTCAGATTCATAAATTTTAATATGTAATGGTTTACTAGTGGTAACCATATTGTGCTTTACCGCATTCTCTAAAAGTAATTGTAACGATAAGGGAACAACTTTACTTTCTGGATTTAATGATCTATCTGGAATTTCAAAAATAATGCTGTCCTCAAAGCGCATTTTTAATAGCGACATATATGTTCTAGCAAAGTTTAATTCTTCATCTACAGTAATTAAATCTTTATTCTTTTGCTCTAAAACGTATCGATATACTTTTGATAAAGACGTTGTAAACTTTTGAGCATTCTTCGGATTTTCTTCAATTAAACTCGTTAATACATTTAAGCTATTGAACAAAAAATGCGGATCTAATTGATTTTTTAAAGCGTCAAATTTCGCGCTAGCAGTTCCAGCAATAACCTTTTGCTCTTTTATTTTATTCTTCTGATATCTGTTATAGAAAAATATAACATGAAATATTGAGACAATCGTTAAAGTAATCCACAACCCGAAAGTGTATCCTTGCCATGTTTCATTTTGAATAAATCTTTCAAAAGGAACCTCAAAATATAATACTGATGTCACTAATCTTAAAAAGAATAAACCAATTACAGTAATTACTAAAGAACCAAATATTCCAACTATTATACGTTTAATGGTATCTCCTTTTTTCCATGTTCTACGTTCCATGTAGTAGAAGAAAGTCATATTAGAATATCCTAATACAAAAGAATACAGTTGATAAAATCCAAAATCAACTAAAAACTCATTTACAGATTCAAAATTAAATCCTCCAGAGAGTAGATTGCCAATTACAAAGACAACGGCTCCAATGATTATAGTAAGAATGATATGTTTAACTGATTTTGACATGATAATTTATTCGTTACAAGATTTCACAACCGCTTGAGCACGATTTGCTCCCCAATTTGGATGTAATTCACTTTCTGGTTTAAAGTTAGCAAAAAGTTCTATAGATTTTTCTATCTCAGCACAAAACGGTTTGGTGTCTTGTCCAAAATATTTAGCGCTTCCCATTCCCCATTCAGCTTTACTAAATACAACTCTAGGATTTTCAGGTGCCATTACAGATGCTTTACTATATAGTTCTGTAATTTTACCAGAATATTTCATACCGTAAGTCATTCCATCATAAGCGACCCAATTTGTAAATACATGGGCTTGCAATACCAAAATCTCAGGATTATCTTTACTTAGAGTCATTGCGGAGTTTATATGTTCTTGAGCTTTATCTAATTGTGCTTTTAACTTCGTTTCATCTTTCTGTCCCCAACTTTTATTGCTATTAATTTGAGCAATGTAATAATGAGGTAACCATTGATCTATTTCTGCATTTGAAATACGTTCAAATACGTTTTCGGCTTCATCTACTTTTCCTTCTTGCCAAAGCGAAAATGCTTTTTGCATGCCTTTTTCAAAATTAGTCTGAGCAGTTGCTACTCCAGAAACTAATACGAGTAAAATAATTATTAAATTTTTCATGTGTTTGTTTTTATTGGTTATTATTTGTCACATGCTGTTCGCAATTAATCATTCCCATAGGTGATAATGCTTTCAACATGCTCGTTTCATGATATTAAAGTGTTATAGTTTGTGTTACTGATTCATTTTTTACTTCAAATTTGGCATCTTCCCATTTAGGTGGACCCATAAAACCTCTTGCGTTATTAGAACATCCATAATCTTCTTTAGGAATACTTAAAAAATTAGTATCCATTTTCTTATTCTCATTTTCATCGTGAAAGAATGAAATAGCGTAAACTCCATTAGGAACGTTTTTAAATGTGATTGTACAGCCTTTATTTTCAATACTACTGATTTCTGACTTATAACCTTTATTCAAAAAAGACGCTTCAGTATCAAACAATGATATGTATACATGTCCAATATTATTATCAAGGTTCACTATTTTAACTGTTACTTCTTGTCCATTTACGTCTTGTGCGTTCATTACTGTTTGACTAAGTAATAAGAAAACTAATAATTTTGCTAATGTGCTCATGATGCTTTTGTTTTAATTGATAGGACAAATATCTAACAGAAGTCTCTATTTATAAAAAGGGAATGACCGAATTGTATTTTTTTATGGATGAATTGTAATCCTCTAATTGTTTTCCAAATAATGGGAAAGAAAATTCATACAATGATGACTTTTATTATATATTTAGGATGTTTAGATAAAAACGGCATGTTTTTAATCATTTATTGTATTACTTGTCTGATTATATGCATTTTATGATTACTTTTAATTTCATTTTCAACCAATAACCTTTATATGATGATAAGAACTCTACAATTTTTAATCTTATTCTTTTGCTTGAACCTATGTGCTCAAAATGAATCAACATTAAACTATGCGGAAGCACAAGTGATTGTTAAATTCAAAGCCGATTTGACACAAGGCGTTAATTACATTGATAAATTTAATGACGTAAACCTAGCAGCACTTAATGATCAAATCAATGTTTCTAAATATGAAATCATTGGTAACAAAAAAACCAAAAACACATTCCTTATCAACTATGATTCTACAATTACTGTAGAAGATGTTGTTCAATTATACAAGAATACTAATGCCTTTGAATATGTAGAACCAAATTTTGCATGTTCAGGAAATGGCATTCCTAATGATCCTAATTTTGCTACGAGACAATGGAGCATGGTTAATGATGGAACCTTTCCTCTTTCTCCAGCGACTGTAAATGCTGATATAGACATGGACTTAGCTTGGGATATTGAAACTGGAGATCCTAACCTTATTGTTGCTATTCTTGATTCAGGAATGAAATTAGATCATCCAGAATTTGCAGGAAGAGTTTGGTTTAATTCTTCTGAAGTACTAGATGGCATGGACAATGACAACAACAACTATATTGATGATGTTTATGGTGGATGGGATTTTGCAAATAGCGATAACGATCCAACAGATGATCATGGTCATGGAACCAATGTTGGTGGTATTGCTTTAGCTACAGGAAATAATGGTATTGGTTATGCTGGAGTTAATTGGAACTCTCAAATTATGGCAGTAAAAATATTAGACCAAAATAATTCTGGATTTTACTCTTGGATGGCAGATGGTATTTATTATACTGTAGATAATGGCGCAAAAGTGATGAATATGTCTGTTGGAGGTAATAGTCCTTCAGCTACACTTCTTGACGCTGTAGATTATGCGTATGCCAATAATGTTGCTTTAGTTGTATCTACTGGAAATGGAGACACAGCATTACAATATCCTTCAAGATATGCAAATGCTATTGCCGTAGGATCAACAAATCCTGATGACTCCAGAACAAGTCCTTTCTTTTGGGATCCAAATAGTGGAAGTAATTTTGGGCCAGAAATAGACGTCGTTGCGCCTGGAAATTATATTTATGGCCTTAGCTATAGCTCAAACACAAATTATAACAGTTATTGGGGCGGAACATCTCAAGCTGCACCACATGTTGCTGGAGTTATTTCTTTGATGGTTTCTATTGATCCAAACGTTACTGTAGATCAAATTAATGCCATTTTAATTCAAACTAGTATAGATCAAGTCGGTCCAATTTCTGAAGACATAGCAGGTTTTGATAATTATTTTGGATATGGTAGAATTAATGCTTTTCAAGCCTTGTCTTCAAATGTTTTAAATGTTGATGACTTAAATGGTAATCAAAATGACGTGTCTATCTATCCAAACCCTATTTCGGTTGATGGCAAATTAAATTTTCTGAATCTAAAACCGAGTTTGTATGATATTACTATATATAATATTTCAGGACAAAATGTTACAAGCTTTAGCTTAGAGGTGAATAGTCAAGTTACGAGTACTAAACTTCCACAATTAGATAGTGGTATCTATTTCATGGATATAAATGATGCAACTACCAACACTACAATTACAAAAAAGCTGATTGTAAAGTAATCAGGTGTTGCAACCTATTAAAACAAAAAGCGCAACTCAATGAGTTGCGCTTTTTTATATTATAAGATAAGTCTTAATTAAAACATCTCTCTACCTGAAAAATGAAAAGCAGCTTCTATAGCAGCATTTTCATCACTATCACTTCCGTGAACAGCATTCTCTCCAATTGAAGCAGCATACAGTTTACGAATAGTTCCTTCAGCAGCTTCAGAAGGATTAGTAGCACCAATTAAGGTTCTAAAATCTTCTACAGCATTATCTTTTTCTAAGACAGCAGCTACAATAGGTCCACGTGTCATATATTCTACCAATTCTCCAAAGAATGGTCTTTCGTTATGAACAGCGTAAAACTCCTGAGCATCAGCAGTTGTCATTTGTGTTAATTTCATAGCTACGATTCTGAAACCAGAAGCAGTGATTTTTTCTAAAATTGCACCAATATTCCCTTTTTCAATAGAATCTGGCTTAAGCATTGTAAATGTTCTATTTGTTGCCATTTGTTTGTTTTAAATTCGGTGCAAAAGTAATGTATTTGTTGACAAAAACAATACTTAACAATATTAAAAAATTGTATATTCGTCATCTATGAATAAAGACGATATTAATAGTATTAAAACGCTTTTAAGTTCACCTAAAGCTATTGTAATCATTCCGCACAAAAATCCAGATGGAGATGCCGTTGGTTCTACGCTAGGACTGTATCATTATTTGAAACAATACAATCACAACGTAAATATTGTTGCTCCTAATGATTATCCTGATTTTTTAAAGTGGATGCCTGAAGAAAACTCAATTATTAAATATGATATTCAAAAATCTGAAGGCGATTCTTTAATACAAGACGCTGAACTTATTTTTACTTTAGATTTTAATTCTTTAGGACGTATTGGTCAAATGGAAGAGGTCGTTTCAAATTCTAATGCAACTAAAATAATGATTGATCATCATCAACAACCTGATGATTATGCCAAGTATATGTATTCTGATGTTTCGATGTCATCTACTTGCGAAATGGTATTCAATTTTATTGAGATGCTGGATGACCTTGATAAAATAAACAGTGATATAGCAACCTGTTTATATACAGGTATTATGACAGATACTGGTTCTTTTCGTTTTCCATCAACAACTAGTGCTACTCATACTATTATAGGTCATTTGATTCAGAAAGGCGCTAATAATTCAGAAATTCATAATAATATTTATGATACTAATAGCTATGCCAGATTGCAATTACTTGGAAGAGCTTTAAGCAACCTTAAAGTAATTCCTGAATATCGCACAGCTTACATTACTTTAACTCAAGAAGAACTTAATACATTTGATTTCAAAAAAGGAGATACAGAAGGTTTTGTAAACTATGGTCTTTCTCTTAAAGGCATTATTTTCGCTGCTATTTTTATTGAAAGCCATCAAGATGAAATCATAAAAATATCTTTAAGAAGTAAAGGTGACTTTTCTGTAAATGAATTATCAAGAACCCACTTCCATGGTGGAGGACATACGAATGCAGCTGGAGGAAGAAGTGATTTAAATATGAAAGAAACAATTGAAAAATTTATTAGTATCTTGCCTAATTATAAACAAGACCTAAATCTGTAATGAAACCTATACTCTTCTTACTCTTAATAAGTTTAGTTTTTAGCTGTAAATCACCAGATGCAAGACGACCTGAATCAGTTCAGTCTGGTTCATTTTATGAGGCTTCTGCTGAAAGAAATATTAAACTAAATAAAAAAGAGCAAACCTTAATACAAAAAATCATAGAAAGTAATCCTGAACAGGAATACATCGCTTCAAAAAGCGGATTTTGGTATTATTATAACACTAAAGTAGAACAAGATACAATTACACCTAGGTTTGGTGATATTGTCAGTTTTAATTACAATGTTAAAGATCTAAATGAGAATACTATTTATTCTGATGAAGAAATAAGAACTCAAAATTATGTTATGGATAAAGAGGAATTATTCACTGGACTTCGCGAAGGTTTAAAACTTATGAAACCAGGTGAAGTTGTTACCTTTTTATTCCCTTCTCAAAAAGCCTATGGCTATTATGGAGATACCAATCGTATTGGTACAAATATTCCATTAATGTGCAAAGTAACCGTAAACACAATTATACAAAACCAATAATACACTTATGAAATTGATTAGCAAAACTCTACAACTTTTTGTGCTGTTTTTACTTATTACAGCAACCTCATGCAAAGAAGAATATCCTGAATTAGAAGATGGGATTTATGCTGAATTTATAACGACTAAAGATACCATGATTGCTAAGTTGTTTTACAATAAGGTACCTGTAACAGTTGCAAACTTTGTTGCCTTAGCTGAAGGAAATCACCCAATGGCTGATGAAAAATATAAAGGAAAACCTTTTTATGACAGCTTAACCTTTCATAGAGTTATGAATAATTTCATGATTCAAGGTGGTGATCCAACAGCAACAGGATCTGGAACTCCAGGTTATAAATTTACTGCAGACTTTAGTTCTGATTTGAAACATGATAAGCCAGGAATTTTATCTATGGCTAATAGTGGTGGTACAAATACAAATGGTAGTCAGTTTTTTATAACTGAAGTGCCTTACCCAAGTCTTGATGCTTTTGATGCTGATGGAAACATGAAACCTTGTGATCAACCTAGAGTAAGTTGTCATTCCGTTTTTGGTGAATTAGTAAAAGGAATTAATGTACAAGATTCTATTTCTAATGTAAAAACAGGAGCAGGAAACAAACCTTTAGAAGATGTTATAATTACTAAACTAAACATCATCAGAAAAGGGTCTGCTGCAAAAGCATTTAATGCACCTAAAGTTTTTGAAGAAGAAATGCCTAATGTTGAAGAGGGATTTACTAAACTCAAAGAAGAAGCGAAAATAAAGGCTGATAAAGCTCTTAAGGAACGTGAAGTGAAAATTACTGCTGCTGCTAATGATACTAAGCCATTACTTGATGACTATGCATCTAAAAGTACAACACTAGCCTCTGGATTAAAAAAATATGTAATTACAGAAGGTACTGGAGCAAAACCTAAACCTGGCCAGCAAGCTATGATTGGTTATGAAGGTTATTTTGTTGACGGGAAATTATTTGATAGTAACTCTGAAGCAATTGCTGAAAAATATGGTATGCTAAACGAACAACGTAAAGCTGCTGGAGCGTATGGTCCAAGTAAAATGAAAATTAGTCCTGATGAGCAAATGATTGCTGGATTTAAAGAAGCTCTTTCAACTATGAAAGTTGGTGAAAAAGCATTTTTCTATATTCCTTCACATCTAGCTTATGGCGAACGTGGTAGAGGAAGTATACAGCCAAATACCGATTTAACATTCGTACTAGAAATGACAGAGATAGTACAGTAAACGTATCGAATCAAAATAAAAAAAGCCTTTCAAATTGAAAGGCTTTTTTTATTTAACTTATTTTTTCGGAATGCATTTTAGAATCTCTAAAACAAAGTTCCAATATTTCTGTGCTGATGAAATTTGAGCACGTTCATCAGGAGAATGAGCTCCTTTAATATTAGGTCCAAAACTAATCATATCCATTTCTGGATAATTAGTTCCAAGAATACCACATTCTAATCCTGCATGACATGCCGCAACATGTGGCTCTTCTCCATTGTTTAATTTTTTATATAATGGCACCATTACTTTTAAAATATCAGAATCCATATTAGGCTTCCAACCTGGATAATCTCCTCCAAATTCTACTTCGCATCCTGTAAGCTCAAAAGTTGATCTTAAGCCATTAGCTAAATCCCATTTAGAACTTTCAACAGAACTACGTGTCAAACATCCTACTTTAATGTTACCGTCTTTAACAATTACACGAGCAATATTATTAGATGTCTCAACCAAATCAGGAATGTCAGGACTCATTCTAAACACACCATTTAAGGCTGCATACAATGCTCTAGTTAAACCTTCCTGAACACCAAGATCCATAATTTGTTCTGGTGTTTCTGTTTTTGAAACCTCAATAACTAAATCCGGTTCCATGGTTTTATATTCAACTTTTATTTCATTAGCCAAATCGTTCATTTCAGAAATAAACGCTTCTTCATTAATAGAATCAATTACGACAATAGCATTACTCTCTCTTGGAATCGCATTACGTAGACTTCCACCATCAATTTCAGAAATTCGCAATCCGAAATTTTCAAAACCGTCAAATAACATACGATTCATCATTTTATTTGCATTACCTAAGCCTTCTTGAATTTGCATTCCCGAATGTCCACCTTGCAATCCTTTAACCGTGATTTTATATCCAATTTTAAATTCTGGTGTTTCCTCCTGCTCATAAGTTCTTAAAGCAGTTACATCAACTCCTCCTGCGCAACCAACACCAATTTCATCATCTTCTTCAGTATCTAGATTTAAAAGAATGTCTCCAGAAAGCACTCCTCCTTTTAATCCCATTGCTCCAGTCATTCCAGTTTCCTCATCAATTGTAAACAAGGCTTCAATAGCAGGATGCTCAATATCTGAACTTTCTAAAATTGCCATGATAGTCGCAACTCCAAGACCGTTATCTGCTCCTAAAGTGGTTCCTTTTGCTCTTACCCAATCACCATCAACATACATCTGTATACCTTGTGTATCAAAATCGAAATCAGTATCATTATTTTTTTGGTGAACCATATCTAAATGCGATTGCATAACGATGGTTTTTCTATCTTCCATTCCTGAAGTTGCAGCTTTTTTAATGATGACATTTCCTACTTCATCTTCAAAAGTTTCTAAGCTAAGACTAGCTCCAAAATCTTTCATGAATTGAATGACACGTTCTTCTTTTTTTGAAGGTCGTGGTACAGCATTTAAATCTGCAAATTTATTCCAAAGGGCTTTTGGTTCTAGTGCTCTAATTTCTGCGCTCATGTTATTCGTTTTTAGTTTCGCAAAGGTACATTCTTTTTAGTATTTTTGAGTCATGCTGAAACACAAAAAAAGCCTCATCGCCTTCTCCATTATTCCTCAGGTTTTATTACTGAAGTTATTGGCTAATTATCCAGCATTTGTTGAATCAGTATATAGTAACGGCATTTACATTTATATTTCAAAAGGAATGCGTTATGTATTTGGTTGGTTACCAATTTCAGTTGGCGATATATTTTATACTCTATTAACCTTGTATGTAATTCGATGGTTTATCGTTAACAGAAAACGCATCTTTAAAGACACCAAACATTGGTTTTTAGATGTGCTTTCAGCGATATCTATTGGATATTTTGCGTTTCACCTCTTATGGGCATTTAATTATTATCGTTTACCATTACATGAATCTTTAAACATTGACAAAGACTACACGACTGAAGAACTCGTTGATTTCGCAGAACAATTAATAACAAAGACCAATGCTATTCATTTAAGCATTACAAAAAACGATTCAGTAAAAGTAGACATCCCTTTTTCAAAATCTGAATTACTAAAAATGATACCAGAAGGTTATGATCAACTTTCCAAGACATTTCCATATTTAGATTATAATCCGCGAAGCATTAAAAAATCGATTTACAGTTTACCCTTAACTTATATGGGATTTTCGGGTTATTTAAATCCATTTACAAATGAAGCTCAAGTTGATGGACTGATACCTTCTTATAAATTTCCAACTACAGGAAGTCATGAAGTGGCACATCAATTAGGTTATGCTGCAGAAAACGAAGCAAATTTTATTGGAAGTATGGCAGCTATGCAACATCCAAACCTATATTTTCAATATTCAGGACATGCCTTTGCTTTGCGACATTGTTTAAATGAAATTCACAAAAGGGATTCTGAGATTTATAAAACCCTCTTTCCTAAAATAAACAAAGGGGTTTTAAAAAATTATCAGGAAGTTAGAAATTTTTGGAATTCCTACGAAAATCCTTTAGAACCCATATTCGAAAAAACTTTCGATAGCTTTCTAAAAGCAAGTAATCAATCTGATGGAATGAAAAGCTACAGCTATGTTGTTGCGTTACTAGTAAATTACTATAAATCAAACCCTTTAGATTAAACGTTAAAAAAGCGAATCTATACCTCATTGGTTTCCTTTAATTTTTATATTTAGACAAATTATTAATCAACTATTACATATGTTAAAGATTCCTCTAAGACTCCTGCTCTTTTTATGCAGTTTTTCGCTATTAGCACAAGAGTATTTTCCAAAAAATGATGGCGTAAAAACCATTAACACCAATTACACCGCATTTACAAATGCAAAGATTTACATCACTCCCAGTCAAGTTATAGATAATGGGACACTTCTTATTAAAGATGGTAAAATTGTTGCATCTGGAGCGCAAGTGACGATTCCAAAAAACACAACTATAGTCAATGTTGAAGGCAAAAGCATCTATCCTTCTTTCATTGATATGTATTCAAGTTTTGGTGTAGAAAAACCAAAACGCGAAAGTGGTGGTAGTAGAAGTCCACAGTATAATCCAACACGAACAGGTTATTATTGGAATGACCATGTTATGCCAGAAAGCAATGCAATGTCAAAATTTAAGTTCGATAGCAAAAAAGCTAAAGAACTTTTAAATGCTGGATTTGGTGTTGTAAACACACACATACAGGATGGAATTGCAAGAGGAACAGGAACTTTAGTTGCTCTTAATACTGAAGGTGGTAACGAAGTAAAAATCCTAGAGCAAAAATCAGGACAATACTTTTCGTTTAGTAAAAGTGTAACCTCACGACAATCGTATCCTGGTTCAATTATGGGAAGTATGGCGTTACTTCGTCAGTTATATCTGGATGCAGACTGGTACGCAAAAGGAAATAGTAAAACTAAGGATTTGTCAATAGAGGCATTAAACAAGAATAAAAGTTTAGTTCAAATCTTCTCAGCTGGAAGCAGAGCTAATGCGTTACGAGCAGATAAAGTTGGAGATCAATTTGATGTTCAATATGTAATTCTTGGTGGTGGTGACGAATATGAACGTATTAATGAAGTTAAAGCAACTAATGCAGCATATATTCTTCCGGTAAACTTTCAAGACGCTTATGATGTAGAAAATGTGTACTTAACACAATCATTAGCATTGAGTGATATGAGAGCTTGGAATCAAGAACCTTCAAACCCGAAAGTTCTTGCAGATAACAATATTTCTTTTGCATTTACAACACATGACTTAAAATCTCTAAAGACATTTAAAGCAAAACTTATGAAAGCCATTGAATATGGTTTGTCTAAAGAAAAAGCTTTAGAAGCATTAACAACAACTCCTGCTAGATTACTAGGAAAACAGTCTGAAATTGGTAATCTTAACAAAGGAGCTTATGCAAATTTCTTGATTACTTCAGGAGATATTTTTGAAAAGAAAACTACTATTTATGAAAACTGGGTTCAAGGAACGCAAACAGTAGTAAACGACATGAACACCAAAGACATTAGAGGTGACTATGAATTTAGTATTGCTCGTGAAAATTATAAAATGACTTTGAAAGGTGAGTTGAGCAAGTTAAGTTCTGAGATCACTATTGACGATAAGAAACGTGGATCTAAAGTAAGCTACAGCGATGATTGGCTGTCAATTGCTATGACTTCTAAAGACTCAACAAAACAAGAGTTTATAAGATTAATTGCAAATGTTTCACAAGGAGAGAATTTTAATGGAAAGGCTTTGTATCCTAATGGAAATGAATTGACCTTCTATGCTAGAAAAATAGACTCTAAAACAAAAAATAAAGAAACTAAAAAAACAGATAGTTTAAAAGTAGATAGTTCAAAAACAAAAGACGTGACTCCTGTAACCTATCCAAATATGGCTTATGGTTTTAAGGAATTACCAAAACAAGAAACTTTACTGTTTCAAAACGCAACAGTTTGGACCAATGAAGCCGAAGGGATTCTAGAGCAGTCAGATGTTTTAATCAAAAATGGTAAGATTGTAAAAATCGGTAAAAACCTTTCAGATTCTAGTGCAAAGGTTATTGATGCAACAGGAAAGCATTTAACGTCTGGAGTTATTGATGAGCATTCGCATATTGCGGCATCTTCAATAAATGAAGGTGGACAAAATTCTTCTGCAGAAGTTAGCATTGAAGATGTTATAGATGAAGAAGATATTGATATATACAGAGATCTTGCTGGAGGAGTTACTACCATTCAAATTTTACATGGTTCGGCTAATCCAATTGGTGGACGTTCGGCAATTATTAAATTAAAATGGGGTGAGGATTCTCAAGATTTAATTTATAAAAACAGTCCGAAGTTTATCAAATTTGCTTTAGGTGAAAACGTAAAGCAATCCAACTGGTCAAGTTTTGAGCGTTTTCCTCAAACTCGAATGGGTGTTGAACAATTGTATATTGATTACTTCAGTAGAGCTAAAGCTTATGACGCTTTAAAGAAAAGTGGTAAGTCATATCGAAAAGATGTTGAAATGGAAGTTCTAGCGGAAATCTTAAATAAGGAACGTTTTATTTCTTGTCATTCATATGTGCAAAGCGAAATTAATATGCTTATGAAAGTAGCAGATCAATTCAATTTTAATATCAATACGTTTACGCACATTCTTGAAGGTTACAAAGTAGCTGATAAAATGGTAGAACATGGTGTTGGAGGATCTACCTTTAGTGATTGGTGGGCATACAAATATGAAGTGAACGACGCTATTCCTTATAATGCAGCAATTATGCATAATGCTGGTGTTGTCGTCGCTATTAATAGTGATGATGGTGAAATGTCTCGCCGTTTAAATCAGGAAGCAGCGAAATCTGTTAAGTATGGTGGAATCTCTGAAGAAGACGCTTGGAAATTCGTCACTTTAAATCCAGCAAAACTACTTCACATTGATGATAAAGTTGGAAGTATAAAGGTTGGAAAAGATGCTGATTTAGTTTTATGGTCAGACCATCCATTATCTATTTATGCTAAAGCTGAAAAAACTATTATTGAAGGTGTCACTTATTTTGATATCATACGTGATGAAATAATGCGTTCTCAAATCAAGAAAGAAAAAGCAGAACTCATTAATCAAATGATGTTAGCTAAAAATAAAGGTTTGAAAACACAACCTATTAAGAAGAAAGAGAAAGATCAAATGCATTGTGACTATATCGACCATGAATCACACTAAATACAAAGACATGAAAAAAATAAATTTATATATCGTTTTGTTGCTATTGACATTTGGTTTTGCAAATGCGCAACAAACGCCAGGAAAAAAACAGACTAGAACCATTGCTATTACTGGAGCTACAGCTCATATTGGAAATGGAGAAGTAATTGAAAATAGTTTAATCATTTTCAAAGAAGGAAAACTAACTACTGTTGTTGATG
This sequence comes from Psychroserpens jangbogonensis, assembly GCF_000797465.1. Classification (GTDB taxonomy): domain Bacteria; phylum Bacteroidota; class Bacteroidia; order Flavobacteriales; family Flavobacteriaceae; genus Psychroserpens; species Psychroserpens jangbogonensis. The sequence goes on along the minus strand of NZ_JSWG01000015.1, from coordinate 36,820 downwards.
CTACTGTAGTAAAAATGGACCTTACAGGAATGGAAGTTATAAATGCCAGCGGAAAACATGTGTATCCAGGTTTTATAATTCCGAATACAACATTAGGTCTTGTAGAGATTGATGCCGTTCGTGCTACTGATGACGATTCAGAGTTAGGATCATGGAATCCTCATATTAGAAGTTTGATTGCATATAATACAGAATCTAAAGTTGTAGAGTCATTACGCCCAAATGGCGTGCTTTTAGCTCAAGCTACTCCTCGTGGTGGACGCATTTCAGGAACATCGTCTGTTGTACAGTTAGATGCATGGAATTGGGAAGATGCTGTGGTAAAAGAAGATGATGGTATTCATTTGAATTGGCCAAGTAGTTTTAGTCGTGGACGATGGTGGATGGGAGAAGATCCTGCAATGAAAGTGAATAAAAATTACGAAAAACAAGTTAAAGAAATCGTAGACTTTTTTAATGCAACTAAAGCGTATTCAAAAGGAACTAACCAGACTCTTAATTTGCCTTTCCAAGCAACCGAAGGCCTTTTTGATGGTTCTAAAAAACTCTACATTCATGTTGGCAATGAAAAAGGAATCATTGATGCGGTTAACTTTTCAAAAGAAAATGGTGTCAAAGAAATGACCATTGTTGGTGGCAGTGATGCTTATAAGGTTGCTGACTTATTAAAACAGAACAATATTTCTGTATTATTAAAACGTGTACATTCCAGACCAGGACAAACAGATGACGATTATGATTTACCATTTAAAAGAGCAAAATTATTAGTCGACAAAGGTGTTCTTGTTGCTCTTGAAGGTAGTGGTGATATGGAACGCATGAATGCTCGTAACTTACCGTTTTATGCAGGAACTACAGTAGCTCATGGGCTATCTAAAGAACAAGCATTGCAATTAATCACTTTAAATACAGCTAAAATATTAGGAATTGATGCTGCTTATGGTTCTTTAGAAGAAGGTAAGAGCGCAACTCTATTTATAAGCGAAGGTGATGCTTTAGATATGAGAACAAACATCCTTACTCATGCATTTATTGATGGGCGACTAATTAGCTTAGAGTCACACCAAACGAAACTTTGGAAGCGTTATTCTGAAAAACTAAAAACCCAAGACTAACTAATAATATTAAGCATTGAATTCACAAAAACTCTTAATTAAACTATTTTTCATCCTTCTTGGTCATGTTAGTTTTGGTCAAGAATTAAATGATGGTCCATATGTTTTTATAGCGTCAGACGGCCTAATTCAAAAATCTATTGTTGAAGGTGAAGTTGTTTCTGAAGCGCTTAATATTACAGCTTATGATACTATCTATACTCCTGAGAAATCTGTTTTTTTAGATGTAGAAAAAATTGTTGTTTTAAGTGATATTCATGGTCAGTACGATCTTGCAATTGAAATTCTAAAAAATAACAAAATCATAGATCAAGAGTTGAACTGGAATTTTGGCAAAGGTCATTTTGTAATTGTAGGTGATATTTTTGATAGAGGTCCAAAAGTAAACGAAATGCTTTGGCTTATTTATAAACTAGAACAGCAAGCCAAAGAAAAAGGCGGTCGTGTACATTTTCTACTTGGAAATCATGAATATATGGTCTTACATAAAGACCTTAGATATTTGCATGAAAGATATCTAAAAGTAGGAGCACTACTCAACTTAGAATATGATGAATTATATGGTAACAAAACTATCCTTGGGAGATGGTTACGCTCAAAACATACCATTTTAAGAATTAATAACAACGTGTTTGTTCATGGTGGAATTTCACAAGATTTTTTATCTAAAATTAGTTTCGATATTGAAGTTATAAATGAAACTATGAGAACTTCAATTGATATTTCTAAATCTGAATTAAAATCTACAGAATTCTATACGAACTACTATGGAAAAACTGGTCCGATTTGGTACAGAGGCTATTTTAACGACAAATTAGAAGATGCTATTATTGACGATGTTTTATTAAAAACCAAATCCGAACACATTGTAGTTGGACATTGTTCGTTTGATGAAGTTATAAGCGTTTATCATGGTAAAATATTTGGTGTAGATTCCAGTATTAAAGAAGGAAAATATGGAGAAGTTCTTTTTATAGAGAATGACACCTATTATCGAGGTATAAAAGATGGAACTCGAAAAGAGTTTGAATAGAATATCAAAAGCGTCATAACTTTAAAAATTACGATGCTTTTTCTTTTATGGTTTTTACTCTTATTCTATAACCTCAGCACCTTCAGGCATACTAAATACACTTGAATTCATCTTAACTGGAGTAAGCGTTACACTAGAAAATTCTAAATCATTACGCTTAGTAGTTGGCAAATTGTTTTCATAGTTATACCAAGTCAACGTCTTTGGAAGTTGCATATTATTTGAATTTTGCCATTCACTATACTTTATAAAATGAAATTCTTTTCCTTTTTCTTTTGAGAAATACGTCACTGTATAACCTAACCAAGCCATTTTATTTGTTTCAGAATCGTAATATAAAATATACTCATCTTCAGGTGATTCCCCTACTCCACTTTCGTAAGAAATTTTAATTCCAGGATAACTTTTTCCTTCAAAATCTAAAGGCTGTACATCTTCATAAACAATTCCATCATCGGCCAGAACAAAAGGCATGGCATAGAAATAGAACATTAAATTGTAATAAAACTTTGGATTCCCTTTATAACTTGTTGTATCCATTTTGTTTAACCAAATCTCTTGACCGTCATAACCAATAGTATGTTTAGGCATTTCAATTAAAGAACTTCTATTGTATAAATCTGTGGTTGTTATTTCATCTCCAGATTCTTTAGCCATTGTGAATTTGAGCGTTTGCATTTCTTTCCAAGCATCCAATCCTCCATGAGCTTCAAAAACTCTTGAAATAGATTCTGGATGTGTGCTAGTAGTAATATCTAATTGATTTTCAGAATAATCAATAGATTCAACTGTTTCAGATGATTTATCATTTTTACAAGATGAGAAGATAATCAATGCGACAATTACTAAACTTTTAAGTTTCATAGGATGGTGTCTTTTGGTTTTTGTGCTTAGACGAAGATACTGAGAATAGATTGCAAAAAAAGCCTCAGAGTATTCTGAGGCTTTTGATACTTTATTTAATCTTTCTTATTCTATAATTAGTTTTTTAATGGCTTCAAATTGATCTGATTTTAACTTTATAAAATACATGCCATTTTGTAGCTGAGATACATTCATTTCTATAAGATTACTTTCGGTAACATTTTGATCTAAAATCAGTTTGCCTTGAATATCATACACACTTAAAGTTCCGTTTATTGAAGTATTCAGTTTAACTGTAAACTTATCCTTAGCTGGATTTGGAAATACTTCAAAATCATTAAAATCAAATTCCGAAACTGAAAGAAGTTCCTCTACAAATTCTGTCTCAAAAGTATTTGTAATTATTGGTGCATTAAAATCAAAATAAATAGCTGAACTATTTGGTATGATATCACCTATAGCATAACCAGTTTTTGGTTTAATTTTAAAATACACATAACCTATACTTCCATCAGCATCGTCTTGTTCTGCTGGTAAGTTGATATTATCAAAAACCCATTCTAGATTATTATCAGTTCGTGTGACAACATAATCATGACTAGAGCGCAACATCTGAAACGTAGTTTCATCTAATTGCACATCTAAAGCATCTTCAATTCTTACAAAAACAGCTTCGGCAGTTCCTAGATTTTGGAAACGAATGGTGTAATATAAATACTCGTCAGAAGTGACAAAATCAGCATATAAGATCTCTCTACCATGAGATTCCATTTTGTCATTAGGATCATAAGAACCTATAACTAATTCTGTTATTGACGACGAATCATTATCTGGTACTATATCATTTTCGGCAGTAATATAAGTTGCTGTATTAGTTACATAATCTCCAATATTAGTTGTTACTGGTGTCTGCAAAACAATTGTTACAACAATATTTTGACCAGAAAGGAGGTTTAAAAAATCTAAAACAAATCCGTTTGCAGATGAAGTAATTGTGTAATTACCAGCTGTACTAGTTGTATTAATGGTTAATCCTGGATCTAAGATATATTCGATACTACCAGATGTAGTGAATAAGCCTAAGTTATCAATTACTAAATAATTATTATGAAAAAATCCTGGTCTTGGAGCTTGCTGATTAATTAAATACACAGCAATATCTTCACAAGATTGTTCATCTACAATAGGAAAATCAACAGTTACATTTTCTCCAGTTAATACACTTATATTTTCAAAAACAGCAGTAGAGACGTCATAACAATCTTCGTATTCATCATAAAAATAATAGTTAAAATCATAAGTATCTGTCTCTATTTCACTAGCTAAAGTGAAACTTCCTGTAGAAGATGATACTGTATTAATAATAGTATCATCATTAATTTCGTAAGTAAAGTAACCATTACTAAAACTAGTCTCATTGGTGTCAAAAACTCCATTATCATTTGCATCATAAAATGCATTCACATTAATAAGTCCAACATCATCACAATTAACAAACGACACTAAAATATCATCTTGTGCTGTGACATCACAATTTTCATTATAAACATAAACTGAATACACACCAGACTGAGTTGCAGTATAAGAAGACAAGTCAGGTCCTGAAACCATGAAGAAGCCATTAAAATACCATTCATAATTATCTGCAAATGTTGACTCACTTCCAAGAATCACAGAATTATTATCTGATTCACATATATTTAAATCGGGTCCTAAGTCGGCTTCAACTTCTGCAGTTAAACTACCAGATCCAGCTTGGTTTAAGTTTGTTTGCGTAATTGAAACAATTCCTGGTTGATCTGAATAATTAGTAACCAACAAAATATAAATCTCACCAGCTTGAGCATCATCAATATTAAAGTTTTCAATGTTAGATACAGAATAACTACAATCAATTATATTTCCATAAGGATAAAAAGTTGGGTTATTTGTATTATTAGGACAATCGTTAGACGTAGGACAGCCATATTCTAAAATAGCACATCCACTTTGAATATCTGCAAACGGTCCCCAAACCACAAAATCTACATCCAATAAATTACCATTTTCTTCAGTCTGTTCAATTTCAATTTCAATAGTACCAGATTCTCCAATTTGAATAACACTCCACTTTGGGTTTGGTGCTGAGCCTAAACATGCTATATCACTGAGTCCTTGAATTCCAGTCGTGTTATTTGTAATAAGTGTTCCATTACCTGTACAAAACGGAACCGCTTCCTCACATATAACATTAGCAGGTGCATCACTTAAACAAATATCGAAATTTGATGTTTCTGGCTCCAAGCCAAACGAGAATACTCGAACAAAATAAGTGTCACCAATTATAAGCTGTGCTGCAACCGAATCTGGGTTTTCAGTACAATACAATTCAGTAAGATTATCACATGAACCTTCGTATACAGCATGATCCAAATTAAACGTACCAGCTGTAACATTTTGAATGCTTACAATCTGAGACTCAGTCGTAGCCGTAAATTGAAACCACACATCATCATTAGCATTACTTTGACAAACAGGAAACGCTACACCAGAATCTGTTGCTCCAGCTATAGTTCCTGAACTAAACAAATTACATTGATCATTGCCAGTAGTTAAAACAATTGCATCACATGGATCATCATTTACAGGAGGACAATAAAGGAATTCAAGTTCGCTGCTAGTTATGCTACAATTCACATCTTGATTATTTTGTAGTGTGACCATCACTTGTTCTGATATAGAAAAAGGACCTACTTGATACGTTCCAATAGCAGAAATAGTTGATGTATTTGCATTTAAACTATTTGACATATTTAGTGAAGTTGCATCTCCAAGATTTGTAACATCTATATTTACTAGAAATTGGTCACCATTATTACAATCGCTAACCTCTTCAAAAGTAGCTTGTGGATTAGCACATGTTGAGCAAACTACTTGATATTCTGTAGCATCTAAATTTCCTGTAGCACAACTTACTGACCCATCAGAATCAACTAAGAAACTTATTGAATCACCTGAAGACACAAAACTCATTCCAGTGATATCTCCATCTTGTCCGTAAGGAGTTGCTTCATTTAAATCAGTAATACCATCTGAATCTAATATAATGAGTTCATCAAAATTATTTTCTACAGTACCAGAAACAATAACAAGCCTCAAAGACGAACCGTCTGAACTAGTATATGTAACACTATTAACATCGTCGTTTTCATAACAATAGGACACATTTAATGGTCCGCTTAAGCAATCAATAGTTGTTTGTGCATTAAATTCTATAACTCCGAATAAAAATAAGAAAGCGAGTAATTTATATTTCATATCTAGCAAATTATAAAACAAATGTAAGAAAATTATTATTCAATTTATGAAATGAAACACGCCAACTAACTGAGAATCTTTAACATTAAAAAGCCTCAGAATTATTCTGAGGCTTTCAATAATTTATTTAATCTTTCTTATTCAATAATCAACTTTTTAACGATTGATCTAGTTTCAGTATTTAATTTCACGAAGTACATTCCGCTTTGTAAATCTGAAACATTAAGTTCAAAGTTTTGTTCTTCAGAAATAGAATGCTCTAATACTAATTTTCCTTGAATATCATAAATGCTAAGATTAGCTTTTGTGATATTGTTTAGTTTAATATTTAGAACATCTTTTGCTGGATTAGGATACATGTTGAATCCGTTGAAATCAAATTCAGAAACTGAAAGCGCATCATCTACAAATTCTGTTTCAAATCTGTTAGTGATCACTGGCGCATTGAAATCGAAGTAGATTGCAGCTGTATTCGGAATGACATCACCTAAAGCATAGCCTGCTTTTGGTTTGATTCTGAAATACACATAACCGTTACTTCCATCGGCATCATCTTGTTCAGCTGGTAAATTAACATCTTCAAAAAACCATTCTAAATAATTCTCATTTCTTGTCACTACATTATCATGACTAGATCGTAGCATCTGAAATGTAGTTTCGTCTAAACTCGCATCTAGTTCATCCTCAATTCTAATGAAGATTGCTTCAGCGGTTCCTAAGTTTTGGAAACGAACAGTATAATATAACCACTCATCTGAAATCACAAATTGATCATATAAAACTTTAGGGCCATGAGATTCCATTTTATCGTTGGGATCCCAAGAACCTACAACCAATTCAGATAAAGTTGAGTAATTATTGCCAGGTACTAAGTCATTTGTATCTGTAACATATATCGCTGAATTTGTTAGAATATCTCCTATCTCTACTACTACTGGACAAGTTAATGAGATATCAATATACTCAACATCGCCTGGTTGTAGATTTACAAAATCTACAGTAAATCCAGTACCTGTATTTGTAATTGTATAATTTGGATTAACACTTGTTACTCCATTATATACTAATAATGGATCATGAGTAAACTCTACAGTTCCTGAGGAAATAGTTGTAAACCCTAAGTTTTCTAAAACAAGGTAATTCTCATGAGAAAAACCTGGTCTTGGAGGTGTCCAATAGTTTATTAGATATACTGCTAGATCTTCACAACTTTGTTCTTCAACTACTGCAAAATCTACAGCAACAGTACTACCTTCTGGAACACTAATATTATTGAAACTAGCAGTAGTAATATCATAACAACCAGCAGATTCATCATATAAATTAAAGGTAATCTCATAAACATCTGAGTCATTTCCACTAATGATTTGGAAACTACCTGTTGATGAATTCACTGTATTGATGTTTCCATCTCCATTAACCTCATAGGTGAAATATCCATTAGAGAAATTAAATTCATTTGCATCAAATACATTATTTACATTATCATCTACAAAGGCATTAACTTCAATAATCCCTATTGAACCTGTACAATACACATCAAAGTCAAACTGCTCCGTACAACATGCATTTCCATTAGCACAACTAACTGAACCATCAGAATCAAATTGGACTGTAATAGAACTTCCTGTTGATGTATACGTCAAGCCTGCGAAATTACCATCGTTTCCAAATGGTAAATTAGGGTTCAAAATTGAGCCATCAGAATCGATAATTGAAACTTCATCAAAAGTCACCTCAGTTCCACCTGTATTAAAGTAAAGCGTCAATGGTAAACCATCTGAACTTTGAAAATTAAATTCACTCGTATCATTATTGTCATAGCAATATGTAGTATTCACTACACCTTCATTACAAACTACTATTTGATTAGGGTTTGCTCTAGTTGTAAAACTATTTTCAGTGCATTCTTCGGCATCACCATTTGTATTATACGGTGTTATAGTTAAATAATAAGTCACTTCATAATCTAGGATTCCAGCATCGTAAGTCAATACATTGCCAACATCTACATGATCTAATACTTCAGTACCTCCTGAAGTTAAACCAAGTGATAGTTTATAGCCAGTAACAATCCCTGAAGAAGCAGTCCACGTAATTACAGTAGTTTCGTCAACGTCTACAGCTCCATCTAAAGGTTGTGTTAATGTAGCATTACAACCAGGTAACGCATTAGGATCTGCACAACTTACCTCATACACTATAGGTGTATAATTTTGATCTGCACAAGACACACTTCCATCAGAATCCACAAAAACTGTAATACTGTTTCCTGTTGAAATAAAGTTTAAACCTGCAAGGTTTCCATTATCACCATATATAGTTGTTGGGTTTAAATTTGTAAATCCGTCTGAATCGTAAACCACAAGTTCATCATAATTAACCTCTACTTGTCCTTCTATAAAAAAGGCTTGTAATTGTGAACTATCAGCACTTTCATATCTATACATCTCTATTGGACCATTAGTATAACAAAATGTATTAGTTATTGGTTCAGCGCAATCGACAATTACTGGACATGAATTATCACTAGTAACAGTAAAATCAGATATTTCAAAGCAATCATCACTAATGTTTTGTACTCTAACATAAATTGTTTCAGTAGCATTGAATGGCGTATAATTGGCTTCGTTAGTAATTGGATTAGTGTTTGTATACGCAGAATTAGCATCATTAAAGAAACTAACAATGAATATACTAGGGTCTAAACCGTTTAAAATCTCTGGGAGTGTTGTCGTCAAATCAAAAGTTGCATTTGGTTCACAACTAGACAAATCTGCTGCATCACCAAGTGCTGGAGCATTACCTCCTTCAATAACTTCTACACTAGCAGATGATACACAACCTGTATTTAAATCTGTAACAGTTACTGTATAAACACCTCCAACATTTACTACAATTTCAGGATCAGTTTCTCCAGTACTCCATAAATAATCAAAAACTCCAATATCATTGTTAATGAATGGATATAGTACGATTTCATTTCCGCTACAAATTGTATAAGGACCATTAAAATCTATTTGTGGACTTATATTAGGAATAAGATAAATAGTTGCGATAGCACTATTACCAGTAGCAAGCTCTTCAACATAAACGTAAACCAGTTCTGTTGGATTAAAACTAATGTAAGCGTTAGGATTAGGAATAGGATTAACTTGATTATCAGCATCTGCTTGACTTAGATGATAAGTGAAACTAAAGTCTGCTGTATTTTGATTGTTTACAATTAATGTATTTGCTACTGTTAAATCAAATGTAGTTTCAAGATTAGGACCATCTGTACAGCTCTCAAGAGTAACTGATGGGTTTATAAATAAACAATTGATATCAACAACCAATTCTAAAGTTGTAGTTTGAAAACAGTCTCCATTAATATCAGTTACTCTTACAAAAACAATTTGACCAAACACTATCGTGTTTGTATATGGTGATGACAAAGCATTAGTAGAATTATCAGCATCTGCTTGTGTTTCATGATAGCTTACTATAAGTGTTGGATTTTGATTTCCTCCCAAAATTTCAGGAGTTTTATCTTCTAAACTAAAAATTGAAATACCATCATCATCGTCATCACAAACCACTAAAGGTGTTGGTACGTTAATAACTATTTCTTGTGTCACATTTAAATACAAAACAGTATTTCCACTCACATAATAACAACCTGAGTTCGCATCATCAATTCTAACATATATTGTTTGAAAGTAAGGAACAGTATTATAATAAAAATCAGGGTTTGTGATTTGATTAATATTTGAATCAGCATCTTGAAGTGTTTCGTAATAGCTAACTATAAAACTTGGATTACTTCCTGCAAATTCAGCATCAAACTGACTTAGATTAAACGCGGCAAAACCACCACCTTCATCACATGCTAACACATCTTGTGCAAATCCGTTAATAGGTAGTGAATTTACAATTAAATCGAAAGTAAGTATATCTATTAAATTCCCTCCATTATCTATTGCACTGACGTGAATTGTTTGTGGATTTGAAATATTAGAATATGGTGAAATTAAAGGGTTTAATTGATTAAAAGCATCGGCTTCCGTCTCATGATATGTAATTATATAATCGTTTGGGTCTAAGCCACCTAAAATTTGAGACGTTTGAGAGTCAAGGTCAAAATCTGCAATTCCATCATTAGAACTGCCATCACAAACAAACATATCATTTGGTTGATTAAGTACTTGTGAAAATGTAGAAATTGAAAAAAGGAGGGCTAAAAGCGGAAATAGTAATTTTACTTTCATACGAAAAGAGTTTGGTTAGTTGTTTCTTACAATCAAATTAAGTGTTAATACTTAAATGAATTGATGTCAATACTATAACAAGTAAGTGATACGTTTCCCTACCTTCAATATTAAAAATCTGGAAAATTCTAATGTGCAGAAGACCTTGCTATTGCACCATAAAAGTGTAAATTTGCGGATATTCAAATATACTGAATAAAACATCGAATGCAACACAAAGAGATTACGAGCACACAAAATCCATTGGTAAAACAAATACTTGTTTTAAAGGAGAAATCTCGTGAACGTAAAAAAACAGGATTGTTTTTAATTGAAGGTCAGAGAGAATTATCTTTAGCTATCAAAGGGCATTTTGAAATTAAAACCTTGTTATATTATCCAGAATTTATTTCAGTAGAACAATTAGAGCAATTCTCTTCTTTGATTAGTGATACTATTGAAATTTCAAAAGACGTGTTTCAAAAATTAGCTCATCGCAATACCACTGAAGGCATTATTGCCATAGCCAAAAGCAAATCTCATCTGATAGAGAATTTACAACTTGACCATAAAAATTCTTTAATTTTAATTGCTGAAGCTCCAGAAAAGCCAGGAAACATTGGAGCTTTGTTACGAACAGCAGATGCTGCTAAAGTTGATGCTGTAATTATTGCCAATCCAAAAACCGATTTATACAACCCAAATATCATTCGCTCCAGCGTAGGCTGTCTGTTTACAAATCAGATAGCGATGGGTTCTACAACAGAAATTATTGAATTTCTTAATCAGAATAATATAAATACTTATTGCGCTGCTTTACAAGCTTCAACAGATTACCATACTCAAAACTACACCAAACCAACAGCAATTGTTGTAGGTACTGAAGCTGATGGTCTTACTAATGAATGGCTGGAAGCATCTACTCAAAATATAATTATTCCAATGCAAGGTGAAATAGACAGTATGAACGTTTCAGTTGCAGCAGGAATTCTTATTTTTGAAGCGAAAAGACAACGAGATTTCAAATAAACACTCATGACCTCAACTACTTTATTCTATATCATTATAAGCATTATTGTTATCAACTTTATTATTGATAAAGTGCTGGATACACTTAATGCTAAACGTTATGATGATGCCATTCCAGAAGAGCTTAATGATGTCTATGACGAAGCCGAATACAAAAAGTCGCAAGCGTATAAAAAAACAAATTATAAGTTCGGAATTTATAGTTCTGCGTTTTCTATAATTTTAACTCTAGGCTTTTTGCTCTTAGACGGATTTGAATTTGTTGACAATATTGCGAGAACCTACACAGAAAACCCTATAGGTATTGCATTGATTTTCTTCGGGATTATTATGTTTTGTAGCGATATTATTTCATTACCTTTTTCGGTCTACAAAACCTTTGTTATTGAAGAGAAATTCGGATTTAACAAAACCACAATTAAAACCTTTATTCTAGATAAAATAAAAGGGCTAATTATGTCAGCCTTATTAGGTGGCGCAATTTTAGCTCTTATCATTTGGTTTTACCAACAAACACAGGAACAATTTTGGTTATATACTTGGGGAATTATAACTGTATTTACAATATTCATGAACCTGTTTTATGCCAAACTTATCGTGCCTATTTTCAATAAGCAAACACCTTTAGAAGATGGAACCTTGAGGGAACAAATTTCAGAATATGCACAATCTGTTGGTTTCAGTTTAAAAAACATTTTTGTTATTGATGGTTCTAAACGCAGTACAAAAGGCAATGCGTACTTTTCTGGTTTCGGAAGCGAAAAACGTATCACGCTTTACGATACCTTAGTTAAGGATTTAGAGGAAGAAGAAATCGTAGCCGTTTTAGCCCATGAAGTTGGTCATTATAAACGGAAACATATTATTTTTAATCTAGTGACCTCCATATTACTTACAGGATTGATGTTATTCATTTTGTCGAATTTTATAGCAAATCCATTATTGTCAAATGCGTTAGGCGTTGAAATCCCAAGTTTTCATGTTGGCTTAATTGCTTTCGGAATGCTGTACTCGCCTATTTCAGAAATTATAGGATTAGCTATGAATTACATCTCACGAAAATTTGAATACCAAGCTGATGATTATGCAAAAACGACATACAAAGCTGAACCGTTAATCACTTCACTTAAAAAATTATCAAAAAATAGTTTGAGTAACCTAACACCACATCCATCATATGTTTGGATGCATTATTCGCATCCGACACTTTTGGAACGTGTTCGGAATTTGAGGAAATAAATTAGCTTATGATAATTTTAAAAAATTAATAGCGTTTTCTTCTTTATTAAAATAAAGATCCACCTTTTTTTCTTGCTACAGATTCGATATATCTGATGTAATATTCATCAATAAAAATTTCCTTCTAAAAAGTATTGCTCATTACATTTCTTATTGCTACTTTAGTTTTATGGCAGAAGTAGACATCGAAAAAGAGAATGCAGAGATAGCAAAAGCTTACAAAAATCTTCTTAAGGTAAGCTATCAAACGCTTTCAACCACTGACAAGAAATTAATTCGTCATGCGTTTGAAGTGGCTGTTGACGCGCATAAAGATCAACGTCGAAAGTCTGGTGAAGCCTATATCTTTCACCCAATTGCGGTAGCTAAAATTGTAGCGAGTGAAATTGGTTTAGATGCTACCTGTATTGCAGCTGCATTACTTCATGATGTGGTTGAAGATAATCCAGATTATACGCTTTCAGATATTAGCCAGATGTTTGGTGAAACAATTGCACGCATTGTTGACGGACTCACAAAGATCTCATCTTTAAACAAAGACAAAGATGTTTCTACTCAAGCAGAAAACTTTCGTAAGATGTTGCTCACGCTGAATGATGATGTTCGTGTGATAATTATTAAAATCGCAGACAGGCTCCATAACATGCAAACAATGGATTCGATGCGACCTGATAAACAAGAAAAAATTGCCTCTGAAACCTTATACATTTATGCTCCTTTAGCACATAGAATTGGGCTCTACAATATTAAAACAGAACTTGAAGATTTAGGACTTAAGTATACTGAACCTGAGGTTTATAACGATATTTTTGAAAAAATTAAAGAAAGTAAAGAAGAACAGGATAATTACATAAAAGAGTTTTCAAAAGTTATAGAAGATTCTTTAGATAGTGAAGATTTAGAATATAACATTAAAGGGCGACCAAAATCTATTTATTCCATCAGGAGAAAAATGGTAAAACAAGGTGTTGTCTTTGATGAAGTGTACGACAAATTTGCTGTTAGAATTATATACAAGTGCGATTTCGAAAACGAAAAATTTGTCGCTTGGAAAATATATTCCATCGTTACCGACCACTTTACTCCTAACCCAATTCGTTTACGTGATTGGATTTCATCGCCAAAATCTACAGGTTATGAAGCATTACACATTACAGTAATGGGACCTAAAGGACGTTGGGTAGAAGTGCAAATCCGTAGTGAACGAATGAATGAAATTGCCGAAAAAGGCTATGCTGCACATTACAAGTATAAACAAGGTAATGCAGAGGACGCATTAGACACTTGGATTGACAAATTACAAGAAGCACTAGAAAGCAACGAATCGAATGCTGTCGATTTTGTAGAGCAGTTTAAACTCAACCTCTACGCCAAGGAGATTTATGTATTTACTCCTAATGGTGATTTAAAATCATTGCCTAAAGGTGCAACTCCTTTAGATTTTGCATTTAGCGTCCATACTCAAGTTGGTATGAAAACACGTGGTGCAAAAGTGAATGGGAAGTTAGTTCCTTTAAGTCATGAGCTCAATAGTGGTGATCAGGTAGAAATTTTAACTTCTGAAAACATAAAACCAAATAGTAACTGGTTAGACTATGCTACTACAGCACGTGCACGAAGCAAGATAAAATCATCTTTAAAAGATGAGAAAAAAGAGGTTGCTCAAGATGGCAAAGAGATTTTGAGACGTAAGCTAAAACAACTGAAAATTAGTTTGGATGAGAAGTCCATTAATGAAATGGTGAATTATTTCAAACTAAAAACGAGCCTCGATTTATTTTACAGGATTGGTATTGGTACCATAGACAATAAAATGCTTAAGGAGTATGCTGCTTCTCGAAGTAATATGTTTATGAGCTATATCAAAAGTAAGATTCGTAAACCATCAGTCGCGCCAGATATTGACAAGGAAGAAATTACTGCCAAATACGATATGCTTGTTTTTGGTAAAGAAGAAGAAAAACTCGATTATAAACTATCGACGTGTTGTAACCCGATTCCTGGTGATCTTGTATTTGGTTTTTTAACTATTAATGAAGGAATTAAAGTACATAAAAAGAATTGTCCTAATGCATTGAGTTTGCGATCTAATTATGCATATCGCATCATGCTCGCCAAATGGATTGATTCGTCTCAACAGGAGTTTTCTGCACAAATCACCTTATCTGGAATTGATAATTTAGGATTGGTAAACAATATCACCAAAGAAATCTCGTCAAACATGCACGTTAATATGAAAAGTATAAGTTTTGATACTGATGGTGGCATCTTTTCAGGAAAGATAAATGTAGTAGTTACCAACAATACTATGTTGAAAAAACTTATGGCTAACCTTAAAAAAATTAATGGAATAGATAAGGTGACAAGAGTATAATTGTGTAAATTTGCAACACAAATTATGAGTATAAATACAGAACAGAGCAACCAAGAAATTGTAAAGAATGTTTTTACAAAATTTCTAGAAGAAAAAGGTCACAGAAAAACACCTGAGCGCTATGCTATTCTTCAAGAAATTTATGATAGTGAAGAACATTTTGATATTGAATCTCTATATATCAAAATGAAAAATAAAAACTATCGAGTAAGTCGTGCTACGCTTTACAATACAATTGAAATTCTTCTGGAATGTGCCTTGGTTCGCAAACATCAGTTTGGTCAAAATCAAGCGCATTATGAAAAATCATACTTCGATAAACAACACGACCATGTCATCTTAACTGATACTGGTGAAGTCATCGAATTCTGCGATCCTAGAATACAGACTATAAAACAAACGATCGAAGAGGTATTTGATATTTCAATTTCTAATCATTCACTTTACTTTTACGGAACAAAGAATAAACCAACTAACTAGATTATACAATGGCAGTAGATTTACTACTAGGACTACAATGGGGAGACGAAGGCAAAGGAAAAATTGTTGATGTACTCACCTCCAAATACAATATTATTGCTCGTTTTCAAGGTGGACCAAATGCAGGGCACACTTTAGAATTTGATGGTATTAAACATGTATTAAGAACAATTCCTTCAGGCATTTTTCATAGCGAATCTATCAATGTTATTGGTAATGGCGTTGTAATTGATCCTGTTGTTTTTGTCCAAGAATTAGATGGTTTAGATCAATTCAATTTAGATTACAAATCAAACCTAATCATTTCAAGAAAAGCACATGTGATTCTGCCAACACATCGCTTACTAGATGCAGCTTCTGAAACCGCAAAAGGAAAAGCGAAAATTGGTTCAACACTTAAAGGTATTGGTCCAACTTACATGGATAAAACTGGTCGTAATGGAATTAGAATCGGTGATCTTGAATCAGAAAATTGGAAAGAAAAATATAGAGCTTTAGCTAATAAGCATGAAGCTATGATTGGATTCTACAATGTAGATATTCAATACGATTTAAAAGAAATGGAGGAGGAATTCTTTAGCGCTATAGAACGCTTAAAAGGATTACAGTTTATTGATAGTGAAGAGTATTTAAACCAAGCTTTAAAAAACGGGAAACCTATTTTAGCTGAAGGTGCACAAGGGTCGTTATTAGATATAGATTTTGGAACCTACCCATTTGTGACATCTTCAAATACAACAGCTTCTGGTGCCTGTACTGGTTTAGGAGTCGCTCCAAATAAAATTGGTGAAGTATTCGGAATCTTTAAAGCATATACAACACGTGTAGGTTCTGGACCATTTCCTACAGAATTATTTGATAATACTGGTGCTGAAATGGCTCGCATTGGTCGTGAGTTTGGTGCAGTTACTGGTCGACCACGTCGTTGTGGTTGGTTAGATTTGGTAGCACTTAAATATGCTTGTCAAGTTAATGGTGTGACACAATTAAGCATGATGAAAGGTGATGTCCTTTCAGGTTTTAAAACGCTTAAAGTTTGTACGGCATACGAATATAAAGGAGAAACTATTTCACATTTACCTTTTAATATTGAAGCCGAAAACGTAACTCCAATTTATACAGATTTTAAAGGTTGGAAAGAAGATTTAACCAAAATGAGAGAGGTATCTCAGTTTCCAAAAGAACTCAATGAATACATCGAGTTCCTTGAAAAAGAATTAGAGATTCCTATTACTATTGTTTCAGTTGGGCCAGATAGAACGCAGACTATCAATAGATAATCTTTAAAAGCATCTATTAAAAATCTGTTAAGGCATACTATTCCGAAGAGATATTAGTTATTTTTGGAGCAAAACATTACACCTTGAATCTAGTTTTCAGATACATACTTATAATTGCTTGTTGTTTTTCAACACTACACTCCTATTCACAGGATCCAAAAAAAATCAGAATTGAATATTCTGGTTTTACGGTGAAAGATTCTCTCAAAGGAGAAAATATCACAACTTTTGTTAGAAGTGATCAAGCTCAAATTCATGTTGTTCATGATGGCATTGATATGTGGTGTGATAAAGCTATTTATTATCAGGATGAAGATTTCATAGAAGCCTTTAGCGATGTAGTCGTGAAACAAGGAGATACTATTAATATGACTTCTGAATATGTGGAGTATAGTGGTATTACAAAAATGGCTTTTGCTGCTGGTGATGTTGTCCTTAAAGAACCGCAATCTGTTTTAACTACAGATACACTTTATTTTGACAGAACGAAGCAAGAAGCTTATTACAGGACAACTGGAAAAGTGGTAAGAGATTCTTCAGGAACTATTACAAGTCAGGTAGGCAGATATTACATGAATGAAAAAAAATATCGCTTTCTTAAAGATGTCGTTTTAGTTAATCCACAATACACACTTAATACAAAGCAACTCGATTTTTATTCAGATACTGGACATTCATACATGTATGGTCCATCAACTATAGTTGGTGATTCTAGTAAAATTTATTGTGAGCGTGGGTTTTATGATACCAATAATGATACTGGATATTTTCTTAAAAATTCTAAAATAAATTATAACAACAGAGAAGTTGTTGGAGACAGTCTTTATTTTGATAGAAACAGAAGCTTTGCCTCTGCAACCAATAATATTGTAGTTACAGATACTATTAACAACAGTATCATCAAAGGTCATTATGCAGAAGTCTTTCGGGCAAAAGATTCAGTGTTTATTACAAAACGTGCTTTAGCAATTACAGTTCAAGAGACAGATTCTATCTACATACACGCAGATACTTTAATGATTACTGGAAAGCCAGAACATCGCATTACACGAGCATTTTATAATGCCAAAATGTATAAGAGTGATATGAGTGGTAAAGCAGATTCTATTCATGCCGATCACAAGACTGGTTTGACTCAATTCATCAATATAGATCGCTTTTCGTCTACGGAAGCCTATGCTACCAAACGAAGACCGATTCTATGGAATTTAGGAAACCAAATGACTGGAGATTCTATTCATCTCATCTCTAATGTAGAAAAAGAAGAACTAGATTCGTTAAAGGTTTTTAATAATGCATTTCTAATAAGCAAAGACACTATAGGTGGCGGTTTTAACCAAATTAAAGGTCAGCGATTAATAGGTTTGTTTGAAAATAATGAGCTGTACAATCTAGATATAATTAAGAATGCTGAAATCATATTTTACTCCAGAAACGATAAAGATTCTCTTATAGGAATCAATAAATCGAAATCTGCAAAAATCAATATGAAATTTGAAGAAGGCTATAAAATAGTCACGCTTTTTAATCAAGTCGATGGTGAAATATATCCAGAATCTCAATTTCCAGAAAATGCTCGAAAGTTTCGAGGTTTCGATTGGCGAGAAGAAGAACGTCCAAATAGCATTGAAGACCTATTTAGTGATGACGCTCCTCTAGAACTCCCTATTATTAAGGGTCTTGATGACTATACTCCTGAAGAAGAATTCTTTGATGAAGCCATGTTTAAACGTATGGATACTGCAAGAGAAAAGGATAAAGACAAGATCAATAAAGCTGAACGAAATTTACCTAAATCGACCAAAGCAATCAAAGCAAAACGAGACGCAGTAAAAACTCATAACCTACCCAAACCCTTAATTAACAAGGCGAAAAAAGGGAACTAATGCTAGATGATTTCTTTAAATATCAAGCACAAACCACACCTCATCCTTTAGCAATGAGCATTTCTCATGCTGAAGGTTCTTACATTTATGATACTAACAATAAAGCGCATTTAGATTTTGTTGCTGGTGTTTCGGCATGTAGCTTAGGACATAAACACCCAAAAGTTATTCAAGCTATAAAAGACCAATTAGACAAGTATTTACATGTTATGGTTTATGGTGAATATATTCAAGAACCAGCTGTAGAATTAACGAAACTTCTAGCTCAACATTTACCGAAATCCCTAGAAACCACCTATCTTACTAATTCTGGAACAGAAGCCGTTGAAGGTGCTCTAAAGCTTGCAAGACGTTTCACTGGCAGAAGTGAAATCATAGCAGCTCATGATGCTTATCATGGCAATACTATGGGCTCACTAAGTGTTATGGGTTATGAAGAACGTAAAACAGCATTCAGACCTCTTATTCCAGACGTTAGATTTATTACTTTTAATAGTGAGGATGAATTATCTCATATTACTACAAAAACAGCCGCAGTTATTCTAGAAACCATTCAAGGTGGAGCAGGTTTTATTGAACCTCAAAATGACTATCTAAAGAAGGTAAGAGAACGCTGTAATAAAGTTGGCGCAGTTCTAATATTGGATGAAATACAAACGGGATTTGGTAGAACTGGAAAGTTATTTGGTTTTGAACATTTTAATTGCGTACCAGATATTTTAGTTACTGGAAAAGGACTTGGAGGAGGCATGCCAATAGGCGCATTTACAGCTTCAAATAAGATGATGAATTTACTTCAAGAAAATCCAAAATTAGGACACATCACAACCTTTGGTGGTCACCCAGTAATTGCCGCTGCAGCTTTAGCCACAATTAAAGAAATTACCGAATCAAATTTAATATCTCAAGCTCTTGAAAAGGAACAATTAATCCGTAAACATTTAGTTCATCCATTGATCACAGAGATTCGAGGTAGAGGATTAATGTTGGCAGCGATCACTCCATCTGCAGAGATTACAAATGAAGTAATCTTAAATTCTAAAGACAAAGGATTGATCTTATTTTGGCTACTTTTTGAACAAAAAGCAATAAGAATCACACCACCATTGACCATTTCAAATGAAGAAATCATAAAAGGGTGCCTGATAATAACTCAAATTTTGGACGAAATTCAATCAAAAAATAAGACCACATAAGCCAATTCAACTAATTGACTTACAGCAATCAAACTGTCATCACTTAAAACAAAACTATAACTGTTAATTACTTTGTTGAAAAGATTGGCACTAAAAATGATGTATATGCACTGATAAGAGTAATTTTAAATAACGGTTAATCCAAATTTGCTTATGGAGTTTAGTCAACCTGACGACAACAACAATTTTTCACTTACACGCTTTGAATCTATGCTTAAAACTAATCATGTTTTATTCTTTGATTCAAACGAATTTGAAAATATTATCCATCACTATCTCGAAAGCGGCAAAATAGCTTTAGCTAAAAAAGCCATTAAATTAGGCTTAGAACAACATCCAACTTCAGTTAATTTAAAACTATTTTTAACGGAAATATTCATCCTTGAAAACAAGTTTACAGAAGCCGATGATGTTTTAAATGAAATACATATTGTCGAGCCTGCAAACGAAGAAATCTATATTCAAAAAGCTAGTGTATTCTCTAAACAAGATTTGCACCAAAAAGCAATTGATACTTTAAAAATTGCTCTAAATCTTAACAGTGATGACGAAGGTCTTACCGATTTGTTTGCGCTTATTGGAATGGAATACTTGTTCCTAGATAAATTTGAAAATGCTAGAGAGTATTTCTCAAAATGTCTTGCTATAGACTTAGAAGACTATTCTGCTTTATATAATATTATTTATTGTTATGATTTTCTAGATCAAAACAATGAAGCTATCGACTTCCTAAATATTTATTTAGACAAAAACCCATATTGCGAAGTTGCTTGGCACCAATTAGGTCGTCAATATTTCACAGTTAAAGATTACGACAAAGCTTTAGCCGCATTTGATTTCGCTATAATTTCTGACGACAAGTTTGTTGGTGCTTATTTAGAAAAAGGAAAGGTTTTAGAAAAGAAAAAGGAATACATTGAAGCTATAGAAAATTACAAAATCACTTTGGCTTTAGATGAACCTACATCTTTTGCATTACTAAGAATTGGTCATTGCCATGAAAAACTAGGTCAGGATGACTTAGCTGTTCAGTATTTTTACAAAACGGTTCATGAAGATCCTTTATTAGACAAGGGATGGATTGCAATCACTAAGTTTTACAACAAAAAACACAACTATCAAAAAGCGTTATTTTACATCAATAAAGCGATAAATATTGATAGTGAGAATGTAATTTACTGGAAACTATACGCACAAATAAATCTTCGTCTTAATTTCTTAGAAGAGGCTGAACGCGGTTATAAGAAAGCATTAGATTTAGGTAATTACGAACTACAAACGTGGTTATCTAGAACAGATATCCTTATTGATCTAGGTGAATACGAGGCTTCAATTTTAAACTTAATTCAGGCTGCAGAATTCTATCCAGAAACTGCAGAAATTGAATTTCGTTTAGCAGGCTTACACTTTACTTTGCACGAAAGTAGTAAAGGACATTATCACCTAAAAAACGCACTCATATTAGACCCTGAATTTGACATCATTCTTGATGAATTGTTTCCTAATGTCTTACAGAAACCATCTGTACAACAACTCATTTCAGAGACAAAAAAATAATTCAATTCAAGGTTTTTTAGTTTTAAAATAGTCATTCCTATTTCATACCTTTACTTTTCTTATTTGTAAAAATGATTAGACAATTTAAAGATTACTTATTTATCACCTTTAAAGGTATTGCCATGGGAGCTGCCGATGTTGTTCCTGGAGTTTCTGGAGGAACAATCGCCTTTATTTCAGGCATATACGAAGAACTTATTGAAAGCATAGACAACATTAATCTAGGTGTGTTTAAAGTTTGGAAACAACACGGTTTTAAAACGGCTTGGACCTCTATAAACGGAGGTTTTTTATTAGCTCTATTTTCAGGAATTGCCATTAGTATTTTATCATTAGCTAAGTTAATAAAGTGGCTATTACATAATGAACCTATTTTATTATGGGCTTTCTTTTTCGGACTCGTATTAGCAAGTATTCTCTATATAGGAAAACAAATTAAGTCTTGGTCACCAAAGATTATTATTGCCATACTTTTAACCTCTGTCCTATCTTATTTTATAACGCTAGCTGAACCATTTGCTTCGCCAGACAGTCCTTTTTATCTCTTGTTTTGTGGGTTCATTGCTATAATTGCAATGATTTTACCAGGCGTGTCGGGAGCTTTTATATTACTTATTCTTGGTGCTTATGAAACAGCAATCAATACTGTAAACAATCTTATTGAAGGGGTTACAACTGCTAATTGGGATGTGTTAAAAGATGCACTACTAAACTTTTTCATGTTAGGAATAGGAGCTATTATTGGATTGAAAGTCTTTTCAAAAGTGCTCAATTGGATGTTTAAACATCACAAAAATCTAACCTTAGCCATCCTAACCGGCTTTATGATTGGATCATTAAATAAGATTTGGCCTTGGAAAAACGTATTAAAAACACGTATCAATTCTGAAGGATTAGAAGTTACCGTTTTAGATGAAAGCATTTTACCAACGTCATACACTGGTGATTCTCAAATTTTATTTGCACTTATTTTTGTAGTAATTGGATTTGCTACCATCTTAATTCTAGAGAGCTTGGGACGTAAAAAAACAAAGGCCTAATGGAAAATTCAAGAACCTTTAAAGATCGTCTGTTTTTGGTCATTAAAGGACTTGGCATGGGAGCCGCTAATAAAGTACCTGGTGTCTCAGGAGGTGTTGTTGCTTTTGTTGCTGGATTTTACGAAGAGTTTATTTTTTCTTTACAACGCATTAATAAAACTGCTTTTAAACTGTTATTTAACGGACGATTCAAAAGCTTTTATGGCTATGTTAATGGCAGGTTTTTAGTTTTACTATTCTCTGGAATGATAATTAGTTTTTTCAGTGTTTCTAAAATTCTAGACTACTTTCTTAAAAACCATGAACTCTATGTTTGGGGTCTTTTCTTCGGAATGATTATCGGTTCAATTTATTATATCAATAAAGATTTTAATGACTGGAACTATAAAAGTTTCACAGCTTTAGCTATTGGAATTACTCTAGGTGTAAGTATTAGTTTTTTAGATCCAGCTATGGAAAATGACAATTTGCTATTTGTGTTTTTCTGCGGAATAATTAGCGTGTCTGGAATGACGCTTCCAGGATTTTCAGGCTCATTTATCTTGATTCTTCTTGGAAATTATGTGCTATTGCTAGTAGATTCTGTAAATGCACTTTACGATACGTTTTCAGAAATCGTAACTGGCGATTTCAGTTTTTTACAAAATGAGGTGAGAATTCGACTTTTAAAAGTATTAACTTTATTTACTTTAGGATCATTTACAGGTTTAGTTACGTTTTCACATGTATTAAGTTATGTGCTTAAACACTACAAAAGTATCACTACAGCATCTATAATTGGTTTTATCATTGGCTCTTTAGGAGTGGTTTGGCCGTGGAAAAAAACTATTTTTAAAATGCAAGATGATGGCAGTTTTCTGTTAGATTCTAGAAATGAAAAAATCATATCCAATTACGAACGTTTTTTACCAGAATTAAATAGCGAAACGTATTTAGCGTTTGGTTATGTGATTATAGGAATTTTAATCGTACTTGCACTTGAATGGTATGGCCAACGAACAAAACGAGCTCATGTCTAGATTAGGATTATTAGGAAAAGACATAGCGTATTCATTCTCTAGAGGCTATTTCAAAGCTAAATTTGAAGCAGAGCAATTACCATTTACCTATGAGAATTTTGACCTTGAAGACATTTCATTATTTCCAAAGCTTTTACAAGACAATCCTGATATTTGTGGGTGTAATGTAACCATTCCGTATAAAGAACAAGTCATTCTGTTTTTAGATGAATTAGATAAGAAAGCTAAAAAAATTGGTGCTGTAAACACCATAACGATTAATTCAAAAGGACGACTCAAAGGTTACAATACCGATTGCTATGGTTTTAAAAACTCAATAAAACCATTTCTAAAAAAACATCATAAAAAAGCATTGATTCTTGGTACTGGTGGTGCCTCCAAAGCAATTGCATACACATTTAAGAAGTTGAAAATTGAATTTGATTATGTTTCAAGAACAACTAAATCAGACGTAAAATTCACTTATGACAATTTAGCGATTGAGGATATTAAAGATTATAAAATTATCATCAACTGCTCACCTGTTGGAACGTATCCAGATATTAATGACTGTCCGGAAATTCCCTATGATGGCATCACAGACAAACATCTACTTTTCGATTTGATTTATAATCCTGAAGAAACAACGTTTTTAAGATTGGGAAAAAATCAAGGCGCTCAAATCTGCAACGGACAAAAAATGTTAGAACTTCAGGCCGAAAAAGCATGGCGAATTTGGAATTTAAAGTATAAACCTTCTAAATAGAGGTTCTTTTTTGTAAATCAATCACCTATCACTATCTTAGCCTTCTAATATAAAAACATTGAAAAATGTCTGAGAACGATAACCTGCAAGAAGCAGATGGAAAGATTGAACTAAATACTACAGAAACACCTCAAAAAACCGAGGAATTAAAAGCCGCTGAAGGATCAACTTCCGAAGAACCAAAAGAATCTAGTGACACTGTAGAAACGACTACAGAAGCTGTTGAAGATGTAAAAACTGAAGACGTTGCTGAAGAAGTAGTCGAAGTTGTTGAAGAAACTACAGAAGCTGTTGAAGAAACAAAAACTGAAGCCGTTGCTGAAGAAGTAATCGAAGTTGTTGAAGAAACTACAGAAGCTGTTGAAGAAGTAGTGGAAGACACTACAGAAGAAGCTGTTGAAGACGTAAAAACTGAAGCAGTTACTGAAGAAGTAGTCGAAGACACTAAAGAAGTTGTTGAAGAAACTACAGAAGCTGTTGAAGAAGCAAAAACTGAAGTAGTTGCTGAAGAAGTAGTGGACACTACAGAAGAAGCTGTCGAAGACACTAAAGAAGTTGTTGAAGAAGCAACCGAACCCGTTTCTGAAACTCCAGAAAAAGCTGATGCTCATGTTGAAGAGATTGAAGAAGCTAATGCGGAAGATGCAGAAGATGAAACCAATGCTGAGCGCCATGAAGTTGAAAGTAAAGACTATCATGCCATGTCAATGGAGCAATTAGTTATTGAACTAGAAGGGCTTATAGAAGGTCAAAAAATACAAACTATAAAATCTCAAGTAGATGAGATTAAATCTGAATTTCATTCAAAATTCGGAGAACTTCTTGATGTAAAGAAAGAAGAATTTTTAAGTGAAGGCGGAAGCGAAATTGACTTCTACTACACTACTCCAATTAAAAAACGATTTAACGATGCATATAAGTCGTACCGAAATACACTAAATGCATATTATAAAAATTTAGAGTCTAACTTAAAGCAAAACTTAGAGAATAGACTGAAGATTATTGAAGAAATCAAAGGTCTTATTAATGTTGAAGAGAACATCAACACTACATATAAGCACTTTAAAGATTTACAAGAACAATGGCGAAATGCTGGTCCAATTCCTAGAGATCGTTACAATAACGCTTGGAATTCTTACCATCATCATGTAGAGATTTTCTATGACTTCTTACATTTAAATCGCGACTTACGTGATATGGATTTCAAACATAATCTTGATCAAAAAACTAAGATTATTGAGCGTGCTGAAGAGTTAGCTATAGATAACAACATCAACAGATCGTTTAGAGAACTGCAAGTACTTCACAAACTCTGGAAAGAAGAGTTAGGTCCTGTAGCCAAAGAACATAGAGAAGAAATTTGGGGACGTTTTAGTAATGCAACCAAAACTATTCATGATAAGCGTCAAGCTTACTATGCCGATTTAGATAAAGCTCACGAAGGCAATTTGGTTAAAAAAGAAGAGATCATAGCTAAAATTGAAGAGATTGCTTTAGAACAACCTAAAAGTCATCAAGCATGGCAAAATAAGATAAAAGCTATAGAAGAATTACGTCAAGAATTCTTTAATGCAGGAAAAGTACCGATTAAAGTTAATGATGCTACTTGGACAAAATTTAAAACTGCTGTTAGAAATTTTAACAGAAGCAAGAACACCTTTTATAAGTCGCTTAAAAAAGATCAGTATGACAATCTTCATAAAAAGCAAGAGCTTATAAAAGTTGCTGATGAAAACAAAGACAGTGAGGATTTTGATACGACAACGTCTTTAATGAAGAAAATACAGTCTGATTGGAAAAGCATTGGTCACGTCCCAAGAAAGGATAGTGATAAAATATGGAAACAATTCAAAAAGGCTTGTAATCATTATTTTGATAGAATGCATGCTGAAAGAAATGCAGCTAGCAAAGAAGAAACAGCTGCTTTTGAAGAAAAATCGACTTTATTAGAAACAGTAAAGGCTATTGAACTTTCTGGTAAGCCAGAAAAAGATATTGAAACCATAAAAGAGCAAATTAAAGCATGGAAGGCTATTGGTCATATTCCATCTAACAAACGTTTTATTGAAGGTAAATTCAATAAAGTGATTGATGGTCTTTTTGGTAAGTTAGATATGGATAAGGCGAAGTTAGAAATGATTAAGTTTGAAAACAAACTTGAAACATTATCTAAGCCAGACGATACTCGTTTATTAGATAACGAACAAAACTATATCAGAAAGAAAATAACTGAGATTAAAGGAGAAATTATTCAGCTAGAAAATAACATGCAGTTCTTTTCTAATGTTGACGAATCTAATCCACTAGTTAAGGATGTTATAAAGAATTTAAATAATCATAAAGACAACCTTCTATCTTGGGAAAATAAGCTTAGAAAAGTGAAGAGCATGTACTAATTTATTAATTAGTTTAAACCTCAACAAAACAACTATCTTTGCGAGAAATGTAAACACATGTCCTTTAAAGAGCTTAATCTTAATAAAGCTATTGTAAAAGCTATTGACGAAGCAGGTTATACTGAACCTACTTTAATTCAAGAGCAAACTATTCCTTTAGTATTAGATAAAAAAGATGTTATTGCTTCAGCGCAAACTGGAACAGGTAAAACAGCTGCGTTTGCTTTACCAATTCTACAATTGCTTTATAACAAGCAAGATGCTCCTAAAAAAGGCAAAAAAATTAAGGCCTTAATTGTAAGCCCAACGCGAGAGCTTGCTGCTCAAATTGGGAAAAACTTTGATACCTATGCTAAGCACACCAACTTAAGAACTACAGTTGTTTTTGGTGGAACAAGTATTGAGCCACAAATTGATGTTTTAAAAAAAGGTGTTGATATTGTTGTAGCGACACCTGGACGTTTATTGGATCTTCACAAACAAGACATTTTAAATCTAGACTTTATAGAGATCTTGGTATTGGATGAAGCCGATTTAATGTTGGATATGGGATTCATTGATGACGTTAAAAAAATCGAACGTTTATGTCCAGAAACGAAACAGAATCTTTTGTTTTCTGCGACTATGCCATTTAAAGTAGAACAGTTAGCAAATTCCATTTTAAACAGTCCTAAGCGCATTGAAGTAACGCCTACGTCTTCTGCTGCAAAAAATGTTAGTCAGATACTATACTACGTTCCTAAGCGCAATAAGGTTGAACTCTGCTTGCACCTCTTACGCAATACAATTAAAGGAAAACGTATTCTTATTTTTAGACGCACAAAATATGGCGTTGATAAGTTAGAACAAACCATAGCTAATAATGGCTATGACGTAGAACGCCTTCATGGTGATCGAACGCAAAGTGAAAGACAAACAGCGCTAAATAAGTTTAAACATGCAGAAGTCAATATTTTAATTGCGACAGATGTTGCAGCTCGTGGTATTGATATTAATGAATTAGATGCTGTTGTCAATTTTGACATTCCTAATGTTCCTGAAACTTATGTACATCGTATAGGAAGAACTGGACGTGCTGGTAATTTCGGAAAATCGTTTTCTCTCTGTTCTGCAGATGAAAAAAGTTATATCAAAAGCATTCAGCAACTGATAAATGTTCAGATTCCTGTTGAAGAAGACCATCCTTATCCTTTAGATCCAAAAGCAAAACCAATCGTTCACAAAAAGCAAGGCAGTAAATATAGAAAAGGTCGTAAAGGCGAAGGCTCTAAAAAGAAAAAGAAGCGTTGGTATTAAAATACTTGAAATTATTTTATAAAAGTGGTTATCTTTAATCTCAAATCCAACCTCTATGAGTTCTGATTATAATAATCCAGCGTTTAAAAAGTTACTACAACGACTACAAGAAGAAAGTTGGCAATTAGAATTAATTATATCTGGTTTTGCGATTTTTGGTTTATTCACAGCACTTGAACCACTCAGTGATGCAGCTAGTATTGCTCAATCAAAACAACAGTTAGTAAAGGCAATTGTATTATTCATTGCAGTTATTTCATGTGGCATTCTATTATTCAATTTACTCTTACATGTAATATTACGAGGCTTATGGATTGGCACACTCGGATTACGATATGTTTCTGGAGATATTGATTATGACTCTTTAAAATACAGTGAAAAATTCACAAAATACCTTAAAAAAAGAGTTGGTTCATTTGACAAATATGTGGCTACATTAGAGAATTATTGCAGCATTATTTTTGCCATATCATTCCTCTTAATCTTTTATGTTTTAGCATTAACGTTTACATTTCTTTCAATAGCTCTGATTGCTACTCAGATTATTGAAAATGAACATTTACCTGAAACCTTTAGATCTATTTTAGGTGCAAGTCTCATTATATTTATAATTTTTGGAATGATTCTAACTTTTATAGATTTTATTACGCAAGGTTGGCTCAAAAAGAAGAAATGGATTTCTAAATTTTACTTTCCTATTTACTGGGTCTTTAGTTTTATTACTTTATCATTTTTATACAGACCTTTAGTTTATAATTTCTTAGACAATAAATTTGGAAGACGATTAAGTTTTGTACTCTTACCTGTTTACTTTACTATATTGGTTTTAAGTTCATTTCAATATAAACCTTCAAACTATTTTGATGGTGTCAGTCATTCTTCAGAAATATCAGCGAGTCGATTAAGTTACCAAGACATGTTAGGTGATAGTGAACATATAGATGAATTTGCGATTTCTTCCAAAGTTATAACGACACCATACATAAACGTATTTATGGAATTGACTGATAATATAGAAGACAATATATTTAACTTCAAGCCAGATTTAGAGCCTGAAAATGACAAAAGAGGACTGAGGAGTAATATCATCGTAAAAAGTGAAAGCAACTGGTCTTCAAAAAGGGAAGATCAAAACAAATACTTGGAAGTTCTAAACCAGGTCTATTCTGTAAGGATTGATAGTACAGATTATGACGGAGAATTTATATTGTCTGAAAACAAACAAAAAGATATTGGCTTTGAAACCTTTGTTAGCATAAAAGATTTAGAAGAAGGGAAACACCTTTTAAAAGTTTTAAGAAAACGAATTAAAAAAGGAGATACGGTTAGACATTCTGTTTGCAGAATCCCTTTTTGGTATTTTAAAGATTAGAATTATTCAAATCGCTTATCTAATTGATGTTTTAAAATTGGGATTTGAATAGCTAGCATCACTGCAAAAAGTAAAGCTACATAGAGCATTGTTTGTGAAACTTGAAAACCTGAAAATGCATCTGAAATATCAAAATCGATATAACGATTCAGTTCTAAATTTCCAAACCATGTTGTTTCGGTATTAGAAGAACCGAAGAGTACATATCCAATTACAGAAGCTATACCTACACTAAGAAGTAACCAAATGCGTTTTGAAATTAATGGCACATAAGTCGTAGCTCTAGATGTTCCAAGCGCTTTGATTTGAGACATTACCGTTTGTGTAAAATCAAACGACGGACTTTCAACTGCTGATTTGCCTATCACTTTTCGTGATAAGTCGTCTAAATGTTTATCTGCGTTCTCTTTCATAATAATCGATTATTTCTGGTTCTAATTGCGACTTTAAAATAGTTGCCAATTTTTTTCGACTTCTAAATAATTTCACTTTTATAGAGTTTGCTGTAATCCCAACAATCTTTGAAATTTCGTCTAAAGATAAGTCATCAAAATAATATAAGGTCAATAAAAAACTTTCTTCGTTAGGCAAGGTATTAATACATCTCTGCATTGCCTCTTTTCGTTCTTTAGTTTCCATATTATCTAAAGCATTATCTATGGTTACAACTTGATGCTCTGTAAATTCATTTATTTCAACATTATTCAAATGTTTTTTATTCTTTTTAATTCTATCAAGACAGCTATTATAAGTTACTCTATAAATCCATGTTGAAAATTTCGAATCCCCTTTAAACTTCTCAAGGGACTTATAGGTTTTAATAAACGTGTCTTGAGCAACCTCTTCTGCTTCTTCTCTATTCTTAAGCATACGTAGGGCTAAAGTAAACACCAAGTCCTTATAACGATCTACTAATATCGTAAATGAATTAGTGTCGCCTTCAACAATTTGGTTGATGAGTATTTGGTCGTTGGTGGTCATTTTATAGTAAGACGACACTATTGATTATATGGTTACAATAAATTGAAAAAAACTTTTTTTTATAATTGTGTAACCAAAACGAAACATCTGTCGTCATAAGCTCAAAACATATAAATTTAATCAATTAAAAAACAACATTATGGAAGTAATAATCATTGGAATTATTTTTGGATCAATTTTTAGCGTATTCTACCTGTATTTTTCAACAAGAAACAAAGAACGCTTAGCACTTATTGAAAAAGGTGTAGATGCCAGTATTTTTATGAGAGGTAAGCAACAAACCGCTCCAATCTGGAAAGTACTTATACTTAACTTTGCATTATTATTAATGGGAATTGGTATTGGCGTATTTATCGCATCTCTTTTAGACAACCTTACAACACTTGATGAAGAAGCGGTTTATCCTGCAACGATTTTCTTTATGGCTGGACTTGGATTATTTTTAGGATTCAATATGACCAAAAATTTAGATAAGGAATAAGAGGACATCAACCAACAAATTTCAAAAACTGCTATTCAATCAATAGCAGTTTTTTTTTATGCTTTTTATAACTCCAAGATTATGTACCTTTAGCTTTTAAATTTAAAAATCAAATCCTTTAAAATGAAAAAACTAATAACTCTTATTATAATTGTTTTATGCTTTTCAGCATGTAAAAAAGATAAAGAAACTACTGTTACTCAAACAACCGCAGTAACAATACCAACTAATACTGAGTTTGAAAACGTATTAAAAAATTACTATGAAGAAGGCTTAAAACTCAATCCTCTTAATGCTACTTCTGCAGGAGATAATAGATACAATGATCAATTACCAAACTTTTTGTCTGATGACTATGCCAAACAATTAGTAGAATATTACATGAATTACAAAGCTAAAGTTAGTTCATTCGATGATGCTGAGCTTAACAAAAGTCAACAATTAAGTAAACAAGTTTTAATTTGGGAATGTAAGATGAATCTTGAAGGTTTTAAATTCAACGAAGACCTTACTCCTATTAATCAAATGTGGACACTTCATCTATCTTTTGGTCAGTTAGCTAGTGGAGCAGGCTCTCAGCCTTTTAAAACAATCAAAGACTACAAAAATTGGCTCAATCGTGTAGATGGTTATTTGCTTTGGATGAATTCTGCCGAAGAAAAAATGAAAAAAGGTATTGAACGTGACCATGTATTACCCAAATCTTTAATTGTTAAAGTACTTCCACAGTTAGAAGCCTTAGCAACAACTAACATGGAGGGGCATTTATTTTATAACCCAATTAAAAACATTCCTGAGAGTTTTTCTGATGCAGACAAAGCTAATATTACCAAAGTTTACAAATCAAAAATAAGGTATGAAATCGTTCCAGCTTATAAAAAGTTACACAAATTCATGAGTACAACATACCTAGAAGCAGGTCGAGCTACTAGTGGAATTTCAGACATACCAAATGGTAAAGATTACTATAACCATCAAATAAAAAAATACACGACTACTACAATGACAGCTGACGAAATTCATGAGTTAGGCTTAACAGAAGTAGCACGTATATTATCTGAAATGGAAACCGTTAAAAAACAAGTTGGTTTTGAAGGTAATATCATATCGTTCTTCGATTATGTTCGAACTAATAAAGAACTAATGCCTTTTGAAGAGCCAATAGATGTTATTCATAATTTCAATGAAATTCATAACACTATGAAACCTCAAATCTCAAAATTATTCGATTTAAAACCAGAAACAGCTTTTGAGGTACGTCAAACAGAAGCGTTTCGAGAAGCCTCAGCTAGTGCAGAATATAATCAAGGTGCTATAGATGGATCGCGACCAGGTATTTTTTACACACCAATTCCTGATGCTACAAAATACAATGTGTTTTCTGATGAAGCTTTGTTTTTACATGAAGCAATTCCTGGACATCACTTTCAAATTTCATTACAACAAGAAAATAAAGACTTACCAGATTTTAGAAAAACACTTTGGTATAGTTCTTATGGAGAAGGTTGGGCTTTGTATTGTGAGTCTTTAGGAAAAGAATTAGGCTTATATACAGATCCATACCAATACTTCGGAATGTTGAGTATGGAAATGCATCGTGCTATTCGTTTGGTTGTAGATACTGGAATTCATACTAAAGGATGGTCACGTGAAAAAGCCATTAAATATTCGCTTACAAATGAAGCTGAAAGTAAAGCAAGTATCACTTCAGAAATTGAACGTTATATGGCTAATCCAGGACAAGCGTTATCTTATAAGATTGGTCAGCTTAAAATATTAGAATTGCGCGCTAAAGCAGAAAAGGAATTAGGTGATAAATTTGATATTGCTCAATTCCACAATCAAGTGTTAGAATCAGGATGTATTCCTTTAGCCTTATTAGAAACTAAAATCGATAATTGGATTGCATCAGTTAACTAAATATTTCACAGTACTCGTCTTATGTGTTGTTGCTACTGGTTTTGCACAAACCAAAGTGATTAGCATTGAAACGGATTATCCTGTATCGTATGCTACCATTTCATTTGGTGATGGTCAAGGTATTTTTGCCGATAATGAAGGCTCTTTCTATTTTACGAAAAAGTTATATCCAGATGTCGATTCGCTTTATATTTCGGCATTAGGTTTTAAAGAAAAAGTAATAGCAACTGTAAATTTTCCGAAGTCGATTTATTTAGATATAGAAACGAATACTCTAGACGAAGTTGTGATTAGAACTACTGTGAATCGGAAGTTTAAAACGGAAACTGTAAAACCGTATTTAGATGACGATTATTACAAGTGTTGGTTACCAACTATTGAAAGTGAAATTGCTGTATTTTTTCCTAATGACGATGAAAAGCTAAAAAAGATAACTTCAATTTTATTTCCTATTACTTTAGAATCTCGAGATTGGAAAAAACGCAAGCGCAGCAATGCCGACAAAAGATCTTTTTCTACGTTGTTTAAGGTGAAGTTTTACGATAACGACAACGGAATTCCGGGAGAACCACTCACCTACACCAATATTGTTTTTAGAGCCACAGAAAAAAATGGAGATGAGTTTAAGCTCGATGTTTCTGAGCATGATTTAATTATTCCTGAAGATGGTTTTTATGTATCAGTTCAAGTATTGGGTTATACAGATGCTCAAGGCAAACTTTTACCTAACAAGAAATACAAAGAGATTAAAACAAATACAGGCACTGTTAAAATACCAACAAATTTTAGGCCTTTACTTCCTTTTACAGATGAGATAGACGATTATCGCACGTATATTAAACGCGTTTTTATACATGGTAATAGTTGGGTACAATTTAAAAAAGGCAATGGTATAGAATCGAGTTTACTGCAAACAGATCTCAACAACTATGGTATTGGAATGACTTTTAATATTTACAAGGATGAATAGTTCTTGGCTTTTATATGTTATGCCGCTTTTGTATGTTGTTGCAGGTGTGATGCATTTTATAAAGCCTAAGATTTATATGAGAATCATGCCTCGCTATTTACCACATCATAAATTGTTGGTATATGCGAGTGGAATTGCAGAAATTGGATTAGGAATAGCACTTTGTATTCCTTCTTTAAAAGTTATGGCTGTTTATGGTATTATAGCTATGTTGTTTGTGTTTTTGTTGGTACATTTTTATATGTTATCTGGAGAAAAGGCAAGTGCTGGAGTACCGAAATGGATTTTAGTTTTACGGATTCCATTACAATTTGGGCTGATGTATTGGGCTTGGTGGTATCTTTAAAATTGTGTTTTCAAGCCATTATAAATCAATATATTGACATGGATATATTGGAACAAAAGTTCCGGATATCCAGAAAATAGCTCTGGATAATGTGTATATTTATCCGGATATAACCAGTTGCCACACATTTGAGAAATATAATTTACATATTAGCATTTATCTTCATTTTAAGTTCATGTAGGAACGAAAAAAAATTAAATGGAACGTGGATTTCCGCTTATATGTATGATACAAAAGAAGATAAAGAAGTATCTGGATTAGGTGGATTCCCATTCAACAAAGTAACAACTTACGATAATGGCGTTTTTCTAACCAAAGAGTTTAGGTTCGATACTTACGAAAATGAGCGAACAGGGAAATTTAAACTGAAAGGGAATAAATTTATTTTAGCTGACAATGAAGATTATTTATTGGAAGAAATTGAAGTTGGAAATGACAGTCTCATAATATCCAATTTGAATTTCTATAGTCGTGTTTACAGAAAACTAAACGATTCTCTGAAAAGCAAGTCGACTGATTTTAAATTTACGGGCAAAAAATTTATTCGAAATTATAGAAAATGGACAGATACTATCCATTTTATTAATGACTCTGTTTACGTCAGTAGTGCTTGGAAAAATGGTGATTTAGACTTGATGTGGGAAAGAATAAATCATAATGGATTTGATATTTTATTTACTGATATTTATGTTCCATTCGTGATAAAGAGTAAAGTTAGGAATGAAATTTATGTGTCAACATTTGGTAGTATAAAAGAAGACTACACTTTAAAAGAAATTGATTAAAAAACGTGAGGCAACAACGTGTATAATCAATTGCTGTGGTCATTGCGTACTCGGAAAATTCCTGTGGAATTTTCTACTGGTTCGTTTTCTTTTACTAACTTAGTTCTAGCCAACGCAACTAACCATACACGAACACGTTAGTAACAATAGCTCCAAAATTGTTACTCCTTAAAAACCGAATTATTAAAAACTTAATTTATCGGATTTTTTGCTCACTCAAACTCTGAATAAATAAAACGGAATTTCGGTTCACTCTTGCGGAATTTAGAAGCGGAATTAACTCTTACTCAAACTCGGAATAATCACTCAATCGGATTTTAGCTTGTTTGCGGATTTGATTACTCAAACGGCAAATCTTTGATGCGAAAAAAAGTCAGGTTTTCTTTTCGCGATTTTTTTGAGTTTTAAAAAGTCAAATTCGACAATCTCAATTTTTAAAATTTAAACGGAATTTTTGCAGAACGTATTCACTCTAGTCTGTCGCTAAAGTTACTAACATCGTGTATAATTCATTGCTAGTTTTTTGTTTACTCGGAAAATCCTATCGGATTTCCCTCTGGTTCGTTCCTTTTTGCTAATTTAGTTGCTGAAACACGCAACGAAATCATACACAAACACGTTGCCATTCATTGAGGAATCACTCTGAATCGAAAAATTTGAATTTAAAAAAAATAGATTCCTATCAAGTAAACATTGAATTAATTGCATTCATTTTTCACTAAAATGTTGAATAAAAACAACAATGGAGTTTCAGCTTGTTTACGGAATAAAAACCTGAAACCTATACAGAATTTAGCAAATTATGGAATAACCGTTAATTTACTTCTTGAATTTAAACTAGAAAAAAATGTCATTAACAAAAATTGAAAAAAATGAAATGGAAAAATTTCATAAAACAAGTGACCTTAAATCTTGTGATATTTATAAAGATTCAGAAACTCTAAAAATATGGCACTCATTAAAAGATAAAGGTAAAATTAGATTTAGAGGAAATCAAGGAAATCTTCAATATTTTCAATTAAAGGAATAACTATGTATAAGTTCTAAATCAACGAAATGGCAACAACGTGTATAACCCATTGTTTGCTTTGTGTCTACTCGGAAAATCCTGCGGATTTCCCTCTGGTATGTTTCTTTTTGCTAATTTAGTCCTAAACCAAAACAACGTGCCATACACGAACACGTTGGCAACAATGTCCAAGAACCATATGAACAAAATATTTATCATTTTTCTAATAATCGGATTTTACTCTTGCGGAGAAAAACAGGAATCTGAAAAGAATTCGGAAAATGCAATCATTAAAAAAACTGTTCCTGAGTTAAATAGTTTCGGATTAGTTAAAGACTTTGAAAAACACAAAGCGGAATTTAAAATAGATACGATTAGATTAACCAATGATCCTGCAAATGGAAGTGGACTAACTATTTACCATTCTAAGAAATTCGATTATTTAGTATTCGATTTTATGGTTTATGTGGAAAAAGGAATACAAAATAACACATATTGGACTGATAAAAAACTGAACTTTAAGTTCGTTGAACAATCATTAATTGCTTACAAGAAAGAAGATTTTTCATTTCGCTACTTAGCTTATAATGATACTCAAGTTAAGTTATTTGATAACAAAAAAAATGAGGTTACTGATATTGAGCTAACTGAAAAAACTAAATCAGAAGTAGAATCATTCTTTAAAAATAAATCAGAAGGAATAAAACTTATAAAGTAAAACACGGTAGCCAACAACGTGTATAACCAATTGCTAGTTTGTGTGTACTCGGAAAATCCTGCGGATTTCCCTAATGGTTAGTTTCTTTTTTGCTAATTTAGTTCTCGCCAACGCAACAAGCCATACACGAACACGTTGTAGTGCATTTTGACCCGTCCTGAAA
>NZ_JSWG01000014.1 GCF_000797465.1 Psychroserpens jangbogonensis | reverse complement strand
GTTGGTGAATTTCTTCCTGACAGAGAAGATTTACCTGAATCTTGGAAAGAACTAAGCTTAAAATATTTATTAAGCCATACCTCTGGCATACCTGACATTATAGATTATGGGATTTTCTTAGCCCCTGAAAGTGATGACTTTGTAATTAAAAACATGAAAGACAAGCCATTTACATCGGCACTAGGTACTGAAAGCAGATATAATGCTACGGCTTATATGCTTGTACGCATTATTATAGAAAAATTAGCTGAACAAGACTTTGAAGAGCACATGCAAAAAAACTATTTTGATAAATTTAATTTGAGCACGGCTAATTATGGAGGTTTCAAAAAAGTTGTTCCTAATAGAGTTACAAGTTACCAAATGGTGGGTGATAAGTTAGAAATGTTTCCTTTGAATTATTCCCCTACTATGTATGCTGGTGCAGGATTAAACATAAAGATTGATGAATTGATACTGTGGATGCAGGCATTATTGAATGAACAAATACTAGATAAAGATCAACTAAATACTATTTGGACACCATATAAATTGAATAACAATGAAGTTGGTTCATTTGGACTAGGTTGGGAAGCATATGAATTTGAAAACAAGATAAAAATTAATGGACATGGTGGTGCTGGCATATCATCTCTATTACATTATAGAAAAGATGGTTTTCCAAATACAGTGACTGTCATTTTATTAACAAATGGTGCTAAAAATTGGGTACAATCACCTCATAGTGTTAATATGGGAATTGCTAACTATTTTATGCCAGGAGTTAACGATTTAGATTAAAGAATACGATATCACAACAATGTATAAAAATAATAGCCGAAACAGCAGTAAGCATGAATATTGTAGCTCGCATAAAATTTAGTAGTAAATTCAAAGTTTCTACTTTCGCAATCGGCTACTAATCTTATACAAAAAGTTGCAACAAGCTAAAAATCAGAACCCATAAAAATGAATTAAGTTTAATATCAAATGAACTATAATAACAAGAAATTCAGACCAGTTCAAAATTCCGAAAATGGAGAAACGACAGAAGAAACAATATTTGAATATAAACAAACAGGAAATATTTTGACATCGAAATATAAAGGTGGACAAATAGTAGAAGGCCATTTAATGGGATTAGTGGACAAAAATGGAAATATAGAAATGCGTTACCATCAAGTCAACGGAAAAGGAGAATTAATGACTGGAATTTGCCACTCAAAACCTGAATTGAACGAAAATGGAAAAATCAGACTTTATGAAAACTGGAAATGGACTTCTGGGGATATGTCAAGCGGAAAATCCATTTTGGAGGAGTTATAATATGCACCAAACCGAAAGAAATGCAAGTAGCCAGCAACGTGTATAATTAATGCTTCACTCCTACTTCAATTTAAATTTATATCATTAATCATCTGATTTGCTACAACTGAAAATCCTGTGGATTCTTAGTCGCACAAATCATACACGAACACGTTGAATGCAATAAATCAAAAACCAATTAAATATGATCCAATTAAAATTTATCAAGACAATTATCATATTAATATACGCTTGTTGTTGTACATTTTGGAGTTATGGACAATCTATAAACAATACTATTACCAATTGGTCAAATGACGGATCGAAAATCTTAATCACCTCGGATCGTGGAGGTACTTCTGAAATTTATGAATTAAACTTAGACGGTTCTGATATAAATCAAATTACCAACTCTAATAATGGAGCCGTAAATTGGTGGGCAGTTTACTCTCCAGACGAATCTAAAATCGCATATTATTCATGGAGAGATGGAAACGCAGAAATCTACATTATGGATTTGGATGGAAAAAACCAGAAAAGATTGACGTTTAATGATAAATACGACTATTATCCAACATGGTCTCCTAGTGGAAAACAAATTGCATTTTATAGCGGAAGAGATGAAAATGCAGAAATTTATGTTATGAATTCAGACGGTACGAATCAACATAATATTACAAACAATTCGTCTAAAGATCAAGATCCTAGATGGTCTCCTGATGGAAAACAAATTGTTTTTCAAAGTAATAGAACTGGGAATTGGCAGATTCACACAGTCTTAGTGGAAAATGGAGAAGTAAGAAATTTGTCTAAAAACTCATTCAATGATGAACTCCCTAGTTGGTCTAGTGATGGAAAAAAAATAATATTCCATTCTAACAGAACTGGAAAAGGTCAGGTTTTTATGATTGATAATGACGGACGAAATGAAAAAGCACTTACAGACCCAAAGAATGACAACTTTATTTCAATTATATCACCTGATTGTAAATCAATAATATACACCTCGAACAGAAATGGCTACCTTGAATTGTATTATAAATTAATTGCTGGAACAAAAGAAAGCAAATTGTTAAATTAAGTATTCTAGGCACGATTTGTTCAAATGTTTTCATATACTGCACACAACAAAGTGTATAGTAAATTGCTAGGTTCTAGCCTACTTTGAAATTCCTGCGGATTTCCCTCTGGCTCGTTTCTTTTTGCTAATTTAGTTCCAAACCAAAACAACGTGCCATAAACGAACACGTTGTGCGTAAGCTTTCCAAATGAACTTTATATAAATTTATGAGTAACAAAAAATATATTACTAAAGGCGAAGGACTACCCAACTGGTCTAACCCTATTAGCCACGCAGTAGTTGTGAATAATATGTGTTTTATTAGCGGGCAATTATCTGTGAATGTTGATGGAGAATATATTTCTCAAACAATTCTAGAAGAAGGAAAGTTGGCCTTTTCAAACTTCTTTTCTGCTCTAAAAAACGCAGACTTTAAGAAGGATGATATTGTTTTTATTGATATTGCTTTTGACAACCTAAAAGACTTACCTGAAATAAATAAATTATATATGGATTTATTTCCTGAGAACAAACGACCTGCAAGAACAATATATCAAGCGGAAGCTTTGCCATTTGGTGGAAAAATCAAGATTACAGGAACTGCAATAAAAGAATTACTTTAATTACAAAAAAACCCAAATCAACAGAAAGTCTACGAACGCACAACAACGTGTATAGTAAATTGCTAGGTTCTAGCCTACTTGGAAATTCCTGCGGATTTTCCTCTGGCACGTTTCTTTTTGCTAATTTAGTGCTAAACCAAAACAACGTGCCATACACGAACACGTTGTAATTAATTTAAAGGGAATGAAAAACATATTGATAATTTTAATGATTCAATTGTTATTTACAAGTTATACTTCAGCTCAGAATAAAACAATTCGAAAAAAAAATGAAAAATATGTTGGTGAGTGGAAATCGTATTTATCAGATAAAACCACTTTTGAATACTTAAAACTTAATTCAGACAGGACAGGAATTAAGGCAATTGGAAAAACTATTAATGGAAAAGATACTATATTAAGTGAAAATCATTCATTTTTAAAAATCACCAATTGGCAAATAGAAAAGAAGAGACTTATCCTTCAAACAAAGCATGATTTGACATATGAACCCAATATTGTTTATGAAGTTAAATCTGCAAATAAAGATAGTATTGTTTTATTAGGAGATTATTTTGAATTAGGCATTTATCCTTCAAGATTAAATAAAAATTCTTTTAACAGAACAGTAAAATATATAAACGCAAAAGCATTAAAGGGTGATTATGGTTTGATTACCAAGACTTGTCTTTACGAAATGGAGCTCTTTAACTTTGAAGTAATTGATGATAATTTTATTTCTGCAAAGTATATTGGATTTAATAATATAATTCCTCATTTAGCTGGTTGTACTCAAGATTATGAATTTGTATCAAATTACATAGATCCAGCATACGAATTAAAACTACCTAAAGGATTTGATTTTTGGACATTAGGTTGGGGAAACAATAGTTTAACTATCTCTTTTATAGATAAAAATGATAAAACAAGTAATACATCTATAGAAATCAATTATGATTTTAAGGATGAAGATAAAAATCATTATTTATCTAAAATTCAAAAAGGAAAAGAAATTGAGAATAAAACAATCTATAATAATAAAGAATTATACCAATTTACAAACTGGCAAAAAAAAACATCTGGTAAAATATTTTATGATAATCATATCTATGTATCATATTACACATTTGATAAAGATAAAGAAGAAGTACTTAAAGAATGTATTTCATCATTTAGGTATAAAAACTAATTACAACAACGTGCATAACCAATTGCTTGGTTATAGCCTACTTGGAAATTCCTACGGAATTTCTTCTGGTTCGTTTTCTTTTATTAACTTAGTTCTTGCCTACGCAACAAACCACATACGAACACGTTGTATTTAATGGCGGACACTCTAAAATCCACAATAATAATTTTATTCTACATCAACAAATAGTCAAACTATTGAGCTATTAGATTTAAGGAAATTATTATTAAAGGAACAATCGACATAAATAAACGCACGTAACATCGCAAACCAATGTTAACACTCCAGCTATTCTACATCATTTTTAGCTTGCGTAACGTTATGAAATGTCGGCGAATTCTGGGTAATTCTGCCGGCCCCCTTTTTATTAATTTTGAAAGTAACATCCTTTGTTGTAGTAAACAAAAGAACAGATGAAAAAGGCGTTCTGATATATGATTTCAAAAACACAAAAGCATCTTCTAATGTAAGTTCGTTTTCCTCATCCTCGGTTTCTTTAGATTGGTAGCGCAATTTCACTAAGACCTTAAAGTCATCATCAGAATAGACTGGTCTGACAAATATATTTTTCAAGTTAGGTTTTCCAATGGTCTTTGCCAGGGTTAATTTGGCAAAGCGACCTTCTTGGCAACTTACTTTTACTTGTTCCCAGAAAAGAACAAATACATCTTGGTATGGCATAAGCTAAAGATTAATGATAAAGTATTTTGGTGTTGCAAATTTAATTAATAAATCCGAACCTATCTTAATCACTCAATTATCAGAAAAATAAGAAATAAACAACAATTAACTTGAGATAAAAACTCATTGAGGAAGTAGGTGCTAAAGCAGGCAGATGCGACAGAACCCAAAATTGTTATCCATAAAAAAGCCTCAGAATAGTACTGAGGCTTTTACAAAACAATTAATTTTATTTTTAATCAAAAGGATTTCCTCCTGGATCTGGTGGTGACGATGCTTGTGCTTGCTTAGGATTCAAAATAATGAAACTCCCTATTGCTGTTAACGCAGCATACTTGCCCATTTTTGTTAAGGCTTCCTTTCGTGTGATCTGATCTTCTGTTATGTTTTTTTTCATTGTTGCTATATGTTAACTGAATTACACATTTATTTAATGACTACTTTCTGTGGTTATAACACTGATTTAAAGTAGCATTTGTTTTTTTAAACTTGACCGCTGCGCTAAGTTGATAAATAACTAAAAAGCTCTAACAGAACGAATATGGTCTGAGTTGATCTTCCCGTTGGGGAACTGATTACCACTACCGAAATCCTGTAACCACGCGTCATTGGTACTGAACTCCGTAGAACTCCAGTAGAATCCATTAGAAAAACCACCAATATTTCCAAGTCCCAAGACATTTCCTTGTCCTATATTCTGACGCATTAGGTTTAATTCATCTTTACTTGGTAAAAACCAATCATTATGGCCTTCTAGAGATAAGTCCTTACAGAGTTTTGCAGCATAGAAATCAGTATTGCCTTGAATAACTATTATAGCCTCTGTATTTGATGAACCTGTACCTATTGCCTCTCCAGCAGCGCCAGTTAATAAATTAGAGCCATTATACCATCTTATATATGTGCTTTGGTCTATTAAAGCACAAACCAAGCCTGTATCTAAAGTGCCATCTCCATCTAAATCTGTTGGTGTTGGAGCAATATAAAAAACAACGCCGCCATCTCGTAAATCTCCTATGGCTGGTGGTTGTGGTTGTGAAGAAGGTGTTACTGAATTAGATGCTGAACTAGCTAAACTAATACCAATAGCATTAGTAGCCGTTATGGTGAATGTATAAGCTGTTCCATTGGTTAGACCTTCAACGTTTATTGTACCACTTACTGCTTGATTTATAGTACCGGTAATATTGCCTGGTGACGAAGTCGCTACATAATTAGTTATCAGTGAACCACCATCAAACGGAGCAGTATATGCTATACTAGCCTGACCATCTGCTGCAACAGCTGTTCCTATAATTGGTGCATCTGGAATAGTAGCTGGTGGTGTTCCTCCAGTCCAAGTAGGCACACCTCCTATCATTTGTAAGGCTGCTCCTTCGTTTGGTGTTGCTACAACTACTTCCCAAGAACTACCGTTCCAATATTGCATGTCTCCTGCATTTGTACCTGAATCCTGTCCATTACTAGCATACAAAGC
The DNA here is from genome assembly GCF_000797465.1 of Psychroserpens jangbogonensis. GTDB lineage: Bacteria > Bacteroidota > Bacteroidia > Flavobacteriales > Flavobacteriaceae > Psychroserpens > Psychroserpens jangbogonensis. The sequence goes on along the minus strand of NZ_JSWG01000014.1, from coordinate 3,757 downwards.
ATAAGGCACACTCAACAATTGGCTAGTACCTGTAATAGTATAAGTACTACCTCCTGTTGGGTCGGTTTCTGTTTTTATAAAATAAGTGCCTGCAGACCAATCAATCATTGAAAAATCTCCTGAGACTACAGATCCCATCCCTATTTGTATACTTACCAAACCATTGGCATTGGTGGTTGGTGTTTGCGTTTCTACATAAACCGCTGTTGCGTCTTGTAAAATACTTAATTGCATGCCAACAGCTTGATTGCTTACAATGGCATTACCAGCGTCTCTTACAACGGCTTGGTAACTCATTTTTTCTGGCGCTTGCGCGAAGGTTGTAGCCGTTATTAGTAAGGCTGCTAAAAAGGTGTAAAGTTTATGTGTCATAGTATTTGTTTTTTTATGCAATTTTATGATGTACGTATGTAATGCCATTTGTAAAATCGACCGCTTACGCGGCACTATTTAAATTGATAAATAACTAAATTGTTAAAAAGCTCTAACAGCACGCACGTTGGTCATGTAGCTCTTATTGTAGAAGGTCTGAATACCATTGGTAAAAAACTGACTCCACGCGTTAGGGCCATCGAGCTCCGTAGAACTCCAGTAGTCATTAGAAAATGCAGCAACTCCAGAGACTGCCTCTAAAGTCGCTCTATTTAGATATATTTCCTTTAACTCGTTTATACTTGGTAAAAACCATTCAGGGCCTAAGGAACGCGCTGCTAAGGCGGCTGGGGCAGTTGGGCAATCAGCTAACATAGCATTCGTATTAGTTATCCCATCTCCTATTTCTGCTCCTGAACCAGATGGAGGAAACCCTGTTACGGTTGGAACGCTTGGTAAATCTGTAAACGCACAACCCCACTGTTGGAAGCTAATATCGGATAAAGCACACACCAAGCCGTGAGTATTGTCTGCTGGATCTACCCAGAACACAACACCACCATCTCTTAAGTCTCCTACCGTTGCTGGTGGTGGTGGTGGTTCTAAAGCTGTAATTCTTGCTTCTAAGGCTTCTATGTAAGCTTGATTTATTCCTCCAGGTAATGTTGCTGCTATTTTAGAATGCAACGCATAAGGCACACTCAACAATTCACTGGTACCAGTAATGGTATATGTAGTTCCTCCTGTTGGGTCGGTTTCTGTTTTTATAAAGTAAGGGCCAGCAGACCAATCAATCGCAGAGAAATCTCCTGAGACCACAGAGCCCATACCTATTTGTATACTTACTAAACCATTTGCATTTGTGGTTGGTGTTTGCGTTTCTACATAAACCGCAGTTGCGTCTTGTAAAATGCTTATTTGCATACCAACGGCTTGGTTGCTAACGATGGCATTACCAGCATCTCTTACAACGGCTTGGTAACTCATTTTTTCTGGCGCTTGCGCGAACGTGCTAGCCGTCATAACTAAGGCTACTACTAGTGTATATAATTTTTTCATAATATTAATTGTGGTTTGGTTTGTTTTTTTATACTTATAGAATTGATGTACGCATCAATTAAAAGCTTAAGTTGGTATTACCTAATAATTACTTTTTGTGATGTTTGCTGTGTGTTATTTTGAAGTTGAACTACATACACACCTGCACTTATGCTTGAGACATCCATACGGTTTTGCAAAAGTGTAGCATCAAGCTCGGTTGATAATACCTGTCTACCTTGGATATCATAAAGCACTAATGTCGTGTTGTCTTGTAACGGACCATTCACGACTAACTCTTTAGAGGTGTTTAAAGCGAAGATGTTGAGCGCATCTAAATTAGTTTCAATAGTTGATAAAGCACCATCAGATGTTCTTAAGAAAAAACGTCCTGTGCCAGATAAGACTGTTGTTGGCGTGATTATATAATCTGACGTATTTAATAAGGTCACTGTGTTGGTCACTACATCTTCAAGATATACCGAAACCGATGCTGGTAAAGTCATATCAGCAATACTAAACGTTAACTGTTCGCCTTGATTGGCATTCACTCCTAAAGGAATTGTGACATCATTAAGATTACCCATATCAAGTGTTTGCAAAGCGATCGCATTACCTGTGTTATCCTGAACTAAATGCGAGTACAGTGCAAAATCAGACGAGGCATCATCCCAAACTTTAGCATCGTATCCAAAATCAAAACCTTCAGTGGCATTCGCATTAAAATAGAATTCTGTGTTATAAGAATGTGTAGCAGTACTTGCATTTAATTTCACAAAAGTCAACTCTGCATTTCGCCCAGCGATAAAGTCATCACCAGAACCCGTAGAACGCATTGCAGGTGTGAACTCTAAATCATAAAGCGCTGCATTTGTTGGGTCTGCACTTACGAAGAACCCTTGTCCAGGCGCAATACGCGTAGACGCTGTTGTATTTGCTGAGTTATAAATCGTCCAGCCATTTTGTGCGTTTCCGTCATAACCATAGATAGCAGCCGTTCCAGAATCGAATAAATTAAGGTTAGACACACCAGCAGCTACTTCATGCGACAAAAACGCTTGCACATTTAAATACGAAGGATAGGGATTTCCAATAAGGTTCCATTCTTCTCTACTGCTTCCAGTATTGACAATATTATTAGTTATCGTTCCTGTATTTGCCGTACCATTAAATGTAAATGAACCATTATCTGAAGATGCAGCTCTAAAGCCAATACTAGGATCAAGTGTTGCAGTCTCTATATCTGCCCATGTTACAAACGTTCCCGTTACTTTTTCAAACGGACCAAATAGATACAAGGTGCCGTTATTAAAAATATTCGGATTGTTAGTCGCAAAATCACTAAACGCTTGTCCAGTTAAAGGTGCAGAAATTAAATCGTTGCTTCCTGTGGTTCCAGAGCCATTGATATTCACGTGACGTTCATATTCTAATGTACCAGTTACAATACCATCGAGAATTAAACTAGAATAACTTGTTGAACTCGATTCAAGCATCAAACCATTGGTTGTTGAAAGTGTCATGCCTGGATCGATAATAAGTCCAGCACCAGGATTAATAGTCACTGTATTAGATGTTGTATTGGCATCAATCGTCGCATCACCTGAAGCAATGATAATATCATCACCAGCAGTCGCAATACCATTTGGATCACTAGGCATCCACGTACTATTAAAGATATAAATCGTTTTGACATCGGGTTGTTGGACACCTTCAGACAAGGTTCCATTACTTCCCGTTTGAGTCGAGTAAAAGACTTGACCGACAGAATAGCTTACAGTTCCTCCAGTTCCAGTGGCTTCTGAGCCAGAAGCATTGATGGATTCTTGTGCAACTATTAATTGAGTGAAACAGAATAACGCTGCGACTAATGTAATTGTTTTCATATGAAAAATGTTTAAAATATTCATTGTGATAAAATTACAATGAAATATCCAACGAAACAATACGTATAACTGTCTAAAACTACGTAGTACTACGTAGTTATGGTTCTGTCGCATCTGTCCATTTATACAATAATACACTCCAAATAAGAATAAAATATCTGCTGATATTCAGGTAATTGCATTTTTCAAGCATACCGAAAATGTTCAAAAACAGCCTCAATTATGACAGATGCGGCAGAACCACTTAAACGGTGGAAAGATTCTAGGGAATGAAATAAACGGATTATTGGAATAATAAAACTACCTACAACAACGTGTATAACCAATTGCTTGGTCACTGCCGACTTACGAACATTCCTGCGGAATATTCTATCTGTGATTTATTTGCTAAATTAGTTGCTTAAACACGCAACTAACCATACACAAGCACGTTGTGAGTAATTTTGACCCGTCCTGAAATA
>NZ_JSWG01000013.1 GCF_000797465.1 Psychroserpens jangbogonensis | reverse complement strand
TCTCTTCAACACTTCTATTTTGGGATTTTAGTAATCGATGTAATGCTGTTGAGCTAAACAATTTTGAAATAGAAGCTACTGCAAATAATTTATCAACCGTCATTGGAACTTGATGATCAATATTAGCCAAGCCCATTTCTTTCTTATGTACGACTTCCCCATCTATAAGTATTGCGTAGTTTAAACCAACAATCTCAAGACTATCCATCATACTTTCTACATAGGCATCTGTTTTATTATAAATGGACTCTGTTATATTATTACTATTGTCTTTGTTTGATTGACATCCTATTATTGCCAGACTAGAACTTACCATTAAAATTAATTGGTAGATGTTTTTTTCTATTTTCATAATTGTTAATTCTCTTTTATATGAATTGTTTGTATATAGACATTTCATTCCACTTTTTGTTACAGTGGGACTTAAGTATCTTTTTTTAATGACGCACAACGGGTTCGTGTATGGTTAGTAAATTAGCAAAAAGAAACGTACCTGAGGAAAATCCGCAGGATTTTCCGAGTACACACAAAGCAAACAATGGGTTATACACGTTGTTGCCAGTAGTATTTATTACCTTTTATTATTTTTATCGTATTGTTCAAACTCCTCTTGAGTAGCTTTTTTTCCGTTTATGTAGTATTGGTTTCCAATATCAAACCACCAACCTAAGCCATGTTTTTTACCATCTACATAAAGAACTTTCCATATGATTTTTTCGCCAGTCTGGTTGTAATAGATATCATAACCGTTTTGCTTTCCGTTTTTAAATTCGGTTGTGCCAGTAAGAATTCCATTCTGATATGACTTTTGAATTCCGATTATTTCTCCGTATTGAAAATCACACATGCTATAATTATCTTTTTTCAAATTGAGTATGATTTTATATTTTCCGTTCAAATATTTATCAGATATTTTAGCTTTTATTTCTGTTGTATCATTATTTACTTCAAAATTCAATTCTGAGAGTGATACAGTCTTAAATTCTTGGGTAAATCCAAAATTAAAACCTAAAATACAAAGTAAGTAAATCAGTTTTTTCATATTACTGGCAATGCTCCCTGTGTATAGCGTAGTGAGGCGCGCCTCACGAAGAGCTATGTTCGCGCCTCATTCGCTATACATTATGTTGTGTGTAGTTTCTTGAGGAGCTCACAAGGAACTGCATAAATATACATTAATTAGTCGAGGTGCGATCAACAGGGAGCATTGTGGGTAATTAGTAGAAAAGGAGCGTTTGCAAAACGCGGTTTCTATGTGCCGCAGGCAATTACCCACAACGGTTTGTATATGAAAAGTAGCGGATTGTGACGCACTAAATTTTCAAACCATTACTGACTTTAAATTTATGAAATTGCTTTTAACTAGACACTTAAACCGCTATTTTTTATATACTGTGTTGTAACACGTTATTCTTGTATTGAATAACTACTTAAGGTTCCATCAACTTTAAATCCCATTTTGGAGTAAATTCTTTCACCAGATTCTGACGCTACTAAAACAACAGTATTGCTTCCGTTATTAAAAGCTTCGCATATCAACTTGGTAGTCATGATTTTCCCCAATCCACGCCCTCTATATTCAGGGATTGTCCCAATCATATGGATGCCAGAAACTTTATTTTCATCTAGAAAAATGATGCCACAGCTCACTGAAGAACCATTATGACTGCCTAAATACAACCTGATTTTTGAATCAAAATTAAGTAAAGAGATTATTGTCTTTGGGTAAATTTCATACCCAAATGATTTGGCAGCAACATTTGCAAATTCAATTGCTTTTGACTTTGTATCTACTCGCTGTATGGTCGGAAAATTATCTTTAGGTTTATGTTCTCTAGATATATTTAAAAACATTCCTTTCACTACTGATGTTTTTTCAAAATTGTGAATTAAAAGCAACTTTTCTGCCAATTCATCTTTAGGTATGCCTAACGATTTTGGTAAAAGCCCGTTTTTTATTTTCACTTTTAGCTGCTCAAAATCTATTCGGTTACTATCAATTCCGAAGATTTTACTTGGCCAAGACATATTACTTTGGCAGCTAAACTTGTAACCACTTTCAGTGGTAAAAAAATCACCTTGTACTCCAATGTATTCCCAAAAATCAAACAAGTGATCTATGCTATAATTAGTCATAATATAAAATTTTTAATTGTTGGAGTAATAATCAAACGTGATGCTTACTATTACTCCATTCTTGAGTTTTATTCTGTTGAAGCTGCAACAAAAGCTGCCGAATCTTCATAAAATCGATACTCCTTTATTTTTTCATTCTCGATAATGCAAAGCTGAACCCATGAGCTATTGAAAAGCTTGCCAGTTGTTTTGACTTCATGCGAAAAAGTGCCATTTGCCATTACTAAATTGTCTCCTGCGGACGCTATATGATTTACCGTAAAATCTTTTGTATTGAACAAAGAAGTGATGTTATTCAAAAACTGTTTGGCCTCCTCTTTTGTTCTGTAAATACCGTGTAATTGCTCTATTGGACGTTCTTCTTCTTTAACGCTTACGATATAACAATCTGGATGAAATGCGTTTAAAACGTGTTCCATATCTCCATTTTGAAATGCATTAAAGTAAGCTTGTACGACTTCTATATTTGATTTTTTCATTTGAGTCATTTTAGTTTAAATTGATTGATTTCTAATCCCATTTATTTTTAGTTGACACGCTATATTTACCACCACCAGTAAAAAATAATGCGATGCCAAAAAGAGTGTAAATAAATAATGGACCCATTTCCCAGCCACCAAAACCATTAAGTTTTAGCAGGTTTGGAAGTTGCACCAATAATGTCGCTACGAAGCAATTAGTTGCGAATATAAGTCCGGCTAGTTTTGTTCTATACCCTATAATAATTAGAATAGGAGCAATGATTTCTCCAAGATAAACGCCATAGCCTAAAAATGATGGCAGTCCGTATTGGGCTATTTGGTCTGAAATAAAATCAATTCCAAATCTCAATTTGCTGATTCCGTAAATGAGCATTGTAAATGCAATACTTACTCTTATAAGTACTATTCCGAGGTCTTGTTTTGTGTTTTTCATATCTATAGTTTAAAAGTTACATTTTATAAAAAGCCCGTAATTTTGGAGTGTTTTTACTCCTCCTGTAAATTGATCTAGATTGACTGCTATTCCTGTGATAAGGTTTTCTTTTTGAATCCCAATTCTAAATTGTTGTATCCCTCTATTTAATATTTCAAAATCGGTATTTACAATTACAAATAGATTTAGATAAGCCTTAATGTCTTTACTCAAAACGGGGGTGTAATTCAGTATCAAATTTTGTTCAAGTGTAAACCCATTTTGATAGGTGCTGCCAATCGCATAGCTCAACTTAAAACTGGATGCCGAAAATTTGTATTGCGTGGTTAGAGTAGCAAATGAACCAGGGTTTTTAGCGCCTATCGCAGCATTGACTTGAATGTGTTTATTGAAATGGAAAGACACCATATTTCTAATAAAATAGATGTCGTTTGTTTCATTGGTATATTCTGTGTCAAAGTAGGATACATTATTTATAGACCATTTATCGTTAAAACGATGCGCTACAAAATGTTGATAGGTAAGTGACCTATGGCCGAACAGCAATTCTGGAGAGAAACCAACCCCTTGTGCATTTGATGCCAAAGCGGAAAATAGGAGAGTAATCGATACACTTATAATTCTTAACATAGCCCAATCTTTTTATTGATAGGACAAAGAAACTGCTATGTTATGTAGGGAATCTTAATGTAGGTTAAGAACGACTTATTGCGAAATGTTTTTTCTGAGTTTGCTTAAAAATTCGGGTGTAATACCTAAGTAAGAAGCGATCATATATTGCGGCACACGCTGCTCTATATCTCTATGCTTTGTACGAAAATCAAGGTAATGCTCTTCGGCCGTTTTACTCATGGCATTAATAGTTCGTTCCTGTAATGAAACATAGGCTTTTTCAAATTTGAATCTAAAAAAACGTTCTACTGCTGGGACGTTGTTATACAGATCGTTTAATTTGTCTTTATGTATTTGGAGTACTACGCTATTTTCAATAGCTTGAACAAATTGTTTCGAAGGAGTATTAGTTAGGTAACTGTATAAATCATTAATCCACCAATCTTCTATTCCGAATTGAATGATATGCTCTTTTGTATCTTCATCCATATAATAACTTCTGAGACAGCCGTCTGAAATAAATCTCATATGCGATGAAAGATCACCCTCGTATAAAAGAATTTCTTTCTTTTTTAATTCTACGATAGTAAAACATCCACCAACGATTTCCGCTTCATCGTCTGTAAGTGTTATACTTTTTCTAAAATGCACTATGAGTTTATCAATTGGAGTCATTTCTTTCTCGATATTGTTTTTAATGTCTTGTCCTGAA
>NZ_JSWG01000012.1 GCF_000797465.1 Psychroserpens jangbogonensis | reverse complement strand
GCCATATTTCAGGACAAGACAGTTGAAAACATAGTAACGTGGAAAAAACATCACGAAAAATTTAAAAAGTGGAGGTCAGAAACCACTAAAAAAAAACGGAGAGAAACCGAAAATCTTTAAGAGTAGGAAAAACAATCAAATAAAATCATATGAAATCAAAATTATTTCTAACAATTACAATTTTAATTGGGCTATCAAATAACAGTTATTGCCAAAACAATATTTCTGAAGTTAACAAAATTCAAGGTTTTTATATATTTACGGATAGTCAACCTTTAGCAGAATATGACGTAATCGGTGAAGTTACAACAAACAACAATGATGATAAAGATATTAAAAATTCTGGCGGACAATATCAAGCAGTAAGAGACTATTTAATTAGGTCTGCAAGACAAGTCAATTATCAAGCAGATGGTTTAATTTTAACAATGGTAAATGGTGGAACCGATAAAGCAATAATTATTAAATTTAAAGAAAATGCTTCAAATTTAAATCAAGCTAAAGTTAAACAATATCAAGGATTATACATATTTGTAGATTCTGAACCGATAGAAAAAACCGAATATATAGGTACTGTAAAAAAGAAAACGAGTTTTTCAAGTAGCCAATACACTTCGTTAAGAGAAAAATTAATAAAAAAATGCAAAAAAGAATTTAGTGATGCTAAAGGATTAATTTTAAAATTTGTTAGTGGCGGAACTGATACTGGAGATGCAATAAAATATAATTAATATGACAATAGTAATTGATACTGCCTCAAAGCAAACAACACGAGAATATTTTAAAAATCAATCTTCTTGGTTAAAAATTCAGTCATTTACATCAAACATTAATGGGCTTAAATTATTCTTACATAATGCTAATGGAAATATAAAACAAATAGTAATTACAGATACTAAAAATCCAATAAAAGAAAATATTAGTGAATACAAATGTTTTTGGTTTGAATATTCTTCTACAGACAAAAATTATGATATAAAAATAACAATTGAATAAAAACCAGCGCATAACACCGTATAAAAATAATTGCGGTTTAGTGCTTTAACAAAGGTAGTTGCGGGTTTGCTACATCTGATTTTCCTGCGGAAAATCCTCGCACACAAAACCGCACTATTCTTATACAATCACGTTGGGCACAATTTAAACACAACCAATGAAAAGAACAATAATTCTATCTATTTTGACAATTTTAATAATTTCTTGTCAATCAAATTCTAATTTTAATGAAAAAAATAGGTTTTATAAAGGAATTGAAAACGAAAAAGAATTATACGTGACTTTCATTAATGATACAGTTGTTGCAATAAATTCGGACAGTTTAAAAACTTGTAGTTGGATTTTCAAAGAGTTTAAGTACAATAAAAATGGACTTTATAAAACTAACGAACTAAAGACCGACACAGTTTGGCTTAAGCCAAAAGGTAAGAAAATTGAATTGACTCAAACAAATAAAAAATTAATATTCGAGAGAATTGATTTGCCAAAATCAGAGATTGCTAAAATTCAAAAAGAAATAGAGATTTCTCAAAACTTTGCGGAAAAAGGAATTTTATATGAGTGTGAATATACTATTAAGGAAGTAGGATACTTTTATGAAAGAGCTATTCAAGAGGTTAAAGACAAACTTAAGAATCCAAGCTCTGCAAAATTCAATAAAGCATATATTCATAAACAAAGTGAATTTAATGAAAATAGTCAATATGTTGAAACTAATAATACTCTAGTATCTCTTAATGTTGAAGCAAAAAATGGTTTCGGAAATTTTACTGAAAGCAAATATTATGTGTTCTTTATTCCAAAACAAGATGATAGTTCAAAATATGATATCAAATTTAGCGATTCGCCAATATTGGAATCGGATTTAAAGGATCGCTTAAAAAGCACTATGGATGAAGCGATAGATGAACTAGAATCTTTAGACTTAGAAGAATAAAAACTGTGCCTAACAACGTGTATAATCAATTGCTAGTAATCGCCGACTTGCATGCCACTTTCTAATTACAATAAAGTAAGAAGTTCTAGTATGATAACAACTGCTACTAGTGCAAGTTCATATCTGCCGTTATTGTTATCCTTGTTTTTAAATAGTCGCATAGCTTAAAAATACTAAATATAGAAAACTTATAGAAAAATAGAATATGGATAAACAAAAAAAGCACGAAGTAAAAATGACCCCAAAAAGAATTAAGTTTATGCAGACTTATAATGATTACGACGATTCACAAACTTTGAAAGAATTGTTATTTGCTAATCAATTACAGTTAGAGAAACTAGATAAACTAGAAAAAATACGTTCTAACACATCGGTTTTAGTGTGGTGGTTGATTGTTATACCTCTTGTTTTAGGTATTCTTATATTTCTATTTGGTTTAGGTCGTTTATAATTGAAAAAAAATTGATTAATCAAAAAACATCATTAATGATTATCAGTTTAAATCAGTTAACTGAATTAATAAAGATTAAGTAATTGAAAAAGATTGAGTTCAATACAAATCAACTATTGAAAGTGTGATTATAATTTCTAGTGTTTGTCACTACTATAATTCCGTAACACATCACTTAGAATTATTTATAGTATTGTTTGTTGACTGATATTTGTCATAAAATACTTGTAGTTATAGACTTAGCTTAGTATTTTAAAGAAAACCACAAGTATAATTATTATGAAAGCAAAAATAATCACATTGATTTTTGTGCTATTTGCGACAATTTCTTTTGCTCAAAGCACATCACAGCCACCTATTCAAAATATTTCTACAGATAGTGCAGTTGTGTTTCGACTCTTTTCCACAAACAACAAATTTAATTTCATCAAATTAAATACACGAAATGGGCAAATGTGGCAAGTTCAATGGAGTCTTAAAAGTAGTCAGTTTGAATATCCTTTATCTTTAACAACTCTAACATCAAAAGAAGATGAAAAGAATGGAAGATTTTTTCTTTATCCAACCACAAATATGTATAATTTCGTACTGCTAGACCAAATAGACGGTAGAACGTGGCAAGTACAATGGTCATTTGAAGAAAATAAAAGAATGGTTATTCGTATCTACTAAAATTGATTTAATTAATTAAAACTACTTAATAATAATGGTCGAAGATTTTACAAAAGCAATTGTTAGAGAAATCGGAAGAAATTACGGTAAAGCGATTAGTAATCAAATATTAGGGGATGCTCATTCTACTCCATATAGGAGGGTTGGCGAAACTTTAGGAGCTGGCTCTGGCGGTAGAAACTATGAAAATCTATTAGATAAATTAATATCAACGTTTATAATAAGAGGTAAAGTTGCCACTTTTAATTCAGCTCAAAACATTTATAATGCTTTTTTTAATTTGGTAAACGAAGCTAAAGATGATGGTGATTTAGATCTTTATGAAACTTCATATTTAATCCAACAATATTATCGTGCTCTTTTCAAACTAGATGAAATATCAAAAGCTTTACTAGAGTTAGATGCAAAAGATAAATCTCAAATGGTATTAGAGAAGATAATTTCAATGAATGCCTTTATGAAATCGTTAGACGAAAACTTTGAGCGATTACCATTGATAGAAAATGAAATAAGTAAATCTTCACTATTCAAAGGTAGAGCAGTAATCGTTATATCACTATTTCTTTTCATCTTGATGATAATAAATTTAAAATTGAATGTTTATGAACTCTCAAAAACCACCACTTTAATTATTATGGGTTCTCTTCTTGTAGTTGGTGGAATTTTTGGAATGATTTTTATTAATTCTTATAATAAAAGGGTACGAATTGAACAAAAAAGATTACACAGAATTAAAGTTATTAATGAGGTTAAAGAATTAATAACAAAGGCAAGTAATTCTATTGAGGTTTCAGAGGTTGAAGTGCTCTAACGTAGTTAAAAATGCATTAAAACCTTACCAATAAAGACTGTTTACATCAAGAATTAATAATATCTTTATCATTTAATTCTACTGGTTTATCAATGTTTTTGATAAGATACTCTCAATCTCTAAAATGTCTTGATGAGGTAATTTATTAAAATCCTCTTTGGTTAATTTTAAATTATTGATTTGAATAAAGTTATTTACTTGCATAGTTTTAGTTGCACCAGACAATTCTATAAAATGTTTTAAGGCTGTGGCGTTATTGTCTTGAATACCGATATAATATAATTTTTCTAATGCTTTTGGTATCATGTATTCAACTTTACCTTTTACCAAACTATTAAAATTATCAGAAAAACCGTTTTTAATATGCCTGTAAACAGTCTGTCTTGATAAACCTGTTTCATGTTTTATTGTCATAATCGAAGGAAAACATCTATTCTCACAAATATGATTATGAATACAAATACCTATGGTTGTATGATTATTTTCATACGTTAAATTTCTAACAAAGTCAGCATGTTCTTTTTCATTCGCAAGCGTATAGCATTTCGCTATTAACTCAACTATTTGATAATCTAGTCCAAGTTTTTCATTATAACTTTCATTCAATAAATCTTGTAATTTATCTATTACTTCTAGGGCTCTTTCAGGGTTGGCTTTCACAAATCCTTTTATATCTTTTAAAGTATTTATTTTATCAATATCTGTAACCTTTTGTAAACTTTTTTCTTTTTTCATTTTATATTTTGTTTAAATAATAATCTGCTAAATCACTTCCTTCTGGTAAGTCTGTGACTTCAAGAACTGTGTGCATATAATACTTACTTAAATCTAATTTTGATGCCCAGTAATTAAACGCCTTTCCTTTATCTGCAAATATCGTCGCATTACCAAGCACCTTTATCTTGTTATAGAAGTTCAAACCACCAGTAGCCATCCAAATATATTGAGGTGCAATAATTGACATTATCAATGCGGTTTTTTCGCTTTCTACAACATTAATAACCTTATTGTGCTCCAGTAGATGCAAACCAAACAAACATTGTTTAAAACGACCATCTTTAGCCTTAAATGGTGTATAGATGTTATTAGTTCTATGACCATTCAAATAGTATATTGATTTAACATAAGTTAGCCTATTGTCTTTGTCAATAAAAGGAAAGATTAAACGGTTTTTGTCTGTTCCTATACGATACATTTTAAACGCTTTTAAGATGCTTTCTTTACTTGCTTTAGTCTTGTTGAATATGTATTGAAATAAGTCGTTATCTGTGTTTAGATCGTACTTGTATTCGTTCCAATCAATAAAAGACTGCGGTTCTCTTTTCATCTTAATTGTGCTTAATGATAAACCACTAATTCGAGTATCGTGTCCGTTCTTTTTTGGATAATTGAAATAGCCACATTTTTCTACTCTGTTACATTTGCCATATTCATAAGGAGCATATTGTCCTGAAGAATTAACGAATCTGGTGTACTGTTTTCCGCCTCTACATTCTGGACATCTAAATCTTGTGTTTTGTCCCTTGTATCTCTGTAATTTCCAATAGTAATCTGCCAAAATTAAAACGGTATTGAATTATTATCAACTGGATTGTGACCTTCACGGTTTGGTAAGCACTCACTAGAATAAGGGCTTTTAGATTCAACCATTTCTTTCAAAGTGTCTGCATCTAGTTTTTCAAGTTCTTTAAGCCTTGTGGGATCAACACCTTTAAATGCATCATAATTATTATAAACAGTTCCTCTTGATACTTCATGTCCAAATTCTTTTAATACCTCGTATGCTTTTGCTCTGCTTCTATAGTACAAACTACATAAGGTGTAAAATTCTCTTAAAGGTGCTCTTTCAGTATCTAAACTTGTACCACTAAGCAAATCATATTCTTTAGAAAAACCATCAGAAACATACATAGGAACTTCATGTTTATTAAGTTCAATACGTGTTTTAATAACATTATTTGCACCATAAACTTCTTCTGAAATTCTTGTCTTTAATTGCTTAATATAGAATTCCTTAGTATCGTCATTATTTACTCTACCTATTCCAATCAAAGCATCTACTTCATTTGGAATTTTAGAAGAACCAAATAAATGTTTGTCTTGAAGTGGAAGCATATCTCCACCAACTTGTGTAGTGTGACCTATAACTAAAACAGTATAGCCGTCATATTTAGCCAAATCCATTAGCGGACTTAAAAACTGCTTAATCTGTAAACCATTGGTTTCATCAATGTCATTTATTTTAGAAATATTATCAATTATTATAAATTTAGCATTGTATTCTTTTGCTACTTTCTTAATATTATCAAAGACTTCTTTAGGACTACTTCCAGCATCAGAACCTCTAGCTAATGTTATTCTGATTAAATTGTCAGGTACGTTTAAAGTTCCTAAGCGGTTCTTGACTTGAGTATCTTTCAATTCATAATCAAAATACATTACCGTCATAGGTTCGCAGTCGTTCTGAAAATAAGTGCCATTTCCTAAATCTAGGCTTTCTCCTTTAGCAACTGCCAAGCCTATTTGCCAAGTGAAAATTGACTTCCCTAAACCTTTATAGCCAAACAATAGTGAAACCTCATTTTTGTATATTAGGTCGCCAATTATTTTAGTTGGTGGTTCAATATTTCTTTTCTGTAAGTCGCTATAAAGCTCTGCTTGATATGGTGACTTTTTTTCTGGTCTATTGAGTTCCTCAAGATTAGCCATTACTTACCTGATTTAGTGAAACCGTTTTCAATTTCAGATCGTTTGTAATAGACTTTGTTTTCAAACTCGTATTTAGTGAGTTTACCACGTTTAACGTAACGCCATAAAGTTGCCTTATTGACTTTTAAAAGGTCTGCTGTTTCGCCTGGAGTTAAATACTCGGATTGTGCTTCTTGTGGTTTGTGGTTTTTGAGTGATGTTGAAAATATTGCTTCAACTTTGTTGGTAATCATTTGAGCAAGTTCTTCAGGAGAAATTGCTACTAATTGAATTTGTGTCATTTGTAATTTATTTAAATTTTAATAATTTAAAAGATTACCTAATCGTAAATTCCTATATTTGTAATTGTATTTTGAACGTCGAAATTTTTAATACAATTAAAAGGAGTTGCCTATTAGGTGGCTCTTTTTTCGTTTGCATATTTACTGCGATTGCAAGATATATTTTTGCTATAATTTTTTACTTTTTTTTTCCAAAGGTTTCCAACAAGTTTTTAACATTATTGAATTCTCAAAAAAGTTAAAGATATGTTAAGGGTAATTTTAAAACTCTTTAAATCAATTGTTTATAAATATAATATTAATTAAATCATAAGAAAATTCTTATTAAATAGGCTTTTTTACCAAACAATTATTCCCTAGCTTTTCTATTCATTTTCCATGTGTTTCTTCCATTTCTCAATGTGTGTATCATCGGTTTTGTTGATATATGCTAAAAATGTGGCTTCTTTTTTATGACCAGTTACTCTCATTATTTCTGCATTAGTCATTTCGCCACCGTAATACATCATACAGAATGTTCTTCTGCAAGTGTGAGTTGCTATGTATGAAGACTTAGGTCTTTCTTTAAGAACTGCACGATATACCTTTTTTATGTCGCCATTTCTAGTCTTTTTTTCTTTAAGTAATTCTCTTTTGTAATCTATGGTAGGCTTGTTAATTTCTGCTTTTATGCATATTTCCTTAAAGTAATCAGAACATTTTTGAGTTGATATTTTATGAGGAGGATTGATTAGTATTTCCTTAACCTTTGGATGAATTGGTATAATAACTTTTGTCGTTGTTTTGCCTTGTGCAAATCGTATCGTACCATCGTCTTTTACATTAGGCAATACTTTATTAATTAAATCACCGCCACGCTGACCAGTATAGCATCCTAACAGCAACCATTTTCTAGCATTTATTAAATACGGTTTATCTAGTTCCAATTTTTCAATATCATCTAGTTCTTCTTTGTTTAGATATATTACATCTTCATCAGAATCAGGATTGGCTTCAGAAGGTATTTCAATAGCATCAAAATTATTAGGTAAAGACATTTTGCCTTTAGTTCTTGCCACTCTACCAAACAATAGAACATCAGATATTATATTCTTTTTGTAAATTCCACGGTGTGACCAATCAATTAAGAAAGCATTAAAATTATTAATACCATCTTGTGTTAGATCGCTTAACTTCATTTTACGACCAAGTTCTTCATCTTCATAAAATTGAATATTGTTTAAAAATGTCTTAATATTCTTTAAAGTGTTTTCAGACAAACCATAACCACCTTTGCTGTTTTTAAACTCACTATGGTTATCATATTTGTGGTCGATCCAATGAGTTAAGTTTAATCTTTCAGGACTTACTTCACCACTATTATAATATGTACTAATAAGGTTCTTTAATAAGGACACAGAGTATTCATCATCTGGAGTTTTTACAATTTCAGTTAGAACATACTTTCTTAATGGTTGCAGCTTACTTAAATAATCTTTATATAATGAATAGCTTTCTTCAAAGTCAGTTCCACTTTTGCGCTCTAGTTGTTTATCTGTAAGTTTTAGGTATTCTTTAAAGTGTTTTTTAAACCAAGACTTATCAATAAATTCTTTAGTTGGAGCATTGTATCTTTTTCCTTTATGTTCTAGTCTTATGTATATAGGAGCGTAATCCTTTGAAGAAATGTATTGAAAAGTTATGGTTGCCATAAATGATTCTTTTATCTAGGTGTGTATTTGATTAGACTGTTAGACTTTTTTTTAGTCAATAAAATATAACTATCTATAATACAAGCACTTGTAGTTGTTTATCAAGATATAACTAGTTAGACTTTTGTTTAGATCACATATTAGACTAGTTAGACTTTAGGCAAATGTAACGTTTTCTGTACGTTTTATATGATATTTGTACGTTTTTTTAGTTAGTGTATGCGATTGCAAATATACTTGAAGTTCTAATAAGTCAATAAAAACAGTATATTTGAACTATATTTAAAGTTTATTAGGATTGCATGATACATAAGGTTGTACTTCCGTCTTCAGTACTAAAGCCTTTATCGAAAGATAAAGGCTTTTTTATTTCATTCATACTCATAAAAAAAGGCCTGATTATATCAGGCCTTTTTTTATCAAATTAAGATGAGTCTTAATTGTCTTTTAATTTGTCTGCAGCATCTTTCATTGCATCAGCTCCTTTTTCTTTTGCTTTGTCTACGGCATCATTTGCAGCATCATTAGCTGCGTCTTTTGCACCATCTACAGCATCATTTACTGCGTCTTTTGCTTTATCAGCTGCATCTTCTGCACCTTCTTTAACCGAGTCAACTGCATCACTTGCAGCATCTGCAGCACCACCAGCAGCATCTACAGCGTCGTTTACAGCATCACCAGCAGCATCTGCAGCTTCATTTACAGCATCACCAGCAGCATCAGCAGCATTTTCAACAGCATCAGCAGCTCCTTCAGCTCCTTCTTTAGTTTCTCTACATGATACAGATACGACAAGCGCCAATACCAATGCGATGTTTAATAATAATTTTTTCATTGTAATAGTTTTAGTGTTAATTAATAATACACGAAATTAATAAGTTATATTGAAACGGCCTTAAAAAAATTAACTTTTTGTTAACACATTAAGGGTTTACTTACAATTTTCAGTCTTATATACGTATGTAATCAATGATTTGGTTTACAGCTCCTTTATTTTTTCTGATGAAATTTTCGTTTATTGAGCCAAGTTTTGCTCTTTCCTCTGATGATTTAATTAAGCGATCTAGTTCACTTTTAAGAGAAATACTGTTGTTTACGGTGAGTACTCCGCCATTTTCTATCATTTTTTTTGCCTCTGGAAACTTGTCATAGTTATTACCAATAATAATTGGAATACCAAAAACTGCTGGTTCTAAAATATTATGAAGACCTGTCGTTCCTATTGCTCCACCAACATACGCAATATCTGCATAACTGTAAATTTTGGATAATAATCCTATTGTGTCTATTATAAACACTGGGTAATCACAAATGACTTTGTTTTCCATTTCTGAAAATAACACATGTTCAACACCTAGCTTTTTAGTGATATTATCTATTTGTGATTGATTGATATTGTGAGGTGCGATAATAAACTTTAGATGCTTTGTAGCATTTTCATTAATGTAAGACATGAGGATTGCCTCATCTTCTGGCCAGGAACTTCCTATAGCAATACATAAGCTATTGTCCTTAAATTTTGAAACAAAATCGAGATTGTTGTTTTGTAATAATTGATTTGAAACACGATCGTATCTTGTATCACCAGAAATAGTAACATTGGTAATACTAATATTTTGAAGTAGTTTTTTTGAATTTTCATTTTGAACAAAAATATGTTCAAAAGCTTGTAATGCCTTCCTAAGGTGACTACCATACCATTTAAAATAAGAATGATTTTTTCTAATTAAAGCAGAAATCAGAATAGCACGTCCTTGTCTTTTTTTCAATTCGTTTAAAACATTTGGCCAAATATCGTATTTCACAAATACTGTAAAATCAGGATTAACGATATCTAAAAACTGACGAGAATTTGCGTTGGTGTCTAATGGTAAATAAGTAACAATATCTGCAATAGGGGTGTTTTTTCGAATGTCATATCCTGAGGGTGAAAAAAAGGTCAATACAATTTTATATGAAGGATATTTATTTCTTATAGACTCAAAGACTGGTAGGCCTTGTTCATATTCGCCTAACGAGGCACAATGAAACCAGATGGTTTTATCAGAAGGGTCTAAGTTCTCATTTAATATTTTAAACGTTTGACTGCGACCCTCAACACCTTTTTTAATCTTAAGATTAAAAAATGCAAGGATTTTTAAAATGAATGAAAGTATATGTATTCCTAAATTATACAATATATAAACGTTTATGTTACTGCTAAAATACTGTTCTTTGAAATAATTTCATTGCTTAATGCTAATGAATTTCGTAATTTCGTATAGTATGAAAAAAATTCAAATGGTTGACCTTAAAGGTCAATATAGCAAAATAAAAGCTGAGGTTGATAGCTCTGTTTTAGAGGTATTAGATTCTACGGCTTATATCAATGGACCAAAGGTTCATGAGTTTCAGAAAAATCTGGAAGATTATTTAGGTGTTAAAAACGTAATTCCTTGTGCTAATGGTACAGATGCATTGCAAATTGCAATGATGGGATTAGGTTTGAAGCCAGGAGATGAGGTGATTACAGCAGACTTTACGTTCGCTGCAACAGTAGAAGTAATTGCATTATTGCAACTTACTCCAGTATTAGTAGATGTTGATCCTATAACATTTAATATAGATATTGATGCCATAAAAAAGGCAATTACTCCTAAAACTAAGGCAATCGTTCCTGTCCATTTATTTGGAATGTGTGCAAATATGGAAGCTATTATGAACATTGCAGAAGAGCACAATCTGTTCGTTATTGAAGATAATGCACAAGGTATTGGTTCAACGTATACATATAGTGACGGTAGAAAAGCAAAAGCAGGAACTATAGGTCATGTTGCATCGACATCATTTTTCCCATCAAAAAATTTAGGATGTTATGGTGATGGTGGTGCCATTTTTACTAATGATGACGATTTAGCACATACCATTAGAGGTATTGTAAATCATGGGATGTACGAACGTTATCATCATGATGTAGTTGGTGTAAATTCTCGATTAGATTCTATTCAAGCAGCTATACTAGACATAAAGTTAAAACGATTAGACACGTATAATTTCGAAAGACGTAAAGCTGCAAGGGCTTATAATAAAGCTTTCAATGGCATTGATAGTATAATTACTCCAAGTGGGAAATCTTCATGCCAAGGAATATGTGAGAATTGTGATTGTCATGTATTTCATCAGTACACACTTAAAATTTTAAATGCAGATCGAGATGCTTTAGTAAAACACTTAAATGAACAAGGGATTCCTTGTGGAGTGTATTATCCAATCCCATTACATTTACAAAAAGCGTATAAAGATTCTAGATATAATGAAGCTGATTTTACAGTTACCAATCAATTGGTTAAAGAAGTAATTTCGTTACCAATGCACACAGAATTGGATGATGAACAAATTGAATTCATTACATCTACGATTATCAATTTTGTAAATTCTTAAACAAAATGAAAAAAATTCTTGTTACTGGTGGACTTGGTTTCATAGGTTCACATACAGTTGTTGAATTACAAAGCGAAGGTTATGATGTTATCATTATTGATGATTTATCTAATTCTTCTGTAGATGTTATTGAAGGCATCAAAGCTATTACAGGAAAATTACCAATTTTCGAAAAGTTAGATTTAAAAGAAAAAGCTTCAGTTGAACGTTTTTTTCAAAAGCATAGTGACATTTCTGGAGTTATTCATTTTGCAGCCAGTAAGGCTGTAGGTGAAAGTATTGAAAACCCTTTATTGTATTATGAGAACAATCTCAATACGCTTATTTATATGCTTAAAGAAGTGCTTAACTTAAGTGCATCTAATTTTATTTTTAGTTCATCATGTACCGTTTATGGTCAGGCAGATGAAATGCCAATAACTGAAAATGCTCCAATAAAGCCAGCTGAGTCACCATATGGAAATACTAAGCAAATTGGAGAAGAAATTATAAAGGATACTTGTAAAGTAAATGATAATCTAAATGCTATTGCATTGCGTTATTTCAATCCAATTGGTGCTCATCCATCTACTAAAATTGGAGAATTGCCCATTGGTGTGCCACAAAATTTAGTGCCATTTATTACACAAACTGCAGCTGGACTACGTGAATGTTTATCTGTTTTTGGAAATGATTATACAACACCAGACGGAACATGTATAAGAGATTATATTCATGTAGTTGATTTAGCAAAAGCTCATGTGGTTGCTTTAGAACGTCTTTTAAATGATAATAATCAATCCAATTTTGAAACCTTTAATGTTGGTACAGGTGTAGGTAGTTCTGTATTAGAAGTTATTCGGTCTTTTGAGAATGTTTCAGGACAATCACTTAATTATAAGATTGCACCAAGGCGAGAAGGAGATGTAGTTAAAGCCTATGCAAATACTAAAAAAGCAAATACGATTTTAGGTTGGGAAGCCAAATCTTCACTTGATGATGCAATGTTATCTGCATGGAAATGGGAGAAAAATATTCGAAATATTGAAGATTGATTCTTGAAAATTATATAATAAAAAAAGCCTCTTCAATTTGAAGAGGCTTTTTTTAAAGTTATTATGAAGTTTGTTTTCTCCTTGAGGATATAAACCAAGTGTAGATTAACACAATCATTCCGAAAGTAACAGACATATCTGCCACATTAAAAATACCTGTTTTAAAAATGCCTCCTAAGTTTATATGGAAAAAATCAGTGACTTTGCCAAAAGCGAAACGGTCAAAAACATTGGCGATTCCTCCACCTGCAATACAACTTAATGCAATGGTACTCAATTTGTCTAAAGTCTTATTTACAATTATGTAATAGATAAGGTAACCTAGAACTAATGTTGGAAGAATTAATAACAGAACAAGTCTTAACGTATCGTTCATATCGCTTCCCATACCTAGAAAAGCACCCTTGTTTTCTACATATTGCATTAAGAATTTTTCTCCAATTAGTTGCTTGATTTCTAAATATTCAAAATTAGCACGAACGAGCACTTTTGAAACTTGATCAATTGCAATGTTGAAGATTATAAGCAAGGTAATGCTTACGTTTCTTGATAATTTCATAAAGTCTTAAGCGTTAGTTTCTAAAGTAGCTGAAGCAGTTTCAGATTCTCTATTGATTTTTTTAACAAGGCCTTGCAATACTTTTCCTGGTCCGACTTCAGTAAAATGACATGCTCCATCTGCAATCATTTGTTGTACAGATTGTGTCCAACGAACAGGAGCAGTTAATTGAGATATTAAATTTGCTTTAATTTCATTTTCATCAGTAATAGCAGAAGCCGTTACGTTTTGATAAATTGGACAGTTAGGTTTGCTAAACGTCGTGTTTTCTATTGCTGCAGCTAATTCTTCGCGAGCAGGTTCCATAAGAGGTGAATGAAATGCTCCACCAACAGGTAATACTAAAGCGCGACGTGCACCTTCTTCTTTAAGTGTTTCACATGCTCTATTAATGGCATCAACATCTCCTGAAATCACTAATTGACCAGGGCAATTATAATTTGCAGCTACTACAATACCTTCTGTATTTGTGCATACGTTTTCTACAATACTATCTTCCAGTCCTAAAACTGCAGCCATTGTACTTGGTTCTAATTCACAAGCTTTTTGCATCGCTTTTGCACGCTGTGAAACCAGTTTAAGTCCGTCCTCAAATGTTAAAGTACCTGCTGCAACTAGAGCCGAAAATTCTCCAAGAGAATGTCCAGCAACCATATCTGGTTTAAAGTTTTCACCAAGAGTTTTGGCTAGAATTACAGAATGTAAAAATATAGCTGGTTGCGTAACTTTGGTTTCTTTTAAATCTTCAGCTGAGCCTTCAAACATAATGTCTGTAATAGGAAAGCCTAAAATGTCATTTGCTTTTTCAAAGAATTCTTGTGCTAAAGGAGATTTTTCATAAAGGTCTAATCCCATTCCTGAGAACTGAGCACCTTGACCTGGAAATATATATGCGTTCATTTTAATCAAAATTTATGCTGTAAAAATAGGAATAATATTAAACTTATAAGTTAGAAGTTGCAGCTTCTGCACAACGTTCTCCATCCATGGCGGCAGAAACAATTCCACCAGCATAACCACCACCTTCACCACAAGGATATAGATTGGAGATTTCTGGATGAGCTAAACTCTCATTTCTTGGAATATTTACTGGTGACGAGGTTCTAGATTCTACACCTATTATATTAGCTTCTGCCGTATAATAGCCATGCATTTTTTCTCCAAATGCCTTAAACCCTTTTCGCAATGAACCTCCAATTAACTTTGGAAGTAGTGAGTGCAATGGTGCCGATTTTAAACCTGGTTGATAAGATGTTTCATTAAGGTCTGGAGATAATTTGCCTTCTACAAAATCGGTTAATCGTTGTGCTGGTGCAGATTGACTTCTTCCGCCAGCAGTAAAGGCTAATCGCTCTAAGCTTTTTTGATATTCTAAAGCTTTTAAAGCTCCAAAGTGTTCGTATTTATATAAATCTTTATCGACATTAATCTCAGTAACAATGCCTGAGTTGGCATACTTGTTATTTCGAGTTGAAGGCGACATTCCATTTACAACAACTTCACCATTTGCTGTTGCCGCAGGTACAATAAATCCACCAGGACACATACAAAAGGAATACACACCTCTGTCATTTACTTGTTGCACCAAACTATAAGCTGCAGCTGGTAATAATTCATCTCTTGGTTCACCTTCGCAGTGGTACTGAATACCATCAATTATTTCTTGAGGATGCTCAACACGAACTCCCATAGCAAATGATTTTGCTTTTAGTTGAATGTTTTTATCGTTCAATAAATAAAATATATCTCGAGCAGAATGTCCAGTTGCTAAAATGACTTTTTCAACATAGAGTTCATTTCCGTTTTTAAGCTGAATAGCAACGATTTTGTTGTCTTTAATGGTGAAGTCTGTAACTCTTGTTTCAAAATGAATTTCACCACCAAATTTCAGAATTGTTTCTCTTATATTCTGAACAACCTTAGGTAATTTATTAGTGCCAATATGAGGATGTGCATCGATCAATATTTGGTCTGGAGCACCATGAAATACTAGGTTCTCAAAAATTTTGCGAACATCTCCACGTTTTAAACTACGTGTATAAAGTTTGCCGTCACTATAGGTTCCCGCTCCACCTTCTCCAAAACAATAGTTTGAATCTTCATTAACAATGTGATCTTGATTTATAGCTTTTAAATCCCGACGACGATCTTGTACGTTTTTACCACGTTCTAAAATAATCGGTTTAAAGCCAAGTTCTATACAACGCAATGCTGCCCACATTCCTGCAGGACCAAATCCAATAATATGAATAGGTTTAGCTGTTGATACATCTTTGTAATCAAAAGTGTAATCTGAATTCTTTGGAACAGGCTCGTTGATGTAAACTTCAACTTTATAATTGAACATGATACGACGCTTGCGTGCATCAATTGATTTTCTAAGAATTTTAATTCCAGAAATCTGAGAAGGTTCAATATCCAGATCATAAGCTGCCTTATTAAGCAATCCGTCTGGTTTTCCTTCTTGATGTAAATTAATGCGAAGTTGCAATGCTTTTATCATACTGCGAAATTAGTTATATTTATTAGGTTTAAAAGTTTAACGAAAGAAATATAAAAACAAGATCGTATGGAATTTACATTAACAACTAAGATAAAGGCAACACCAAAACAGATTTATAAATCTTGGTTGAGCACACAGCGACATACTAAAATGATTGGTAGTCCGGCTTTTGTTTCAGATAAAGTAGGAGAAACTTTTACAGCAGGAGAGGGTTATATTAGTGGTAGTAATATCGAATTAGAACCATATAAAAGGATTGTTCAATCATGGAGAAGTAGTGATTTTAAAGATGATGAAAGTGATTCTCAAATAGAGATTTTACTTTCAGAAGAGGATGAAGAAACAACCTTAACTTTAAAACATACAAATGTGCCAGATTCTGGAGATCAATATAAAACCGGTTGGGAAGAACATTACTTTGCGCCTATGAAAGCTTATTTTGAAACTCTGAATAAAAATTAATTTCAATTAATAAATTATAAAAAAAAACACCTTTTCTATATATGAAAAGGTGTTTTTTTTAATGTGATGTTAGTAATGTTTTATTCTTCTAGACTTATACTTTTAATATTATCCTTAAAAACACGGTCTATCAAAATGTGTCTTGGATCAATAGCCGCTTTTACTGGTAATGAATCTAATTGAACCGTAATTGAAGATTTATCTTTATTAAATTTCACTCGTTTTTGCTGGTATAATCGTTTTTCATCACTATCCATAAAGAATCCAATGTCAATCCAATCATTTATCGCAACTTTTGTTTCGTTACCCAAACTGTCAGATTTTATTTTAGAACTTTCTATTTCCATTGTGATTTCAAACTTACCATTGTCTAGAGTTTTATAAGTAGCTTCTTTTAAACGGTTGTCATACAATGTGATTTCTTTAAACCAGTCTTTAATCAAATAGTTTAATGAATCTGGTACTTGCGGTTCTAAATAACGTAAGAAATCATGCGAACTAGGGTAAGGAGGTGCTTTGTAACGGTATTCTTCTAAAAAGCCTTTCATTGCTGTATTTACTTTCTCTTCTCCAATGTAATCTTGTAAAGCATACAAAATGACACTTCCTTTTCCGTAGTGAATATAGCCTTGGTTTTCTACTTGATATAAAGGTAATTCTTTTTCACGTTCACCACTACGTCCACGTAAATAGCGATCGTGATTGTATTTAAGGAATTCACGCATTTTCATAGGATTATCATTGATGTTTTTTAAAGTCATTAATGATGAATACTCTGAAAAACTTTCACTTAACATGGTGCTTCCTTGCATATAAGCGCCACAGACTTGATGTGCCCACCACTGGTGTCCCATTTCGTGTGCAATAACTGCATCAATAACATTATTCTCAGTTTCATCTTCGAGATTAATTATAAATCCGAAAGACTCTGCATATGGCATTGTTCCAGGAAATGCTTGTGCGAAATTTGAATACCTAGGAAACTCAATAATACGAGCTTGCTTGTGGTAATAAGGACCAAAATTTTGTGTAAAATATTTTAATGAACGTTCAACAGCATCAAGCATCATTTCAATATTTACATCATGCTTTTCATCATGATAGATTTCAATATCTATTCCATTCCATTTGCGTTTTGCTATTTCAAATTTAGCAGACATAAATGAATAGAAGTTGAATGAAGGCGTATCAGTTTTGTAGTGGAAGTAATTACGTCCATTCTCTTCCCATTTTTTAATTAATGAACCAGGAGCAATTGCAGTTTGTTCTTTTGAAGTTGACACTACAGTTTCAACATTTATATAGTCAGATTGTCCTCTAAAAATATAATTACCCATATGCAAGTCAGTAACACCTTCTGTAAGTTCAGGCATTCGTTCTTTTTCGGGTAAATCATATTTTTTACGAGTGTTTTTATCACTAATTTCATAGCTGTCATTATAACCCATAGTTGGTAAAATATCACCATTATTAATAAAGGTTCCATTCTTAACTATCATTGTGCTTCCTCTACCGTTAGCAAACCCTTTGGTAATATATTTGTTATTTACCGTCATTGTGATTTTTTCTCCTGGTAACAAAGGAGGACTCAATTTATAGATTGTAAATAAATACGTCGTGTCTTTATAAACTACTTTTGAGTTTGGAATAATTAGCTTTGTATCCCAACCAACATTATTATAAAAATGAAGTGAATCGATAGGTTGATCAGTCGTATTCGTTAATTCTAAATCAGCTTTTACATGGATATTTCTTTTATTAGGAAAAAGATCTAGGTAATATTTGGCATCAGTAACTTTAGGAGATACAATATCTTTGTATTTACTATATTTTTTTTCGTAATCTGCTGACAGTTGTTCTTGAGTATCACTAGAGTAGTAAGGGTTTAAAACTTGTGTGTTATAGTATACAAAAGAAGCAACGCCTAGCCAAGAAACAGCCGTTATAATTATAATACCTCTATAACTTTTTGGCACTTCTTTTCTAGCTGTTTTTATGCGACTCCATAATGAGTTTTTAGAACCTCTACTCCATAAAGCTCCAGCAATTAATAATCCTAAAAAGGATAATAAAATCCAATATAAATTAAACCATAATGTGCTTTTTAGACCAGGACCAAATCCATTCATGTCTGAATAAAAAACTGAAGCACCTCCACCAATACTTAGCATATTAGAATTAATATCTAAAACACTTAAGATGATATCCCAAACTAGTAATACTAATATGGAAATAAAGTAACCAATGTATTTATTACTTGAAAGTACCTGAATCATAATCATGATGCCACCAAAAACAATGTAAAGCGCAAGGTTTTCGTAGAAGAAATCTAAAAGATATACATCTAATTCAATTCGTGTGAATCCATGAAGCAATTGATAAATAATTGCAATACCGATAAAAAACAGGTTTAATATTGAAGTAATACAAACTAATGATAACGCTTTAGCGGCCATTGAAATGAATGACGTATGTGCAGTAGCATCAACAACTTCATTTATTTTATGATCTCTATCACGCCATATTAATTCACCACTAAAGAATATGAGAATAATTATGGTAAAGATGTTTGTATTGCCTTTAATTGAGTCTATAAGTTTATATGTAAGCGGATAAGACTGTAGTCCAAAAAACTCGAATCCACCACTTAAGTCTGCAACTAAAATAATAATACAGAAGAGGAATAGAATTTTGAAAGTGACACTTTTTATAATACTCAAAAAATTAGTGTAGAAAAAACTCTTAAACTGTATCCAATTAGTAGATGCATTATAAGTTGGATTTAACTTTGGAAGTGCAAATACAATGTCTTTTTTTGAAGTACTTACTTTTTCTTTCTTGATTTTTTTATTCTTCTCTTTGAAAGAAAAGCTAAAGTAAGAAATCATTAAAATGATCAATCCGACACTTATCCAAATCAGTCGATTCCAAAATAGAATCCCTGAAAAACCTGGACTTATCGTGTTTTTTTCAATAGGTGTAAAATATTTGGTTTCTATTCGATATGTGTTTATTCCAAAAATATCAGATAAGGCAGCTATAGTTTCATTGTCAACGTCAGACATTAACGAACCAGAAACAATATAAGCTACAATAATTAACAGTCCTCCTACAAAAGAGATTACTGTGCTTTTCCATTTGTTTGCCATAGCAAAGATGACAGCTCCTGCAAGGAACATATTTGGTAAAACAAACAATAAGTAGTTGTTTAAGAATGTTTCAAAATAGAAAGGGCCAAAGCGTGCTGGATCTATCCACTCAAAAACTGAATTTAAAGAAGTTCCTAAAAGCATTCCAATAAAAATACCCAGAAGCGGTAAGGTTGAAACGAATAGAGCACCTAAAAAGCGGCCAAAAAAGTAACCTGGTTTGCTTAAAGGTGTTGTGAATAGTATTTCATTAAACTCATTATTATGGTCACGTAATGCTGCATTATTAAAAAAGGCAACTGCCATTAATAAACTAAATATGCAAAAAATAGTAATGTGAATTGTAATGGTATATGGTGAATTACGATAGACATTTCCAATAGCTCCTCCAATTTGCACATTATCACTAACTGTTGCAAAGAACTCCATTAATGCCAATACGAATATGAAAATATACACCATAGGTTGCTTGAGTGTATATTTTAATTCTGATAAAAAGAATGTTTTAAACATGATTAAAATGGTTAGTAATGATTAGACAAGTACGTTTGATGTGTTGATTTTAGAAAAGAAAACATCCTCTAAATTAGGTGTTACTTGTTCAAATCCGTTTTGCGGATTGTCTTCACTATATATATGAATTAGTGGTTTTCCACCAACCATTTTATTTGAGATAATTTTATACTCTTTTGCATAGTTTTCGAGTTCGTCTCTACTCACAATTTTATGGAATACTTTACTTCGCAAGTCATCAATTGCTGTTTGAGGAGATCCATGAAAAACGATTTCACCCAAATTCATTATAGCCATTTTAGTGCATAATTCTCTTACATCATCTACGATGTGAGTTGATAAAATAACAATGACATCTTTACCAACATCTGCTAATAAATTATAAAAACGGTTTCGTTCGCCTGGATCTAAACCAGCTGTAGGTTCATCTACAATTATCAACTTTGGGTTTCCAATTAACGCCTGAGCAATCCCAACACGTTGTTTCATTCCTCCAGAAAATCCTTTTACAGATTTATTTCGCTTGTCGTATAAATTAACTTTATCCAATAAATACTTAACCAGTTCTTTTCGTTCAGAAGCATTTGTAATTCCTTTTAAAATTGATAAGTGATTCAATAATTGTTCTGCGGTAATTCTTGGATACACACCAAATTCTTGAGGTAAATACCCTAAGACTTTACGAAGCTCTGCTGGTTGATTTAAAATGTCTATATCATCTAAGGTTGCAGTTCCAGTATCAGCTTCTTGAAGCGTGGCTAGTGTTCTCATCAAAGATGATTTCCCAGCTCCATTTGGTCCTAAAAGACCAAACATTCCGTTTTCTAATTCTAAATTAACATTGTCTAATGCTTTAACACCATTAGCATATGTTTTTGATAAATTGCTGATTTTTAATGTACCCATTGGAAAGTGATTTTTGATTGGTTAATGTAAATAAGACGACCTACAACGAAAAGCGTTACATTTTAGTTGTTTAGCCCTACAATATAGTACTTATATAATTAGACGTAATTTTTGGGCAAAAGGTTGCCTGACTAAGAAATGAGACTTTAGATTTTTATAATCTTCTGAATAAAAAAATGAAAATAAAAAACGGTTTATGTTCTTAAATAAGTAACAAAAGAAAACGCATGAGCATGTTTTTCATCCGCATCGTGAGTAGATCTGCCAACTTCTTTCCATTGCGTTTCATCAATTTCCGGGAAATAAGTATCAGCATTTTCAAAACTAGAGTGTACGCGTGTTAACTCTATTTTATTGGCTAAAGCCATCGACTGTTTATAGATTTCTCCACCTCCAATTATAAACGGTTGTTTGTCGCTTTTTGCAGCATCAATTGCATCGTCTAAATTGTTTACGATAATAACACCTTCTGGAGCCTGATAATCACTTTGTCTTGTAATAACGATATGAGTTCTGTTTGGTAATGGTTTTGGGAAACTTTCGAAAGTCTTTCGTCCCATGATGATATGATGACCATTAGTGAGTGACTTAAATCGTTTAAGGTCATCACTTAAATGCCATATAAGATCATTGTCTTTTCCTATGGCATCGTTTTCTCCAGCAGCTACTATTATAGTGAGTTCAGATGTTTTTTTTTCTGAAGTTGTTTTGCTTTCTAAAACGTCGTTATAAGCTTGAGATTTAGCAATTACTTTTTCTTCTTTGATATACTCTTGTTTGAGTTGTTCAATACGTTCTTGTTGTTTGGCGACTAAAGCTTCACGTTGTTGGTCTTCCCATTGCTTATCCATAAATTTATGAGTAATAAATACCGTTATAAAATGGTAAATAAATAAGAATAGCCATAAAACAATAGCAATCACAAACCAATCAAGGCCTGCTATTTTAAAATCTTTACCTATACCAAGAATGGTATTTGCCAAAATTAAAAAGACAGCACCAATAAGAAAAAACACAAAATGAATGTACAAACGCTTTTTTTGTGAAATGCGTTTTTCCGCAGCTTTAATTAGCGCTAATTGCTCTTGATCTATACTTGGAGTGGTTTTCTTTTTCCCGAACATAATTATAAAATATATACAAATATAAAGTTATGATTTTTAACGCAAACCTTGACATGGTTTTAATTTAAAAATATACTGTGGCTGTTAAAATTAGTGTTCTAAATGTATCGTTAATTTCGTTTTACGACATTAAAAAAGAGCTTTCAATTATGAAAGCTCTTTTTTGGTTTGAAATGAGTTTTTACTTTTTTATAAAGCGTTTCATTCCTTTTTTATTGTCTCCTGTGAGCTCAATAATATAAATGCCTGCTTTTAAATTTGAAACATCAATAGTAGTCTTGTCAAGAGTAGCACTTACTATTTGCTGACCTAATAAATTAATAATCTTATAAGAAAGATTAGTGTTGTTATCTTTAATCTTAATATTTAAACTAGATGCTACAGGATTAGGATAGATTGAGATGCTATTACTAATATCATCAAAATCATTAACGCCAAGCGAAGGAGAAAGTACAGCTTCATACATCCCATTTCCAAATGTTCCAATTAATAAATGATTGTCTGAATGTCTATAAGCTAATGAGCTTACAAGCGCAAAACCAATTTGGCCTGGAGCTTCTCGTATCCAATCTTCATTAGTAGGATTTCCAGTACTGTATAATCCTCTTGCTGTTCCAACAAAGTAAAGCGTTTCACCATCTTCTTCTGTTATAGCTGCTGAACGTATAGAATGTGCTGATAAATTACGTTCAACTAAGGTCCAAGTAGGATTGTTACTAGTAGCATCAGCAGTGATAAAGATGCTATTCGTCCCATAATTTGCATAGGTGGCTAAAACAATATCATTGTTTGTTGGGTGTACTGCTAAACCTGTTACAAAAGAAGGGAACCCAATTGTTGCTCCTGATGGTGTAATATCTATGGATTGTGAAATGTTTGTTACATTCCATGGATCATTGAGTTTATAAATTCTTCCTTCGTCTCCACCCATTAAAAGGTAGCTCGTAGATGGGTTGTAAACCCCTTTTGAAGTTGAGAAGGTTTGAAACCAATCATTAACACCAAGATCATCATTAGTATTTCCTGCATTTTCCCAAGTACTAGATGTAACATTTGAAGCATTGCTAGTTTTGTATAATGTATTTTGACCAGCATAATACAAGGCATTATTATTGTCTGAATCTAAATAAAAATACGTTACAAACTGACTATTAGATCCTTGGGGTGTTATATCGGCTGAACCAACTACACAGTCAGCTCGAAGAAGAAACCCATTTTGTGATCCCATAAACCCAAAGCAATTACCTTCATCTCTTGAAATATCTACTGCGACTCCATCACCTCCTAATACTCCTTGTTGTGTTGTTAAATCTGGCAAACCAAAATCTGTGCCGCCAACTTTCGTGCCATTGTCTTGTGTTCCGCCAAGAACAATATCTGAGCCATTTAATGGATCTATGGCTACGTGCCAAAACTGATAAGTCTGGTAATTATTATTAAGATTTTGCCAACCTATTGTTGTTGCGGTCACATCATCGGTTTTATGGATTCCGCCATCGGTTGCAGAAAAAAGTGCATTGTTATTTTGTGGACTAAACACTAGATATTGAATGTCTGGATGATGTGGATCAATTGTAATGGAACTATAACTTGAATTTGGTGCGCCAGGTGATGATAAATAACCACCTATTTTTTTAAAACGAGTACTGTTATCTGTGATATCCTCTTTGACATAAGCACTGGTGCCACCAATTGCCACAAAATTCTCATCGTTTGGTTTCACACTCACACACAAATCCCAGCCGATTTGAACATTAAGAGGTTCAGGATTTGAGCAGTCTCCTTCAAAGGGCAATATATTACTATAGTTGATGTAGATTTGACTAGATTGATCCCAAAGCCATAAATCTGCTTCTTGCACAGGATCATTTAAACCTGTACAGCCTCCCGTGTTCTCATTAACAAATAAAGTATACAATTTATTTTGGTTAGAAGGCGCTAAAGCTAAAACCACTCTGCGTGAAGGAGTAAAGAACCCATTATTAATCCGCGTCCAATTACCAATACCATCATCTGATGTCCAAACACCTTCAACACTAGCATCGCTATCGCCAGAAAGCGCAGCATAAACTCTTCCTCCACTAGTAATGACGACATCTGTAACACCGTTAAAATTTGTCAGATTAGTTGGATTTGCAATTTCTGTATTCCAGACTGTTCCATTAAATCTTGCTATTTCACCATTGGCAGCTGCATAAAGATCACCAGTTATAGGATGCACAGCTAAACGGGTTACATAATCAAATGGTGAATCAAATGCTTCTTGAGTTGAGCCAGTTGACGGCATTTGTATCCAAGTAACTCCACCATCTGTCGATTTCCAAACGCCTTGACCCAAATATGGAGAGCCTGCAAACCCTCCTGCTGATACATTACCAAACCAAAATTCACCAGTTCCGTAATACCATGTATTCTCAAAACCAGTTCTTGGATCTTGTACTAGACAAGTTGCATTATGTATTTCGTCATAGGATGAAACTTTGTCCCAACTGTCACCACCATTTGTTGTTCTAAAGACACCACCTGTAACTGCTGCTGCAATCATTGTGTTTCCAGACGTATCACTTTTATCAATAACTAAACTTCTGGTTCTGCCACCAAAATTAGTTGGGCCTCTGTTAATATAATTGGATTCTAAGTTTCTTCCTGCCAAAGCACCACTATTTAATTGCGCATTTCTAGCCTGCTCAAACTCTTGATTTTTATCACTTTTGCTTACTTCTCCAGTTATTGGGTTTACTTGTCTGTAGTATTCGTGCATGAGTCTAGCTTCACTAAATTCAGCACGTTCATCCATAGTTTTCTTTTCTCCTTTTTGAGTTGGTGTAAATACTTTGCGCTCCACTTTACTAACCAGTTCTTGTTGGTTTGTGAAAGGAACAAGAACAACGAGTAAGATTAAAATTAAGGCACCTAAGAATAATTTTTTCTTCATGATTACTGTTTTAAAAGTTTATGATACACAGAACGTTTCTGTGTACATAGTATTAATTAAAACCTAGGGAAATTTAAAAACTAATAGCTATGTGTAATATACTGATAATTAGGTTTATCACGAAATTAGTAAGGATGAAAGTGCTGTTTTAATGTCCGAAAGTTTGGTTATAGTTATCAACCAAAAAGAGCTTTCAATTATGAAAGCTCTTTTTGGTTTGAAAAAAAAATATTTAATAAAAATCTAGTGTCATTAACAGTTTGTAGGGTGTATCTACTGCAACACCTTCCCAAATGCCAGGTGCTTTAAATTTCGGAAGACGTTTGGCAACATTAATGGCTTCAATTGCTATGGCTTTGTGGTTTGCTTTAGCATTGATGTTTTTTATTTTCCCGTTTTTACTAATTGTAAATTCTATAAGAAACTGGGTTGATTTTGCTTGAGGTAAGGCACGACTTGCCATTTCAATATCAAAACTCATTTTAATAAAGTTGGTGATTTTTCGTTTAGAACATGCTTCTAATTCTGAATTTGTAGTCTTTTTTTCACAACCTCTATAAACAGGATATCTTGTTTTGCCTTCGTTTTTATTAAGTGTAAGGTTAACATTTAATGGGAGTGAATAAGGAACAATAACTAGTTTCCCTCTTTGCATTCCTGGAGTCATTTGAGGAATTAATTTTGCAACTCTAATGGCTTCAGCTTCTAAATATTCATCATCAGCTTTAGCTCTAATATCGATTACTTTTCCGTCTTTATTTATTTTAAAAATAACAGAAATACGTATCATTCCAGGTTCAAGATCTGATTCCTCATGCATTTCTGTATTGAAATTATCTCGATAGAGTTCAGCGATTTTTTGAGACATGCAGTTTTTCTTTTCTGCATTACTTTTTTTCTTCTTACATCCTTTGTAAATAGGAACATTTTCAATAACCTCGAAGGTCTTAGCGTTTTCTGTTTTTGATATAGAATCAATTTCAGGTTGGTTCGTTGTAATCTCTTGACCATAAAGGAAGAATCCACATAACATAGAAATAGTGATAACGAGGTATTTCATGAATATAGTTTTTAAACAGCAACAGCGCCTTTAATGTGTGGGTGCGGATTGTAATCAACTAAAGTGAAGTCTTCAAAATCGAATTCGAAAATATCTTTCACATTAGGATTTAATATCATTTTTGGTAATGGTCTAATGTCACGTGAGAGTTGCAATTCTAATTGCTCAAAATGATTGCTATAAATATGAGCATCACCAAAGGTGTGGATAAATTCTCCAGCTTCGTAACCACAAACTTGAGCCATCATCATCGTGAATAAGGCATAAGAAGCAATGTTAAAAGGCACGCCTAAAAATGTGTCTGCACTACGTTGATATAACTGACAAGACAACTTGCCATCAGCAACATAAAACTGAAAAAAGGCATGACAAGGCGGAAGTGCTGCTTTGCCATTAGCTACATTTTCGTCAAACGACTTAGAAGTGTCTGGAAGAACCGAAGGATTCCAAGCAGAAACGAGCATACGACGACTATTAGGATTAGTTTTTAGTGTTTCTATAACGTCTTTTATTTGATCAACATCATCGCTGTTCCAGTTACGCCATTGATGACCATAAACAGGTCCGAGGTCACCATTTTTATCAGCCCAAGCATTCCAGATTTTTACACCATTTTCGGTAAGGTAATTAGTATTAGTATCACCTTTTAAGAACCAAAGTAATTCGTAAATAATTGATTTTAAATGTAGTTTTTTAGTGGTTACCATTGGGAAACCTTCACTTAAATCAAAACGCATTTGGTGACCAAAAACACTTTTTGTTCCTGTACCTGTGCGATCTCCTTTTTCGTTTCCTTGTTCTAAAATGTGTTTAACTAAGTCGTGATATTGTTTCATAATATGTCCCGTGAAAACAGGAATCTCTTTAAATTGTACGTCTATTTTTCAGAAAATAAAAATAAAAATTAGGCTTGAATCTTGATGATTTCAGGCGTTGATAATATAAAAAGTTATTAACTATTTATGATTCAGTATTATCCGATAATCATACCAGCAATTGTTGCAGAAATCAATGATGCAATTGTACCACCAATAAGTGCTTTCATACCAAATTTTGATAATTGTTTTCTTTGCCCTGGAGCTAATGATCCAATACCACCAATTTGAATACCTATAGATGCAAAGTTTGCAAAGCCACAAAGCATATAGGTTGCCATGATTATAGACTTGTTATAGGTGAGGTGTGTTGAGTTCGCTACATTCTTTAAATCGGCCAATTGAATATAACCAACAAATTCACTAGCTGCAAGTTTAATGCCTAATAACTGACCCATTAATGCCATGTCTTCTTTTGCGATACCAATTAACCACATTAATGGAGCAAAGGCATAGCCTAAAATTAATTCTAATGAAAGGCTTTCGTATGGTGTATTGCCAGCAATAGCATCATTTAGCGAAGTGACATTACCAACCCAACCTAAAAGACCATTAATCATAGCAATAAACGCAACAAATACTAATAACATAGCACCAACATTTACAGCTAATTTTAAACCTTCTGTTGTTCCGTTTGCAATGGCATCTAATATATTAGATCCTATTTTTTCTTGAGATACTGAAACGTCAGTATTTACTTTTTCAGTTTGAGGATATAATATTTTTGAAATTACAATTGCTCCTGGTGCAGCCATAACAGATGCTGCTAATAAATGTTTAGCAAATTTCAGTTTTAAAACTGGATCATCTCCACCTAAGAAACCAATATATGCTGCTAAAACAGCTCCAGCTACAGTAGCCATTCCACCAATCATTACTAATAAGATTTCAGACTTATTCATTTTTTCTAAATAAGCTTTAATCAGCAAAGGAGCTTCAGTCTGACCTAGAAATATATTTCCAGCTACACTTAAACTCTCAGCACCAGAAATTCTTAATGTTTTAGATAATAACCAAGCCATAGCTTTTACTACTTTTTGAATAATACCTAAGTAAAATAACACTGAAGTTAATGCAGAAAAGAATAGTATGGTTGGTAATACTTGAAACGCAAATATGAATCCATAAGAGGTAACATCCATAAATCCACCAAAAAGGAACTCACTTCCTGCTCTTGTGTATTCTAATAAATCAATAAATTTTTGACCTATGAATTCGAATATATTTTGGATAAAAGTTACTTTTAAAACACCTACGGCAATAAGTAACTGAAAACCTAAGCCAATACCGACTGTTTTCCAGTTTATCGCTTTTTTATTACTACTAAATAAGAATGCAATAAATAATAACGTAATCATTCCTAAGACACCTCTCCAAAGACTGTCTATTGAAAATCCTTGACTAGGAATAATAACATCTTGTGCTGCTGTTGCTATATTTGAAACTGTCGAATTATTGGTGACAGATTCTGAAGTTTGCGCTATTGTTGTTGTGATGCCAAAAAAAATAGCTGCAATAGCTAGTACAAAATGTTTCATCTGAAAGTGTGTTTAACGTTTAGAAATTTCGTCTCGTATTTTAGCTGCTTTTTCATAGTCTTCATTATTTACAGCTTCATCTAAAAGGGTATTAAGTTCTTTAAGACTTTTATCTTTGTAGTTTTCTTGTACGCTAGCTTCTATTTCTTCAGCAACAAAATCATCTACTAAAATACTATCTTGATCTTCTTCTCCTTTTTTAGGGTTCACTTTTAAATAAATACCAGCTTTATCTAAAATGTTTTTATAGGTAAATATTGGTGCTTGGAAACGCAATGCTAAAGCAATAGCGTCACTAGTTCTGGCATCAATAATCTCTTCAATTTTATCACGCTCACAAATTAAGCTTGAGTAGAAAACACCATCAACCAATTTATGAATGATAACTTGTTTAACAACTATATCAAAACGATCTGCGAAATTTTTAAATAAATCGTGAGTAAGTGGTCTTGGAGGTCTGATTTCCTTTTCTAAAGCGATAGCAATAGATTGAGCCTCAAAAGCTCCAATAACGATTGGAAGTTTACGGTCACCATCAACCTCATTCAGAATTAAGGCATATGCACCATTTTGGGTTTGGCTATATGAAATTCCTTTTATGTTTAATTTTACTAAGCTCATAATATATAAAACGTAAAGAACCGTTTAAATTAGGACTTTACCAACTGCAAAAGGCAGATTTATGCATAAAGAATCAAATCTAAACAGTCCTTTCAAAACACAATTTAAAAAAAATTATGCGTTTTGAGCTTTAAATGCTTTTAATTTTTCGATGAGTGTTGGTACAACTTCAAAGGCATCACCAACAATACCATAATCTGCAGCTTTAAAGAAAGGTGCTTCTGGATCTGTATTGATAACGACTTTTACTTTTGAAGCATTAATTCCTGCTAAATGCTGAATAGCTCCCGAAATACCAATAGCGATATATAAGTTAGATGCTACAGGTTTTCCTGTTTGTCCAACATGTTCTCCATGTGGTCTCCATCCTAAATCAGAAACTGGTTTAGAACATGCAGTTGCTGCACCTAAAACATCAGCTAATTCTTCTATCATACCCCAATTCTCAGGACCTTTTAAGCCTCTTCCTGCTGAAACAACAATCTCTGCATCTGCTATAGTTACTTTATCTGTTGCTCTATCTATTGACTCAACTGCTACTCCAGCTGCTGGAATTGCAGGAGAAAAATCTTCTGAAGTTGCACTTCCATTTGATTCAACCAAACCAAATGCATTTTTTGAAACACCAATAACTTTTACAGCTGTGTCAATAGTGGTCATATTAAATGCTTTGTTTGTAAACGCAGTACGTTTTATAGTAAATGGTGCTGTGCTAGAAGGCGCTTCAACAACGTTAGAAGCGAAACCAGCATCTAAACCAATTGCTAAAATTGGAGCTAAGTATTTGCTGTCTGCACTTGAACTAACAATCACAACGTCTGAACCTTCTTGCTTAGCAGCTTGCTCAATTGAACTCGCATAAGAATTAGCATTGAATGTGTTTAAATCACCATTATTTATATTTAATACTTTATCAACTCCATAATTTCCTAATTCTGAAGTGTCATTGGCATTTATTGTTACAGCAGTAACTGTAGTGCCCATTTGATCTGCAACAGCTTTGGCGTAAGAAGCCGCTTCGAAAGCTGTTTTTTTAAATTTTCCTTGTTCTGATTCTGTATATACTAAAACTGACATGTTTTTCTTTTTTTGGGTTAATTAAATCACTTTAGCTTCGTTGTGAAGTAAATTGATCAATTCATCAATATTATCTGCATCAACTAAAGTCACAGCACCTTTTGGAGCGGGCTTTTCAAATTTAACAGACGAAGTTTCTGCCGCAGCATTTGTAGGTTCAACAACCGACAATGGTTTTTGACGTGCCATCATAATTCCTCTCATGTTAGGAATACGAAGGTCACTTTCCTCTACCAATCCTTTTTGACCACCAATGACTAAAGGCAAGCTTGTTGAAACGGTTTCTTTTCCGCCATCAATCTCACGCATTGCTGTAGCACTTGTGCCATCAACATCTAAACTAATACAGTTAGTAACAAAATTTGCATTGGTTAAAGCAGCTATCATTCCTGGTACCATTCCACCATTGTAATCAATAGATTCACGGCCAGCAATCACTAAATCGTATCCTCCATCTTTAACAACATTTGCTATTTCTTTAGCGACTTGAAAACCATCTTTGGCTTCTGTGTTTACTCGTATTGCTGCATCTGCACCAATAGCTAAAGCTTTACGAAGTGTAGGTTCTGTTTCTGGTCCACCAACATTTATAACAGTAACGTTTGCGGCTTGTTTTTCTTTAAACCACATGGCACGAGTTAAACCAAATTCGTCATTTGGATTAATTACAAATTGGACACCATTAGTGTCAAATTTAGTATCGTTTTCGGTGAAATTAATCTTTGAAGTCGTATCAGGTACGTGACTAATACATACTAATATTTTCATATCGAAATAATTTATTTTGAGTGTATATTTTTTCTAGTGCACGAAGATAATTATAATAATTTGAATTTTACTATGCACGCATAGTAAAATTCATAAAAACTTTAGTTTTAATCATTATGTCTAAGAATTCTTCAGAATTATTGGCATATATCACTAATTATTCAATTTTTTGTGCTCAAAAAAATATTTCGCGGCCTTGCTTTTAGAATTGAATAGGCTGAAATCTCTTTTAAATAACTGACAGTAAAGTTTTGATACCATTTTCGGGCTTAATTTTATGTAGATTTATTATCAATAATTATTACTTTTGCTATTCGATTAAAAAACTGATACATGAAGACAATTCAATTTAGAGAAGCTATTTGTGAAGCCATGAGTGAAGAAATGCGCAGAGATGAGAGCATTTACTTAATGGGAGAGGAAGTTGCAGAATACAACGGAGCATATAAAGCTTCAAAAGGTATGTTAGATGAGTTTGGCGCAAAACGTGTTATTGATACACCAATTGCTGAACTTGGTTTTGCTGGTATAGCAATTGGTTCTACAATGACAGGGAATCGTCCTATCGTAGAATACATGACCTTTAACTTCTCGTTAGTTGGTATTGATCAAATTATAAATAACGCAGCCAAAATTAGACAAATGTCTGGTGGACAATTTAAGTGTCCAATTGTATTTCGTGGTCCTACAGCATCTGCTGGTCAGTTGGCAGCAACACACTCTCAAGCATTTGAAAGCTGGTTTGCAAACACACCAGGATTAAAAGTGGTTGTTCCTTCTAATGTATATGATGCAAAAGGCTTATTGAAATCTGCTATTCGTGATGATGATCCAGTAATTTTTATGGAAAGTGAGCAAATGTATGGTGATAAAGGAGAAGTTCCAGAAGGAGAATACACTATTCCGTTGGGAGTTGCAGATATCAAGCGTGAAGGTACAGATGTCACTATTGTTTCTTTTGGAAAGATTATTAAGGAAGCATACAAAGCAGCAGACGAATTAGAAAAAGAAGGTATTTCTTGCGAGATTATCGATTTGAGAACTATTCGTCCTTTGGATAGAGAAGCTATTGTGAAGTCTGTTAAGAAAACAAATCGTTTAGTGATTTTAGAAGAAGCTTGGCCTTTTGGAAATGTTTCAACTGAAATTACATACCTTGTGCAATCTGAAGCCTTTGATTATTTAGATGCTCCAGTTGTAAAAATTAATACAGCAGATACACCTGCGCCATATTCGCCAGTATTGCTAGAACAATGGTTGCCAAACAAAGATGAGGTTATTAAAGCTGTCAAAAAAGTAATGTATATAAATGCATAATAGGTTTTTATAAACCATCTAATAAATCGTAATTTTTTGCGTTAATAAACTTCAATAACACCTTTTTACTTGATTGCTGATGAAGTTTTTGCCTATGAATTTTAAACTACTTCTTTTTTTCTTTTTCTTCGGAATACTTTTTGGTTTCTCACAAACCAAGGTTAGTGGCCTTGTGTTTGATGAAAACAACGAGCCTGTAGCATTTGCAAATGTGATATTTAAAGGCTCAACTGAAGGTACTATAACAAATGAAGACGGACGTTTTTATTTAGAATCTGAAAACACTTGGGATACTGTTATCATCTCGTTCTTAGGGTACGAAATAAAGGAAATAGTACTTGATAAAAAGGTGAACTATGACTTGAGGTTTATCCTTAAAGAAGAAGCTTCAGCACTTGACGAAGTTGTTATTGTATCTGGAAAACAATCAAAAAAAGCTTCAGAAAATCCTGCCATTAGAATCCTAAAGAAAATATGGGAGCGCAAACGGCAAAATGGCTTGAGTCAGTTTAAACAATACGAATACGATAAATACGAAAAAGTAGAATTTGATCTTAATACCATTGATAGTGCTCTTATAAAAAGTAAGCTATTTAGAGGTATGGAATTTGTTTTTGAAGAAGTTGATACCTCTAGCGTAACTGGTAAAACTTATTTACCAATTTTTATAAACGAAGCAGTAAGTACAGTTTATGGAGATAATCAATTAAACAAAGAGAAGGAAGATCTTAAAGGAAATAAAAATTCAGGATTTAATAATAATCAGGTAATTATTGATTTTATAGATGACTTATATGCAGATTTTGATGTTTATGAGAACTATCTAAAGTTTTTCGATAAGAGTTTTGTGAGTCCGTTATCACGAACAGGAATTCAAACCTATAATTATGTGCTTTCTGACAGTGCATTTATTGATAACAAATGGTGTTATAACATCATCTATTACCCACGACGTAAAAATGAACTGACTTTTAAAGGTGATTTTTGGGTAAATGATTCTACGTATGCGATTAAGGACATCAATTTGCAAGCGTCTAAAAGCGCAAACATAAACTGGGTAAAAGAAATTTATATAGAGCAAGAGTTTGAAGTTTTAAATGATTCTGTATTCTTAATTAAGCGTGATTACATGCTGTCTGATTTTGCTTTAAATAAAAAGGAAAAATCTCGTGGTGTCTACGGAAAGCGAACAACACTATACGAAAATTACGTATTTGACGAGCCTAAAGAAGAGTCATTTTATGATGAAGAAGTCTATTTTTTCGATGAAGATGTATACAATCGTGATGATGAGTTTTGGGAACAAAACAGATTAGAATCTCTAAATAAAGACGAAAAAGGAGTTTATAAAAT
Source organism: Psychroserpens jangbogonensis (assembly GCF_000797465.1). Taxonomy (GTDB): domain Bacteria; phylum Bacteroidota; class Bacteroidia; order Flavobacteriales; family Flavobacteriaceae; genus Psychroserpens; species Psychroserpens jangbogonensis. The sequence goes on along the minus strand of NZ_JSWG01000012.1, from coordinate 324,470 downwards.
GTTAGACACGCTTAAAACAGTTAAGAAGTTTAAGCGTCTTTATAATATAGGAAGTATTCTAGCCTCTGGTTATGTAGAATTCCCAAGTATTAATTTTGATTACGGACCAATTTTCTCCACATTTGGATACAATGATGTCGAAGGACTGCGTTTGAGAACAGGAGGAAGAACCTATTTTAGTCGAAATGATTTATGGAGACTAGAAGGTTTTGTAGCTTATGGTTTTAAAGATGAAAAGTTTAAATACGGAATTTCAGGTAAATGGTTACTGAATAAAAAGAGTAGGTTTATCCTATTTGGAGGTCATCGACGTGATGTAGAACAAATAGGAGCTAGTTTAACTAGTTCTACAGATGTTCTTGGACGAAGTCTCGCATCTAATGCTGTGTTTACTGCAGGAACCAATGATAAGTTAACCAGTCTCAATTTAACAACAATTGGTTTTGAGATGGAACCAGTACGAAATTTTGGTTTCAGATTAAATGCCAGTTATCGTACTTTAGAATCGGCTTCACCAACATTTAGTTTGGATTATAACGATCCGTCAGCACCAAATGGAGTGTCGTCAGAATTAAAACAGTTTGAAACACGATTTTCACTAGCCTATTATCCAAAGCGTCAAATGACAGGTTATGGTGTAGAGCGTAAGGAAAAGAACGAGAATTTTGCAAGATTATTTACTCAGGTTAGTCAAGGTATTGAAGGTGTAATGAATAGTGATTTTGACTATACTAAAGTTCAGTTCTCTTATATTCAACCATGGCAAGTTGGAGGTTTTGGTCGTTTGACAACGTCTTTAGAGGCAGGGAAAACTTTTGGCGAAGTGCCTTTAGGATTATTAAGTGTCGTACCAGGGAATCAGACCTATTTTTCAATTTACAATACCTTTCCACAACTTGATTTTTATGAGTTCGTAACCGATACGTATACTTCGATGCATATTGAGCATAATTTTAATGGACGCTTATTTTCGAGAATTCCGTTTTTAAAGAAGTACAACTTAAGGTTTGTTCTTGGTTTAAGGGGTGTTTGGGGAGATTTGTCTGATGAAAACATAGCTTTAAATACGACTGGAAACCCAGTTGAAATTCCATTAATTGCACCGAATAGTCGTATTTATTATGAATACAGTTTTGGTGTTGCTAACATATTTAAAATACTAAGAATCGACTTCAATTTTAGAGGTAACTACTTCGATAATACTGATGCTAGACGTTTTGGAATAACGGGAAGTTTTGGTTTTTATTTCTAGCAGTTTTTTATTCTCTAAATAGAAGTTTGGACTAACAATACTGGTTGTTGGTAATTGTGTAACCTATCTATTCAGTAATTTATCTGAGATTTTATATTTGGCTGAGTACTGAAGGTCAGTTTGGGTTTTTTTGAATTCAAAAAACGCCCTATTGTACCATTTTGGATCAGTGGCTTTTTTTCTATAGTCTTCATTTAGTTTCACATCAAAGGATGCTCCTTTCAGACGAGGTTCAATTTCATAGATACCAATTCCAAATTTCTCGATTCGTTCTAAGACAATTGCAAAATCAGCTTCGGAAAAATAGGATATTGAATCAGAGTCAGATTCTTTATTTAGGTTTTCTAAGTTTAGAAAGATATTTTTTGCAAGAAATTCTGTTTTTTCCATATTGTAGTTAACTGATTAAATCTCGATAAAGATACACATTATCTGTTTCCGTCTTCCAGATTTCCGGAACTTTTGCACACGGTTCTTAAATTTAAAATCATAGGTGTTTTTAATTGCCCAACGCTCAACAAAGCATTATCTTTGTACCCCAAAAATTTAAGATATGACACCAGCAGGAAAACTAACGTTTGATGTATTGATAGAAATCCCAAAAGGGAGCCGAAATAAATATGAATACGATTTTGAACTCAATAAAATACGTTTTGACCGTATGCTATTTTCATCCATGATGTATCCTGGAGATTATGGGTTTATACCAGAAACTTTAGCCTTAGATGGTGATCCTTTAGATGTGTTGGTAATGGGTTCAGAACCTACTTTTCCAATGTGTGTGATGGAGGTAAAGCCAATTGGTGTATTCCATATGGCAGATGAAAAAGGACCAGATGAAAAATTAATTTGTGTACCAGTTACTGATCCTATTTGGAATACTTACAATGATATTGACGATTTAAATCCACATAGAATAAAAGAAATTACACACTTTTTTCAAGTGTATAAGGACTTAGAAAAGAAGAAAGTAGATGTTGGTGGTTGGGGAAATGCTGAAGAAGCTTATGACATTCTCAATAAGTGTATAGATAGATACGAAAACAGTGAACATAAAACAAATGGAGACTTTTCTATATAGGTAATAAATAGTAACTATTAGACAACCCTTTTGTAATAAAACAAAAGGGTTTTTTAGTTTTAATGGTTTTCACTACTTTTGCCCAGCTAATTAATAAATCAAATAAAATTAAAATATGGAATCACTAATGATTTACATGCCAATAGTTTTGGCGCTTTTAGGATTAATTTACATGCTTGTAAAGAAATCTTGGGTAATGAAACAAGATGCAGGAGATGGTAAAATGAAAGAAATTTCAGATCACATCTACGAAGGAGCACTTGCTTTCTTAAATGCTGAATATAGATTACTAGCTGTTTTTGTTGTAATCGTATCAGTTTTACTAACTGTTGTATCTTTTATAGTACCAACAACACACTGGTTAATTGTAATTGCTTTTATCTTTGGAGCTGTATTTTCTGCTTATGCTGGAAATATGGGTATGAAAATCGCAACGAAAACAAACGTTAGAACAACTCAAGCAGCTCGAACAAGTTTACCAAATGCACTTAAAATCTCTTTTGGAGGTGGAACCGTAATGGGTCTTGGTGTTGCAGGTTTGGCTGTATTAGGTTTAACAGGTTTCTTTATCTTTTTCTACAATTACTTTATGGGTGGAGCAGATGGAGTTTTCTCTGTTGATAAAATGACTATTGTCTTAGAAACTTTAGCTGGTTTCTCTTTAGGAGCTGAGTCTATTGCACTATTTGCTAGAGTAGGTGGTGGTATCTATACTAAGGCTGCCGATGTTGGAGCTGATTTAGTTGGTAAAGTTGAAGCTGGTATTCCTGAAGATGATCCTCGTAATCCTGCTACAATTGCAGATAACGTTGGTGATAATGTAGGTGATGTTGCAGGTATGGGAGCCGATTTATTTGGATCTTATGTTGCTACAGTATTAGCGGCTATGGTTCTAGGGAACTATGTAATTAAAGATATGGGTGGATCTATTTCTGATGCTTTTGGAGGTATTGGCCCAATTTTATTGCCAATGGCAATTGCTGGTGTAGGAATTATTATCTCTATTATCGGAACAATGTTGGTGAAAATAAAAAGCAATGATGCTAAAGAGTCCCAAGTAATGGGTGCTTTAAATGTAGGAAACTGGGTGTCTATAGGTTTAGTTGCTATATCATGTTTTGGTTTAGTCACTTGGATGTTACCAGAAACTATGCAAATGAACTTCTTTGGTGAAGGTCTACAAGAAATTTCTTCGATGCGTGTATTCTATGCTACGCTTGTTGGATTAGTCGTTGGAGCAGGAATTTCTTCGGTTACTGAATATTATACAGGATTAGGGAAAAGGCCAATTTTAAAAATTGTACAACAATCAAGTACTGGAGCTGGTACAAACATTATTGCTGGTTTAGCTACAGGTATGATATCTACATTCCCTTCAGTATTATTATTTGCTGGAGCAATTTGGGCATCTTATGCTTTTGCTGGATTCTACGGTGTGGCATTAGCAGCTTCTGCAATGATGGCTACTACAGCTATGCAGTTAGCAATTGATGCATTCGGACCAATTTCTGATAATGCAGGTGGTATTGCTGAAATGAGCGAACAAGAACCAATCGTTAGAGAACGTACAGATATATTAGATTCAGTTGGAAATACAACTGCTGCAACAGGTAAAGGATTTGCTATTGCTTCTGCAGCATTAACGTCATTAGCATTATTTGCTGCTTACGTAACATTTACAGGAATTGACGGAATTAACATCTTTAAAGCACCAGTATTAGCAATGTTATTTGTTGGTGGTATGGTACCAGTAGTTTTCTCTGCTTTAGCAATGAATGCTGTAGGTAAAGCTGCTATGGAAATGGTAGAAGAAGTACGTCGTCAGTTTAGAGACATTCCTGGAATTATGGAAGGTACTGGGAAACCAGAATACGATAAATGTGTTGCGATTTCTACTGAAGCTTCTTTAAAAGAAATGATGTTACCAGGTTTATTAACTATTGGATTCCCATTAGTAATTGCATTTGTGCCAATGTTATTTGGTATGGATAATTTAGCTATCGCTGAAATGTTAGGTGGTTATATGGCTGGTGTTACAGTTTCAGGTGTATTATGGGCTATCTTCCAAAACAATGCTGGAGGTGCTTGGGATAACGCTAAGAAATCTTTTGAAGCGGGTGTTGAGATTAATGGAGAAATGACTTTTAAAGGTTCTGAAGCACATAAAGCAGCTGTTACAGGAGATACTGTTGGAGATCCATTTAAAGATACATCTGGACCATCAATGAACATCTTAATTAAATTAACATGTCTTATTGGTTTAGTAATTGCTCCAATATTAGGTGGACATGCAGAAGAAACTGTATTAACTAGTACAGATGTTGAGGTTGAAACTGTAATTGGTTCTTCTAGAGATTTAGCACAAGCTACTATTACGTATACAACTGTTGAAAATGGAACTGAAGTTACCAAAGAAGAAATCTTCAAAGGAACTAAAGCAGAAGTTGAAGCACACCTAGAAGCGTTTGAAAAAACGACAACTAATGTTGAAGGTGAAGTTGAAAAAGTAATTACAAAGATGGACGTTACTAAACAATAGTTTATACATTACATAAATATAAAAAAGCCACGTTAATCGTGGCTTTTTTTATTAAATTTAGTTTTTAAATTCTAATCGTCTTAGATGAACTGGTTCAAAAAAGATCCTTTACAAATTGTAATCTTTCAAAGTTATGGCACTGAAACGCATTTTTACATGCGTGGAAGAGCTTTAGAGGACGAAACGATTAACTTAGAGCAAAAGGGTTTGTTTGGATTGTTTGTCAATTCATGGAAGCGTTTTGAAACCGATGAGATCAAAAATACTGAGCTCAAAATTACCTTACCAAATAAAACCATTTTAAAAGCAACGACAGATGATCATGGTTATTTCAAGATAGATGAGCGGGTTGAAGGGTTAAATGCTTTAGCTAACGATGAAGGTTGGCTCAACATTGAAGCATCATATGACGATGTCAATATTAAGCGGAGTATTCAAAATGATAATAGGTTTCCCGGTGAATTATTGATTCCTTGTCCTAATGCAGATTACGGTGTGATAAGCGATATTGACGATACCATAATTCATACTGGTGTTGTGTCTACATTAAAGTGGAAGGTACTTCTTAATAGTATTTTTAAAAATGCCGCAAGCCGTATTCCCTTAGAAGGTGCTGCAGAGTTTTACCATAAATTGCATCGAGGTCCTACAGGAACAAATGCCAATCCCATTTTTTATGTGAGTCATAGTCCATGGAATTTATATCGCTACTTAGAATTCTTTTTAAAACAAAATACCTTTCCTAAAGGCCCAATTTTATTACGAAGTTTTAAAGATATCTTTAGAAAGAAATCTGGAGACCAACCTCAAAAACATATTGAAATTATAAATATCCTAAAAACCTATCCGAAGTTAACCTTCATTTTAATTGGAGATAGTGGTGAACATGATGCCGATATTTATATTGATGTAGCTAAAGAGTTTCCGGCTCAAGTTGCTGCAATTTATTTGCGCAGCGTAACCCATAAAAAGAAAATGCAACGTGTCATTTCTTTATTTAAAGATTATAAACAAATACCTGTTTTATTGGTGGATAGTAGTTCTCAAGCAATTGAACATGCCAAAACACATGGATTTATTAAGTTATAAATTTGTTTACTATATTTTAATAAATCTAAGTAAACAACAATATTATAACTGAGCCGCTAATCTTGCTCCTTGATTAATTGCTCTTTTAGCATCCAATTCTGCAGCTATATCTGCACCACCAATTATATGAACATTTACTCCTTTTTCTTTTAAAGGATCTAAGAATTCTTTCAAAGGTAATTGTCCTGCACAAATAATTATATTATCTACTTCCAATAATTTATGTTCTTCGTTTTGAATATAGTGAAGCCCTTTATCATCAATCTTGGTGTATTGTACTTCATTAATAAATTGAACTTTTTTCTTTTTCAAAGTCGAACGATGAATCCATCCAGTAGTTTTTCCAAGTTTACCTCCAAATTTGCCTTTACTTCTTTTAAACATAAAAACCTCTCTAGGAGAATGTTGTTCTTCTGCTTTTATGCCTTCTATGCCACTTCGAGAATTTAAGGTTTTATCTATTCCCCATTCTTTTAACCAGGCATCAATATTCAATGCAGTTGACTCTCCTTCGTGCGTTAAATATTCTGACACATCAAATCCTATTCCACCTGCACCAATAACAGCAACGCGCTTTCCTACTGGTTTTTTTAATTTTAATACATCAATATAATTTAATACTTTTTCATGCTCAATTCCATCAATTTTCGGTGTCCTAGGTTTAATTCCAGTTGCAAGAATTACCTCGTCAAAATTACCCTCGGCAAGATCATTTTCCGAAACTCTAGTATTTAATTTTACAGTTACATTATGTAATTCTATTTGTTTCTTGAAATAACGAATTGTTTCGTAAAACTCTTCTTTTCCGGGAATTTGCTTTGCAATATTAAATTGTCCACCTATTTCTTTATCTGCATCAAAAAGAGTTACTGTGTGTCCTCTTTGCGCTGCAATAGTTGAAGCTGCTAATCCTGCTGGACCAGCTCCTACAACTGCAATTTTTTTCTTTCTATCTGTTGGAGTATAATTTAATTCTGTTTCGTGGCATGCTCTTGGATTTACCAAACAGCTTGCAACCTTTTGTTCGAAAACATGATCTAAACATGCTTGATTACAACCAATACATGTGTTGATTTCATCAGCACGTTCTTGCTCTGCTTTATTAACCCATTCTGGATCAGCCAAAAATGGTCTTGCCATAGAAATCATATCAGCATGTCCATCTGCTAAAACCTTTTCGGCAGTTTCTGGCATGTTTATTCTATTTGAAGTAATTAATGGAATTTTAATCTCTTCTTTCATTTTTTTAGTAACCCAGGTAAAAGCTGCTCTTGGAACAGAAGTTGCAATAGTTGGAATTCTTGATTCATGCCAACCAATTCCCGTATTGATAATTGTTGCACCTGCCTTTTCAATTTCTTTACCTAATTGAACTACTTCTTGCCAAGTACTACCTTTCTCAACCAAGTCAAGCATGGATAATCGATAAATGATGATAAAATCTGAACCAACGGCTTCTCTTGTTTGCTTTACCAATTCAATTGGCAAACGCATTCTATTTTCATAATTTCCACCATAATTATCGGTTCTTTTATTGGTTCTTTTCGCAATAAATTGGTTGATTAAATAACCTTCAGAACCCATTATTTCCACACCATCATAACCTGCTACTTTTGATAGTTTCGCACAGTTCACAAAATCTCGAATGGTTCTTTTAATACCAGATTGATTGAGTTTAAAAGGTTTGAAAGGTGTTATTGGTGATTTAATTTTTGAAGGCGCTACACTAAAAGGATGATATCCATAACGTCCTGCGTGTAAAATTTGCATACATATTTTTCCTCCTTCTTTATGAACCGCTTGTGTAATTGCTTGATGATGACGTGCATGTTTTTTTGAACTCATTCTTGCAGAAAATGGACCTGTCCATCCTTGAATATTTGGTGCAATACCTCCAGTTACTATTAAGCCGACACCGCCTTTAGCTCTTTCGGCATAATAGGCTGCTATTTTATCTATTCCATTTTTCTCTTCTTCAAGTCCTGTGTGCATAGAACCCATTAAAATTCTGTTTTTTAAGGTTATAAACCCTAAATCTAATGGCTCGAAAATGTGTTTGTACTTCATGATTTTTGTTAAATTAATTATTATGCACGCATAATAATTACAAGATACAGAAATAAGTTAAAACAAAAAATGCACTGCTAAATTTTGGAGGATTAATTACGTTTATTATCGAAACATATAAGTCAAGAGCAAAATAATTTAATATATAGAAGATGTTTCATTTAACTCTAGGATGTCTGAAACCTTAATTTTTAGAAGAAACCAATCTTCCATTTTTTCTACAGTTCCAGTGATTTCAGATGGTTTTCCTATAAAAGGAAGTATATCTTGGTTTATAGGATTGCCTTTTAAATCAGTAATTAAGTAATATTGAGATATATTATTATTGTCCGTTGTTGCTAAAACGGGAGGAATTCCGCCCGAAATACAGCGAACAGCACAGCTTCTATGAATTTTCCCTTTGCCTGGTTTCATAACACCAAAATAACATTTAGGATCAATGATTTCACCTCGTAGAGTCATTTTGCTAATAGCGACTTTAGATATTGGTTTTTGTTTTATGCCTTCTTCTAAAATCACTTTTTCATCATTAGTAATTTGAATTAATGTTTTTCCATTGTAATAAATCAAATTGCCTTCTATGCTTAAAGTCTTTCCATTTAAATCTTTTACTTCATTCTGTATACGTTCTAAAAAAGGATTAGCACTCGACTTGCCAAACCCGAGAAGTAGAATGGTTTTATACGTGTTTTTTGCAACTTCTACACGAAGCATTGGATATGGATTCTCATGAAATGTTCCAGTTATTTTAGTTTCACTCAGCAATTCAAAAGTGCTGTTTTTAAATGGTTTTTGAGAAAAACTAAAGAGTAATGCAGAAACTACTATTAGAGCGATTGAAGAGATCGCAAAACGCTTTATGACTTGTTTTGTTTTAGAACCTAAGCTTCCGTCTATATATGGTACATAAAAGTCGTCGTTTTTTTTCATTTTTTAAAAATTACAAGGTTCAACTTCAGTGCCTTCGTCAAAAGCTTTCGGGTTAATAAAAACGGTGTCACCCTCAAGTTTTAGTTGGTAGGTGGAAACTTTTTCGGTAAATGGAGGAGGAGATTGACCGTTATGAGGTAAATATTGATAACCATGCCAAGGACAAGTAATGCATCCGTCAATAATTTTTCCTTCACCTAATGGACCTCCTTGATGTTTACACACATTATGGATAGCAGATAGTTTTCCGTCGTATTTAAAAATAGCAACGCGTTCATTTTCCACTGTAAAAATTTTAGCTCTGTCTTCTTCTATTTCAGAAATATCACAAACGTGAAGCCAGCCTTCTTTTTCTTCAGTTTTAGTAGTATCAATTTTTCGTTCTTTAAATGCTGTAATTAGATGTAGACTTGCAACAATTAGAAAGCCAATGATCATGATTCCAATTGTAAACAAAGAGGTTTCCTGTTGAAAAGCACCTAGAAATACATGAGCAATTATTAAAGCATACGCAAAGTAGACCATCATATGAAGGCGTTTCCAGACCTTTGCCGAAAGGTTTCCGAGGAAAAAATCATGGCTAGTTGATGCCATTACAAATAAAATAATTAATGCTAAAAACCCTAAAACTTGAAATGGAAAGTTGGTTAATGAATCATAATCCATATTAGATGTAAAAATTGAATATATAGGATTTACATCACCTAAAGAATGAAATTGAAATATAGAAAAACCACCATGAATTAAGGCAGCAATAAACATACTAACGCCTAAATGTCTTCGGTTATAAAGTATGGGCAAAAAACTAGAATTTAATCTAGCTAATGGACCAATTACTAAAATAATATGAAGCATAACAATTGCTAATGACCCAAACGCTCTAATAACTAATGTCTCTATACTTGTTTGAGAATTAAAAACTAAGGTTATAGCAGCAAATAAAATAATATATAACAACATGCTACCTGCGATTATTTTATCGTAAGTTTTCTTGTCTTTGTTCCAAAGTACTAATTGATAATCTAATCCCATTGAAATGAAAATTTGGTTATTTCTATGTTTTTTAAATCATCATAGATTATGATTCCTTTAGGTAGATTTTTAATTTCGAAATTGTAGATGCCAGCAGTTGTTATTTGCCCAATAACACTGGGCTTATTTCCTTTTTCATCCATTTCATAAACTACAGATGATGAATTTTTTAAAGTAGACTTTAAAATGATTTCTAAATGACTTTCAAAAACTGAGGTTTTCACGATATCATTTTCAAAGGATTTGAGGTTCACTTTTTTTGAACCTTCAAGTGTTGACGAAGTGTTGTCTTTTGATGAGAAAACATCTAAATCTTTCACTGATAAAAACATGATTACTGGAACAATAATGATAAGTAATAACCAAATAAATTTATGTGCTTTTCGTAAACCTGATGTCATAATTATGTGGTTTTTGATTTAAATAGTCGTCCAATTAAAAAAGGCCAAGTTGCAATTACTCCTGGTAATAATAAAATGCGCACTTTCTTTTGAGTGTCTTTCATTAAAGGGTCTAATTTAGTTGCGCCTTTAAAGAGAAAGTACAATCCAAAAAGTAATCCTATTGCAAAATAGATTCCTAGAAACGCTAGAAAAATAGTGATGATTATTTCCATATTATATCAAATTTCCAAATAAAGCGTGACAACCAACAAACGCAATCACAGATAAAATAATTCCAATTAAAAAGATATTAAACGATTTACGAAGTAACTTAAATTTACGGTCTATCGTTTTTCCTAGATAGTAAGTATCTTTAGCAATAGTTTTATATAATTCATCGCCTTCATTCATTAAATTAGTAATCTTATTTACATACTCATCTTCTTCCATGTCTTGAAAATTACCATAAAACATTAAGTTTTTTGCTTCACTTTTTCCGTGAACTAGTTCAGGACGTGTGGCAAAAATCGCAAAGGTAATTGAAGCTAAATTCGTTATTAAAATCATTATTATTGGATAAATAAGATGAGGATCACTACTTAATTGACTCATTACAGTACCAAGTATTAAAGATAAAATTAAGGCATTAATAGATATTAAAATATTTGATTTTGTATCTATCATTGTATTCAAAGTGTATTGATTTTTAGACAATAACCTGAATAAGGTTTCTACTCCACGTTCTGATCGAGGAGCAACTTTAGCTAATTTCTTTTTTAATTGTTTTAACCCTTCTCTATCAATATCTAATTCATTCATTAAATATTCATCTTTCGCCTTATCATTTTTTTTATCACTCATGATGCCTATTAATTTATTTGTATTATATCAAATTAACGTCTGCCATTATTTCTAAAACGCCTGCTCTAGGTTGTGAGAATAATTCTTGCATTGCGTTTTCTAACTCTTCTTGTTTTTCAACACGTTTTCCCCAAGCACCACATGACTGAGCAAATTCTGAAAAATTCGGATTTGATAAAGATGTTTTCCAAACATCAAATTCTCCAGCGCGTTGTTCTTTCGATATTTTTCCTAATTCATGATTGTTAATTATGATCAACTTTACAGGCATGTTATATTTTACTAGTGTTGTAATTTCAGCTAGATATTGGCAAATACCTCCATCTCCAGCAACAGCAACTACAGGTCTGGCGTCTCCTACAGCAGCCCAAGCTCCAATTGCTGCAGGTAAAGCAAATCCTATTGATCCTAAATATCCAGACATTAGAAAATCTTGATTTTTTGGTTCAAAATAACGGCCAAAAGAATAGGCATTATTACCAACATCAACACACATCACAGCATTTTCAGGAGTGAGTTTGTTCATGGTTTCAAATACAGCTATTGAGCTTATACCATTATCTGACGTTTCTAATAAACGTTTTTGCTTTTCAGTTTTCCAAATTTTCCAACGCTCAGCTATTTCACCTCGTTGATCATCTGTGTTAATTTGCCCTTTTAATTCAGAATTAAATATGTCTAAGGTTCTTGAGATTTCTCCCCAAACAGCCACTTCAACTTGATGAAATTTACTTAATGCTAGAGGATCGAAATCAACTTGAATGATTGGTTTTTTTGGTGTAATTCCTGTATGATTAGAAAACGAAGCTCCAAATACAATGAGTAAATCTGCTTCATTCATAAACCATGACGCTATTGGTGTTCCGCTTCGACCTAAAACGCCTCCGCCAAGTGGATGATTATCTGCAATTAATCCTTTCCCTTTAAACGTCGTTACAACTGCTGCATTTAAACTTTCGGCAAATTTAACAACTGCTTTTTTGTGCTCACGAGAACCATGTCCCATAATAATTACTGGTCGCTTAGCTTTTTTTATTAAAGAAATTGCATCATTAACAGCTTCAATTGGAGGTGCGATTTCTAAAGATGTAATTCTGTTTTCGGGACCTTTAGCTTTGGAATTTGGATTTACTTTTTTCTCTTGTACTTCATCTGGGAATGTTAAATGAGAAACATCACGTTTTAAAATAGCATGCTTTACTGCTAATGACATGAGCTCAGCATGTCGACTATCACTTTGCACACGTTGATTAAATTCGGCAACCGTATTAAAACCTTGTACTAAATCGACTTCTTGAAAATTTCCAGTACCAACAACTTGAGTTTTTACTTGACCAGTTAAAGCTAGAATTGGAGCGCGATCTACTTTGGCATCCCAAAGTCCAGTATACATATTGGTAGCTCCTGGACCAGCAATAGAAAAGCATGCTGCTGGTTTACCTGTGAGTTTCCCGTAAGCTGACGCTGCAAAAGCTGCTGCACCTTCATGGCGAATACCATAAAAATTAAGGTTTCCTTTTTCTTCTTGACGTCTCATGGCATCTGCAAAACCAAGGTTTGAATGACCAACCATTCCAAAGACTTTATTTACGCCCCAATTTACCATGGTTTCTACCATGATATCTGATACTGTAGGTTCGTGTGCATCTTCTTCTTCAACACCAACATAAATGGCATCACCATCTTCTTTTACCGGAAATGTATCTATACCATCGTCGAAACCTCCAGGCGGTTTTCCTGAACATGGATCAAAGTCCCAACCATGCCAAGGACATCGTAGTAATCCGTTTTCAATCGAACCTTCTCCTAATGGACCTCCTTGATGAGGACAGCGATTATCAAGTGCTGAAAATTTCCCTTTGTAATGTGTTAAACAAATGCCTTTATGATTTGCAGTAACTGTTTTTACGCGACCTTCAGGTAGCTCATTTTTGTTACTCAATACTTTATGCCAAACGATTTTTTTTTCCATTAGTTCTATTTTAATAGTTTTGAAACTAGTTTTTCAATACTTAGACCTTGGGCAATAATTGAGAATACCACAACTACGTAGGTTGCATAGACTATAATGTCTTTTACTTCACCTTCAGGTAGTGATAGTGCAAGTGCGATAGAAATTCCACCACGTAGTCCAGCCCAAGTTAATATTAAAGCTTCATTTTTATTTACTCGATGTGATTTTTTAAGGAACAAATTCGATAATTTAATGGAAATGAACCTAGCTAGAAGGACCAGTACAATAGAAACAATTCCCAATATTAAATGATAAATGTTAAAGTCTAAGGTGATCATTACAATACCAATCAGCACAAATAAAACGGCATTAAATATTTCGTCTAATACTTTCCAGAAGATATTCATGTGGGTTTTTAAATCTGCAGAAATAACTTTAGCATGTAAACTGTTACCAATGATAAGTCCAGCAACAACCATTGCAATTGCTCCTGATATGTGAAGCATATTAGATAGCACATAACCACCCAATACAATGGCTAAAGAAATATGCACTGCTATGACCGATTGTTTGTTGACGCTTACAATACATTTTTTTCCTAAATGCCCTAAAACGATTCCCATTAAAAATCCTCCTCCTGCTTCTTTACCAAATTCGGAAGTAATATGTGAGAAATCAAACTCATGCGCCATTGTAGCTATGGAGAGGACCGACAAAAATACGACAATACCAACGCCATCATTGAATAGTGATTCTCCAACAATTTTAATTTCCATATGTTTTGGAGCACCAGCTTTTTTCAGTAATGCCAATACAGCAACAGGATCTGTAGGTGAAATTAAAGCACCAAAGACCAGGCTATATAGATAATTTATGTTTAGTCCAATAAGTGATGCGACATAGTAAAATGCCGTACCTATAATAAACGTTGATACAACAACACCAAACGTAGCATAGATAAAGACAGTAAATTTTTCTTTTAATAATCCTTTTAAATTAACGTGAATAGCACCAGCAAAAAGTAGAATGCCTAATAAGAAATCGAATAAGATAGTTTTAAAATCTATGCTTCTTGCAAAGTCTGTAACTTGATCAAAATAAGTTTGATTGATAAAATAACTAGCTGCAAACAATAGTGATACAAGTATTGAAAGAATCATAACGCCTATTGTTTCTGGTAGCTTTAAAAACTTTGCATTTAAATAGCTTAAAAAAGCTGCAAGGGCAATAATACCAACAAATATTTCGAACATTATTTTATTGAATTTAGATATGTATTAATAGCAATTTGGCAAAAATCAATTGCCGCATGCTCTTCAAGCTCACTTATAGAGTTAGCAAAACCTTGCCAACCATTATTGTAATACGTTTCTTTATTTATACTGTTTGATAATTCTATGTCTATGGGGTCTTGGCCGTTATAGCCACTTATATAAAAATAAAAGTCATCAATTAATGAATCTGGAATAGACATACCTAAACCAATAGAAAGCGTTTGGTTGATATTAATAAATGCTCCTGTATCAAAATGATGAGGCCAAATCCTAATTAGCGATTTATAGTTGTTAGATTTTAATACACTAGAAATAACATTTTGTGCTAAATCTCTATTTGATATTAATACATTAAGGTCCTTTTGATTAGTTAATTTAAAACGTATTGTATTTGTAATCTCATCATATGGAAGGTCATAATGTAAACTGTAATTGTATGTTTTATTTATGCCGTTATTTTTACTTGTTTCAGAGATCCAATCAACAACCTCTAAATGAGTAGTTTCATTTAGTATATGGTATTCTTTGTTACCATTGTGATGTGTCCATTCTAGAGAAAAGGTCTCATAATTTAAACCAAGTGTGTCACCATTAGGGAATTTATGTGTTTCGAGTGTATGGTTTCTCCAGCCCAAATTTGTATGACTATCATCGTCTTTGTGGTCAATAAAACTAATGGCTGCAGTTGCTAGGTACTGAGCAGCTATGTGCATGGTTTTTTTCATCACTTATAATTTAATTCCAGCGTAGTTAATCCCTGTAAGTTTATGCATGTCTGTATCAAATGTAGATAAGTCATTATGATTAAACTTTGTGATATCATCATAGCCACAAGACCTTGCTACAACCTTAATGAGGTCGTTAGTTGCATCAAAATAATTATGTAATTGTTTCGCTGATGATTCTATAATTAATCTACTACGTAAAGATTCTTTTTGAGTTGCAATTCCAACAGGACAATTATTTGTGCCACAAGCACGCATTCCCAAACATCCAATAGCTTGCAAAGCTGAATTAGAAACTGCGATGGCATCTGCTCCAAGCATCATTGCTTTAGCGAAATCTTCAGCAACACGCAAGCCTCCAGTAATTACTAGTGTGATATCTGAAGCACCAACTTTATCCAAATATTGTCGAGCTCTTGCTAGAGCTGGAATTGTTGGCACATTAATATGGTCTCTTAAAATAGTTGGAGCAGAACCAGTTCCTCCTCCGCGACCATCAAGTATGATGTAATCTACTCCAGAATCGAGAGCAAACTGAATGTCTTTTTCAATATGACTTGCTGCAATTTTAAATCCGATAGGAATTCCACCTGTACGTTCTCTTACTTTATCTCCAAAATCTTTATAGTCTTGAGCCGAATGAAAATTAGGATTTGCTGCTGGTGAAATTGCTGTTTCACCTTCTTTTAACCCACGAACTTTTGCTATTTCCGCACTTACTTTGCTTCCTGGTAAATGACCTCCTGTTCCAGTTTTAGCGCCTTGACCACCTTTAAAATGAAAGGCTTGAACGTGGTCTAATTTATCCCACGAAAACCCAAACTGAGCAGAAGCTAATTCATAAAAGTATTTTGAATTGCTCGATTGTTCTTCTGGAAGCATTCCTCCTTCGCCTGAACAAATTCCTGTTCCTGCTAGTTCTGCGCCTTTACTTAGTGCAATTTTTGCTTCTCGTGATAATGCGCCAAAACTCATGTCACTCACAAATAAAGGAATCTCTAATTCCATTGGTTTTTTTGCATTTGGTCCAATGATAACTTTAGTGGCTACAGCTTCATGATCTAATAGCGGACGAGTTGCCAATTGTGCTGGTAAAAATTGAATATCATTCCATTTAGGTAATGTATTTCTATCAACTCCCATAGATGCTGAAAATCCATGATGACCAATGTTTTTCAAACCATTTTTTGCTAATTCTTTTATATAACCAGTATAAGGTTCTGTGTCTTCTGGATGTGTATCTGCATATGCACCTAAATATTCATCACGATTAAATGGTTGTGGGTGATTAGCGACATAGGCATCAACTTCAAACGCATCTACCATTAAATTATCGCCTTCAATTTTAGTAGAAAACTTATGAAGCACTTCTTTGTTATTGTATTCTGAAACTCCAGAATCTACTCTATAATCCCAACCATGAACACCACAAATTAGATTGTGACCATCGACATGACCATCAGACATTAGAGCACCTCTATGAAGGCATCTTCCGTAAAGAACAGATATGTCTTTATCAAATTTTACTACAACTAAATCTAATCCATTTACAAGAGCATGTTCTGGTTGTTTATTTTTTAATTCACTTACTTGAGCAATTACAATTGGTTTTTTCATGTATTTGATTTTGATTTAATGTGAAGTGTGATTGAATATTGTAAAAAGCATGTACCTAACCCAACTAAAATAGAAGCAAGAAAGTCTAAAGAGCCTAGAGTTTTGGTTAGTTTCATTTTGTTGTCAATCGGTTAGTTTTTATTTTGTCGAAATATGTTAAAATTACTTTCAATTTAGACTATGGCAACGATCAATGTGTTTATAGCCTTTTATATATCTGCCTTTTCTGTATACGAAATGATTTGCGTATTGTAATCTATCAACCCTTTTTTTCGCATTGAGCTTAAGACATTGCTAACAGTTTGTCTTGATGTGTTCGTAAGGTTAGCAATCTCTTTATGTGATAAAAGGTTTTTTGCTACAAACTGATCTGGTTTGCTTCCTTCATCAAATTCTTTAATGAATTGAATAATGAATTCTTTTATTCGTGTTGCACTGTCTTTATATAATAAATCACTTAATCGTCTTTCGAGTTTCTTGATGCGAAGTCCATAAATTTTAAGAACTCCATTTTTAAGAGATTTATGCTTTTCCATAAGTTTCTCCATTTGATCAGTTTCGATATAACAGATTATGCTATCTTCTAAAGCGTATGCTATTTCTTCTTTAGCAGCTTCTTTATTATAAAGGGAAAGTTCGCCAAAAATATTACCTCGTTTCACTATATATTTTACTGAGTCATTTGCGGTGTTTACAATCTTTACACTTCCTTTTTTTAAAAAGAAAACACTTCTGTCACTTTCATGTTTAAGTGATACTAAATCCCCTTTATTGAAATTATCCATTTCTAGAATTTCACAAATGCGCATCATATTATGAATTCCAAGTTTTTTAAAAAGGTTAAACCCTTCTAAAAACCAATATTTAGTGATTGCTTTCAAAAAAGAATAGTTATTAAATCAAATGTAGCTAATTAAACAGCTTTAGAATTACATTAATTTTTTGAGAGTTACTTCATACGACACGTACGTTTCTTTTTCAAAGTAATTATAGAAATTATTAAAAGGTGGTATAAGAAAATTCAGTTTGAACTGAAAAGACTAGTAACGGTTGTCAATTAGTTTGTTACTAAAGTTACAACGTTTGGGTGACAAAACATAGACGCAGTGCCAACTATATTGTATGCGTATAGTTTATGTATGGTTTTGAAACCAACAAGTTTAAGTGTAATTAAAGAAAATAAGCGGAAATTGAGTTTTAAAACAAACCGTTAATTTGTGCATCAATTCTGTTGATGATATCTCCTAAATCTTCAGGATTTGCAACAAAATCAAGATTGTCAACATCAATAATTAATAAGTTGCCTTTATCATATTTAGTGATCCAAGCTTCGTAACGTTCATTTAATCGGCTTAGATAATCAATACTAATTGTATTTTCATAATCACGTCCCCTTTTATGTATTTGAGCCACTAAATTTGGAATAGAACTACGTAAATAAATCAATAAATCTGGACCTTCAACAAAAGATTCCATCAAATCAAAAAGCGAACGATAGTTTTCAAAATCGCGATTGGTCATTAAGCCCATTGCGTGCAAGTTAGGTGCGAAAATATGCGCATCTTCATAAATGGTTCTATCTTGAATGATGTCTTTACCGCTCTTACGAATTTGCGCGACTTGACGAAATCTACTGTTTAAGAAATAAACCTGTAGATTAAAACTCCATCGTTCCATCTGGTTGTAAAAATCATCGAGATAGGGATTGTCCACAACATCTTCAAGTTGAGGCTCCCATTTGAAATGTTTAGCGAGTAATTTTGTAAGTGTTGTTTTACCAGCACCTATATTTCCAGCAACTGCAACGTGCATATCTAATTGGTTTTTAGTTGGTATTTATGGAGTTTTTCAAGATCGTAAATATACAAGGTTTCATTGGTCAATAAAAACTGATTTATTAACAATTTTGGAAGATTTATAGGTGTGATGTCTTCTTTTTTCTTGTGTTTAAAGTATAAAGTGTCTTCTTTTTTTAAAATAAGATGCCCATTACTTTTAGATAATTCGGTAAAGCCTGTGTTTTCAATTTTAGAAATCATACTTCCAAAATAATTATATTGATACAAATAGTTTTCGGTAAGTAGCCAGCAATAGTTGTAATCACTTTCTAAATCTAATACTAAAGATTGCACAGGAACTGCAGAAAAACGTGTTTTGTTTGTTTTGTAATCGTATAATTCTAACTGCTGAAAATCGACATTAAATACCCAAAGCGTATTGTCAAATCCAGTGGAAACAAAATTCACATTTTTATAAGGTTGGACAGTATTGAAATCAACTTTAAAAATTTCAGCAAGTCGATTATCTAGAATAACAACCAAATTAAAATCCTGATAAAATAAATTAATTTTTAAAGGATTGAAGGCGTTGGCTGTTGAGATTTCACCTAATTGATAATTACTGTAATTTATTGAAGTACCATCCTTACTTTCTTTATAAAGGATGTTATTTTGTAAGTAATAAAACGTTTCAAAATTATCTATGGAAACAATCTGATCTATTTCAAGATCTGTAGAACTTGTCAATGTAGCATCAATAATTTCCTGACTATTGGTTGAAATTGAAAGAAAAAAGAAGATGTAAATAAAGTATCGCATAATGATTTGAAAAGTACAAAAATCAAACCACTTTTAGCATATTAATTTGTACCCAAAACCTCTAACGTTTAAAATTTGAATTGAATTGTCTTTGCTTAGCTTTTTACGAAGCTTGGTAATAAAGACATCCATGCTTCTGGCATTAAAAAAATCATCACTTCCCCAAAGTTTAATAAGGATTAAAGAACGTTCAAGAACACTATTTTTATTTTTCACCAAATGAAATAGCAAATGTGCTTCACGATGTGTGAGTTGTATAGGTTCCTCCTTTTGAAATTGCAGAATTTGCTTAGGGAAATCAAAAGTGTATTCGCTTAACTGTAGTATTTCTGATGTCTTTTGAACTTTAGTTCGGTTGAGCAAATTGTTGATTCGAACAATAAGTTCTTCCATACTGAACGGTTTTTTGAGATAATCATTACCACCAATTGTGAATCCTTCAACTACATCTTGAGTTTGTGATTTTGCAGTTAAAAAAATAATGGGAATAGCATCGTCAATAGCCCTAATGTCTTTAGCTAAAGTGAAGCCGTCTTTTTTTGGCATCATTACATCTAGAACGAGGAGCTCTGGACTTTTTGTTTGATAGGTTTCTAATGCTTTTTCTCCATTATCACATAACAACACATTAAAGTCTCTAGTCTCTAAACTTTCTTTAATAATTTGTCCTAAAGCTGGTTCGTCTTCAGCAAGTAAAATGGTTGTTTTATGCATATGGCAAGACGATTTTAAACGTCGTTTTATTTTTGTCTAGTTGAATTTGAATTGTACCGCTGTGCTTTTCAATGATTTTTTTGGTGTAATATAATCCTATTCCAAATCCTTTAATATCATGTGTGTTGCCTTTTGGAACACGGTAAAATTGTTCAAAGACCCGATCTTTATTCGCTTTTGATAGTGATGTTCCAGTATCTGAAACTGTTATTTCTATTTGTGATGATTTACTTTTTAGCAAAACCTCAATCTCATCGCCTCCATACTTAAATGCATTATCGATAATATTATTAATAGCATTTTCAAAATGAAACACATCTACATTAATAAATACGTTGTCATCGAGATCATAAGTTATCGATTTGTCATTTTGCATTTTATGCTTTTCAACTACAGTAGTTATGACTTCTGAAATATTATAACGGTCTTTATTAAGTTCTAAATTCTCACTGTCTAGTGTGGCTGTTTCTAGAAGTTTCTCAACCATAGTATTTAGTTTAGATAATTGTGTGCTAGACATATCTAAGTAAGTTTTTGTTTTTTCTTTATCGTCAATAGCATTAAAACTCTTAATGCTTTCTAAAGCAACACCAATGGTAGCAATTGGTGTTTTAAACTCGTGTGTAATATTGCTAATTAAATCGTTTTTAACTTCAGACAATTGCTTTTGATATTTGATAATCTTTAGCAAATAAAATAAGCAACTTATAACTGCAAGAACAATTAAAAGCGAAATGATCATGCCGCTTAAAATGCGTTTAAAAACAAGCCATGTTATATTTTTAAAATAGATATGTAATTCACTGTTTTTCGGTAAAAACGCAGAATTAGAAACTGCCCTTAGTTGATTTTTATCTATCAATTCTTCTTTGTCATATTTGATGATTTGACGATTATCAAATAGTTTATTTTCAACAGACTCTAGATAATCTAAGCTAAAATCAAAATTCATCTTTTTTAGACCTAAATCTTTAGTGATTAAACTGTCAATAGTATTAAGATTTAATGTGTCACTTGTGATTGAAATCATAACTTTAGAAGTTAGCATTTCAAAATTTGTGAGGTTCGTACTGTCATTATTTTTTCTTAATTCCCTAAACGGATCATCTAAATCTCCACCAATCCAAACATTTCTTTTATGGTTTTTATGATTCATTAGAGAGTCGGCATCTAGTCCTCTTAGTATAGTAACACCATTTATTTCGCTAATACTAATTGAATCTAATCCATCTAGCTGGTTTTTGCTTTCGTCAATTGTTTTTGTTATTTGCTCTAAAACACCATTCTTTCTAAAGACCTCTTGTTGTGCATTACCTTCAAATTTTAGAGCAAGAGTAGTTTGGTGTGCTAGATCTGTATAATAATCATCAACAGCTTTATCTAAACTTGATTGAACATCAGAAATTAATTGCTGCTTACTAGACAAGTAGTTTTTGTAATTCCAATAGGTTTGTATTGCAATCGTAGATAGAATTACAACGATGATAATATATAATATGTATCTGAATTTCGAATCGTTCATGATTCAAATGTAAATGTTAAAACCTATAAAAGCTAATCGGTTAACACACGTTAACACTGGTTAACTAATTGTGCTAGTAGTGACTTATATATTTGTAGTGTATTAATCATAAAACAATTATAAAATGAAAAATGTATTTAAAATCTTAATGCTATTTCTTGTAACAGTTAGTTTTGGTCAAACCAATAGAGTTACAGGAGAAGTGACTACAGATGATGTTAGAGTTAGTAATATTGATGTGTCTGTAACAGTTGATTCTGCCGAAGATATTGAGTCTACATTTGTTGTTAAAGACATCAAAGAGATCATCGGTTTATCAGAACGAAATGAACCCTTGTCATTTGAAATTATATGTAATGGAGATGAGATGTCTAACGGTGAAAGTACTACATTGTCTTATAAAGTAAAAGGAAATACGAATGATACAAAAGGCTTTCTAAAAAGTGTAAAGACAATAAGAAAAGCAGCAATTAAATATTATAAAAACAAACAATAACCATGAACTCATTAATTAAAATTATAGTTGTAGGTATAACACTACTAATTTCATCAAGTATTAGTGCACAAGATTTCCAAGGGGAAGCAACTTACAAATCAAAGCGTAAAATCGATATTAAACTAGATAGCACTCAAATGGCTTCTGGTATGGCAGACCAAATGATGGAAATGCTAAAAAAGCAGTTTGAGAAAACCTATATATTAAACTTCAATAAAACAGAATCCATTTATGAGGAAGAAGAAGCATTGTCGGCTCCAAATCCACAAGGCATGAATATGGTAATGATTATGTCTGGCGGTTCTGATATATTGTATAAAAACATAAAAGAGAAACGTTTTGTCAATCAAAATGAATCATTCAGTAAGGTGTTTTTAATAAAAGATGATTTAGAAGATATTGAATGGAAGTTAGAATCTGAAACCAGAAATATAGGAGATTATACTTGTTTTAAAGCAACAACAACACGAGAGATTGAAGATATTGAAAGCGGAATTAGTTTTAATGGCGATAAAGATTTGAATACTGCTAATAAGGAACCGAAAATGAAGGAAATAACCATTACAGCTTGGTATACACCTCAAATTCCAGTTAGTGTAGGGCCAGGAAATTATCATGGATTGCCAGGATTGATTTTAGAAGTTAATGATGGTACCGAAACCGTTATATGTAGTAAAATTGTTC
Source organism: Psychroserpens jangbogonensis (assembly GCF_000797465.1). Taxonomy (GTDB): domain Bacteria; phylum Bacteroidota; class Bacteroidia; order Flavobacteriales; family Flavobacteriaceae; genus Psychroserpens; species Psychroserpens jangbogonensis. The sequence continues at coordinate 301,653 of NZ_JSWG01000012.1, read as the reverse complement.
TCAACCCTAAAAATGCATCTGAAATTGTTGTGCCTGAAAACGGCAAAGAATTAACCCAAGAAGCTTATGATAAAATTATGGAGAAGAAGATGAAAGAAATGGAAGAGCGTTATAGATCGAATGATAGAGGCAGAGATGGTGAGAATATTGAGATTAGAATTGGAGGTTAATTATCTGTAAAAGTTTAAGAAAATTTTAACCTTTTCGAATTTAACTATTATTTGTTTTTGAAGTCATATGTGTTTAATTAAAGTATTTTTGAATGTTAATTATATTATAAATAAAATAATTTCTGTTTAATACTTTTATAAATTTGTTAAACACATCAAACTTCAGTTAACATGAAAACATTATTCTCAAGACTAAGTAGTATCGTATTAATGCTATTTGTATCCCTAAGCCTTAATGCTCAAGAATTTCAAGGTCAGGCCACTTACCATACTAAAACCACTATGGATATGGGTGATTTTGGAGGAGGTCAAATGAGTGATCAGCAAAAAAAGCAAATCGCTGAGCGAATGAAAAGTATGTTAGAAAAAACCTATGTGCTCAATTTTAATCGTAGTGAATCGACATACAAAGAAGAAGAAAAACTTGATGCTCCAGGTTCTGGAAGTAGCCCTTGGAGAGGAATGATGAGTAGCTTCACTGGTGGTCCTCAATATAAAAATGTTAAAGATAATGTGATTTTGCAAGAGCAAGAGTTTTTCGGAAAACAGTTTTTAGTAAAGGATTCTCTGCCAACATTAGAGTGGAAACTTGGCAGTGAAACAAAGAAAATTGGACAATACACTTGTTTCAAAGCGACCACAACAAAGCCTGTTGATGAAATGGATTTTATGAGCATGCGTAGAAGAGGTAGAAAAGATAATGATGAAAAGAAAGAAGGTGAAGAAACGACAGATACGACAAAAACTGAATTTGACAATCCTCTAGATGAGCTTGAAGTTCCCAAGTTTGTAATAGTTACAGCTTGGTATACACCTCAAATTCCAGTAAGTACTGGACCAGGTGAATATCACGGACTTCCAGGCTTGATTTTAGAAATTCAAGCAGATAGAACCGTTATTCTTTGTACTAAAATAGTGATGAATCCGCAGGAAAAAGAGGAGATAAATAAACCAGATACAGGTGAAGTCGTTACTCGTGAAGCATACAATACCATTATGAAAGAGAAGATTGAAGAAATGAGACAAATGTATGGTGGCGGAAGAGGCGGAAGAGGCCCAAGACATTAATACTAACTTTTAAAGTTTCAATTTTCCAAAGAGAAATAATCAAAGAAACATAATCCAACAAATGAGAAATTTTATATTACTAGCGTTACTGCTTGTAACTAGCATAACTAGTGCACAAATTACAGTTCAAGGAGTTGTAAAAGATAGTATTGGTGGCCCTTTAGAATTGGCAAATATTATTGCAATTAATAAAGCAACAAAGTCTATGGCTTCTTATGCCATATCCAATGATAAAGGTCGATTTAAGCTTGATTTAGATAAGAATACTACCTATACGATACAAGTCAGTTATATAGGTATGAAAACACTTTCTGTTGAGGTAGCAACCAAAGAAGAAAACATTAATAAAGACTTTAATCTTGAATATGATAATGCACTTGCTGCAGTAGAATTAACCTACGAAATGCCCGTAACCATCAAAGGAGATACCCTAATTTATAATGCAGACTCTTTTAAGGATGGTTCCGAACGTAAACTAGAGGACGTTCTCAAGAAATTACCTGGTGTCGAAATTAATGACGACGGACAAATAGAAGTCGAAGGTAAAGTCGTCAATAAATTAATGGTTAATGGAAAAGATTTTTTTGATGGTGATTCAAAATTGGCAACAAAAAATATTCCATCTAATGCCGTTGATAAGATTCAAGTTCTTCGTAATTATTCAGAAGTTGGTCAGTTAAGGGGTGTTCAAAATAATCAAGATAATGTTGCAATTAATATCAAACTTAAAGAAGGAAAAGAAAATTTCTGGTTTGGTGATATTACTGCAGGAGCGGGAACCGCTCCAGATAAAGAATTATACCTAGTGCAACCCAAGTTGTTTTATTACAGTCCAAAATATAGTATTAACGTCATAGGAGATTTAAACAATATTGGAGAAGTTGCCTTAACAAATCGTGACATTAGAAACTTTGGTGGTGGATTTAGACGACCTAGCCAAAGCAGTGGGACAAGTATTAATTTAGGAGATAACGGACTTGGTGGATTAACGAATCTTGGTAATGCTCAAGAGATTGAAACAAAACTTGCGGCAGGTAATTTTAGTTATTCTCCTAATAAAGCACTTGATCTCAGCGGATTCTTAATCTATAATAGCACACGTTTAAGAACTCGAGAACAAAATTTTGTTACTTATACAGATTCTGATTTAGGAATCCCTGACGAAGAAACAGTTGAAATAGGAAAAGAAGCAACTAATCAAGGAATTGCAAAGTTAAGCGCGTCTTATAAACCAAACTTCAATAATCAATTAGATTATGATCTACTTGGTCGTCTTTCTAGTGATTCAGAAAAACAAATTCAAGCCTCTTCTGTTGTAGGAATTACAAAAGAATTAGACGAAGTAAAACCATTTAGCATCAATCAAAACCTAAACTATTATTATACGTTAAATGAGAAAAATATTTTTGCGCTTGAAGCGCAACATTTAATAAAAGACGAAGATCCATTTTATAATGCTTTACTAGTAAATGACCCAACAAATAATGATGATCCTCCTCAAGCTCAGGATGCTTTTGATAATACCGCATTAGCGTTAGGATTTGATAGAGATCAATTTGGATATAACCTAAACCAAGATAGACGCATCAAGTCTAATCAATTGGACGCTAAAGTAGATTACTACTATATCTTGAATAACAAGAGTAATATTAATCTAACCTTAGGTACTATTTTAAGTAACCAAAAGTTCAACTCTAATATTTTTCAGTTTTTAGATAATGGTTCATATTTTGATCCAGTAGCAACTTTAACAGATGGTGAAGGAGATCTCTTGAGAAATGAAAATGATACTGAGTATAATTTTAGTGATGTGTATTTAGGATTTCGTTATAGAGTTAAAACAGGGAAATTTACTATTACGCCTGGACTTTCATTGCACTCCTACGGAAACAAGAACACACAGTATGGTGTAGAAAATAAAGATAACTTCTTTAGAGTAATGCCAGAGCTAGAAACGCTCATTCAATTTAAAAAGAGCGAAAGTTTAACTTTCCGTTATAATATGAGTAACTCTTTTACTGATGTTACAAATTTAGCCGAAGGACTAGTTTTAAATAGCTTTAGCAATATTAGTTATGGAAATCCTGAATTACAAAATTCATTATCTCACAATTTGAGTTTGCGATATTTCAGTTTTAACCTTTTTAATTATACCAACGTATTTGCTATTGCTAATTATAGTAAGAATATTGATCAAATAAGAAGTACAACAAATTTTGAAAATGTGATTAGAACAAGCTCTTATTTCAACTCAAATTTTGCAGACGAATCTGCTAGTGTGTTTGGACGAGTTGAGCGAACGTTTAAAAAGATTAGAGCGCGATTAGGTGTTAATTTATCGTATTCTAAACAAAACCAAATTGTTGAGGATAGACGAACAGTAAGTGAGAATTTCACGCAAAGATACACACCAGAATTACGTACAAATTTTAGAGAAGCACCAAATGTGAGATTGAGATATGCGTATTCAATAACAAACAACGATCAAGGTTCTACATCTACAAAGTTTATAACAAATTCACCTTCAGTAGAATTTGATGCATACCTATGGAAATCTGTAACATTTAGAACAGATTACACATATACTAATCAAGATGATGGTGTTAGACCTTCTCAATCTTTCCAGACTTGGGATGCGAGTTTAGCCTATAGAAAAGATAAAGATGCCAATTGGGAATTTGAAGTTAAAGCATCAAACTTATTAGATATTGATTCTAAGGTGAGTAATAGTTCAAGTAATATTTCTGTATTTAGTTCAGAAACATTTATTCAGCCAAGATTTATAACGTTTAGGATGATTTATACCTTATAATATTTGGGCGTTACCAACTTACGCTTATGCTTCAGTTGGTCAGGCTCTCGGCAGTCGCTCTCTTCGAGGAGCTTCAACAAAGCCTCTATCCTTAACGCATAAAAAAGCCTTCTCATTTGAGAAGGCTTTTTCTTTAGTAACCTCTATAATAGATGCTTGTTGTTAATTTTATGGTAAAGACACATGTATTGTTTAGCTTTTTGTTAAATTTGTTAAACAATTAACCAACAGTTTACCATATTATGAGAGTACTAATTTCAAAATTGACCTTTATTGCATTTATATTTTTAATGACATTTAATTTAAATGCTCAAAACTTTCAAGGACAAGCCATTTATATCTCTAAATCTACAATGGACTTAGGTAATTGGGGAAAACGACTTAGTGAAGCTCAAAAAAAGCAAGTCATGGCAAATCTGAAAAACAGATTAGAAAAAACCTATGTTTTAAACTTTAATAAAGAAGAATCTTTCTTTAAAGAAAATGATAAACTAGATGCCATGTCTGGCGCAACAGATTCTTGGGGCAAAAATTTTGCTGCAGGAGATCAATACAAAAATGTGAAGACCAATACGCAAATCCAAGATCAAGAATTCTACGGAAAACGCTTTTTGGTTAAAGATAAATTACAGCCTATCGAATGGGTCATGGGAACCGAAACCAAACAAATAGGAAACTATACCTGCTTTAAAGCTACGGCTTCTATTCCATCAGATGAGTTAACTTGGTATTCATTTTCTTGGAATAAAATTCGAAGAGATAATACTACTGAAACTGCAGAAGGAGAAACGATAGAGCCAGAGATTCCTATGACTGAAGTAGAAACGTGGTATGCACCACAAATTCCTGTAGGTCATGGACCATCAGAATTTTGGGGGCTTCCTGGATTAATATTAGAAGTGAGTGCAGGAGATACAACAATGTTGTGTTCTAAACTTGTTTTAAATCCAAAAGAGACTTTAGAAATTGAAGCACCAGATAAAGGGAAAGAAATAACAAAAGAAGACTACCAAGCAACCCTTATTAAGAAGATGAAAGAATTTCGTGATAACCGAATGGGACGAAGTCGAGGATAATGGTTTTAATTTCAACTAATTTATAAAAAAGCCTTCTCAACTGAGAAGGCTTTTTTTATTATGAAATATATATATGTGGATCAATCTTTTAAAACACCGTTACCCCTAAAAATGTTTTAAACAACTTCGTTTTTGTTTATTAGATGCAAAACATTTAAAATGGTTGCGTGTGTTCTCTTTAATATATTGAGAATTAGGTAACATTCCGTAAATTAGTGCTATTCAAATTCACACAAATTCATTTATTAGTTTGTTATAGCCTATGAAAAAGTTAACTGTATTATGTTCTATTTTATGTTTAGTCTCATTAGTTTCATTTTCACAAAATCAAGAGCAGCAGAAGGTTATTGATAATATGATTCAAGGAGCTGTTGTGAATTCACAACTCGAAATACTTGCTCATCAACTTATGGATGTTATTGGACCTCGTTTGGTAGGAACACCGCAAATGAAGGAAGCTGGCGACTGGATTGTTGAAACATATCAAGGTTGGGGAATTTCAGCTAAAACAGAACAATGGGGAACATGGAAGGCTTGGGAACGAGGTGTTACACATATTGATATGTTGTCACCTAGATTAGAAACATTGACAGGAATGCAATTGGCATGGAATCCTAGTACAGGTTCAAAAGGTGTTACAGCAGAAACTATTGTAATGCCAAAAGTGATCGATTCTTTGCAGTTTGCTAATTGGTTGCCTAATGTTAAAGGCAAATTTGTTTTGCTGTCCATGAAGCAACCTACAGGAAGACCTGATGACAACTGGAAAGCATTTGCGACTGAAGCATCTTACAAAAAAATGAAGGATGAACGAAATGATCAGGTTTCAGGATGGTATGCTAATTTTAGAAGGGCTGGATATAATTCAAGAAGTATTGTTTCAGTATTTGAAAATGCAGGAGCAGCAGGAATCATAGATTCATATTGGTCTAAAGGTTTTGGGGTTAACAGAATTTTTAACGCGAAAACAAAGAGTATTCCGCATGTAGATTTAGAACTTGAAGATTATACAATGCTTTATAGATTGACTGAATCTGGAAATATTCCAAAATTAAAGATAGTTGCTGAATCTAAAGATTTAGGCATTGCTCCTGCATTTAATACGCTTGGAGAAATAAGAGGTTCTGAAAAACCAGAAGAGTATGTTATTTTATCTGCGCATTTAGATACTTGGGATGGTGCTACAGGAGCTACAGATAATGGCACAGGGACAATAGTAATGATGGAGGCTATGCGTTTACTTAAAAAGTTTTATCCCAATCCAAAACGCACCATTTTAGTTGGTCATTGGGATAGCGAAGAACAAGGTTTGAATGGCTCGAGTGCATTCGTTGAAGATCATCCAGAAATTGTAAATAATATTCAAGCACTTTTTAACCAAGATGATGGTACTGGTCGTGTTGTAAATATCTCTGGAGCTGGTTTTTTACATTCATATAAATATTTAACGCGATGGCTTGCTGCTGTACCTAATGATATCACACAACATATTAAAACAGAATTTCCAGGTTCACCTAAATCCAGTGGCTCTGATAATGTTTCTTTTTTAGCAGCTGGAGCTCCAGCCTTTGATCTAAGTGCTTTAGGTTGGTCGTATCACGATTATACTTGGCATACCAATAGAGACACTTATGATAAAATAGTGTTTGATGACGTGCGTAGTAATGCTATTTTAACAGCAATTTTAGTTTATATGGCTTCTGAAGATCCAGATAAAACTCCGACAGAAAAAATAGTTTTACCAATTAATCCAAGAACAGGCAAACAAGAAAAATGGCCTAAACCTAGAACTCCAAATCGAAAAGGAAATCAAAATTAAAAACATAAAAAAACCTCTAAATTTTATACTTAGAGGTTTTTTTAATTCTATTTTTTAAAGTCTATATGCCAAATGCAGTCTTAACTTTATCTACATAATCTAGTTTTTCCCATGTAAATAATTCTACATCAAGAGTAATAGGTTCTCCATTTGGTTGCTCAAAAGTTTTGCTAACTGTTTCTGGATCCCTTCCCATATGGCCATATGCTGCGGTTTCACTATAAATAGGCTTACGCAGTTTTAAACGAGTTTCAATTGCTGATGGTCGCATATCAAAAATCTCAGATATTTTTTCAGCAATTTCTCCATCAGTGACATTAAAAGGACAAGTTCCATATGTTTCAACAAATATTGATGTCGGTTCAACAACACCAATAGCATAACTTACTTGAACTAAAATTTCTTCGCAAATTCCTGCAGCTACCATGTTTTTAGCAATATGTCTAGTTGCATATGCAGCACTACGATCTACTTTACTTGGATCTTTACCTGAGAAAGCTCCACCACCATGAGCGCCTTTACCTCCATAAGTGTCTACAATAATTTTACGACCGGTTAATCCTGTGTCTCCATGAGGTCCACCAATTACAAATTTACCAGTAGGATTAATATGATAGGTGATATCATTATTGAATAATACTTGTATGTTTTCTGGTAATTTTGCAACCACTCTTGGAATCAAAATGTCAACAATATCTTTTCTGATTTTTGATAACATATCTTCATCATTATCAAAATCATCATGTTGCGTAGACACCACAATTGCATCTATACGTTGAGGTAAATTGTCATCACTATACTCAATTGTAACCTGACTTTTAGAATCTGGTCGTAAGTATGTAATTTCTTTGTTTTCGCGTCTAAGATCAGCAAGCTCTTTTAAGATTCTGTGAGATAAATCTAAAGCTAAAGGCATATAGTTTTCAGTTTCGCGAGTTGCGTAACCAAACATCATTCCTTGATCTCCTGCACCTTGTTCTTCTTTACTAGCTCTATCTACACCACGATTAATGTCTTCAGACTGCTCGTGAATGGCAGAAAAGACACCACAAGAATTTCCGTCAAACATATATTCACTCTTTGTATAACCAATCTTGTTAATGGTATCACGAGCAATTTTTTGAACATCTAAATAGGTTTTCGATTTTACTTCACCAGCAAGAACTACTTGACCAGTAGTCACTAAGGTTTCGCAAGCAACTTTTGATTCACTATCAAAAGCTAAAAAATTGTCTATTAAAGCATCACTAATTTGATCTGCTACTTTATCTGGATGTCCTTCAGAAACACTTTCTGAAGTAAATAAATATGCCATAATCTCTTAAATATTTGTTTCTATATTTTTGTTGAGATTGCTTGGTCGCTAGAGAAGTTATAAACTAACTGCATTAGCATTTTTAGTATACTGAGTTTTCAGTATAAGAGGTTGCAATCAGAACAAATTTTTCCTCTTTTTTTATTGATGACAAAAGTACATATAATATTGAAACTAAAAACGCAAAACTAAAAGGAAATTAAAAGCTAATAAGATAAGTATTAAGACGCTCTTAATCTTGACTCTATTATTAGACATTTATCAAAATATATTTTTCTGTTGTCTTATGAATTTATACTTTGGTTATTTATTACTGTTTTTGTTTAACTTGACATTATAAATCAAATTTTATTTGATGACCAAAGACCAAAAAGACAATTTATTTTTATTGGTTAAATCCTTAACCAAATCTGAAAAACGACAATTTAAATTGTATGTTGGTCGCTTAGATGTAAACCAAGACTCAAAGTTTTTAAATCTTTTTAATTTTTTAGATAAATCAAAAACCTATGATGAGGCTGCTATCCTAAAACGAGGCATAGTTAAAAAACAACAATTGGCTAATGTAAAAGCACATTTGTACAAGCAAATTTTAATAAGCCTTAAACTTAACCCTTCACATCAAAATATAAGATCCCAGATTAGAGAGCAATTGGATTTTGCGTCAATATTGTATCATAAGGGATTGTATAAACAAAGCCTGAAAATATTAGATAAATCAAAGGAAGTTGCAATTCAAAATGAAGAAAAAACCTTGGCTTACGAAATTGTAGAACTCGAAAAAATAATTGAGTCTCAATATATTACCAGAAGAATTAACGCAAGGACTGACGAACTGATAATACAGGCAGAAGAGTTGAGTTCTTTAAATGAAATTGCCAGTAAATTATCTAATTTATCACTGCAGCTATATAGTATAATTCTTAAAACTGGTTATGCGAAAAATGAAAATGAAAGCAAAGATATTATCAATTATTTTAACGATAGACTTCCAGAATTCAATATAAAAAATCTCGGATTTCGAGAAAAATTATGGTTATTTAATGCGTATTTATGGTACAGTTTCTTATTACAAGATTTTAGAAATTGTTATAGATATGCACTAAAATGGGTGGATTTATTTTATGAGCAACCTCAGATGATTACTGTCAATCCAGTTTTTTTTTTAAAAGGAAACAACTATTTATTGGAGGCTTTATTTTTTGTGGGTAATAAAGAAAAGTTTCAATATCATTTATTGAAATTTCAAAATATCAGTTCAGAAAAAAAATTCCCTAAGGATGAAAACGTTGAAGCTTTAACCTTCCTTTATCTAAATCTCAATTCTATTAATCTGTATTTTATTGATGGTAGTTTCCAAGAAGGTGTTCGTATAATACCAAAAATCGAAAATGAACTTGATACATTTAAAGATAGATTAGATGATCACCATGTCATGATTTTTTATTACAAATTTGCTAATATTCATTTTGGTTATGGCAATAATAAAGAATGCATTTTTTATTTAGATAAGATCATTAGTAATAAGTCATTTTTGATACGTGAAGATTTGCAATGTTTTGCTCGTATATTGAATCTAGTTGCACATTATGAGGCAGGTTTAGATACTAATATTGAGCCTTTATTGAAAAGCACTTATAAATTTTTAATAAAGACCAATGATCTGTACGAAGTTCAAAAAGAAATGATTAAATTCTTAAGAGGCCTTCAATATATTTATCCTCAAGACATAAAAAAAGCTTTTGAAACCTTACGAGATAGTCTAAAAAAATATGAAGATCATCCTTACGAACGTAGAGCATTTTTATATTTGGATGTTATTTCTTGGTTAGAATGCAAAATTCAAAATGTGCCAATTGGAGATATTATTCGTCAAAAATATTTAGAAAAATAAGCTGGTCTAACTTTCAGTTTTGTTGTGCTATACATGAATTGAAAGTTTTATATTGTATATACTCCAATGATATGACTTCAAATTAAGAATCTCATAAAAAAAGACCAAAATTGTATAATAAATTAGGCATTCTAATTTTTCTGTTGCTATATTTGTGTTCACAAAGTTCAAGAACTTACTGAAATGTTATCAAGAAAGGTGGAGGGATTAGACCCTATGAAACCTTAGCAACCCTTTGAATTTATCAAAGAAGGTGCTAAATTCTACTTAGACTTTCGATTCATTAATCGAAAACTGGATAGATAACCCAAACGTAATTACTCACCTGTTTTTACGCATTTTCTTTTTAACATTTTCTATTAAGTACACTCGACAAAAAGTCTATTTGACTTTTGGTTTAATTACGCTACCTATAAAGCGAGATTTATTTTGAGGACCTTGATAAATTTTTGATGTATAAGAAAAATGCTCATGAGTACAATAAAAGAAGAAATACAACAACGAATTTTAGTTCTAGATGGAGCTATGGGAACGATGTTGCAGCGCTATAACTTTTCCGAAGAAGATTTTAGAGGAGAACGCTTTAAGGACTATCCAACATCTTTAAAAGGGAACAATGATTTGTTGTCATTGACACAGCCAATTGCAATTGCTGAGGTGCATCGAAAATATTTTGAAGCAGGAGCAGATATTGTTGAAACCAATACCTTTTCAGGAACAACAATCGCTATGTCAGATTATAACATGGAAGATTTGGTCTATGAACTAAATTACGAATCTGCGAAAATAGCCAAACAAGTTGCCGATGAATTTACCAAAGCAAATCCTGAGAAACCTCGATTTGTGGCTGGTAGCATTGGACCAACAAATAAGACAGCAAGCATGTCTCCAGATGTTAATAAACCAGAATACAGAGCCATTACTTTTGAAGAATTACGCGTTGCATATAAACAGCAAGTTGAAGGTTTGTTGGATGGTGGAGTAGATGTTCTCCTAGTAGAAACTATTTTTGACACGCTCAATGCAAAAGCAGCATTATTTGCAATTGAAGAAGTGAAAGAAGAACGTCAAATAGATATTCCTATTATGGTGTCTGGAACGATAACTGATGCTTCAGGTCGTACATTATCTGGCCAAACAGTAGAAGCATTTTTAACTTCTATTTCTCATATACCTTTATTAAGTGTTGGTTTTAATTGTGCTTTAGGAGCAGAGCAATTGAAGCCATATTTACAACGACTATCACACGAAACAGAGTTTTATACTTCTGCACATCCTAATGCAGGTTTACCAAATGCTTTTGGCGAATATGACCAGTCAGCACTTCAAATGCAAGTATTAATAGAAGATTACCTTCAAGATGGATTAATAAATATTATTGGAGGTTGCTGCGGAACAAATCCAGATCATATCAAAGCCATCGCAGAAGTAGCTCAAAATTATAAACCTAGATCAATTAAAGTTCAAGTATAATGGCAGACAGTGATTATAAAAAATATCTAACCTTATCTGGTCTTGAGCCTTTAGTGGTAACGCCAGAAAGTAACTTTATTAACGTTGGAGAACGCACCAACGTCACAGGTTCAAGAAAGTTCTTAAGATTAATAAAAGATGAAAAATACGATGAAGCCCTATGTGTTGCAAGAGATCAAGTTGAAGGTGGAGCACAGATCCTAGACGTCAATATGGACGAAGGAATGCTAGATGGTAAATATGCGATGGTTAAGTTTTTAAACCTTATCGCATCAGAACCTGATATAGCTCGTATTCCATTAATGATTGATAGCTCAAAATGGGAAATCATTGAAGCTGGCTTGCAAGTAGCTCAAGGAAAATGTGTAGTCAACTCTATAAGCTTAAAAGAAGGTGAAGCCGAATTTATTCGTCAAGCAAAACTTGTAAAACGCTATGGAGCAGCCGTAATTGTTATGGCTTTTGATGAAACTGGACAAGCTGATTCCTTCGAACGACGGATTGAGATTTGCAAACGTTCTTATGACATTTTAGTCCATGTAGTTCACTTTAAACCACAAGACATTATTTTCGATCCAAATATTTTTCCAGTCGCTACAGGAATGGAAGAACATCGCCTAAATGCTCTAGACTTTTTTAATGCCACCAAATGGATTCGAGAAAACCTACCCTATGCTAACGTTTCAGGAGGTGTGAGTAATGTGTCATTTTCATTTAGAGGGAATACAACGGTTAGAGAAGCAATTAATTCTGCTTTTCTCTATCATGCTATTCAACACGGAATGAATTTAGGAATCGTAAATCCTACCATGTTAGAAGTATATGATGAAATTCCGAAAGACTTACTAAAACATGTTGAAGATGTTTTATTTAATAGAGGTGAAGATGCTACTGAGCGTTTATTGGAGTTTGCTGAAACTGTAAAAGGAAACAAAAAAGAAGATGCTACTAAGGTTTTAGAATGGCGAAGTGAATCAATTCAAGACCGAATTACACATAGTCTTGTTAAAGGAATCGATGCCTTTATTATTGAAGATGTAGAAGAAGCTCGATTAGCCTCTAGCAAACCAATAGATGTGATTGAAGGTCACCTTATGATTGGAATGAATGTCGTTGGAGATTTCTTTGGAAGCGGAAAAATGTTTTTGCCACAAGTTGTAAAGTCAGCTCGTGTTATGAAAAAAGCAGTTGCCTATTTACAACCATACATAGAAGCCGAAAAAGATGGTAAGCAAGAATTTGCTGGTAAAATTCTAATGGCTACTGTTAAAGGCGATGTCCATGATATTGGTAAAAATATTGTGAGTGTTGTTTTGGGTTGTAATAACTATGAAATCATCGATTTAGGAGTCATGGTTCCTCCAGAACGAATTATTGAAGCTGCCATAAAAGAACAGGTTGATGTTATTGGCTTAAGCGGTTTAATTACGCCATCATTAGATGAGATGGTATACCTTTCCAAGGCTATGACCAAAGAAAATTTAACGATTCCATTAATCATTGGAGGCGCTACAACATCAAAAGCTCATACTTCAGTAAAAATCGCACCTAATTATAATCATACTGTGGTTCATGTTAATGATGCCTCCAGAGCTGTAACGGTTGTTGGAAATTTATTGAAAAAAGATAATAATACGTATAAAGAGCAAATACGTGAAGAATATGATAAATTTCGTGAGCAATTTTTAATACGCGGAAAACGGAAGGAATATATTTCTATTGAAGACGCTCGAAAAAATAAATATCCGATAGATTGGAAGTCTTCAGAAATTGTAAAACCAGTACAACTAGGAATTCAAATTATAGATGATTTCGATATCACCAAATTGGAGAGTTTCATTGATTGGAGTCCGTTTTTCAGAAGTTGGGATCTCCATGGAAGATATCCAGACATTTTAACTGATGCCATTGTTGGACCACAAGCACAAGAATTATTCAAGGACGCTCAAGAACTTTTGAAGCGTATTTTTGATGAACAACTATTGAAAGCAAAGGCTGTTTTCGGATTGTTTCCTGCGAATTCAGTCAATGATGATGATATTGAAGTGTATGATGAAAATGAAAACCTTAAAGTAACATTTTTAACGCTAAGACAACAGTTGAGCAAAAGAGAGGGGATTCCAAATCATGCTTTATCAGATTTTATTGCACCGAAAGATTCAGGTAAACAAGATTATATTGGATCATTTTGTGTGTCCACAGGTTTTGGAACACAAGAATTAGCTCAACAATTTGAAGCGGATAATGATGATTATAATTCAATCATGATAAAGGCATTAGCCGATCGATTGGCTGAGGCTTTTGCAGAATACTTGCATAAAGAAGTGAGAACAAAACATTGGAGCTATACCAAAAATGAGGATTTAACTAATGACGAATTAATTAAAGAAACTTATAAAGGTATTCGTCCAGCTCCAGGTTATCCAGCATGTCCAGATCATTTAGAAAAAGCAACAATATGGCGTTTGTTGGATGTTGAAAACCGAATAGGAGTAACACTAACTGAAAGCTTAGCCATGTGGCCAGCTGCAAGTGTGAGCGGTTACTATTTTGGCAATCCAGAAGCTAAGTATTTTGGATTAGGAAAAATTACCGAAGATCAATTAAAAGATTACGCTAAGCGCAGACATATAAGTGAAGATGAAGCCAGAAAATGGTTAAACCCTAATTTAGCAGATTAAAATATGAAAGTAACAGAACATATAAAAAATGCCAATGGAAACACACAGTTTTCATTCGAAATTTTACCACCATTAAAAGGACAGCATATCCAATCTATTTTTGATAATATAGATCCGTTAATGGAGTTTAAACCACCTTTTATTGATGTAACCTATCATCGTGAAGAGTATACCTTTAAGGATGTTGGTAATGGCTTGTTAAAAAAACAAATTGTGAAAAAGAGACCAGGTACAGTTGGTATTTGTGCTGCCATTCAAAACAAATACGGTGTAGATGCCATTCCTCATATTTTATGTGGTGGATTTACAAAAGAAGACACCGAAAATTTCTTAATCGATCTTGACTTTTTAGGAATTAATAATGTGATGGCACTTCGCGGTGATGCTGTAAAAACGGAAACCTATTTCAAACCTGAAAAAGAAGGTCATGATTATGCTAGTGGTTTAGTGACTCAGATTTCAGAATTAAATAATGGTCAATATTTAGATGATGAGTTGCTGAATTCATCACCAACTAATTTCTGTATTGGCGTTGCTGCTTATCCCGAAAAACATGCCGAAGCACCAAGCTTGGATAGTGATATCCACTTCTTAAAAAAGAAAATTAAAAAAGGAGCTGAGTATATTGTAACTCAAATGTTCTATGATAATGATAAATTTTTCAAGTTTGTAGACAAGTGCCGAAACGAAGGGATTACTGTTCCAATTATTCCAGGTTTAAAACCAATAGCAACTAAAAAGCAATTGAATATGATTCCGCATCGTTTTCACGTTGATTTACCAGAAGATTTAATTGTTGAAATTGTTAAATGTAAAGATAATAGTCAGGTAAGGCAAGTCGGAATTGAATGGTGCATTGAACAATCTAAAGCATTACAAAAGGCTGGAATTCCTGTGCTGCATTACTATTCTATGGGTAAGAGTGATAATATTCAAGCTGTGGCCAGTCAGCTCTTTTAGTAAGGAAAAAGCCATTTCTAAATTCGTTAATTATGCCTTACTTTTGCAAAACGAAAACGATATAGTTGAAAGTTATGCAAACATCAAAATTAGCCAAAGGTTTAAAAGGTTCAGAAATTATAAAAATTGCAGGAGAAGTCAATGCTCTGAAAGCGCAAGGAGAGATTATTTATAACCAAACTATTGGAGATTTTGATGCTAGTATTTTTCCTATTCCTCAAGAATTAAAATCAGAAATTGTTTCTGCATACAATAACAATCAAACAAATTATCCTGCTGCAAATGGAATGGAAGTGCTTCGAGAAAGTGTTTCTTCTTATTTGTCACAGAACCTAGGACTTGACTATTCTAAAAATGAAATCTTAATTTCAGGAGGCGCAAGACCATTAATTTATGCTATCTACCAAACGATTTTAGATCTTGAAGATACTGTATTGTATCCTGTGCCTTCTTGGAATAATGATGCATATACATACTTGGCTAGAAACAATGCTGTGATTATTGAAACTAAGCCTGAGAATAAATTCATGCCTTCTGTTGACGATATTAAACCTCATATTCAAAATGTGAATTTAATAGCATTGTGTTCTCCATTAAATCCTACCGGAACAACCTTTGACAAACAAACCTTAACTGAGATTTCTCAGTTGGTTGTTGATGAAAACAAACGTAGAGCGGAAGTAAATATGAAACCTTTATATGTGCTTTACGATCAAATATATTGGCAATTAACTTATGGTTCTACAGTGCATTACAATCCTGTTGATTTAGTTCCAGAAATGCGAGAGTATACCATTTTTGTTGATGGTATTTCAAAAGCTTTTGCGGCTACAGGAGTTCGTGTAGGTTGGGCATTTGGACCTAGTCATCTCATCAATAAAATGAAAGCGATGTTAAGTCATATTGGAGCTTGGGCACCAAAGGCAGAACAGATGGCAACCGCATCATATTTAAATCAAACGGAAGCTGTATCAACTTATTTGGACCATATAAAAAGTGAATTAGATTTTAGATTGAATCGTTTTTACGACGGCTTTAAAAAACTTAAATCTGAAGGTTTCCCTGTTAATGCGATTGAGCCAGAAGCAGCTTTGTATTTAACAGTTCAGTTTGATCTTATCGGTAAAACAACGTCTACTGGCAAAACATTATCTACAATACAAGAAGTGACAAGCTATTTGCTTACAGATGCTAAACTTGCGATAGTACCTTTTTATGCATTTGGAACGTCAAAAGATTCTAATTGGTTTAGACTATCGGTTGGAACTTCAAAAAAAGAAGAGATTTCAACAGTTTTTGAATTATTAAAGCAAGCACTAACAGATTTATCATAAGTGTTATTTCAATTATTCTGTTACTTTTGTTTCAGAATAAAATTCATGAAGTTTTACTTAACTATCTTTCTTACGCTTTGTTGTGGAATCTTGTTTTCACAGGACAAAAAAGACAATATATTTACTTTAGATGCAAACTTGTTTTATGGGACTATTTTAGAGCATAATCCAGACATCGCACATTTAATTACAGATCATCCAACAGGTTTAATTTTAAGTTATAACAAAAAAACCTACGGTTTTAAAGATTGGGAAAGCAGATTTAATTATCCAGATTGGGGATTTTCATTTGTTTACCAGGACATGAAAAACTATAATTTGGGTGAAAACTATAGTTTGTATGCGCATTACAACTTCTATTTTCTTAAAAGGAATATTAATCTAAGAATCGGCCAAGGTCTGGCTTACAATACAAACCCCTACGATAAAGAAACAAACTTTAAAAACAATGCTTACGGTTCGCATTTATTGAGTACAACTTATTTGATGTTGAATTATAAAAAAGAAAACATATTTATAGGTTTTGGATTGCAAGCAGGTATTTCAGTTATACATTATTCAAATGCCAATTTTAAAGCGCCAAATACGTCTACAAATACATTCGTTTTTAATGTTGGTACAAATTATTTGTTTGATTATGAAAATGAACCTGAATATATACCATCTACAGAAGATAAAAAATTCAAAGAAAAGGTCAAATATAATTTTGCGTTTAGATCAGGTGTAAATGAAAGTGATATTATTGGTGTTGGTCAATTTCCATTTTATATTGTTTCAGCATATGCAGATAAACGATTGAATCGAAAAAGTGCAATACAAGTTGGTACAGATGTATTCTTTTCTAAATTTTTAGAAGAACTTATTTATTTTTATTCTGTTGCCTTTCCTGAGTTAGACGTTAGTGGTGATGAAGATTGGAAGCGTGTTGGTGTTTTTGTTGGTCATGAGTTGTTTATTAATAAAATGTCTATCATTACTCAGTTGGGTTACTATATTTATTACCCTTACGATTTTGAAGGACGTGTTTATAATAGAGTAGGTTTGAAACGCTATTTTGGAGATAAGTTTTTTGGAGCGATCACTCTAAAATCTCATGGAGCCAAAGCAGAAGGTGTAGAATTTGGAATAGGTGTTAGATTATGAAAAAGATACTATATATAATTTTAGCGATTGTCGTTTTTTCTTGTAATAGTGAAGACGCACCAGACTGTTTTCAGAATTCTGGAGATACTATTCAAGAAGAATTTATAGTAAATGACTTTACTAAAATAACAGCTTTTGCTAGAGTCGAACTTATTGTGAAACAAGAAGCTACTCAAAAGGTTGTTGTTGAAACAGGAGAGTATTTACTGAATGATATTGAAGTAAAAGTTGAAAACAATACATTGTTAATTACTAACAATAACGCTTGCAATTTTAGTAGAGACTATGGCATTACTAAAGTATATGTAAGTGCTCCTAATCTAATCGAAATTAGAAATGGTTCAGGGTTAACAGTGAGTAGTGATGGTATATTAAGTTATGATAATTTAAAATTAGTTTCTGAAGATTTTAATTCTGAAGGTGATGTAAATAGTGATGGAGATTTTAATGTAAAAGTAGATTGTATAAAGCTCGATTGCATAGTAAATAACTTATCTACAATTTTTGTAAGTGGAGAGGTAGATGACTTGTTTGTTAGGTATTACTCAGGTGATTCACGTTTTGAAGGTAGAAATCTTATAGCGCAAAACATCGACATTTTTCAACGTAGTAGTAACGATTTGATTATTAATCCACAACTAATGTTAACGGGCGAAATTAGAAGTACAGGTGATGTAATTGTTGTGAATACTCCTCCAACAATTGATGTAGAACAATTCTACACTGGTAAATTAATTTTTGAATAATTATTAGTCTGAAGTTAGTTCTCTAAACAAACTTTCCAGACTTGCATTTTTTTGATTCAATTGAAGAATTTTCAGTTCGTTATCATGAGCAAAATCAAAAACATGAGAACGCATATCTTCACTAGTTGAAAAAGTGATTTCATAAACAAAGTCATGTATGTTTTTTACTGTTTTAGCATTAGGTAATTTTAGTAAAAAAGCATCTTCTACACGATAATCAAATTCCACAATAACAGTTTGCTCTTTATCGTCACGGAGTTCTTTAAGTTTTTTATCGGCAACAATCTTTCCTTTATTTATAATAATAACACGATCACAAATAGCTTCAACTTCTTGCATGATGTGAGTAGATAAAAACACAGTTTTGTCTTTGCCTACAGATTTAATTAAATGTCTAATATCCACTAATTGATTAGGATCAAGACCAGTTGTTGGTTCATCAAGTATTAAAACTTCTGGTTCATGCAATAAGGCATTTGCTAATCCGACTCGTTGACGATATCCCTTTGAAAGCTGTCCGATTTTTTTATGAGCTTCAGGTGTTAATCCAGTAAGTTCAATAACATCATTTACACGTGTCTTAGGCGTATTATAAACATTAGCATTAAACATCAAATACTCTCTTACATACATATCGAGATATAAAGGATTGTGTTCTGGAAGATATCCAACACTATTTTGAACATTTTGTTTACTTTCTAAAACATCAAAATTGTTAACTTTTGCTTTACCTTCAGTAGCACTGATATATGTAGTAAGTATTTTCATAAGCGTTGATTTTCCAGCGCCATTTGGACCTAAGAAACCGACAATTTCACCTTTGTTAACTGAAAACGAAATGTTATTAAGCGCTTTTTGTTCGCCATAAACTTTAGAAATATTTTCAACTTCAATAGACATATACCAATTAGTTTATTCAAAAATAGTAATTATAACGAATGCCTACCTTCAAATTATGAATTCTTTAAAACTGAAACGTAAAACTCAAAAATATGTTATAACAATTTTGATTTCTTAAAATAATAATTACATTAGCAACTTAATTACGATATGAACACAATAAATAATACATATTATAGCTGGTTTTATTTCTTTTTTAGCTAAAAGAGAGAGACGTTATATGTATAATTTATTCTAATAAATATAATATGAGTCTCGATGAAAATCGAGACTTTTTTTATGATTAAATCAGTAGCCATACAAGGAGTTAAAGGGTCTTTTCATCACATTGTGTCACAGCAATTTTTTGATGAAACGATTAGTGTATCAGAATACCTAACATTTGATGGTGTGGTTGATAGCATACTGAATGCTAAAGATGATGCGGCTATCATGGCTATTGAAAATTCTATAGCAGGTTCTATAATTCCTAATTATGCACTAATCGATAATTTTGGTTTACATATTGTTGGAGAGCATTATTTAGATATTCAACATCATTTAATGGCCTTGCCAAACCAAACTATAGATGATATTAAAGAAGTATATTCTCATCCAATGGCATTATTGCAGTGTAAAGCATTCTTTAAGCAATATCCACATATCAAGTTAATTGAAGATAAAGATACTGCTGAAGTTGCGCAAAGGATTCAAGCCAATCAATCAAAACACGTTGCAGCAATTGCATCTCGATTGGCTGCAGAATTATTTGAACTCGAAATTTTAGCAGAAAGTATACAAACGATAAAGCATAATGAAACACGATTTTTTATTGTAAAGACTAAAAACTCTGAAATACCAGAGGTAGAAATCAATAAAGCGTCAATAAAATTTGAATTAGACCATAAAAGAGGAAGTTTAGCGACTATTTTGAATGTATTAAGTGATTGTAAGTTAAATTTAACAAAGATACAATCACTCCCAAAAATTGAAACACCTTGGAAATATGCTTTTTTCGTTGATGTAACATTTGATACCTATAATGATTATAAGAAAGCGAAGTCCATTATGGAAATCATGGCACAAGATTTTAAAGTTTTGGGCGAATATAAAAATGCAAGACTATGATACAGATTGCTGACCGATTAAAAAATGTTGAAGAGTATTACTTTTCAAAAAAACTTAGAGAAGTAAACTTACTAAAGGCTCAAGGGAAACCCATCCTTAATTTAGGAATTGGGAGTCCTGATTTGAATCCACCAGAACGTGTTCTTAACGCAATGGTTGAAGTTTTTAATGAAGATGGTGCACATAAATATCAAAGTTACCAAGGTATTCTAGAATTGAGAGAAGCCATGGCAGGATTTTATAAACGACATTTTAATGTGCCTTTAAGTCCGTTAACAGAAGTGTTACCTCTTGCTGGAAGTAAAGAAGGGATTTTGCACATTTCTTTAGCATTTTTAAATGAAGGTGATGAGGTATTGATTCCTAATCCTGGTTATCCAACATATCAATCTGTAACTAAATTGGTTGGAGCAAAGCCAGTTTTTTACGATTTAACCGAAGAGAATCATTGGTTTCCAGATTTTATCGCTTTAGAAAAAAGAGGTCTTGAAAAGGTGAAAATAATGTGGGTAAATTATCCGCATATGCCAACTGGTGCTCAAGCAACAAATAAACTATTTGAAGATTTAATAACCTTCGCTAAGCGTAATAATATATTAATTGTTAACGATAATCCTTACAGTTTTGTTTTAAACCGTTACCCAAGAAGTATTTTGAAATATCGAGATGCTAAAGACGTGTGTTTGGAGTTAAATTCGTTAAGTAAGACCTTCAATATGGCGGGTTGGCGAGTAGGAATGTTATTGGGTAAAACCGAATATATTGCTGCAGTATTACGTGTAAAAAGCAATATGGATTCTGGGATGTTTCTAGGCATTCAAAAAGGAGCCATCGAAGCATTGAATTGCTCAGATATGTGGTACTTAAGCCTTAATAGTGTTTATGAGCAACGACGACAAATCGTTTGGAAAATTGCAGAAGCACTTAAGTGCACGTACGATTCAAATGCTACTGGATTATTTGTGTGGTGTAAACTTCCAGATTATTTAGATGCTGAAGAATACATTGATTTAATTCTAAAAGAAAAAGGAGTATTTATTGCACCAGGAACAATTTTTGGTACTAACGGAAAAGGATATATAAGAATATCGCTTTGTGCATCTCAAGATGATTTGGAAGAAGCCTTAGAAAGATTGAAATAAAGAATGAATAAGATATACATCATAGGAGTTGGTTTAATTGGAGGAAGTATAGCATTAGATATAAAGTCTAATAATAAACATGCTAAAGTCTTCGGAATAGATACTAACGATTCCCATTTAGATGATGCTTTAAAACTCAATGTTATTGATGAAAAAGCAAGCTATGGTGATTTAAAAGAAGCCGATTTAGTTGTGCTTTCTATTCCTGTGGATAAAGCCGTATTAGAATTGCCAAAAGTGTTAGATGCTATTTCAGATAGAGCACTTGTCATTGACGTTGGTTCGACTAAGGATCCTGTTTGTAAAGCAATTGAAAATCATAAAATGCGACGTAATTTCTTAGCAACGCATCCTATTGCTGGTACAGAGTTTTCAGGACCCAAAGCAGCTATTCACGGACTGTTTCAGAAGAAAACAAATATTATCTGTGAAGTTGAAAAGACAACTTTTAAACTTCAAGAGAAAGCTTTGCAGTTATTTTCAGACTTAGGAATGCGTATTAGGTATATGAATCCTGAAGCACATGATAAACACATCGCTTATGTGTCGCATTTGTCGCATATAAGTTCTTTTATGTTAGGAAAAACAGTAATTGAAAAGGAAAAAAATGAACGCGATATTTTCGATATGGCAGGCAGTGGTTTTGAAAGTACTGTGCGATTGGCAAAAAGTTCTCCAGCAATGTGGACACCAATTTTTAAACAAAATAGAGAGAACGTCATAGAAACACTTGATGAATACATCAATAATTTAAAACAGTTCAAAGCGTTAATGGAATCTAATGATTTCGACGAGATATATAAAGAAATGCAAAGTACAAATCATATAAAAGACATATTAAACGGTATTGCATAATAAAGATTATGGAGAATAAAAAAGAAATGAGAACATGGTTGGATGATTTAGGTTTAAATCATCCTTTAGTAATTGCAGGACCATGCAGTGCAGAGACAGAAGAACAAGTTTTAAAAATAGCTCATGAGCTTAAAGATACAGATGTAAATTATTATAGAGCTGGTATCTGGAAACCTAGAACACGTCCAGGAAACTTCGAAGGCGTTGGAGCTTTGGGTTTAAAATGGCTACAAAAAGTAAAAGAAGAAACTGGCTTAAAAACAGCAACAGAAGTTGCCAATAGAAACCATGTAGAACTTGCATTAGAACATGATATCGATTTATTGTGGATTGGTGCACGATCAACTGTAAGTCCGTTTATTGTACAAGAAATTGCAGATGCATTAAAAGGGACAGATAAAATTGTATTGGTTAAAAATCCAGTAAATCCAGATTTAGCATTATGGTTAGGAGCTATTGAACGTTTAGCGTCTGCTAACATTAAAAACTTAGGCGTAATTC
Organism: Psychroserpens jangbogonensis; assembly: GCF_000797465.1. GTDB lineage: Bacteria > Bacteroidota > Bacteroidia > Flavobacteriales > Flavobacteriaceae > Psychroserpens > Psychroserpens jangbogonensis. The sequence goes on along the minus strand of NZ_JSWG01000012.1, from coordinate 278,657 downwards.
ATAGAGGGTTTTCAACTTATGAAAAATCTAAATATCGTAACAATCCAGAATGGCAGATTGCTATTGAATTACAAACTAAATTTCCAGATTTGCCATTAATAAATGATCCTTCACATATTACTGGTAAACGTGATATGATTTTTGATGTGTCTCAAACGGCATTAGATCTAAATTTTGACGGATTAATGATTGAAACTCATTTCGATCCTGATAATGCATGGAGTGATGCTGCACAACAAGTGACTCCAAATCGATTGGTGCATATCATGAATGATTTAAGAATTAGAAAAGAAACGGATCCTGAGGCAGAATATAATAACGAACTTAATAATTTAAGAGCTCAAATTGATGTTGTAGATAATCAGCTTATTGAGTTATTAGGAAAGCGAATGAAAGTAGCCGATGGAATAGGTGAACTTAAAAAACAAAAGAACGTTGCTGTATTACAAAGTAAACGTTGGAATGAGATTTTAGGAAAAATGGTTATGGAAGGTGATGAAAAAGGACTTAGTGAAGAGTTTATCTTACGCATGTTTAAGGCCATTCACCAAGAATCAATTAATCATCAAGAGAAGATTATTAATCATTAAACAAAAAAAAAGCCTCATGAAAATGAGGCTTTTTTTAATTTATTTATGTTTATCCTTTTTTAATTTTTGAATGATTTAATTCAAGTTTATTTAAAACAGTTTGTTTAAATTCTTTAGTAATTTTTAGATGATCCTCATACTGTGTATCAGTAAGAACGGGTTTAGTATCTTTATCAATTTTAGCAACTAAAGAATGAACTTCTTCTACCATTTCTTCATAAGAATAATCAGAATCTTTATCGTCTAAACGCGACATTCTGTATGTGTATTTGGTTATAACAAAACTATATTGTACTTCTTGTTCTTCGCTTAATCTTAATTCCAAAACCTTATTATTGTACCAGATGTGAAGATTTGCAAATTCTTGTGTATTAAATAAATCAATTCTATTATTTTCTCTTTCTATTTGCTGAGGAGTTAAATTTTGTGAATTAACATTCATAAATGATAAAACACAGATTCCAATAACAATTAATTTGATAGTTTTCATGATTTTTTTTTTAAATTATATATGTACTATTGTTTGTTTCGTTTGAAAATAAAACGTGTAATAAAAATCCCGTTGTTATCGCCTTTACCAGCGCTTTCAACAGCACTAGTAACAAAAGCCAATTCCCAACCTTCTTCAATCATTGTATTAACTTTAGAAGTTAAAACAGCGTCATTCGCTGCAATATTTTGAAAACGAATACCGCCTATGTTATAAAAGTTTAACAATTTTGTTTCTTCAAAATTCTTCACTCTAATCTCGCTTCTGTCAGATTTGTTTCTTTTATCTTCTTTTTTGTCATCAGATCGTACTGAAGTGTAATCTTTGTAATCTCTTTCTTCATCTGCAGATACAATTCTAGATCTACCTAATCCATTAGGAACAATAGATTCTACACTGGTGATGATTTTGTATTCTACTTGCGCAAAAACATCAGTAAAAGTTAAGAAACCAATAGCAATAAATAGCACTAATTTTTTCATGTTGTAGAGTTTTTATTAATAAACCACTAATATAATGCTATATGTTTTATCTACAAAAAGATTAAGAAGACAAATATAGGATGCTTGTTATTGATTTTAATTTTTTGATTCAAAGAGACTTCCGGCAGGTTAATAGAAATTAAAATTGTTACTTTGCTTAATATTATTTTAAATGACAGGAACCGTTTATAAATCTACTGGAAGTTGGTATACCTTGAAGACAAATCTTGGTGCCGTTTATCAATGTAGAATAAAAGGTAAATTCAGATTAAAAGGCATTAAAAGTACCAATCCTATTGCAGTTGGAGATATTGTAAATTTTGAATTGGAAACCAATAACGACACAATTACAGGTGTTATTGATCGTATTCATGATCGTAAAAATTACATCGTTCGTAAATCGGTTAATTTATCTAAACAAACACATGTAATTGCTTCAAATATTGATCAGGTGTTTTTATTAATTACTATTGATAATCCTCCAACCTTTACCAGTTTTATAGATCGTTTTTTAGTAACAGCTGAAGCCTATTCCATAAAAACCGTATTACTATTTAATAAAGTTGATACCTACGATGAAGCTACTTTAGATGAGGTTAGATATTTAGCTCATGTGTATAGAAAAATTGGATACGAATGCATAGGTATTTCAGCCACTACAGGAAAAAATATAGATAAGGTAAAATCTCTTATGACCAATAAGGTAAGTATGTTTGCTGGTCATTCTGGAGTTGGGAAATCTACATTAGTAAATGCTATAGAACCAGATTTAGATTTGAAGACAAAAGCAATTTCAACTCAGCATAGTCAAGGTCAGCATACAACAACATTTGCAGAAATGTTCGATTTGAGTTTTGGAGCCAAAATTATTGATACACCAGGTATTAAGGGGTTCGGAATTGTTGATATGGACAGAGAGGAAATAGGCGATTATTTTCCAGAATTTTTTGAACTCAAACAAGATTGTAAATTCAATAATTGTTTACATAAAGAAGAGCCCAAGTGCGCTGTAAAAGCAGCTTTAGATAAAGATGAGGTTTCGTATTCTAGATACAGAAGTTATCTTCAAATTTTAGAAGGTGATGATGAGCATTATAGAACTGATGTTTGGGAAGAATAATATGAAGATCTTCAAGTTATGAAAGCAGTAATCCAACGTGTATCAAAAGCCAGTGTAACCATTGATGGAGAAATTGTAGCTTCTATCACAAACGGAATGCTTATCCTATTGGGTATAGTAGATGAAGATACTCCTGAAGACATTAAATGGCTGTCAAACAAAATAACGAATCTTCGTATATTTTCTGATGATGATAATGTGATGAATCGTTCACTTATTGAAACTCAAGGTGACGCAATTGTAGTTAGTCAATTCACACTACAAGCCAGTATTAAAAAAGGGAACAGACCTAGTTATATTAAAGCTGCTAAACCTGATAGAGCAATCCCTCTTTATGAATCTTTTATTGAACAATTGGAATTTGACTTAGGTAAATCCGTTGGGACAGGAAAATTTGGAGCAGATATGAAAGTTGAGTTATTAAATGATGGACCTGTAACTATTATTATTGATACTAAAAACAAAATATAATGGCATCCCTTTTTGGACATGGCATTTTAGCTTTTACAATTTCAAAAGTTATTGATAAACAAGATTTAAAAATCTTAATGATTTTAGCCATTGTTTCTTCTATAATTCCTGATGCAGATGTTTTGGCTTTTAGTTTTGGAATTCCATATGAACATATGTTTGGTCATCGTGGTTTTACACATTCAATAGTATTTGCATTACTTTGGTCGACCCTGTTAACTTTTATCTTTTCTAAAACAAAACGATTAGTCTTTTTTAGTGTGCTGTTTTTGGCAACAGTATCTCACGGAATTTTAGATGCCATGACTTCAGGTGGAAAAGGCGTAGGTTTTTTAATTCCGTTTAGCGATGATCGCTATTTTTTCCATTTTAGAGGAATTAAGGTTTCTCCAATTGGTATTGAAAAGTTCTTTTCAGAATGGGGTAAACAGGTCTTGATAAGTGAGTTTAAGTATATTGTTATACCCTGTTTTTTAGTTTTATTTTTAGTTTTTTTGAGAAATAAGTATAGAAAATAGTCGTAAAATTTTGTTCTTATTTAATGTATTTTTACCTTTGATATGTGAACTAACATACCATTAGAATGCTAAAAAAAACACTACTTTTAATTAGCTTTATTTTGTTGTCATTACCCTCAATGGCACAAGAGGAACTCTTGTTACAGTCGCTTTTAATTCCTTCAGAACTTCGCGAAAATGCCAATGCCGTTATTAGAATGGAAGACAAGCGAATAGAAATTGTTGCATTCGACAAAATGATTTACAAAAACAAGCGCATTGTTACCGTTTTGAATTCTTCTGGCGATTCTAAACATCGTGCTTACGTGAGTTACAATGATAATACCAATGTTAAAAAGTTGGAAGCAAGAATTTATAATGAACACGGTAAAGAAATCAAGAAAATACGTAAAAATGATTTCAAAGATCAATCTGCCGTAGATGGAGGAACCTTATATTCAGATAGTCGAGTAAAATTCTTAGATTATACACCAATTAGTTATCCATACACCGTCGTTTTTGAAACTGAAGTTGAATTCAGTTCAACTGCATTTATTCCATATTGGAGACCTATAGATGGATATTATATTAGCTCCCAGAACGTAAGCTTCAAAATATCAAATCTTTCAGGAATTGATTTAAAAACCAAAGCATTTAATTTTGAAGATTACGAAATTAAAAAGCATAGTGATACACATTACTCCGCAGAGAATCTGAAGGCATTAAAATATGAAACTTACAGTCCTCCATTTAATTATTTCGCACCTGTTTTAAAAGCGTCATTAACTCAATTTGATATGGAAGGTGTAGAAGGTGTCAATAATAATTGGAGTGACTTTGGGAAATGGGTAAATGATAAACTAATTCAAGATACTCAAGAATTACCTGAAGCTGTTATTAAAGAAATAAAAGCCCTAACTGCAAATGCTGATACAGATTTAGAAAAAGCTAAAATAGTATATAAATACATGCAAAATAAAACACGATATATAAGTGTTCAAGTTGGTATTGGTGGTTGGAAACCTATGTTAGCAAGTGATGTGGATAGACTGGGTTATGGTGACTGTAAAGGCTTAACTAATTATACAAAGGCCATGCTTGATGAGTTGGGTGTTGAAAGTTATTACACGCTAATATATGGAGGAAGAGATATTAGAAATATAGATGATTCTTTTTCATCTGCACAAGGTAATCATGCTATTTTATGCCTGCCAATTGAATCTGATTATGTTTGGCTAGAATGTACAAGTCAAACGTCTCCATTTGCTTATAATGCTAATTTTACCGATGATAGAGATGCCCTTATTATTACTCCTGAAGGTGGTAAAATTGTACATACTAAGGTCTATAAAACAGGAGATAATTTGCTAGATACAAATGCTAAAATTAATTTTGATGCTGCTGGAAATATAGAAGCAGAAGTTGTATCAAAATCATATGGTACACAGTATAGTCATCACGAAGGGAAAGAAAGTCAATCCTTAAAAGATCAAGTATTGTTGTATAAAGACTATTGGAGTCATATCAATGGTTTAGATGTTTCTGAAATGAATTACAATAATGACAAAGATAGTATTGTGTTTACAGAATCAGTAAAAGTTACAGCTGAACGTTATGCAGCAAAAGCGGGTAACAGACTTTTATTACAGCCCAATCTTTTTAACCGATTGGATTCTGCACCAAAGCGTTATGCTGAACGTACGCTTCCATTCGAAATTGATAGAGGGTTTGTAGATACAGATAGCTACGAGATTAAGATTCCAAGTACTCTGCAGGTCGAGGCTTTAATGAATCCTGTTTCTATAGAAAACAAGTTTGGAACATATCAGGCTTCAGTTACACAAACTTCAGAAGACACGCTTTTATATCAACGAGAATTGATAATGAATAAAGGAACTTATGAAAAAGAAGAATATGATGCCTTCAGAGAGTTTTGGCTCGAAGTTGTTAAAAATGATAAATCTAAAATAGTATTAAAACCTAAATCCTAAATAATGAAAAAATTAGTAATCATTGCTATTCTAATTATAGCTCAAACAGTTACTGCTCAGAACTATAAATTTGGTAAAGTTAGCGAAGCAGAGCTTTTAGAAAAATCTCATCCAGATTATCCAGAAGCTAATGCAGCAATATTATATAGCAAACAAAAAATTGCATTTGATTATCAACAAGGAAAAGGATTTATCCAAAATAACGAGATTCATCAAAGAATAAAAATTTACACAAAAGAAGGATTTGACTATGCTACTAAGGCAATTAGTTTATATGTAGGAGTGAGAAGTACTTCTAGGGAAGAGGTAATGGGTTTAAAGGCCTATACATACAATATTGAAGGAGGCAAAATAGTAAAAGACAAGCTAAAGAATGATGGCATTTTTGAAGAAGAAACCAATAAATTCCGTTCGACTACTAAATTTACAATGCCAAACATTAAAGAGGGCTGCGTTATTGAATTTGTGTATACTGTTCAGTCCCAATTATTAGGAATTGATGATATTACATTCCAACAATTGATACCAATTAACCGAATGGAGTTTAAAATAGCGACTCCAGAATACTTTAAGTATTCTAAGGTTTTAAACCCTAGAGCAAGTTTTATTCCAACCCTGGAAGAGACAAAAGAAAGAGGTCAAATTACAATAACTTCAAAAACAAGATCAATTGGTGGTGTTGCTCAAGGTGGTGGTGGTGTTTCAACTTCAAATAATTCAAGAACTACAGATTATCAAGCAGATGTAATTATGGCTAATATTGACAATATTCCTCCATTAAAAGATGAGGATTATGTCGATAATTTGAGTAACTATCAAGCAAAACTAATCATGGAGTTAGAACAAATTGCTTATCCTAGCGAACCAATAAAATATTTATCGACTACATGGGAAAAAGTAACTAAAACAATTTATGATGATTCAGATTTTGGAGATCAATTAAAGAAAAAGAACTACTATAAAGATGATCTTGATGCATTGTTATCTGGAGTTCCAGAAAATGATATTCAACAAAGGGCAAGTTTGATTTTTAATCACGTAAAATCTAAGGTAAAATGGAATGAGTATTACGGTTACTCAGCAGATGAAGGAGTTGCTAAGGCGTACAAACAAGGGTCAGGAAACAGTGGTGATATTAATTTAATGTTGACATCAATGTTGCGTTATGCTGGGTTAGATGCTAATCCCGTGTTAATAAGTACGAAAAGCAATGGAATTCCATTAATTCCAACTCGAACAGGTTACAATTATGTGATTTCTGCTATAAATGTAGATGGTACTATTATACTTTTAGATGCAACTCGCAAGTTTACTACAGCTAATATTTTGCCGACAAATACTCTCAATTGGTTAGGTCGTTTAATCAAGGAAGATGGAAGTTCAGCCATGATTGATTTAATTCCAAAAACATCTTCAAAAGAATCGATAACCTTTAATGTTAAGCTTAGCTCAGATTTAACAGCTAGTGGAAAGGTAAGACATCAGTATACGAACTATCAAGCAAAAAATATTAGAAACAAGTTTGAAAATTTTAATGATGATGAGCTTATTGAAAGTTTGGAAAAGGATAAAGGGGAAATAGAGATTTCAGAGTTGAAACTAGACAACATGAATGATGTCAATAAACCAATTAATGAATCTTATAGCTATGTTCTTAATAATGCGATGGAAGATATTGGAGGTAATTTATATGTGACCCCTTTATTATTTTTGGCAGATGAGGAGAACCCTTTTAAGGAAGATACACGTGTGTATCCAATAGATTTCGTATATCCAGTAGCAGATAAGTATATGGTTAATATGATGATTCCTGAAGGCTATGCAGTAGAATCTTTACCTGAGAGTGTTAAGTATCAATTTAATGGAAAAGATGGAGAGTTTACCTACTTAGCAAAATTGAATGGTAATTTTATTCAGTTTATTGTTTCTTTAGACTTGAACAAAACCTTAATTTTACCAACAGAATACGAGCAATTTAAAGAGTTTTATCAATTAATGATTGAAAAACAGACAGAACAAGTTGTTCTTAAAAAGATATAAAAATGGATATCAAAGACGCTCAAATAGAAGTTGATAACTGGATTAACGAACATGGAGTTCGGTATTTTAACGAATTGACCAATATGGCTCAACTTACGGAAGAAGTTGGAGAAGTAGCCCGAATTATTGCTCGTAGATATGGTGAACAGAGTGAGAAAGAGAGTGATAAAGATAAAGATTTGGGTGAAGAGTTGGCAGATGTTATGTTTGTAGTATTATGCCTTGCAAATCAAACAGGTATTGATCTTCAGGCTGCTTTTGATAAGAAATTAGAAAAAAAAACAAAGCGGGATCACGATAGACATCACAATAACGAGAAGTTAAAATAATAATTCTTAAAAGGTCACATCTAGCATAGTCAAATTGTTTCATAACAATACAATGAACATCAAACTTCATCAGTCTTCTATAGCATCCGCTTCAAGCATCACGATTACAGGTTCTAAAAGTGAATCTAACAGATTGTTATTGCTTCAAGCACTATTTCCTGAAATCAAGATTGAGAATCTTTCCAATAGTGATGACACAAAGGTGATGCAATATGCTCTGCAGACTTCAGAAGATTGTATAGATATTCATCACGCAGGAACTGCAATGCGTTTCCTTACTGCTTATTTTGCTACTCAGGAAAATAGAAATATAGTTTTGACAGGTTCTACTCGTATGAAAGAGCGACCAATAAAAGTTTTAGTTGATGCATTAAATTACCTTGGAGCAGATATATCGTATTTAGAAAGTAAAAATTGTCCGCCTATTCAAATTAAAGGTCAAAAATTAGTCAATGAAAAGGTCACTCTAAAGGCAAATGTAAGTAGCCAATACATTTCAGCATTATTGCTTATTGCTCCAAAGCTTAAAAATGGATTAGAAGTAACTCTCGAGGGAGAAATAACGTCTGTTCCGTATATTAATATGACCTTAGATTTACTTAACCAAATCGACGTTAAAACTGACTTCACAGATAATGTAATTACCGTGTTTCCTAAAACATCAAAAAGTGAATCCCAAACACTTGTTGTAGAATCAGATTGGTCGTCTGCGTCGTATTTTTATAGTATTGTTGCTTTGAGTCCTATTGGAACTCAGATTACATTAGCTTCTTATAAGCAGGATAGTCTGCAAGGGGATTCCGCTTTAGTTAGTATTTATAAAGATTTCGGAATTGAAACAAATTTTAAGGATCATGCAATTGTATTGAAAAAAACGACTGAAAACTTCAATCCTAAAATTTATAACCTTAATAATTCACCAGATATAGCGCAAACCATAGCTGTCACTTGTCTCGGATTAGGGATTGAATGTCAACTTTCAGGATTACATACTTTAAAGATTAAAGAAACAGATCGTTTAGAGGCCTTAAAAACTGAAATAGAAAAGTTAGGAGGACAAGTTGATATCACTAAAGATTCACTTCATTTAATGTCAAATAAAACCTTGAATGAAAACGTTTCAATTGACACTTATAATGACCATAGAATGGCAATGGCATTTGCGCCTTTAGCGTTAAAATCTTCAATAAAAATTAATGATGCTAATGTAGTTTCAAAGTCATTTCCAACATTTTGGGAAGACCTTAAAACCATCGGATTTAAAATTTCTGAATAATATCTGTCCATTTACTTGACAAGGCCTACTTTGAGATTGTATATTTGCGACTTGCAAAAAACAAACAACATATGAAATTATCTCACTTCAATTTTACATTACCAGAAGAATTATTAGCCGAACACCCTTCAGACATTAGAGATGAAGCGAGGTTAATGGTTTTAGATAGAAAAAATAAAACCATTGAGCACAAGCTTTTCAAAGATATTATCGACTATTTTCAAGAAGATGATGTGATGATATTAAACAATACAAAAGTGTTTCCTGCACGTTTATATGGTAATAAAGAGAAAACAGGAGCAAGAATTGAAGTGTTTTTACTTAGAGAGCTTAATGAAGAACAACGTCTTTGGGATGTTTTAGTTGATCCAGCAAGAAAGATTAGAATTGGTAATAAGCTGTATTTTGGAGATGATGATACTTTAGTTGCTGAAGTTATAGATAATACAACATCAAGAGGAAGAACATTACGTTTCCTTTATGATGGATCTTATAGAGAGTTTAGAAGAAAATTAACTGAACTTGGAGAAACACCATTACCTAAATACATTAAAAGAGATGTAGAGCCAGAAGATGAAGAGCGCTACCAGACTATTTTTGCTAAAAAGGAAGGTGCTGTTGCTGCTCCAACTGCAGGTTTGCATTTTTCAAAACATTTGTTGAAGCGTTTAGAAATTAAAGGTGTTCATTTACCAGAAGTAACCCTTCATGTTGGTTTAGGAACTTTTAATCCAGTTGAAGTTGAAGATTTATCTAAACATAAAATGGATAGTGAAGAAATAGAAATCTTACCAGGTGCTGCAGAAGTTATTAATAGAGGAATATCTGAAAAAAGACGTGTTTGTGCTGTAGGTACTACTGCAATGCGAACTGTTGAGAGTTCAGTGTCTTCGAGTGGTTCATTAAATGAATACTCTGGATGGACGAACAAGTTTATTTTTCCTCCATATGAGTTTAGTATTGCAAATAGTATGATTACTAATTTTCATACACCAAAATCTACATTATTGATGATGGTTTCTGCATTTGCTGGGCATGACTTTGCTAAGGAAGCTTATGAAGAAGCAGTAAAAGAAAAATATCGTTTTTACACTTATGGTGACGCGATGTTAATTATATAAATAGAGCATTTTTATTTACAATATCAAACAAAGCCTTGTCTAAAAAGATAAGGCTTTGTTTTTGCTAAATAGGAGTTCATCTATTAAAAAGCTAATCAAAAAACCTTTGCTTACTTTTGCAAAACAGATGGAAATAAAAAAGAAAGACATACGAGCATTAACTAAAGAGCAATTGCGTGACTTTTTTGTAAGTCAAGGTGATAAAGCATTTAGAGGTAATCAGGTTTATGAATGGTTATGGAGTAAAGGTGCTCATAGTTTTGAGGATATGACTAACATCTCTTTAGAAACCAGAGAAATGATGGAGACTAGCTTTACTATTAACCATATTAAAGTAGATCAGATGCAACGAAGCTCTGATGGAACCATAAAAAATGCTGTTCGGTTACATGATGGTTTAATAGTAGAATCGGTCTTGATTCCTGCTAAAAATCGTACAACTGCATGTGTGTCAAGTCAAGTTGGATGTAGTTTAGATTGTAGATTTTGTGCAACATCAAGACTTAAACGTATGCGTAATCTTAATCCAGACGAAATATATGACCAAGTGGTTGCTATTGATAGAGAAAGCAGATTATATCATAATAGACCTTTAAGTAATATCGTATTTATGGGAATGGGAGAGCCTCTTATGAATTATAATAACGTACTCAAGGCAATTGATAAGATAACATCTTCTGATGGCTTAGGGATGTCACCAAAACGAATTGTAGTATCTACTTCAGGTGTTCCAAAGATGATAAAGAAAATGGCAGACGATGAGGTAAAGTTTAAGTTAGCTGTATCTCTGCATTCTGCAATTGATGAAATTCGCACATCAATTATGCCGTTTAATGAAACGTTTCCTCTTAAAGATCTTAGAGAAGCATTGGTATATTGGTATGCCAAAACTAAAAATAGAATTACTTATGAGTATGTTGTGTGGGATGGAATTAATGACAAAAAAAAAGACGTAGATGCTTTAGTCGAATTCTGCAAGTTTGCACCAAGTAAAGTAAATATTATTGAATACAATCCAATTGATGATGGAGAGTTTCAGCAAGCTAATTCTAAAGCTTTAGATATGTATGTGTCTGTTTTGGAAGCTAACAATATTACAGTTACCGTAAGGCGATCAAGAGGAAAAGATATTGATGCTGCTTGCGGACAGTTGGCAAATAAATCATAAAAAAAAGAGCTACATATTGTAGCTCTTTTTTATTGAATGAAATAAAAATTATTGTTTAATAACTTTTATCGTTTGTTTTTTACCTTCAGCAGTAATATTTAAGAAATACATACCATCAAGTAAAGATGTCATATCAACTCTATTGTTTAAGATAGAATCACCTGAAATACTTTTAACTTGTTTTCCAAGGATGTTGAAAATCTCAACAGACTCAATTGATAATTCTGTTTTAATTGTAAGTTGGTCCTTAACTGGGTTAGGGTACACAGAAAGTGATTGGCTTTCAAATTGAGCAACACTTAACGCAGGATCTTCTTCTGTAGTAAAAGTGAATGACGTACAAAGAGTAGCAGCACCAAAACAATTTGTTGGTTCAATAGACCAAGTGTAAGTTGTATCATATGCTAAACCAAAAAGATCGATATCTGTATTTGGAGTTGCCCCTAATATATTTCCATCAAATGTTATTTGATAAGCATCAGCACCTGTAATTGGATCCCATGATAAATTAACTTCTCTACTCATATCAGCAGCTTCAGCTGTAGCGACACCAGTTTGGGTATCTGTTGGAGCTAGAAGTGTTGTACATGCTGGTGCAGCAACTTCAGGACAGTCTATTGTGTTAAAACTCCATACAGGACTTGTTGTAGTTCCAAAACAATTTATCGCATCAATTTTCCAATAATAAGTTGTGTTAGCAACGCCACCAAAGTTAACACCACCACCACTTGCAAAACCTGGTAAATTTCCAATGTCATCGCCTGATGTTGTTGTACCAATGAAAATAGTATAGCTATCTGCAGGCTCACCTGTCAAGTTTTCCCATGCGAATGTAGTTCCTCCGGCTAGAGTTAATACAACATCAGATAAATCAGCTGGTGTAGGATTTGTTACTGCATCTGGAGCAGCTGTTGCACTACAAGTACAAGTTGTACACTCAATTTGAGTAAGGATATCAGTATCTGGACCATCTGCACATGCAGCATTTAAAGTCCAATAAATTGTAATCTCAGCAGTAGAGGCAACAAAAGACACAGAATCCTGTCCAAAAACTACAACGGTTGTACCATCTGTAGTTACAGTAATAAACGTTGATATGTCAGTTGTAACAGTGTAAGACTCACCAGGAACTAGTCCATCAACAACTGAAAACTCACTTTGAGCCCAGTTATTTGCAGCAATTTGTTGCAGACCAGGTACAGCAGCAATAGTAACCGTTGTTGTTGGGAACTGATACACTGGGTTAGTACATTGGCTATAAGACCAAGACACAGCTGTTAAACAAAACAAAAGTAATAAAGTAATTTTTTTCATAATTTTCGAATTTTAAATTGATTATAAAACAAATATAGTAATTTTTAGCCTTTTACCGATTTATTGTAAATCGAAGTCGGACAAAGCATTATCATCTAAGTAATAATTGTAAGCACGCCACATATTTGTATTTTGACTATTATACTTCCATGCAACTAATCCATCCTGAGTTATTTCCCAGAAACCATAGGCACCTTCACAAATTAAAGTATTCCCGTTTTTAAGCCTCACAGCTCCTGAAATAATTCTAGAATACATGGTTGGATCTGTGAATTCCCATACAACGTTTGGCTCATTATTAGTATTAGGAAGTAAATTGAAAGTATCTGGCAAGTCTAATTCATAAACTGCAGATTGTTCTTCGTCATTGTCTTTATTGACAAAAACAAGCATGTTGTCTTTGCCAGGTACATCTTTTTCAATCAAATTCGGAAAATGGTTGTTGTAAAATAATCGATTTCCAATGTTGTTATAAGTTTCCGGATTACCAAATCGATACACTAAATCACCTCCCTTGTTATAATTGCCTCCAGAATTTGAACTTGCCTCAGTAGTTGTGGTGCTATGATCTATTACCCAAATTTCACTATAATTATTTACACTTAAATAAATAACATCATTTGTGTCATCATAATCTATACCATTGGCATGCATAATGTCTCCACCATTTGCACTACTATTATAATTAATGTCTATTAACTGCGGGTTTTCACTTATTATTCCGAAATTTAAATCACTAGATTCAAAATCTTGAATGATATGATCGAAACTATTCCATTTCCAAACAATTTGATTTGTTGTTGGATTCACTTCGACTAAAGTTTCAGGAAAAATATCATCAGTAACATTAACACCGTTTATTTGAGCAATTAAACCTTCAACACGTTCCCAGGCAATAAATAATACGTTACCATTTGGTAATAATTCTACATCGTGATGCGCAATATGATTATTTGTTGCATATGTATATTGCCAGTCTACTCCAGAATTAAGGTTTAATATTTTTACGGTTCCTCCAGCACCACCAAAACTTATTTCTGGACCAAACACTTTAAACATGCCAATTAATTTTCCATCAGGTAATATTTCTAAGTCATTCCCTAAGTTGGTGTCGAAATCCCACTGATAAACACGATGCCCTTGTTTATTTAATAAATATGAAGTATTACCACCATTTTCAACAGCCAAAACTAAACTGTTTTCTAATAAATCTTCTTCATATACTTCAACGTTTTCTGTTAGATTGGGTTGAATTATTGATCCTGAATCATCATCATCACTGCAGCCAAAAAAGCAAAGGATAAGTATAAACAATACTATTTTTTTCATAAGAAAATTTTAACTTAAATATATACATTTTTTGCATTCTAAATCAAGTGACTATTCTTTTTTTTACTAGGTTTGTTAAAAGTTAACTTCACTTGAAAATAACTGAACAAATAAAACAACCAATTGCCTATGAAATGGAGCTTTTTGAACAAAAGTTCTTGCTTTCTATGGCTAGTAAGGTTGCATTATTAAATCGAATCACGCATTATATTGTGAACCGAAAAGGGAAACAAATGCGTCCAATGTTCGTCTTTTTAGTGGCGAAAATGGTCGATAATGGTCAAGTTAGTGAACGAACTTATAGAGGAGCCTCTGTAATTGAGTTGATTCATACAGCTACTTTAGTTCACGATGATGTTGTAGATGATAGTAATAGAAGACGTGGTTTTTTCTCAATAAATGCACTTTGGAAAAATAAAATTGCCGTCCTAATTGGTGATTATTTATTATCCAAAGGGTTGTTGCTTTCTATTGATAATAACGATTTTGATTTACTGAAAATTATTTCGGTTGCCGTTAGAGAAATGAGCGAAGGTGAATTACTTCAAATAGAAAAGGCAAGACAACTCGATATTACTGAAGATATCTATTATGAAATTATCCGACAAAAGACAGCAACTTTAATTGCAGCATGTTGCAGCCTTGGAGCAGCTTCAGTAAAACCAAACTCTCAAGATGTTGATACCATGCGTAAGTTTGGGGAACTCATAGGAATGGCTTTTCAAATTAAAGATGATTTGTTTGATTATGGTGAAGAAGCTATTGGTAAGCCTACAGGAATTGATATCAAAGAGCAAAAAATGACTTTGCCATTAATTCACGTATTGAATCACTGCACTAAAAAAGAAAAGAAGTGGTTGATTAATTCTATCAAGAATCATAATAAAAATAAAAAGAGAGTAAAGGAAGTTATTGCTTTTGTAAAACAAAACAACGGATTGGAATATGCCGTGAGCAAAATGAAATCCTTTCAAAATGAAGCATTACAATTACTTAATACTTACCCAGAATCTGAATATAAATCTGCTTTACGACTCATGGTGAATTACGTTATTGATAGAAAAAAATAATTTTTTTTCTTAGTCAGGCAACCATTTGCACAATACTTGCGTCTATATAAATAGGAGACTTAAATAAGCACATTTGAAAGTTATTCAATTACATAATAATAACACTGCACTTTTAAAAAAAGCAGCCAAAAACAATCGTGAAGCACAACACGACCTGTATAAGGCGCATGCACCAAAAATGTTAAATGTTTGCAGGTATTATATAAAGGATATCCAAAATGCCGAGTCTGTAATGCTTAACGGTTTTTTTAAAGCGTTTACAAACTTAAAAAATTTTAAGCATCAAGGAAGCTTTGAAGGATGGTTGCGAAAAATAATGGTTAGAGAATCTATTTCTTTTTTAAGACAAGAGAAAAAAATTGAGTTTTCAATTGAAGACGTATCTATACCTCATGATCATTCTAATAATATTAATACTGAGATTGAAGTTGCACAAATTCAGCAATTAATCGATGAGCTTCCTGAAGGTTATAAAATGGTATTTGTCATGTATGCTATTGAAGGCTATAAACATTTTGAAATAGCCAAAATGCTTAATATTTCAGAAGGAACTTCTAAGTCACAATTATTTAAAGCACGACAAATGCTTCAGAAAAAAATTAAAGAATTAAACAAAACGAGTTATGGCACCAATTAAATTTGAGGACAAACTAAAAGAAAAGCTCGAAAATCGAACTTTGCAACCATCACCAGATGCTTGGAATGATTTGGCTAATAGACTAGATAAAGAGGAAAAAAAGAACAGTAGCACTAGATTCTGGTGGCTTGGTATTGCAGCTAGTATTTTAGGTGTAATTCTTGTAACTACTCAGTTTTATAAAAACACGTCTACAGTAGAAAACTTACCAATTGTAGTTGAAACAAAAACAAGTACTCAAAATGAGTCGAAATTAATTACAGAACCTATTACACGTGATGAAATTGTTTCAAATTCGGAAGTGGAGAAAGAAAATATTAAAATTACAACTTCTACAGAAGTAGCTTCAGTAACAAATAGTCAAACTACAGAAACTCAAGAGTCAGTTGAAAAAGAAAAAGCAAAACTGCAATTAGAGACACCAAGAAATGTTGTTGCTTCTTTAGAGAAATCTAAAGACGAAATAAATGACAACATTCCTGTAAAAGTGATAATGAGTCCGGAAGAATTAAAAATCATAGAAGTTGTGGCCGAAATAAAACAACTTCAAGCGAGTGAGAATTCAGTGTCTGATAAGGAAATAGATTCACTTTTAAAACAGGCTCAAAGAGAAATTTTAAAGCAACGAATATATAATGAAACTACCAGAACGGTAAATGCCGATGCTTTACTTCAAGACGTTGAAGTAGAATTGGAACAAACATTTAGAACTAAGGTATTTGAAGCTTTAAAATCAAGTTATAATTCGGTAAAAACTGCAGTTGTCGAACGTCGTAACTAAAATTTCATCAAACAAAAAACGAAAAGTTTAACCCATCATCAATTAAATTATTAACATTATGAACACTATTACTAAACATGTAGTGCTGCTAGTCCTATGTCTAATTGCAAGCACAATTACAGCTCAAGAGCAACAAAAAGATCCTATTGTAAATGACACCATTTCTTATCACGAAAACGGTTTAAAAATCGATAGACTAGAAGAAACAAAAAAAACAATTGCCGAGGAGGAGCGTGATTTTTTAAAGCAAGAAGTCGAAACGATTAATCAACGTTTAGATAGAGGTGAAATTACGAGCACTCAAGCCGAAAACCTTAAAAAGGAAGCTGCCATGAAACATGCAGCAAATATTGAAGATCGCATCGCAATTATTGACGCAAAAATTAACCTTCTAAAACGAAACCCTGGGACAGAACATATCGCAGATGATGAGGATAATTCTATGTCCATTAATATAGGTTCTAAAGGGTTTTTAATAGACTTTGCAAATGGAAAAAGGAAACCACCAAAGTATGATATTCGTACGACAAACAAATTATTGTTTGCCATAGGATTTAATAATGCCATAGGTGATGGACAAGATTTGAGTAATACGCCTTATGAGTTAGCTGGTTCTGGATTTGTAGAGCTTGGTTGGATTTGGGAAACACGTTTGTCTAAGAATTCTAATTTCGCGAGAATTAACTATGGTTTCTCATTTCAATGGAACAAACTAAATGTGAAAGATGAGATGTATTTTGTTCAAGATGGAGATAAAACTACACTTGAAGAATTTCCAGTAAGCCTAAGAAAATCACAAATTAGAGTGACTAATTTAGTATTGCCTGTTCATTTTGAGTTTGGTCCTTCTAAATTCAAGGATTATGGAAATAGAATACGCTACTCTAACTATAATAAGTTTAAAGTTGGTCTTGGTGGTTATGCAGGTGTGAGAATTGCTACACAAACTAAATTAAGATATAAAGAAGATGGAGATTCTGTAAAGGATAAGTCTAGACGTAATTTTAATGCTTCTAATTTTGTTTATGGATTAAGTGCTTACGTTGGTGTTGGTCAGGTTTCACTTTATGCTAAGTATGATTTAAATCCATTATTTAAAGATCAAGTTGTAGATCAGCATAATATTTCTTTAGGATTAAGATTTGATTTGCAGTAGTCTAATATGATTACAGAATAAAAAACCCGATTCAATTAAATGTGAATCGGGTTTTTTATTCTGTAATCGTTTTAGGTTATTCTTCAAGATTTAAATCAAGAATTTCTTGATCATCTAGGTCATAATTATAACACCTCCAAAAATTCACTCCAAGTCCGTTAAATTTCCAAGCTACAGTTCCGTCAGTCGTTACTTCCCAAAATCCATAATCACCTTCTGCAATCAAGGTGTTGCCGTTTTTGAGACGTACAGCGCCAGATACTCTTCCATGAAATAAATCGGGATCTGTAAAACTCCAGACAATATTCGGTTCATTGTTTGTATTTGGAATGAGATTAAAATTATTTGGGAGATCTAATTCATAAACAATAGACTGTAAATTATTAGTGCCATTGTTATAAACTAAAATATTACCCTCTCCAGGTTCATTATCCTCTAAAAGATTTGGAAAATGGTTGCTGTAAAAGAGTCTTGTGCCTTCAGTGTTTTTGTAAGCTGAAGGGTTGCCGAATCTATAAAGCAAATTGCCACCTTTATTGTAGTTTCCTCCAATGTTAGTGGAAGCTTGTTCAGTAGTTGTACTATGATCAATTACCCAAATTTCATTATAAAAATTTACACTCAGATAAATAACATCTTTTTCTTGGTCATAATCAATTCCATTTGCATGCATAATATCTCCATTATTAACAATAACATAATTGCAATCTATTAATTGAGGATTATCACTAACACTTCCAAAATTTAAAAGGGTATTGTCTATATCTTGAATAAGGTGATCAAAACTTCTCCATTGCCAAACGACTTCGTTGTTTAATGGGTTGATTTCAATTAATGTTTCTGGATAGATAGGAATAGTAGTAACGAAGCCATTTGCCTGAGCTTCAATGGTGTCAATTTTTTCCCAGACTATAAATAGTACATTGCCATTTGGT
Organism: Psychroserpens jangbogonensis; assembly: GCF_000797465.1. Lineage (GTDB taxonomy): Bacteria > Bacteroidota > Bacteroidia > Flavobacteriales > Flavobacteriaceae > Psychroserpens > Psychroserpens jangbogonensis. The sequence goes on along the minus strand of NZ_JSWG01000012.1, from coordinate 259,860 downwards.
AAAAGTTCAACGTCGTGATGTGAGATGTAATTTTCTGAAGAATATTCATATTCCCAATCGATGCTGCCATCCGGATTTATAATTTTAACAATTCCTCCATAGCCACCAAATGAAATAGAAGGGTTCTCTGATTTGAAAATGCCTAGAAACTTTCCTCCAGGTAATAACTCTAAGTCATTACCAAGATTATCATCAAACTGCCATTCTTTAATTCTATTCCCTGCTTTATCTAACAAATAAGATTTTGTTCCTCCATTTTCTACAGCCAATGTGTAACTATTGTCTATTAAATTGCCGTTGTAAACTTCAATATTAGGTGTTAGTATTGGGTCAATATTCTCATTGGTGTTGTCGTCATCATTCTGACAATTGAAAATTAAAGCACTTAAGATTAAATAGCAGATAGGTCTTAAAATTCTCATAGTTTTTTTTAGTGTATTATTTTTTTCAGTATTATGCCAAAATCGCAACTACTTAAATTAATAGCTGAAAGACGTTTTTTGTCTTGATGTTAATTTAAATAAATGATGATAAATAATAATACAAAGTTAATTCACTCAGTTAATTTTTAATACAAATTCTTTATCTTAAATTTACCCTTACTTTTTAAGTGAACCAAGATCATTAATTTTTTTATAGTATTTAGTAATCAAAGTTTATAAATGATATCACAAAGCACCATAGAACAAGTATTTGAAACCTCTCGAGTTGAAGAGGTTATTGGTGATTTTGTGCAATTAAAGAAAGCAGGAAGCAACTTTAAAGGTTTAAGTCCATTTAGTGATGAGCGCTCACCTAGCTTTATGGTGTCACCTGTAAAGCAGATTTGGAAAGATTTCTCAAGTGGAAAGGGAGGGAATGCTGTCACTTTTTTGATGGAGCATGAGCACTTTACTTATCCAGAAGCTATTAAGTATTTAGCCAAAAAATATAATATTGAAATTGAGGAAACCGAACAAACCGACGAGCAAAAGCTAGAAGCTAATGAGCGTGAGAGTCTGTATTTGGTAAATGAATTTGCTAATGACTATTTTCAAAAAGTCATGTTCAAAACGGATCAAGGTCAGGCAATTGGTTTGAGTTATTTTAAAGAACGTGGTTTTACTAATGAGACTATAAAAACCTTTAATTTAGGATATTCTCTAGACGAGTGGCAGGCGTTTACAGATGAAGCAATAAAAAAAGGATATCAGTTAGAGTTTTTAGGTAAAACAGGACTTACTATTATAAAAGAGGATAAAAAGTTTGATCGTTTCAAAGGTCGAGTTATGTTTCCTATTCATAGTATGAGTGGTCGTATTTTAGGATTTGGTGGACGAATTTTAAAAACGGATAAAAAGGCTGCTAAATATTTGAACTCACCAGAGAGTGAAGTGTATCATAAAAGTAAAATCTTGTATGGTTTGTTCCATGCCAAGCAAAGTATTGCCAAAGAAGATAATTGCTATTTGGTAGAAGGTTATACAGATGTCATTCAGTTTCATCAAACTGGAATAAAGAATGTTGTCGCATCTTCAGGAACTGCACTTACTCCTGAGCAAATTCGACTTGTCAATAGACTAACAAAAAACATAACAGTTCTTTTTGATGGTGATGCCGCTGGAATTAGAGCTTCAATAAGAGGAATTGATCTCATACTGGAACAAGGTATGAATGTTAAGGTTTGTACTTTCCCCGAAGGTGAAGATCCAGACAGTTTTGCTAAGCAAAATACATTAGAAGAATTATCTGAATACTTAGATGGTAATGCTAAAGATTTTATTCAGTTTAAAGCCTCTTTGTTAGTAAAAGAAGCTAATAATGATCCTATTAAAAAGGCGGAAACTATTAGAGAAATTGTCAATAGTATCTCTAAAATTCCAGATCAAATAAAAAAGGAAATCTATATTCAAGAGTGTTCACGAATCATGGATATTAGTGAAGAGGTGTTGTTTAGTACCTTGGCTCAAATCAACAAGAAAGATAATCAAGAAGCAAATAAAGCCTACAAAACACAACAGAAAGCGTTTGATGTTGTAAGGCCAGAAGTAAAAGCTCCAAAAATAGATTTACAATATGAGTTAGAACGCAAAATTATTGAAATCTTATTGCTCTATGGAAACAAAACTGAAGATTTTGAAGATTTAGTTTTAAAAGAAGGAGATGATGGTGAATTACAATTAGAACCTGTAGTTCATAATGCAAGAGTATTTGAAAAAGTCTACTTGGATTTACAAGAAGATGAAATGCAATTTACTAACACTACTTTTAAAAGCTTGTATTATACTATAATTGATACACTGCATCAGGAACCTGAATTTTCTACACGTAATTTTGTAAATAAATTGGACCAGGATTTAGCAGGAGAAGTGACGACTATCTTAATGAATGATGAGCGATATAATTTGCACGATTGGGAACGCAATCATATTATTCCAAAAGAGAAGCATAATAGTGTTTCACAGTTGGTAAATCAAACTATTTTAACTTTGAGATGTTACTTAATTGATAAAAAAGTTGCTGAATATCAAAATGATACACTTAGAGAAGATGCCAACTCCAGAAGTATTTTAGAAGATGTAAAAGATTATTTAGGACTTAAAATGTTGCTTTCACGAAAGCTTGGAAAAGTTATAGGAGGAAAGGTTTAAGTAATCTCCATATGCTTACCTTGATTGACAAGATCGATTAAATTTGTGACATTTAGTTTTTTGAATAATCTAGCTTTGTATGTACTAACAGTTTTTTCATTAATGCTAAGTTCTAAAGCAATTTCCTTATTCTTTTTACCCGAAGACAATAGTTTCAAAACTTCTACTTCACGAGTAGATAATCGTTTGTAAATTCTACTTTTAGATTTCTTCGTGTCATCATACTTAAGGTGTTTAGACATTTTTTCACTTAAATATAAATCACCTTTATGAGCAAGTAGAATTGCTTTTTCAATAGTATCAGTAGATTCAGTCTTTGATACATACCCAGAGGCTCCAGCTTTTATAGTGCTAATAGCATATATCTCTTCAGGATGGTAACTAAACATGATAATATTAATGCTGCTATGTTCTTTCTTTATAGCTCTTAAAGCAGTTATTCCATTAAGTTCTGGGAGATCAATTTCAGAAATAATGACATCCACTTGATGTCTTCTTACAAACTCAAATATTTCAACACCACTCCCAACGGTTCCTATTACTTCTATCTCGCTATGTTCTTTGAATAAGAGTTCTAAACCAGTCCTGATTATAGGATGGCTGTCTACTACTAATACCTTGATCATGATATTCTATTTAGTTGGTTACTAAGTGCCAGAACTTTATACACATTAAGTTCTAGAAAGTGGAGACTTCAAGTGTAAAAATAGAAAAAAAATCAATAAGTACGACTTTTTACAACGATTAATTCATTGTTTGTTTCAAATCTTTAGGAATTTCGCAAATTGGTATTGGCACCATTTTATGCTGATTATTTCTATTATATCTCATAAAAATTTGAAATACTTCCTTTTCTCGACCTTCAAAATCAACAGCAGTTTTACCGTCATCTTTTTGTAACATTGCCCATTCTAATTCTGGATAGGATGCTCCAATTTGATCTTCGTCACTTCTTGCGTCACCAAAAAGTCCGTCGCTTGGTGCTGCATTCATTATAGACTCTGGTACGTTTAGCGATTTTCCTATAGCATAAACTTCAGATTTCAGTAAGTCTGCAATCGGGCTTAAATCTACGCCTCCATCACCATATTTTGTGTAGAACCCTACGCCAAAATCTTCAACTTTATTACCTGTTCCAGCAACTAATAGCCCTAAAAGACCTGCGTGATAGTATAAAGTTGTCATACGTAATCTCGCTCGAGTATTGGCCAAAGCCATATCTACGATACTTTGTTTACCCTTAAGAGAGACTTCAGTTTTAAATTCTTCGAATACAGGAGTTAAATCAGTTCTTGTGTCTTTAACATTTGGAAATCGTTGTTTTAATTGACGAATATGTTCTTCAGCTCGACTAACATGGCTAGCGGCTTGGTGAATAGGCATTTCAATACATAAAACATCTAAGCCTGTTTTAGCACAAAGTAAGGAAGTTACTGCAGAATCAATGCCTCCAGAAATACCAATAACAAAACCATTAACTTTTGCATTAGTAGCATAATCTTTAAGCCAATTTACAATATGATCAATAACTTTTTCTGTTTGCATTTTTATAGAATTTAAATGAAAGAATAGTACCTTTGCAAAACAAAAATAAAGGAATAGCGTTAGTTATAAAAATTAATAATGCTTAAGTTTTTTGAAAATAGTTATGAAAAAAATTTGTTGTATTCTCTTCTTACTATTAATTACTTTTTCTTGTAAAAAAGAAGACCAAATTGAAAACGAGATTTCTAAAATTGACGTCAATCTTATGGTTGAACGTTTTGATCGTGCATATGCAGAGGCAGGCCCAAAAGATTTAAGTCAACTCAAAAAAGCATTCCCTTTTTTGTTTTCAAAACATATTCCTGATTCAGTTTTTATTGCTAGAATGAGTGATACTTTGCAGAATCAATTGTTGGAAGAAGTAAATCAAAAGTTTAGTGACTTCTCAATTATTGAAGACGAAATTACTGGCCTTTTTCAGCATTTGAAATATTACGATATAACGTTTTCTGAACCTCGTGTGGTGACCTTAACCAATGATGTAAAGTATAGAGATAAAGTGATTGTGACCGATACGATTGTTCTTATTCCTCTCGATAATTATTTAGGACAAGAACATAAATATTATGCTAATATCCCAAAGTACATTACCCAAAACATGAAGCCTTCTCAGATTGTTTCTAATATTGCTTCTGATTATGCTAAACGTTATACATTTCAGTCTCAAAAGAAAACACTTTTAGATGATATGATCTATTTTGGTAAGCAATTATACTTTAAGGATAAAATGATTCCTTTTAAAGCTGACGAAGAAAAAATAGGGTATTCACAGTCTCAATTAGAGTTTGCAAAATTTAATGAAAGTGAAATTTGGACCAACTTTATTGAGAACGAATATTTATATAGTACAGAAAGTAGTTTGCCAGGACGTTTTATAGCTGACGCACCTTTTTCAAAATTTTATTTGCAATTAGATAGAGAATCACCAGGTCGAATTGGTCAATATATAGGATGGCAAATTGTTAGAGCGTATATGAATAATAACGATGTGTCTTTATTAGATATGATGAAGAGAGATGCCGTTGAAATTTTTAATAAATCAAATTACAAACCACCAAAATGATGGAAAAAAAACATACATCAAAAATAGAACTTAGCGTAGAGCTTGACGATAATAAAGTACCTGAACAATTGCATTGGACGGCTAAAGATGGAGGGATCTCAAATGCTGAAGCTAAGGCAATGATGTTATCTGTTTGGGATAGTAAAGCACAAGAAACACTTAGAATCGATCTTTGGACAAAAGACATGCCTGTTGATGAAATGAAACTGTTTTTTCATCAAACTCTAGTTGAAATGAGCAAGACTTTTCATAGAGCAACACAAGATGAAAAGATGTCTGCAACCATGATGGATTTTTGTGATTACTTCGCTGAGAAATTAGAACTTAAAAAGAATTAGTCTCTGTAAGACTATGAATTTTTAGATAGAGTTACTTTATACTGAATGTAGTATTAAAGTGATTTGAAATATTTATTATGAATTTAATAATCGGAATCACTCTCTTCTGTACCTACAGATGCATAAATTGGTACAACATTAAAGAGCTCCGATTTTTTTAATTCATAATATTTCGGATTTTTAGTCTGCTTGGTCATAAACTGTGATCTATTATAAATTTCATAAACAAGTAGCTTATTATTCTTTCCTATGTTTGATTTTAATTCTAACTTATTTTTTAAAATCAATTTAGCTAAGTCGCGCTTATATTCTAACCTCATTGACTTACTCGATCCAAAACTAGAATTACTTTCAGACACAACCCAGTAATAAGCGGAGTTATTTTGTTTCGCAATTTTATTTGACGTATGCTTAGATGTTAAACCCTCAAAGCCTATATCTAGCTCGTTTTGGTCTGAAGATGCAATTTCATAAGACTTACGTTTAGATGTTAAACCTTCATAGTTTAATTCTTGCTCTTTTTGGTCTGAAAATAAAATTTCATGAGGTTTATGTTTAGATGCTAAACCTCCATAATTTAAATCTTGCTTTTTCTGATTTGAAGAAGTCATTTTTAAATCTTCATTCTTTTCAAGATACATAACAATCCATTTTTCGCCTAATTTGGCCTGAATAACAAAATTTCCTTCAGGTAATGTTTTAAGGTCAATCTTGGTTTTATTACTATAAACATCAATGCGTTCCGAATAGTCCTTGTTAAAGATTTCTACTTTTTGGATTTGTTTACTTTTACTTTCCAAAATGAGGCTATCTCTGTCTGTATTAAGACTTTGTTCTAATAAACTAGCTCTGTGGTTTACGTTTTTATGAAAAGTTATTTGCTGACCATAGCTGAGAATGGTGCATAGCAAGAATGCTACAAAGTAGGTGTTTTTGATCATAGTTTTGGGGCAATGATTAAACTAATATAACTAAAAATATTTACAAATGTACGTTTTAGCTTACATATATTTTCAATTTATCTGTAAATAAGTGTATTTAGTGGTGATTTTATTCAAATATCGAACTAAAACAAAACATGTTTTAACAAATATTAATTAGACTGCGCAAGAGATTTTATTTGGGTAATCATACTATTTTTTTTAAGTATTATGAAGATAAATATGATATTAAATGTCTTTTAAAAATTTAAGAGTTGGATTTTCTCTCTTTTTTATTTAATGACTTGTAAAAAGGGACTACATTGAAGAGTTCTGACGCTTCAGATTTATAATATCCAGGATTCCTTAATTGCTTGGTCATAAACTTTGACCTGTTATAGATCTCATAAACGAGTAACTTATTATTTTTTCCTACGTCTGAATTTAATTCTAGCTTAATTTTAGTTATCAATTTATCCAAGTCTCCCTTATACTCTAGCCTCATAGTTTTACTCGATCCAAAATTAGAATTACTTTCAGATACGACCCAGTAGTAGGAAGAACTATTTTTTTGTGCTATTTTGTTAGATTTATCCTTAGCTGCTAAACCATTATGGTCTATATTTTTCTCCAATAGTTCAGAAGAAGCAATTGTCACATTCTCATTTTTGTCTAAAGACATTATAATCATTTTTTTGTCAAATCTAGCTTGAATTACAAAATTGCCTGTAGGTAATGTTTTAAGGTCAATCTTGGTCTTAATGTTGTGAACATTAATGCTTTTTGAAAAGTCTTTGTTAAATATATCTACATAGAGTATTTGTTCGCTTTTACTCTCTAGTATAAGGCTATCTCTATCTTTATTCAGGTTTTGTTGTAATGCCCTAGCTTTATAATTTACATTCTTTTGAAAGGTTATTTGCTGACCTTGCATGAAAAAGGAGGAAATCAATAATAATAATAATATGGGCAATCTTTTGTTCATTACGTTTGTTTTATTCAATATGGTCAAGTCTGGGAGTATTTAGACACTCACACTTCAGTTAGGTCACAATTAGTAAATGTTTAATTGAATATTTTATGTAAAATTATAGGTCATGAGCAATAGTTCTTTTTTTAATATTTAAATTAGCCTATGCGAAAAATACTGTTCGGAGTTGTTGTTACATTAATTATTCTATTCACATTTAAATATTGTGGAGATCAAAAGGAAAGTAGAATTACTCTTCAGGAGAATTCTGCATTGATAAGAGAGCAAGTCGAAAATGTTGGTAAACTTGTTGTTACCGAAGGTCATTTTAGCCAAGTATATACACATAAAGATTCTGAAGAAGTGTTTTTTGGATTTGATTCGGAAAAGAAAGCGATTGTTGTTGTCAATGCTGATGTGACTATTGGGTATGATTTAAGCTTGATTGAATATGAAATTGACGACCTCACTAAAACACTTCGTATTGTTAGTATTCCGAAAGAAGAAATTAAAATTAGTACAGATTTCGAATATTATGATATTGAAGATGGATTAATTAATAAATTTGAGGCTAAAGATTTTAACGATATAAAAGAGACTGTCAATGCATCATTGATGAAAAAAATGGAAGCTTCTGATTTAAAATCAAATGCTCAAAATCGGCTCATAAGTGAGCTAGCTAAATTTTATATTCTTACAAATTCTTTAGGATGGACACTTGAGTATAACGAATTGTATATCACAGATGTTGAGACGCTCGAAAATATCAATTTTTAGATGAAGCAAGAAACACGTAAAGACGAAATTATCGTTACAGCTTCTAAGCTTTTTAAAGAAAAAGGATACAGTGCAGTTACCATGCGTGATCTCGCCACAGCTATGGGAATAAAGGCAGCTAGCCTTTATAATCACATCAATTCGAAACAAGACATATTAAAAGCTATTATTATTTCTATTGCAGAAGAATTTACGAGCGGAATGAATGCAATTATACACTCCGATGCATCTAATATTGACAAACTGGAAAAGATAGTAGATTTACATGTTAACATTACATCTCATAATACGAATGGAATGGCATCTTTAAATAATGATTGGATGCATCTTGAAGATCAACTAGGCTACTATTTGCAACTTCGAAATGAATATGAAGCTAATTTTTTGAACATCATAAAAGAAGGTATTTTGTCTTCAGAACTCAAAAACAGCAATCCCGAAATCATCATGTTTTCAATGCTAACCACTTTACGGTCATTGTATTTGTGGATTCCTAAAAAAGAAGACCTTAACGCAAACGATTTATCGAATAGCTTGAGTGAAGTTCTCATTGAAGGAATTAACAACTAATTAAGAATAAAATTTTGTATCTTTGTTCACCAAACTAACAAGCGTTAGTTTAATATTTTAAGGATTTCATATGGCAGAATTTCACAACTTGAAAGTTGAAGATATTTATAAGGAAACAGAGGATACTTCAGTAGTATCTTTTGAAATTCCATCAGAATTGCAAGAGACATTTAAATTTAGACAAGGGCAACATTTGACTCTTAAAGCTGATATCGATGGAGAAGATGTTCGTCGATCTTATTCTTTGTATTCAAGTCCAATTGAGCGCCAATGGAAAGTAGCTGTAAAGCTAATTCCAGGCGGAAAGTTTTCAACCTATATAAATGAAGAATTAAAAACGGGTGATCAGCTTGAAGTCATGGCTCCAAGTGGAACATTTGGCGTTTCTGTAAAACCGGAAGAGCAAAAAAACTATTTGTTCTTTGCTGCTGGAAGTGGAATTACACCAGTACTTTCCATGATTAAAACGCATCTTAAAGCTGAGCCAAATTCAACATGTAAGTTGTTTTATGTAAATAAAACAGCAAAATCCATTATCTTTAAGGAAGAACTAGAACAGCTTAGAAACACCTATTTTGGAAGATTAGAAATTTATTATTTCTTAACTAAAGAACGTAGAGATATCGATTTGTTTAATGGTCGTTTTGATGATGAAAAAATGAAAGTCCTAACAAAAACATTTATCGATATTCCAGACACAAGCGAAGTATTTCTTTGTGGTCCAGAAAAAATGGTAAACTATGTTAGTGAGTATTTAATAAATGAAGGATTACAAAAAGAACTAGTGCATTATGAATTGTTCGTAACTGGACTTTCTGATGAGGATATAAAAAGAGCAGAGCGCTTGGCACAACAAAACGTTGAAGGAATTGAAGTCATTATTGTTGATGGTGGGAAAGAATTTGAGTTTACTATGACCAAAGAATATGATAACATTCTTGATGCAGCTTTAGGAGCAGGAGCCGATTTGCCTTTTGCTTGCAAAGGAGGTGTCTGTAGCACATGTAAGTGTGAGGTCATTGAAGGTGCTGTAGAAATGAAAATTAATTATGCTCTAGATGAAAAAGAAGTATCACAAAATTTGGTATTAAGTTGTCAAGCTGTGCCAACAACTGAGAAAGTAGTAGTCAATTTTGATGTATAATTCTTCGGAAAAATAATATCAAAACCACAACATATTGAAAAAGGAGAATTGAGTCACAATAAACAGAAGTTATGAGTGAAGAACAAATTAAAAATCTTGAGAAGCAGTTCGAAGAACGCATCCTAAGGGATGAAAAAATCGAACCTAAAGATTGGATGCCAGAAAAGTATCGCCAAACGCATATCAGACAAATGTCACAACATGCCCATTCAGAGGTAGTAGGTATGCTTCCTGAAGGTAACTGGATTACAAGAGCGCCTTCGTTAAGACGTAAAGTTGCTTTGTTAGCAAAAATTCAAGATGAAGCAGGACATGGTTTATACTTATACAGTGCCTGTGAAACTTTAGGTGTATCAAGAAACGAGTTGTACGATCAACTGCATTCAGGGAAAGCTAAATACTCTAGTATCTTTAATTATCCAACAGTGACCTGGGCAGATATGGGAGCAATCGGTTGGTTAGTTGATGGAGCAGCCATTATTAATCAAGTGCCATTGTGTAATACATCTTACGGACCTTATGCAAGAGCAATGATTCGCGTATGTAAAGAAGAAAGTTTTCATCAACGTCAAGGTTATGAAATCATGATGAAATTGGCTAATGGAACACCCGAACAAAAGGAATTAGCTCAAGATGCACTTAACCGTTGGTGGTGGCCAAGTTTAATGATGTTAGGTCCAACAGATGCTGAATCTGTTCATACCGAACAATCAATGAAATGGAAATTAAAGCGTAAATCAAATGATGATTTGCGTCAGCAGTTTATAGATCAAACAGTTCCTCAAGCAGAATTAATTGGCTTAACAATTCCAGATCCAGATTTAAAATGGAACGAAGAAAACAAGAGTTACGATTTTGGCGATATTAATTGGGACGAATTCTGGCAAGTTGTTAAAGGTCATGGGCCTTGCAACAAAGAAAGAATGAAAGCTAGAGTTGGTGCATGGGAAGAAGGTGAATGGGTTCGTGATGCAGCAATGGCTTATGCCGAGAAGAAACAAGAAAGAAAACAAAAACAAGCAGTTTAAAAAAACATAAAGTCATGTCAAAAAAACACTGGCCACTTTGGGAAATCTTCGTAAGAAGTAAAAACGGATTAGAACATAGGCACTTTGGTAGCCTCCATGCAGCAGATGCAGAAATGGCTCTAGAGAATGCTCGTGATGTCTATACAAGACGTAATGAAGGTGTAAGTATTTGGGTTGTAGAATCTAAAAATATTACAGCTTCAAACCCTGAGCATAATGGCGAATTATTTGAACCAGCTCAAGATAAGGTGTATCGTCATCCAACTTTTTATGATTTACCAGACGAAGTAAAACACATGTAATGAAAGAGAATCTATATAATTACATTCTTGGTATCGCAGATAATAGCCTTATTCTAGGACAACGCATGGGAGAACTCTGTGGTCATGGACCAAGTTTAGAAACAGATATCGCTTGTACTAATATTTCACTGGATTTATTCGGACAAGTGCGCAGCTATTTTCAATACGCAGCAAAAATTGCTGGTGATGGAAGAAATGAAGATGATATTGCTATGCTTCGAAAAGAGCGTGAGTATAAAAATGTGTTGTTGGTAGAACAACCAAACACAAATTTCGCGTACTCAATTGGCCGTCAGTTTTTATTTGATGTGTATCATTTAGCATTTTTAGCAGAGCAACAAAAAAGCGCAGATTTAACACTATCAGCAATTGCTAATAAATGTATCAAAGAAGTAAGTTATCACGAACGTTTTTCTTCAGATTGGGTAAGACGTTTAGGAGATGGTACTGAGGAAAGTAATAAAAAAATGCAAGAAGCTATCAATGATTTGTGGGCGTATACTGATGAATTATTTCATCAAACAGAAGCAGATAAAGCAATGGTAGTAGAAGGTTTAGGTGTTGATGTTACTAAACTTAAAGATGAGTTTTACAAAAGCGTAAGCGATTTATTAGAAGAAGCTAACCTTCAAACGCCAGAATCCAAATGGTTTCAAAAAGGAGGTAAAGAAGGGATTCATACAGAACATTTAGGATTCTTATTAAGTGATTTGCAATACATGCAACGCACGTATCCGAATATGGAATGGTAACATGACAACAACAGAACAACATATCGACCAAATTTTAATTCCAATACTTGAGCAAGTTTCTGATCCAGAAATTCCAGTATTGTCAATTATGGATATGGGAGTTGTACGTTCTGCACAGATTATTAATGGTATAGTCGAAGTCGAAATCACACCAACCTATAGTGGTTGTCCTGCAATGGATGTGATTGGAGATGATATTAAAAAAGCACTAAAAGATGAAGGTTACAAATCTACAATTGATTTGATTCTTCATCCTGCTTGGACAACCGATTGGATTACACCAAGAGGAAGAAAAGCTCTAGAAGATTACGGAATAGCAGCACCTTTAGAAGCACAAGCAGATAAAGATGTGTTATTAAATGAGAAGCGATTAGTGAAATGCACGAATTGTGGTTCTCAGAATACGAGATTAGTCAGTCAATTTGGTTCAACTGCATGCAAATCACAATTTCAGTGTGAGGATTGCCAAGAACCATTCGACTATTTTAAATGTTTAAAATAGGTATAGCGTTACCCAAAGGTCAGGCTTTCGGCAGTCGCTCTTAAAATTTTAATTTTAAGTAGCTCCAACAAAGCCTTTATTCTTAACGCCAAATAAAACAGGTATGAGCAGTAATTCAATACAGTTAAAAATTGAAAACAAGGTCGCGTACATTACGTTTAACAGACCAGAAGTTTTTAATAGTTTCAATCGTGAAATGGCTTTAAGTCTACAATCTATTATGGATGATTGTGAGATAAATGATCAGGTCAGAGCAATAGTACTTACCGGAAACGGCAAAGCATTTTGTGCAGGTCAAGATTTAAAGGAAGTCACAGATCCAGATTTAAATCCAGGATTTAAAAAGATTCTCGAAGAACATTACAATCCAATCATTACAAGAATACGATCTATAAAGAAACCAATTATAGCAGCAGTTAATGGAGTCGCAGCTGGAGCTGGAGCAAATATTGCTTTGGCATGTGATATCGTTATAGCTCATGAGAAAGTGAGTTTTATTCAAGCTTTTAGTTTAATTGGTTTGGTTCCTGATAGTGCAGGTACATTTTTTTTACCACGATTAATAGGATTCCAAAAAGCATCGGCTTTAGCCATGTTAGGCGATAAAGTATCTGCCCAAGAAGCCGAACGTTTAGGTATGATTTACAAAGTTGTATCATTAGAAAGTTTCGGAGAAGAGATTGATAAAACAGCTATTAAATTGGCTAATATGCCAACCAAAGCTTTAGGGTTCATTAAAGAATTATTCAATTCATCAATGACCAATACACTAGAAGACCAATTAGCTCTAGAATCGAAATTACAAATTGAAGCAGCCCAAAGTGAAGATTATGCCGAAGGCGTTGCCGCATTTATAGGAAAAAGAAAACCAGAATTCAAAGGAAGATAATATGAACGTAGGCATTATAGGTTCAGGAACAATGGGAAGTGGTATCGCTCAAGTGGCTGCTACTGCTGGTTGTAGAGTTAAATTATACGATACAAATCAAGCTGCTTTGGATAAAGCTAAAGCCGCTTTAGAAAAAATATTATTGCGCCTTATTGAAAAAGGGCGAATCGATTCTACAGAAAAAGATAGAATTCAATCTAATATTTCCTATGTAGATAGTTTGAAAGCTTTAAAAGATTCAAACCTTACTATTGAAGCGATTATTGAAAATATCGATATTAAACAAAAGGTCTTTTCAGAATTAGAGAGTTATGTGTCAGACGATTGCATCATTGCATCAAACACATCTAGCTTGTCTATAGCATCGATAGCTGCATCATTACAGAAACCTGAACGATGTATCGGGATTCATTTCTTTAATCCAGCACCTTTAATGAAATTGGTTGAGGTGATTCCGGCGATACAAACATCAAACGCTGTTTTGGATACTTCTGTTAAAATTATTTCCGATTGGAAAAAAGTAGTTGCTGTTGCTAAAGATACTCCTGGTTTTATTGTGAATAGAGTTGCTAGACCATTTTATGGAGAATCATTAAGAATATATGAAGAAGGGCTTGCAGATTTTGCAACCATCGATTGGAGTTTAAAAACCTTAGGAGGTTTCAGGATGGGACCATTTGAATTGATGGATTTTATTGGTAATGATGTTAATTACACAGTAACAGAAACCGTGTTTACAGCATTTTATTTTGACCCAAGATATAAGCCTGCATTTACTCAAAAGCGCTTCTCAGAAGCCGGTTATTTAGGCAGAAAATCTGGAAAAGGCTATTACGATTATACAGAAGGCGCTACAAAACCAACTCCAATAGAAGATGAGAAATTAGCGCAAAGTATATTTAATCGCGTTTTAGTGATGTTAATCAATGAAGCAGCAGATGCGCTATTTTTAAAAATTGCTTCAGCTGAAGATATTGATAATGCAATGACCAAAGGAGTTAATTATCCTAAAGGGTTATTAGCTTGGGCAGATGAAAAAGGAATCAATTGGTGTGTGTCTAAATTAGATGAATTATACGACGAATATCATGAAGATCGTTATCGTTGTAGCCCGTTATTGCGTAAAATGAACAGAGAGAATAAGACTTTCTTTTAGATGAAAGGAGAGCAGATTCCATATAAAATGTTAAGTCAAGATGCCTATAGTCAATGGTTGGGTATTGAGATTTTAGAATGTAAAATAGGACATTGTAAAGTTGCAATGACCATTAGGAAAGAAATGCTTAATAGCATGAACAAAGCTCATGGTGGAATTAGCTATTCACTTGCAGATACGGCATTTGGATTTGCGGCCAATACACATGGTAAATATGCAGTTTCAATAGAGACAAGTATCAACCACATTGAAGCCATTAGTGAAGGGGATTATTTGATTGCAGAATCAGTAATAGAAAAAGTAAATAATAAACTAGGTTTCAATATTATTGAAGTGAAACGTGGTAACGAATTAGTAGCCTTATTTAAAGGTGTCGTATACAGAACACAAAAAGATTGGGAAGAATAAATAACTAACATATGAAAGAAGCATACATCATAGACGGAGTTAGAACTCCAATAGGGAATTATAAAGGGACATTGTCAGCTGTTCGTACAGACGATTTAGGTGCTTTGGTGATTTCTGAAGTAGTTAAACGTAATCCAAATATTCCAAAAGAAGCCTATGATGATGTCATTATGGGTTGTGCCAACCAAGCAGGAGAAGATAACCGAAACGTTGCAAGAATGGCTTCGTTACTAGCAGGTTTACCATTTACAGTGCCTGGAGAAACAGTAAATAGATTATGTAGTTCAGGATTGTCTGCAATTATTCATGCCAATCGTGCTATTAAAGCTGGTGATGGAGACGTATTCATTTCTGGAGGTGTTGAAAATATGACACGTGGTCCATACGTAATGTCAAAACCATCAACTGGATTTGGAGGGGATTCGAAAATGTATGATTCAACATTTGGCTGGCGTTTCATCAATCCTAAAATGCAAGAATTGTATGGAACAGATGGTATGGGAAATACCGCTGAAAATTTAGTTGCAAAATATGCTATATCGAGACTAGATCAAGATAAATTTTCTCATTGGAGCCAAATGAAAGCGACAAAAGCACAAGAAAATGGCCGACTAGCAAAAGAAATTATTACTGTTGAAATTCCACAACGTAAAAAAGATCCAATTTTATTTTCTAAAGATGAATTTGTAAAACCTACAACCTCATTAGAAGTGTTAGGGAAATTACGTCCAGCCTTCAAAAAAGAAGGAGGAAGCGTAACAGCAGGAAATTCATCTGGATTAAACGATGGTGCTGCAGCAACGATAATTGCTTCTGAAGATGCAGTAAAAAAATATAATCTAAAACCTTTAGCAAGAATCGTAAGTTCTGCTGTGGTTGGTGTAGAACCAAGAATTATGGGAATTGGTCCAGTTCAAGCGTCCAATAAAGCTTTGGAAAAAGCAGGATTGAAAATGGATGATATGGATATTATCGAATTAAACGAAGCTTTTGCAGCTCAAGCCTTAGCGTGTACTCGTGCTTGGGGTTTAGCAGATGATGATTCAAGATTAAACCCAAATGGTGGCTCTATAGCTATCGGACATCCGTTAGGAGTAACTGGAGCAAGAATTGCATATTCAGCAGCTTTAGAATTGCATGAACAACAAAAAAAATATGCATTGATTACAATGTGTATTGGTGTTGGGCAAGGTTATGCTGCAATTATTGAACGCGTTTAGTATGAAAATATTAATAATAGGAGGAAACGGAACCATTGGAAAGAAAGTAAGTGAGCGCTTATCTCAAAAACATGAGGTGCTTATTGCTGGACGAAACTCAGGAGATGTTTTGGTCGATTTTTCAGTATCGTCATCTATCAAATCGATGTTTGAATCCGTTGGTAAATTAGATGCTATTATTGCAATTGCTGGTGATGCTAAATGGGACAAGTTTGATAAGCTTTCCGAAGAAGATTTTTATATCGGAATCAAAAGCAAAATGATGGGACAGGTTAATGTGGTTCGCATAGGGAAAGATTATCTAAATTCAGAAGGTTCAATTACTCTTTCTACCGGAATCTTAGCTGATGATCCAGTAGATATGACAACAAGCGCAGCTATGGTTAATGGCGCAATTAATAGTTTTGCTAAAGCTGTGGCATTAGAATTAGAAGATGGAAAACGTATTAATGTGGTCTGTTCAGATTTAGTTGAAGATTCATTTGAAAAATATAAAGACTATTTCCCAGGGAATACACCAGTGCCAATGGATAAAATTGTAGATGGTTATATAAAATCTATTGAAGGGAAAATCACAGGAAGAATCTTAAGAATAATGGCATAAAGAGTTATTATGGAAAAAATACAACATTATGTTCAAGGTAATTGGACAACAGGAAAAGAAGAAGGAACACCAATTCTAGATGCCATTACTGGTGAAGCATTCACTAGTGTAGCCATTGAAGGTCTAGATGTTCCCGAAATTTTGAATTACGGTAGAACAAAAGGAGGAGAACAACTCCGTAAAATGACTTTTCAAGAACGTGGAAACATGCTTAAGAAATTGGCATTATATCTTACAAAAAGAAAAGATGCGTTTTATGAGTTAAGTTACAGAACAGGTGCTACTAAGGTAGATAGTTGGATTGATATTGAAGGTGGTTTTGGGAATTTATTCGCCAATGCATCTTTAAGAAAACTATTTCCTAATCAACCTTATCATGTAGAAGGCGATGCTATCGATTTATCTCGTGGTGGACGCTTTATGGCGCATCATATTATGGTGCCTAAAAAAGGGGTTGCTGTACATATCAACGCATTTAATTTCCCAGTTTGGGGAATGTTAGAAAAATGTGCAGTGAATTGGATGGCTGGAGTCCCAGCTGTCGTTTTGCCTGCACCATCATCATCATATTTAGCTGAAGCCGTTGCAAGAGAAATTGTAAACTCTGGAATTTTACCTGAAGGTGCATTGCAGATCATAAATGGAACAGTAAAAACAATTCTAGATACAGTAGAATCTCAAGATGTGGTAACCTTTACAGGTTCTGCATCTACTGGACGATTATTAAAAGCACATCCTAGATTAATTCAAGAATCTGTGCCATTTACCATGGAAGCTGATTCTTTGAATGCATCTATTTTAGGAGAAGATGCTGTTCCAGGAACACCAGAATTTAATTTATTTATTAAAGAAGTTCGTAAAGAAATGACTGTTAAAGCTGGACAGAAATGTACTGCTATTAGAAGAATTATTGTTCCTGAAAATTTAGTTGAAGATGTACAAATTTCCTTAGGGAAAGCACTTGATAAAGTAACTATAGGTGATCCAAGATTAAAAGAAGTTAGAATGGGATCGCTTGTTAGTCATCAACAAGTTCAAGCGGTAAGAGATTCTGTAAACGATTTAGCTAAGGAAGCACAAATTGTTTACGGTGATATAGATGAAATTGAAACTATTGGAGCAGATGCCAAAAAAGGTGCTTTTATTAGTCCGATTTTATTGAGAACAGATCATCCGTTCGAAAATACTGTGATTCATGAGCGTGAAGCTTTCGGACCAGTAAGCACCATAATGCCATATAAAAACCTTGAAGAAGCTATTACATTGGCACAAATGGGAAAAGGATCTTTAGTGTCTTCCATTGTAACTAATGATGATAAAATAGCCAAAGAGTATGTTATTAATGCAGCTAGTCACCACGGAAGAATACTAGTGCTTAATAGAGAAAGCGCTAAAGAAAGTACTGGTCATGGTTCACCATTACCATATTTAGTTCATGGTGGTCCAGGACGTGCTGGAGGTGGTGAAGAAATGGGAGGAATGCGTGGAATTAAACATTACTTGCAACGAACTGCTATTCAAGGCTCGCCAACAACGATTACAGAAATCACTGGTATTTATCAGCAGAATGCAAAATATAAGGAAGCAGAACAGCATCCATTTAAATATCATTGGGAAGATATCCAACCAGGAATGTCACTCAAAACACACAAGCGTACATTTACAGATACCGATATCATCAACTTTGCGAATTTAACTTGGGATCATTTCTATGCGCATACAGATATTACCTCGTTAGATGGGAGTATTTTTAAAAAAAGAACCGCTCATGGTTATTTCATTATTTCAGCAGCAGCTGGATTATTCGTGTATCCAAACAAAGGACCTGTAGCTGCAAATTACGGACTAGAAGAATGCCGTTTTTTACGCCCACTATATCATAACGATACTGTTTATGTGAGATTGACCTGTAAACAAAAAGTAGATCGTGATGTGGCTTCGGCAGAGCATCCTAGCGGAATCGTAAAATGGTATGTAGAAGTATTTGATGCTGAAGATGAATTAGTAGCGATTGCAACCATACTAACCATGGTTCAGAAAAAACAAGAAGTGTTTGTTGAAATGACTGAAGACAAAATCACTGAATGTTTATCTAAGCTTACTGAAGAGACAAAACCAAAATGGGGAATTATGACACCTCAGCATATGATAGAGCATTTGGAGTATACCTATCAAATTGCAGCTGGAAAGATTCAAGATTTTGAAGTGGCCACACCTGAAAAAATTCTGGAGAAGGTTAAAAACAGTTTATATAACTATGATAAGTTTCCGAAGAACACAAGATTCCCTTTACTAGAAAAGGACACACTCGACACCTTAAAATATGATGATTTAGCAACTGCAATTATTAGGTTTAAGGAGGAAAGAGAAGCATATTTAGAATTTTTTAAAGAACATCCAGATGCCACATTAAGTAATGTGGTTTTTGGAGAATTAAATAGATACGAATGGTCTTTAATGGAGCGAAAGCACTTAAATCATCATTTTGAACAATTTGGAGTATTATAATTATGACACAACCATACGTTAAACAAACGATTGAAAACGCAGTAGGATATATTGAATTTTTTCACCCAGCTCATAATTCCTTGCCTGGAGATATATTAGCTAAACTAGCTCAGACAATTACAGAAGCAGGAGAAAACGATGCCATCAAGGTCATTGTTTTAAAAAGTGGAGGCGATAGAACTTTTTGTGCTGGTGCGAGTTTTAAGGAACTTATAAATATTAATGATGCAGCAACAGGAAAAGTATTCTTTTCTGGGTTTGCAAATGTGATTAATTCGATGCGTAAATGTCCAAAATTTATTATTGGACGAGTTCAAGGAAAAACAGTTGGAGGAGGAGTAGGTCTTGCGGCTTCAACAGATTATTGTATGGGAACAAAATTCGCGGCTATCAAGTTGAGTGAATTGAATATAGGTATTGGTCCATTTGTTGTAGGACCAGCAATCGAACGCAAAATGGGATTAAGTGCGATGTCACAAATAGCCATTGATGCCAATTCGTTTTATCCTGCGGAATGGGCAAAACAGAAAGGTTTATTTACACATGTTTATGAGAATACAGAAGAACTTGACGACGCTGTAAAAGTAACTGCTGAACATTTATGTACCTATAATACAGAAGCAATGTTGGAAATGAAAAAAGTATTCTGGAAAGGCACTGATGATTGGGATGATTTGTTAGCAGAACGTGCGGAAACAAGCGGACGATTAGTGCTATCAGATTTTACAAAAGAAAAATTAAAAGGATTTAAATAAGAATGATTTACAGTTTTAAAGACTATACACCAGTTGTTCACGAAAGTAGTTTCGTGCATCCCTTGGCTGCTGTTACAGGTAATGTCATTATAGGAAAGAACTGTTATATTGGTCCAGGTGCTGCAATTCGTGGAGATTGGGGACAAATAATTTTGGAAGATGGTGTGAACGTGCAAGAAAATTGTACAGTCCATATGTTTCCAGGGAAATCTATCACACTTAAAGAAAGTGCACATGTAGGTCATGGAGCCATTATTCATGGCGCTAATTTAGGTAGAAATTGCCTTATTGGTATGAATACTGTAATTATGGACGATGCCGAGATTGGAGACGAATCCATAGTAGGTGCAATGGCATTTGTAAAAGCTCAAACTATTATTCCAAAGCGCAGTTTAGTAGTTGGTAATCCAGCAAAAGTGATTAAAGAAGTGAGTGATGAAATGATTGAATGGAAAACAAAAGGCACACAATTATACCAACAGTTACCAGCGGATTGCCACGAAAGTTTAAAAGAAGCTGAGCCTTTGAGAGAAGTCCCAGAACATATGAAAGTACAAGAAGATGTTTATAAAACACTTCGTGATTTTATGAAAAAATAACTATGTCAAGAGTTGAATTTAAAATGCCCAAATTGGGTGAAAGTATAACTGATGCAGCCATAATTACATGGTTCAAAAATGTTGGTGATACCATAGAAGAAGATGAAATGCTTTTAGAAGTTGCTACAGATAAGGTCGATTCTGAAGTGCCTTCAACAGTTTCAGGTGTAATTGAGGAGATTTTATATAATGCTAATGATGTTATTAAAATTGGAGCAACTATCGCCATAATTAAAACAAACGGTGAAGTTTCAGCGTCTAAAAAAACGTCTAAAAAAGCAGATAGTAAACTCGAACAAACAAAAGGAGAAAAACCTAAAACATCAAAAAGACCAAGGCCTACTTCTGTTGTCTCTTCAGACCAATTTAGCGTGTCAAATTCGAATACATTCTTTTCGCCATTAATAATCAAAATTGCCAAAGAAAATCATATTAGTTTTGAAGAATTAGCGAGAATTCCAGCTACTGGTCATGACGATCGCTTGCGCAAGAGTGATGTCTTTCAGTATATAGAAGATGGTCGACCGTTTAAATTTGCTCAGCCTGTTTCTCAACAAGACCCAACAGCGTATCGCATTCCACAATTAAAATTTGATAAAGGAAAAGGCAAAGTGATTGAAATGGATCGTATGCGTCAAATGATTGCAGATCATATGGTGTATTCAAAACATACATCACCACACGTTACAGCATATGTAGAGGCAGATTTAACCAATATGGTAAATTGGCGAAACGCAAACAAAGTACCTTTTCAAGAAAAACATGGAGAACGCTTAACCTTTACACCATTATTTGTTGAGGCTGTTGCAAAAGCAGTTAAAGATTTTCCAAATATCAATGCTTCAGTCGATGGCAAAAATATCATTGTTAAAGAAGATATTAATATAGGTATGGCTACAGCATTACCTAGTGGAAATTTAATTGTCCCTGTGGTTAGAAATGCTGATACAAAAGATTTGAAAAGTTTAGCTGAAGATGTTAATGAACTTGCAAAAAGAGCTAGAGAAAATAATTTGAAAGCTGATGATATTCAAGGTGGCACATTCACGATTTCTAATGTAGGAACCTTTGGTAGTGTCATGGGAACACCAATTATCAATCAACCAGAAGTTGCTATCCTAGCTTTAGGAATTATAAAGAAGCGACCTGAAGTGATTACCACAGAAAAAGGCGATGAAATTGCTATTAGAAGCATGATGTATCTATCCTTATCATTTGATCATAGAGTGGTAGATGGATTCCTTGGAGGAAGCTTTGTACGTCGCGTTGCTGATTACTTTGAGCAATTCGATACCAACAGAAAAATATAAATAAAGAATTACCTGTTTTATAGGAATTATGATGAATAAAGAGATACTAAAAAAAGGGTTTTCAAATTTGTGTACTGCCAAGTCTATGGCAGAATTATATGAAGCGAATTTCAAACAGGTTTCAAAATATGTGCACGCCACATCAAGAGGTCATGAAGCTATTCAAACAGCCTTAGGAATGCAATTATTACCTCAGGATTATGCCTTTCCATATTATAGAGATGATGCTATGTTATTATCATTTGGATTAGAACCTTATGATTTAATGTTGCAATTATTAGCCAAAAAAGCTGATCCTTTTTCTGGAGGAAGAACATATTATTGCCATCCTAGTTTAAAGGATGATGACAAACCTAAGATTCCTCATCAATCCTCTGCAACTGGTATGCAAACTATTCCTGCTACTGGTGTTGCTATGGGAATGAAATATAAAGAACTTCAAGGTCTTGACGATAAAACACTTAAAGATTTACCTTTTGTAGTTTGCTCTTTAGGAGATGCTTCAGTTACCGAAGGTGAAATTTCTGAAGCCTTTCAAAT
Source organism: Psychroserpens jangbogonensis (assembly GCF_000797465.1). Lineage (GTDB taxonomy): Bacteria > Bacteroidota > Bacteroidia > Flavobacteriales > Flavobacteriaceae > Psychroserpens > Psychroserpens jangbogonensis. The sequence goes on along the minus strand of NZ_JSWG01000012.1, from coordinate 237,330 downwards.
GGCTGCTTTAAAGCAAATGCCAATTTTGTATTTAGTACAAGATAACGGTTGGGATATTTCTGCTAATGCAGCTGAAACTAGAGCACAAAATGCTTTTGAATATGCTCAAGGATTTCATGGTTTAGATGCAATTTCAATTGATGGTGCCAACTTTATAGAAAGCTATGAAGCTGTTGAAAAGGTTATAGCTACTATTCGTAAAGAACGTCGGCCATTTTTAATTCATGCAAAAGTTCCGTTATTAAACCATCATACATCAGGTGTACGAATGGAATGGTATCGTGATGATTTGGAAGAAGCAAGATCTCGTGATCCTTATCCAGTAATTAAGCAACAATTATTAGATAATGGGTTTTCATCTGAAGAAGTTGATGCCATTGAGAATTCTGCGAAAGTGAAAGTAGAAAGTGATTTTAAAGAAGCATTAAAAGCTGAAGATCCAAAGCCTGAAGATTTATTTACAAATGACTTTGTGCCAACACCAATTACTGAAGAAAAAGGAGTTCGATCTCCCGAAGGTGCTGATAAAGTAGTTATGGTAGATTGCGCATTATTCGCAGTTGAAGAGCTCATGAGAAAGCACAAAGAATGTTTGCTTTATGGACAAGATGTTGGCGGACGATTAGGTGGTGTGTTTAGAGAAGCAGCTACGTTAGCTCAAAAATTTGGAGATGATCGTGTTTTTAATACACCAATTCAAGAAGCCTTTATCGTTGGTTCAACGGTTGGTATGAGTGCTGTTGGATTAAAGCCTATTGTTGAAGTTCAGTTTGCTGATTATATTTGGCCAGGACTAAATCAGTTGTTTACAGAAGTGAGTCGCAGCTGTTACCTTTCTAACGGGAAATGGCCAGTAAGCATGATTCTTCGTGTACCAATTGGCGCTTATGGTAGTGGTGGACCTTATCATTCGTCTTCTGTAGAAAGTGTATTAACTAATATACGCGGAATTAAAATAGCTTATCCAAGTAATGGAGCCGATTTAAAAGGCTTGATGAAAGCCGCTTATTATGATCCAAATCCAGTCGTGATTTTAGAGCATAAAGGTTTGTATTGGTCAAAAGTTCCTGGAACGTTAACAGCAACATCTGTTGAGCCTTCTGAAGACTATGTTTTGCCATTTGGTAAAGCTTGGGTACTACAAGAAATCTGGAAGCAAGATGATCTAGAAACACTTACAATAGTTACATATGGAATGGGAGTCCATTGGGCTTACAATGCCTCTGGAGAATTAGGAATGCGTGATCAAATTGAAATTATTGATTTGAGGACTTTGTATCCTTTAGATGAAGACACTATCATGGCTTCGGTTAAAAAAACAGGAAAATGTTTAGTAGTTACTGAAGAACCTTCTAATAATAGTTTTGCTAGAGCTTTAGCTGGAAAAATACAAGAAGAGTGTTTTAAATATTTAGATGCACCAGTAATGACAATTGGTAGTGAAAATATGCCAGCGATTCCTTTAAATTCAACCTTAGAACAAACGATGATTCCTTCAACGGAGAAAGTAAAGACTAAAATAGAAAGCTTGATTAATTACTAGTCTTTTGTATCTTACGTGATATAATATTATTTCATGTATACAAAGAGAATATTTCCTGTTAGAGGTGTTTTAAAATGGACACGTCGCCATATTTTCCTATTTCTTATTTTAGCAACTGTTCCTGTTCTTTTATTTGATATAGTTGGATTAAAGTGGTTGCATTTGCCTTGGCTTCCTTTAGGCGTTTTAGGTACTGCAGTAGCATTTATAGTTAGTTTTAAAAATAATGCATCTTATGACCGTCTTTGGGAAGCACGTAAAATTTGGGGAGGCATTGTTAATACATCTCGCTCTTGGACTATAATGGTTAAAGATTTCATTACCAATACACATGCATCGTCTAAATTAAGTGATAACGAATTACAATCAATAAAGCGAGAACTTGTACATCGTCATGTAGCTTGGTTAACTGCATTACGTTACATGTTAAGACAAGATAAGCCTTGGGAAATGCATCTTAAGGAGAAGCGATCTACTAGAGAATTTAAAGAAGCTCATTTTCGAGTTTGTGAAGATGAAACTCCAATTGAAGACGCTATTAAAGGTTATATTTCAGAAGAAGAATATAAAGAAATATTTGCTAAAGGCAATAAAGCTTCACAATTACTTGGAGTACAATCTAGACGTCTTAAAGAATTGATGAATGTTGGCTTGATAGAAGATTTTAGGCATATGGAAATGGCTAATGTATTAGTCGAATTTTATACTCTACAAGGAAAAAGTGAGCGTATCAAAAATTTCCCATATCCAAGGCAATTTGCAACGCTAAATTATATGTTTGTTTGGATTTTTATCATTCTTTTACCCTTTGGTATCATGCAAGAATTTGAATCTATAGGTGAACACATTGTTGATGATTTGGTAAATCATGTGTCTCATACATCCACTTTACATCGCATTCAAGAATTTATAGCGCATCATTTTGTGTGGTTTTCAATTCCCTTTAGCACTTTATTAGCATGGGTATTTCATACCATGGAAGTTATTGGAGAGAATACTGAAAACCCTTTTGAAGGTGGGCCTAATGATATTCCAATAACAGATATGAGTAGAGGTATCGAAATAGATATTAGACAACTTATTGATGATACAGATATACCAGAAGCTTATGTATGGAAGAATGATATTGTTATGTAATACAATTGCGTTTCCTCGTGTAATCCCTCGTTTTTAAAAATATTAATGTGTGAAGTATTTCAAATTTTGTATATTGAACCATTAATTTATCTTACTATATTATGAAAAAAAATATTTTACTTATTGCCACAGCTTTATTTTTGTTTGCAGGAAATCAATCTGTAACTGCTCAGGCTAAAATGAAAAAAGAAGTACAGTCTATTAGTGTTGATAAAACTAAAACTGAAGTTAGTGCGAAAAAGAAGACTGCTAGCTTAATACGTCCATTAGGTTTAAATGAAAAACAGCAAGAGCAAGTGTATGCTCTTTTTGCTAAGGCAGGAGAAAAAATGAGTAGGGTAGGTGCTGATAGTGGTGCTAAAATTCAAGGAGATAAGCAAGCTAAAATGGATAAATACGTTATGGCCAAAATGAAAGAAATTTTAACTGAAAAACAGTTTTTAAAATATCTAGACTTGGCAAAAGATTTATAATCCAATAATCATATAGAAAAAAGCGACCAAAATTTGGTCGCTTTTTTTATACGTTATATTCAGATAAAGGTTTAGTGAATTTTTCTGGATCAGCAGCCAAATGATATCTTGGATCGTCAATGTCTTCAACAATTACTTCTTTAAATTTAGGGTTTCCTTTGTACAGCAAAATCTTACAATCTTCACTTAAATGTCTAAGCTTTATTGATTTTCCTTCAGCTTCGTATTTGTTTACCAAGTTAAAGATTGCTTCTAATGCAGAGTGGTCACTCACCCTAGATTCAATAAAATCTATTTCAACATTCTGAGGGTCACTCTTTACATCAAATTTTGAAGTAAAATTTTGTATAGAACCAAAGAAAAGCGGTCCCCAAATTTCATATGTTTTTGTCCCGTCTGGTTGTATGCGTTTACGAGCTCTAATCATAGTAGCGTTTTTCCAAGCAAATACTAACGCTGAGATTATTACACCAGCAATCACTGCTACTGCAAGATCTTTCCAAACAGTTATTGCAGAAACTGCGATTAAAACAATGGCATCAGATAATGGGATTTTTCTAATAATTCGAAAACTACTCCAAGCAAAAGTTCCAATAACAACCATAAACATTACACCTATAAGAGCTGCTATAGGAATCTGCTCAATTAGAGGTGCTCCAAATAGCACAAAACATAATAAAGTTATTGCTGCAACAGCTCCAGATAATCGACCACGACCACCAGAATCTATATTAATAATTGATTGACCAATCATAGCGCATCCTCCCATTCCTCCAAAGAGTCCGTTGAGCATATTTGCACCACCTTGAGCAATACATTCTCTATTTCCATTCCCTCTACTTTCTGTCATTTCATCAATAAGGTTGAGTGTCATCAAGGATTCAATTAAGCCAACTGCAGCTAAAATAACAGCTGTAGAAAGTATTAAATCCCAATGTCCAGCTAAGGTGTTAAAAAGTCCAAATATTTGGTCCTGAAATGTAGGTAATCCGCCTTCTAATCCTTTTCCTCCGCCTTCTTGAATAAATGAACCTACTGTGCTCATTTCAATTCCACCAAAAATTGTAATACAAGCAACGACTATAATAGCAATCAAAGCAGCAGGAATCTTTTTGGTTAGTTTAGGTAATCCATACATGATTCCCATTGTCAAACCAATGAAGCCCATCATTTTCCAGAAGGCAGCATTAGAAAATAATGTTGAAAACCATTCAGATGTATTTGACCAAATAGAGATGTCTTTTGGAACAGCGTTTGGGAATAAGCCTAATTGAGATAGAAATATAACAATAGCAAGACCATTTACAAATCCCATCATTACTGGGTGCGGAATAAGTCTAACAAACTTACCTAATTTGAAAATACCAGCTGATACTTGGATGCCACCAACAAATAATAAAGTAATAAATAGCCATTGAAGACCAAGGTTTTCTATTGGAGTTTCAAGATTAATACCTACTTCGTTTCCTTTTTGAATTAAATGCACCATTACAACTGCCATTGCACCTGTGGCTCCTGAAATCATTCCAGGTCGTCCACCAAATAGAGCTGTAACTATTCCCATCATAAATGCACCATAAAGTCCAACTAAAGGATCAATTCCAGCTACAAAAGCAAATGCCACTGCTTCAGGAACGAGTGCTAATGCAACCGTTAGACCTGAAAGAATGTCATTTTTCGGATTTTGGGTAAAGTTTTTTCTAGTGGTTTGGCCTAATATCATAATACTCGCGCTTAAAAGTCGGCAAATATATGCTTTTATAAGTGAAGCTTAAAACACATTATATAAAACAGACAAGCATCAATATTATATTGATGCTTGTTAAAATGTAATTTGTATTGTTTATTTTTTTTCTTCAGGTGGATATTTTTCTAATATTTTCATTACAAATTCTTTGATTTGATCTTCTTTTTTATCCATTTTTTGAGAAATAAACCCCGTTCCCATACCTTGCCAAACGAGTTCTTTCTTCTCCATATCAATGAGGTCAATGAATAATGTGCCTTCAGATTGTGTGGAAACTACAGGTTGGTTGTAATAACCCCACCCAGGACCATATCCTCCCCAACCAGGACCGTAACTTCCCCATCCCCAAGTATTGTTGTATACATCAACACGTTGTTGCGATTTCGTAAAAATACTTACAAGCATGTCTGGGTTTTCAGATTTTGTGAAACCTTTTGCTAATAATTCGGCCTCAATGGCACGTAATATTCTTCGTTTGTCTAAATCGCTTATTTCAGCTTTATCGATACCTGTTTTAAAAAAAGCAAACGTTTTATAAGATTTAAAATCGGCTTCTTTATCATAATCCGCGGCAACTCTAACGGAACTGCATGATGTAATAATTATGGCAATTATAAGAAATGGTAAAATGTTAAATAGTTTTTTACTCACGTCACTAATACTTAAAAAGTGTTCGCGAACATAATTTGAATGTTTCATATCATTTTTTTTTGTTTGTTATAACGAGTCTAGTAAATCTTCATCAACTAAATTTGGAAGCGTTACCTTTAAATTAGGTTCACTTTCCATAGCACGTTTTATGGCAAAAATAGCACCTTCATTTCTTGCCCAATTTCGTCTGGCAATTCCGTTATTTACATCCCAGAATAGCATAGATTTTAAACGTCTTTCTGCATCATTACTACCATCAAGAACCATACCAAATCCGCCATTTATGACTTCACCCCAACCTACGCCTCCACCGTTATGGATGCTCACCCAAGTAGCGCCTCTAAAACTATCTCCAATTACATTTTGAATAGCCATATCTGCAGTAAAACGAGAGCCATCATAAATATTGCTTGTTTCGCGATAAGGAGAATCTGTTCCTGAGACATCATGATGATCACGTCCAAGAATAACAGTTCCTATGCGTCCATTTTTGATAGCATTATTGAAAGCTTCAGCAATTTTCATTCTTCCCTCAGCATCTGCATATAGAATTCTTGCTTGTGAACCTACAACCAATTTATTTTCTTGTGCGCCTTTGATCCATTGAATGTTATCAGCCATTTGCTGCTGAATTTCATTAGGAGCATTTCTTTTTAACTCTTCTAATACATCACATGCAATTTGATCTGTTTTTACCAAATCTTCTGTTTTTCCAGATGCACAAACCCATCTAAATGGTCCAAAGCCATAATCAAAACACATTGGTCCCATTATATCTTGCACATAACTTGGATATTTAAAGTCAATACCATTGTCTGCCATGATATCAGCGCCAGCTCTAGAAGCTTCTAGTAAAAATGCATTTCCATAATCAAAGAAATAAGTGCCCTTTGCCGTATGTTTATTTATTGCTTTAGCATGACGTCTTAAAGTTTCTTGTACTTTTTCTTTAAATAACTCTGGGTTATTTGCCATCATATTATTGGCTTCTTCAAATGACATGTCAACAGGATAGTAACCTCCAGCCCATGGATTATGTAAAGAAGTTTGATCACTTCCTAAATCGATATGAACATTGTCTTTGTCAAATTTCTCCCAGACTTCGACAATATTTCCTAAATAGGCTATTGATACTGTTTCTTGGTTAGACTTTGCTTGATTTACACGAGATACCAACGTATCTAAATCTGTAACTTTCTCATCTATCCAACCTTGATCTAATCTAACTTGTGTGATTTTCGGATTTACTTCAGCACAAACAGTTATACAGCCAGCAATATTACCTGCTTTTGGTTGTGCGCCAGACATACCGCCTAGTCCAGAAGTCACAAAGAGATTGCCTTTAGGTTCTTTTTTGATTTTTCTAAATCCGTTTAAAACAGTTATTGTTGTTCCATGTACAATGCCTTGAGGACCAATATACATAAAGCTTCCAGCGGTCATTTGTCCATATTGGGTTACACCTAACGCATTAAATTTTTCCCAATCATCTGGTTTAGAGTAGTTAGGTATCATCATACCATTTGTTACAACAACTCTTGGTGCATCTTTATGACTTGGGAATAATCCCATTGGGTGACCAGAATACATAGCGAGAGTTTGCTCATCACTCATTTCTGATAGGTATTTCATTGTCAACCTGTACTGTGCCCAATTAGAAAACACACCTCCATTCCCTCCATAAGTAATCAGTTCATGAGGGTGTTGAGCAACCGCATAATCTAAATTGTTTTGAATCATTAGCATTATAGCTGCTGCTTGCTGAGACTTTGCAGGATACTCTTCAATAGGTCTTGCATACATTGCGTAATCAGGACGAAATCGATACATATATATTCTTCCGTAAGTATCTAATTCGCTTTTGAATTCTGAAATTAATTCAGCGTGATTAGATTTATCAAAGTATCGTAATGCATTTCTTAATGCTAATTTTTTTTCTTCAGAAGATAATATTTCTTTTCGCTTAGGAGCGTGATTTATTGAGGAATCATAAGGCTTTGGTTGAGGCAAAACATTTGGTATTCCTTCTTTTATTTGTTCTTTAAAAGAGATATGTGTTGTTTGCATTACTTTTTTTTTAATGTGTTTTTGTCGAAACCATAAGGGCAATGTCTACATCCACTTTCACAACAATAGCCTCTTTTTAAGAGATACTGTTCTGTGAAGCAACGATAACCTTCAGGTGTTAAATAATAATCGCCTTCTTCTAAAGGAATGATTTTCTTCATATATTACAAAGATAGTGGAAATTGGATTGATTTTTGAATGCAATAAACTATGATTTTAATCTCTAAATATTTGGTGCCTAAAGGTTATGTTGGAATTACGATTTTCCCTTTCGTTTTCCTTAAACATAGGCGTTTGAAAACTGACATTAATTTAGTGAACCATGAGAAAATCCATTTAAGACAGCAATTAGAACTTCTTATTATTGTATTTTATTTATGGTATAGTATTGAATTTTTGATTCGCCTTTTAGTTTATGGAAATTGGAAAAAAGCTTATAAGAATATTTCATTTGAAAGAGAGGCTTATGTAAATGAAAAAGACCCTAATTATTTAAAATTAAGGCCTCTTTGGAATTTTATAAACTTTATTAAAATTTAATTTTTTAATACTATTTTTTGAGCTTTAGATTGACCATTTGCTAATGTTGCTTTTACAATATATGTACCACTAGAAAAGTTATGGTTATTTAAAATGAATTCAGATTCGTTAATAGAATTCTTATCAAATAATACTCTTCCTAAAAGGTCATAAACAATGACTGATTCAATTAAGCTTCGCTCAGAATTTACTTTAATATAATTGTTTTGCGGAGCTACAATAATTAATCCTGAGCCTAATTCTAATTCATTTATTCCGAGAGTATCATTTGTATATCTTAGAATGAATCGGTCGTTAAAAGTTCCATTTTCAGAAGTAAAACTATAAGGTGATATGCGTAAATCATGAATTGTATTTGTATAGGTATCTTCTAGATAAATATCTTGTGATTCATTTTCAAATAAACCATCAACGGTATTTATAGCTATTTGATGTATAGCATTTTCAGTTATTATTATACCAAGTGGCACTCTATCCTCTTGATCAAAAGGCAAGGTTTTTCCTTGAATTGAAAATTCTTTGTCGTCAATTATTGAATATAGTCTTGTCCCAAATTTATTTAAATCATAGCCATCAAATAAACGATCAATAGCATTTGTAGCATTTTCAATATAACCAACTAAGATAGATGTCGCATCATTATTTGGTTTTATTAAATCTAACCATATTCTATGACGTTCAATTGCATTAGTTGTAGTGGATTCGTTAGTTGCGGATCTTAAAAAACTGTTGTTATCATATGCATCATTATCACCAGATATTGTGAAATACCTCATTGAATTTCTAAATGTGATATCAGCACTTAAGGTTGGTCCAGCTATATCTTCCATAAGCACGAAGAATCCTTGCCCTGAAGCAATGTTGCCATTAAAACCACTAGGGTTTGGTCCAGATAAATTATATGCAGCATATTGATTTCCATTGTAATTATAGTAATAATCACCATAAAAAGGGTCATTAATTATACTGGTCGTATTTTCATGACGCCATAGCCATATTGTTCCGCTAATGCTGGGATCGGTGTCGTTAGTTATCAAAGCTGCATTTTCGGTAATAAAAGCATCTGCCGAAATAGAAGATGGATATGGATTACCAATTAAATTCCAGTTATCATCTAAAGGTGTTGCTTGCGTATTTCCTGCACCAGGATAGTTTCCATCAGCAGGAAGGTGATTTCCTCTATAAATAGGTATTGTTAATTCACCATTACGAGGTACTCCAATAAATTCTGATGTAGTTGCAGGAGGCGTGATGGTTCCACCCTCAGGAGTAGTGCCAAGAATGTCTCTAATAATATAGCCTTTTCCTTGAGTCATAGTAGAACTTACTGGATTTATCCAGTTACCATAAGGTACTGCTACTGATGTAGTAGGATCCCATTCGAAAATATTGCTAGAAAGCGGTGAAACATTTTGTACGTCAAATCCTTCAACTGGCGAAGACCAATACACATAACTGTCAGATGCAACACCTGTCACACTTCGTTGCATTTTGATATCTCCGCTATTGTTGTTTGTGTTAATAGCTCCGCCTGTTATTTGAACTAAATTACCACCACTTCTGATGAGTAATTTACCATCAGTAATGGCAGGAGAGGGGTCTTCTTCAACAGTAATGCTATTGGTTACAATTAATCTTCCACCATTTCCTATTTCGATAAATCCATCATATTCAATGGTCAAACATCCAGCTCTAGATACAGCAGGAGGTATAGGAGCTCCTCCCAGAATTAATGGTGATTGTATTGCTGTGATATTTGGGATAATTACACGTTCGCTATCAGTTGGAATAGTTCCTAATGACCAATTTGTTGCTGTATTCCAATCACTAGTATTTCCTAGCCAAATATTGTCATTTCTGTCAACAATAATAGTATCTGTACATGCAGAAGAATCTTCTGTTGCAGTATAGGTTAGTGTACTGTTAGGGTTTGCATAAACTGTGCCTGCGTAATCATTTAGAATATAAGGCGTAGTTAAGGAGCTGTCTGTAAATAAGCCAACGACTGGGGCCCATGTGATTTGTGGCGCTGTTGGTATACCGTCTGCAGTTAATAAAATATTATCTAAGTACCAATAATTAAAACCAAATGGATTCCCATTCATTCTAAATCTAATTTGAAGATTGTTTCCACTTATAGCAGATAAATCCAAATTAGGTGCATTAGGACCAATATCTGCTCCAATATTAAGATTAGAACTTTGTGTTACCCAACCAGCACCATCAACATTTGTCTCTACATAAATAGAGTGAGGATAGGTGGCTGAATAATAATCAAAGAATTGATTGTATTCAAGTGCTAAATTTGTTTCACCAGAAATTACAATAGTTGGCGAGGTTAGTCTCCAATTACCAGTATCTGTAGTTCCAGAATTCCAATCTAATACAACTTCGTTAGCAGTACCACCTGCTTGATTACTATTTGCAATTGTCCAAATTGTATTTGGAGTTGCATTAAATATAGTCCAGCCAGTAGGCATACCTGCTCCATTAAAATTTTCAGAAAATATATCTATTCTATTTAATGATGGGTTACCTGTTGTAGCAACTAATTCAGTATAGTCAAGCGTACATTCGTCTGCACCAATTGGATAGATTGTATCTGTAATGCTTAAGTTGCAGTTGCTTGCACATGTTACGTCAGCTGCCCAACCATCATATTGAACAGAGCTATCACTATCAAAAACAAAAGTTAATGCACCACTAGCATCCGAAGATGTGAAAGGTCCTGGAATTGTGTTTCCAGCAAATGTTCCTAGTAAGGGATATGTTGCGTCTGGACCATCATACACTAATAATTCATCACAACATGTTTCTAAATCAAATGCAGTAAACGTTACTGTAACAACATCAACAGGCGTATCAGGGAAAAATGTTGTGGTTTGAAATTCATAGGCAGAGTAATCTCCACCAGCGCCACCACTGTCATAAAACGTAGTGCCACAAGTTGGAGGTGGTAAACAAATTACGTCTGCAGCCCAACCGCTGTTTTGAATAGTACCATTACTGGTAAAAACAAAGGTAATAGCACCAGTTGCTAAGTCTGAAGACGTAAAAGGGCCAGGAATAGTTGTACCAGAGAATGTTCCTAGTAATGGGTATGTTGCATCAGGACCATCATAAATACTTAATTCATCAATACCATTCTGTGTGTTAAAAGCAGTAAAAGTTACATTTACTAAGTCGCCAGCAATATCTGGATATAAGGTTGTTGTTTCCGATTCGTTAGCTGAATAATTTCCTCCTAAACCACCACTGTCATAAACTGTAGTACCGCAAATGGGAGCGCTACAAGTTAAATCTGCTGCCCAACCACTATATTGAACAGAGCTATCACTGTCAAAAACAAAGGTTAAAGCTCCTGATGCATCAGTAGATGTAAAAGGTCCTGGAATTGTAGTTCCTGCAAAAACACCCAAGAGTGGATATGTGCTATCAGGACCATCATAAACATAAAGATCATCGCAACATCCTTCAGTATAAAATGCTGTAAATGTTGCTGTAACAACATCACCAGGCGTATCAGGGAAAAATGTTGTGGTTTGTAATTCATAGGCAGAGTAATTTCCACCAGCGCCTCCACTGTCATAAAATGTATTACCACATGTTGGAGGTGGTAAACAGATTACGTCTGCAGCCCAACCGCTGTTTTGAATAGAACTATTACTGGTAAAAACAAAGGTAAGAGCACCTGTGGCTAAGTCCGAAGACGTAAAAGGGCCAGGAATTGTAGTGCCAGAGAATGTTCCTAGTAATGGATATGTTGCATCAGGACCATCATAAATACTTAATTCATCAATACCGTTTTGTGTGTTAAAAGCAGAAAAAATTACGTTTACTAAGTCGCCAGCAATATCTGGATATAAGGTTGTTGTTTCGGATTCGTTAGCAGAATAATCTCCTCCTAAACCACCACTGTCATAAACTGTAGTACCGCAAATGGGAGTCCTGCAGGTTAAATTAGCAACCCAACCACTATATTGAACAGAGCTATCACTATCAAAAACGAAAGTCAATGCACCACTGGCATCTGAGGATGTAAAAGGCCCTGGAATTGTTGTTCCTGCAAAAACACCTAAGAGTGGATATGTGCTATCAGGACCATCATAAACATATAGATCATCACAGCATGATTCTATATCAAATGCTGTAAATGTCGCTGTAACAAGATCACCAGGCGTATCAGGATAAAATGTGTTGGTTTGTAATTCATTAGCTAAGTAATCTCCACTTGGCCCACCACTGTCATAAAAGGTAAAGCCACAAGTTGGAGGTGTTACACATGTGATATCTGCTGTCCAACCACTACTTTCAATAGTGGCATTACTAGTAAAAACAAAAGTTAGTGCACCTGACAGGTCACTAGAGGTAAATGGACCAGGAATCGTTGTGCCTGAGAAGATTCCAAGTACAGGATAAGTAATATTCGGGCCATCATAAACGGTTAATACATCAGCACCATTTTCTGTGTTAAATGCTGTAAAGGTTACTGTTACTATATCACCAGCAGTATCAGCAAAAACGTTTATTACTTGTGCTTCGTTAGCAACATAATTACCTCCAGAACCTCCACTATCATAAAACGTTTCGCCACAAGTTGGAGGAGGAGGTGGTGGTGTACAGGTGATATCTGCTTCCCAACCAGTACCAACGTTGGTATCATTGTTACTTATGAGTTCAAAGGTTATAGCTCCAGTAGGATTTGCTGCTGTTGTAGAAGTGAATATAGCTGGTAGTCCAGTAACAATACCCAAAACAGGAAACGTATTATTAGGACCATTATATACGGTTAATACATCTCCAGGATCTGGAATGTCAACAAGTGTGAAATCTACGGTTACAGTTCCTCCTGCAAAATAAGGTGTTATAGTCGTTGTTTCGTAACCTGCATGATTTCCAGTTGGACCGCCTACATCAAAGTATTTATTACCACAAACTGGCAAGATAGAACAGGTTGTAGTTCCTAGTCCTCCAACTTGCTGGAAATTAATAATCCCTTCATCACTATCAAAATTAGTAATTAATACAACATAAATTTGACCAGGTAATGCATTTAAAATAGTCATTGTTTCAGTTGGAGCTGCATCATAGCTACAGTCTGTAATATAATCCGGAGCATAAGGGTAAAATGTAGGATTACCTGCATTGTTAGGACATGTAGGGCAATCTGTATAAGTAATACTTGTATTTGCATCATTAAGATCGATAAAAGGTCCCCAAGCAATAAAATCTACATCAATAGGTGCTCCAAATAGATCCTCTTGATTAATATTGAAATATAAATCTCCTGGTTGATCAATTACCATATAGAAATAACTAGCATTCGGTATTGAGCCTAAACAGCCAACAGGTGTGAAATCTGAGCCACCATAAACATTGTTAAATGTTAATTGAGAATTGCCAGAACAAAATTGTTCAGCACCTAGTATATCAGTTCCTTGCGAAAAGGATAAGTTAAGCGAAATTGAAAAAATAATGAGAAATGTAATTTTTTTCATGTCATCAAATGCATTAATTCGTTTGTAATTACAAAAAGCTAGTAAATTGCCATTCAGTTTCAATTTGACAGTTTGTTCTTAGGTCAATTATTATAGCCTTCCATTTTAAACATTTGCAATTCAGGTTATTAAATTCTAGTTTTTGACTTCCACTAGTGTTTTCAATGAAATTTCTAATTTTATATGTTTTAAGACTTGAGCGAATTTTTCCGTCAAGCTTTTTCCAGCAAGAATTTAGAGGTTGAACTTGGAAACTTAGTTCTACATTTTCTAACTTGGAAAGTTCTTTGAAATCCCATGAGATTAGAATATCATCAACACGTTGATTGTTTCCTGCTATAGTTTTGGCTTCTATTGTATAATCTTGAATACAGTCATTAGGATTAGAAATAACAGTCTGTCCGTTAACTGAGCAATAAAGAAGTGTAGTAAGTGCTAAAAAAAGTAATTTTCTAATCATATTATAAAATTTAAAAATAAGACCTGTAAACCATATACTAATGGGTCTTAAATGAGGTTAAAAATTTCAGATAGATTTGGGTAGCAATACGATAACAATGTAATCAATATACTTGTGATTTTAACAAAAATTTAATTTTTTTTTTTTTTTTGGTTTAAGTGTTTCTTTTTTTGGATAAAAACCTTATCGCCATTGATTACCATGTATTTATGATACTTATAAATTTAGATTAAAATTTATGTTTCAGTAATTAGCCTAGGAAGGATTAATGCAATTTATTTGAAGTTAAAAAGGTATGGTTTTTTAAAATCGGAGTATTAACAAATCAAAAGAGCCTTGATTTAAAATAGTCAAGGCTCTTTTGGAAGTTTATATAGTAATACTTAACGTTTTAATACTATTTTCTGAGCTTTAGATTTACCATTTGCTAATGTTGCTTTAACAATATATGTACCACTAGAAAAGTTATGGTTATTTAAAACAAATTCAGATTGGTTAATAGTGTTCTTGTCAAATATCACTCTTCCTAAAAGGTCATAGACTATAACCGCATCTATTGGGCTGCTGTCTGAATTGATTTTTATATATTCCCCTTTTGGAGCTATAATACTTAATGCGTTTAATTCCAATTCGTTTATACTTAAAGCATCATCTGTATACCTTAGAATGAACCTGTCTTCGTAATCTATAGCCTCACTTTCTGTAAATGAGTATGGCGCTGCTCTTAAATTATGGATTACTCCAGTTTGCGTGTCTTCTAAATAGATGTTTTGACTATCATCTAAAAATAAGCCATCTACATTACTTATTGCAATTGTATATTCTCCAGCTTGAGGAATAACTGTTCCTAAAGGCACTTGATCATTTTCATCAAAAGGTAATGAACGTCCTTGAATTATCATTCGTTCATCTCCAATTTTAGAATAGATGCTTAAGCTATTAACTTCTCGAGTAAATGCGTCAAATAATCTGTCTTTTTCTTGAGTTGCACCTTCAATATAACCAACTAATATGTTTGATGATGCGCCGTTTTGATTAATTAAATCTAACCAAATACGGTGACGTTCTATTGTGTCAGTATTTGATACGTTTTCATTTCCGCTAGATGTTCTGTAAAATTCAGTATTACTATGCGTTCTGCCACGCATACTGTTATTGAAAGTTACATTACCAGACTCATTATCTGCTAAAGCCAATACAAAAAAGCCTTGTCCAGAAGCAATATTTCCTAAAAATGTCTCATTTGGATAGCTGCTACCTGATATGTTGTAAGTGATATAATCAGCAGCACTGTAGGTGTATACAAAATCATCATAAAACGAATCTCCATTGTTACCAATAGCTGTTCCATGAGTCCAAATATGCACAGCGCCTTCTATTATATTATTACTTGGAAGCATTAAAAAAGCATCAGCATCTAAAGCAGATGGGTAAGGATTACCAATGAGATTCCAGTTATCGTCAAGTTGAGTTGCGCTTAAGTTATCTGTACCATAAGGGTTGTAGAGCAAACCACCTCCAGAATAATTACCACTGCTAATAGCTTGTGTAATCACACCATTATTTGGTACTCCAGTGAACACTGAGGTTGCTGTTGATAAAGTTGCTGTATGATTAGAAGGGCCTCTTACCGCATAGCCTTTACCAAGATCCATGACTCCAGAATTTAAATTATTCCAATTACCTACAATAATAGGTACATTTCCTGGCATACTTAAAAAACCTGTTGCTGTTGTTGGTTCCCATTCATAAATATGAGTGGGTGTAAAACCACCATAAACATTGGATACATCAAACCCTTGAACAGGACTGGAATAATAGACGTAGTCTAAAAGTCTAATAGAAGCATTTCTATTTAGTACGATATCTCCACTATTCGGAGCAGAAGGTGTGTCATTTACTTGAATTAAACTAGCATCATCACCAACCGTTAATAATCCAGTGCCTTGTATAGCAATGTAATCTTGAATTGTTAATGTAGAGCCAGTGAGGTCATCATTAATATTAGATGTTAAAGTAAGCGAAGCTCCAGTTTCAATGTTTAGGTTAAAACCATCTCCATTGTCATCATCGGCAATAATAGGGTCATTAGGAGTTCCTGCTGGAATATATATACATTGAGAATCAGTAGGAACTGAATTTCCAGACCAATTTGATGGAGTATTCCAATCATTTGTTGTACCATTCCAATGTTTACCTATCACGTAATCTACTCGAGTTCTTATTGTTGGAGCAGTAGAACAAGCAAACCAATACGGGTAAATCCCAGGAATACTAGTATCTGTTAATCCAGAACCAGGAAAGTTTACAGGGCTAAAACCTGCTCCTGTTGTAATAGGAGAGCCTCCAACGGCTACAGTATACCAATCTATTGGAATTACTGTAGTCCAATTTACATTTTGCCCAGAAGTTATCGTCCAAGTATAAGGGCTATTTCCACTGCCACCTGAAAAATACTCAGTAGTAACAAGTGTATAAGGTGTTGCAGCCGTTAATGTTACTGTTAATTGTGGTAAATTGCCTGGGCCTGAATCATCATCAACTCTCACAAATCCGGCTCCACAAACCCCAGGTGTAAAACCTTGTTGAACAATATATCCCATACCATCAAAACCAGAAGCTGCTGTCATTTCAAATACATACACACCATTTGTAGGCACTGTGAAGTTTATTTCTTCATATCGTCTTAGTGATGTTGAAAAATTACAAACTGCCGAATTGACTGGGATACCGTTTGGTTTAAATGCAGTTGGAGCACTCTCAAGATTTCCAAAAACTACAGCTGCTGCATTCACACCAGCAGGACAAGTATAATCTGATGTCAATTCTAAGCCTCTTTCATTTGGGCAGTCTGAATACACGCCATTGTTGCCAGGAGGTAATGGTGTTGTAACACAAATTTCAAAAGTACCATTATTGTCATTTCCATATTCCCAAAGTCTTACATAAATAATCTCTCCAGGTGGTCTGCCTGTAAGCGTTATCGAAGACATACTTGCAAACCCAAAAAAATCATTATTGCAATCTAACTGAGTTAAAGAACCACAAGTACCTGAATATACTGACATACCGCTATCTGTCATTACATTAGCTTCAGTAGTAATAGTAAATTCTCCACCAGAATCTACCTCATAAGTGAACCAAACATCACCACCTTGATAATTACCACAAGTTGGAAGAGGTTCTCCTGTAGAATTCGTAGCGCCTTCATTGGTATATGTAACAAAGGAACAGTCTACGGTTGAAAATAATTCAACGGCACCAGAACAATCACTATTTGAAATAGGTGTTGTTATCAATAATTCAAAAACAGCAGGCTGGAAAGTACCAGCGGGTGAGTCAACAACTAAATAATAGGTGCCAGGTGTCAAGACCGCTGTTGATGTTCCCTCATTATTTGTACCACCAGTTAAAATACCATTAGGTACACAAGCAGTAAGAGGGCAAGAATTATAAACCCTAAGTGACTTCCATACAGTGCCATAGTTGGCGAATTCAAAAGTATAAGTGCCACCTAAAACAACATCAATAGAGTATACGCCATCTATACCCCCGACAAATATAGCGTTCCCTACACCACAACCTATTAATGCATAATCATTAGTTAATCCTATATTTGATTGTTGGCCTGTTGATACGGCAGTACCAGGAGCAAGAGTTATAGGGACAGCAGATGCGCAGTCATTACCAGGAGCTTGTGCTAGAGCTAGTTGGGGTGTTGTTGCTAATAATAAAAAAAAGAAAAGTATCTTTCTAGTCATAATCTTTAAATTTAAGGCATAACAATATTGACTATTTTGCAATCAATTTTTGTAGGATTTATAAGATCTAGATACTACTGTGGCTAAGTAAACTCTAAATTTACTCAAAAATAAATAATTTTTACAGATATTTAGTGTTTTATTTACTTTTTTGATAAAGTGTTTCATTTTATGGATAAAAACCTTATTTCAATTGATTATCATGTTTTTATAAAGCCTGAATATCTAAATCACCCCTATGTTTCGGGTAATAAATTGAGGAAGCTTAAGTACAATTTGATTGAAGCTGAAGCGCTTAATAAAAAGGTGTTATTGACTTTTGGAGGTGCTTTCTCAAACCATATAGCTGCTGTGGCTCATGCTGGGCAGGAAAAAGGACTTCAAACCATAGGTGTTATTCGAGGGGAAGAGCTTCAGGATTTAAAAACATTAAATTCTACATTGTCATTTTCGAAGGCTTGTGGAATGAAATTTAAATTTGTTACTAGAGAAACGTATAGAGATAAAACTTCTAAAAGTTTTATTGAAGAACTTGAAAACGAGTTTGGTGATTTTTTCCTCATTCCAGAAGGAGGAACTAATGAGTTTGCAGTTAAAGGTTGCGAAGAGATTTTAACTGAGGTTAATGAGAAATTCGATTATATATGCTGTCCAGTAGGAACTGGAGGTACTATTTCAGGTTTAATAAATTCTAGTGATCCTGATCAGAGAATTATTGGTTTTCCGACCTTAAAAGGTGATTTTTTAAGAGAAGAAATTACTAAATTTGCAACGAAGTCCAATTGGGAACTTGTTACCGATTATCACTTTGGTGGTTATGCCAAAGTAAATGAAGATTTGATTCATTTTATAAATCAGTTTAAGAAGACACATAATGTGCCATTAGATCCAATTTACACTGGTAAAATGATGTTTGGTATTTATGATTTAATTTCAAAAGGTTATTTTAAAAAAGACTCGAAAATCTTAGCTATTCATACTGGTGGTTTACAGGGAATTGTAGGAATGAATGCGAAATTGAAACAACAAAACAAGCCTTTAATCGTTTAAAAATTTATGAAGAGAATTAGTATTGTTTTGATGATTTCGTTTTTAGTTTTAGGTTGTGGTTCTAAGCGGAAAATTGTTACCAAAAAGAAAGGTAGTGGTCAGAAAACAGAGCAAGTTTCAAAAAAAACTGAATCTGAAAAGACTTCAACGCCTGAAACACCTTCAAAACCTAAATCTTTTGCAAATGCTACTGAAGCTTATATTGCTAACTTTAGTGAAATAGCTAAAGAAGAGATGCGGATGTATAAAATACCTGCTAGTATTACATTAGCTCAAGGGATTTTGGAGTCGGGCTCAGGGAAAGGTCGTTTAGCGGTTAAAGCAAACAACCATTTTGGGATTAAGTGTCATGGGTGGACAGGTCAAAAAATATATCATGATGATGATGCGTCTCAAGAATGCTTCAGAAAATATAAACATGCAAAGTCTTCATTCGAAGATCATTCTACATTTTTAACAACTCGTGGTCGCTATTCAAAATTATTCCAATTAAGAGAAGATGATTATAAAGGTTGGGCAAAAGGGCTTAGATCTGCAGGCTATGCAACAGATAGAAAATATCCTGAAAAGCTAATTAGTTTAATTGAACGCTATCAACTTGATCAGTATGACGATGAAGTTTTAGGTAGAAAAAAAGTTACTCAAAAAAATAAGAAAAACAATCAAATCAATCATGTGGTAATTAAAGGTGATACTTTGTATTCATTATCTAAAGCCTATGATACCACTGTTGATGAACTCAAATTACTCAATAATCTTACTGATAATGAATTGTCAATCGGTCAGGTTTTGATTATAAAATAAATACTATGTTATACAAAAGAAGTAGTGCGCTTTTTAAAGATGCTGAGCATGTTATTCCTGGAGGTGTTAATTCTCCAGTTAGAGCTTTCAAAGCGGTTGGAGGAACACCGATTTTTGCTAAATCTGCCAAGGGAGCTTACGTTTATGATGAAGACGATAATCGTTTTATAGATTATATTAATTCTTGGGGACCAATGCTTTTAGGTCATGCTTTTGAGCCAGTAGTAAATGCAGTTATTGAAAAAACGAAACAAGGCACATCCTTTGGGATGCCAACTGAAATTGAAACGAAAATAGCGGAGTTGGCCGTATCTATGGTGCCAAATATTGATAAAATCCGATTTGTAAATTCTGGGACAGAAGCTTGTATGAGTGCTGTTCGATTGGCTAGAGGTTATACTAAAAAAGACAAAATCATAAAATTTGCTGGATGTTACCATGGTCATAGCGATTCTTTTTTAATTCAAGCTGGAAGTGGAGCGGTTACTTTTGGGAGCCCTAACAGTCCAGGAGTGACTCAAGGAACTGCTAAAGACACTTTATTAGCAAGGTATAATGATATAGATGCTATAAAAGCGCTGATTGAAGCTAATCCAGATGAAATTGCTTGTATTATTTTAGAACCAGTTGCTGGAAATATGGGATGTATTCCGCCAAAAGCTAATTTTCTACAAGATCTAAGAAGCCTTTGCGATGCTCATGATATTTTACTGATTTTTGATGAAGTAATGACTGGTTTTAGACTTGCTAAAGGTGGGTGTCAAGAACTATTTGGAGTTGATGCTGATATTATTTGCTTTGGAAAAGTAATAGGAGGTGGTCTTCCAGTTGGTGCTTTTGCCGCTCGTGAAGAAATCATGAATCATTTGGCACCTCTAGGAAGTGTATATCAAGCTGGGACTTTAAGTGGTAATCCATTAGCGATGGCTGCAGGATTTGCAATGCTAACATCTATTGATAATGATGCTGAATTATTTCAACGCTTAGCAGAGAAAACGGCATATTTACATAAAGGCTGTTCTGAGGTTTTGATTGCATCGGGAATTACACATACAATTAATAGAATTGGGTCAATGATTTCGATACATTTTTCTGAAGATGAAGTGGTAGATTTTGAAAGTTCTGCCAAGGGTAATAATGATACATTTAAAACCTTTTTTCACGGCATGTTAAACGAGGGTATTTATATTGCTCCAAGTGCTTTTGAAACTTGGTTCATTACAGATGCGCTATCCTACAAAGATTTAGATGAAACTATTGCTGCTGTTGAAAAAGTAGCGAAAAGCTTATAACAAAAAAGCCTGCTTATAGTTAAGCAGGTTTTTTTGTAGTATAAATGATTTAGATTACTGATTTGTTCTATAGAGTGCAAGGTATCTGTCGAATTGCTCTTCGCTTAAGATTCCTTTTAGTTTAGTATCTAAAATAGTATTAATTTTTTCCAGTTTTGCTTCGTTACCTTGTAAATCACTGCTTATTTTTTGATATGTAATTTCATATGTTTTATAAGCTTGGTAAACTTCTTCTAACTGATTGTTATTAATCTTTATAGTTTTTCGGATTTCTTTAGCTTTTTCAGAAGCAGCTGCATTGATTTCTAATTTATTTTGAGCATCCAATCCTTGTGTGCTAAATAAAAGTGCAAAGGCAAAAAAGCAAAGTGTTATTAGTTTTTTCATCATCGTTAATTTTAAGAAAGAAATTTAAGTGACTAAATTAATGATTTTAAATTTAAAATGGCAAATAAAAAAAGCATTGGTTTAAAAAAAACCAATGCTAATTAAACTACACTAACCAATCATTATTAATGTTTTTCATCAGATTTATTATCATGATGTCTTTTTCGTTTCTTTTTGTTTCTCTTAGAAAGCGATGTTTCCCACTTTTCGTATTGATCGGCATTTAAGATGCTTTTCATCTTTTTCTTCATTACAATTTGTCGATCTAATCGCTCGTTAGTCATTGTGTAACGTTCTTCTTTTGTAGGTTTCTGAGATGATTCTTTTTCCTTTTTTTCTTTACGAATAGCTCTTTTAATTTCTTTATGTTTTGCTTCTTCAAGAGCTAAAGCCATTACTTCAGTTTGTTGTGATTCCGTAAGATCTAGATGTAAAGTCATCTTTTTCGTTTTTAAAGTAGCTACTTCTTCAGTAGATAAATCTTTAAGATGTCCTTTCTTGTTTTTTTTGTCTTGAGCAATTGCGTTTAAGGTTAATAAAGCAATTGCAATTAGCATTAATTTTTTCATAATTTTAAAATATTTGTTTTTAATTGATATACTTAGGACTTCAATAGCCTTGAAAAGTTTAATCCATTTTTTGTTTTAACGTCTATTTAACTTTTTTGAGCAATTTCTACCAGTTGTAAAGTTGTTTCGTAAAGAGGTTTGTTTTCCATTTTACTTTTCAGCCAAGCGAAAAAACTCATAACAAAAATGTCTTCTTGTTTAGCTTCTATCCAATTGAAGGACATTTCAACCTTATTTTTGAATGTATCAGTTGTTGCCGATTCAGGATGCTTATAATATTGGTTAACGAGTTGCAAATAGGTTATGACACGTTCTTGATGAATTTGTTTTAAATAGGAATTGTAGTTCCTCTTAAAACTAAGTAGTCTTGATTCAACCAAATCAATATTTTCTAATTCGATGTGTAGAATAATTTCCACAAGATTTTTTTTAATAACCCATTCAATACCTGCTTTTTCAGTATAGTATTTGTCAGTATGGTAAAATTTTGAAAAAATGTGATGCGCTTCTTTGAATCTTGAGCCTTGTATGTAAAACATAACCAAGCTTAATTGGATGTCTAAAACCGATTCGGTATCAGGATGTTTCGA
Organism: Psychroserpens jangbogonensis; assembly: GCF_000797465.1. Taxonomy (GTDB): domain Bacteria; phylum Bacteroidota; class Bacteroidia; order Flavobacteriales; family Flavobacteriaceae; genus Psychroserpens; species Psychroserpens jangbogonensis. The sequence continues at coordinate 214,761 of NZ_JSWG01000012.1, read as the reverse complement.
TTGTTTAAAATTCTCAAGATGTTCAATGGCTCTATTTTGATTTCCATTGTAGTTTAAATTTAGGGATAACAGTAAATTGTATTTTAATTCAAAAGCTCTGAAATGCTTTTTTCGTTGTCCTTCCATTAAACTCTTCATTTGTTCCAAATGTGATAACGAGGCTTCAAATTTTTTGTTTCTGAATAAGGTATTCGCAATCATATAAACGATTTGAATATGATAATAGAGCTGCTTGTCTTTTAATTTATGTGTTTGAATCTTTAAATAGGTATCTAAAAGGAAGGGTTCTATTTTTAAATAATCATTAGTCACAAAAGCCGAAATACTTACAATAGTCATTAGTTGATAAAGTGATTTGAAAGACATCGAATCGTTAAGACTAATGTTGTGTTCTGCTAATGTGGTATTTAAAATCGTTTGAAAATCTAATACCTGACCTTTGTAGGTCATGTCATTAAGGGTTTGCTTGATTTTTGCATAAACCATATTGAGTTCTTCCTCTAGGTAATGGTTTTTTTGATTGGTTTTAAACTCCGAAACCAAGCTATTTATATCTACTGAAGGGTTTAAATAAGCATACTCAATTTTAGTGTGATAGATTTCATTTAATATTGGGAATAATGAATGCTCCTGAGCTATTACTTCGGCTTTTTCTAAAATAGCATATGCTATTTTAGCCTGTTTATTGATTAAGAATGTTCTGGATGCAAGAATGTATTTGATGATTTGCATGTCAATAGAGTTTTCTTCTTCCAGGTTTGTATTGGCAATAAAATCTATTAGTGATTGGTAAAGCCGTTTTCGAAGTGCATGGTAAGCTACTTTGTTGTCACTTTCATAAATGGCTTTGCACAACTCTTTAGAGTTGAATTCTTCTTTAACCAGTAGTGTGAATAGTTGAATGTTTTTGGTGTCGTTTCGCTTGTTCTTTTTTTCGAGATATTTAATAAACTGTTGTTGTTCTTCGGTAGAAAACGTGGAAACTATTGCGTTTAGGTTAGTCATTTAATCGTCAGTATTTTAAGTAAAAATATAATAAAAATAGTATTTATTTATTGTTTATTAATTATTTAATCGTCAGTTTTTAGTAAAACTTGTGTTTTGTTGTTGAGCTATTCGTTGCACATTTGTATCATAATCATTAAAACAAAACAGTATGAAAACTTTTTTCAAAACCACGATTTTAATCGCTTTCCTAAGTGTTATAGTGATGTATTCTAAGTCCATTCAAATAGAACTTATTGAAAGATATAATAATGCGATTTCATTTTTGTCAGATCGTACCATAACAGAAGTAAATATTGCAGGTTTTTAAGATGAAACTTAAGCAAGTAAATACTGCCTTTATAATAACTATAGGCGTTTCCGTAGTGGTATTTGTATATCTGGTGTTTCTAGGATATGACGAAATCAAAACCTTAAAGGATGTCATAAAAATTATAGCGTCTATTCTATTTCCAATACCAATGCTATTTTTTGTACGCTTTCTTTTGATTGAACATTTTTTGCCTAAAAACACTGATGAATACAAACGGAAAAATCAGAAACCAGCAATTCTATTACTAATCGTAACAATGATAATTAGTGTTGGAAGTATGCAATTGATTGAGTATTTCACGCAACAAAAACTAGAAGACCATCTCATTTTTGCACACCTTATCAACTCAACGACAATTAGTAGTTACGTGCTGAATTATATATTGTACAACAATTTAAAAGTGAACGGAATTTTAAGCGGAGTGTTGCTCTCTTTGGCTATACATGTGTTTTTTATAACCAGTTAATTATTATGAAAATGAAATTTGAACATATAGGCGAAATATTGACTGTGGTAATTGCTGTGGCTTTTGGAATCGTTATTTTTAATTTCCCTCCAATTGAACAGCGTTTAGATTATCATAATTTTATAGACATAAAGACCATATTTAATATTCCTAATTTTTGGAATGTCTTGTCAAACCTTCCTTTTTTGATTGTAGGAATATTAGGCTTAACGAAACTTAATGTATTCAATAAAAAGAGATTTCAGTACTTAATATTTTTTATGAGTATTCTGCTTGTTGCTTTGGGTTCTAGCTATTATCATTTAAACCCTAATCATGAAACCTTAGTTTGGGATAGACTGCCAATGACAGTTGCATTTATGTCTTTGCTTTCCATATTGATAAGTGAATCAATTAACGACAAAATTGGGAAGAACCTATTATTTCCACTATTGGTTTTAGGGATTGCTTCTATAGTCTATTGGCTGATTACAAAAGATCTGAGACTTTATGTTTTTGTTCAGTTTTATCCAATTCTGATTATACCTATCCTTTTGCTGTGCTTCAGACTTAAAATTAATGCTGTTAATGGCTACTGGTTTTTGCTACTAGCTTATGTAATTGCCAAAACACTTGAATATTTTGATGCGCTAGTTTTTGATTACCTCAAGTTTAGCGGACATTCTTTAAAGCATATCATTTCGGCAGTAGGACTTTTTGTTCTATACAAATATTATAAAAGAGCACTAACATCTAAAATGCCTCAACCATATAATTATTAAATAACAAAAGTAAAATCATCTAAAACTAAAAATTATGAATCCAATCATTGACAGTCCAAAACCCAGAACAAATTCTAATAAAAGAGAATTGTTATTCACCTTTCAATCTATTATTGTAACGGGCTTGCTTGCCTTTACTGCTATTGCTTTCTTTTTTTATTTTGACTTAACAATAGTTAAAGGAATTAAGATCATTTTCGCGCCCTTCTTATCGGTAGTGCCGTTGTTGTTCATTCTCTCTATTCTAAGAGATCTAAGAAAAGGTTTTAAAGAAGGTAACTATACTAAAGATGAAATTATAAGATTTTGTCTTATAACTGTAGGCATTACCATAGCATTTACTGGAATTACTTTTTTATTGGCTAAAATTGAAGCCTTAGAAATTTTACTGGCAGCAATTATGGCCATTTTAAGTGCAGTTTTCTTTTTGAGAAGTAAGATCAAGGATATTCTAGGGATGAGTATTATTACTGGAATAGCCGAAGGTATTATTGTGTATATGATTTTTTTGTTTTGATGATGGTTAGCAAAATAAATTGCTAACAATAAGCCTCGTAGCTTTTGCTGCGAGGTTTTTTTTAATACTTAAATTCAAAAACTTGAAACTTGATTTAAGAAGTCTATTTTATGTCTTTCAGTACTCTTGTTTCTAATTTTATACTTAACTTATTTTTATAAATGTATCATTATGAATTCTAGGCTTTTAAAAGAGTTGCCAGATTTGGTTAACAACGCCGTTATTTCTCAAGAAGTTGCAGCAAATATCGAAACATACTATCAATCACAGCAAAGTAATTCACCTAATCGATTATTTGTGGTTTTTGGTGTGTTGGGATCCTTACTTGTTGGGCTAGGTGTTATTTTAATACTAGCTCATAACTGGGATGATTTTAGCAGGTCAACAAAAACCCTATTTGCTTTTTCACCATTGCTTATTGGTCAGATAAGTGTTGCGTTCTCTATTCTAAAAAAGAAAAGTAAAACTTGGAAAGAAGCATCAGGAACCTTTTTGTTTTTTACAGTAGGATCAAGTATTGCATTGGTAAGTCAGATTTATAATATTCCTGGCGATTTGAGTGCTTATGTCCTCACTTGGATTTTATTATGTGCTCCTTTGATTTATCTCTTGAAATCAAATATGCTGGCTATTTTACATCTAGTATTTGTAACTTTTTATGCCTATGAAATAGGTTATGGCAACTATTATTCAGATGAGACACCATGGATGTATTTAGTATTAATTGCTATAGCATTGCCACATTATATTCAATTGCTGAAGCATAAAACAAACGATAATATAACCTCTGTTTTTAACTGGTTGTATCCTTTAAGTTTTACTATTGTTTTAGGAGCTTTTGTTAAAGATTTATCTGAATTAGGATTCTTGATGTATATCTTATTGTTTAGTATATTCTATACAATTGGTAAGATTCCGTTTTTTGATTCGCAAAAACTTCGTAAAAATGGCTATCTGATTTTCGGGTCTTTAGGGATTGTTATTTTGATGCTAACTATGAGTTTTGATGGTTTCTGGTCTGTTGAGCAGTTGTTATTCTTTGCTCAAGAAAGCTACTTGTCTTTAGTTTTATTTATTGTAAATGTATTGATTCTCGGATTTGCTTTTTATAAGCATTGGATTAAATCGTTTAATTTATTTCAATACGTTTTTATCCTATTTGCATTGCTGTATTTAGGAGGTTTAAATCTGCCGGTCGTAGGAACAATCATTGTTAATGTTTTGATACTTGCTTTAGGAATTACGACAATTAAAATTGGAGCAGATAAGTTTCATTTTGGGATTTTAAATTACGGATTGTTTATCATCACAGCTTTGGTTGTATGTCGATTTTTCGATACGAACATGAGTTTTGTGATTAGAGGATTGCTGTTTGTTGGTGTTGGTTTAAGTTTCTTTTTAACCAATTACATCATGTTAAGAAAACAAAAATCTAAAGCTAAAACCTTAAAACAATAATCTTATGAAAAGTAAATATATATTCATTCTATTTATCATTTTGGCAATAGTTCAATTGTGTATTCCTGCTCAAATGATTAATCATCGTGAAACCATTCTAGATGAAGGAAAAGCATTCAAGTTTAAAACAGAACCTATAGACCCTTCAGATCCATTTAAAGGAAAATACATTTATCTCAATTATGAACTCGAAAGTTTCAAAGTTGACAGTATGGATTGGAAGACTAATCAAGATATTTATGTGTCTATTGTAAATGATAGTTTCGGATTTGTAAAAGCAAGTGCTATTCAAAAGGAAGCTCCAGAAAATGGAGATTTTGTTAAAGCTAAAGTTGATTGGTATAATACCAATATGAAAGAAGTCCAATTTACATTTCCATTTAACGAGTTTTATATGGAAGAAACTAAGGCTTATGATGCTGAATTAGCACATAGGGAAGCGCAAAGGGATTCTTTGCCAGATAACACATATGCATTGGTTTATATAAAGAATGGAGAGGCGGTATTAGATAATGTATTTATCAATGATATTCCCATTGCTGATTTTGTTGAGAAATAATTAAAATTTGGCTAACTTTGATACCTATCAATAACTAATTATCGCTTTCGCGGAATTTAAAATCAAAACTATAAAATGAAGAATTTAGTATTAATAGCCGTATTGGCTCTACTTGTAATTTCTTGTAAAGAAGATAAAAAAGAAGAGATTGTTATTCCACAAGAAAAAATGACTCCAATGGAAAAGAATCTTAGTAAATATGTGAGTTTTAAGCTTACAGCAGATCTTAGTGGATTAACAGAAAATGAACGTAAAATGCTTCCTTTGCTTATAAAAGCTGCAGATAAAATGAATGATTTGTTTTGGTATGAATCTTTTGGAGATAAGGATGCGTTGTTAAAATCTATTTCAGACGAAGACACTAAGGAATATGTGAAAATTAATTATGGTCCTTGGGATCGACTTGATGGTAACTCATCTTTTGTAGATAGTTTTAAAGAAAAACCTTTAGGAGCAAACTTTTATCCAAAAGACATGTCAAAGGAAGAATTTGAAACTGCAGATATAGAAAACAAATCAAGCATTTATAATTTTGTAAGACGTGATGAGAGCGGAGAATTATATTCCATTCCTTACCATGTACATTTTAAAGAAGAATTAAAAGAGGTTTCAGATTTACTGAAACAAGCTACTGAGTTTGCAGATGACGAAGGTTTGCTAGTCTATTTAAAGTTAAGAGCTCAAGCTTTGCTAGATGATAATTACCAAGCCAGTGATTTAGCTTGGATGGACATGAAAACCAACACGCTTGATATTGTCATTGGTCCAATTGAAACCTACGAAGATCAGATGTTTGGGAATAAAGCAGCTCATGAAGGTTATGTGCTTATTAAAGATCAAGAATGGAGTAAGCGTTTGGCAAAGTTTAGTGCTTACTTACCCGAACTTCAAGAAGGTTTGCCTGTCGAAGATTTGTATAAAGCAGAAACGCCAGGAACAGATAGTGATTTAAATGCATATGATGTTGTGTATTACGCAGGAGATTGTAATTCGGGTAGTAAAACCATTGCGATTAACCTTCCTAATGATGAAGAAGTACAATTGCAAAAGGGAACACGTCGTTTACAATTAAAAAATGCTATGCGTGCAAAATTTGATAAAATTTTAGTACCAATTGCAGATGAATTAATTGAAGAAAGTCAACGTAAGCATATCACATTTGATGCGTTTTTTGCAAACACAATGTTTCATGAAGTCGCTCATGGTTTAGGTATCAAGAATACCATTAATGGCAAAGGAACTGTAAGGGCATCTTTGAAAGAACTCGCTAGTGCTTTAGAAGAAGGGAAAGCGGATATCTTAGGATTATACATGATTCAACAATTACATGCTAAAGGAGAACTGAAAGAAGATTTAAAAGATAATATGGTCACATTTATGGCAGGTATTTTTCGTTCTGTTAGATTTGGAGCGTCTTCAGCTCATGGTAAAGCAAATATGATACGTTTTAATTTCTTTAAAGAAAAAGGAGCCTTTACTCGTAATGATGACGGAACTTATAAAGTAAACTTTGAAAAAATGAATGGAGCGATGAAAGATATGTCAAACCTTATTTTAACGCTTCAAGGTGATGGTGATTATCAAGGTGTTGCTGATTTAGTAAAGGCAAAAGGTGTTATTTCTCCAGAACTTCAAGTAGATTTAGATCGATTGACTGATGCAAATATACCTGTCGATGTTATTTTTGAACAGGGAGTAGAAGCATTAGGCTTACAATAGAAAACCAAACAGAACAGAAAAACCTTTCAATTCTAAAATCTAGAGTTGAAAGGTTTTTTATGATTTAAATTTATGTTAAGACAAAATTCTATTTACTAGTTTTTGTTTAGCTGCTTCGTCATCACCGCACAACCATTGTATTACATTGTCTTCCCAAATGGCATCACGTTGTGTTTCGTTTATTATGTTTTGGTCTACAGCTAAATCTAATATTTTTCCTGGATAAGAACTTTGTTGTTCGCTTTCCATTTCTCCTAACGGATAGGGATCATCTAATCCCATCAATACCTGTTTAGAACCTTGATTTTTCATAAGTAAATCAAGTCCACCTGTATCATGTACTAAAGTGTCAAAGAAAATGTTTTTATGACCAACAGCTTTCCTAGGATGTGTTTTGCCTTCAAATAAATCAGGTCTGCCATCAAACCCTTGAATTCGTCGTCCTAAGTTGATTTGTGCTAATTGTCCACCATGAGCAAAGCAAACACGCATGTTCTTGTATTTTTCATAGTAACCATTTAAGGTTAAAAAATGATAGGCATCTGCACATTGTGCTAACATCCATATCAAATGAAAACGCCAAGTCGTGTTTTCAAGTTTTATAAATTTCTCTCCATCATATGGGTGAACTTCAACCGCCAAATTATATTTATCTGCAAGTTCAAAAATAGGCTCGTTTTCTTCATCAAAAATACATCGCCAAGTACCAATAGTATCCATGTAATGCGTTGGTAGACATAGTAGTTGCATCCCTAATTCTTCAACACAACGTTCAATTTCCCAACAAGCACCTCTTACAAAACCAGGATGCACTACAAAACCTGTGGTGAATTTACTCGGATTTTCTTTCTGGACTTTAGCATTAAAATCATTTTGAAAACGCAAGGCTTGTTTCATTTCTTCAAGCCTTAATCCATTTCCATAGAGTTGAGATAAATTTAGAACAACCGCATGATCAATCTTAAAATGTTCCATCCAAGCAAGCTTTTCATCTAAAAAGAAACTAGAATCTGTAATCGGTCGATTCCAATCTTTTTGAAGCATAAATTTTCGGTCTTTATCTACCCAAAAGATTCCTTTGTCTTTCATGAATTCAGGAATCTCTTCAGGATAAGGAAGAAGGTGTGAGTGACCGTTTATTCTTAGTTTGCGTTTTTCCATAGTAGTTATCCTAAATTACTTCAGGATATAATTAAATTTAGTTTTCTAATTGTACTTTTTTAGGTGGTTGCATAATCTCTCCACATTTTGGACAGCTACGTTTATCTTTGTCATTATAATATTTATCAAATATAGCAGGCATATCGGTTTCTATATTGTCTAATGTAAAGTCTTCTTCATACAACTTGGTTGTGCAGTTTTCACAAAACCATAATAGAGCATCTTGAACGCCTTCTTCACGTGGATATTCAATAACTAAACCTACAGTATTTGCACCTCTTTGCGGAGAATGTGGCACTTTTGGTGGTAATAAAAATATCTCACCTTCTTTTATATGAATGTCTTTTGGAGTGCCTTTATCAATCACTTTTAAAACAATATCACCTTCTACTTGATAGAAAAATTCTGGTGTTTCATTATAGTGATAATCTTTCCTGCTATTTGGACCACCAACAACCATGACAATAAAATCGCCATCTTTCCAAACGACTTTATTTCCAACAGGTGGCTTTAATAGGTGTCTGTTTTCTTCAATCCAAGCTTTAAAATTTATTGGTGGAAACAATTTGCTCATAAGTCTAGTTTTTTAGAATTCTATAATGATATAAAGTTACAAACTTTTTGTTCGTCCACCATCAACTGGTAGGTTAATTCCGTTTATATATGCAGCACGTTCACTTGCCAAAAATGTAATAGCATCAGCCAATTCTTCTGGTTTTGCAAACCGTTTTGCAGGTACAGCGCTTTTCATGGCATTGGCAGCTTCATCTTCTGTTGTTCCAGTTTTAGCCGATTTGTTTTTAATGATTTCAGCAAGACGATCTGTTCCTGTAGCTCCAGGAAGTACGTTATTAACTGTAATCCCAAATTGCCCTAATTCATTGGCTAACGTTTTACTCCAATTAGCTACAGCACCACGAATAGTATTACTAACACCTAAACCGTCTAGTGGCTGTTTAACAGATGTAGAAATCACATTTATAATTCGACCATAACCTTCGTTTTTCATAGAAGGTACAACAGCTTGTGCTAAAACATGGTTGCATTTTAAATGTTGAGTAAATGCGCTTTCAAATTCTTCAACTTCAGCTGAAAAAACGGGTCCTCCTTTTGGTCCACCTGTATTATTTACAAGAATATGGAAGCCATGATGTTCTGTAATATAAGCGCTTACTTTTTCTTTTAGTTCTTTTGGGTTTGAAAAATCGGCAACAATATAATCATGATTTCTATGTTGAGGTAATTCAGCCAAAGTCGCTTTAAGTTTGTCTTCATTCCTTGCGATTAAAGTTACTATCGCGCCTTCTTCAGCCAGTGCTAAAGCAGTTGCTTTTCCAATTCCTGCAGTACTTCCGCAGACTAATGCGTGTTTGTTATTGAGATTTAAATTCATAGTTTTTTTTAATATTTTATACACACATTTTTAGCTTCTGTAAAAAAACGTAAGGCTTCAAAGCCGCCTTCACGACCAACACCTGAAGCTTTTACACCTCCAAAAGGTGTTCGTAAATCACGCATCATCCACGTATTTACCCAAACGATACCTGCTTGTAATTGGTTGCTCATTCGCATTGTGCGTTTTAAATTGTTTGTCCAAAGTGTTGCTGACAATCCGTATTTAACTTTGTTTGCCATTATTAAAACATCGTCTTCTGTATTAAATGGCATTATGGTAACTACTGGACCAAAAATTTCTTCTTGATTTACTCGACATTCGTCAGAATCAACTTCAATAACTGTAGGTTCTAAATAATAGCCATTTTCGTAACCTTTGACGGTAACTTCATTTCCTCCAAATAACACAGTGCCATTTTCGTCTTTGGCAATTTGTATGTACTCTTTTACTTTGTCTAGATGAGGTTTTGAAACTAAAGCTCCGATATTAGTATCTGCTTCAGATGGATGTCCAACTTTGAGTTGTTTTATTTTAGCTACAAAATCAGTTTTGAATTTCTCGTAGATAGTTGCCTCTACAAAAATTCGACTTCCGCAAAGGCAAATCTGCCCTTGATTAGCAAATGAAGAACGCACTGTCGTATTAAGCATGTCGTCATAATCGCAATCTGCAAAAATGATGTTTGGATTTTTTCCGCCTAATTCTAGTGATAGCTTTTTAAACATTGGAGCTGCAACTTTAGCAATATGAGCACCTGTTGCTGTTCCTCCTGTAAATGAGATGGCTTTGATGTCTGGATGTTCAATAATAGCTTGACCAGTAGAACCACCAAGACCATGAACAATATTTAAAACACCTTTTGGTAATCCTGCTTCGTTGCAAATTTCTCCAAGAAGATATGCTGTCATTGGCGTAACTTCACTAGGTTTTGCAACCACACAATTTCCGGCTGCAAGCGCTGGAGCAATTTTCCAAGTAAATAAGTAGAGAGGAAGGTTCCATGGTGAAATACAGCCTACAACTCCAATAGGTTGGCGTAAGGTGTAGTTTATGGCTTGTTGACCAACACTTTCGTGGCTTTCGCTAGCGAATTGTGTAATTGCGTTTCCGAAGAATCTAAAATTGCTAGCTGCTCTAGGAATGTCTACAGCTTTAGCTAATGAGACAGGTTTTCCATTGTCTTTAGATTCGGCTTCTGCAAAACGTTGCAAGTTAGCTTCTAATAATTCTGAAATTTTTATAAGGATGCGACTGCGTTCTTCTAGAGTGGTTTGCGACCAAACTGGAAAAGCAGATTTTGCTGCGATGTATGCGTTTTCAACGTCTTCTTTAGATGAGTTAGGTATTTGTCCGTAGACGTCTCCACTAGACGGATTATAATTGTCAATCCAATTGTCTTGAATTGGATTATGAAAGTTGCCGTTGATGTAGTTTTGTATGTTCATTACGATTTCTTATAGGCCATGACTTTAATTTCGACAACCAAATCTGGATGTGGTAATTGATGTACTGCAACAGTTGTTCTTGTTGGTCCTGTTGCTTTTTCAAAGAATTCTCCGTAAGCTTTATTATAGCCTGCAAAATCATTCATGTTTACTAAAAAAGAAGTCACGTCAACCACGTCTTTTAAACTAGCTCCAACTTTTTTTAAATTGGCATCTATGTTTTTTAAAACTTCACGAGTTTGTGCTTCAGCATTAAGACGTTTCGTGCCCATTTCGTCAATAATATCAACGCCTGCAATTGAATTGTCTGGTCTTCTTGAGCTAGTTCCTGAAACGAAAATGAAATCGCCTACTTGCTTAACATGTGGATATGCTCCTCTTGGTGTTACTATTTTTTCGCTCATATTTTTTAATGTAATCCTGCAATTCTATCGTCTTGTAGAATGGCTTCGGTTTCTGTATTTACTTTATCTAAAATGTCTTTTATATCATCTTCTGTTGAGATAATATCATCAGCTAACAGGTTTAAAATCGCTTTGTCTTGAGCTCTTCCTTTAAGCATAGCTTCTCTATAACCAATATGTTCGTTAAAGGTAACTAAGCTATATTTTGAAGAATAGTCTTCTGGAAATTCTCTTTCTAAAGCCATTTCAATTTTTCGTTTCTCTTGAAATATAGCTTGACCAACGTGGTCTTTCATTTCATGGAAATTATCAATAGCTAAATCAGCAATAGCATCTGTATCTTTTTTTCTAGTCTTTTCGTATTCACTAAAAATGGTTTCCCAATCGCCTTCATGTTTATCTAAAACAGCATCAAACTCGACAACATCTTCAAAAGATGCGTTCATCCCTTGTCCGTAAAACGGAACAATTGCATGAGCTGAATCTCCCATGAGTAATGTGTTTCCTTTGTAATGCCAAGGAGAACATTTTACAGTTCCTAATGGAGCCGTTGGATTGTCGAAGAAGTCTTCAACTAAGTTTGGCATCAATTCTAAAGCATCTGGGAACTCTTTTTGGAAGAATTCGGTTACGATTTCTGGTGTTGTTAAATTATTGAAATTGTATTCACCTTCATCAAAACTCAAAAATAAGGTCACTGTAAAACTACCATCTAAATTTGGTAAAGCGATGACCATAAAGTCTCCTCTTGGCCAAATATGCAATGCGTTTTTATAGGTTTTATATCCTCCAGTTTCAGTTGGAATAATTGACAATTCTTTATAACCGTGTGTCAAATAATCTTGTGAAAAACTGAATAAAAATTTGCGCTCTAAATAATAGCTTCTTCGCAATGCAGAACCAGCTCCATCTGTTGCAATAATAACATCTGCATCTTCTATAAATTCTTTTTTAGTTTCAAAATCTTGAAACCTAGCAGTTGTATGTTCAAAATCTACCGATTTACATTTTTTATTAAAGTGAATCGTAACATTATCGTGTTTTTCAGCTTCAGTTAGCAATAGCCCATTAAGTTCGCCTCTTGAAATAGAATTGATATATTCATGATCTCTTCCACTATAATTTGATAAAAAAGTATCGCCTTCTTTATCGTGAAGCATGCGACCATTCATTGGAATACAAAGTGCTTTAACAACATCTTCAATACCAACAAGTTTCATGGCTTTATTGCCGCGATCTGAAAATGCTAAGTTAATAGAACGGCCAGCTGAAATATCTGTTTTACGTAAATCTGGACGCATTTCATAAACGGTAACGTTATAACCACGTTGTCCTAAACGCAATGCGAGTAGACTTCCACAGAGTCCTGCACCAATAATAAGTATATTTTGTTGTTTCATATTAGTTTAAAATGGTCTTTAAGCGTTCTACAAATCCATAAATATCCATAAACGAATTGTATAATGGAACAGGTGCACATCTAATCACATCAGGTTCTCTCCAATCGGTAATAATTCCAGCTTTAGTCAGTTTGTCGTGTAATGCTTTATCAGCATTTTTTACTTGAATTGAGAGTTGACATCCTCGTTCATCTGGATTGCTAGGAGTAATTATTTTAATATCAGAATTATTGAGTTCATTTAACAGAAACTCAAAATAACCGGTTAGCTGTTCCGATTTCTGACATAGATTTTCAAATCCAGCGTCTTTAAATACATCTAAAGATGCTCTAATGGCAGCCATAGATAAAATAGGCGGATTGCTTAATTGCCAACCTTCTGCTCCAGGTAATTGTTCAAATTCATCACGCATTCTAAAACGTGTTTGCTTGTTATGTGACCACCAACCTGTAAAGCGGTTAAGATCTTTATTATATGCATGACGTTCATGAACGAAGGCGCCAGATAAACTTCCTGGTCCTGAGTTTAAATATTTGTAACTGCACCAAACTGCAAAGTCTGCTCCAGAATCATGAAGATTTAATGGAACATTTCCAGCGCCATGAGCACAGTCAAAACCAACAACACATCCATGTTTATGCCCTAAGGTTGCTATCCGTTTTAAATCGAAAAATTGTCCTGTATAATAATTAACACCACCAATCATAACTAGTGCAATCTCATCACCATGTTGCTTTAAAATGGTTTCTAAATCATCATAGTTGGCTAATTCTTCGCCTTGGCGAGCTTTCCATAAAACTAATCCTTCTTTATCATCATATCCATGGTGACGCAATTGTGATTCTACAGCATATTTATCACTAGGGAATGCATCAGCTTCAATTAAAATTTTAAAACGTTTTGGAGTTGGTTTGTAAAAGCTTACCATCATAAAATGAAGATTAGCCGTTAGAGAATTCATCACAACAACTTCTAAAGGTTTAGCTCCAACAATATTTGCCATTGTTTCAGTTAAAAACTCATGGTAATGTAACCAAGGGTTTCTACCTTCTGTATGACCTTCAACACCAAGATTTGCCCAATCTTCGAGCTCTTGATTAATGTAGTCTTTTGTTATTTTAGGCTGTAAGCCTAAAGAGTTTCCTGTCATATAAATGAGCTCATTTCCGTTTTTGTCTTTAGGAAGATGAAACTGCTTTCTATAAGAAGAGAGTTTATCATTTTGGTCTTGTTGTTTAGCGAAATCAAGACCTGATTTATAGTTGGACAAGTTGTTTGGTTTTATGGTGTCAAACAAAAATAAGAATAATTACGATAGGAAAGAACTGTTGAAAGCGTCAATTTTAGAGAGAAAACGAACTACTTTTTTTAGTATCTTTAAAGAAATCATTGAGGTATGGGAAAGACAAAAGAATACAGCAACGGAGAGGTTACTATTGTTTGGAAGCCTGATTCTTGCATTCATTCGGCAATATGTGTTAAAGGTTTAGCTGATGTATTTCGGCCTAAAGAGAAGCCTTGGATTAAAATTGATGCAGCTTCCACTGAGGCATTAGTAAAACAAGTTAAAGCTTGTCCGTCTGGTGCAATAAGTTATTATATGAATGGTGCAGATGATAATGAAGCCGAATCTTTAGAAACTAAAGTTGAGGTGTTAGAAAATGGACCACTTTTGGTTTATGGCACGTTGAATGTAACACATAAAAATGGGAGTGAAGAAACTAAAAATAGAACAACAGCTTTTTGTAGGTGTGGTGCTTCTCAAAACAAACCATATTGTGATGGCGCGCACGTGGACAAAGGTTTTAAAGGATAAGTAAAAAGCGCTACAACTAAATAGATGAAGCGCTTTGAATATATATAGACGCAAAGTGCGGAATATTATTATACTTTATATACGTCTTTAAGTCGTGAATTGGATGTTATAATTACAATCAATATCCAACTTTAATATTTATTTAAGATTTAGAATTTACTTCACTGTAATATTTGAGAAGTAGAGATTAAAATTACCTTCAGCCATTTTGTGGTCTTTTGCTATTTTGATTCCGTTGAAATCTTCGTGGTTTTCAAAAGTTGTTGTCATTGAAGGTTCTTTACTATTACCTTCTCTAAAAACCCATTCTTTAATTATGTAGTCGTCGTCATAATAGATGTCATAAGCATCTCCTGGTGTATAACCACCTTCATTTCCGTAAGTCAAGGTGATTTTATTTAATTCGGTTTTAGAAATAGGAGTAATTTCTTTTATAGCTTCTGAAAATGTTGTGCCTTCATCCCAAACGAGTTGAAAAGGAATGAGCATCCAAAATTTGTCATTAATGAAAGCTCTATCGGTTTTCATGGATACGCTATCCATTGATTTTCGATTAAAGTTAATGGTGTCTTTTTTAGAAACTAATCTTACGTTATCAATTTTAGGATTCCACGTCCATGAGCGTTCAAAATGGTTTTCACCTCTATCGACATTAAAGGTAAATTTAATTTCGTTGACGTTTTTCCAATTGTCAAAGCCATGAGCTTTTGCGATTTTTTCAGCTGTAGTAAGTTCTTTTTTTTCTTCTGAAGCTGTTTCAGCTTCAGTGGTTTGATCTTTTGTTTCAGATTTACAAGCTGTCAGAATAGTAAGCAAGCATAAAATGGTTAGTAGTCTTGTCATTCTTTTTTTTTTGTAAAAATACTTTTTTGAATGCTCTTATCTACAAGGTTTTTGAAAGCTTTTAGAAAAAATAAGGTTGTAAGTATTATTTTAGGGTTTTAATACTGAAGTTATGAGTGACGACTATTTTGAAGTTAACAGACAAACATGGAATGAAAAAGTGAAAATTCATTCTAAAAGTGATATGTATGATTTGGATGCCTTTAAGAATGGAAAATCGTCTCTAATGTCATATGAGTTGAATGCTCTAGGAAATGTACAAGGGAAGTCTTTATTGCATTTACAATGTCATTTTGGGCAAGACACCTTAAGTTGGAGTAGAGCAGGAGCAAAATGCGTTGGCGTTGATTTAAGTGATGAAGGCATTGTGATGGCAAAAGCTCTAAATGAAGAACTTCAACTTGATGCCAACTTTGTGCGATGTAATGTTTTGGATACTTCTGAGTATGTAAACGAAACTTTTGATATTGTATTTACATCTTATGGAGTTATTGGCTGGTTGCCAGATTTGAAGCCATGGGGACAAATGATTGTAGAGCGTTTAAAAAAAGGAGGTACTTTTTATATGGCTGAATTTCATCCTATTGTTTGGATGTTTGATTACTTAGATGGCAAACAAATTATGAAATATGGTTATATGCAAGATGACGCCATTTATGAAGAATATGAAGGGACTTATGCTAATCAAGATTCAAAAATGACGAGTAAAGAATATGGCTGGAATCATGGATTAAGTGAAGTGGTTAATGCGCTTATTGAAGCTGGTTTAAAAATTGACTATTTAAACGAGTATGACGAAAGTCCGTATAACGTATTGCCAGATCTAGTAGAAACCAAATCTGGCAATTATGAGACTAAGAATAAACTGTATCCTCTTATTTTTGAAATTAAGGCAACTAAGCTTTAATGGTTTTCTTTTAAAATACCTGGCATTTTAGCTTGAAAACTTCTTAGCCTTGGTAGGGATACGTTTCTAATGTAACCATTGTTTGGATGAAGTCTTTCATAATTTTGATGATAATCTTCACCTATCCAAAATTTTTGAAATGGGTAAACTTCAGCTGCAATTTTTGAATTGAGTTTTTTTGCTAAGGCTGTTTTTTTTTGATCAATGATTTTCTTTTGCTCGTCGTTCTGGTAAAAGATAATAGAACGATACTGAGAGCCTCGATCTGGTCCTTGGCCATTAACTTGTGTCGGATTTTGTGAAGCAAAATAAACATCAACTAAAGTGGCAAAACTAACGACATTGGGATCGTAAATAACTTCTACAGCTTCGGCATGACCAGTTCTACCAGTATTGCTTAATTGATAGGTTGGCTTGTCAGAATGTCCTCCAGCGTATCCATTAATAACTTCGTCTACACCTTTAACGCTTTCGTAAACTGCTTCTACGCACCAAAAACAGCCACTTGCAAAGTAGGCTTTGGCTTTTCCGTTTTCTAATGATACTTCAATGGGATTTGCGTTAATAACCGCTTGTTGCTCTGTACTAGGTTGTGCAATGTTTTGGCAACTGAATAGTAATGTGATGGCTAATGTTGTAAAAAATGTTCTCATTTTTAAATATTGATTTTTCCTTTTCATTATGTCGATAAAAGATACGAAACCTTAATATGAAGATTGTGAAAGTTTTATTAAAATAAAAAAGCCTTCATTAGATGAAGGCTTTTTTAAATTTATAATGAGATGTTGACTATAGTTTAGAAAACATTTTCCCCATTTTATCTTGTTCTTCTTGTGCTAATTCAGCATCAACAAGAATTCTTCCACTATGCTCGTCTGTAATTACTTTTTTACGTGAAGCAATTTCAACTTGTATTTGTGGTGGAATTGTAAAAAATGATCCTCCAGCTGCACCTCTTTCAATTGGTACAACAGCTAATCCGTTTTTAACATTGTTTCTTATTCTTAAGTATGCATTCACTAAACGATCATCTAATTTCTTTTGAAAATCTTCAGATTTTTTAAGTAACGCATCTTCTTCTTTTTGTGTTTCAGCTAAAATTTCGTTCAACTCACTACGCTTATGCTTAAGATGTGTCGTACGATCTTTAAGTTTGTCTTTAGTTGTAGAAATAACTTCTTTTTTCTGATCAATCTGAACTTTAAACTCTTTAATATGTTTATCAGCTAATTGAATTTCTAATTCTTGAAACTCAACTTCTTTAGTTAAAGAATTATACTCTCTGTTATTTCTAACATTCTTTTGTTGCTCAGAATACTTTTTGATTAACGCTTTCGCTTCCTCAATAAGGTTTTTCTTTCCTTTGATTTGGTCATCGATAAGATCTAAGTTAGTACCTAACTTTTCAAGTCTTGTATTTAAACCTTCAACTTCATCTTCTAAATCTTGAACCTCTAAAGGTAATTCTCCTCTAAGGTTTCTAATTTCATCTACTCTAGAATCGATTAATTGTAAATCATACAATGCTCTTAATCGAACTTCAACAGTTGCTTCAGCTTTTTTTGCCATAATTATAAATACTTTACCGGATTTGTATTCGTCGTTGATAAAACGACTGCAAAATTAGTGATTTTTTTCGAGAGATAGTCTACTAAAAAGGTTTTTGTGAACTGTTCACTTTCATAATGTCCAATATCTGCTAAAATAATGTCATTTTCTGCCGAAAAGAAATCATGATATTTCAAATCTGATGTAATTAAAATATCTGCTCCAGCAGCTTTAGCAGCTGATATAGCGAAACTTCCAGATCCTCCTAATACTGCAATCTTGGACACATTCTCTTTTATAAGGTTAGAATGTCTGATGCATGAGACATTCATTTTTTCTTTTACAAATTGAAGAAATGTTTCAGTTTTCTCGCTGTTTACTATTTCCCCAACCATTCCTATACCTATATTTTGGTTATAATTATCAAGTGTTGTGACTTCAAAGGCAACTTCTTCATATGGATGGTGTTCAAAAAGTGTATTTAAAAGTCGCGGCTCTATATGTTTACTAAAGGTTACAGAAATTTGAGTCTCAGGCTCTTCATGTAATTCACCTTTTATGCCTACTTGAGGTTTTGAAGATTCATTTCCTCTATACGTGCCTTTGCCTTCTGTATTGAAACTGCAATTGTCATAATTTCCAATATTGCCAGCTCCTGCCTTAAACAATTCGGTTCTTAAAGATTCAGCATTTTTAGTAGGAACATATGTTGTTAACTTTTTAATGGTTCCTTTTTGAGGAATTAATATTTTTTTATTTGTTAACCCTAAAGTGTTACAAATAATATCATTAACGCCTTTTAGTGCATTATCTAAAGCTGTATGAATCGCAAAAATTGCGATATCATTTTTAATGGCTTTCAAGACGGTTCTTTCAACATAAGATTTCCCTGTTATTTTTTTTAATCCTTTAAAAATAATGGGATGAAAACTCACGATAAGATTGCAATTTTTTTCGATGGCCTCATCGACCACTGCTTCTAGAGTGTCAAGTGTCACTAGAACTCCTGTGACTTTTGATTGCTTGTCTCCAACTAAAAGTCCAACATTATCAAAGTCTTCTGCGTAATTAAGAGGTGCTAATTCTTCTAAATAGTTGATGACATCTTTTACAATCATAATTGTGAATTTGTTTCAAATATAAAATTTTATAGTCATTTGATATGATTATATTAGCAATTGATTTCGTAATGATGAAGCTAATCCGAAAGATACTTTTACCTATCGTTCCCATATACTATTTAGTAACTTGGTTTCGTAATGTGTTATATGATTTAGGTTGGAAGTCTTCAACTTCGTATCAAATTCCGGTGATATGTGTTGGAAATTTGAGTGTAGGAGGTACTGGAAAAACACCTACAATAGAATATCTCATCAGATTTTTAAGTCAAAATTATAAAGTAGCTACATTAAGTAGAGGATATAAGCGCGAATCTTCTGGGTTTATTATAGCTGATGAAAATTCAACTGCGATTTCAATTGGAGACGAACCATTTCAGTTTTATAAAAAGTTTAAAGATGTTATCGTTGCTGTAGATACAGATAGAAGACATGGTATTTTACAATTATTACAGCAAAAAAAGCCAGAAATTATATTACTGGATGATGCGTTTCAACATAGAAAGGTGAAAGCAGGCTATAATATTTTACTCACTTCATATGATAACTTGTATAGCGATGACATAGTATTGCCTACTGGTAATTTAAGAGAGCCAAGAGCAGGAGCTAATCGCGCTAATTTAATTGTTGTGACCAAATGCCCAGAAACAATCTCTGAGCCTAAAAAACAAGCGGTAGTTAATAGATTAGAACCATTACCTAATCAAAATGTGCTTTTTAGTTCTATTGTGTATTCTGAAAATGTTTTGAATGAAAATGGAAGTTTCGCTTTAAGTGAATTAAAAGATGAAACGTTTACGTTAGTTACAGGAATTGCCAATCCGAAACCGCTAGAAGATTATTTAACGCATAATGGGTTGCAATTTGAACACTTAGAATTTAAGGATCATCATAATTTTACTGATGAAGATATAAAAAACTTAAAAAGCAAAAAAAGAATACTAACTACAGAAAAGGATTATGTAAGGTTGCTGCCTTATTTTAAAGACGATAATTCACTGTTTTATTTACCAATTGAATTCAAAATAGATCAATCAAAGTTGTTTGAAGATTCGCTTAATGCGTACTTGAAAACTTCACTATAAAGAAGGTGTCGTTTTCTCGTTTTCAGAAAGCACTTCATACAATTTCTTTTCAAAATCTTCTTGTTTGAAAGGCTTAGAAATGATATCATCAAATCCTGCTTCGTCAAACTCATGCATTTTGTCTTCTAACGTTACAGCTGTAAGTGCAAAAATAGTAAGTTCTTTGTCGAATGTTCTAATGATTTTAGTGGCTTCGAGTCCACTAATTCCTGGCATATGGATGTCCATAAGTACAACATCGTAAGTGTTTTCTTTTACCTTTTCAACTGCATCCTCACCATTGTCTACGATTTCGCACTCAAGACCCATCTTATTCAAGATTTTCTTGGTAATCATTTGATTAATCTTGTTGTCTTCAACAATCAAAATCTTAATGTTGCTAATGTCCAATTTGCTAATGTTTTTAGAGTAATCCTCTTTAATAATTTTAACTTCTTCTGGAGCGTAGGTTAATGGTATTTCAAAAAAGAATGTTGTTCCTTTTCCGAGTTCACTTTTGAGGTAGATTTTTCCTTTTAATATTTCAATTAATCCTTTAACAATAGAGAGGCCAAGTCCTGTACCTCCATATTTCCTATTAATCTGAATTGAGCCTTGGGAGAAGCTCTCAAACATATTATCTTGCTTTTCTTTAGAGATACCAATACCATTATCTTCAATTTCAAATCGCAGAACATGGTCGTCTCCATTTTTAGAAATACTATATACTCTTACCCAAATATCTCCATCTTTGGTAAACTTAATCGAGTTACCAATTAGATTGATTAATATTTGTGATATTTTCAAATTATCTCCAACAAACGTATGTGGTAAATCTTTTTGAAAATCGTAGTGCATTATGGTATTGTTGTCTAATGCTGAATTATTTAAAGCAGAAACAACGTTTTCTACTTTCATCTTAAGGTTAAACTGAACTGGGTCAAGTTCAACTTTATTTGCTTCAATTTTGTTAATCTGAAGAATATCATTAATAAAGGTCAGTAAGTAATCTCCTGAAAACTTTAAAGACTTTAAATGCGGTATTTGGTGTTCTTTTGGCTCTTCATCTAATAACATATTTGTTAATCCTGTTACTGCATATAAAGGAGTTCTAAGCTCATGAGTAACGGTAGATAAGAAGTTCGCTTTAGTTTTAGAAGCTTGTTCTGCTTTACGCATAGCTTCAATAAGATCATCATTTTTTTCATGAAGCATATTATTTGACTTCAATCTAATATTGTTGTTTTTGTAAAGCGCTAATGTTAATAATGATAAAATTGTAATTAAGGCAATACTTAATATAGTTGTGATTTTTGCTAAACTACTTTCAGATTCTTGTTCTTCTATTATCGTTTTTAGCTTTTCATAGTCAGCAGCGTTGTATGCCTCAATATATTGTACTCTTTTCTCGGGAGTTAAATTTTCGCGTTTAATATCAAGTATGGAGTCAGATAAGCGGACATGTCTAGCCAAATAATCGTGTGCTAATTCAAAATCAGTTTCATTCTCATAAATATTACTTAGCGTTAAATAGGCTTCATTAGTGTTTTCAATAAATCCATTTGCTTCTGCAATTTCTAGACCTTCTTCAGTTATTGAAATAGCTAACTTATTGTTGCCAAGTTTATCTATTGTTTTTCCACTATAGATTAATGCATTCGACAGAATATTATTTTGATCATACTTTTTGGCAAGCACGATAGTGCGCTCAAGTAATGATTTTGCAGTTTTATAATCTTTAAGTTTAAGATTTACTTTTGCTTCGTTTAAAGTAACTTCAGGTATATATCGCTCAAGGTCTTCTTCCTCAAATTTGGTTTTTGCTGAGTTAAAGTAGTCTAAAGCTGTTTGATATTCTTTTTTACTTGCATGAAGTAAACCTCTAATATTATAGGTCATGGCTAGGTTACCATAATCATTAATTTCTCGTTGAATTTCTGCTGCTTTAGTAAGTGAAACAAGAGCATTCTCATGCTCGTTAACAGTGAATTGAAGTTTCGCTATTTTGGTGTGAATTTCACCTTCACTTTTCCTATCGCTTATTTTAATAGCGATAGTTAGGGCTTTTTCAAGGTTGTCTTTCGCATTAAAATAGTCACCTCTCTCATTATCAAAATTTGATTGAGTGATTAGGTTTTCAATGCGCATTTTTAATATATCAACGTCTTCTTCTGAATCTTCTTGAGCAGAGACAGATATCGAAAAAGTGATTAAAAAAGCTAATATGTAATATCTAATTTGGGACATATTTTGGCCACTTTATTTGGACAAATATAAATATTTATTCGATAAAAGACACTATTTCATCGACAAATTGCAAATTAAATCTAAAATTCGAGTAGAATAGCCAGTTTCATTGTCATACCAGCCCACTATTTTTATCATGTTTCCAATGACTGAAGTCATTTGAGAATCAAATATGCAAGAATGAGGATTACCGACAATATCTATAGATACAATTGGATCTTCAGTATATTCAAGAATATCCTTTAAATACGTTTGAGATGCGGTCTTAAAGGCCGAATTAATCTCTTCTATAGTAACTGTACGTTCTACGTTAAAAGTAATGTCTGTTAATGATCCGTTAGCAACGGGAACTCTAATTCCACAGCCACCAATTACGTTGGATAAATCAGGAAAAATTTTGGTTAGTGCCTTTGCTGCTCCTGTAGTTGTGGGAACAATAGATTGTCCTGCAGCACGTGCACGTCTTAAATCCTTATGAGGTTGATCGTGTAAACTCTGATCTGTAGTGTAAGAATGTATTGTTGTTATATAGGCTTGTTTTACTCCGCAAAGCTTGTGTATAACCGAAATCATAGGAGCGGCATTATTAGTCGTGCACGATGCATTTGAAATAATAGGCTCATTGCCTTCAATCTCATGATCATTGACTCCTAATACCACAGTTTTTATATCGTCTTCAATTGGAGGTACTGATAAAATGACTTGTTTTGCGCCATTTTTTATATGGTATTCTAAATCTGAAGATGTTTTAAATTTTCCAGAAGATTCAATGACGTAATCAACATTATATGGGTTCCAATCAATATCTTTTGGATGATTTTGATTTAAAAGCGGAATGCTTCTGTCGTTTATAACAATATCAGCTTCTGAGCATGAAATCTTATGTTTTGATACACCATGAATACTATCGTATTTCAATAAATGACTAAGAGTTTTGGTGTCTGCCAGGTCATTGATCGCTACAACTTGTATGTCTTCTCGTTCCTGAATGAGTCTAAAAACACGTCTTCCAATTCGACCAAACCCATTAATTGCGACATTAATCATTTAGTTGATATGTTTTTGTGCTTTGTACGAAGATCTCACTAAAGCGCTACTTTCTACATGTCGAAAGCCTAAATCTAGCCCAATGGTTTTGTACTCATCAAATTGTTCTGGTGTGATAAATTGCTTTACAGGTAAGTGCATTTTACTTGGTTGGAGATATTGTCCAATAGTAACGACATCTACATCATTTGCTTTTAAATCATGAAGTGTTTCGATTACTTCCTCACGAGTTTCACCTAAACCTAGCATAATACCAGATTTGGTACGACGTTGTCCTTGTTGCTTTAAATATTTAAGCACATGCATGCTACGGTCGTACTTGGCTTGAATACGAACTTCACGACTCAAACGTCTTACAGTTTCTATATTATGGGACACCACTTCTGGAGCTACTTTAATAATTCTGTCAATGTGTTGCTCTAAACCTTGAAAGTCCGGAATAAGAGTTTCTAAAGAAGTTTCAGGATTCATTCGCCTCACAGCTTTAACCGTTTCACTCCACATAATACTTCCCATATCTTTAAGGTCGTCTCGGTCAACACTAGTTAAAACGGCATGTTTGATTCCCATAATTTTAATAGAACGTGCTACTTTCTCAGGTTCGTCCCAATCTACAGTTTCTGGTCTTCCTGTTTTAACACCGCAAAAACCACAAGAACGTGTACAAATATTCCCTAAAATCATAAATGTTGCAGTCCCTTCTCCCCAACATTCTCCCATATTCGGGCAACTACCAGATGTGCAAATTGTATTTAATTTGTACTTATCTACTAGACCTCTGAGCTCTGTGTACTTTTTTCCGGTAGGAAGCTTAACACGAAGCCATTTAGGTTTCGGTTGACGTTTAGTGGTTGTATTTGAAGTTACTTCTGTACTCATTCTAAAAAATTTCAACTACAAAGATACGAAGTATTCTTTTAAATAAATCCTAATAAATAAGATACCAAATGCTAAATCCTACTAAAAATATTATTCCAAGAATACTTAGAAGATGTAAGCCTTTAGAAGGCCTCCATTCTTTAGGTGTGTGCTTGCTAGAAATTAAGATGTAATTAATTATAGCATAAAAGGGAGCAGTTAAAAACGATAGTATTGTTGCTGCTTTTATAAGTAAACCCATTTCAGATGCGAAGAGAAAGAAGATAATAATTGTGCCGCTGGTTAAAATGAGAATCCAGAATAAATATCCTTTTTTTAAGATATTGCCAGTAAGGAGTTGAGTCGTTTTAGCCATTGCCCTTGGTGATGCATCTAAAGTTGTGATTGTGGTGCTAAACATTGTTGTGAAAGCAGCTATGCCTATAAATACATATGCCCAATTACCAAGACTTTGAGTATACATGTCTAGTAGTTGGTTGGCAAACATTCCGGCAGAACCACTAAATGTTTCTCCGCTTTGAAACATGACTAAAGCACCTAAGGCTACAAATGCAATGCCTAGAACGATGGTACTAATGTATCCTACATTAAAATCGAATAATGCCGATTTTGGTGAAAATTCTCCTGAAGATTTCTTCTTTTCAATGGTCCATAACGAATGCCATACAGAAATATCTAAAGGAGCTGGCATCCATCCCATAAAAGCTATTAAAAAGGCGATTTCTATACTGTTTTTAGGAAGGATTTGTTGGAATGACATCGCTTGTGTTTCATTAAATAAAGCAAAACCAACAGCTGTTATGGTACTAATAGTAAGTGTTATAATAATTATTTTTATAAGCTTGTCAAGAAGATTATACTTTCCAACAAGCAATAACAATAGGCAAATTGCTAAAATAATGACAGTCCAAGTTTCAATATTGAAGAAGTCTCCAAATAATGATGCAGCTAAGCCAGCGGTTACAATTGTTACGGCAGTTTGGATGGTAAACATCGTAGCAAATGTGAGAAAGAAGTAAGCAATTAAGACAGGTTTGCCCAATTTTTTATAGCCATCTAAAAGGGATTCTCCAGTTGCTGAGGCATAACGAGGTCCAAATTGAAAAAAGGGATACTTAAAAAGATTAACTAAGAGTAAAGCCCAAATTAAACCAAAACCAAAATCTGCTCCAGCTCTCGTAGATTGAACTAAATGCGAAACACCAATAGCTGCTCCAGCAAATAATAATCCTGGCCCTATTTTTTTGAGACTAAAATTCACTTGTAGTTATTTCTTTTTAATAATCTCAGCTAAAAGTTTTTTTGCTCTTAGTAATTTGACTTTTACATTATTCATTGGTTCGTCAAGTTGTTCGGCTATTTCTTTGTAGCTAAATTCTTGGAAGTATCTTAAATTAATAACTTCTTGATAATGCGGTTTTAATTTTTTAATATCTCGAAGCAATTTAGTAAGGTTCTGTTCCGTAATAAGTTTATCTTCAGGAGATGGTGATTCATCAATAATAGAATGAAAATTATCATCTTTTTCATTGTTTGAAGTATGTGGAACAGATGATTTGCGTTTCCTTAATAAATCAATATGAATGTTTTTAGAGATTGTAATTAACCAAGTTTTAAATTCAAACTTGTCATTATAAGTGTGAATTTTATCAAAAGCCTTCGAAAATGTTTGAATGGTTATGTCTTCAGCATCGTTTTCGTTTTCAGTGCGCTTTAATTGAAATCCATAAACACTATTCCAAAAGGTGTCAAGCAAAAAGTTAAATGCTATTTGATCGTTAGTTTTTGCTTTTTCAATGGCGTCTTCTACTTCCAATACTCTGGTTTTGATATCATATTTTTTATAAATATAAAGAATTGAAAAACAATTAGAAACAACTCCAGAAAAGGGCTGAGGTATGGAAGGTCTTTTTCATTTAGCTTTTGAGAGGCTAAAAAAAGGTTGATTAGTTGAATTACAAATCTTAAAATGATTAATCCTAAGACTATTTTCCATTCAAACATTAAAATCATTAATGTGATAGCTAATGACCAAAATAGAAGTTGAGAGCAATAAAATGTGGCTAGAAAAACCTTATGCTTAAACTTATAATGTTTTGCAGTACTAATATGCCTGCGTTTTTGAATTGCCCAATCTTTTAATGACTTTTTAGGAATAGATTCTGTGAAACTTTCTTTAGAAATACAAATTGTAGTATTCGATGCAGTAGCAACTTGATTAATAAACAAATCATCGTCACCAGAAGCTATTTGCATGTGCTGCATGAACCCGTTTGCTTCAAAAAACTGTTCTCTTCTATATGCTAAATTTCTACCAACTGCCATATAAGGTTGTCCTAATGCCGCATAAGACAAATATTGAATTGCTGTAAAAAAGGTTTCATAGCGAATGAGCTTATTAATAAATGAGCCTTTAATTTTTTTATGAGCACCATACCCTAAAACAATAGTTTTATCATTAGTGAAATGCGAAGTCATTTCTTGAATCCAATGATGAGTTAAAGGTTTGCAGTCTGCATCAGTAAATAATAGAAAATTGTGAGTTGCTGCTTTTATGCCCAGCGTAAGAGCGTATTTTTTATTTCCCCAAAATTTCTCAATAGGTTTTACATTTACAATTTTGATGTTGCTGTATTTTTCTTTAAAGTCTTCCATGACGTTTAAAGTATCATCATTTGAATGGTCATTAATTAGAATGACTTCAAAATCAGAATAATCTTGAGCCAAAATCAATGGTAAAAATTCTCTTAGATTTTCCGCTTCATTTTTAGCACAAACAATAACTGAAACTGAAATATTTTTTTGATTGGGTTTAACTATTTTATGCCTAGTTAAGCTATTGAAAATAATTCCGTAAAAAAAAACTTGAATACCTACAACAACGATAAATACGTAGAATGTTATTTCAAGAATAACCATTAATGATTAAGAGTGTTGAGGTTCGTTGCAATTATCGAATTGTTCAGGGGCTTTTCCACAAAAACCGCAAGCTTCACCTTCTTGATTAAGCATAGGATTTTGACTTGCACAAGTGCCTGCAAACTTTCCGTCTTTTTTTGCCCAAATTTTAATGGCTATACCAGCTACACCTAGACCTAGAAGTATTAATGTGATGATGACGAGTTTCATAAATGAAAGGTTAAAAAATTCTATGCAAAGATACAATTTTTCAAATGTTTTACCGAACAATAAATAAAGATAGTCTAGTGCTTATTTGGGTATTATATAAATAGTGACTTTTTAACATTATTAGTGTCTTATTAATAATTATTATAAATTTAAAATCACTAACTAATATTTTTTATCACTTATGAAAAAATTATTCGCAGAGTTCTTCGGAACATTTTGGCTTGTTTTTGGAGGTTGTGGTAGCGCTATTTTTGCAGCTGCATTTCCAGAATTAGGTATCGGTTTTGCTGGTGTTGCACTAGCTTTTGGTTTAACAGTATTGACAATGGCTTATGCCGTTGGACATATTTCTGGAGGACATTTTAATCCAGCTGTATCTCTTGGCTTATGGGCAGGAGGTAAGTTTTCTGGAAAAGATCTTTTAGGTTACATTATTGCACAAGTTGTAGGAGCAATTGCTGCTGCAGGAATGTTGTATGTTATTGTTTCAGGAAAATCTGATTTTGTAGACGTAGGAGGATTTGCATCTAATGGGTATGGTGAATTATCTCCAGGAGGCTACAGTATGATGTCTGTATTAATAGCAGAATTTCTTTTAACAATGTTTTTTTTGCTTATCATTTTAGGAAGTACTAATGTAAGAGCTCCTAAAGGATTTGCTCCAATAGCTATTGGACTTGGGTTAACATTGATACATTTAATTAGTATTCCAATTTCTAATACGTCTGTAAATCCAGCACGATCTACTAGTCAAGCGTTATTTGCAGGAGCAGATTTCACATCTCAATTATGGTTGTTTTGGTTAGCTCCAATAGCAGGTGCTATTGTTGCAGGATTCATTCATAAAGCATTATTTGATAAAGAATAGGTAAACCCTGTTTCTCTATCAATAAAGAAAGCCACTTTTGATTTATTCAAAAGTAGCTTTCCTTATAAAAAACAATTGCTATTAATTATATCTTTTATTATTTAAGTCGATCTCTGCTACTGCGCTATCAGCTACAGTAGTATTTAAGCGATCTTTAGCTTCTATAGTAATACTTAAAGCTAAGGCATCTTTTAAATAAGGTACAGATTGTAGCTTTTTTTGAGAAGCATCTAAAATTCCTAGATTAACCATTCTATCTTGCATTTCTGCCCAAAGTTGATACGTTTGATCTTCTGGTAGTTGCGGTAAAGACACCACATCAATCATAGACGTTTCGTCTACAGGATTAATATAGGCTACAGTTTTTAAATCTTTAGCGCGATCATTTCCTCTAAACACATATTTTTCGGTTTCAGGATTGTTGAGCTTCATAAACTCGAGCATCAAGTTATCAAGTCTTTTGTTGTTCTCTTCAATATCACTCCTTAGATCAAAAATTTCTTCAACAACAACTTGATTTTCTTTTAATAAACCTTGGTTTTGTTTCGTCTTCATATAATATCCGCCAGCAAAAAGTAAAGCAATAATACTTGCTGCAATACTATACCAAGGTGTACTGCGTTGACCTTTTTCTAACTGGATAACAGGAGTCGTATCTCCTTCAATTTCATTTAAGATATTATCTAAAATTAATTTTGGAGCTTCTACAGCATTAGCTTTAGCGATAACCTCTAGGTTATTTTGTAACCTTATATATTCACTTTCCACTTCTGGATAGGTATCAATATAATGTTCTACTTTCAGGCTTTCTGTAGTAGAGGTTTCATCTAGTACGTACTTGTCAAGTAAACCAGATTGAAAAAAAGTATGTAATTTTTTTTCCATGTGTAACTTATTTAAGGATCATAAACTTTTTTGAGTTCACGAAGTCCTATTTTTAATCTAGACTTAATTGTACCTAACGGAATTTCTAATTCGTCGCTTGCTTCTTGTTGTGTCATACCTTCAAAAAACAAAGCTTTTAAAACAATTTGGTACTTTTCATCTAGCCTCGCAACATGCTCTTTTAAATCTATGACATCTTGATTTAAATTCACTGTTGGTAGGATATATACGTTTGATTTATCAATTTGGACTTCTTTATCAAATCGATTGTTAAAACTCCTTAATTTATCAATAGCTGTATTTTTGGCAATTCGATAGAGCCATGTAAATAATTTTGCTTTTTTAGAATCATACTTTTTGGCATTTTTCCAAACCTTGACAAAAGTTTCTTGCAGAGCGTCTTGAGCGATTTCTTCGTTTATTGTCACTTTTAAGATAACACCATACAAACTATCCGAATAATTTTCATAGAGAAGATTAATGGCTTTTTTATCACCTTTTTCAAGTAATTGTACGATTTGTTGTTCTAAAGGGGTGCTCAAAAAAAATTAAATTTTGTAAAAATTGAATTTGAAATGATCCAAATATCTAATTGTGTCCGTATATATAGAGGATGGTAAAGTTAATTAAAAATTAACGGAACGAAATTAAAATTTAAATCTGTAGAAATTAAACTTTCTTTCTTAAGAAATTGATTAATAGCTTTTTCATGATTCTACAGTAAAACAAAAGTCTCAATTCGTTGAGGCTTTTTGTTTTATATGATATTGACTTCTGTTTCAATAGTTATATCAAAAAGGCGCAATACAGTCTTTTGTATAAGTTTAGACAAATTTAGAATGTCATTGCCAGAGGCACCGCCATAATTTACTAAAACTAAAGCTTGTTTTTTGTGCACGCCATAATTGCCTAGTGTTTTTCCTTTAAATCCTGCAGTTTCAATTAACCAACCAGCTGGTACTTTTACTTCCTGATCTGAAATCACATAGTGTGGCGCATTTGGGAAATTGTCTTGTAACTTCAAAAATGCATCTTTGGCTATAATTGGGTTCTTGAAAAAACTTCCGCTGTTGCCAATTTCTTTTGGATCTGGCAATTTACTTTGTCTAATAGATATAACTGCATTAGAAACATCTTGAATGGTTGGTGTTGAAATATCCATTCGCTCTAATTCTGAAGTAATGGCTCCATAATTAGTGTGCAATACATGATTTTTAGTTGTTAGTTTAAAAACGACACTTAAAATGATATATTTTCCTTTAGCTTCATGTTTGAAAATAGAATTACGATAGTCAAACTTACAATCGCCATTTGTAAAGGTTTCTATGTCTAAAGTTTCAAGATTTAATGCTTCACAAGAATGAAAAGTATCTTTTAACTCAATGCCATAAGCTCCAATATTTTGGATTGGACTAGTGCCGACATTTCCAGGTATAAGTGATAGGTTTTCTAAACCTCCAAAGTTGTTTTCTAAAGTCCAAAGTACAAATTCATGCCAGTTTTCACCAGTATTAGATTTAACTAAAACATTTTCTTCAGTTTGAGAAATGATTTGTTTGCCTTTAATGTTTAAATGCATCACTAAAGCATCAATATCCCTTGTGAGTAGCATATTGCTTCCGCCTCCTAAAATAAACTTGGACGTAGTGCCTTCAGCAGAATACACTGCTATCAAATCAGCAATAGACGTAATAGATATGAACTGCTTTGCTTTTACATCGATACCAAAGGTATTGTAAGGTTTTAGAGATATGTTGTGTTTAATTTGCACTATTCTTTATAAACTTTTAAAGCTTCTTTTAAAATATTGACCGCTTTTATTAAACTTTCTTTGTTTAATACGTAAGCAATTCTAATTTGATTTAAACCAACTCCAGGAGTGCTGTAAAATCCTGCAGCAGGAGCAACCATAACTGTTTCTCCATCTACATCAAAAGATTCTAATAACCATTGTGCAAAAGCATCTGAGTCTTTAATTGGTAATTGCGCTATGCAATAAAAAGCTCCCTTAGGCATGCCTACTTTTACGCCTTCAATCTTCATGAGTTCTTCAACAACTACATTTCTACGTTCTACATATTCACTAATAACATCATCAAAATAACTTTGTGGAGTGTCTAAAGCTGCTTCACTTGCAATTTGTGCTAGAGTTGGTGGGCTTAATCGTGCTTGTGCAAACTTTAATGCTGTTTTAATGACGTCTTTGTTTTTCGAAACTAAACATCCAATACGAGCACCACACATGCTATAACGTTTTGATACAGAATCAATAACTATGGCGTGGTTTTCTAGACCTTCTTCTTGTAATATAGAATAATGACTTACACCATCGTAAGCAAATTCTCGGTATACTTCATCAGCTATTAAAAACAAATCGTGTTTTTTTACGATTTCGGCTAATTTCTTTATTTCTTCTTTAGAATATAGATATCCAGTTGGATTTCCTGGGTTGCAAATAAGAATTGCTTTCGTTTTCGGAGTGATTAATTTTTCAAACTCTTCAATTGGAGGTAGAGCAAAGTTATCTTCAATTTTAGAAATTACAGGAACTACTTTTACGCCTGATGCTGTTGAAAATCCGTTATAGTTAGCATAAAAAGGTTCAGGAATAATAATTTCATCATCAATATCTGTAATGGTACCAAAGGCAAAAAGTAACGCTTCGCTTCCACCTGTTGTGACAATAATATCATCATTTTTTACACTGATGTTATTATTTGCGTAATAATTGGCCAGTTTTTCGCGGAATGCTTCAGAACCTTCAGATCTTGTGTAAGCCAAAATTTCTAAGGAATGTGCCTTTACAGCATCCAACGCTATTTGAGGCGTTTTAATATCAGGTTGTCCGATGTTTAAGTGATATACTGTTTTGCCTTGCTTGTATGCGTTTTCAGCGAAAGGAACTAACTTTCGTATAGGAGATTCTGGCATTAGTTGCCCTTTTTTTGATATTCTTGGCATGATGATATTGTTTATGTGGTAAAGTTCTGAAAATTATCTTAAAGTTTATTTAAAAAATGCAGCTAATAAATAGACTTAGTTTTAAGATTTGTAAATTGAATTAATTACCATCCAACGAATGCTAAAAAAAAATTCTTTATTGCTGTTTTTGTTATTTGCGATAACATCATCTTTTTCGCAAAGTGATTTTAGTTTACCAAATTTAGAAAAGGATAAAATACGGTTCGAGCTTATAGGTAACTTAATTATTCTACCTGTTGAAGTTAATGGAGTTGAACTGTCGTTTGTTTTAGATACTGGAGTGAGTAAACCAATCTTATTTAACCTTGCAAATATTGATTCATTACAAATAAATAAAGTAGAATCTATTTTGTTAAGAGGACTTGGAGGAGGAGCACCTGTAGAAGCTATTAAGTCAAAACACAATTTTTTAAGTATTGGAAATGCCATAAATATTAATCAAGATATATATCTGGTTTTTGATAGTTCTATAAATTTCACTGCAAGGTTAGGAAGACCTGTACACGGCATTATTGGCTATGATTTATTCAAAGATTTTATAGTTGAAATTAATTACGCATCTAAATATATTGTACTTCACAAGCCTAATAGTTACACTTATAAATCGTGTAAAAAATGTGAAACTTTCGATTTGTCATTTTATAAGAATAAACCTTATGTTTTTGGAGAAATTGAAGTCGATTCTAGTTTTGTACCAGTAAAATTATTAATTGATACAGGAAGTAGTGATGCTTTATGGATATTTGAAAATGAAGATAAAGGTCTTGTGCCTACAGAAAACATGTATTTCGATGATTTTTTAGGTAAAGGTTTAAGCGGTAATATCTATGGTAAACGCTCTAAAATTGAAAGATTTAGATTAAAGAAGTTTGAACTAAATAATGTAAATACAGCATTTCCTGATTCTACCTCAATTAGTTTCGCACGTAAGTATACCCAACGAAATGGAAGTATTTCGGGAGAAGTCCTTAAACGTTTCAATATGATCGTAGATTATAAAAACAAAAAACTAACTCTCAAGAAAAATAAAAATTTCAGGTCTTCATTTTCTTATAATAAAAGTGGAATTATTATTGAGCAAAATGGTGTTATTATGATTAAAGAACGAAAAAATCGTTCAGGTTTAGGTTTTAGAGAAGGAAGCGATGCAAATATTCATGTAGAGACAATTACGCATTATAAACTTTCGGTAAAGCCTGCATATACCATAGTTGAAATTCGAAAAGACTCTCCAGCAGAAAAAGCAGGTTTGCTAGTAGGAGATATTATTTTAACAATAAACGGTAAAGAAACTCACATATTAGAACTTCAAAATGTGGTTGGGTATTTTAAATCTAAAACAGGAAAACTTATTAATCTTAAAATTAATAGAAATGGAAGGGTTATGTTGTTTGGATTTAGATTAGAAGATGTATTTAAACAAAAAGAACTCCCTTAAAAGAGAGTTCTTAATATTTATTATTTAAACAGAACTATTGTTGTTCCATTACGCTTTTGTCTTTTTTCTCTAGTGGATTTTGTTTACTAGAGTCTATAATAAGACCTTTAATTTTTAAAGCTACACTAGGTGTGTCCGCATTAGAAGTAACAGTTATTGTCTTTCTAATAGGATTCACTCTGTTTGTGTCATATTTTACAGAAATTTCTCCAGTTTCACCTGGCATAATTGGTCCGTCAGGTTTTTTTGGTACAGTACAACCACAAGTAGATTTTACCTTAGAAATGATTAAAGGTGCATTTCCTGTGTTGGTGAATTCAAATATTCTAACACCATCAGAACCTTTTTCAATGGTTCCATAATCAATTACATCGGTTTTAAATTCTATTTTAGCAACCTTCTCCTGAGCTGTAACACCCAAGCTTAGTAAACCTACAAATAAAATTAACATTACATTTTTCATCATTCAAATTTTAAATTGATACTATCAAAGCTACTTACTTTTTGGCATTCCGCAAAATTAATTAGATGTAATGCAACAATTATTAACATCGTCAAAGTTAAATCTGTCAATAATATGCTGACTTTAATTTCGCAAAAAAAGAAATATAAGTACTTTTGTCAGTTATAAAGCAAAAACAATACCAAAGCATGAGCATACCAACAAAATATTCAGCATCTAATGTAGAGAGTAAGTGGTATAACTATTGGATGGAGCATAATTATTTTCATTCTGTTCCAGATGAGAGAGAACCTTATACCATAGTCATTCCTCCACCAAATGTGACAGGAGTGCTGCATATGGGACACATGCTTAATAATACCATTCAAGATGTTCTTATTCGTAGAGCACGATTGCAAGGAAAAAATGCGTGTTGGGTTCCTGGAACTGATCATGCATCTATTGCTACCGAAGCTAAAGTAGCTGCTAAGCTTAAAGAGCAAGGGATTGATAAAAATGACTTAACTCGAGAAGAGTTTTTAGAGCATGCTTGGGAATGGACCGAAGAATATGGTGGAGTTATTCTTGAGCAGTTAAAAAAATTAGGTTGTTCATGTGATTGGGATCGTACCAAGTTCACCATGGATGATGATATGAGTGAATCTGTAATTAAAGTTTTCGTTGATTTATATAACAAAGGTTTGATTTATAGAGGGTACCGAATGGTTAATTGGGATCCAGAAGCAAAAACAACATTGTCTGATGAAGAGGTAATACATGTTGAACAACAAGGATTACTTTACTATTTAGAATATCAAGTAGAGGGTAGTGATGAGAAATTATCCATTGCAACTACTCGTCCAGAGACTATTTTTGGTGATACTGCGATTTGTATTAACCCTAATGATGAACGTTTTTCACATTTAAAAGGAAAAAAAGCTATTGTACCAATCTGCGGAAGGGTTATTCCTATAATTGAAGATGAGTACGTGGACATTGAATTTGGTACTGGTTGTCTAAAAGTTACGCCAGCTCATGATGAAAATGATAAAGTTCTAGGTGATAAGCATAAACTTGAAGTCGTAGATATCTTTAATGAAGATGCTTCGTTGAATAGCTATGGTTTACATTATGAAGGTCAAGATCGTTTTGTTGTTAGAAAAGCCATTGCAAAAGAGTTAGAAGCGGCTGGTTTGTTAGTGAAAACTGAAAATCACATCAATAAAGTAGGAACGTCTGAACGTACCAAAGCTGTTATAGAACCTCGTCTAAGTGATCAGTGGTTCTTGAAAATGGAAGATCTAGCTAAACCAGCAATAGATGCTGTTTTGGTTAATGGTGATGTAAAGTTGTATCCGAAGAAATTTGAAAACACATATAGACACTGGATGGAAAATATTCGCGATTGGAATATTTCGCGTCAGTTGAGATGGGGACAACAGATACCTGCATTCTTTTATGGTGACGGAAAAGAGGATTTCGTAGTTGCTGAGAACGTAAATGATGCCTTAGTCTTGGCAAAAGATAAAACCGGGAATTCTAGTTTAAAAGTTGAAGATTTAACTCAAGATTCTGATGCATTAGATACGTGGTTTAGTTCTTGGATATGGCCAATGAGTGTGTTTGATGGAATTAGAAATCCTGAAAATGAAGAAATCAAATATTATTATCCTACAAACGATTTAGTAACAGGTCCAGATATTTTATTCTTTTGGGTTGCACGTATGATTGTTGCAGGATATGAGTATAAAGATCAACGACCTTTTGAAAATGTATACCTAACAGGATTGGTGAGAGATAAGCAACGTCGTAAGATGTCTAAATCTCTAGGTAACTCACCAGATGCCTTAAAATTAATCGAAGATTATGGTGCTGACGGTGTTCGTGTTGGATTGTTACTAAGTGCAGCAGCAGGTAATGATTTGATGTTTGATGAAGAACTATGTAATCAAGGTAAAGGATTTATTAATAAAATATGGAATGCCTTTAGACTTGTTCAAGGTTGGGAAGTAAAAGATATCGAGCAGCCAGAATCGTCTAAAATTGCTTTAGAATGGTATGAGCATAAATTTCAAAGTGCATTAGCAGAGATTGAAGATCATTATAGTAAATACAGATTATCTGATGCTTTAATGGGCATGTATAAATTAATTTGGGATGATTTCTGTTCTTGGCTTTTAGAAATGATAAAGCCGGCTTATCAGCAACCAATAGATTCTCAAACGTACGCTTCTGTGATTTCTATTTTTGAAAATAACTTAAAGATTTTACATCCTTTTATGCCATTCTTAACAGAAGAGATTTGGCAACATATAGCATATCGAACACCTGAAGACGCATTAATAATAGCTGAATATCCAAAAGTTGAATCATTTGATGCGCAGTTAATTTCAGATTTTGAAACGGTTAAAGAGATCGTTTCAGGAATTAGAACTATCCGTAAAGAAAAGAACATAGCGTTTAAGGATACCATTGAATTAATGGTGTTGAACAACGAAAATGTGGATTCTAAATATGATACAGTGATTTCCAAAATGGGGAATGTATCAGAAATGAAAACAGTTTCTGAAGCTGTTGAAGGTGCATTGACTTTTAGAGTGTTATCTAATGAGTACTTTATTCCAATGGAAGGAAGTATTGATGTTGAAGCAGAAATTGTAAAGTTAACTGAAGAGTTAAAATATACTGAGGGATTTTTGAAATCAGTTCAAGGTAAATTGAAAAATGAACGTTTTGTTAATAATGCTCCAGAACAAGTAGTGGCTTCCGAAAAGAAGAAAGAAGCTGATGCTTTAGCTAAGATTGAAACGATTAAGGCTAGTTTGGCAAGTTTACAATAGATTCTAATTATAATATTTAAACAAAAAAAGGAGCTTATTATAAGCTCCTTTTTTTTGTTTACCATTCATTAATCTTATTACTATCTAATTTCACAAAAATGAAAAGGAGTATAGTAAAGCCCCAAAGTCCTGAACCTCCATAGCTAAAAAATGGAAGTGGAATTCCAACCGTTGGGATTAATCCCATAACCATTCCAGTATTAATTGTAAAGTGAATAAATAGTATTGAGGCGACCGCATAACCATAGACTCGACTAAATTGAGATTTTTGAGATTCTGCTAAAAATAGTATGCGAATAATGAGTACTACAAAAAGTATCACAACAAACGTAGTCCCTAGAAATCCCCATTCTTCACCTACAGTACTAAAAATATAATCGGTATGCTGCTCAGGAACAAACTTCCCTGTGGTTCGTGTACCTTCTAAGAAACCTTTTCCAGAGAAGCCACCAGAGCTTATTGCTTTTTCAGATTGGATGAGGTTATAAGCCTCTTCTTTTTTCATCTTTTCAAGCTTTAAAGGATCTTTTTCAAGTCGTAACCAGAGGCTTATTCTGTTTTGCTGATGAGGTTTAAGAACATGTTCATAAAACACTTTTACGCCTGATGAAAACGAAATACAAATCAAAAGAATAACCACAGATTGAATAAGTGAGGCACGCTTTTTTCGTCTAAAAAAATAGATTCCGAAAACAATTATTGCAGCTACAATTGCGGTAGGTAAAATTCCGAATTTGAGAGCCAGAACTGCTAAAACAATGGTTGAAAGTACAATGGCTAAATATATTTGTTGAAGCCCTTCTCTATAAAACACAAAGAAAAAAGAAGCATAAACCAAGGTACTACCAGCATCATTTTGTAGTAATATCAAAATCGCAGGTAGTATAATTATTGCAACTGCACGTAACTGATGCTTCAGCGTATTCATATCTGTTTGCAAATCACTCATGTACTTGGCAACTGCTAAAGCTGTCGCAAATTTTGCAAACTCACTTGGTTGTAAAGTCATACTTCCAATTCCGTACCAAGATCGTGCGCCATTTACATCCTTTCCGAAGATGAATAATCCAACAAGAGCTAACATGGCTACGATGTAAATAATACTGGCAAACCGTTCATAAAATTTGGCTTCGATAGAGAGAATTAATACAATCAGCACAAATGTTAGTCCGAGAAACACTAGGTGTTTACCATAAGGTAGACTCATATCAAAATAGCTCTCAATCTCGCCAACATGAGATGCAGACATAATGTTTAGCCACCCAAAAGTTACTAGAAGTAAAAATATAATGATAATTACCCAATCAAATTTAAAACCTCTGTGGTTTTCTCTATTCATGATTATTGATTTGGATTTATTGAAGAGTCGTTATTAAATTCATTGTTTTTTGGAGCTTGAACTTTTTCCACGACTTGTAAGGTTGTTTCTTTATTAATTTTAAAAGGTTCACCAGAATATGGTTTTGCATATTCATTCTCAAGGCTATGGGTCAAAATCCAATTTTCCATATCTGTTCTAGTGATATCTCCTTTAAGATATTTTTCTATCATTAAACTAGCCATTCGACCAGCAAATCGACTTCCCCAATACCCATTCTCTACAAAAATAGCTATGGCAATCTTCGGGTTGTCTTTAGGAGCAAAAGCTACAAATATAGAATGGTCTGTAAGCTGTGTTTTTACACCATCTATTTTCATGAAATTTTCAGCAGTACCAGTTTTTCCACAGATTTCAATTCCTGGGATTCTAAGTGTTGACGCAGTACCTTCATTGTAAACATCAAACATCCCTTGAACTACTGGTTCAAAATGACGCTTGTCGATGGTTGTGTGTTTTGGCGTGGTGTATTTACTTGGAATTGTGTCTC
The DNA here is from genome assembly GCF_000797465.1 of Psychroserpens jangbogonensis. GTDB lineage: Bacteria > Bacteroidota > Bacteroidia > Flavobacteriales > Flavobacteriaceae > Psychroserpens > Psychroserpens jangbogonensis. The sequence goes on along the minus strand of NZ_JSWG01000012.1, from coordinate 176,236 downwards.
CTTCAATTTCTTTGATGATATGTGGTGTGTAATAATAACCTCGATTGCCAATAGCTGCGGCCATATTTGCTAGCTGAATTGGAGTAGCTTCAACTTCACCTTGACCGATAGCATTAGACACAGTATAGGTTGAACCCCATCGATTGTCACCATAAGCTCTGTCGTAGTAATTGCCATCCGGAATTCGACCAGGTCGACCAACTTGTAGATCATATCCTAAAAAATTCCCTAGCCCAAAACTTTTTGCATGATCAGACCATTTATTCATGGCATCTCCTGCATCATCATATTTATCAACAATTCGTCTATAAACATTTACGAAATAGGCGTTGCAAGATTGCGAAATACCTTTGTTCATGTTTACAGGACTTTTATGATGGTGGCAACCTGTGAGTTTTCGACTTCCGTAGTAATATCCCATTCTACACGTAAACTTTTCGTTAGTGTCTACAACACCTTCTTGAAGTGCAATTAGTGCATTAATTACTTTAAATGGAGAGCCAGGAGGATATTGAGCCTGCAATCCTCGGTCAAATAAGGGTTTGGCAATGCTGTCTCTAAATAATTTCGTAAAGTTTTTTGAACGACCTCTACCAACTAGTATATTAGGGTTATAACTAGGGCCAGTTACTAAGGCTAGAATTTCTCCATTGCTAGGATCTAAAGCAACAATACCACCTCTTTTGTTAGTCATTAATAACTCGCCATATTGTTGTAATTCAGAATCGATAGTAATAGTAATATCTTTTCCAGGTTGTGGTAAGGTGTCAAATTTTCCTTCTTTATAAGGACCAATATTTTTATTGAATCTATCTTTTTGAATGAATTTTATTCCTTTTACACCGCGTAAAACATCTTCGTAAGACAATTCAACCCCTTGTTTTCCTATGAGGTCACCCATTTTATAATATGGGTATTTTTCTATAATACGTCGATTTACTTCGCCTATATCTCCTAAAACATTTGCTCCTATGGTTGTTTGGTAATCTCTAAGGGAACGTTTTTGAATATAGAAACCGTCAAATTTTCGCATTTTTTCTTGTAACACAGCATAATCATTTTTAGATAACTGTGGTACAAAAACCGATGGTAAACGAGGTGAATATTTATAAGCTTTCTCGTAAATTCTTTTGAAATCTTCCTTCGTTATTTTTAGAAGGCTGCAAAACTCTAAAGTATCAAGAGCTCCTACTTCCCTGGGAATAACCATCACATCATATGATGGTTGATTAGCAACTAAAAGCTTGCCACTTCTATCATATACATAACCACGCTTTGGGTAATTATAAACTTTCCTAATAGCATTATCTTCATAAAGACTATAGGCCTTTTCGTTGTACACTTGCAAATAAAACAGGCGTGCAATAAATAAGAGTCCCACTGTAATTACAGTTAATAGGAGTAGAAGTTTTCTCATCGTTGTTTTTTGCTAAAAAGTACCGAAATTAATATACAAAGTATAAGCGTGAAAACACTTGAAAATAACGTCTTTTTAAGAACTAAAAGTATGTTTGATATGTTAAATACTTCTAACGAGAATAAAATGAGGTGATGAAGAATTATTAATATTAAGAAGTAGATCACTCTATTTCCAAATTCGGTATTGTTGAATTTAATAGTTTGATGTTCGTAAATCATTCCGAAGGCAAATTTTAGAATTGGAGGTCTTGCAAATGCAATAGATACACATGCTGCGGCATGAACACCTCCAGAATCGGAAAATATATCAACAAATAGCCCTAACATGAAACTTAAGAAAATAAATAAAGTACGATTGTTGTTTACTGGAAATAGAAGAATAAATAAAATATAAGGATACGGATTTACAGAATCAATAAAATTGATATGATTAAAAATCAATGCTTGTGCTAATATTAACACAACAAACCTTATAATGTTATTAATATTTAGACTATTCATTAACAGGGTTTTCTAATAGTTTTATTTCTTCAGTATCTAAATTTTCAATGATATAAACATGTGATAAATTTGTCATATCATTAAATAATTTGACGTCTACAGTATAGGTGTCTCCACTAATATCTAAAACAAAATTATCTACAATACCAATTGGTATTCCTTGTGGGAATATTGAAGATTGTCCTCCAGTTACAATTGTGTCTCCTTGTTTTACCGGAGCAAATTTTGAAATATCTGTCAACTGGACTATTGATGATGAATTAGCATTCCATTCTAAAGACCCAATGTGATTATTAGCTTTTAATTGTGCATTAATTTTACTCTTCGTGCTTAAGATCGAAAGCACTCTTGCGTATCCATTTGAGGTATTGTCAATAATACCCACTATTCCTTTTGATGTGATAACAGCTAAATCTTCTTTGAGTCCGTGTTTCTCACCTTTATTAATTGTTAAGTAGTTTTTTGAAGCTGAATAATTGTTATTGATAATTTTAGCTGTCTGAATTTTATAACGACCATTAAATGTTGTTGTATCAATTCTTGAAATTGAAGTTAGAGAAGAATCTAAATCGTTCAATAATTGTGAACGCAATTTATTGTTTTCCTCAACTAGTATTTCATTTTGCGTTTTTAAATCGAAATAGTTAGAAACACTACTTGCACTTTCATAAATGCCACCAGTAAAAAAGTTAGCAGAATTGATGAACTTACTCTTATGATACGAATGGGATTGAATTGTTAAAGCAATAGAAACAAAAAACAACAATAGAAACAAAAGAGAAGTTTTGTTTCTAAGGACAAAGTTTATAATCTGTTGCATGTTAAGTAGGTGTTCTCAGTTATTTAATCAATACACTTTTAAATTTAGGTAAGTTTTTAAGTGTAATTCCTGTACCACGAACAACGGCTCTTAAAGGGTCTTCTGCAATATAAACAGGTAAGTCTGTTTTTTGAGATAATCGCTTGTCTAATCCGCGTAACATTGATCCACCACCTGCTAGATAAATACCAGTATTGTAAATATCTGCTGCAAGTTCTGGAGGCGTTTGAGATAATGTTTCCATAACAGAATCTTCAATTCTCAAAATTGATTTATCAAGTGCTTTTGCAATTTCACGATAAGAGATTTGTACCTGCTTAGGTTTCCCAGTAAGTAAATCACGTCCTTGAACACTCATTTCTTCTGGTGGAAGATCTAAATCTTCTGTCGCAGCACCAATTTGAATTTTGATTTTTTCTGCAGTGCGATCACCAACATAAAGGTTATGCTGTGTTCGCATATAATATATAATATCGTTAGTGAATACATCACCAGCGACTTTCACAGATTTGTCACAAACGATTCCGCCAAGTGCTATAACAGCAATTTCTGTTGTACCACCTCCAATATCAACAATCATATTTCCTTTTGGTTGCATGATGTCAATACCAATACCAATAGCTGCTGCCATTGGTTCGTGAATTAAGTAAACTTCTTTACCGTTTACACGTTCACAAGATTCTTTTACAGCTCGCATTTCTACTTCTGTAATTCCAGAAGGAATACAAACTACCATTCGTAGTGCAGGTGTGAATAATTTCTTTTTGAGTGCAGGAATGTTTTTAATAAACATACTTATCATTTGCTCAGAAGCATCAAAATCGGCAATTACACCATCTTTCAACGGTCTAATTGTTTTAATATTTTCATGCGTTTTTCCTTGCATCATGTTGGCTTCTTTTCCAACTGCAATTATTTTTCCGGAAATTCTATCTCTTGCTACTATTGATGGACTATCAACAACCACTTTGTCGTTGTGGATAATAAGCGTATTCGCAGTTCCTAAATCTATGGCTATTTCTTCGGTTAAGAAATCAAAAAATCCCATGTGTTATTCTAATATTATGAGGGCGTTATTGTATTCAGTTCTTGGTCTTCTGTAAATGTAGTAAAACTTACTAAATATTTACAGTTTATTTCTATTTCAATTACTTTGAAAGCTAACTTATTAGCTTTTTATAATTAAACGTTTAGTTTTTGGTTTTGGATGTTTGAAATTGAGTAATTCTTTTCAATTTCTAAGATCTCTTTTTTTAAACGGTTTTTAGTGTTTAAAATGACGTGTTCCAGTCATAACCATTGATAAATTATTTTCATTGCAATAATCAATTGTTAATTGATCTTTAATTGATCCTCCAGGTTGTATCACGGCTGTGATTCCTGCATTATCTGCAATCTCTACACAATCAGGAAATGGAAAGAATGCATCACTTGCCATAACGACTCCTTTTAAGTCAAATTTAAATGACTGAGCTTTATGTATAGCTTGGTTAAGTGCATCTACACGACTTGTCTGTCCTGTTCCACTTGCGCACAATTGTTTGTTTTTAACCAAAACAATAGTGTTAGATTTAGTATGCTTACAAATTTTAGAAGCAAATATTAAATCTTCTAACTCGTTTTGAGTTGGCTTATTGTTAGTAGCCTGAACTAAATCGTCTATGCTATCTGTTTTATTATTTCTGTCTTGAACTAAAACGCCATTAAGACATGTTCTTACATTTGTTTGAGGAAAATCTACATCATGTAAAACTAGAAGAATACGATTCTTTTTTCCTTTTAAAATTTCTAAAGCATCATCAGAAAACGAAGGCGCAATAACTACTTCACAAAAAAGAGTATGAATTTTTTCAGCTGTTGCTTTATCAATTTCGGTATTGGCTATTAATACACCACCAAAAGCAGACACAGGATCACCAGCTAAGGCGTCTACATAGGCTTGGTGGATTGTCTCACGCTGTGCAAATCCACAAGCATTATTGTGTTTTAGTATAGCGAACGTAGGAATTTCACCTTTAAACTCGTTCATTAAATTTACAGCGGCATCAACATCTAAAAGGTTATTGTAGCTTAATTCTTTTCCGTGGAGCTTAGTGAATATGTCATCAAAATTTCCAAAGAAAAAACCACGTTGGTGAGGGTTTTCGCCATAACGTAACACTTTGCCATTTGTTTCACTAATTTTAAGTGAAGGGATGCTATGGTCTGCATTGAAGTAATTGAATATTGCCGAATCGTAATGTGATGATACGTTGAATGCTTTAGCAGCAAAATGTTTTCTATCGGCTTCTGAGGTGTCACCTTTTTTAGAGGTTAACAATTCTAAAAACTCAGAATAATCTTCAACAGAGGACACACAAACAACATCAGAATAATTTTTCGCAGCAGCTCTAATTAGTGAAATTCCTCCAATATCAATTTTTTCAATGATATCTTGATTGGAAGCTCCAGAAGCAACTGTTTTTTCAAAAGGATATAAATCTACGATTACTAAATCAATCTGAGGAATACCAAAATCAACCAATTCTGCAACATCACTTTCATTATTTTGGCGATTTAAAATGCCGCCAAAAACTTTAGGATGTAATGTTTTTACTCGACCACCAAGAATAGATGGATAGGATGTTACATCTTCTACTGGCACGACATCAATACCTAAATTTTTGATGAATTTTTCGGTTCCACCTGTAGAATAAATGGTTACATTTTGTTCGTTAAGTTGTTTTACAATTGGCTCTAAACCATCTTTGCTAAAAACTGAAATTAATGCAGATTTAATTGCTTTGTTGTTACTCATTGTTGTGTTGTTGTAGTTGAGTTTCTGCTGTAGAAACTTAGTTGTAAAAATTAAAGCTCAAAAATACACATTATCAAGAGTTTTAATAAGTGAAAAATAGAGTTTATTTAAGTTTTTTGTAACAAAAAATTGTTGAAAACGTCCTACCTTTATAATTCTAGTAGAATTCTAGAAAACAAAACCAGTCTTATGCTCGTTTATCTAAGATTATTTAAAGAAAGTTTTTCATTTGCTCTTAATGCGTTGCGTAATAATAAACTGCGTACACTCTTATCTTTATTAGGTATTACCATTGGTATTTTTTCAATTATTGCTGTACTTGCAGCTGTTGATTCTTTAGACCGAAGCATAAAAGAAGATTTATCTGGTTTAGATAAAAACACAATATATCTTACAAAGTATTCATTTGGACCTACAGATGTGCCAAGATGGCAACGTGATAATTATCCGCAGACAGAACATGATGATTTTGAGTTTATAGAACGGAATGTTCCGGAAATTGAAGCCATTGCTTATGTTATGTTTGGTAATTCAGAATCGATAAAATATCAAGGAGAATCAGTTTCAGGTGTTGAAGTAACTCCTGTGTCTAATGGGATTTATGAGATTGAGGATTTTAAAGTTGAGAACGGCCGTTTTTACACGGAATCGGAGTCAAATTCTGGTGCACCTGTTATCGTTTTAGGATTTTCTGTAGCCGAAAACTTATTCGGAAATTTAAATCCTATTGGAAAGCAAGTCCGTGTTTACGGAAGAAAACTTACTGTGATTGGTATATTAAAGAAATTTGGGTCAGGAATATTTGATTCGCCTGATGATAAGGCATACGTGCCTGTAAACTTTGTGAGACGTTTTAAAAGTGGAGGCCCTAATGGCGTTCCAGGAGCGATAATTATTAAACCTGAAAAGAATGTCGATATTGGTGCTTTTGAGCAGGTCTTAAAACAAAAATATCGTGTGTATAGAGGTTTAAAAGCTGGAGAGCCAGATAATTTCTTTGTGAATAAAATGTCTGGATTTACAGACGCTATTGATGGGATTATTGGAACACTGAATCTTATTGGTTGGATTATAAGTGGATTCTCTCTATTGGTAGGTGGTTTTGGTATTGCTAATATTATGTTTGTAAGCGTAAAAGAACGAACAAACCTTATAGGAATTCAAAAGTCTTTAGGAGCTAAAAATCGTTTTATCCTCTTTCAGTTTTTATTTGAAGCGATTATTTTATCTGTTCTTGGAGGAGTAATAGGAATTGTTTTAGTCTGGATAGTCTCACTCATTGCCTCAGAAATGGCTGGTGATTTTGAGTTTATACTGTCGTTTTATAATGTATTCTTAGGTTTTGCTTTGTCTACTTTTATTGGATTGATTTCAGGAGTTATACCAGCAATTTCTGCTTCAAAACTAGATCCTGTTGAAGCTATTAGAACAGGAATGTAATTTTTAGTTAAGAATTCCTGCTACTTTTTTACAAACAAATTCTAAAAAGCGTTCGTCTTCATCAGTAAAAGGATCTGCCGTATTTGAATCAATATCTATCTGACCAATATTTTCGCCATTTACAAAAATCGGAATTACAATCTCGGCTTTTACAGTAATACTGCAAGCAATATAATTATCTTGTGCGGATACATCAGGTACCACGAAATTTTGATTTGAAACAGCTGCTTGTCCGCAAATCCCTTTTCCAAAAGGAATAATGATATGGTCTGTAGGTTCACCAACATATGGTCCAAGTTTTAACTCATCCTTATCTCCATTTTTGAAATAAAAACCAACCCAATTGTAATGCGTTATGTGTTCTTCAAGAAGTTTACAGACATCCAATAGACGTTCGTCAATAGTTGCAGAATTGCTGTTTAAGAACGCTTCTACTTTTGGTTTTAGGGCATCGAAAGTCATATGTTATTAAAATTTTGGTAAAAGTATTTAAAAAGTGTCATTTCTATATTCATTTTATATAATTTTAACTGAATAAAATAGATAGCTATTGAAAGCACTTTTTCTTAAATACAAATCTGTCGTAAAGTTTATTTTAACCTTTCTAACGGTTTATTTTGTATTGACTTTGACCTATAAGTTTTATTTGGATATATCTGATGGATCGAAATACTATCCTGATTATTTTACCAATTTGGTGGCAATTCAAAGCGATGTGCTTTTAGATGCATTTGGTTATGATGCTCTAGTTACTCCGCATCCTGATGAGCCTTCAATGAAACTTATTATAAATGATAAATTTGTCGCTAGAGTAGTAGAAGGCTGTAATTCTATCAGTGTTATTATTCTATTTATCTCTTTTGTTGTCGCATTTGCAGGGAAATTTAAATCTACATTTTTGTATATAATTTCTGGAAGTGTATTGATTTATGCAGTCAATTTAATTCGTATCGTAATTTTATCAATTGGATTGTATAATTATCCTTGGCGTAAAGAAATTTTGCATACTGTGATTTTTCCGTTAATTATTTATGGTATGGTTTTCCTGCTTTGGATGTTTTGGGTCAATCGATTTTCTAAACTAGATAAAGCCAATGCGTAAGCCAATTATTTATATATTACTTTTTGTTTTATTCTTGATGTTAGTGCTTATTCGTGTTTTTGAGTATGAACTTTTTTACGATCCATACCTTTTGTTTTTCAAAAATGACTACTTGCATATTGATTCGCCTAGACATGAGATTTTTAAATTAACTATGTACACAACTTTACGGTATGCCCTTAATTCGGCGATTTCTTTAGGTATAATTTATCTATTTTTTAAAGATAAGTCCATTCTGAAATTCTCTGCTGCAATTTTCGGTTTAGCTTATGTTATTTTGATTGCTTTATTTTTATATTTTGTCATTCATCCACGTCAAGAAGATTACTATTTGTTTTTTAATTTCAGACGTTTTTTAATTCAGCCGATACTTTTGTTACTTTTGATGCCAGCGTTTTATTATTACAAGTTGAAACAATGAAACGTTAAGTCTAACTTAAAAAAAGCTACGTAATTAACTTTTTTGTAACTTTGTATTTCAAATTTTTGAATGTTAAAACAAGTTTTACATAAACTATTTTCAACAACATTAGCCTTGCTGGTATTGTTCTCTACAGTGTCTTTTACTGTGAAAAAACATTATTGTGGAGATGTTTTAGTTGATTCAGCTGTCTTTACGGAAGTTCAAAAATGTAACATGGCAGCATCAGAGATTAGTCAATCTAAAATGACGAAGAAAAGCTGTTGTAAGGATGAACTAGAAGTTGTAAAAGGTCAAGACCATTTAAACCAGTCAAAGTTTGAAGATTTGTCTTTTGATCAATTGCTTTTTGTTGCGTCTTTTGTTTACAGTTACATAAATATCTTTGAAAGTTTACCTAAACGTATTATTCCTCATAAAGATTATTCTCCTCCCAATCTCACAGAAGATATTTTACTCCTCGATCAAGTATTCTTAATTTAGTTTTTTAGTTTTTAAAGTGTTCTCATATAGGTTTCATTAAGCTTATGGGATATTAATTATTTACTAAAAATTTAAAATCATGACACACACATATACTATAACAGGTATGACCTGTAATAATTGTAAAGCTTCTGTCGAAGCGGCTTTGCAAGCATTAGATGATGTCAAAAATGTATCGATAGATTTAGAAACTTCTAAGGCAACAATTAGCATGTCTAAGCATATCTCAATCAAAACATTTCAAAACGTATTATCATCTAAATATTCAATTTCAGAATTAAAAGAATCCAATGCCTTTAACTCAGGTTCGACTGAAACAAAAGTTGAAGAAAGTGATCTTAAACAATTATTTCCGTTGTTCTTAATCTTCGGATATATCATTGGAGCATCCATTTTATTAAATAGAAACCCTTGGAGTATTGAGAGCTTTATGCTCGATTTTATGGGTTTGTTCTATATCGTATTTAGCTTTTTTAAATTGTTGGATTTAAAGGGGTTTCCTCAATCGTTTAAAATGTATGATCCTTTAGCGAAATCAATTCCGGCTTATGGATGGATTTACCCTTTTATTGAGTTAACCTTAGGATTACTGTTCTTAATGCGCATTGAAATCACGTTAGCACTCATCATCACTTTAATTATTCTTGGAATAACTACTTTTGGAGTTACTAGAACTTTATTGAGTAAAAAATCAATTCAGTGTGCTTGTCTAGGAACTGCTCTGAAACTTCCAATGACTAAAGCGACTTTCATTGAAAACAGTATTATGATTATTATGGCAGTTGTCATGTTATTAAAAACCTACAATTAGATGAAACACATACTATATATCATATTTCTACTTCCTTTAATTAATTTTTCACAAGATGAATTGTCTGGTGAAATTATGGAAGTCACTGCAGAGAATAAAGACATTCCATTAATTGGTGCCAATGTGTTTTGGCTTAACACTTCAGTAGGTGCAGTTACAGATATAGATGGGAAATTTACAATACCTTTTGAAGCGAGTTATAAGAAATTAGTAATTAGCTATGTTGGTTATAAAACAGATACTTTAACTGTTAATGAACCAAAATACATTAAGCACTTTCTTAGGTCTACAAGTGAATTAGATGAAATTGTTGTTACCTCACGAAAACAATCCACTGCTAAATCTTATTATAAAGCTGCTAATATAATTACTGTGAGTAGTGACGAGTTACTTAAAGCCGCTTGCTGTAATTTATCTGAAAGCTTTGAAACTAACCCGTCAATAGATGTTAACTTTTCTGATGCTCTTACTGGTACGCGACAAATTAAAATGTTAGGACTAACCAGTAAGTATATTTTAATTACGACAGAGAATGTTCCATCAATACGTGGTGCTTCGCAGGCTTTTGGATTAAGTTTCATTCCTGGAACTTGGGTAGAGAGTATTCAAATTACTAAAGGCGCAGGAAGTGTTACTAACGGTTTTGAAAGTATTGCAGGACAAATTAATGCCGAGCTTCAAAAACCTTCAACAGATGATCGCTTTTTTGCTAATCTCTATATGGCAAGTAGTGAGCGTATGGAGTTGAATACGCATATTAATACTAAAGTGAACGACAAATGGAGCACAGGCTTTTATATTCACGGGAATACACTTCAAAGAAAGCATGATGTAAATGATGATGGATTTTTAGACATGCCTTTGTATAATCAAGTCAATGTAATGAATCGTTGGCAGTATACTAACCTAGAAAAAGGATTAGTGAGTTTTATTAATGTACGATACTTAAATGACTCTAAGCAAGCTGGACAAGTGGATTTTGATCCTAGTCGAGATAAGTTTACCACTAATTCTTGGGGAAGCGAAATAGATACAGAACGATTTGAAATCACAACTAAGTTTGGTTACGTAAACCCTGAAGTTCCTTGGCAAAGTTTAGGAGTACAGTTAGCTTTTAGTACACATAATCAAGAATCTTATTATGGTTTAAATGCCTATGATATTAACCACAATAGTGTGTATTCTAATGTTATTTATAATTCTATAATTAGTGATTCGAGGCATAAAATAAAAACAGGATTAAGTTTTACTTATGACCATTATGATGAGTTTGCCATTAATGCCAATTTTGAGCGCAGTGAACGTTCGTTTGGAGGCTTTTTTGAGTATGCTTACGATAATTTAGACAAACTTACCTTAACTGCTGGACTGCGATTTGATACGCATAATTTGTTAGGAGAGTTTATTACACCTCGATTGCACATGAGATATACGCCTTGGGAAAAATCGGCTTTAAGATTTTCAGTAGGTAGAGGAAAGCGAAGTGCGAATATTTTTGCTGAAAACCAAAATATGTTTGCAACATCTAGATCCATAAATGTTCTTAATACTAAAGGTGATATCTATGGTTTAGATCCAGAAATTGCCTGGAATTATGGTGTGTCTTATTTGCAAGGTTTTAATCTATTTGAAAGAAAAGGTGATATTGCTTTTGATTTCTATAGAACTGATTTTCAAAATCAAGTGGTTGTCGATTGGGAGAATCCGCAGGAGGTTAATTTCTACAATTTAGAAGGTGATAGTTACGCGAATAGTTTTCAAGTGGAATTAAATTATAATGTTTTTGAACATTTCGATTTTAGAACAGCTTATAAATATTATGATGTAAAAACTGAATATTTAACCGGAAAACTGTCAAAGCCACTAATACCTGAGCATCGTTTTTTTGCGAATGTTTCATATGAAACTAATTTAGAAGAAGGAGAAACATCCAATTGGAAATTTGATGTCACTTATAACTGGTTAAGCGAACAGCGTTTTGCTTCAACAAGTTCAAATCCTTTAGAATATAGATTGCCAGAAGAATCACCAACGGTTGGAACCTTGAATGCTCAAGTGACTAAAGTCTTTTCTCCTAAGTTTGAAGTGTATGTTGGAGGTGAGAACGTCACGAATGTAAGACAGAATAATCCAATTTTAGGAGCAAATGATCCGTTTGGTTCAAATTTTGATACTACATTTGTATATGGCCCAATTTTTGGAAGCATGTATTACGCAGGTTTGCGTTTTAAAATTAAATAAATAAAAGTAAAATATAGATTATGAAAAAAGTACTTATAATGACGTTTGTGATGTTAGTTTCATTTGCATCATTTGCTCAGGACAAAAATGCCAAAGCATCTCTAGAAGTTGATGGTGTGTGTTTAATGTGTAAAGAGCGTATTGAAAAAGCAGCAATAAGGACAAAAGGCGTTAAGTCTGCAGTTTGGAATGTTGAGACTCATGAATTGAAACTCATTTATGATGAACGTAAAACTAGCTTAGATACGATAACAAAAAAAATTGTTGCAGTTGGACATGACACTAAAGAATTAAAAGCAACAGATGAAGCTTATAATACGGTTCATCCATGTTGTAAGTATCGTGATGATGAAGTACAAGAAGATCATAAGAACTAATTAGAACTATATAAATAAAAAAAAGCCACAGAATCTGTGGCTTTTTTTTGCAATTACAAGTCTTTTTATTCAGAGAGATTACTGGTTTTTATCGACTTTATTTCTGAGACTAGCTCACCAGTACTAGTAAAACCTTGAATAACTATAACAAGTTCATTAAGTCCTAAATTTTTAATTTTATAGCTATACATTCCTAAATCATTAGTGGTGATATCAGACTTCCAATCCAAGCAGGTGAATTCGTTTAATATATCATCAGACTTAAAATAATAGGCTGGTACGTAAAATTTCTTTTCAATTGAAAAACCATCTTTAATTACTACATCTCCATAATTTTTAAGTTTCATTTGTTCAAGAGATTGACTGCCATCTTTTCTGTACACTCTAATTACTCCAGCTCCACCAGTTGCACCATAACCTAATCCACTAGTACTAATGAATATTTCGTCTATATCTTCAAACGTCATATTAAATAAAATATCATGGTTATTGCCAAGATTTACATCGTCAATAATAAGAATGGGTTCATTACTTGCTAAAAATGAAACTGGTCTTCTGCTTTTAATTCTCGTGAAACCACTTCCTGCTAAATCTTCAACGACAAAACCATTCGAATTAATTAGATCCGCAATATTAAAATAAGTTCTTTTTATAATAGAGTCTATTTTTATCCCATTACTATATTTATTTGCGATATGAGATTTTTCATGTTTCATGGATTTCTCTACAGTCTTTTGTTTAGTATACGACAGGTTTACTGTGTCTAATCTTTCAATACCATAAGCTTTAAAAGCTGTTTTTAAAACTGATTCTTTAGATTTGCCTGAGGTGATGGAGTTTTTAATTTGAAAGGGGTGAACTAAAACTCTTTTACCGTTTGTGGTTTGTATAACAGGACTAACTTTGGGAACTTCTCTTTCGTTTTCTATCAATGTAAAATTGATAACAGCTCCATCTTTTAAAAAATAGTTGTCAAAAATAAATTTATTTGTGTTTTTATCAATAACAGTATATTCATTAACGTCGTTTGTCATTGAAAACATTTGAGTTCTATTCTCATTATGCTTTTTAGCAACTCTATTAAAAGTGCCCTCAACTTTAAGACCTACATCAAAACTATATGTGGCTTGGATTTGCCCTTTTTTAATATTCTTCCATTCATATTTACTCCATCCTTGAGTGAGTAGCAATAAATCTAAATCGTATTTTTTTAATCGGTCAACATTTTTAAAATAATGACCCGTATTTTGAACCTGACCTCTAATATATGGTTGAATTAAAAAGGCAGAAAGGATATCTGCTTTTGAAGCATTGGTAATATTAGGATTAGGTAAAGTACTAACACTTAAATGTGATAATTGATTTTGATTATTTTTAGTATTGACCTTTAAATTGATTGTAATGGAATCTTTATCTTTTTTAAGATTTGTATTTACTGAAGCTAAATTTAAATTGTTGTAATTGAAAATAAGGCGTTCTAAAATTGGATTCATATTATCATCAAACAGAGCAATAGTATTCACTCCTGGAACTAAGTTTGCAGATTCTACAGGAATAGTGTTTTCAGTTTTAAAATTAATTAAATCTAGATTGACAACCGATATTTTTGAATTCTGATTGATAACAAGATAATAGGTCTTACTCTTATTAGGTTCTAATGTATTAATATTGGTTTTAAGGTTTATATATGTGTATTTCTCATTAGAATAATTATCTATTGATATCGTAAACCCTGTGGGTTTTGCTTTAGGTAAATATGTTTTTTCCTCTTTGCCATCAATGGTGTAAATCGCATAGTATATTTTATTCGCTTCAAAGGTTAAATTGAATTTGCCAAGACCAAATAAATTCGTTTTAAAGGTTGTGACCTCTGTATCATCATTGTCAAAAATGGATCCATTTATTTTTGCTCCTTTTCCTTCGTGATTTGTAGTTTTTACACCAATAGTATTATTTGTATTTACAATAGCATAACCACCTTCAGGTAAAAATTGAATATCGTGTGGTGCAGTTGTAACTGCTTCTGTTGATACTTCTATTTCACCTTTATAAGGATTAACAACATTAAATGGAACAGATGCAAAAGATTCATCTTCTGGAAAATTATTCATCCAGTTGGTATAGGCTCTTAAGTAATAGCTTCCTGGTGTTACATTGGTACCTAAATCCATTGTTCCACTTACGACACCATTCTGTGCAAAAAAAAGTTTCTTATCAATTTCTTTTCCATTTGCATCATATAATGCCACAAAAATATTGGTAGAATTTATTGCTGGCTTGTTAGTATCCTTATTGTATATATAGGCTTTAAACCAAACAGGTTCTTCAAGGATAAAAACATTCTTGTTTAGGTGTAGGTGTATGTTTTCTCGTTCTAAGCTATAATAGGATGCATACGTGTTTTGTAGTTGACTTTTTTTCTCTACTTGAGCATTAGTAACGTTTGCTATTAGGCATAGTAAAACGAATAAAACTAAATGTTGTCCTTTCATATTTGAAAATGATATAATAAGAGTTCAATTTAATGATAATAATTGACCTTAAGATTAATTATTAGTGCTTTTACTAATCGATATTTCCTTAATTTCAGAAATTAATTTACCATTTACTGAAAATCCTTCGATGACAAATAATAGCTTGTCTACATTAGGATTTTTTATTTTGAATTGAATGTCACCATTTTTATCAGATATCAATTTAGGTTGCCAATCAATTGCTCCGTAAGCATTAAATAAATTGCTTGATTTATTATAGAAAAGAGGTGAGTAAAATTCTTTTTGATTAGCAAAACCGCCACTAACCAAAAGAGAATTTGCATATCTAGCTAGACTATTATCGGATAACACTCCTAAATTTTTTTTAAGGTATATTCTTATTACACCAGCAGCTCCTCTTGAGCCATAACCTAAACCTAATTTATTAAAGTAGATTTCATCAATTTCATTGGTTCGCATACTGGTTAAAACCTGATAATCTCTACCAAAATTAATACCATCAACTATGAGTAATGGCGAATTACTTGCAAGTATAGAAACAGGTTGCCTGTTAAAAATAGTAATACGGCCAACGTCATTTCTAGCAGTAAATCCATTAGCATTAATGATATCTATAATATATGGATATGTTCTCTCTTGATCTGGACCAACTTTAATGCCTCTACTGTATGCATTACCTATATCTTTTAAAACGTTTTCTCGCTTTTTTTGTTTCACACCTTTTTTTGAAAACAGATTTATTGTGTCTAGAACTTCTCCGTTAAAATCTATATCTGCATATGTAACTATCTCATTAACTTTATTGTATTCTATTATACTACATGATTTTGCTAATTCGAAAATTTGGTTTAGTGAACTCCTATCTTTATTTAGAACCCTTGCGTAAAGCTTTGGTTGTGTTATTTTTTCTCCATTTTTAAAAACACTAAAATGAACTTTTGTAGAATCTTGAATAAAATAATTTTCAAAATTAAAACCTTTGTCTTCTCCTATAGATCTCGTTTCGTTGATATTATTGACAAGTGAAAACATTTGAATCTTATACTTAGATCTTGGATCTAAATCTTCATTTATAGTTCCATTGATAGTGACGCCTTTGTCAAATGGAATGATGAGATTTTGAGCGCCTTTTTTAATATGATCCCATTTGTACTTACTCCAGCCTTGAGTGAGTAAGGTAAGATCAAGATGAAAGGATTTAATCCTATCAACATCTTCAAAATAATAATTTGCGTTTTCTAGTTCGCCATTTATGTATGGATCAATATACATAGCACTTATAATGTTTCTATTTGTACTTAAAGATTCTGTTTCTCCTGGAAGAATAGAAACACTTATGTTAGATGAAAATGCGGCTTTAGATTTGTCTTTTAAATTAATATGAATTGGTATAGAATCGTTACGAATTGTTTTTGAAGTGAGATTGATTTTAATATAATCACCTTCTCTATAGTTAAATACTAAACGCTCTAACATTGGCTGTAATTTGTCATTAAATACTGTAATTGTATTCACACCAATAGGAAGCCTCCTATTATCGATTGGGATGACATGATTTAGGTCTAATTTGTCGATTTCAAGATTAATAATTGAACTTTTATTATTTTGATGAATCACTATATAATAAGTTTTGCCTGCCTCTTTTGTAAGTGTATGTTTATTGGTTTTGAGAGTTAAATAAGTGATGAGTTTAGTCGTGTAATTGTTTAAAGATATTGCAAAACCTAGTGGACTGCTTATTGGTAAATCGGTTTCAAAATCTTTGCCATTTAGAGTATATCTTGCAGTATAGTTTTCTCCTGTTTTCATGAGCAATTCAAACTTGCCAATACCAAATTGATTGCTTTTAAAGGTGTTTATAATTTCATTTTTAGAATTTACAATCTCTCCTCTGATCATTAATCCAATTCCTTCACAATTTATAATTTTATAAGCTATGCTATTTGTAACATCAGATGTGCAATGGCCTCCTTCAGGTAAAAATTGTAAATCAAAAGAAGACGTTTTGTTTTCTGAAACATTATTAGGTTCAGAATTGGGATTTATAATTTCAATAGACTCAGAAGTAAAAGACTCGTCCTCATGAAAATTCTTCATCCAATTGGTATGTGCTTTAATAAAGTAATGACCAGAAGCTAGGTTTTCAGTGACTTTAAAATGGCCAGAAAACGTTCCGTTTTCGGCATAATACAAGTTTGTTTTTAATACTTTTCCATCTTTGTCATACAAGCTGACATAGATGTTAGAGGTTGTAATAAATGGAATGCTCCCTTTTTTGTCATAAATGTATCCTTTAAACCATATAGACTCATTTAATAAAAAGATGTTTTTATTAAAGTGTAAGTAAATAGTTTCTCGTTCTGTATTAAAATATGAAGCGTAATTATCTTCAAATATCTCTTTTTCATTTTGAGAGAAAACACTTGCAGTAAAACATAGTAACAATAACATAATGGTGAAGAAATGCTTCATAGAAGATGGTGTTATTAATGATGACTTACGGATTCAAAAAATCTCGTAAATAGATGCAACTTTTCTTATAAAGATAAATAAAAAAGAGCCTTTAAATAACTTAAAGACTCCATTTTAATTTTATATTAACAGTAATAATAAAAGAATGTTATTACATCATTCCTGGCATTCCGCCTCCCATTGGTGGCATTCCACCAGCTGGAGCATCTTCTTTAATGTCAACTAAAGCACATTCAGTTGTTAGAATCATTCCTGCAACAGAAGCTGCGTTCTCTAAAGCAACACGAGTTACTTTTTTAGGATCGATGATTCCTGCTTTAAGCATATTAACATATGTTTCCGTTTTAGCATCAAAACCAAAGTCTTTTTTGCCTTCTAGAACTTTATTAATTACAACAGAACCTTCACCACCTGCATTTTCAACAATAGTACGTAAAGGCGATTCGATTGCTCTTGCTACAATTTGAATACCTGTAACCTCATCAAGGTTTTCAGTAGTGATTTTTTCTAAAACTGATATTGCTCTTACTAAAGCAACACCACCACCTGCTACGATTCCTTCTTCAACTGCTGCTCTAGTTGCATGTAAAGCGTCATCAACACGATCTTTCTTTTCTTTCATTTCAACTTCAGAAGCTGCGCCTACATATAAAACAGCAACACCACCAGCTAATTTAGCTAAACGTTCTTGAAGTTTTTCTCTGTCGTAATCACTTGTTGTAGATTCAATTTGAGCTTTGATTTGATTTACTCTTGCTTTGATATCAGAAGACTTTCCAGAACCATTTACGATTGTCGTATTGTCTTTGTCGATCATTATTGATTCGGCAGTACCTAACATACTTAAATCTGCATTTTCAAGAGAGAAACCTCTTTCTTCAGAAATCACAGTTCCACCAGTTAAGATAGCTATATCCTCAAGCATTGCTTTACGACGATCTCCAAATCCTGGAGCTTTCACTGCAGCAATTTTAAGTCCACCACGTAATTTGTTAACTACTAAAGTTGCTAAGGCTTGACCTTCTACATCTTCAGCAATGATTAATAAAGGTCTGCTAGATTGCGCTATAGGTTCTAGTATTGGAAGAATTTCCTGTAAGTTGGCGATCTTCTTATCAAATAATAAAACATATGGATTTTCTAAATCTGCAACCATCTTATCAGAATCAGTAACGAAGTAAGGAGAGAGGTAACCTCTGTCAAACTGCATTCCTTCTACAACGTCAACATAAGTATCAGTTCCTTTTGCTTCTTCAACAGTAATTACACCTTCTTTTCCAACTTTACCAAAAGCTGTAGCAATTAAATCACCAATAGTATCATCATTATTAGCAGAGATTGAAGCCACTTGCTTAATCATTTCAGAAGAGTTACCAACTTTTTTAGATTGCTTATCTAAGTTTTCTGTAATAGCGATTACTGCTTTGTCAATACCACGTTTTAAATCCATTGGGTTTGCACCAGAAGCAACATTTTTCAAACCTTCTTTTACAATGGCTTGTGCTAAAACTGTTGCAGTTGTTGTTCCATCACCAGCTAAATCGTTGGTTTTAGAAGCCACTTCTTTAACCATTTGCGCTCCCATGTTTTCAAGCTCATTTTCAAGCTCTACTTCTTTTGCCACAGTAACACCATCTTTAGTCACCTGAGGTGCTCCAAATGATCTACCTATGATTACGTTACGACCTTTTGGTCCTAATGTTACTTTTACTGCATTTGCTAATGCATCTACGCCACGTTTTAATCCGTCACGTGCCTCAATATCAAATTTTATATCTTTTGCCATTTTTGTCTAGTTTTTAAGTTGATTAAACAATTGCTAATATGTCACTTTCACGCATGATGAGGTAATCCTTACCTTCTAACTTTAATTCTGTTCCTGCATACTTTCCGTAAAGAACAGTGTCACCAGTTTTAACAGTCATAGGTTCATCTGTTGTGCCTTTACCAACAGCAACAACTTTTCCTTGTTGTGGTTTTTCTTTAGCGTTGTCTGGAATAATAATTCCCGAAGCTGTTTTTGTTTCAGCTTGAACAGGTTCAATAAGAACTCTGTCTGCTAATGGTTTAATATTTAAGCTCATTGTTATATAAGTTTTTAATTAAATGTTTATTGTTAACGCTTAAGCGATATGCTAAAAATGTGCCAGCTATTTTTTTACTGACAAACTTGCAGAAATAAAAAATGCCAACTATTAAGTTGGCATTTTTTATATTATATGTTTTGTGCGTTTTATTCTGTAGCTCCTTCAGGAGTTGCAGTGTCTTCCGCTGGAGTATCTGGTGTTGTTACAGGAATTGAAATTTCTGTGTCATCGCCATTAATTATTTTAGAATCTTGAGCGCCTCCTGCACCAGGAATAGCAAAGTTTGAAGCTAAAATTAATGCTAACAATAAGGTTGCTAATGCCCAAGTACTTTTATCTAAGAAATCTGTTGTCTTTTTAACACCACCTAATTGTTGTGTTCCGCCACCTCCAAAAGAAGATGATAATCCGCCACCTTTTGGGTTTTGTACCATAACAACAACGATTAATAAAAATGCTACAAGCACGATAAGGATTAAAAATATAGTAAACGTATTCATTAGTTCTGTGTATTATTTTCTTGTAATTGTTTGACTGCTTTAATTTGGTCTGCAAAGAAACCACTTTTTTCTGGATATTTCAAACTTAAAATTTTATAAGATTGAATTGCCTTTTCATAATTTTTTTGTTCGAGATAAATTCTAGCTAAAGTCTCTGTCATTAAGCCATCATGCTTAACTGTGTCTTCAGATTTAATCTCTATTTTAGGCGTGTCTTTAGAAGGTACTATTTTCGGGTTGCTTTGTAAGAACTTGTCAATAAGTTCAAATTTTTTGCTTACCGAACTTTTAGTTTTTTGAGAATTAGTATCACTTTTTTCTTCTAAAACGCTACTTTCTTCATCTCGGTTAATCGGTTTGAAACTTGTGATTTTAAGCCATTCTGAGAATGAATGTGTTTCAGATTTATCAAAGTCTAATGGTTTTCCTATTTGTAACGCTTCTTCAGGAGTTTCTTCGATATTTTTTGCGTCAATATCTAGAATGACTTGTTCTGGAGTTGAATTTCTAAGTGATAAAAAGTTAGCGACGTCTTCTCTTTTTAACTTTTCCTCAAACAAGTTAGGATCAAGAACGCCTTCGGTATTTTTTATATGTTCTTTTAAAGCATCGTCAATAGTTACACTTTTGTCTACAGAAATGTCATCGGCTTCATTGACAAGCATGCCTTTGAGATGTTCGGAGTTTTGCTTGATAATCTGAGAAATCTCATTCTGATTAAAAGCTTCAGAAGTTATGTAATCAAACAAAATACTGCGATCTGTTGTGTGAGCAGCTGTCGTTTTTAATTCTTGATTGTATTTATAGCTGTCTTTGTTTTTAAGACCTTTAAGATATAATGCTCTAGCTGATTGTGTGTACGGGAACTCTACAATTAATTCTTTCAATTGCTGTGTTTGCTCAGAAGTAATATTCTGAGGGTTTTGGAGTATGTATGTGAAATCAGTTGTATTCAAAATAGTATTACCATTTAGCTAAGGTAGCATTAAATATGTCTTGAGTGATACGTTCAAAAATTTCTTCTATTGCTGTGTCTTTTTGAGATCCTATTAATTGTGCGCTACCTTCATAATCGAAAAAGAAAGAGAAGCGTTGTTCAAACTCTTCTTCAGGTTCATTTTTGTCATAAAACCGAACATTTACACCAATGGTTAGTCTGTTCTGTGCCGCAGTACTATTTGCTTGCGCAGTTGTAGGAGAAATGCGATATTCTGTAATTTCACCTTCATAAACTAAGTCACCACCAGAATTCACAATACTTAAATTGGTTTGATTAAGGATTAAATCTTGTAATGCTAAAGTAAAATCTCTATCTAATCCTGGTTCTACTAGGTTTGAAGAATTTTGAAAATAATTAACTTGGAACGTTTCAATATTATCTGCAATTGAAGTTCCTGTAAACGAATATGGTCCACATCCTAATAGAATGATTGATGAAAAAAGAAGTATGATGTAGTTAATTTGTTTCATTAATTAATAAGTATTAGGACGTTTCATGGTGATAAAAGCATAAATGTAACCACCTTCAATCGTAAAAGAAGTGGTTATTAATCGATAGCCTTTATAGTGTTTATCGTTAATTAAATCTTCAGCTTCTTTTCTAATTGTTTCAGAGCTGTTAGGCGAAAACGACATTCTTAATCTGAATATTTCAACTGCTTTCATGTGTTTTTTTAGATGATTTTGCAATTTCAAAAATAACTTATTAAAAATCTGTTTGTCATAAAATTTTCAAAAAATATTTAATCGGGAATTTCATCGCCTTGATAATAATAATTGGCTTCAATGTGACTATAAACCAACCAAGTTCCAGAATTTACTAAATATGCACGCGTGGAAGACGCAGGCATTCCTAAATTATTGAGGGAGTATCCAAATCCATACATAGTGTAAGGGCCTTCATCAAGATAATGCTGATTTATATTTAAATTAGAGAACAAGTGAATATTAAACAAGATGTTTGTTTTGTACAATTCTCGATATGGTTGTAAAAAAGAGAAAATTTGTAATAGATTGGTTTGACTTTGATGTAAAGGGTTAATCGTCGAATTCCAATAAACTAGACCTTCATAGCTATAATCAACTCCTATTTGGCGTAAAAGATCATTTTCATCATATCTAATATTATAAACATTTAAAACACCAAAGTCTGGATTTGTTATTAGGGAAGTGCTTCCGTCATTAGATACTCTAAAGATAAGATCTTTCTTAAAATAACGTATATAGCCAGTGTCTTCGACAGTTAAAACATTAAATGTATAATCTATATTCAGTCCTTGTGTTGTACTGCTAATGCTGGAGTCCTCAAGATAATGATTATCATAACCATTTGAGTAAGCGTTTGATAGATTAAAATTAAAGTCGTTTATGTAATCAGACATGATAGGATTGAATACAAAAGTTCTGTCATTTATCTGAGTGATTCTGTCATTTGCATCATAAAAAACCTCAATAAATGGTGTTCCATTGGCAATTATAGAAGTTAGTTTGCCATTACTATCAAAATTATAAAAGTATTCAGTGCCTGTAATGACTTCTTCGACAGAAGAAATTCTTCCATTAATATCAAATCTTAATTTAGCTCGAAGTGATGTGACTCCGGAATTATAGGAGAACAAATGACATTCAGCTATTATGGTACTTGACGATCCTTCAGCCACATTGACCATTCTAACAACTTCTTCAGCCATATTTCCAGACTGATCGGAAACATTATATGTAATTTCGTAGGAACCCGAAATATTTGGATTTACTACATCTCCGCCAATTACTATTTCTGAAGAGATATCACCATCGCTATCATCGACAGCTGTGGCACCAGATTCTTCATAGGTTTCACCAAAAGTATGTTCGATAGTTGCTTCTCCAATGAGCGTTATAACTGGAGGACTAGTATCTGGAATTACATTCACAGTTCTAATGACTTGTTCTGCAGCATTTTCTGATGAGTCGGAAACATTATATGTAATTTCGTAGGAGCCCGAAACGTTTGGGTCTACTACATCTCCGCCAATTACTATTTCTGAAGAGATATCACCATCGATATCATCAACAGCTGTTGCTCCAAGTTCTTCATAGGCTTCACCAAAAGCCAATTCGATCGTTGCTTCACCAATGAGTGTTATAACTGGAGGACTTGTGTTTGGTAATACATTCACAGTTCGTAACACTTGATCTGCAGCATTTCCTGCCGCATCAGACACATCATAGGTAATGATATAGGTGTTAGGTATAGTCGAATCTACAGTTGCACCACCAATTACTATTTCTGAAGAGATGTCACCATCGATATCATCAACAGCTGCTGCTCCAAGTTCTTCATAGGCTTCACTAAAAGCCAGTTCGATTGTTGCTTCACCAATGATCATTATAACTGGTTGATTTGAGTCCGGTAAGACATTCACAGTTCGTAACACTTGATCTGCAGCATTTCCTGCCGCATCAGACACATCATAGGTAATGATATAGGTGTTTGGTATATCCGAATTTACAGTTGCACCGCCAATAACAATATTTGAGGAAATGTCACCATCAACATCATCTGTGGCGGTAGCGTTTAGTTCCGCATATGCTGTTCCAAAAGTAAGATTAATTGTTGCATCACCAATTAAGGTGATTTCAGGCGGAGTGGTGTCTTCAGGAATACTATTATTCTCCTCCTGGTCACTATTACATGACAATAGAAACATAAGCAGGGTGAAAAAAATAAAGCGTTTTAGAATCATAATGTCAAATTAAAAAAATAATCTGACTCTACAAATCGTATTGCTTTATTTTTCTATAGAGCGTGCGCTCGCTAATACCTAATTCGGCAGCAGCTAACTTCCGTTTTCCGTTATGACGTTCTAATGATTTTTTGATAAGTTCCAATTCTTTATCATGTAGAGATAACGTTTCTTCTTCTTGAATCTCTTCGGCAAAATGATATTTGTCTTGTGAATTTTCTTCAATTGTTTCTGTAAAAGTATCTTGATTTTCTGGAAGCGGTAATACTTCTAAATTTTGAAAATCATTTTCGTAAGATTCTTTTTCATTGCCTCCATATATTTTCTCAATTAAGTGTTCGTTGTCTTTTTGAACTTCATTTGCATTGCCACTTTTCATTAACTCCATTGTGAGTTTTTTAAGATCTGAAAGATCACTTTTCATATCAAAAAGAACCTTATATAAAATCTCACGTTCATTACTAAAATCACTTTCAGCTTTAGAATTATTTATTACGGCAGGTAGATTGGTTGACGCATTTGGTAAGTAACTTCGAAGTGAAGCTGCGCTTATGATTCGATTTTGTTCTAGTACCGAAATTTGTTCGGCAACATTACGTAATTGCCTAATGTTACCATTCCAACGAAACTTTAATAAAACAGCAACGGCATCATCGTTAAGTTTAATGGTTGGCATTTTATATTTAAGTGCAAAGTCGCTTGCAAATTTTCTAAATAGTAAGTGAATATCTTCTTGACGTTCCCTAAGAGGTGGAATGGCAATTTCTACAGTACTTAGCCTGTAATACAAATCTTCACGAAACTTTTCTTTTTTTATAGCTTCAAACATATTCACGTTGGTTGCAGCTACAATACGAACGTCTGTTTTTTGAACTTTACTTGATCCAACTTTTAAAAATTCACCATTTTCTAATACACGTAATAAACGGACTTGTGTAGTTAACGGTAATTCGCCAACTTCATCTAAAAATATAGTTCCACCATCTGCTACTTCAAAATAACCAGATCGTGTTGAAGTTGCTCCTGTAAAAGCTCCTTTTTCGTGACCAAAAAGTTCACTGTCAATAGTTCCTTCAGGAATTGCTCCACAGTTAACCGCAATGTATTTACCGTGTTTACGATGTGATAATTGATGTATGATTTTCGGAATACTTTCTTTTCCAACACCACTTTCTCCAGTGACCAATACCGAAATATCAGTAGGTGATACTTGAATCGCTTTTTCAATAGCACGATTAAGTTTTTGGTTGTTTCCTATAATTCCGAAACGTTGTTTTATGGCTTGTATTGATTCCATTTGTTATCTTAATTATTTTTTGAATACCCTGTAGCTTCACCAATAAGTGTTGCAGTAGTGCAATCTTTTATTGTGACGTTAACTAATTCTCCAACCTTATAATTCTCCTTTGGAAAAACAGCGACAATATTCTGTGAGGTTTTTCCAGACCATTGATCGTTTGATTTTTTTGATTCACGTTCAATAAGGACTTCAACTTCGGTATTTAAATATTTCTTGATTTGAAATTCTCCAAGCTCACGCTGTAACTGTACAATTTCTGCAAGGCGTCGCTTTTTAACATCATGAGGAACATCATCTTCCAATTTACGTTCTGCCATAGTTCCTGGTCGTTCAGAATACATATACATAAATCCAAAGTTATACTTCACATACTCCATTAAACTTAACGTGTCTTTATGGTCTTGGTCCGTTTCTGTTGGGAAACCAGCAATTAAATCTTGGCTAATAGAACATTCAGGAAGAATACGTCTTATATGATCAATGAGTTCAAAATATTCTTCTCTCGTATGCAAACGATTCATCTCTTTCAAAATACGATTGCTTCCGCTTTGAACAGGTAAATGAATGTGTTTACAAATATTATCGAATTTCGCCATGGTTTCAATCACATCCAAAGTCAGATCTTGCGGGTTACTAGTTGAAAAACGAATTCGCATTTTTGGTTGTGCTTTGGCACATAATTCTAATAATTCCGTAAAATTAACTGCAGTTGCTTTTTGCAAGTCACTCGCTTTTGAGAAATCTTTTTTGAGTCCACCACCATACCATAAATAGCTGTCTACATTTTGACCTAAAAGCGTTATTTCTTTAAAACCTTTATTCCATAAATCATTAACTTCTTCAATAATACTTTGTGGATCACGACTACGTTCACGTCCTCTAGTAAAAGGGACAACGCAAAACGTACACATATTATCACAACCACGAGTTATAGATACAAAAGCGGAAACGCCATTGCTATTTAATCGAACTGGAGAAATGTCGCCATAGGTTTCTTCTTTTGAAAGTATAACGTTAATGGCATCTCGACCTTCATCAACTTCAGCTAAAAGGTTTGGTAAGTCTTTATACGCATCTGGACCAACAACTAAGTCGACAATCTTTTCTTCTTCTAAAAACTTAGTTTTTAACCGTTCAGCCATACAGCCCAAAACACCAACCTTCATTTTCGGGTTAATACGTTTAACGGCATTGTATTTTTCTAATCGCTTTCTAACGGTTTGTTCGGCTTTGTCTCTAATTGAGCAAGTGTTCACAAGAACCAGATCTGCATCTTCAAGGTTTTGTGTTGTATTGTATCCTTGTTCTGTCAAAATAGAAGCTACAATTTCACTATCACTAAAATTCATTGCACAGCCATAGCTTTCAATAAAAAGTTTACGATTATTTCCTTGTTTAGCTTCGAGGATAAGAGATTCTCCTTGTTTGCTTTCGTCTATTGTTTTTTCCATAGGTGTCTTCAGCTTCTGCGAACATCCAATTATATAAGGGTTCCAGACTCAATAAGCATGCAAAGATACGATAAATTTAAAAAATATGACAAAGTGTCAGAGCGGAATTTCTTTTGAAACTAGTTATTAATTCGTTTTCTTTGGTATCTCAACCAATACATATAAATACATGTTATTAGCAGAAATTCAACATAAAATTCAAAATGCAATACAACTTGATTTTGGCCAAATCTTTAATGAAAGCATAGAGTTGTTCAAGAAAGTTTGGGTACAAGGATTAATAATAATGTTGTTAACCATGGCATTTGCAATACCATTAATATTTTTGATTTATATACCTTTAATTGGTTTTAGTATAGCTGGAGAAGCTAATCCTAGTATGATTGATGATGCAGCTCCTTTAATGCTTCTTGTATTTGGTTTAACATATTTGATTGTTGTAGCTGTACTGTCTGTTATAACTGTTGGTCTAAAAGCAGCTTTTTTTAGAATTATGTTTCAGCATGATATGAATGTATCTGGTAAAGAAGATTATTTTTATTTTTTGAAACGACCATATCTTGGTAAAACCATTTCAATTGCCTTTGCTTATTTAGGAATTACCATCCTCGCTACATTATTATGCGTTATTCCATTGATTTATGTCATGGTTCCAATGAGTTTATTGATTGTGATTTATGCTTTTAATCCAGACTTAACAGCTTCTAATTTACTTAAGGTGAGTTTTGAATTGGGTAATAAAAAGTGGTTCATAACCTTTGGTTTAATAATAGTTGCTGGATTACTTGCTGAGATTGTTGGTATGTTATTGTGTTTTGTTGGTATTTTCTTTACAGCATCCTTTGTAAGTATACCTCTATATTTTATTTATAAAAAAGTAATAGGGTTTGAAGAACCTGAATTCACGAAAATTGAAGGTAATTCGAATATATAACGCAACCTTTTATGAGTTTAGGTATCTAATTAGAAATAGACCTTATGAAATTATCTAAAACTATTATTGCCTGTATTTGTTTTCCGTTATTATTAATGAATACTCAATGCGATGAAGATGATGATATCCAAGAAAGTAATTGCGGTCAATCTGTAATTATTGATAATGTGTTTTTTGAATCTGCAGTTTCTGGCGATTACCAATTAGTTAGCTTTGATATTAATGAAGATTGTCTAACTATTGAAGTCTCAGCTAGTGGATGTGACGGAGAAACATGGAGTATGGTGTTGGTTGATTCTGGAGAAGTTGCCGAATCCTCACCTGAGCAACGTTATTTGAAGTTTGTTTTTACAAATGAGGAAGCATGTTTAGCTGTGTTTAATCAAAGCAGAATATTTAATCTTTCAGGATTACGAGTGGATGGTAGCAATGAAGTTGTTTTAAATATTGAAGGTTTTCCAGAAGTCATTAATTATATGTATCCTTAAATAAAAATCAAGTCATATATATGTGTCTTAGATTTTTAAGCTTTTTTTTATGTGGTTTTATATAGATAAACACACACTTTTTTAAGATAAAATGTCATCGAAATTTTTAAAAATTAGGATGATAAATTTTTTTTCACATACATTTGTGCCTGAAAAAATCAAATATGTCGAAGAATTTAGTCATTGTAGAGTCACCAGCAAAAGCCAAAACTATAGAGAAATTTCTTGGAAAAGATTTTAAAGTAGAATCTAGTTTTGGGCATATTGCAGACTTACCTTCTAAAGAATTAGGAGTAGATGTAGAAGGTGATTTTGACCCTAAATATCAAGTTTCAAGCGATAAGAAAGATATTGTTAAAAAACTTAAAGCTCTTGCTAAAAAAGCTGAAATGGTTTGGTTAGCAAGTGATGAGGATCGAGAGGGAGAAGCTATTGCTTGGCACTTAGCTGAGACTTTAGGTTTAGATAAATCTAAGACTAAACGTATCGTATTTCATGAAATTACTAAAACGGCAATTCAAAAAGCTATTGAAAACCCAAGAGGTATAGATTACGATTTGGTAGATGCACAACAAGCAAGACGTGTTTTAGATCGTATTGTTGGTTATGAGTTATCTCCTATATTATGGAGAAAAGTGAAAGGAGGTTTGTCTGCAGGTCGTGTACAATCAGTTTCAGTACGTTTAATTGTTGAACGTGAACGTGAAATTAATAAGTTTAATGCAGAAGCTTCTTATCGTATAGATGCTGAGTTTTCAAATGAAGATGGACAGACATTTAAAGCGAAACTTCCTAAGAATTTTTCATCTAAAGAAGATGCTTATTCATTTTTAGAATCTAATGCAAACGCTGATTTTAAAGTCTCAGATTTACAAAAAAAGCCAGCTAAAAAATCACCAACTGCGCCATTTACTACTTCTACATTACAACAGGAAGCTTCAAGAAAGTTAGGATTCTCAGTAAGTAGAACAATGCAAAACGCACAGCGTTTATATGAAGCTGGTTTGATTACCTATATGAGAACTGATAGTGTAAATTTATCTGATGATGCTCGAAAAGGTGCGCAAGCAGAAATTGAAACGGCTTATGGTTCTCAATTTAGTAAACCAAGAAATTATAAAGGAAAATCTAAAGGTGCTCAAGAAGCGCATGAGGCAATTCGTCCTACAGATTTTTCAAAACATACAGTTGATGTAGAAAGAGATCAAGCACGTTTATACGATTTGATATGGAAACGTGCAATTTCATCTCAAATGAGTGATGCATTACTTGAAAGAACTAATGTGAAGATTAGTGCCTCAACACATAACAATACATTTACAGCTAATGGAGAGGTTATTACTTTTGAAGGCTTTTTAAAAGTGTATTTAGAAGGTACTGATGACGAAGATACAGAACAAGAAGGCATGTTGCCAGCAATGAAAGTGAATGAGAGATTGTTGAGTAGTTATATTACAGCTACCGAACGTTTTTCTCGTCCGCCTTACAGATATACTGAAGCTGCTTTAGTTAAGAAATTAGAAGAGTTAGGTATCGGTCGTCCGTCTACATATGCACCAACAATTTCTACAATCCAAAATAGAAATTATGTTGATAAAGGAGCTAATGAAGGGGTTGAAAGAGGCTATACACAATTAGTACTTCAAAGTGGAAGCATAAAAGATAATTCATTAACTGAAAAAGTAAATAGTGATAAAGGTAAACTAGTTCCAACAGATATTGGGATGATTGTTACCGATTTTCTAGTGACTCATTTTGGTGGAATTTTAGATTACAATTTTACAGCTAAAGTTGAAGCAGATTTCGATGAAATTGCTGAAGGAAAAGAAGATTGGAAGAAAATGATGAAAGCTTTCTATAAGGACTTTCATCCAAAAGTAGAAGATGTAGCAGCAAATGCCGATCGTGAATCAGGTGAACGTGTTCTTGGAAAAGATCCAAAAACAGGTAAACAAGTAAGTGTTCGTTTAGGTAAATTTGGACCAATGGTTCAGATAGGCACTGTCGATGATGAAGATAAGCCTCAATTTGCAAGTTTATCTCCAGATCAACAATTAACTACCATTACATATGAAGAAGCTATGGAGCTTTTTAAGTTACCAAAACAATTAGGAACTTATGAAGGTGAAGAGATCGAAGTTAATAATGGTCGTTTTGGACCTTACGTAAAGTTTGGTAAGAAATTTGTTTCGCTTCCAAAAGGAACTAATCCTATGGATGTTGAAATGGATATAGCTATTGAGTTGATCAAAGAGAAACAAGAAGCAGATGCTCCTATATATATGTTTCAAGATTTACCAGTACAAAAAGGTAAAGGGCGTTTTGGGCCATTTATTAAGTGGAACAATATGTTCATTAACGTGAATAAAAAATACGATTGGGATAATTTATCTGATAGTGATATTGTTACCTTGATTGAAGAAAAGATTCAGAAAGAAATTGATAAAGTCATCCACAATTGGGAAGATGAAGGAATACGTGTTGAAAAAGCACGTTGGGGAAGACACAATATTCTTAAAGGAAAAATAAAAGTAGAGCTTCCAAAAACTGTTGATGTTTCAGAAATGACTTTAGAACAAGCTAAAGCTGAAATTGAAAAGAAGACGCCAAAGAAAAAAGCTGCTGCAAAGAAAAAAACCACAAAAAAGAAAGCCACTACTAAAAAGTAATTTAAATGAATTTTAATTTCTTGTCACCTGTTGCAGATGCAGTATTAGCTCATAACGAACTTTTATCTGAACAAGCGCTGGGCAAAAAAATTAAAATACATTCCTCACAAAAAGGCATTCCAGATTTAGAAGGCGTTAAATTAGCAATCGTTGGTGTTAAAGAAAACCGAAACGATGTTAATTATATGGGAGAAGAATTAAACTTTGATACCATTCGTACATCGTTATATTCTCTTTTCCCTGGAAACTGGCATACTGCTGTTGCTGATTTAGGAGATATTCCTGCAGGAGCAACTATTGAAGATACGTATTATGCAGTGCGCACAATTATTTCTGTTTTAATTGAAAAAAAGATCATACCTATTATAATAGGCGGAAGCCAAGATTTAACTTATGCCAATTATCGTGCTTATGATACAATGGCTCCTATGGTTAACATTGTTAATGTAGATAGCAATTTTGATTTAGGAGATGCATCTGTTGAAATGAAAAACAATACTTTCTTTGGGAAAATCATTTTAGAACAACCTTATAATTTATTTAATTACTCAGTTATTGGGTATCAAACCTATTTCAATTCACAAGAAGAAATAGATTTAATGGATAAGCTTTATTTTGAAGCTTACAGATTAGGAGAGGTGACCCATAATATTAATATGGTAGAACCTGTTATGCGTGATGCGCACATTGTAACAATGGATTTAAAATCTGTACGTGCTGCTGAAGTTGGTTCAAAGCAAAAATATTCACCTAATGGATTTAACGGAAAAGAAATCTGTGCTATTTCCCGTTATGCAGGAATTAGCAATAAAGTATCTTCATTTGGAATATATGAATATAAAACCACTACTGAGTTAGATGCGACTCCAATGCTGATCTCACAGATGATATGGTATTTCATTGAAGGCGTTAACTGTAGAATAAATGATGATGATTTTGATGATGAAAATAATTATCAAAAGTTCAACGTACTTATTGAAGATGAAGAGCTTATATTTTATAAAAGTATAAAAACTGGACGATGGTGGATAGAAATTCCTTTTTTACCAAATGTTAATAATAAATTAAAAAAGCATACGTTATTACCATGCACACACGAAGACTATTTGGAAGCTAGTCAAGGTAAAATACCAGAAAGATGGTATAAAGCGTATAAAAAGAACAGTTTTTAGTATATTTAGCTTTTTAAAATTTAGCACTTTTTTAATCGATGAAATGTTAATTTTATAGGATGAAATGCAAAAAAACTATAAAAAAAATTGGTTTTTACAAAATATATAAATATGTTTACTGCCTTAAAAATAATAAACACGTTTTTAAGACATAATAATTACAACTAAATAATTTAACCTCGAGTTTCTATGAATATTAAGAAGTTTGTTTTATTAACTGCTGTTTTAGCTCTATTAGTCGGTTGTGGCTCTGGTGACAAAGGAGAACTGATTGGAGTTAAAGGAAAGAAATGGCATCCTGAAAAACCTTATGGAATGGCACTTGTTCCAGGTGGAGCATTTATAATGGGAAAATCGGATGATGACCTTGCTGGTGTACAAGATGCACCAACACGAACTGTTACTGTTAGAGCGTTCTATATGGACGAAACCGAAATTACTAATAGTGAGTATCGTGAGTTTGTATATTGGGTTAGAGATTCAATATTAAAAACTAAACTTGCAATTTTAGCTGATGAAATTGGTGAAACTCCTGGTAATGGAGGAATTGGAGAATTTGCATTTAACGATGCTGATCCAGAAAACATGTCTGTATACGAGAAGTATATGTATGATAACTATAGTGGATTAGGTCCTACAGGTTATGAAGGTCGAAAGCTTAACCGTGAGGCTGAGTTGATTTTTGATACCAATGACTATCCAGATGAGTATTATGCTGAGGTCATGGATACAATGTATTTACCAATTGAAGAATCATACAATGGTCAACGTACTTGGGATGTAACGAAATTTAAGTTCCAGTATAAATATATGGATATTCAAAAAGCTGCAAAAGATCGTAGTTTAAGACGTAAAGATGTAATAATTACAGAAGAAGTTGCTGTCTATCCAGACACAACAGCTTGGATACGTGATTTCTCATATTCTTATAACGAACCAATGCATAATGATTACTTCTGGCATGACGCTTATGGTGATTACCCTGTGGTAGGTGTGTCTTGGAAACAAGCAAAGGCCTTCTGTCAATGGAGAACACTAAAGAAGAATACATACCAGAAAAGTAAAGGAAAACCATATGTAAATAAATTCAGATTACCTTCTGAAGCAGAATGGGAATACGCTGCAAGAGGTGGTCTACAAGGGGCAACTTATCCTTGGGGTGGACCTTATGCGAAAAATGATAGAGGTTGTTTTATGGCAAACTTTAAACCATTAAGAGGGGATTATGCGGCAGATCAGGCATTATATACTGTTGAGGCTGATGCATACGAACCAAACGATTTCGATCTTTATAATATGGCAGGAAATGTTTCAGAATGGGTACAAGGATCTTATGATGCAGCATCATATGAGTACTCTGCATCATTTAATCCAAACGTAAATGATCCAGATAACGAACGTAAAGTAGTTCGTGGAGGATCTTGGAAAGATGTTGCTTACTTCTTACAAGTAAGTTCTAGAGACTATGAATATGCAGATTCGGCAAGAAGCTACATTGGGTTTAGAACAGTTCAGGATTACATGGGAACTGAAGTAACACTAAATGCAGCAACCAACTAATTAATAATTAACTAAACTAAATATCTAATCTACTTTAAGTGATTCACTTAAACTAAAAACTAAAAACAAATTATGGCACAAAAAGGAAAAGTAACCGTAACTAATATGATCTACGGATTAGGAGCAGCAATTGTAATTGTTGGAGCTTTATTTAAAATCCAACACTGGCCTTTCGGATCTGAAATCCTTACCATAGGTATGATTGTTGAAGCATTAGTATTTACATATTCAGCTTTTGAAAGACAACAATCAGAATTAGATTGGTCTTTAGTATATCCAGAACTTTCTGGAGGAATGTTGTCAAATAAAAAGAATAAAGAAGAACCTAAAGATGCTGAAGGTTTATTATCTAAAAAATTAGACAACCTTTTAAAAGAAGCTAAAATTGACGGTGAATTAATGGCAAGTTTAGGTTCAAGTATCAAAAACTTTGAAGGAGCTGCAACTGCAATTAGTCCAACTGTAGATTCAATGAATGCTCAAAAGAAATACAGCGAAGAAATGTCTTTAGCTGCTGCTCAAATGGAGTCTTTAAATAGTCTTTATAAAGTACAAATGGAAAGTGCTAATCGTCAAGCTGCTATTAATGAAGAAGCTGTTGAAAACGCAACTAAATTAAAAGAACAAATGCAATCATTAGCATCTAACCTATCATCTTTAAACGGTGTGTATGGTGGAATGCTTTCTGCA
This sequence comes from Psychroserpens jangbogonensis, assembly GCF_000797465.1. Taxonomy (GTDB): domain Bacteria; phylum Bacteroidota; class Bacteroidia; order Flavobacteriales; family Flavobacteriaceae; genus Psychroserpens; species Psychroserpens jangbogonensis. Next base: position 142,281 of record NZ_JSWG01000012.1, on the reverse strand, counting down.
ATGAATAAAAGCTAATTAGTTTTTAAACTAGATTTAATAACAACTATTAACAAACTAAAAAACTAATTTAAAATGGCAGGAGGAAAATTATCTGCAAGGCAGAAAATGATTAACTTGATGTACTTAGTATTTATTGCTATGATGGCGATGAATATGTCAAAAGAAGTACTATCCGCTTTCGGATTAATGGAAGCAAAATTTGCAAGTTCAAACGAGGCAACAACTGAAAGAAATGAAACGTTGTTGGCTGATTTAGAACTAAAATCGGAAGAGAAGCCAGAAGAATTTATGATTCCAGCTTCAAAAGCGAAAGAAGTTAGTATCGCATCTGAGAAGTTTTATAACTATATCGAAACTTTAAAGAACGATTTATTAAAAAAAGGAGAATACGCTATCGATCCTGAAACTGGTAAATTACCATTTGAAGCGATGGATAAGACTGATATCCTAGATGAGGCTTGGTTTACAGGTGATAGATTTACTAAAAAGGGTGATGAAGTCATGGCTAATATTATGTCTTATAAATCTGAGGTTAGAAAAATCTTAGGAGAGGATATTAAATACAGTAAGGCTTTAGAAAGTTTTGAAGATTTGTTTAAAACTGAGAAAGAGCCTAATAAAGATGGGAAGAAAATTGAGTGGTTAAATTACCATTTCCAAGGTTTTCCTGCAATTGCTTCTTATACTAAGTTAACTGCAATGCAGAATGACGTAAAAGTTACTGAGGCTGGTATGATGAACCTTTTCTTGGGTAATGTATTAACAGACGCTGTATCGCTTAACAAATATCAAGCTATAGTTTTATCTGATAAATCAGCATTCTTTGCTGGTGAAAAATTCCAAGGTAGAGTTGTTATTGGTAAATACGCTAAAGTACCTCCTACAGGATTAAGTATTGGTGGTCAATCTATCGACTTAGCAGAAGCAATAGATTCAACTGGTGCTGCACGTTTAGATTTTAACGTTGGTGGAGTTGGAGAGCATGAAATTGATGGGAAATTCACCTTCTTAGAAGATGGTAAACCATTAGAAATTCCAATTAAAGGAAACTATGTTGTTGTACCAAGACCAAATTCTGCTACAATTTCAGCAGATAAAATGAATGTTGTATATCGTGGTGTTGTAAATCCAATGACTATTTCATTCGCTGGTGTGCCAGATAATAAAGTATCTGCTTCAGGTGCTGGATTGAAAAAAGGTACTGGTATGGGTAAATACTCAATGGTTCCTACTTCAGGTAGAGAAGTTGCGATTAACGTAACTGCTACATTGGATGATGGTTCTAAAGTAAGTGATAAAGCTATTTTTAGAATTAAGGATATTCCTAAACCAGCAGGTCAAATGGCAGGTAAAAGTTTTGCTAAATTGCCTAGAAACAATGTAGAGATTGGTAAAGTTGATGCTGTATTATTAGATTTTGATTTTGATTTACCTTTAACGGTTACAGGATTTAAAATTAAAATACCAGGTCAACCATCTGTAACATGTGCTGGAAACAGATTAAATGGAGCAGCTAAAGGTGCTTTACGTAAAGCTAAACGTGGTGCTGCAATTCAAATTTTTGATATTAAGTCTAGAAGTAATGGACCAATTATTAAACCTGCAACTCCAATAGTTATAGAGTTATCTAATTAACCTACGTTATAGTAGATTAACCCAAATTTAAAATTAAAAGAGATGAATTATAAATTCGTATTATCAATTTTTGTTACTGTAGGACTTACTTCAAGTATGTTTTCTCAGGCAAATATTCTAAATGCTAGAACACCAGAAGCAATTGGTGTTAAAACTGAAGCTCAGTTAGCACTAGATAATGACAAACCATTAGAATACGGTTATCTTGATGATAGAGATATATTGTTCTCTAAAATGACTTGGGAAAAAGTGGTTTTAGACGAACGAGTTAACTTTCCGTTATACTTTCCTGTAGATACTAATAATATTGGGAAAGAAAGACGTTCTTTATATCATACTCTGATTAAAGCCGTTAAAGATGGAGTAATTCAGAATGTTTATAATGATTCTTATTTTACTGAAAAAAGAACCATAAAGGAACTTGGTGACATCACAACTAAAATTGATACTTTAGATATTGGTTACGACCAATTAAATGCTGATGGTTATGTAGATCCTGAGTATATCACAACAAGAAATATTGAAGCTTTTGATATCAGTGCTTATTTAATTAAAGGTCTTTGGTATTTTGATAAGCGTCATGGAGAATTAAAGTATAGAATTTTAGGTCTTGCACCTGCAGCACCAGATATTAACTTTATTGATTCTAATGACGAAACGAATAGAATGCCAAATGCATTGTTTTGGGTGTTTTTCCCTGAAGCTAGACAAGTATTACACGAATCTAAAGCTTTCAATAACAAGAATAGTGCTATGCCTTTAACTTTTGATCACTTGCTAAACTCTAGACGCTTTAACGCTTACATGTACAAAGAAGAAAATGTATATGGAGATCGTGAAGTAAAAGAATATATAGCAGATAATGCTTTAATGCAATTATTAGAATCTGATCGAATTAAAGATAAGATTCGTGATTTCGAACAAGATATGTGGTCTTACTAAGTAAGAACAAATAATTATATTATTAAAAAACGCTCACTTCATTAGTGAGCGTTTTTTATTTCACTCCTTCCGAAATGAGAATCTTTTTATGTAAAGTTGAATTATTCTTATGATATCTTCTTTATTTTTGTCTCAATGAAACACGTAGATTATATAATAGTAGGTAATGGATTAGCTGGTATTGCTTTTTGTGAGCAACTTAGAAAGCATAATAAAGACTTTATAGTCTTTGATAACCAATCCCAACAATCTTCTAAAGTTGCAGCAGGTCTTTATAATCCTGTAGTCTTAAAACGATTTACTCATGTGTGGAATGCTAAAGTTCAACTAGAGATATCAATTCCAAAGTATAAAATACTTGAAGAGCTGCTGAATGTAAAACTAAATTATAAACTACCAGTATATAGAAAGTTTACATCTGTTGAAGAACAAAATGATTGGTTTACAGCTTCAGATAAACCTATTTTGGAAGATTTTTTATCTACGAATTTAATTAAGAACGAAAACTCTGCAATACACGCTGAATTCGGTTTTGGAGAAGTGTTGCATTCTGGTAGAATCAATACAAGTCAATTAATTACATCATATAGGGATTTTTTGATTTCGGAGAATAAATTATATAAAGAAGAGTTTCACCATAATCAATTAGAAATCCAACAGCATTCTGTTCAGTATAAAAATGTAGTGTCAAAGAATATTGTATTTGCTGAAGGATTTGGATTAAATAGCAATCCTTTTTTTAAGAACCTTCCCATAATTGGAACTAAAGGAGAAATGCTTACTATCAAGGCACCAGATTTGAAAATGGATTTCATTTTAAAGTCATCAGTATTTGTTGTTCCACTAGGAGACGATTTATATTGGATTGGATCAACTTATGAAAGGGAAGACAAAACACATGGAATTACTGCTGATGCAAAGGATGAGCTAGTAGACAAACTTAAAAAAATAATTAACTGTGATTTTGAAGTCGTAAAGCAAATCGCAGGAATACGTCCTACAACAAGAGATCGTAGACCTTTTGTTGGCTCACATCCTGATTATCAAAATTTATTTGTGCTTAATGGTTTAGGAACCAGAGGTGTGATGATGTCTCCATTTGCGGCTGAACAGCTTTTTCAACATATCGAGAATGGAAACAGTTTAGATCCACAAATCGATATTACAAGGTTTTATTAAATCAATTGCTATTTCTTCACTAAGTTTTTATCGTAACTCATAAACAGATTAATCCAAATATTTCTGGAAAGTCTAAGTATTATTGGTCCGAAAGCAATCATGGTTACAACAATGGCAATAAATGCAGTCAATAAAGATGAGTGCAAAAATAAATAGCTAATTATAAAAGCAGCTACTGCAAATGCAATGCCAACACCATAACTTACATACATTGAGCCATAGAAAAAAGAAGGTTCTATGAGATAACGTGTATTACAATGCGAACACTTTTCGTTGATTTTAAAAACATCACGAAGCACATATGGGTTTCTATTTTTATACATAGATTCTTGATGACATTTCGGACAAGCTCCTGTGAAAATACTGTATACTTTTGTGCCTTTTAACATGATTTAAATTTGATTACTTTTGCGCTTTGTATTTAGGTACAAATTTACGGTTAATTAATAATTTCATTGTAACAAAAGTAACAAATGCTTAATATCCATAATCTTTCTATTTCTTTTCAAGGCGAATTTCTTTTTGAGGATATCACGTTTAAACTCAGTCCTGGAGATCGTATTGGTTTAATAGGTAAAAATGGCGCAGGTAAATCTACAATGCTTAAAATTCTGTCAAAAGAATTAGAGCCAGATTCAGGGCAAATTGCTGCAGATAAAAATTTGAGTATTGGTTTCTTAAAGCAGGATATAGATTTTGTTTTAGGAAGAACAGTTCTTGATGAGTCTTATGAAGCTTTTAAAGAGATTAAAGAGCTTGAAGCCAAAATGGAGGATGTTAATACTCAATTGGCTGAACGTACTGATTATGAAAGTGAAAGTTATCATCAGTTAATGGTAGACCTTAATGAGATTCAACACACCTATGAAATTATAGGAGGTTATAATTATCAAGGTGAAACTGAAAAAATATTACAAGGTCTAGGATTTAGGCGAGAGGATTTTAATAAACTCACAGACACCTTTTCTGGAGGTTGGAGAATGCGTATAGAGTTAGCTAAGTTGTTATTACAAAACAATGATGTTTTGCTTTTAGATGAGCCAACAAACCACTTAGATATCGAATCGATTATATGGTTAGAGAGTTTTTTGAAGAATTATTCAGGAGCAGTAGTAATTGTATCTCACGATAAAATGTTTTTAGACAATGTTACCAATCGTACAATTGAGATTTCATTAGGTAGAATTTATGATTATCCGAAACCATATTCTAAATTTTTAGTACTTCGTCAAGAAATAAAAACACAGCAACTTGCATCACAGAAAAATCAACAAAAACAGATTGAACAGACTGAAAAACTGATTGAAAAATTCAGGGCTAAAGCGAGTAAAGCTACTATGGCTCAGTCTCTAATAAAGAAATTAGACAGAATTGATCGTATTGAAGTAGATGAAGATGATAATAGTGTAATGACTTTAAATTTTCCAGTATCTGTTATTCCTGGGAAGGTTGTGGTTGAAGCGGAAAACATCTCTAAACGTTATGACGATAATCAAGTATTATCGGATGTTAATTTGATGATAGAGCGCAATAGTAAAACCGCATTTGTTGGTCAAAATGGTCAGGGTAAATCTACACTAGCAAAAATTATTGTCGGTGAAATTAAATATGAAGGACATCTAAAACTAGGTCATAATGTACAGATAGGATATTTTGCTCAAAATCAAGCAGAGTATCTAGATGGTAGCAAAACGGTTTTAGACACAATGATTGATGCTGCCAACGAAACTAATAGAAGTAAAGTACGTGATATTTTAGGATCCTTTTTGTTTCGTGGTGACGAAGCAGAAAAGTATGTAAGAGTCCTCTCTGGAGGAGAAAGAAACCGATTAGCTCTAGCAAAACTTATGCTGCAGCCAATTAATGTTTTAATCATGGATGAGCCTACAAATCACTTGGATATCAAATCTAAAAATGTATTAAAAGAAGCTTTAAAAAAGTATGAAGGGACTTTAGTATTGGTATCTCACGATAGGGACTTCCTTCAAGGTTTAACCAATAAGGTTTACGAATTTAAAGACGAAAAAATTAAAGAATACTTAGGTGATATTGATTTCTATTTAGAACAACGTAATGTTGAGAATTTACGTGAAGTTGAAAAACGAACAGTTGTAAAAGTAACTCCTAAGACTACAAATAAGCAATCTTACGAAGATCAGAAGAAGCTTAAATCGCTTAACAATAAGTTAAGCAATATCGAATCTAAAATAAATCAGTTAGAAAAGGAGATTAAAACTGATGATGTTGAGCTGGCAACAAATTATGATGCCACAGTTGCAGATGAAACTTTTTTTGATCGATATCAAACAAAGAAAGATAAGTTAAAACATTTAATGACAGATTGGGAAAAAGTCCATTTGAATTTAGAAGAACTTACATAATTTATACGATTATTGAACATGGAAGAACACTTTTTTCAATGTCCATATTGTTGGGAAAACATATCAATGCTCATTGATATTTCACAAGAAAAACAGTCATATATTGAAGATTGTGAGGTGTGCTGTAATCCTATTCAATTGAATATTAGTACTGAAAATAGCGAAATTTCAAGCTTTGAAGCTCAAAATATTGAACAATAGTCATTTTTTAAACACCTAAAAATCAAATGGTTATATATTTTTCGATGAACGACCATGCATTTCATCGAAAAAAGTTGGTAGATCGTCGATATTCTGTTATTTTCGTTATAGTAAATGTGCACCCTCACAAAAATCTACTATTATGAAAACCGTTAAAATTACATTGTTGTTATGCTTAGTAACGATATTTTCGTTTGCTAATGTTACTACACAAGAAAAAGAAGCACTTCTTGCTTTACACAATTCTACAAAAGGAACATCTTGGAATACCACTTGGGATATAAACAGTCCTGTTTCAACTTGGTATGGTGTTACTGTTGAAGATGAAAAAGTAGTTGCTCTTAATTTAGAATTCAATAATCTTGAAGGTCAACTTCCTGAAACAATTGGAGATCTAGTTAACCTTACAGAACTAAATTTATTTAGAAATAATATCACAGGAGTTATTCCAAATTCAATTGGAAACCTAAAAGCTCTTAAAGTATTAAATATAGCTTTTAATAATTTGGATGGAGAATTGCCAAATAGGATTGGTGACTTATCTTCATTACAATCATTGCAATTATTCATGAACAATATTGAAGGATCAATTCCTGAATCTATTGGTCAGTTATCACAATTACAAACTTTAGAATTATACAATAATAGACTTTCAGGAGTGTTGCCTAATTCATTAGGTAATTTAGGTAACCTAAACGAGTTATTGATTAGTAGTAATAACCTAACTGGTAAATTACCTCAAAGTATTGGTAATTTAACTGACTTAAAAATATTAAGTGTATTTGATAATAGTTTATTAGGAATAGTACCTAATGCGATTTCAAGTCTTGTAAATTTAGAAGAATTAGTTTTAGCTAATAATGCGTTTTTTGGCAATCTTCCAACAGACTTGGCAAACTTATCAAACCTTAAGGTATTAATGATAGGTAATAATGATTTTAAAGGCGAGTTCGCTAAGTTACATGGACAGTTTCCAAATATGGAACAATTTGATTTTGTAAATAACAATGATACAGGAGTATTAGCAACTTTAGACATAGAAGATTAATTATTTTTTATAGTTTTAATTTTTTAGATAACTCTCAACGTTTAAAGTTGGGAGTTATTTTTTTGTATTTTATTGTTGCTAAAATCAAAAAGCATTGTATATTTGCACTCCTAAATGATTGAGTCGGCATTATGAACCGAAAGTTAAAAGCTAAGAAAATCATTTTAGATATTAAATCGCGGGATAGAGCAGTAGGTAGCTCGTCGGGCTCATAACCCGAAGGTCACTGGTTCGAGTCCAGTTCCCGCTACTAATAGAACCTTCAGCCTTTTTGGTTGGAGGTTTTGTGTTTTTAGAATTTATGCGAATATATAATGGACACTTTGGATTTAATCTGTTATAAAAAAAATCTAATCATAAACCACATCATATAATTGGATGTGTTCTTTTTTTCCTTCAAGTAGTAATTCGTCAATTTTAATGAATGAATAGCCAGGTTCTTCGGTTAATTGATCAAACAATGATTCAGAAATAAGTGTTTTAGAATTATAACTATTACATTCGGCTTGAATTCGTGCCGTTGTATTTAATATATCTCCAGTATAGATTAAGTCCTTTTTAATGATGCCTATTTCTCCAGCTGTAACTTCACCAACATGAAAACCCGCTTTAAATTCTGGGATCAAACCAAATTCCGTGATATATGTGTCTTTGTTTTTAGTGATGGCGTTTGAAATTTTAATAAAACAATGAATACAATTATTATTATGAACACCTCTTTTTTCTTTCCAAGTCACAACAATTTCATCGCCTACGTATTGATATACTTCACCAGAAGTTTCTAATATAGCATTAGTCATATCGGCATAATACGTTTTTAATAATTTAAAATAACGTTCATGACCAATTTGCTCAGCAATGGTAGTGGATGATTTCATATCTAAAAACATGAATATTCGCTTTTCTTGAATAGGTTTATGATATTTTCCGAGGTAATTCAGCACAACGTTATTACCTAAATACGTTTCAATTACAGAATAAAACAGTGCAATGTCAAGAATTATACCTGTATAGATAATAATAGTCCAAAACGAAAATTCGGACATAAAATTTAATAACCTATCAAATACTTCCTGACTAAATACATTACTGTTTAAGAGAATAGCATTAGTTACTAAAGTTATGATTGATAGAAATAGAATGATCAAGATGAGGTAGAAGATGCTCTTAAATACAAACTTTTTCCATAACTCAAGTTTACTAAAGTATGCTTTCATCCATAACACTTCAACACAGCCTTGAAACAATCCCATACAGAAGCTACCAATGCTTACAACAAGTAATGATCCTTTAAAACTGTATAGATTTCCAGTTGTTGGGTATTGATCTAGTGCTCCTATTAGGCCAGCTTCTAGTAAAATATAGATCAATCCAAATAAGAGCCAGATGGCACCAAACATGAAAATTTGCCTTATTTGACGTTTATGTCTTGAATGTATAACCATTTAGTAAATATAAATAAATCATCCTTAAGAATTATTCCGTTATTTTGTACTCATAGAATTATTTAGCTACATGTTTTTTATAATTGGAATTTTCATTACCGTTTTTCTTTGCCTTCTTTTACTTATAAAAAAGAACAAATCCCGTGCAGATCAGATTTTGGTTCTTTGGTTAGTTCTAATTTTAATAAATCAGCTATTAAATTATTTTCTGGTTACAAAAGCCATTTATCAATACCCTGATTTTTTAGGAATCACTCTTTCGATGCCAGTGATGCTTGGTGTGTTCTTGTATTTGTATGTAAGGGAAATCACAGGGAATAGATTAGATAATAATTGGATAACACTACTGCACTTTGTGCCAACGATACTACTTGTGTTATTAGCTATTCCTTTTTATATGATAACAGGTGCCGAAAAGATTTATGTTTTTGAAAACGATGGAGAAGGTTTCGAATGGTATTCAATGATTCAAAATACTGTAGTTGCCTTATCTGGTCTAACATATTCTATATGGTCTTTAGTTATTATAAATAGACATCAAAAAAGTATTAAAGACAAATTTTCTAATACAGATAAAAAGGAGTTGCAATGGCTTCGATTGTTATCAATTGGTTTTGCTGTAATATGGGTTTTAGCTGCATTTTTTGATGAGGTTGTAATATATTCTGCCGTCTCAGTTTTTGTATTGTGTATTGCAATTTTTGGAATCAATCAGTTAAGTATATTTAATTCGAATGCAGAACTTGAAGACATTATAGACAATCAACCAACAAACGGAACTGGAAAACCAAGTACTAAAACACCTTCTAAAGAAGATATAAAGTCAGAGAAATATGCCAAATCGGGATTGAGTGAAGAGATGGCTTCAGAAATCTATACGAGCCTAAAAGTTTTAATGGAAGACAGCTCGTACTATAAAGACGAAGAGCTCACATTGATTGAGTTATCCAAACGTCTTGAAGTACACCCAAATCATTTATCGCAAGTGATTAATGAAATGGAAGGAAAGAATTTTTACAACTACATCAATTCTCTTCGAATAAATGAGTTTATTAAATTAGCTCAATTACCAGAAAGCAAAAAATACACCATGATTTCTTTAGCTTATGATTGTGGGTTTAGTACAAAATCTACATTTAACAAGCATTTTAAATTACAAACAGGAAAAACTCCTACTGATTTTTTCAAATCTTAAGCTTTTTTTTACCAATAATTCATTTTGCTTGTAAATACACACCTCTTTTATTAGTATTTATAATTCTCTTAAAACGCTTATAAACACTCCTTTTTTGAGTGCTTACCTATAAGCGCGTACCTCTGTTTTTATCCGGCTTGTATACTTGACCTTTTGAGATTCAAAACTGCCACATCTTTGTACAAGAATTAAAACGATATGAAATAGTTCATTCGTTAATAATTAAAATTTATAAAAATGAAAACAGTACAATTAACACAAGGGAAAATAATAACAGCTGTATTAGCACTTATTATTTCAATTACAATGAATGCACAAGTAGGTGGTTGGAATCCAGAATTAACAAATGATTCAAACGAGGCCTTAAAAACAATGCTTGAAAAAACTCCAAAACTAGAATCATTTTACAATAAGTCTTATGGCTATGTTGTTTTTCCAAAAATAACAAAAGCTGGTATCGGTATTGGTGGAGCAATGGGTAAAGGGATTCTTTTTGAAATGCATCAAGTCGTAGGAGTGTCTAAATTAAAACAAGCATCATTTGGCTTACAATTTGGTGGACAACAATACAGCGAAGTCATCTTTTTTGAAAATAAGGATTCTTTTGAAAAATTCACCAATGGAAAATTAAAGTTTGATGCACAAGCGTCAGCGGTAGCTTTGAAAAAAGGAGCATCAATTGATATGGCTTATCAAAATGGAGTAGCAGTATTTACAATGACAAAAGGTGGTTTAATGTATGAGGCTTCAATAGGAGGTCAGCATTTTAAATACATACCAAAAGGTGTAGTGAATGAACAACTTATTAAGGACTCTAAAAAAACAATTGGACAAGTTATTGAAAACAATCAAGAGCTAAAATCCTTAAAAAACAGCGCTTATGCTTATGCTGTCTTTCCAAAAATCAAAAAAGTAGGATCGAGTATTATTGTTCTTGGTGAAGGTGTTGTGTTTAAAAACGGACAAGCTATAGGTTATTCAAAATTAAAACAGAATTCAAAGATGACTAAAACGATGAATAGGAGGTTTAGTGAGATTATCTTCTTTGAAAACAAAGATGCTTTTGAGGGTTTTAAAAACAGTAACATCAAAAAAGACACTTCAAAAGGAGTAGCTGTGTTTAAGGTAGCAAAAGGAGGCTCAATTAAAAAAGCCTCAACTAATGGTCAGTATTTTAAATATACAGAAGCAAAACACTTGTAAATCATTGATGTCAATTAAAGGGTGTTCCGTTTTATAAAATGGAACACTCAAGACTGAACCTAAGTATACATTTGACAAACATAAATTCAATACGATGAAACCAATATTATTTCAAAGCGCAACAGTAATAACAAAACTAATAAGAGATAAAAAAATCTCTTGTGAAGCTGTTGCGATTGAATTCTTAAATCATATTAAAATTCATAATCCAACTATAAATGCTATATCAGACATTAGGGATTATGATGATATTATCTCTGAAGCAAGAGCAAAAGATCTGCTTTTACAGGATGGTATTGTATTAGGACCATTGCATGGTTTGCCAATAACTGTAAAAGATAGTTTTAATGTTGAGGGATTAATTTCTTCCAACGGCAATCCTAAATTAAAATCAAATATTGTTCTTACAGATGCTGAATTAGTTAAGCGATTTAAAAAGGCTGGAGCCATCATAATAGGTAAAACCAATTTAGCACTATATGCTTTAGATTGGCAAACAACAAACCCTTGGTTTGGGCAAACTAATAATCCATATAACCTTAATCACGTTGTTGGAGGAAGTTCAGGTGGATCTGCAGCAGCTTTAGCTTCAGGATTTACAGCTTTAGAATTGGGGACAGATGCTGGAGGTTCTATTAGAGTGCCTGCCCATTTTTGTGGTGTTTGCGGAATTCGTACTACAGAATCAGCATTACCAAATAGAGGGAATATGGTAACGCCTGGTTTACCAAGGCTGGGCAGATATTTAGTAAGTAATGGTCCTATGGCCAGAAACGTGGACGATTTAATACTGGCTATGGAAGTCCTTTGGAATAATGAACAACAGTTTTCAGAAAATCCTCCTGTAGCCTTAAAACAGTTTCAATACAAAGGAGAGAAATTAAAAGTCGCTTATTCAGAGACTCTAGATGGTCTATATCTTGACGAAGACTATACAGAAGTCTATCAGAAGTTTTTGACCAAGATTCACCAATCAAATCACGAACTAGTTCAATCTAAACCTAGCTATAGTTCTAGCACTTTAATTAACCTTTGGGGAAAAATAGCAGGTTACGATTTTGGTGCAGCTTTGAAAAAAATGCCATTTAAAGGATTGATTTCTTATGTGTTTATAAAATCAAAATATAAAGACAGACAATGGGCAAAAGGAATGAGCCAAGGAGCAAAAAGCTCTAAAAATCAATACGCTCAGGCATTACAGCTCAAGGAAGATGTTTCAGATACATTTACTGAATTTTTCAAAAAGCATGATGTATGGATTACACCTGTGTCAATAGCACCAGCTTTTCAACATCAAAAAACAGGAGCGTCGTTTGAAGTAAATAGAAGAAAAGTTCCTTATACAAAAGCATTTATCCCATTTAATTTTCCGTCAACAATTCCTGGCCATCCTATTGTCGTTATTCCAATTGGAATGACAAAAAAAGGATTACCAGTAGGCATACAAATTCATGGTCAGAAATGGCATGATTATAAAGTTCTTCAAATAGCAAAGGAGTTAGAACAATTTGCAGATGGCTTCCAAATTCCAAATATGTTTAATCAAGAGTTATGAATAAAATAGAACCTAAAAAATTGAATTATAGTATGGATTTTCCATTAGGAAGAGGCTGGTTTACTGGGTCTAACAAAACTGAAAAAAATTTCAACAACAAACAGATAATCAATTACTTAAGATAAATTAAAAAAGAAAACAATAATCAATTAAAAACGAACAATCAAAACAATGAACAATCAAAAAACGAATCAGTTATTAGTGTTATTTATACTATTTACTGTCTCATTATTCGCTCAAGAAAATTATACGATAAGCGGTATAGTAAAAGAAGCAGAAAATGGAGAGACCACCTTTGGAGCCTCAGTGTTTTTAAAAGGGACAACAATTGGAGCCGTTAGTAACGAATATGGATTTTATTCTATTACAGCACCTAAAGGGAATTACACCCTTGTAGTATCTTACATTGGTTTTGCAGATGTAACCCAGGAGATTTCACTTGACCAGAATTTTAAAATCGATTTTGAAATTAAAGAAGACACTACACAGTTAGATGAAATTGTTATCTCTTCTGAAGAGCCAGAACGTGTGAGTCTCAGAAGTCCACAAATGAGTGTTACTAAAGTTAAAGTAGCTACAATTAAAAAAATGCCTGTCGTGCTTGGAGAAGTAGATATAGTGAAAGCTATACAGATATTACCTGGAGTTACGAATACTGGTGAAGCTTCAGGCGGTTTTAATGTTCGTGGAGGTGCAGTAGATCAAAATCTTGTGCTTTTAGATGAGGCAATTATTTATAATACATCACACCTATTAGGCTTTTTCTCAGTGTTTAATGCCGATGCTATTAAAGATGTTAAACTCTACAAAGGTGCCATTCCAGCTCGCTTTGGAGGACGTGTTTCTTCGGTATTAGATGTGCGTCAAAAAGATGGTAATGCTAACAAGTTTATGCTTACTGGTGGCATTGGTGCAATTTCTAGTCGTTTAGCTGCTGAAGGCCCATTATTTAAAGATAAAGGTTCATTTTTAATTGCTGGTCGAGGATCTTATGCCCATTTATTTATGAAAGCCGCAGATGAAGAAAATAGTGCAAATTTCTATGACTTAAACTTAAAGACTCACTATAAAATTAATGACAATAACAAACTGTATTTATCAGGTTATTTTGGTAGAGATAATTTTAATTTTGAAGGAGGTTTTAAAAGTGGTTATGGAAACCTTTCAGGAAATTTACGATGGAATCACATCTTTAACGATAAGTTGTTTTCAAATGCATCGTTGATTTATAGTAAGTATGATTACGATTTAGATTTAGATGCTTTCGAGTTTGATTGGGTATCGTCAATTAAAAATTATAATATAAAATATGATTTAAAGTATTATGCTAGTGATAAGGTTAAATTAGACTTTGGAGTAAATGCTATTTATTATGATTTTGATCCAGGTGCAATAAAACCTACTTCAGAGTCATCTCCTATAAACGCTTTGCAGTTAGATAAGAAGAAGGCTTTTGAAAGTGGACTTTATATTAATGCTGAGCATAAGTTGACAGATAGATTAACGGCCCAATATGGTTTACGATATAGTAGTTTTTCAAGACTAGGAGGTCAGTCTTTGATGAATTACGAAAACAACCAACCTGTTGTTTACAATAAAAACTTAGGAATCTACCAGTCAGGAACAGCCGTCGGAGAAACAGATTACAGCAAAGGAGATGAGATAGAAACATTTAGTAATCTCGAACCTAGATTAGGTTTGTCTTATCAATTAAATGAATCATCATCAGTAAAAGCTGGATATTCGAGAACTGCGCAATACATTCATTTATTATCTAATACTTCAGCGGTTACACCATTAGATGTTTGGACACCTAGCGGAAAGTTTATTAAACCACAATTGTCTGATCAATTTGCTTTAGGATACTTCAGAAACTTTAAAGATAAAGCCTATTCGTTTGAAGCTGAAGTGTATTATAAAACTGTAGATAATAGAATCGATTATATAGATGGATCTGATTTGATTGGGAACAATACAATAGAAACTGAAATCTTAAATGGAGAATCTAGAGGTTATGGTTTAGAGTTATTACTTAGAAAATCTAAAGGCAGATTCACAGGTCTTTTCGGGTATACAATTTCAAAATCTGAACAACGTACTTTAGGAGGAAATGCAGGAGGCCCTGGAATTAATAATGGTAATTGGTACAATACAGCTCAAGATAGAACCCATGACTTTTCACTTACAGGAAGTTATAAATTAAATGAGAAATGGACCTTTGGATCAAATTTAGTATTTCAAACAGGAAGACCTGTAACATATCCTAATGGTCAATACGAGTATGAAGGTGTTTCTATTGCAAACTATTCCGATAGAAATTCTAACCGATTGTCTTCGTATCACAGATTAGACTTATCTGCAACTTATGTTCCAAATAGAAAACCAAATAACAGATGGAAAGGTGAATGGGTGTTTGGAATCTACAATGTTTATAATCAAAAAAATGCAGCTTCTGTTTCATTTGGTCAGAACAGAGAAACTGGAGCTAACGAAGCAACTAGAACTTCTATTTTTGGTATCGTACCATCAGTATCTTATAACTTTAAATTTTAATAAAATGACAACCATTTCAAGAATAATAATAGTAGTAATACTAGCGAGTATTATATTTACATCATGTACAGATGTTATAGATGTAGATGTCCCAGAAGCCGAATCTAGATTAGTGATTGAAGCTTCAATAGATTGGGAAAAAGGAACATCAGGAAGTGATCAAACAATAAAGCTGAGTAAATCAACGCCATATTTTGAACAGCAGTCTGTTCCTGCAACTGGAGCATCAGTTAAAGTTACTAATGCTAACGATGGCACGTTTTTCATATTTGATGACCAAAATAATGGAGCGTACACAACTAATAGTTTTATTCCGGAATTAAATCAGTCTTATACTTTAGAAATCATTTACATTGGTGAAACTTATACGGCAACTGAGACATTAACTCCAGTAGTTGATATTGAAGATATTTACCAATCAATGGATAAAGGAATAAGTGATGTTTTGGAAATAAATGTAGACTTTCAAGATCCTGCAAATGAAGAGAATTTTTACTTCTTTAAGATTCAGGAGCAGGCAGATGCTTTACCAACACTTTTTGACATTAAAGATGAATTTGTAGATGGCAATCTAATTAACATCTTTAACGAAAGAGATGAAGATGAAGACATCAACCAAGAAGAATATCAACCAGGCGATAGCGTAGATATTGAATTTCATGGTATATCAGAACAATATTTTGAATACATAAGTCTGCTTATAATACAATTTGAAGCCACAGACAATCCATTCGGAACTATACCTGTCCCTTTAAAAGGTAATTGTATTAACGAATCAAATCGAAACAAGGATGCTTTTGGCTATTTCAGATTAACAGAAGTAGTTAAGTCAACCTACATATTTCAGTAATTTAAGTGGTTAGTTGGTTAGCCAACCCTTTTAAATGAAGACCAAAATGATTGATGATTACTTAGGTTGGAATTTCAAGGGTTGGATTTTCCCTTTACACTCAAAAAATATAGCAATGAATAATTCGATACAGAATAACAACACTAAACTTATTAGCGTGATAGAATTTCAGCATTTAAAATTTGAAAATCAAAATGATGAGCATGTCGTCACTTTAGTAGATGCCGAAGGCTTTAAAATTATAAGAGGTTATGGCAACTCTATGGCAGAAGCGATTAATGATTTGCACCATAATTTGATTTAATTGGTCTGCCTTAGAATTGGTTAAATAGAAAAGCTAGAATTTACAATTAGAAATTCTAGCCTAAAGTTCTACGTTGTAGAAGTATGAATGTAATACTGTCTATTCTTTTTTTAATGGAGAATGATGTTCGTGAACCATCTTCCATCCATCTTTTGTTTTAACGAAAAGCAATGTAATTTGATCGTTTACGACAACAAGGTCTTCTCCGAACATCAAATGGAAATCAGAATGAAAAGTGAGGTTAGCAACATCGCCATAAACAGCAATTTTTAAGTCTTTTGCATCGAATTTTATAACTTCAGTTACAGAACCAAATACATTTCGTTCGTGTTCTTCATTAGCTACATCACCATTACGTGGCTCACCATTTTTGAATTCTGTAAATTTTGGTCCGTAAGCATGAAATGCAATGAGTTTATCTAGATCGCCATCCTTTATACTTTGAGCAATCGCTCCAAAAGTTTCCATGACTTCTTTTTCTGCTTCAGGAAATTCATCATTAATAAGATCTACTTGCGCATTACAAGTAAATGCAAAAAATACTAAAAAAATAATACTGGCTAATGTTAATTTTGATTTCATAATATAAAGTTTAAATAGTCAATTGATTGTTTTTGAATATAGTACAATATAGTGAATATTAGAAAACATGACATGTACTATTTCTTCAAAACCTAGCATTATTTGTGAAATATCAAAAACAATGCGAACTATTAACCGTAAAAATTATATTAATTTCATAGTTAATTAGTCATGTTATCTGAAGGCGTACTACTTTTAATGTCTTCAATTAGTAAAACAAGTTTTTCGATTGTCACATGGTCCATAATTACAATTTTGAACCAATTTGGAGCTGCATGGTTATCAGGAACTAAACCAAATTTAGATGTTGTTTCTTGGTTTAGATATTTACTTCTTATGGTAATAATATTTGACATTGGATGTCTAAAGTATTCAATATTCAATAGATTAAGTTGATTACACATCCACTCCGTTCTTTTCTGTAAAATAAACACTTTCTCTTGCCATCCAAAAGGTCCATTCTTCACTAATATCATCCAAACTGCAATTGCATTGGCTCCAGATCTACTGCCAATAAGCGTATAATCTTCTCCTTCTACATAACTGGCTTGTTGGGTGTTTACATTTTGCATGTATCCTTTACGAATCAAGAAAACACCTGTTCCATATGGAGCTTGAGCCATTTTGTGAGCATCAAGAGTGAATGACGAAATATGTTGATTTTTAAATGTTAGTTGGCTATCTTCTTTTATAAACGGATAATAAAATCCTCCGTATGCGCCATCAACATGTAGTTTGAATTCACAAGATAAATCTGTGAGTTGGTTTGTGTAAGCTTCAACTTTATCTACAGAACCAAACATGGTGGTCATCATGTTGCAGATAACAATGAAGTACTTTTTATTCTGATTTTGACATTCTTGAATAACCTCTCTTATGGTTTCTTCTTTTATTTCACGAGTATCATTATCAACAGGGACTTTATAAATATCTAAAACTAATAAGTTTGCCGCTTTATCCATAGAATAATGGCTGTCTTCACTACAAATAATACAGATATCTTCTCTATTTGCTGCATGTTCATTGATAAAGTAATTTCGGTAAATCCAAATCGCTTGAATATTGGCTTCTGTTCCTCCAGAAGCGATGTATCCATCTTGTTTTCCAGATTCCCCATTCAAAATATCAACAGCACAGATTTCAATTAGATTCTTTTCGATGTCTTGTGTGCCTTGAAAGAAAGATTCTGATTTTCCTAAAGTATGGCAACCAATATGATTAGGGTTTTGAATAAGACTTGAAATAAAAGGAGCCTGTTTTACAAAGGCATCATCTTGATTAAAAACTTTATCATCTAAATAGGATGCAGGAATCCCTAGAATATTTTGGTTGTCATAATTGACATTTTCTTCTAGAGCCTTAAAAACAATTGACTTAATATCTTCTTGTGATTTTTTCTTCCAATGGGTATCCATTTAATTTGCTTTTATTGTATTTAACGTGTTGGTTTATAGTTTGTTTCTCCAGTTCACTTCTCTTATGTGTTGCATTGAACACGAAGTTAGCGAAAATGGACGGACTAATTATTTAGGTGTAATTTATTTTAAAACAATCCTGTAATTTCGCCACTATCAGTAATGTCAATGCCTTCGGAAGCTGGATGAGCTGGTAATCCTGGCATTCGCATAATATCGCCTGTAATTGGAATTAGAAAACCAGCACCTGAGGCAATCTCAATTTCTCTTACAGTAATAATAAAGTCTTTTGGACGTCCTAATAATTTAGGATTATCAGATAAAGATTTTTGTGTTTTTGCTACACAAATTGGTAAAGTGTCTAAACCTAATTCTTTTATCTGTTTTAATTGTCGTTTTGCATTAGAATTGTAATCTACATGTTCAGCACCATAGATTTTTTGAGCGATGGTTTCAATTTTCGTTTCGATATCCATTTCCCATTTATATAAGGGCTTAAACTTTGTTTTACAAGCTTCAGAAACCTCAATAACATGCTTTGCTAATTCAATGGCACCAAGTCCACCTTTAGCCCAAACATTAGCAACAGCAACCCTTACATTTTTAATTTTTGCAAGGTCTTTAATGAGTTGTATCTCTTCTTTACTATCAGTCTTAAATTTATTGATTGCAATAATTGGAGTGACATTAAACTGTTCAATATTCTCAAGATGTTTTTCAAGATTAGGAAGCCCTTGTCTTAAAGCTTCCACATTCGGAATATCTAATGATTTAAGATCAACACCACCATGATACTTTAACGCTCTAATAGTGGTTGTGAGTACTACCGCTTTTGGTGATATTTTTGCACTCTGACATTTGATGTCGAAGAATTTTTCTGCTCCAAGATCAAACCCAAAACCAGCTTCAGTAACCGTATAGTCAGAAAAGCTCATTCCCATAAGCGTCCCAATTACAGAGTTAGTTCCTTGTGCAATATTCGCAAATGGTCCACCATGAATAATGGCAGGATTCCCTTCTATAGTTTGAACTAAATTTGGCTTAATAGCGTGTTTTAAAAGGGTTGCCATAGCACCTGCAACTTTTAGATCTTTAGCATAAATAGGTTTTTTCTTAAATGTATAGCCTATAAAGATATTTCCAAGACGTTTTTTTAAATCGCTTAAATCTGTAGTAATACATAAAATGGCCATAATCTCCGAGGCAGCAGTAATATCGAAACCGGTTTCTCTAGGGATTCCTGATGAGGTTCCGCCTAAACCAACAATGATTCGCCTTAAAGCTCTATCATTCATGTCAATTACACGTTTCCAAGTAATTGTTCTAGGATCAAGTCCTAAGGAGTTTGTCTTACTTTGAATATTATTGTCAATAACGGCAGCTAACAAATTATGTGCTTTTTCAATGGCTGAAAAATCACCAGTAAAATGTAAATTAATATCTTCTAAAGGGAGCACTTGAGAATATCCACCACCTGTGGCGCCACCTTTTATTCCAAATACAGGACCTAAAGAGGGTTCTCTTAGCACAACAGTTGTTTTCTTATCGAGTTGATTTAAAGCTTCAGAAAGACCTATTGAAATTGTTGTTTTCCCTTCTCCAGCTGGTGTAGGAGAAATAGCAGATACCAGTATTAAATTACTTTGTTTTACTTTTTTTCGATTGATACAGGATAGTGGTAGTTTCGCTTTATCATTGCCATACATTTCAATTTGATCAGGATCAATACCGAATTTTTTTGCGATTTCAGATATGGGTTTTATGTCTATGCGTTTTGCTATTTGTAAATCAGTCATCTTTGAATTCGTTATTTGCCATCAAAATTATTGTAATTTATATTCTAAAAGGCTGATTTTTATCATGTCTCAAAATATTTTTGTCACACTCAAAAGGAATCTAAGTTTATATTGTTTTTAATCCAATTTATACCTAAATTTAACTGTTTCAGGGAGCATTTTGATGTGTAAAAGAGGGCTCGATATCATTAATTTTTTTGTTTTAAATAGTTCTAAATAATTAATAGTTAGCGGAATGTTAAAAGAAAATACTATATTTGATAAATACAATATTCGAGGAAGAAAGATTTATTCAAGTCAGCTTGATTCATGTGTTGTTGAAAATCGAATAATTGTATCTTCACTTAGTGAAGGTGTTTATGTTGTAATTGTTAAAAATAGTACGCAACAAAAAACACAAAAAGTAATAATCAAATAGCTAAAACAATGAAAAAACAACCATCTCAAGATCAAATCAGCCGAAAGGATGCAATGAAAAAAATGGGGAAGTATGCAGCTTTAACGGCTATGGGTACTTTTATTATTTTAAATCCTAAAAAGGCTCAAGCCTCTTCACCACCAGATCCAGGAGGAGGAGGAGGATTAGGCTAACATATAATTAATCATCTTAATAAAACCTATGAAGTAAATTCATAGGTTTTTTTTGTAATGGAATCATTCATGTTATTTATTGTATGATAAAGGTTGTAACTTTGTAGCCAGTTTTAAAAGCATACTATGAGTCATAAAGCAGGTTTTGTAAATATTATTGGTAATCCTAATGTTGGGAAGTCTACATTGATGAATGCATTTATTGGTGAGAAATTATCAATAATTACTTCTAAGGCACAAACCACAAGACATCGTATTTTAGGAATTGTTAATGGTGAAGATTTTCAAGTCATCCTTAGCGATACGCCTGGTATTATTAAGCCAGCTTATGAGTTGCAAGCCTCAATGATGGATTTTGTAAAGTCGGCTTTTGATGATGCAGATGTTTTAGTGTACATGGTTGAAATTGGTGAAAAGGAATTAAAAGATGAAGCGTTTTTTAATAAAATCACCAATTCAAAAATTCCAGTTTTATTACTGCTCAATAAAATAGATAACTCTAATCAAGAACAATTAGAAGAACAAGCCGAATTATGGCAAAGTAAAGTTCCAAATGCCGAATTCTTTCCTATTTCGGCCTTACAAGGTTTTAATGTTCAGAATGTATTTGACAGAATTTTAGAATTATTACCAGAATCACCAGCGTTCTATCCAAAAGATCAATTAACAGATAAGCCAGAACGGTTTTTTGTAAATGAGGCGATACGCGAGAAAATACTAATGCACTACAAAAAGGAAATTCCGTATGCTGTTGAGGTTGATACTGAAGAGTTTTTTGAAGAGGAAAATATTATCAGAATGCGTTCAGTAATTATGGTTGAACGTGAAACTCAAAAAGGAATTATCATAGGTCATAAAGGTTCTGCTTTAAAACGTGTAGGCGTTGAAGCTAGAAAAGATTTAGAGAAATTTTTTGGAAAACAGGTGCATTTAGAACTGTATGTAAAAGTCAATAAAAACTGGAGAAGTGATCAACGACAGTTAAGACGTTTTGGTTACAATCAGAAGTAAGTTAGAGTTCTGCATGAACACCTATACTTCTTAAGGTATCTCGCATAAAGTGATGTAATTGGTGCATTTCCTTCATACCAGTCTTTTTTCCTAAGCTTCCACCAAAATATAGGGCAAACCAAATTACAATTGTAAATAAGGTGAAAAATAATTGGAAGGCGTAGCTATGGCCTAAAGACCAATTAACATAAGCCCAAATTCCAAAAGCAACAAATAATCCAGCAATCAAAAAGTGAAAAAACATAAACATGGTCCAAACGGTTGGATTGGGGCCAAACAAACCATAGACTGTACTGCCTTCTTCGTCGTATTCTTTATTTATTTCTAGGTGTAGTTGAGGAGACCAAAAATGTTGTTTTTCTTTTGGGATTTTTATAAACACATGGTCATCAACGCGCGATACAATAAAATCTGATTGGGTACCTTTTTTGTCTTCAAATAGTTTTAGCAGAATATCGTTATCTTCCTTTACATGAAACTTAAAGCGAGGTCTTAAAACAATATCGTTAGTGTCAGCCATTTTTGGTGTGAAATAGGGACTCAAATTACTATTTTTTATTCAAAAAACGAGCGCATTTCATGTTTAACGCAAAATTAATGCTGCATCACTACTTATTTAGTATCTTTGCAGCCGCTTACAGGATATGTAATGCATATAAAAACAATGAATTATGGGTAGTATAGTTGCAATAGTAGGAAGACCAAATGTAGGGAAGTCTACGTTATTTAATCGCTTAATCCAACGTCGAGAAGCAATTGTTGATGCCGTTAGTGGTGTGACACGTGATAGACATTACGGGAAAAGTGATTGGAATGGAAAAGAGTTTTCATTAATCGATACTGGTGGATACGTAAAGGGAAGTGATGATGCTTTTGAAGCCGAAATTGATAAACAGGTTGAATTAGCTATAGATGAAGCAGATGCTATTATTTTTATGGTAGATGTTGAAACTGGTGTGACTGGAATGGATGAAGATGTGGCACGATTACTTCGCAAAGTCGATAAGCCAGTATTTTTAGCTGTAAATAAGGTTGATAATGGAAAACGATCTGAAGATGCTGTAGAGTTTTATTCACTTGGTTTAGGAGAATATCATACCATTGCCAGTATAAATGGAAGTGGTACAGGAGACCTTTTAGATGATTTAGTTAAAGCATTACCAGAACAATTAGAAGAGGAAGAGAAAGATGAATTGCCACGCTTTGCAGTTGTTGGTCGTCCTAATGCAGGTAAATCTTCTTTTATTAATGCACTTATTGGTGAAGAAAGATATATCGTTACTGATATTGCTGGTACAACTAGAGATTCAATAGATACTAAATATAATCGTTTTGGTTTTGAATTTAACTTAGTTGATACTGCAGGTATCAGAAGAAAAGCTAAAGTTAAAGAAGATCTAGAGTTTTATTCTGTAATGCGAAGCGTTAGAGCGATTGAACATTGTGATGTATGTCTTGTAGTATTAGATGCAACGAGAGGTTTTGATAGTCAAGTACAAAATATTTTCTGGTTAGCACAACGTAACAGAAAAGGGGTTGTGATTTTAGTTAATAAATGGGATTTGGTCGAAAAAGATACCATGACCACTCGTGACTTTGAAAGAAAAATCCAAGAAGAAATAGCGCCATTTACAGATGTGCCTATTGTTTTTATATCAGTACTTACTAAACAGCGAATTTTCAAAGCAATTGAAACTGCTGTAGAAGTTTATACCAACCGAACTAAAAAAATTAAGACAAGTAAGCTAAATGAGGTTTTATTACCAATAATAGAAAATTATCCGCCTCCAGCTTATAAAGGTAAATTTGTAAAGATTAAGTATGTTATGCAATTGCCAACTCCGCAGCCGCAATTTGCGTTTTTCTGTAATTTACCGCAATATGTAAGAGATCCTTATAAACGTTATTTAGAAAATCAATTGAGAGATCATTTTGATTTTAAAGGTGTACCGATTAGCATTTATATGCGTAAGAAGTAATATCGATTATCAATATATTATAAAGCACTATTTCTAATTGGAATGGTGCTTTTTTTGTTTCTACCAACTTCCACTGGCACCACCACCACCAAAACCGCCTCCACCGAAGCCTCCACTGAATCCACCACCAGAGCTGCCACCGAAACCACCTCCAAAGCCACCCCTAGAACTAGAGCTTCCGCCATAACTGCCTCGTCCCATATTGCTTAAAATGATAGCATCAAGAATGCTGGTTCCATTAGTTCGTCCGCCTTTTCCATTACTTCCGCCACCACGTTTGTTTTTAGAGATTGCAATAAGGAAAATAATAAAAATGATGAATAATAAAAAGAAGATAATAATAACAGGAAATTCATTAGACTCATTTTGAACAGTATCTACAAACTCTCCATTTAAAATTTTAAACATTGCATCAGTTCCTTGGTCTAAACCAGCATAATAGTCTCCTTTTTTAAATGCAGGAATCATTATTCTGTTAATGATACGTTCAGCATCAATATCACTTATTCTATATTCAATACCATAGCCAGTATTAATATCTACATCACGATCATCCTTTGCTAGTAAAATAAATATACCATTGTCTTCGTCTGCCTGTCCAATTCCCCATTTGTGTCCCCATTCTGCACCTACTAAAGTAATGTCGTCTCCATTTAGAGTGCTTACAATAGCAACTACTATTTGTGTTGATGTAGAATCGGAATAACGTATTAATTTTTGTTCTAAATTAACTCTGTTTGAAGGAGAGAGTAAATCGATCTCGTCATAAACACTAGTCTGATTTTCTGGAACTGGAGGCACATCAAATTGTGCATTTGCAGTTATTTGAAAGCTACTTAAGAAGCTAACAAGAAATATTAATATGATGTGCTTTGACTTTAGCATTTATCCTTTAGATATGTCGTTTGGTAATTCGTTTTGATCTCCGTGAATCCAAGGGAAATGTTTTTCTAATTGTTCACCTGCCTTTAGAACACCTTCGATAAGACCTTTTTTGAAGTTGCTATCTTTAAAATGAGATTGCATAACTTCTTTAGTACTATCCCAAAAACCTATTGGCACCACATCATTGATGCCTTTGTCACCATAAATCACAAAGGTTTTGTCTTCAATAGCTACATAAATTAAGACACCATTTTGTAGTTTGGTATTGTCCATTTTAAGGTAGTGAAATACTTCCATTGCACGTTCATAACCATCAAGCTGTGATGATTTTTCAATGTGAATTCTAATTTCACCTGAAGTCGCTTTTTCTGCAATTCGTATGGCTTCAATTATTTCCTTTTCTTCTGCTGATGAAAGGAAATTTTCTATATTAGACATGACTAATTTTTTCTTATCGAATCATTTATATCAGGAGCATTTTCAATTCCTTCGTCTCCATCAAATCGTGATTTTTTCTCAAACCCAAAAATGGATGCATATAAATTATTTGGAAATTTTCTAACTAGATTATTATACGGAGTAATCGACTCGTTAAAGCGATCACGCTCGACTTTAATACGTTTTTCAACGCGATCATAAGAGTTCATTACTTCCTTGTAATTCTCATTAGCTTTAAGATCAGGATACCTTTCAAACACAGCTAGTAATCTTGATAAAGCGGAAGTCATTGAGCCTTGAGCTTGCTTAAATTGTTCTAACTTCTCTGGAGTAATATTTGAAGGGTCAATTTGAATGCTTGTCGCTTTTGATCTTGCTTCAATTACGCTTTTGAAAGTCTCTTGTTCGTATTCTGCATAACGCTCTGCAATCTTCATTAAATTTGGAATTAAATCACTTCGCAATTGATAAGCACTTTCTACTTTAGACCATTGTTCGCTAATATTTTCTTCTTCTTCAATAACACTGTTGTAAAAGCCTGAACCTTTCATGTACAAGCCAATAGCGATTATTGCAATAATAATCAACGGTAACCATTTTTTCATAATATGATTGTTTTAGAGTTGTGTTTTAATTTTAATAAGTTGAGCTTTTATACCTTCTAACTTATTAATGATCTCGAAGTTGTTCAACGTTTTTTGTTTTTCTTCTTTGAGATGTGTTTTTGCACCTTCAAGAGTAAAACCACGTTCCTTTACCAAATGATAAATAAACTGTAGATTCTTGACATCCTCAGGAGTAAACTTTCGATTTCCCTTTGCATTCTTTTTAGGCTTAATAGCATCAAATTCTTTTTCCCAAAATCGAATTAAGGATGTATTCACATCAAAAGCTTTGGCGACTTCGCCAATGTTGTAATATCGTTTTTCAGGTAAATCTATATGCATTAGTCTAAGGATTGATTTTCTAAGGATGCTTTTGCTAACAGTCTTGCATATTCGTCTGCAGAGAGGTTTCCGTAGTAAAAGTTTATTGGATTTATGCGTTCTTTATCTTTAAATACTTCATAGTGAAGATGAGGTGCTTCCGATCTGCCAGTACTTCCAACAAAACCAATTAAATCACCACGTTTTACTTTTTGATTTGAGCGCACATTGTATTTATACAAGTGGGCATATAATGACACGTAACCGTAGCCATGGTCTATTCTAATATGTTTACCATAACCTGATGCATTATTGTCAGCACGAGTTATAATCCCATCTCCTGATGCGTAAATAGGTGTGCCTCTCGGAGCTGTAAAATCCATACCAAAGTGAAATTTCCTAACCTTAGTAAAAGGGTCAGTTCTATAACCATAACCAGAAGCCATATGTTTTAGATCTTCATTTTTTACAGGTTGTATAGCTGGTATAGCTGATAAAAAATTCTCTTTATCTTCAGCCAATACAGCGATTTCATCTAAAGATCGGGATTGTACAACAATAGCTTTTTGAAGTAAATCTAAACGCTTATTGCTTTCAATAATTAGTTTTGAGTTGTCATAACCTTCATACTTTTTGTATCTGTTGATACCACCAAATCCTGCTCTTCTCTGTTCTGATGGAATTGGATTGGCTTCAAAATATAATCGGTAGATGGCATTATCGCGTTCTTCAACACTTTCTAATACAGCAAAAGCATTGTCAACACGTTTATTAATAAGTTTGTATTGTAATTCTAAATTAGCTTGCTCTCGTTTTAGAGCTCTTTCTTTAGGTGATTCAATATATTGACTTGCAATAAAAACAAATAGAAACCCAAATAATGCAGAGGCTAGCACAAACAACATGGCAAACTTTATCGTAGTTCTTTTTTTACGCTCTATTTTTCGATAAGAAAGCGTTTCAGAATCGTAATAATATTTTACTTTAGCCATATCTTAAAAAGTTCTATTTTTGCATGAATAATAGAACGAAACACAAATATATAAATTGTTTCACACTTTGAAGTCATTTGAACTTTTGTTTTAGACTTTTTCATTAATTTGGGTGCTGCAATTTGTTAATTTACAAGGATTTAATTTCTTATTATGAAGTCTCAAGACATTCGCCAAACATATTTAAACTTCTTTAAAGAAAAGAAGCATAGCATTGTGCCCTCTGCACCAATGGTTTTAAAAAACGATCCAACCTTGATGTTCGTCAATTCAGGAATGGCGCCTTTTAAGGAATACTTTTTAGGTAATGCAGAACCAAAAAACAATAGAATTTCAGATTCTCAAAAATGTTTGCGTGTTTCAGGTAAACACAATGATTTAGAGGAAGTAGGTTATGATACGTATCATCATACTTTATTTGAAATGCTAGGGAACTGGAGTTTTGGAGACTACTTTAAAAAAGAGGCTATTGCTTGGGCTTGGGAACTACTTACTGAAGTGTATGGTGTTGATAAAAGCATACTTTACGTGACAGTTTTTGAAGGAAGTGAAGATGCAGATAAGTTACCAATGGATCAAGAAGCCTATGATTTTTGGAAAGCTTTTATTCCTGAAGATCGCATCCTTATGGGAAATAAGAAAGACAACTTCTGGGAAATGGGAGAACAAGGACCATGTGGTCCATGTAGCGAGATACATGTTGATATTCGTTCTGATGAAGAAAAAGCAAAGGTTGACGGAAAGTCATTGGTAAATATGGATCATCCTCAGGTAGTAGAAATCTGGAATCTTGTCTTTATGCAATATAATCGAAAGGCAAACGGAAGTCTAGAAAACCTTCCTGAAAAACATATCGATACAGGTATGGGTTTTGAACGTTTATGTATGGTGCTTCAAGGCGTTCAGTCTAACTATGATACTGATGTCTTTACACCTATAATTAGAGAGATTGAAACTATTACAAATAAGGACTACGGAAAAGACGATAAAGTAGATATCGCTATTCGTGTCATTTCAGATCATGTTAGAGCTGTAGCATTTTCTATTGCTGATGGTCAGTTGCCAAGTAATACAGGAGCAGGATATGTAATTAGAAGAATTTTACGTCGTGCTGTACGTTATGGTTTTACATTTTTAGATAAAAAGGAACCATTTATTTATAGATTAGTTGGGATTCTTGTCAAAAAAATGGGACCAGCATTTCCAGAATTAAAAGAACAAAAACAACTGATTGAAAATGTGATTAAAGAAGAAGAAGCTTCTTTTTTAAGAACTTTAGATCAAGGTTTATTACTATTAGATCGAATTATTTCGAATTCAAAATCTAAAGAAATTTCAGGTAAAAAGGTATTCGAGTTAAAGGATACGTATGGTTTTCCTGAAGATTTAACCGATTTAATTCTTCGTGAAAAAGGGTATACTTATAATCATGATGAGTTTGAATTAAAACTTAAAGAACAACAAGAGAGAGGTAAGCAAGCGTCACAACTCAAATCTGATGATTGGACTGTTTTGGTTAAAGATGAAGTGCAAGAGTTTATTGGTTACGATACTACTGAAGCTAATGTAAAATTAACACAGTATAGAAAAGTAACTTCTAAGAAAGATGGAGAAATGTACCAATTGGTCTTTAATTTAACGCCATTTTATTCTGAAGGTGGAGGACAAGTTGGTGATAAAGGTTATTTAGAAGACACTTCAGGTGATGTGATTTATATTGTTGATACCAAAAAGGAAAACAATGTGATTATCCACTTTACTAAAAACTTACCTAAAGATATAAATGCCACATTTAAGGCATCTGTTGATACAAAACAACGAAACAGAACAGAATGTAATCATACAGCAACCCATTTATTACATCAGGCATTACGTGAAGTCCTTGGGATTCATGTAGAGCAAAAAGGGTCTGCTGTTCACTCTAAATATTTGCGTTTTGATTTTTCTCATTTTTCTAAATTAACTGTAGAAGAGTTGCGCGATGTAGAGAATTTTGTCAATTCAAGAATTGAAGGGAAACTCAAGTTGCAAGAACAACGAAATATTCCAATGGAAAAAGCAATAGAGGAAGGTGCTATGGCTTTATTTGGCGAGAAATATGGAGATACGGTTCGTACAGTGCGCTTTGGACAATCTGTTGAACTTTGTGGAGGAACACACGTAAAAAATACTGGTGATATATGGCATTTTAAAATTATTTCAGAAGGTGCTGTAGCTGCTGGAATTAGGCGTATTGAAGCCATTACTAACGATGCTGTTAAGGATTTCTATTTTGAAAATAACAGAGCGTATTTCGAAATGAAAGATTTACTTAATAATGTTAAAGAACCCGTTAAAGCATTAGTAAATCTTCAAGAAGAAAATTCAGATTTAAAAAAGCAGATTGAAAATTTACTTAAAGAAAAAGCTAAGAATATCAAAGGGGATTTAAAAAGTGAGATCACTGAAGTAAACGGTGTTCATTTTTTAGCGAAAAAGATAGATTTGGACGCTTCTGGAATAAAAGATTTATGCTTCGAATTGGGTAGTCAATTTGACAATTTATTTTTATTGTTTGGAGCAGAAAATAATGGTAAAGCAATATTGTCTTGCTATATCTCAAAAGAATTAGTTGCTAGTAAAGATTTAAACGCTGGAACTATAGTTAGAGAATTAGGTAAGCACATCGAAGGTGGTGGTGGAGGACAACCGTTTTTCGCTACAGCTGGAGGTAAAAATCCTGATGGATTAGATAATGCCTTAAATGCTGCAAAGTCATATATTGAATAGATTTAATCTTCAAAACGATTAACCATGAACGTACATTTTATAGCCATTGGTGGAGCAGCAATGCACAATCTCGCTATTGCTTTACATAACAAAGGATATAAGGTCACAGGAAGTGACGATACTATTTTTGATCCTTCTAAGTCACGTTTAGATGCTAAAGGTTTATTGCCAGAAGCATTTGGTTGGTTTCCTGAAAAGATTTCCAATGCTTTAGATGCAATTGTTCTGGGAATGCATGCTAAAGAGGACAATCCTGAATTATTAAAAGCTCAAGAATTAGGTTTAAAAATTTATAGCTATCCCGAATTTTTATACGAGCAATCTAAGCATAAAACACGAGTTGTTATTGGTGGAAGTCATGGCAAAACAACTATCACATCAATGATATTGCATGTGATGCATTACCACGATCGTGATGTTGATTATATGGTTGGTGCACAGTTGGAAGGTTTTGATGTGATGGTGAAACTAACAGAAGACAATGATTTTATTGTTTTAGAAGGTGATGAATACTTAAGTTCTCCAATTGATAGACGACCAAAATTTCATTTGTACAAGCCAAATATTGCATTGTTAAGCGGAATTGCTTGGGATCATATTAATGTGTTTCCTACCTATGAGAACTATCTGGAACAATTCTCGATTTTTGTAGATAGTATCGTTAATGGTGGCAGCATTAACTACAATGAAGAAGATTTAGAAGTGAAGCGAGTTGTTGAAGCTAGTGAAAACCCAATTCGTAAGTTGGCGTATCGAACACCTGAATATCGTGTTGAAAACGGACAAACCTTATTAGAAACTCCTGAAGGTGATTTGCCAATTGAAATTTTTGGAGCACATAACCTTAATAATCTTGCTGGTGCCAAATGGATTTGTCAGCATATGGGAATTGATGAAGATGATTTTTATGAAGCCATTGCAACTTTTAAAGGCGCAAGTAAACGTTTAGAAAAAATTGCTGAGTCTTCTCATAGTATTGCCTATAAAGATTTTGCACATTCGCCAAGTAAAGTAGAAGCAACAACAAATGCATTAAAAGAACAGTATAGTGACAGAACGCTTGTTGCTTGTTTAGAATTACATACCTACAGTAGTTTAAATGCTGAATTTTTAAAAGAGTATAAAGGTGCATTGAATGCTGCAGATGTTGCAGTCGTTTTTTACTCGCCACACGCTGTAGAAATTAAAAAATTGGACGAAGTTACTCACGAACAAATTGCCAATGCTTTTCAACGTGATGATCTAATTATTTATACCAATCCTGAAGACTTTAAAGATTTTTTGTTCGCTCAGAACTTTGATAATAAAGCTTTGTTACTGATGAGTTCTGGTAATTATGGTGGTTTAGATTTTGAAGAGGTGAAGAAGTTGTTTTAAATTACGTCTACTAATTTGAAGTTTGATAGGCTTCAAACCAATCCACAAAAGGTTTCTTTTTTCTTCGCGAGATAGGAATGTTTATTGTTTCAGAAAGCTGAACTAAATTCCCATTTGTATAAGCCGTAATATGCTTAGCATTTAGAATATGAGATTTATGACAACGATAAAATCCTTTAGAATCAAGTAATTCTTCAAGTTCTATTAAGGTCTTAGTAACGAGTTTTTTCGTTCCATTTTTTAAATAGATATAACTATAATTTCTGTCACCTTC
Source organism: Psychroserpens jangbogonensis (assembly GCF_000797465.1). Classification (GTDB taxonomy): domain Bacteria; phylum Bacteroidota; class Bacteroidia; order Flavobacteriales; family Flavobacteriaceae; genus Psychroserpens; species Psychroserpens jangbogonensis. The sequence goes on along the minus strand of NZ_JSWG01000012.1, from coordinate 110,755 downwards.
TATGTGAATAATATCATTTAAAACTAACCTTAAATCGCCATCTTGGGTTTTTAAATTTAGCATATGATCTGCAACACTTTTGCAGGCTATGTTTTTTAATGCTAGAGATAAGTTTTCTTTTTGAAGTTCTACTTTATTATGTGCTTTAAAACGTTTTATGGATTTTTTTAATTCACCTAAATCTATAGGTTTTAATAAGTAATCTAAAGCATTAAAACGAATAGCTTTTATAGCGTAGTGACTATATGATGTAATAAATATAGTTTGAAAATTAATCTCTGATAATTGAGATAACATTTCGAAACCTGTCATATCTGTCATTTCTACATCAAGAAAAATAAGTTCAGGTTTGTGTTTTTCAATTTCTTGCATGCCCTCCTTACCATTGCTTGCAGCAGATAGTACTATTATATCTGGAAAATAATGATCTAACTTATCTTGTAATAACTCTCTTATAAAAGGATCGTCATCGATAATTAAGCATCTAATTTTATGAAAACTCATATTATGACTTTAGCTCGTTAAAGATAGGCACAATTAATTCTTCTAGCTTATAAGGCTTAGGAATGTAATTATTCATTCCAGCATCATAGCAACTATCTATTTCTGTCTTCAATAAACTTGCAGTCATGGCGATGATTGGAATTGTAGTTGTTCTTTCTTCAGATTTTTCTATTTCTCTAATGCTTTGTGTCGCTTCAAATCCATTCATTTCAGGCATTTGCACATCCATTAGAATGAGATCAAAGGTATTTGTTTTGAATTTTTCAATTGCCAAAGCACCATTTTCAACAGTGTCTATAGTAACATCTTCAATATAATACGAGAGGTCATCCTGAGCTATCATTTGATTAAATGGGTTGTCTTCAGCAATAAGAATTCGAATGCCCTTTAAAGATTCTGCCATCGTTTTTAGTTTGTCTTCAGATATGAAATTCTGACTAATGGCATCAGGTTCCGGAATAGTTAAAGGCAAGTCAAAATTGAATGTACTACCTTTCCCTTCTGAGCTTTCTACCCAAATTTCCCCATTTTGTAAATTGACTAGTTGTTTAGAAATATTAAGACCTAATCCAGTACCTCCATAATATCTTGTGGTTGATTCTTTGGCTTGTTCAAAAGCTCCAAAAATGGTTTTATGTTTGTCTTTTGGGATGCCTATACCTGTATCTTTTATTGCAAAATGAAGAACATTATTAGTCGAAGAGACTTCAATGTCCACGCTTCCTTTTTCAGTAAATTTAATTGCATTTCCAACAAGATTAATTAAAATTTGGTTTAATCGTGTTGGATCTCCCATGATCAACGTTGGTACATTTTCAGAAACATCATAAGATAAAATCAAACCTTTTTCTTCTGCTTTATATTTGAGAATTTGAATAACATTTTCTATTACAGCTTCAAGGTTTAGTGAAATGTTCTCAATTTCTAGTTTACCAGCTTCAATTTTTGAAAGGTCCAGAACATCATTTAAAATGACAACCAGATTGTCAGAACTTGTGCGCATCGCTTTTAGAAAAACATCTTGTGATTTTGGATGATCGTTACGCTCCAATATGTTTGTCATTCCAGAAATCGCATGCATGGGTGTTCTAATTTCATGGCTCATATTCGCTAGAAACTGTTCTTTATACTTTTCAGATTGTTCTACTTTTTTCTTTTGCTCCTCTATGATGACTTTCTGTTTACGCGTTACTTTAAGTCTATTAAATATGAGTATTGCCAATAAAGAGATGAGTAGTAACCCAATGCCAATGGCCCAAGAAATACGTTGTTGTGCGGCTGTTTTTTGCTCTTGCAATGCAATCTTCTTTTCATTTTCAAGATCGTCTATTGCTTTTTGTTTATCGTAATTTGATTGGACTTGCAATTCAATAATAGCTTTTTGGTTTTCTTTGCTATTTAAGCTGTCTCGCATCTGAAAATGAAGCGTATTCATTTCTAGAGCTTTTTTGTAGTTTCCGTTAGCTTTATAGCTTCTTGTTAGGTTTTTAGAAACATCACTAATGCCAATCACATCACCTGTGTCTTGGTAAAAGATTAATGCATCATTGCTATATGAGATGGCCTGATTATGTTTCCCTTGGTCCGCAAGGATTATTCCAATTTTTTTCTTTGCTGCAGCAGTTATGTTTAAATTTTTTGTTATTTCAGATAATTTTAAACTTTTTGTCGCGTATTCTAAGGCGCGTTCTAGGTTGCCTTCATCATAATAAAGACGTCCCATATTCTGAGAAAGCCTTGCGATGTATGGTATGTTTCCGATATCTTCAAAATGCCTTAAAGCTTTCTCTAAATTTTTTAAAGCTTTTTTATTATCGCCTTGTCTTGCATAAATACCAGCAATATTAGATAAAGAGCCTGCCAAAAGTGTTTTATTCCCTATGTCTTCAAAGTAATTAAGATTTAGAGTTATAAGTTTTATAGCTTCGTCTAGTTCTCCTTGTTGCATATAAATATTAGCCATGAAGGATCTAACTCTAGTAATGTTTTGTTTATCGTCGAGTTCTTCGAAGATTTTTTTGGATCTAATAAGATATTCTAATCCAGAAGTTAGATTACCTTTCCTCGCATAAGTTTTACCAATATCGGCTAAACTTTTTCCGACACTTACTTTATCTTGTATCTCTTCACTTATTTTTAATATTTGTAAATTATAGTCTAGTTCCTTTTCTAAATCACCTTTTGATTCGAAGACTCTTGAAATATTACCTAAAGAAATAACCTTTATTCTTGGATCATTAATTTCTTCAGATAATTCTAATGCTCGGTTAAATATGTCGTATGATTTATCAGGATCACCTTTTAATAAATAATAGTCGCCTTGTGTATTTAAAGCAAGAGCTTGAAAATTCTTATGCTTTGTTATAAGTGCAAAATCATATTGTAATTCGGCGTAATATAAAGCACTATCTGGTTTGTTAAAACGGTAGCCTTCCATTGCTATTCTGTGTATTGCGTTTAAGCGAATAGTGTCTTGTTGCGTTAGGTCTTTCCATATAGTAATTAACGAATCTTGTTTGGTTTTTGAAAGTAGTTGTGCTTTAGCTGATAATAGCAAACAAAAAAATGCAATTAAAAAAAGAAGTGGCTTTGTTTTCATGAGGGTTGGTGGTTAGAAATTTTCTCTAATTGCTAAATTTACATCGTTAATAGCGAGGTCTAGCTTTATTATTACTGTTTCTATTAGTGTGTTTAATTCTTCTAAGGGCATGGTTTCATAATCTAACTCTAAACGTCTAATGGGTTTTACAAGATCCATAATTCCAAAAAACTGTATCTGCGGACTCATTTGGTGTAACAATTGACGGACTTGTTTTCTGTCTTCAGCTTTTAAGCTTTCTTTTAAACTATCAATCCGTTGAGGGATTAATTCTTGAAATTGTAAAAGGTATTTAAGAATTATTTTATCGTCTCCTCTGGAGATTTTATTTAAATCTTGTGGATTTATAATTTTAGTATTCCAATGCATGTAAACTGTTGTAATAAATCTTATATCAATTATATATTCCGAAGATACACTTTAATAAGTATAGATAAATAGGTATCGGACTTCTGGGAAATAAAAGATAGTTGATCGTTTGATTAATGTTCTATCGTTATGTGTCTCTACAATTTGTTTTAATACAAAAAGTGTAGTACCAAGCTTTAATTCGATACTACACCTAATAGATTAATTAATAGCAAATATCTTAAGGTTTAATCGTTTACCTTTATTTTATCTTTAGATGACTCTACATCGGTAAATCCAAAAAATGACCATGGATTATTAGCTCCTCCACTAGAATCTTGATTACAATTATTTGATATGAAAGGACTGTATTGATCTGATGGAGCATTGTTTCCTTGTCCATTATCTTTGACGGCAAAGTACACATAGGTTCCAAGCTCATAAGGATCACATGGTGGTGCTGGAAATCCAGGTGGTGGTGGTGGGAACATTACAGTGTTTTCGATAACTTCAATAATTTGACCTCCATAGACTACTTGATTATCTCCTATTGATATTACACTTACTGTTTCTATTACAACATTGGCAGTGCCAAAAGGACCAAAAGTTAATTCAATTGCAGCGCTTCCATGGGCACCTCCATTGTTTTGAGTTCCTGAGAAAGAAATATGTCCTCCACCGAAAGCACCAAAATCTCCATGTGCATGTAAGCTATTTCCATTTCTACTAGATCCGAATGTATTATTTGTTTTCTCTCCTAAATCTGTACTTACAACAGCTTCCCAATCATTTGCATTAGATAGCTTAAATACATAAGCAGCTTCTGTTTTTTGTTCTAAAGTTGTTTCATTTACATCTTCTGTACTGCATGATGTAAATAAGATACATACAAGAGGAATTAATAGCATTAAATTTTTCATGATAATTGTTTTAACTTGATTAAAGCAGTATTGCTTGATGTAAATATATAGTGATTGTCAGGAGCTTAAGCCATGTGTTTATCTAATGGTGACTTGACTTATCTACTGGGTGTGTTTCTGGACGAACGGTCAATCTAATGGTAGGAAGATTTATTTTTTTTGCATTTGACTGTTTGTCATTCTGAACTTGATTTAGAATCTCATTATCTTTTACAATAACTTCAATAGTGTCTCGTTATCAATTCAAACCAACCAATTCAATACGTCTATTCTAAACAACTACGATTATTAATCAATTTTTAAAATCAATTAATTATTATGAGACGTATTCTTATCACAGTATGTATTCTATCTTTATTCTTTTCATGTTCTAGCGACGATTCTAATACACCAGAAGCTCAAATCGAAAATTTTTATGCCTTAACTGTTGATAATTTCTGGGTATATAAAAATTACCGTTACAATATAAATACAGAAACTTATGACGATACTGGAGTTGTGGATTCGATCAGTATTGTTGGGACTGAAGTGTTTGAAGGTAAAACCTATTTTAAGTTTAGACGTCTCACAACAGGTAATGAAAATCAAATAACTTATTGTAATCCCAATGGAGAATATTTTGAATATTTAAGGGAATTTGAAGGCAATCTTATTTGGAATACTGGTGAAGTAAAATTCACAAATAATGATTATTCAGTAAGAACTCTTGATGAAAATGATTGGGGAAATATCGTAGAAAAATTAACAGATGATACAACATCACTCAGTGTTGAAGCAGGAACTTTTGATTGTATAAATTCTGAGCGTTATGTTATTTTGCCAGATGGAGAACAAGCTCCTAGTCTAGATCGCTTTTATTATTCAGATGGTATCGGACTTGTGTATGATACTTCCTCTTTTGTATCACAGGAAACTCCAAGTATTATAAGGCGTCTTGAGTCTTATAACGTGCAATAAATTTAGTGTCCAAACGACGCAATATGTTCGTCTAATTCTTCAATTGTAGATTCGAATTGAAAAGAGTTATTTACTTTCCAGAAGTTCTCTGGATTAAAGCAATACGAATAAGCAAACTTTGCATACTCTAATCTAGTATCTTCAAAATCAAATAGGCTTGTAATATGAGCAACCTGACCTGAAGTCAAACAATTACCTTTCGTGATCTGTTTAGCCAGTGTTAACTTAGAATCTGAAAACGTTTTACTTTTAATTGATTCTAATGCCTGATTAAAATCAGGACGTGACATAACGTAACAACCTGGTTCTTCAACAATGATGACATCAGTAGGCCCTCCTGTTGTAGTTGTTGTAGTTTGCGTTGTAGTCGTTGATGATCCCGTATTAACATTAATTCCAACACCAACATTAGTTCCGTCTGCATTTACACCAACACCAATATTAATTTGGTCACCGTTACCAGAAGACGTAGTCGTAGTGGTTTGTGTTATGGTTTGTATAGGAGCTAGAGCTACAGCATTATAATGAATGACTGAAACATTACTTGGAGGTGGCAAAATAGCCTGAAAAGGCGTAAAAGAGTAATAGCGCAATTTTTTACCTCGCTTAGTTGTTTTGATTTTATAGACAAACTCTCCTCGGTTATTATCAATATCTACAACCATAAGATGTTTCTTTTCCAATACAGGAATCGATTCATCAGCAAATATGATTTTGGTGTCGTAGTATTCATTTACTAAATAGTCTACAGCAATATTAACTACTGGTTCTTCATTTTGTCTGATGCCATTTAGAATTACATAAAACGCATCTCCATCTTCTGAAAAGATTGTCAATTGAGATTCCTGAGCATTAGAGAATAGACTAACTAAAAGTAATGTTAAAAAGGTAATATTTTTCATAATGATTGATATTTAGAAATATGCTTTATTCAAAACATGTGCCAAAAATAATAATTTATTCAGATATGCATAATTAAAAAACAGAATCCAAAAATTTCCTGATACTTTCTTGATTTGCTCTCACTAATTCAGTTCTAGCAGCTTTGGTATCACTTGGTTTTTTATCTTGGGATAATTTGAATTTCCCTTCCCAATGGGTTATAGTAATTTCAAACATTTTTATGTAATTCAGGTTTCGATCTAACCTTGGGTTATCTGGTTCTAAAACATACTTATGATCAGGAGCTTCTAAAAATTCTGTCATAGCAATCAACGATTGTTTTAAAGCCGCTTTACTTTCAATCGCTTTTACTTTTCCTTTTAAATGTACTTTAATATAATTCCATGTTGGTAGTTGCGTCGTGTTATAAACACTAGGAGAAATATAACATTCAGGACCAGAAAAAATAAGTGTAATATCGTTGTTGTCTTTCAAAAGGTTCGCCTGAGGATTATAAATATCGATATGGCCAATGAGCTTTCCATTCTCGAAAATTAAAGGCAAATGTGTAATTAATGGTTGATTGTCTGCTATAGAAATAACAGTTGCCAAAGGATAGGTTTTAATCACCTCAATCATATGATTTTGGTCGTCGTCCAGATGGTGTTTAGGAGGATATTTCATTAAGCACCAAATTGTTTTAAATGATGATCTAAATGTTTGTATTGCATTTTTCCCCATTGCTCTTTGGTGAGTTCGCCAAATGCAGGATGAGGTTGCCAATCTGTTCTATCTTTATGTGTATGTAATTCTTCTAATAAACTTATCAATTTTGGTGTCTCTTCAGAAAAACGTCTCTTGTCTGTTGCTTTAAAACGAGGAACGGTAGGTAGATTTTTTCTCCACGGTTTGTCACTGTACATTGTTTTTTTAAACAATAAGTTGACTAGCCAATTTGGTTTTAGATTATAATCTTCCTTCTCAAGAATAATATGAAGCGGAAATTGACAGTGATTCAACATCTGACCTACACTCATTTTTCCCCATTGTGGCTGTGTATGTTCATCAAGTTTTTTAATTCTACTCATAATTTCAGTATGAGCTTCAGGAGTGAAAATGGATTTCATAATAATATAGTATTTTTTCTATATAATGCATATATTTATACTGTAGAAAGTTACAATATATCTTTATAAAATGACCGAAAAATCAATTTCCTTTTCCATAAAAAACTGGTCTCATGATGATCAGCCAAGAGAAAAGCTCCGTGATAAAGGAAAGGCGACATTAAGCGATGCCGAATTAGTTGCTATCCTTATTGGATCTGGAAATAGAGATGAAAGTGCGGTTTCGCTGAGCAAACGAATTTTAGCAAGTGTTGATAATAATCTCAACGCTTTAGGCAAACTTTCATTAAAACAACTCATGACCTTTAAAGGTATTGGAGAAGCTAAAGCCATAAGTATTGCTGCAGCTTTAGAGTTGGGAAGACGTCGACGAGGGAATGAAGCTCTTGAAAAAAATAAAATTAGTTCAAGTGTTTCAGTTTTTGAGCTCATGCAACCAGTAATTGGAGAATTACCTCATGAGGAGTTTTGGATTATATATTTAAACAATTCGAATAAAGTCATACAGAAAAATCAATTAAGTAAAGGTGGTATTACTGGAACTTTAGTTGACGTTCGATTGGCACTTAAAACTGCTTTAGAAGTTGGTGCTGTTGGATTAATCTTAACTCATAACCATCCTTCTGGGACTTTAAAACCTAGTGAAGCTGATAAAAATTTGACTCAAAAGTTAAAAATGGCTGCTCAAAGCCTAGATATTAAGGTTCTTGATCATCTTATTATTACAGAAAGCAGCTATTTTAGTTTTGCCGATGAATCTCTATTGTGAAAACGTCGAGAATCAATTTCTAAATTCCAATTATAAAATGACCATTTTCCATTCGTAATTTGGTATTTTTAAGAACTAGAATTTGAGTTCATTTATGCTTCTTGTTTATACACATAAAATAACACCAAGGTTACGTTACACATTTAAACATATGTGTACACGAATATTGGGTATTCCTGTATCTTTTACAACGACTATCGAGGATTTTATTGCGCATGATAGCATGAAAATGTCTTACACAAAAAAACCTCTGAGTAATGAGGTTTTTGTTAGAAGTCATGAGTTGCTTTTTGAGCAAGGCCTTTCAGATATTGATATAAATGTTCAAGATTGGAATGAAACAAAAGGCTTTTTTGCAACTGGAGAAAAGAGTGCTTTACCTTATGATATTTTTGCAGCATCATTCTATTTGCTGAGTAGGTATGAAGAATATTTGCCACACGTAAAAGATGATTATGGTCGATTTACACCTTCAGAAAGTATTGCCTTTAATAACAATTTTTTGCAAAAACCTGTTGTGGATATTTGGGCTTATAAGCTCAAAGCTATTCTAGAAGAAAAGTTTGAGCACTTTAGCTTCCCCAAAAAAGAATATTCAATTCAGCCTGTTATTGATGTGCCAAGAGCATACTATTATAAACAGAAGGGATTGATAAGAACTTTTGGAGGTATTTTTAATGATTTGTTTCGTTTAAGATTAAGACGACTATATCAAAGAACTATGGTGTTGTTTGGGTTTTCACGTGATCCACATGATACTTTCAAATGGATAATTAATAAGCAGAAAAGCTGCGATTTTAAGTTTGTATTCCTTTTTTTAATAGGTGACTATTCGACTTATGATAAAAACATCAATATCAATAAAAAGGGATTTGTATCACTGATAAAGTCCGTTGCAGATTATTCTAGAGTTGGATTAAAAGCTTCGTATTTTGCATTAGACGATATTTCTATTTTGAAAAAAGAGAAGAAAAAAATGGAATCTATTGTAAATTATGAACTGCAAGCCTCGCGTCATTCCTTTTCAAAACTAAACTTACCAAAGTCGTATCGTCATCTTGTAGAACTTGAAATTAATCAAGATTATACAATGGGCTATATTAAAGAATTAGGATTTAGAGCTGGTACGTGTACACCTTTTTTGTTTTACGATTTAGATTATGAAGTACAAACGCCATTGCAAATACATTCATTTCATTGCTTAGATTCAGCATTGTTAAAGCACCAATCTCAATTAGATAAAAAAGAAGCCATACAACGTATAATAAAACAAGTAAAACAAGTTAATGGTACGTTTACACCTATATTTCATAATTATAGTTTTAGTGATGATTTACTTTGGAAAGGCTATAGAGAACTATTCACCATGATATTAGATTCAGCAAATGAAGATTAAAAACATAAAACACGTATTTTTCGATCTCGACCATACACTTTGGGATTTTGATAAAAATTCGGCACTAGCGTTCGATAAAATATTTAATTTGCATCAACTCGATATTGATAGATCGGAATTTTCTTCAGTGTATGAACCTATTAACTTGAACTATTGGAAACTCTATCGTGAAGAAAAAATTGACAAGTCAAATTTACGTTATAAGCGTTTGAAAGATACATTTGACGCTATCAAGTTGGAAGTTTCAGACGATACTATAAATCAATTATCTGAAGATTATATAACGTATTTAACAACGTTCAACCATTTATTTGATGGCACTTTTGATATCCTAGAACATTTAAAAGACCTCTATCAGTTGCATATCATCACTAATGGTTTTGATGAAGCTCAACAAAAGAAAATGGATAATGCCAATATCTCTCAGTATTTTGAAACGGTTACGAATTCAGAAATTGCAGGTGTTAAGAAACCTAATCCTATTATTTTTGAATATGCTTTAGATGTTGCCAATGCAAAACCTCATGAAAGTATCATGATTGGTGATAGTCTAGAAGCTGATATAATGGGAGCAATTGACGTCGGTTTTGATGCCATTCTATTCAATTACCATAACAACAATCCAGAACCACATATTAAGCAAGTAAAGACCTTGTTAGATATAAAAATGTACCTTTAATCATTCGTTTTAGAAAATTAAAAAACTGATAATTCACATGAAAAACATAGTTCTAATTCTTTCACTATCCTTCTTTTTTGCTTTTAATGCGTCTTCTCAAGAAGAGAAAATAAATGTAGAAGCTATTGACAATTATAAGTATGTCATAGTCCCTTTGAAATTTGAATTTTTGAAGGACGTAGACAAGTATCAAATTAATTCTTTGACTAAATTTTTGTTTAATAAATATGGCTATACCGCATTTTTGGAAAATGATCCTTTTCCAGAGGATTTGCGTCAGAATAGATGTTTAGCACTTAAAACAGACCTAGTAAAAGTTAAAGGTGGTTTTTTAAGTACAAGACTTCAAATTAATCTGATGGATTGTAATGGAGTGATAGTAGCGTCTTCAAAAATTGGAAAAACTAGAGAAAAAGAATTTAAAGTGGCTTATAATTTGGCAGTACGAGATGCTTTTCAAACCTTTCAATTTTACGAGTACAATTATAAACCAGATTTAAAAATTACTGCATTGCCAACAAATGTTAGTGCTGATACTACTAAACAAAATGAAGAAGAAACTATAGTTGCACAAGAAGAAATTGAACGTTTAAAACAAGAAGTTGCTGCTCTAAAAGAAGAAAAGGTAGTTAAACAAGCTGTAATTGTACCAGTAGTTATTACTTCGCCTAAAAAGGAACCGATTGAAACACCTCAAGAGCTAACAGAAGACATCAAAATACTCTACGCTCAACCTATAGACAAGGGTTTTCAAGTGGTTGATAAAACACCAAAAGTAATCATGATACTTTTAGAAACACCAAAAGAAAACACGTTCATTGTTAAAGACCAGAATGCTATTGTTTATAAAGAAGATGGGTTTTGGTATTTATCAAAAAATGATGGTAATGCAACCTCATTAGAAACCTTGAATATTAAATTTTAATAACCGTATTTGTCTTTCCAGCGTTGCTTTAAAAATTCACGTTGCGCATTCTCTCTAGAATTGTTTCCTGGATTATATAGGGTTGTATTTTTTATTTCTTCAGGTAGGAATTCCTGGTTCGCAAAATTGTTATCATAGCTATGCGCATATTTATAATCTTCACCATAACCCAATTCTTTCATTAATTTAGTTGGTGCATTTCTTACAGATAGAGGTACAGATAAGTCTCCCGTTTCTTTAACCAGTTTTAGAGCTTTACCAATAGCTTCATATGCAGCATTGCTTTTTGGTGACGTAGCCAAATAAGTAGCACATTGACTTAAGATTATTCGAGATTCAGGAAAACCAATAATAGAAACAGCTTGAAATGTGTTGTTTGCAATTACCAATGCGGTCGGATTTGCATTCCCAATATCTTCACTGGCTAAAATAAGTAAACGTCTTGCAATAAACTTCACATCTTCACCTCCTTCAATCATTCGCGCTAACCAATACACAGCAGCATTAGGGTCACTGCCTCTAATCGATTTTATAAAGGCTGAAATGATATCATAATGTTGCTCACCTGTTTTGTCATATCGAACTGTATTACTTTGGATTTTTTCAGAAACAACATCATTTGTAATTATAATCTTTTCATCACTGTTATACGATGTAACGATTAACTCAAAAACGTTAAGTAATTTACGAGCATCACCTCCAGAGATTCTGATAAGTGCTTCGGTTTCTTTTAGTTTTATATTTCGTTTTGATAATAAATCGTCATCTTTAATGGCACGTTTTAAAAGCGCTTCCAAATCTTTTTTATCAAAGGCATTTAAAACATATACTTGACACCTTGAAAGTAGGGCAGGAATCACCTCAAAACTTGGGTTTTCAGTTGTAGCACCAATAAGTGTGACCCAACCTTTTTCAACAGCTTGTAATAGAGAATCTTGTTGAGATTTACTAAACCTATGAATCTCATCAATGAATAAAATAGGGTTTTTAGTTGTGAATAATCCGCCTCTTTGCTTGGCCTTATCAATGACTTCTCTAATATCTTTAACGCCAGAATTTATAGCACTTAATGCGTAAAAAGGTCTGTCGGATTCGTTTGCAATAATATTAGCAAGTGTAGTCTTTCCAGTACCAGGTGGACCCCAAAAAATCATAGAAGCAATTATTCCATGTTGCAATTGTTGAGTTAAAACGCCAGTTTTGCCAACTAAATGCGACTGACTTAAATAATCGTCAAGAGTTTGCGGACGTAATCGTTCTGCTAAAGGTTCGTTCATAATGTAAAATTACAAAAAACGAATGTGACAATATTTCATAGTTTTAATAAATGGAGAGCATTTTGCTAATTAAATTCTAAATTTGAAGATGAGTCATAACCAACAACAGTTTAAATATTCTACAGGAGTCGTTGCATATCCTGTATTTTTTGTGCTTTTGATATGGATCGTATTTTGGTTACAAGTACGTTTTTTTCCTGCTATTAAAACGTTTGGAGTGTATCCTCAAAAGCTTGAAGGACTAAGTGGCATCTTTTTTAGCCCATTTATACACGCAGATATTCAACATTTATATCATAATAGTATTCCTTTATTTATTCTATCGGTCGCCTTGTTTTATTTCTATCGGAGAATCTCTTGGAAAGTTATTCTCTACGGAATTGTTTTATCTGGTTTAATCACTTGGATTATTGGTCGACCATCAAATCATATTGGAGCGAGTGGCTTGATATATGTTCTTGTGAGTTTTATTTTCTTTAAAGGCGTTTTTGCAAAACATTTTAGATTGGTTGCTTTATCACTTTTGATTATTTTTTTATACGGAAGTATGATATGGTATGTGTTTCCTGTAAAGGAAGGCATGTCTTGGGAAGGGCATCTTGGCGGATTAATTTCTGGGTTACTTTTTGCAATTATTTTCCGAAAATCTGTAGCTAAACCAGAACGTTACGTTTGGCAACAACCAGATTATAACGAAGACAATGATCCTTTTTTAAAACACTTTGATGAAGACGGAAACTTTATTGAAATTATAGAACCTGAGATTGAAGACGAATTGCCTTCCGAGGATAATCAATCAGATGTTACTTATACGTTTAAAGAAAATAAGGATTAACGTCGTTGTCTAACAGCTTCGTAAAGAAAGGCTCCACAAGCTACAGATACATTTAAAGATTCTATTTCTCCTAAGATTGGCAGTTTCGCTGTTTCATCAGAAATTTTCAATACTGAAGGATTAATCCCTTTACCTTCAGAACCCATAACAATAGCACAAGGTTCTTTAAACGAAACATCGTAAATAGTGTTTTCTGCTTTTTCAGTCGCAGAAATCACTTTAATTCCTGAGGCTTGCATGTAAAATACAGCATCCTTAATATGATCTACCTTACAAATCGGAATCTTGAAAATTGCACCTGCACTAGTTTTTATAGTATCTCCATTTACTGGTGCACCACCTTTTTTCTGAATGATAATTCCTGAAACTCCTGTGCATTCAGCAGTTCTAATTATTGCTCCAAAATTTCTTACATCACTTAATTGATCGAGTAGAAGGAAGAGTGGTGTTTTGTCAGACTCTAAAACAGATTCTACTAAATCCTCAATTGTAGCAAAGGTTATAGGAGCTATTTGAGCTATTGCACCTTGATGATTTTGTTTAGAAAGTCTATTTAGTTTCTCAACTGGAACATAAGAAATATTGAGGCGTTCTTTTCTAAGCAATTCTTCCAATTCTGAAAATAAATCACCTCGTAATCCTTTTTGCAAAAATACTTTATCGATGTTTTCTTCAGATTTAACGGCTTCCATAATTGCACGAATTCCAAAAATTGTAGTCTCTTTTTCCATGCGCCAAAGGTATAAAAAAAACCACCTTATAAAAGGTGGTCTTAAATTATGTATAGATAATTTATTGTTTTATTATTTTTTTGGTGACGGATCTCAAGTTTGAAGAAATTCTTAAAAAGTAAATTCCAGAATCATAGTTGGAAACATTTATTTCATTAACATCACTTACTTGATTTATTAAAGCTCCAAGACTATTATAAACCTCTATTTTGCTAATGAGTTGAGTTGAGTTTACTTTAATAATGTCTGTTGCTGGATTTGGGTAAATTGCTAAATCCTGAAATGAAAATTCTTCAGTACTTAAAACATCACATGGTTCATTTATACCTGAATTTAATTCAATTGGGATTCCAGGAGTTAGATCTCTTCCCGTAAATGCAGGATAAGCAAGATCGTATTTAATAGCTCTAAAAACTAAATTTGGTATGCCAATAGGATCGTCACCTTGTGATAAAATTCCCGTTGCTCCAGTTGGGTTAATATATTCCCAAACGATATTATTACTACTATCAATTTCAAAGAAATAGCCAGAATCACCATCACAAATCAAGATATTTCCATTAGGAAGTACTTGCGCACTAGATAATATTCTTGAAAAGAAATTAATAGGATCGTCTGGATTGGTATAGGTGTAATCAGTGCTTGTTGGTCCATAAGCTGTGTCAGGAACATATTCATAAACGCCTGGAGCTGTCGTTGGAGGTGTAAAAATAAATACTTCTGAAAAACTAGGCGCTCTAGAAAAGCCATTATTAAATAAGATAAGCTGACCAGCATTTGGTAAGCCAGCAGGAATCCAGTGAGGATAGTGCTGACCATAAAGTTTTTGGTCGCTCTGAATGCCTTGTCTATACGATTGAGGATTTCCCCATCGATACAAAAAGTCACCACCATTACCGTAAATGCCTCCTATATTTGTTGAAGCCTCAGATGTTGTAGTTGAATGATCAATAATATATAATTCACTCATGTGTCTAGAGCTCATTACGATTTGATTTAGATTGTCATTATACTGAATAGAATTCACATGTAACCAGTTCGCACTTCCGCTTAAACCACCTAAAAAGTTAATGTCGAGTAATTGAGGATTGTCTTCTACAACACCAAAATTGTCCTTTGTTACATCAAAATCTTGAATCAAATGATCCTTGACATTCCATTCCCAAACGATATTAGCTTGATCGACACCAACTGGTTCAATCTCCATTATTTGCTCGTTATAAAGTATAGAATCTGTAAGGAAACTTGGATCACGTCCTGCTTGTATTGCTTCAGCATTTGACATTATAGTAACAGCAAGCACTAAAACATTTCCATTAGGCATTGGGAAAATATCGTGATGTTGTAACGTAGTATCACTTGATACGGTATAACTCCAAGTTAGATTGCCATCCCAATCAAATTTTTCAACAATTCCTCCTGTACCACCAAAAACTATAGTAGTATTTCCAACTTTTCCAGCTCTTAATAAAGAACCATCTTCTAATAGATAAACGGCATTTCCTGGAGGGTAAGCACTAGTCCATTGGTTTACTACTTCACCACAACTATTTATTAAATAGGTTTCAGTTTGAGAAGTGAATAGTGTTAATCCGTTGTAGGTGTCCGTTTGATTATACGAAAGAACTCCTACCGTGTTTTGTGAAATTAATATTGAACTAGAAGCAATACATATTAAAAGACACGCAATTTTTTTTAAAGTCATAATTAGATTATTGTCGAATAGAATGATTGTACTCGTGTCGCGTTCCTTGTAAAAATCACGATTTCGAGGAAATCAATTCAATTCAAGAATTATTTTTCTTTTTCAATGGGTTAAAGGTATAAAAAAAGACGCTTTTTAGGCGTCAATATTAGGTATAAGATGAAGTGAATGTTGTTAAAAAGTAGCCGTTAAACTTAAATGTACTTTAGAATCGGATAATTTGAATTGTTGATTTTCTGTTTTTCCACTAGAATAATTAAAGCGAAACAGTCCAGCCTTACTAAGTAGACCAAAACCAAAACCAAAACCAAATAATTTTCCTTTCTGGTCACTTATCTTATTTTCAAAATAGGCTGCATCAATAACCGAATGCACATAAATGTCTCGGTTTAAGCGATAGCGATATTCAGTATTGATCACTCCAAATAGATTACCAATCAAACTATTCTCTTCAAAACCACGAATAGAGTTAATTCCTCCAAATCTAGGAAGTTCATTTTCAAGGAAAGAATCAGAATCTATAAGTTGACCACTCCCTCTAACATAAATGCTATTCCGATCATTAAGATTAAAAATCTTAAATGTATTGACGGCAAATTTTGTTTGGTCTTCTTTGATATCATCAAACGTTCTATTTCCAAATCCTGCAGTAATATCGAACAAGAAATTTACAGGGAATAGAAAATCATAATTCTGACGTTGAGTAAACACATAATTCGTAAAATAGTAGCTCGAATTAAAATCGTTTATGGACGAGACTTCAGTGTCTAATAAGTCAGAAGAATTCACACCACTTAAACCAATACCAATTATATGGTTAGAATTAATTTGGTAATTGAGTTTTGCAGATTGTCTGGCTGTTACAAACGTCGAATCTTTCCTAAATATATTAAGGTTGACTTCTACACCTAATGGAGAACCAAACATGTATGGCATTGTTACTTTACCATCAAAGGTTTGCTGATCATTCTCATCGCTTTTATAAAGCAATTTTAAGGTTTCACCATAATTAAGATTATTTGTAAGACTTAAGTTTAAATAACCGTCAAATTCAATTTTATTGGTATCTTCATTTGTTCCAAATCCTAAAAAACCATCAAAAGAATTACTCTTAGATTTTTCTATGTACATATAGAGTATAGTAGAATCTTTTGTAAAAAGAACTTCAGGATCTTTAATCTGATTGGCGAAACGTAAGTCATTAAGTTCAGAAGTTTTTTCTTTAATACGAGCTAAGTTAAAACGTTGACCGATTTTTATTTTCATATACCGTTTGACATATGTCTTTGGGAACTTTTCATAACCTTTAATGATTATTTTATCAATTGTACGCTCTAAAGGTTGCGATAGTTCTAAACTTGCTGATAGACTCGTTTCGCTTTCTAGTTTAATGTCTATAAGTTGAAGTGTAGAAAAGGGTTTGCCTCGATTAGCAATTTCGGCGTTTATAAATTCTAAGGTTTGTTCTAATTTTGAAACTGGAAGAGTAAACGAAGTTCCGTCGAATTTTAAATCACTTAGTTTTAAAATGTCTTCATCTATTAAACCGTTATGATTTATGGTAATGGATTTAAAACGTGTTTTCAAACTGAACTGTACCTCATGCAACGAATCATTCTTTTTTTTGAGATCTAATAACTTGCTGTTTATGTAGCCAATGGATAATAATCGTTTAGCTAACGAATCAACCTCCTTACTAAGTGAACTATAATCCTTGAAATAATTTTCATAACCTAATGAATCTATAATCTTAGTTTCAGTTTTATCACTTCCATAAACCTTAAGTTCTAGACTCTGTGAATAAACTTGCACAAAAAATAGACAAAATATTAAAGTTATATAAATATGAAATTTACTAGACATCTACTGGATTATTTTTCAAAACTAACGCAAAATACCAAGTAAAAATATGCAAGAGATAAAATAATTTTGAAAACTTTTAAAAATTAATGGCTTAGCATTTGAAAAACTCAAATTTATTTCTACCTTTGCAGCCCTCTAAAGAGAGGGTTAAATAATAATTATATAGAAATATATGCCAACAATTTCACAATTAGTACGAAAAGGAAGAGCCAAAATAACCAAGAAGAGTAAATCGGCTGCTTTAGATTCGTGTCCACAAAGACGTGGTGTGTGTACTCGTGTTTACACGACGACTCCTAAAAAACCAAACTCAGCAATGCGTAAGGTAGCAAGGGTTCGTTTAACAAACGGAAACGAGGTTAATGCATACATCGGTGGTGAAGGACACAATTTGCAAGAGCACTCGATAGTATTGGTTAGAGGTGGAAGGGTAAAAGATTTGCCAGGAGTTAGATATCACATCGTTCGTGGTGCCTTAGACACAGCAGGTGTCGCAGGTAGAACACAACGTAGATCTAAGTATGGTGCAAAACGCCCTAAGAAGTAATTTAAAACTTTAAGAAGAAGACATGAGAAAAAGAGCAGCAAAAAAGAGACCGCTTTTACCGGATCCACGTTTTAACGATCAGTTAGTAACTCGTTTCGTTAACATGATGATGTGGGATGGAAAGAAGTCTGTAGCTTTTAAAGTATTCTATGATGCAATTGACATTGTAGAATCAAAGAAAACTGACGAAGAAAAAACAGCTTTAGAAACATGGAAAGATGCTTTATCAAACGTAATGCCTCACGTAGAAGTACGTAGTCGTCGTGTTGGTGGTGCTACATTCCAAATTCCAATGCAAATTCGTCCAGACAGAAAAGTATCAACAGCTATGAAGTGGTTGATATCTTTCTCAAGAAAAAGAAATGAAAAATCTATGCCACAAAAATTAGCTGCTGAAATTTTAGCTGCAGCTAAAGAAGAAGGTGCAGCTGTTAAGAAAAGAGTTGATACTCATAAAATGGCTGAAGCAAATAAGGCATTCTCTCACTTTAGATTTTAATAAGAAATGGCAAGAGATTTAAAATTCACAAGAAATATAGGTATTGCTGCTCACATTGATGCAGGAAAAACTACTACTACAGAACGTATTCTTTATTATACAGGTGTTTCTCATAAAATTGGTGAAGTACATGATGGTGCTGCAACAATGGACTGGATGGAGCAAGAGCAAGAAAGAGGTATTACAATTACTTCTGCTGCTACAACCTGTGAGTGGGAATTCCCTACTGATAATGGAGAAGCTAATGCTGATACAAAAGGATACCATTTTAATATAATTGACACACCAGGTCACGTTGATTTTACGGTTGAAGTAAACCGTTCGTTACGTGTACTTGATGGTTTAGTATTCTTGTTTAGTGCAGTTGATGGTGTTGAGCCACAATCTGAAACTAACTGGAGACTTGCCGATAACTATAAAGTACCAAGAATTGGTTTCGTAAATAAAATGGATCGTCAAGGTTCTGATTTTATGATGGTTTGTGGTCAAGTTAAAGAAATGTTAGGTTCGAATGCTGTGCCTATAGTTTTGAATATTGGTGATGAAGAAAACTTCAAAGGAATTGTCGATTTAGTTAAGAATAGAGCTATTGTTTGGCATGAAGAAGGAATGGGTGCAACATTTGATGTTGTTGATATTCCTGAAGAGCTTAAAGAAGAAGCAAAAATTTTACGAGCTAAACTTATTGAAGAGGTAGCAAGTTATGATGAGGACTTACTAGAGAAGTTCATGGAAGATGAAGATTCTATTACAGAAGAAGAAGTGCATGCTGCACTTAGAGCTGCTGTTATGGATATGGCAATCATTCCTATGATTTGTGGTTCTGCTTTCAAAAATAAAGGTGTACAGTTCTTATTAGACGCTGTATGTCGTTACTTACCTTCTCCAATGGATAAGGAAGGTATCGTTGGAGTGAATCCAGATACAGAACAAGAAGAAATTCGTAAGCCAAGTGTAGATGAGCCGTTTGCTGCATTAGCATTTAAAATTGCTACAGATCCTTTCGTAGGACGTTTAGCATTTTTTAGAGCATATTCTGGTCGTTTAGACGCTGGATCTTATGTGTTAAACAATCGTTCTGGTAAGAAAGAACGTATTTCTCGTATCTATCAAATGCACGCTAATAAGCAAAATGCAATTGATTATATAGAAGCTGGTGATATTGGAGCTGCTGTTGGATTTAAATCTATAAAAACAGGAGATACACTTACAGCTGAAAAGCATCCTATTGTTTTAGAATCTATGGACTTCCCAGATCCAGTTATTGGTATTGCGGTTGAGCCTAAAACTAAAGCAGATGTTGATAAGTTGGGGATTGGATTATCTAAGTTAGCTGAAGAAGACCCAACATTTACTGTGCGTTCAGACGAAGCTTCAGGGCAGACTATTATATCAGGTATGGGTGAACTTCACCTTGATGTTATTGTAGATCGTTTAAGACGTGAGTTTAAAGTTGAAGTAAACCAAGGTCAACCACAAGTTGAATATAAAGAAGCTATTACTCAAGCAGCTGATCATAGAGAAGTTTATAAAAAGCAATCTGGTGGTCGTGGTAAATTCGCAGATATCGTATTTACTGTAGAGCCTGCAGATGAGGGAGAAACTGGACTTCAATTCAAATCTGTAATTAAAGGTGGTAACGTTCCTAAGGAATTTATCCCTTCAATTGAAAAAGGATTCAAAATGGCTATGGTAAATGGACCATTAGCAGGATATGAAATTGATGCTATGAAAGTGACATTGAAAGATGGATCTTACCATGATGTGGATTCTGATCAATTGTCATTTGAATTAGCTGCGAAGTTAGGATTTAAAAATTGTGCTAAAGCTGCCAAGGCGGTAATAATGGAGCCTATTATGAAACTTGAGGTGATTACACCTGAAGAAAATATGGGTGATATAGTAGGAGATTTAAATCGTCGTCGTGGACAAATGAGTGATATGGGTGATAGAGCTGGTGCAAAAACTGTAAAAGCTACTGTGCCATTATCTGAAATGTTTGGATATGTAACTACATTAAGAACATTGTCATCTGGTCGTGCAACATCAACAATGGAATTTTCACATTATGCTGAAACTCCTTCTAATATTTCAGAAGAAGTAATTAAAGCAGCAAAAGGCATAGAAGCTTAAAACTAAAAGAAAATGAGTCAGAAAATTAGAATAAAATTAAAGTCTTACGATCACAATTTAGTTGATAAATCTGCTGATAAGATTGTAAAAACAGTAAAAAGTACAGGTGCTGTTGTAACTGGACCAATTCCATTACCAACACACAAAAAGATTTTCACTGTATTACGTTCACCACACGTAAATAAGAAGTCAAGAGAACAATTTCAATTAAGCTCTTACAAGAGATTATTAGATATTTACTCGTCATCTTCTAAAACAATTGATGCGTTAATGAAGCTTGAATTACCAAGTGGAGTGGAAGTTGAGATTAAAGTGTAAGTGAATCATAACGCTTAATATATAAAGCGAAACATGTCCGGAGCTGCGTGCAAAGGAAAAACGGTAAAAATACAATTCAAGGTCGAATGTATTTTCGGCCTTGAGTTTTTAATAAATAGTAATAATAAATAAATTAATAATTATGTCTGGGTTAATAGGAAAAAAGATCGGTATGACCAGCATTTTCGATGAGAACGGGAAGAATATTCCTTGTACAGTAATCGAAGCTGGACCATGTATCGTTACCCAAGTCAGAACCGAAGAGGTCGACGGGTACAGTGCCCTTCAACTTGGTTTCGATGACAAGACAGAGAAAAGTGCTACTAAAGCTGAAATTGGTCACGCCAAAAAAGCTGGTACTTCTGTTAAGAGAAAAGTCGCGGAATTTCAAGGATTTGAAGGAGATTACAAATTAGGAGATGCTATAACAGTAGATCACTTTATTGAAGGTGAATTTGTTGATGTAGCTGGAACTTCAAAAGGAAAAGGTTTCCAAGGTGTTGTAAAACGTCATGGATTTGCTGGTGTTGGTCAAGCAACGCATGGTCAGCATAACCGTTTAAGAGCTCCAGGTTCTATTGGTGCAGCTTCATATCCAGCGAGAGTATTCAAAGGGATGAAAATGGCTGGACGAATGGGTGGCGAAAGAGTATATGTTGAAAATTTAAGAGTCTACAAGGTAGTTGCTGAAAAGAACTTAATTGTGGTTAAAGGATGTGTTCCAGGACACAAAAACTCTTATGTAATTATTCAGAAATAATGAAAATAGCAGTTTTAGATATAAACGGAAAAGACACAGGTAGAAAAGCAGAGCTTTCTAAAGATGTGTTCGCTATAGAGCCTAATAATCATGCAGTTTACTTAGACGTTAAGCAGTATTTGGCTAACCAACGTCAAGGTACTCATAAGTCTAAAGAAAGAGCTGAAATTTCAGGAAGTACACGTAAGATTAAAAAACAGAAAGGTACTGGTACTGCAAGAGCAGGTAGTATTAAATCTGGTGTATTTAGAGGTGGTGGACGTATGTTCGGACCAAGACCAAGAAATTATAGTATCAAATTGAACAAAAACCTTAAGCGTCTTGCCCGTAAATCAGCATTGACAATGAAGGCTAATGCTAAAGATATCGTTGTGTTGGAAGACTTCAGTTTTGATAGTCCAAAGACGAAAAACTTTACAGCAGTATTGAAAGCGCTAGACATACAAGACAAAAAATCGTTGATTGTGTTGGGTGCTTCAAATAATAATGTATATTTGTCATCACGAAATTTTAAAGGGTCTGATGTTATAATTAACTCAGAATTAAGCACTTATAAAATTTTGAATGCAAATAAATTAATTCTTCTGGAGAGTTCTTTAGAGGGAATTGAATCGAATTTAAGTAAATAGAAAGTCATGAGTATCTTAATTAAACCTATAATCACAGAAAAAGCAACCATGCAAAGTGAGTTGTTAAATGCTTATGCATTTGAAGTGAACACTAAGGCGAACAAGGTAGAAATCAAAAAGGCTGTGGAAGCAACCTATGGTGTTTCTGTTGAAAAAGTTCGTACTATAAATGTCCGTCCAGATCGTAGTACTAAGTTTACAAAAACTGGTATTCAACATGGTAAAACAAATGCTGTTAAAAAAGCAATTGTACAACTGGCGGAAGGTGAAGTAATTGATTTATACACTAACATGTAATTAGACAATAATGTCAGTAAGAAAATTAAAACCAATCACATCAGCTCAGCGTTTTAGAGTAGTAAATGGATTCGATGCCATAACTACTGATAAGCCGGAAAAGAGTTTACTCGTTCCGAACAAGAGATCTGGTGGTAGAAACAATCGAGGAAAAATGACCATGCGCCATATTGGTGGAGGTCATAAGAAAAAGTATCGTATTATCGATTTCAAACGTAACAAAACAGGAGTTCCTGGTGAAGTTGCGTCAATCCAATACGATCCAAACAGAACAGCTTTTATCGCTTTATTGAATTATCAAGATGGAGAAAAGAGTTACATCATTGCACAAAATGGATTACAGGTTGGGCAAAATGTAGTATCTGGAAGAGAAGGAATTGCACCAGAAATTGGTAACGCAATGCCATTAAGTCAAATACCTTTGGGTACAATTATTTCTTGTATAGAATTACGTCCTGGTCAAGGAGCAGTAATGGCAAGAAGTGCTGGAGCATTTGCTCAACTTATGGCAAGAGATGGTAAGTTCGCTACGGTTAAATTACCTTCAGGAGAAACAAGATTAGTACTTACGGAATGTATGGCTACTATAGGTGTTGTATCTAATTCAGATCATCAATTAACTGTTTCTGGTAAAGCAGGACGTTCAAGATGGTTAGGTAGAAGACCAAGAGTAAGACCAGTGGTAATGAATCCAGTCGATCACCCAATGGGTGGTGGTGAAGGTAAATCTTCAGGAGGACATCCAAGATCTAAAAATGGTATTCCAGCTAAAGGATTTAGAACACGTTCTAAAACTAAAGCGAGTAATAAATATATTGTAGAACGTAGAAAGAAATAACTGATATAATATGGCACGTTCATTAAAAAAAGGACCTTACATCCATTATAAATTGAGTAAAAAAGTTGAAGCGAATGTAGCTTCTAACAAAAAGACAGTAATCAAAACGTGGTCTAGAGCCTCGATGATTTCTCCAGATTTTGTTGGACAAACTATCGCAGTACACAACGGTCGTCAATTTGTACCAGTTTATGTAACTGAAAACATGGTAGGTCACAAATTAGGAGAATTTTCACCAACAAGATCTTTTAGAGGTCATGCAGGTGCAAAAAATAAAGGAAAAAAATAGTAAGCTATGGGAAGTCGTAAAAAACAAATGGCAGACGCTATTAAGGAAGGCAGAAAGAAAGTTGCATTTGCAAAATTAAATAACTGTCCTACCTCACCAAGAAAAATGCGCTTAGTTGCGGATTTGGTTAGAGGAAAAGAAGCTGAGAAAGCACTTCAAATCTTAAGATTTAGTTCTAAAGAAGCATCACGTCGTTTAGAGAAATTATTATTGTCAGCTATTGCTAACTGGCAAGCTAAAAACGAAGATGCAAGTATTGAAGAAGCAGATTTATTTGTGCAAGAGATTAGAGTTGACGGAGGATCTATGTTAAAAAGATTACGTCCAGCACCTCAAGGTCGTGCACACAGAATTAGAAAAAGATCTAATCACGTTACAGTTGTGATTGGAGCAAAAAATAACACACAAGCTTAGATAGAGATATGGGACAAAAGACAAATCCAATCGGAAATCGTTTAGGAATTATCAGAGGATGGGAATCTAACTGGTATGGTGGAAATGATTATGGTGATAAACTTGCTGAAGACTATAAAATCAGAGAGTATATCCATGCTCGTTTATCAAAAGCTAGTGTATCTAGAGTAATTATTGAGCGTACGCTTAAACTTGTAACCGTTACTATCACTACTGCAAGACCTGGTATTATTATCGGAAAAGGTGGCCAAGAGGTAGACAAGTTGAAAGAGGAACTTAAGAAAATTACTGGTAAAGAGGTTCAGTTAAACATCTTTGAAATTAAAAGACCTGAACTCGATGCGTTTTTAGTAGGAACAAGTGTCGCACGTCAAATTGAGAATCGTATCTCTTACCGACGAGCAATCAAAATGGCAATTGCTGCTGCTATACGTATGAATGCTGAAGGAATAAAAATCCAAATCAGTGGTCGTTTAAATGGTGCTGAAATGGCACGTAGTGAACACTACAAAGAAGGACGTATTCCTTTATCAACATTTAGAGCCGATATTGACTATGCTTTAGTTGAGTCACACACTACTTATGGTAGATTGGGTGTAAAAGTATGGATCATGAAAGGTGAAGTATATGGTAAAAGAGAACTTTCTCCATTAGTTGGCTTGTCTAAGAAACAAGGTGGCAAACCTGGAGGACGCGGAAGAGATAATAATAAATCTCGTCGCAGAAAGTAATTTTTAAAGACAAAGAACAATGTTACAACCGAAAAGAACAAAATTTCGTAAAGTCCAAAAAGGACGTATGAAAGGAAATACCGGAAGAGGACACCAGCTTTCTTATGGTATGTTTGGTATAAAATCTCTAGACACTAACTTTTTAACGTCACGTCAAATCGAGGCAGCTCGTATTGCAGCAACACGTTATATGAAAAGGGAAGGTCAATTATGGATTAAAATATTTCCAGACAAGCCAATTACTAAAAAACCTTTAGAGGTTCGTATGGGTAAGGGAAAGGGTGCTGTAGAATACTGGGTAGCTGTAGTTAAGCCAGGAAGAATCCTTTTTGAAGTTGGTGGTGTGCCAATAGACGTTGCTAAAGAAGCATTACGTTTAGCAGCTCAAAAACTACCAGTAAAAACTAAGTTTTTAATAGCTCGAGAT
Organism: Psychroserpens jangbogonensis; assembly: GCF_000797465.1. GTDB lineage: Bacteria > Bacteroidota > Bacteroidia > Flavobacteriales > Flavobacteriaceae > Psychroserpens > Psychroserpens jangbogonensis. The sequence continues at coordinate 85,356 of NZ_JSWG01000012.1, read as the reverse complement.
TACGAAGCTTAATATAAAAAATTATGAAGCAAGCAGAAATTACACAGCTATCAGTAACTGAGTTACAAGAGAAATTTAGCGAGACAAAAAAGAGTTATTCAGACCTTAAATTGGCTCATGCAATCTCTCCATTAGAGAATCCAATTCAGTTACGTAACGTTAGACGTTCAGTAGCTAGAATTGCAACAGAATTAACTAAAAGAGAAATACAGTAATTGTATTCTGGCTGAAAGATGGAAAAAAGACATTTAAGAAAAGAACGTGTAGGAGTAGTTACTAGTAACAAAATGATGAAATCAATCGTTGTTGCAGAAGTAAAAAAAGTTAAACATCCTATGTATGGAAAATTCGTTTTGAAAACAAAGAAATATGTTGCTCACGACGAAACAAATGACTGTAACATTGGTGATACGGTAAAGATCATGGAAACAAGACCTTTAAGTAAATCTAAATGTTGGAGATTAGTAGAAATAATTGAAAGAGCTAAATAATTATGGTACAACAAGAATCTAGATTAAAAGTAGCTGATAACACAGGAGCAAAAGAAGTATTAACAATACGTGTTCTTGGTGGTACAAAAAGAAGATATGCTTCAATAGGAGACAAAATCGTAGTATCTGTTAAAGATGCAGCGCCTAATGGAGGTATTAAAAAAGGTGCAGTTTCAACTGCAGTAGTGGTTCGTACTAAAAAAGAAGTAAGACGTCCAGACGGTTCTTATATTCGTTTTGACGATAATGCTTGTGTACTCTTAAATCCAACAGGAGAAATGAGAGGTACTCGTGTATTTGGACCAGTAGCTAGAGAACTTCGTGACAAACAGTTCATGAAAATTGTATCATTGGCACCAGAAGTGCTTTAATGTATAAAAAAATGACAAAGCTTAAAATTAAATCAGGAGATACAGTTCAAGTAATCGCTGGAGACCATAAAGGGACAGAAGGTAAAGTACTTAAAGTATTTATAGATAAGAACAAAGCCATCGTAGAGGGTGTAAACATGGTTAAGAAACATACTAAACCAAGTGCACAAAGTCCTCAAGGTGGAATTGTAGAGAAAGAAGCACCAATGCATATATCTAACTTGACGTTGTTAACTTCAAAAGGAGAAGCAACAAGAGTTGGTTTTAAAATGGAAGGTGATAATAAAGTGAGATTTTCTAAGAAATCAAATGAAGTAATATAGTTATGTATACTCCAAGATTAAAACAAGAGTACAAGGACAAAGTAGTTTCTGCTCTTACAGAAGAATTCGGATATAAAAATATAATGCAAGTTCCTAAACTTACTAAGATAGTTATATCTAAAGGTGTAGGTGGTGCAGTTTCTGATAAGAAATTAATTGATCATGCTATTGATGAATTAACTAAAATTTCTGGTCAAAAAGCTGTAGCAACATTATCTAAAAAGGATGTTGCATCATTCAAATTACGTAAAGGAATGCCAATTGGTACTCGTGTAACGTTAAGAGGTGAGCAAATGTATGAGTTTTTAGATCGTTTAGTAACTTCAGCCTTACCAAGAGTAAGAGATTTTGGCGGAATCAAAGCAACAGGTTTTGATGGTCGTGGAAATTATAACTTAGGTGTAGTTGAGCAAATTATCTTTCCAGAAATAGATATTGATAAAATCAATAAAATATCTGGTATGGATATTACATTTGTAACAACAGCTGATACAGATAAAGAAGCAAAATCGTTATTAACTGAAATGGGATTACCTTTTCAAAAGAACTAAGATATGGCTAAAGAATCAATGAAAGCCCGTGAGGTTAAAAGAGCAAAAACAGTAGCTAAATATGCTGAAAAACGTAAAGCTTTGAAAGAAGCTGGAGATTACGAAGCATTACAGAAGTTACCAAAAAACGCTTCTCCAGTTCGTATGCACAATAGATGTAAACTTACAGGAAGACCTAAGGGATATATGAGAACTTTTGGTGTTTCACGTGTAACATTTCGTGAAATGGCTAACCAAGGTTTGATTCCAGGTGTAAGAAAAGCATCTTGGTAAAATCTATCGCTTAGCGATAAATAGTGAATTATAAATTGGTTTCAGGTTCGAGATATAACGAAAACCGTTACCGCAAATTAATATAAATGAATACAGATCCAATTGCTGATTTCTTAACAAGAATCAGAAATGCAGTGAAAGCAAATCACAGAGTGGTTGAAATTCCTGCATCAAACTTAAAGAAAGAAATGACTAAAATATTATTCGATCAAGGATATATTTTAAGTTATAAATTCGACGATTCTAGTGTACAAGGAACAATTAAAATTGCTTTGAAGTACAACAAGGAAACTAAAGAATCGGTTATCAAGAAAATTCAAAGAATAAGCACGCCAGGTTTACGTAAGTATGCTAATGCTAAAGAAATGCCAAGAATCCTTAACGGTTTAGGTATTGCTATTGTGTCGACATCTAAAGGTGTAGTTACAGGTAAGCAAGCAGAAAGAGATAATGTAGGTGGTGAATTATTGTGTTACGTTTACTAATTTAAAGCAGAAAGAACATGTCAAGAATAGGAAATAATCCAGTAGCAATTCCAGAAGGAGTTACGGTTGATGTTAAGGATAGCTTAGTTACCGTAAAAGGTAAATTAGGAGAATTAACACAAAGCTATGATACTGTTGAAATTAAAGTTGAAGACGGAAACGTACTTGTAACTAGATCGGCAGATAACAAAGAACAAAAAGCTAAACACGGTTTATACAGATCTTTAATGAACAACATGATAGATGGTGTTTCTAAAGGATGGGGTAAAGAATTAGAGCTTGTAGGTGTAGGTTATAGAGCTTCAAATCAAGGACAGAAATTAGATTTGGCTTTAGGTTTCTCTCACAATATTGTTTTAAATATTGCACCAGAAGTAAAAATTGAAACTATTTCAGAAAAAGGTAAAAACCCAATAATAAAATTAACATCTCACGATAAACAATTGGTTGGTCAAGTTGCTGCAAAAATCCGTAGCTTCAGAAGACCTGAGCCTTATAAAGGAAAAGGGATCAAGTTTGTAGGTGAAGAGTTAAGAAGAAAAGCAGGTAAATCAGCTTAAAAAATTAGTTATGGCATTAACAAAGAACGAAAAAAGACTAAGAATAAAAAGCAGAATCCGTAAGGTTGTTTCTGGTACAGAAGCAAGACCAAGATTAGCTGTTTTTAGAAGCAATAAAGATATCTACGCTCAAGTAGTAGATGATGTAACAGGTAAAACGTTAGCTGCAGCATCTTCAAGAGATAAAGATGTAGCTTCTGCAAAAGGAACTAAAACAGAAATGGCAACCTTAGTTGGTAAAGCTGTTGCTGAGAGATCAATAAAAGCTGGTATCAGTACTATTTCTTTTGATAGAGGTGGATACCAATATCACGGAAGAGTAAAATCATTAGCTGAAGGCGCAAGAGAAGGCGGACTTAAATTCTAAGACACTATGTATCAAAAATATAAAAACGCAGAATTAGTAAAACCAAGTGGAATTGATCTTAAAGATCGTTTAGTTGGTGTACAGAGAGTTACCAAAGTAACAAAAGGTGGTAGAGCTTTTGGTTTTTCAGCGATCGTAGTGGTTGGTGATGAAGCTGGAGTTGTAGGTCACGGTTTAGGAAAATCTAAGGATGTTGCTACTGCAATTGCGAAAGCAATTGAAGATGCTAAGAAAAACTTAGTAAGAATTCCTATTATTAAAGGAACCTTACCTCACGAACAAAAAGGTAAATTTGGTGGAGCTAGAGTAAATATTATTCCTGCTGCTCCTGGTACAGGTGTAATTGCTGGTGGTGCTGTGAGAACAGTATTAGAAGCCGTCGGTATTCACGATGTATTATCTAAATCTCAAGGTTCTTCTAACCCTCACAATGTTGTAAAAGCGACTTTTGACGCTTTATTACAATTAAGAGATGCAAGAACAATTGCAAAGGATAGAGGAGTTTCTCTTGAAAAAGTATTTAACGGATAACCAATAGGACGATGGGAAAGATTAAAGTAACAAAGGTAAAAAGTGCAATCAATCGTACTCAGAACCAAAAAAGAATATTAGAAGCTCTTGGACTAAAAAGAATTGGTCAAACAATTGAGCATGATGCTTCACCAAGTATTCTTGGTATGGTAAATAAAGTTTCACATTTAGTTTCTTTTGAAGAAACAAAATAATAATATAGAATGGACTTAAGTAATTTAAAACCAGCAGAAGGTTCTGTAAAGAATCAAGGTAAAAGAATAGGTCGAGGACAAGGTTCTGGAAAAGGTGGTACTGCAACTCGTGGTCACAAAGGAGCTAAATCTCGTTCTGGTTATTCTAAAAAATTAGGTTTTGAAGGTGGACAAATGCCTCTTCAAAGACGTGTACCAAAATTTGGATTTACAAATGTTAACCGTGTAGAATATCAAGGTGTGAACTTAGATAAGTTACAAGAGTTAGTAGACAATAAGAAAATAAAGGATGCAGTTGATTTTCAAACTCTAGTTAATCTAGGTTTGGCGGGAAAGAACGAATTAGTAAAAATTCTTGGTCGTGGTGAATTAAAATCAAAATTAACAGTAACTGCTCATAAATTTACTGCTTCAGCAAAAGCTGCAATTGAAGCTGCAGGTGGAGAAGCAGTAACTTTATAAGACAACTTAGAGTATGAAATTAATAGAAACATTAAAGAATGTTTGGAAAATAACCGAACTAAAAGACAGAATCATTCTAACGCTTGGTTTACTTTTAGTGTACCGTTTTGGTGCTCAGGTTGTTTTACCAGGTATTGATGCAAGTCAACTAAGCAATTTACAAGCTGGAGCAGGAGAAGGTATTCTTGGTTTATTAAACATGTTTACTGGTGGTGCTTTTGCTAACGCTTCTGTTTTCGCATTAGGTATTATGCCATACATTTCGGCTTCTATTGTAGTACAGTTGATGGGAATAGCAATTCCTTATCTTCAGAAACTACAAAAAGAAGGCGCGAGTGGTCAAAAGAAAATTACTCAGATTACACGTTGGTTAACCATCGTAATCTGTTTATTTCAAGCACCAGGATATTTGGCTAGTTTACCAACAGCATTTGGTATTCCTCAATCAGCATTCTTATTAGGTACAGGACCTACATTTTATATATCTTCAGTAATCATTTTAGTTACTGGATGTATATTCGCAATGTGGCTAGGTGAGAAGATTACAGATAAAGGTATTGGTAATGGTATTTCATTATTAATTATGGTTGGAATTATAGCAACTTTACCTTCTTCATTTATTCAAAATGCTGCGTCACGTTTAAGTGGTGGTGGTAATGGAGGATTAATGATGATCTTAATCGAATTAGTAATATGGTTTGTAATTATTATGGCATCCGTAATGTTAGTTATGGCTGTTCGTAAGATTGCAGTACAATATGCAAGAAGAACTGCTTCTGGTGGATACGAGAAAAACGTATTTGGATCTAGACAGTTTTTACCATTAAAGTTAAACGCATCAGGTGTAATGCCAATTATCTTTGCTCAAGCAATTATGTTTGTACCAAGTTTAATCGGTAAATCAATTGATGATAGTGATGCTGGTCAATGGATGATTGCACAATTCTCTGATATTTTCGGATTATGGTACAATGTTGTATTTGCATTATTGATTATCATATTTACCTATTTCTATACTGCTATTACTGTTCCAACGAACAAAATGGCGGATGATTTAAAACGAAGTGGTGGTTTTATTCCAGGTATTAGACCAGGAACAGAAACTTCAGAATATTTAGACAAAATTATGTCTCAAATTACCTTACCAGGTTCTATATTCTTAGCATTGATAGCTGTGTTCCCGGCAATTATTGTAAAGCTTATGGATGTTCAAGCTGGATGGGCTTTATTCTTTGGTGGTACATCACTATTAATTATGGTTGGAGTTGCAATAGATACAATGCAACAAGTCAATTCATATTTGTTGAATAAACATTATGACGGCTTGATGAAAACTGGTAAAAACAGAAAAGCAGTAGCTTAATTTAACTATGGCAAAACAAGCAGCAATAGAACAAGACGGATCAATCATTGAAGCATTGTCAAATGCAATGTTTCGTGTTGAACTTGAAAATGGTCACATTGTGACTGCACATATCTCTGGTAAGATGCGTATGCATTATATTAAATTATTACCAGGTGATAAAGTAAAATTAGAAATGAGTCCTTACGATTTAACTAAGGCTCGTATAACTTATAGATACTAATTCGATGAAAGTAAGAGCATCAGTAAAGAAAAGAAGCGTAGACTGTAAATTAGTGCGCAGAAAAGGTAGACTTTACGTCATTAACAAAAAGAATCCTAGATTCAAACAAAGACAAGGGTAATTATGGCAAGAATTGCAGGAGTAGACATACCAAAAAACAAAAGAGGAGTAATCTCTTTAACTTATATCTACGGAGTAGGTAGAAGTAGATCAAAAGAAATTTTAGCAACAGCTAAAGTTGACGAAAGCATCAAAGTACAAGATTGGACTGACGAGCAAATAGGTAATATTCGTGAAGCAGTAGGAACTTTTACTATTGAAGGTGAGTTACGTTCTGAAACACAGATAAACATCAAGCGTTTGATGGATATTGGTTGTTACAGAGGTATTCGTCATAGAGCTGGTTTACCTTTAAGAGGTCAACGTACTAAAAACAACTCTAGAACAAGAAAAGGTAGAAGAAAAACAGTTGCTAACAAGAAAAAAGCAACTAAATAATAAATAGTATGGCAAAGTCAAGTACTAAAAAACGTAAAGTAATAGTAGATGCTGTAGGTGAAGCGCACGTTGCTGCTTCATTCAACAATATCATTATCTCTTTAACGAACAAGAAAGGTGACGTTATTTCATGGTCATCAGCAGGAAAAATGGGATTCAGAGGTTCTAAAAAGAACACACCTTACGCTGCTCAATTAGCCGCAGAAGATGCAGCTGGAGTTGCTAAGGAAGCTGGTCTTAAAAAAGTAAAAGTATACGTTAAAGGTCCAGGTAACGGAAGAGAATCTGCTATCAGATCTATTCATAATGCAGGTATCGAAGTGACAGAAATTGTTGATGTTACTCCATTACCACATAATGGATGTCGTCCTCCTAAACGTAGAAGAGTTTAATCTGAACACGTTTCAGATTTTGCATAATTTTATTATGTAATCTCATAAATTTTAAGATAAACTAATATTATTGCATTTATGTATGATATTAGTTTATTTTGCATAAATTTGCAAACTGAAAAATTATAAACAAGTATCAACGAGAGATCAACGTTTATCGAAGGATAAGATTAAGACCTTAATTCATAAACACTCTCATAACAAATTTTAAAATGGCAAGATATACTGGTCCTAAAACTAAAATAGCCCGAAAGTTCGGTGAAGCTATTTTTGGAGATGATAAAGCTTTCGAAAAAAGAAACTATCCTCCAGGACAACACGGAAACAACAGAAGACGTGGAAAAAAATCTGAATATGCAATCCAATTAATGGAGAAGCAAAAAGCAAAATATACTTATGGTATATTAGAAAAGCAATTCAGAAACATGTTCAAAAAAGCAACTGCTGCACAAGGTATTACTGGTGAAGTATTATTACAATTATGTGAGTCTCGTTTAGATAACGTTGCTTATAGAATGGGTTTATCTCCTTCTCGTAGTGGTGCAAGACAATTAGTGTCTCACAGACACATTACTGTAAATGGTGGAATCGTAAACATTCCTTCTTACCAATTAAAAGCAGGAGATGTTGTTGCAGTTAGAGAAAAATCTAAATCTTTAGAATCTATTGAAAATTCATTAGCTAATTCTAGTACTGTATTTGAGTGGATCACATGGAATAACGATACGAAACATGGAACTTACGTTTCTGTTCCAGAAAGAATCCAAATTCCAGAAAACATCAATGAGCAATTCATCGTTGAATTATACTCTAAATAATTAAATAATCATATTGCTATTTAGCCAAAGGATTTATTAGTGTTCTTCAAACTTATAAATCGCGCAACTAAATAACAATTAAAACGAAGAAAATATGGCAATATTAAATTTTCAAAAGCCGGATAAAGTAATCATGATTGATTCTACTGAGTTCGAAGGTAAGTTTGAATTCAGACCTTTAGAACCAGGATACGGTTTAACAGTAGGTAATGCACTTAGACGTGTGTTGTTATCTTCATTAGAAGGATTTGCAATTACTTCAATTAGAGTTGAAGGTGTAGATCACGAATTTTCTACAATTGCAGGTGTAGTTGAAGATGTTACAGAAATGATTTTGAACTTAAAGCAAGTTAACTTTAAGCGTCAAATTGACGAAGTAGATAACGAATCTGTTTCTATTTCTATTTCTGGTCAAGAGCAAATTACAGCTGGAGATTTCCAAAAGTTTATCTCTGGATTCCAAGTATTGAACAAAGACTTAGTGATTTGTAACTTAGATCCTAAAGTAAGCATCAATATGGAAATCACTATTGAAAAAGGTAGAGGATATGTTCCTGCTGAAGAAAATAAGAAAGCTTCTGCACCAATTGGAACAATCTTTACTGATTCAATATATACTCCAATTAAAAATGTAAAATATAGTATTGAAAACTGGCGTGTTGAACAAAAGACCGATTTCGAAAAATTAGTTTTCGAAATTGTTACTGATGGTTCAATTGCACCTAAAGATGCTTTAACTGAAGCAGCTAAAATATTAATTCACCACTTCATGTTATTCTCTGATGAGCGTATCACTCTTGAAGCTGATGAAATTGCACAAACTGAAACTTATGATGAAGAATCACTTCACATGAGACAACTATTGAAGACTAAATTAGTTGATATGGATCTTTCTGTACGTGCATTAAACTGTTTAAAAGCTGCAGAAGTAGATACTCTAGGAGACTTAGTGTCTTTCAATAAGAATGACTTAATGAAGTTCCGTAACTTTGGTAAGAAATCTTTAACTGAGCTTGAAGAGCTTGTAAATGTTAAAGGCCTTAACTTCGGAATGGATTTGGCAAAATATAAATTAGATAAAGATTAATACGTCATATTTTGCTCCTCAATACTGAGTTGTAGCAAGATGATGATTAAAACAAAATGTCATGAGACACGGAAAGAAATTTAACCATTTAGGAAGACAGACTGCTCATAGAAAAGCAATGTTAGCTAACATGGCGTGTTCGTTAATCGAACACAAACGTATCAACACAACTGTTGCTAAAGCAAAAGCTTTAAAACAATTTGTTGAGCCAATGATTACTAAGTCAAAAACGGATACGACTCACAACAGACGTATTGTTATGGCTAAACTAAGACAAAAGGATGTTGTCGCTGAATTATTCAGAGACGTTGCTCCTAAAATTGGTGATCGTCCAGGTGGTTATACAAGAATTATCAAATTAGGTAATAGACTTGGTGATAACGCTGATATGGCAATGATCGAGTTAGTAGATTATAATGAGATCTACAACGCTGGTAAGAAAGAAAAGAAAACTACTAGAAGAAGTAGAAGAGGAGCTTCAAATGCTGAAGCGGCTCCAGTACCACCAGTAGCAACTAACGAAGAAGAATAAATGTTAATAAGCATTTAATATATAAAGGATAATCTATTTTAGATTATCCTTTTTTTTATGCAATTTTGTAAAACTTTTCTATAAAAATGATATACTTAAAACGTAAAAAAGCCTTAATCTTACTCGCAGACGGAACGATTTTTCACGGAAAATCTATAGGTAAAGAAGGTACTGCCTTTGGTGAAGTTTGTTTCAATACTGGTACTACTGGATACCAAGAGATTTTCACTGATCCTTCATATTATGGTCAGCTTATGGTTACGACCAATGCACATATTGGTAACTACGGAACTAAAGCGGATGAAGTAGAATCTGATTCTATCAAAATTGCTGGATTGATTTGTAAAAACTTTAGTTTTCACTATTCACGTCCTTCAGGAGATCAGTCTTTAGAAGAATTTCTTAATGACAATAATCTTTTAGCTATTTCAGATGTAGATACGCGAGCATTAGTAAGTCATATTAGAGATCATGGTGCAATGAATGCTGTAATATCTACAGATGTTGATAATGTTGAAGGCTTGAAGAAACAACTAGCTGAAGTGCCAAGCATGGAAGGTCTAGAATTGGCTTCACAAGTATCAACTAAAGAACCTTATTGTTATGGTGATGAAAATGCTACATATAAAGTAGCAGCTTTAGATATTGGGATTAAAAAGAACATACTGCGTAATCTAGCGAAACGTGATGCTTATATTAAAGTGTTTCCATACAATTCAAAGTTTGAAGATTTAGAAGCTTTTAAGCCTGATGGATATTTCTTATCTAATGGACCTGGAGATCCACAACCTTTAGTGGAAGCTCAAGCAGTTGCTAAAGAAATTATCAAAAGAGATTTACCATTATTCGGAATCTGTTTAGGACATCAGGTAATTGCCTTAGCTAATGGGATTTCAACTTATAAGATGCATAATGGACATAGAGGGATAAATCATCCTGTGAAAAATTTGGTTACGACTAAAGGGGAAATCACATCTCAAAATCATGGTTTCGCGATCAATAGAGAAGAGACTGAAGCTAATCCTGATATTGAAATCACACATGTGCATTTAAATGATCATACTGTAGCTGGAATTAAAATGAAAAACAAAAATTGCTTCTCAGTACAATATCATCCAGAAGCAAGCCCTGGACCAAATGATTCAACCTATTTGTTTGATGAGTTTATTCAGAATATAAAAAATAATTAATATCAAAAAAGCAACGATTGTAAAGATTCGTTGCTTTTTTAATTTTACGAAAACATTGTAGTTGAGATATAATGTAATTCTGCAATGTCAGATGGGTTTTAGGCCAACTATTTCGTAAATTTGTAATACATTTTTAACATAAAAATCAAAAGAAAATGAGCATTATAATTAATATTCATGCAAGACAAATTTTAGATTCAAGAGGTAACCCAACTGTTGAAGTTGATGTCGTTACTGAAAATGGAGTGATGGGAAGAGCAGCAGTGCCTTCTGGTGCTTCTACTGGAGAACATGAAGCTGTTGAGCTTCGTGATGGTGGAGATGCTTATATGGGAAAAGGAGTTTCTAAAGCTGTAAATAATGTAAATTCAATAATCTCTCAAGAATTATTGGGAGAGTCTGTTTTTGATCAAAATAGAATCGATCAGTTAATGATAGATTTAGACGGAACACCTAACAAATCAAAACTAGGAGCTAACGCTATTTTGGGTGTCTCTTTAGCTGCTGCAAAAGCTGCTGCTAGCGAATTAGGAATGCCTTTATATAGATATGTTGGTGGCGTTTCAGCAAATACTTTACCAGTACCAATGATGAATATTATCAATGGAGGTTCTCACAGTGATGCACCAATTGCATTTCAAGAGTTTATGGTAATGCCAGTAAAAGCAAAAAATTTCACCCACGCTATGCAAATGGGAACTGAAATTTTCCATAACCTTAAAAAAGTATTACACGATAGAGGTTTAAGTACAGCTGTTGGTGATGAAGGTGGTTTTGCACCAAACTTAGAAGGAGGAACAGAAGATGCTTTAGAAACGATTTCTAAAGCGGTTTCAAATGCAGGATACAAATTAGGTGATGATGTTATGATTGCTTTAGATTGTGCTGCCGCAGAATTCTATAAAGATGGAAAGTACGACTACACAATTTTTGAAGGTGATTCAGGAGTTTTAAGAACAAGTAAAGAACAGGCTGATTATTTAGCTGAGTTGTCTCGTAAGTATCCAATTCTTTCTATTGAAGATGGAATGGATGAAAACGATTGGGATGGTTGGAAATATCTAACTGAACAAATTGGTGATAAAGTACAATTGGTTGGTGATGATTTATTCGTAACTAATGTAGAACGTTTATCTCGAGGTATACAAAACGGAATCGCAAATTCTATTTTAATTAAAGTGAATCAGATTGGTACATTAACTGAAACAATTTCAGCAGTAAATATGGCACACAATGCAGGTTATACGTCTGTAATGTCTCATCGTTCTGGTGAAACTGAAGATAACACGATTGCGGATTTAGCTGTGGCTTTAAATACCGGTCAGATTAAAACTGGTTCGGCTTCTCGTAGTGATCGTATGGCTAAATACAACCAATTATTACGTATTGAGGAAGAATTACAAGAAGTGGCTTACTTTCCGCAAATGAATGCGTTTAAAGTGAAGTAAAACTTTTTAAATAGATAAGCTCAAAACCTATACGTTGATTCGTGTAGGTTTTTTGTTTTTTAAAGAAAACGTAAAATATCATTTTTAGTAAATCAAATCTAAAGGTGCTTAAAAACTATACAACAATCCATTCATTAATCGATATTGAGTCTTTGGAATGTCATTGGTTACTGGAAAAGCATCAAAATTGTAATTAAAAGTTGTAGAAAAATAGAGGTCGTCAAAGATTTTAAATGATACGGAAGTTTCATTAGCAATTCTGTAATCATTAAACGATTCCAATAACGGTTGATAATAGGTTGTGCTTATAACAGAAACCTGATCATTAGGATATAAACTAAATGAAAAATAGGTGGTTCCTCTATAATCTCTTTGGATTCTGTCGGCTATTACATTTGTCGATTTCTCATATTCATACATTATCAAAGAGCCTAAATAAAAACGATAATCATCATTTTTGCTTAACTTAAATCTTGGGCCTATACCTGCTAAACCTCTAAAAGCGATAAGTGAAACCGCATCATATTGACCTTGTACAAAGACTTCTAATTTAACCCTTTCTGTGAGTTTGTAATTATACCTTAAATGTTGAGTCCCTCTATTAATAAAAGAGTTGCCTTCAATTTTTTGAAAACTAAAATCATTAAGAAACAGTAAAATAGATTTGCCGCTTTTGTATTGAATATGTGCTCTACTGCTTATACCAAAAATAGAGTTTACATTTTTTATTAAATGAATATTTAAACTTACAGAGCCATTCCATTTTGTTGAATCAGAAGGTTTTCTGAGAGATTCAGCGTTAATGATTTGGGCAAAATTTACAGATGTTGTTAAGACAAACAATAACAAGATATAAGCGCTTAGAGGGGTTTTTAAATTCATAGGAGTTAATTTACTAATTATAATTTGTATTTGATAAAAATTATGACAATTAGCCATAAAATAAGGATATGGCCTTAATCGATTTTCTAAATATCATAATTGTTAAAAGCATTATAAATAGACTTTATAAATCATTAGATATTTCGTAAATTTACAAGACTTAAAAAAATATAAAAAACATCAACAAATGTCAGATAAAGCTACGTTAGAAATTAATGGTGAAAAGTATGAATTTCCAATAGTTGTAGGTTCAGAAAATGAAGTTGCTATAGATATAAAAGCCTTAAGAGGATCTACAGGAGGCGTGATTACTATTGACCCAGGATATAAGAATACGGGAAGTTGTGAGAGTGCAATTACTTTTTTAGATGGTGAAAAAGGAATCTTAAGATATAGAGGATACTCAATTGAAGAATTAGCTGAAAAAGCCGATTTCTTAGAAGTAGCATATTTGTTAATCTTTGGAGAGTTACCAACTCAAGAAGAGCTTGATCAATTTCATACAGATATCAAAAAACACGCTGTTGTTGATGATGATATCAAGAAAATATTAGATGCATTCCCGAAATCTGCACATCCAATGGGAGTTTTAGCATCGCTAACTAGTGCATTAACCGCTTTTAATCCAACATCTGTAAATGTAGATTCTGATGAGGAAATGTACAATGCAATTGTTAGAATTTTAGGTAAGTTTCCAATTCTTGTAGCTTGGACTATGCGTAAAAAACATGGTATGCCATTAGATTATGGAAGTACGTCTTTAGGATATGTTGAGAATATTTTACATATGATGTTCAAACGTCCTGATGAAGAATACACTCAGAATCCAATATTAGTAAATGCTTTAGATAAATTATTAATTCTTCACGCAGATCATGAGCAAAACTGTTCTACGTCTACTGTAAGAATTACAGGATCGTCTCATGCTGGATTATTCGTTTCATTATCGGCTGGAATCTCTGCACTTTGGGGACCACTACATGGTGGAGCAAATCAAGCAGTTTTAGAAATGCTTGAAGCGATTAAAGAAGATGGAGGAGACACGAAGAAATATATGTCAAAAGCAAAAGATAAAGAGGATCCTTTCCGTTTAATGGGCTTCGGACATAGAGTATATAAAAACTTTGACCCAAGAGCAAAAATCATTAAAGTTGCTGCTGATGATGTATTATCAGATTTAGGTGTTCAAGATCCTATTCTTGATATCGCTAAAGGTTTAGAAAAAGAAGCCTTAGAAGATCCATATTTTGTGGATAGAAAGTTATATCCAAATGTTGATTTCTATTCTGGAATCATTTACAGAGGAATGGGGATTCCAACAGAAATGTTCACAGTAATGTTTGCATTAGGACGTTTACCTGGTTGGATTTCTCAATGGAAAGAAATGCGTACACGTAAAGAACCAATTGGTCGTCCACGTCAGTTATATACTGGTGAAACGTACAGACCATTTAAAGATATTACAAACAGATAATCCTTTAATAAAAGGTTTAAAAAGCTTCATAAGAAATTATGGAGCTTTTTTTATATTTGCAACATATGAAACTACACATACAAAACGAAACATCACGACTTAGAGCTGTCATTCTAGGTACTGCCGAAAGTAATGGTCCAACACCAACTGTTGAAGAAGCATACGATCCAAAATCTGTGCAACATATTATAGCAGGAACTTATCCAATGGAAGCTGATATGATTAAAGAAATGGAAGCCGTTGCTAACGTTTTGAAAAAGTATGATGTAAAAGTGTATCGACCAGAAATCATTAAAGATTACAATCAGATTTTTGCTAGAGATATTTCGTTTGTGATAGATGATAAAATCATAATTGCGAATATTCTTCCAGATCGCAAACGTGAAGTCGAAGCTACAGAATATGTTTGGGAAACGGTTGCTAAAGAAAACCGAATTGTTTTACCAGACGAATGTCATGTAGAAGGAGGAGACGTCATGCCTTGGAACGATTTTATTTTTATTGGCACTTATTCTGGTGACGATTATGCCGATTATATTACAGCTCGAACCAATATGGATGCTGTGATTGCTTTGCAAGAGTTGTTCCCTCATAAAACGGTTAAGTCGTTTGAGTTACGTAAATCGAATACAGATCCAAAAGAAAACGCCTTGCATTTAGATTGCTGTTTTCAACCGATTGGTAAAGACAAAGCGATTCTACATAGAAACGGATTTCTAGTTGAAAGTGAATACCAATGGTTAGTTGGTTTCTTCGGGAAAGAAAACGTTTTTGAAATCACGAAAGACGAGATGTATAGAATGAATAGTAATATCTTTTCTATTTCAGAAGAGGTAATTATTTCTGAAGGTAATTTTACCAGATTAAACACTTGGCTTCGTGAACAAGGGTTTACTGTAGAAGAAGTTTCTTATTCCGAAATTGCCAAACAAGAAGGTTTACTACGTTGCTCTACCATGCCTTTGATAAGGGATTAGGTAGGTTTTTAATCTGTTGTTCCCCAAGGAGCTTCGGGAATTTTAATAGGTTTCGTTAAATCAAAACGCACAGAAAACAATCGTTCGGTTCCAAGACGACGAAGGTTATAAGTGATACTTGTCTCATCTATGGTAAACCACCAAACATTAGAAGACGCTTCTGGTATAATCTGCGATGTGTGAACATCAGCAGGAAATATTTGTCGGTCAGCTAAGCCATGATTTGGGCTTATGCCTCCATATTGAGTTAACTCATCTTCTGTTCCATCAGGTTTGCGATGGTCATGCTTGAGGCTAATTATATTATCAGCATTCAATTGCAAGACCCAAGTTCGGGATTTGTTTTCACCTACAAAAAACGGAATTCTAATATCATTTGTATCGCACGAACGTACGTGCATAACTAATTTTTCACCTGTAAATCCATCACCTGGTTTTGCACCAGCGATAATCTCACCTTCGTAAGCTTTCCCGCAATGTGTTTGCAGTTGTGTCCAGAATTTTTCTGAATTTGTTTGTTCTTGCGCAATAATGTGTAGTGGTAATACTAGTAAAAAACAGAGTAGTGCTTTCATTTTTATATAATTTATATCCTTATAAAGGAAGTTTTTATTCTGCTACAAAATCTGGCCAGCGTTTCATATACGTTACAAATTTGTCACTTAAGCCTTCGTTGTGTAAGTAGTCTTTTGTAACAGGAGTAGGAGTAGGTTCAAAATTTGGGTTAGCTATAACTTGTTTAGGGAAATCATGATGTAAAATTCCAGAGCGACCAATAGAAACAAAATCTACTTTGGCATCTAGAATCTTCTGTACATCGTTTCCAGAGTTAATCTTACCAGCAACTGTCAATTTAATGTTCTTGTAGTCTAAACTCGTAAAATGTTCTAATAAGGTTTGATCTTGGTATGCTTCTTCTTCAGGCATTTTAAAACAATCCCAAAGTGAGACATCTAAAAAGTCTATTTGCCCTTCGTCAATAAAACGTTGACAAATGGTTTTTACCTCTTGTAATTGCATTCCAAAACGCTCAGGAGATAAGCGAACGCCTAATAAAAATTTTGGTCCGCAAGCTTGTCGAATACCATTTGTGATTTCAAAAAGTAATCTGGCTCTGTTTTCTAAACATCCTCCATAATCGTCAGTACGTGAGTTAATGTCTGAGCTTAAAAATTGCGTTAATATATAACCATGAGCACCATGTACTTCAACGCCATCATAACCGCTTTTCTGTGCTCTTATAGCTGCAGTAATAAAATCGACTTTGAGTTGTTGTACTTCAGCAAGTGATAAACCACGAGTCTTATATTTCTCAATATTTGATGCAGACACACATTGTCCTTCTATGATGTCTTCTGGTGAACGCATGCCAGCATGATGTAATTGCACAACAGCCAAGCTTCCTTGTGCTTTAATACCAGCTGCGAGTCGTTTGTGACCTTCAATATGTATATCTGAGAAAATACCTAATTGTCCTGGAAAACCTTTGCCAACAGCTTGCACATGCGAAGCGCAAGTCATGGTCAAACCAAAACCGCCTTTGGCTCGCATTGTTAACCAATTATATTCATCGTCTGATAATGTACCGTCCACATGACTTTGGCAATTGGTCATTGGTGCCAACATAAAACGATTGGACATTGTTGCACCACAAGAAAAGGTTAGGGGATTATCTGCTGATTGCGACATCTATTCTACGATAAGACGTTTAATAAAACGTTTGTTATTCATTTTGAATACTGCAATGTATTGCGCTGAAGAAAGCATGTCTATCGAAATAGTTTGTGTTTGTTCTGTTAGTGTGCTTTTATATACATTTTTACCTAGCATGTCTATCAATTTAAAATCGACAGGCTGCTCTAAAGGTTTCGTAAATGCAATATTTAAGAAACTATCTGAAGGGTTAGGTGTAATTCGAATTGAGTTATTTAAGTCGCTTGCTTCTTCAGTGCTTAATGTTTCATAAGCCATAGCAAACTCTAAAGCAGCTCCAATAGAACCTTTAGTGACTTGATATAAATATGGCACATCCATGTTCACTAACAAGTCATTTGCTGTATGCGCATAAGGTGTTTCGTTCTTTTCAAACAAACCTGTAATAATTTCACCATTGTTTTCAAAAGGAATATAATCAGATGCGTAGGCATAAGAAATTTCAGTGTTCAAAGTGGAATACAATTCGATAAGCGTAGCTAAATCATTCGTGAATTCATTAGAAGCCGCATTGTTTGATGCAGGAGTAGTTTGATCACGTTCGCAAACAACTGTATCGTTATTTGTTCCAGCAAGACCACCAACTTCATCAATATTAAATACCAATCTAATATCTAAGTCCTCAGGAATAACAGTATTATTCACATAAAAATTACTGCCAATTAATCCGTCTTCTTCACCAGAAAAGTGAATGAACTTGATAGAGTATTCAGTATTTATATTTTTTAATAAACGTGCCAATTCCATAATTAAAACAGTTCCAGAACCATTATCGTTTGTTCCTGTACCATTGATAGTATCGTAATGTCCATCAATAATTAAAAAGGTGTTTGGATACACTGTTCCTGTTTTGGTAATAATAATATTATTGCTTGTTCCTGCTGAATAGCTAAAAGGCTGCAATACGATATCTGTATAACCTAAACTTTGATAACGTGATGTAATCCAGTTTTCAGCATCAGTAAGTTTCGTAGAACCTACGTTTTTAACTCCGAAACCTTCAAAAGTCGTCAGGTCATTTAAAATGTTGGTTTGAGATGTGTTTTCAACAATCGTTGAATAAAACGAATTAAACGTTTGTGCATAGATCGAAAAAGAAGCAAATGCTAATAAATAGGTTAAGACTAATTTTTTCATGGGATGACGGTTTGGGTAATTTGGTACTTATTCTCTGTATAAGAAGTAATTATCAACTAAATCAATATACACTTGTTTGGCTTCATCTTCAGTAACATCTTTAACTTGAAACAGTGCATTGGTTTTAAAAGCATTAATTATAGGTTTGCTACTACTTGGTCTGCCATAATTATTTGTGGCCTTTTTGTAGTACGCATATAGACGTAGCAAGAAATCTGCAGGAAAAGGTTCCGTATGCGCATTGATGCGGTCTACAGCTTCTCTAAACGTTATGTCTAATTCCTCTGAATTCATACTTTTTCGGCAATAATACTTTCGCCTCCTTTTACTTTTTGGTTAAGTTCTACTTTAATATCTGCATCTAAAGGTAAAAATAAATCTACCCGACTTCCAAATTTAATAAAACCAGAATCACCACCTTGTAAAGCTTGGTCTTCTACCTTAGCGTAATTGACAATACGTTTAGCTAAAGCACCAGCAACTTGTCGGTATAAAATTTGTCCGAAGTTCTTATTTTCAACAACAACCGTTGTACGTTCGTTTTCTTCACTGGCTTTAGGATGCCAAGCAACTAAATACTTTCCAGGATGATATTTACTGTAACTTACTTTTCCGCTAATAGGATAACGTGTAACATGTACATTAATTGGTGACATAAACACAGACACCTGAATACGCTTATCGTTAAAGAATTCTTTTTCAAAGACTTCTTCAATTACAACCACTTTGCCATCAACTGGAGATACAGCAGTATGGTCTTCTAGTTTGGTATGACGTTTCGGATTTCTGAAAAATTGTAAGATTAGAATCAGAAATACTAATAGAGTTATAGATAGCAATAGCCTAAGCCATTCGATATCAATAAACCAGTCTATAGCCAAAACTGAAGCGATTATCACAACTAGTGTGATGACTATAATTTTATAACCTTCTTTATGAAACATACGTTACGAGTCTTAAAAATAAAAATATGAATGGTGCAGCAAAGATAATACTATCTAAGCGATCTAGTAAACCACCATGTCCTGGCATTATCGCTCCACTGTCTTTAACATCAGCTTGACGTTTGAATTTTGATTCTATTAAATCACCAATAGTGCCAAAAACACTTACAATAATAGCTAATATAAGCCAGCTTGTAAAACTTAATGTCTCTGTATATTCAGCAATAAAATAACTAGCAATGCATGAAAAGAATAAACCACCTAGAAAACCTTCAACCGTTTTCTTAGGAGATACACTAGGAAAAAGTTTTTGCTTTCCGAAGTTTTTACCAACTAGAAATGCAAATGTATCGTTAATCCAAACCAGAATAAACGATCCTAATAATAGAAGAGGTGTGAAGGTTTGTTCGAAATTTGCAATAGATATTAAAAACACAAAACCACTAGATAAATAAAAGGTCGTTATGATAAATCGTTTCGATTCAAATAATGGGATGGTCTTTTCTGAAAATAAATCTTTTATTAAAATAAGTAGAACAAATATGGTAATTACCAATAATATCTGACAGGCTTCATCATGACCTTTAGCGGCATTGGATATGGTTTCCCAATAAGCAAAACCTAAATACAATACTGTGAAAATGGGATAAGGTAAAAAGCTTTTAAGGTTGATGAGCTTTTTAAACTCTGCCATACATATGAGTCCGAAAACAAAAAAGAGACCAATAAGCGCATGTTGCCAATAAAGAGAAGCAATAAGAAGGGAAACATATAATAGTCCAGAGAGTGCTCTTGTAAGAATTTCTTTCATCTATAAATCTTCTAGGAGCAGCAAATATAGGTTTTTTGAGCTACTGCCATACGTAAGGAAGTCTTTGTCTTCAATAGCCTTAAAGTGTTTAATAGTGGTAATATTAGTAGGGATTCTATCTTTATTTTTTCCTTTGATACCTCTTAAGCCTTCACCAATATTTTGAACAAACTGACTTGTAGTCGCATAAATAATGAAATTTGCTGGGAGTTCTTTTAGTTTCTTTTCTGCAATTTGGTTTGAAGAAATTAAAAGTGAGCCATCATCTGAAATTAGGTATTCGCAAGTAGATAAAAAGTAGGTGCATTCAGACACCTTTTTAGAAGTTTTAAATTTGAAGTCCTTGAACATTTCATCTAAACGCTCATCAATAACTAGAACATTTTCGTCTTCCCAATTATTCTCCTTTAAAATGTTGTTGAGGCTATTATTGACTTCTCGCATGTCTTCACAATACAAAAACTTACCACCATTTGCTTTAAAATTGATTGTGAATTGTTCATCAATAGGCAGCTTTACTTCAGGCATATACTTGCCTCTCTCTTCGCTTTTTATGTGGTCTTCTGGTGTGTCTTTTAAACCGAAGATTTTACGAAATAGACTCATTTAAGGAATTGTGCTATTAACCTAGTTATATTATAGTAAGTATCAAATATAAAAAAACTTAAATTAATGATAAGTTAATTTAAGTTTTTTATAGGATTTTAAAGGATTTACTCCTCTTCTGATTCCGATTCTTGAGTATCTTCTGTAACGATACTTTCTTTTCGTTCTACAAGTTCTCGCTTTAGAAAAGGACGTTTTCCAAAGATAACTTCAAGATTATCTTTAAAGATGACTTCTTTTTCAAGGAGTACTTCTGCCAATTGTGTTAATTTATCTTTATGTTTTTCTAATAAAGTAATAGCGCGTTGGTATTGCTTTTCTATAATATCTGAAATCTCTTTATCAATTAACTCAGCAGTACGTTCACTGTAAGGTTTTGTAAACCCATACTCAGATTGTCCAGAAGAATCATAATAGGTTAAGTTACCAACTTTTTCACTCAAACCGTAGATTGTTACCATCGCTCTAGCTTGTTTAGTTACCTTTTCAAGATCACTTAAAGCACCAGTTGAGATTTGATTAAAAATTACTTTTTCAGCAGCTCTACCACCAAGTGCAGCACACATTTCGTCTAGCATTTGCTCAGGACGAACAATAAGTCGCTCTTCGGGTAAATACCAAGCAGCTCCTAAAGATTGTCCACGAGGAACAATAGTTACTTTTACTAAAGGCGCAGCATGCTCAAGCATCCAACTCACAGTTGCGTGACCAGCTTCATGGTATGCAACCGCTTTTTTCTCTTCAACAGTGATGATTTTATTTTTCTTTTCAAGACCACCAACAATTCTGTCAACAGCATCTAAGAAATCTTGTTTACCAACAGCCTTTTTACCACCACGAGCTGCAATAAGAGCGGCTTCGTTACAAACGTTAGCAATATCTGCTCCAGAGAAACCTGGTGTTTGCTTAGCAAGGAAATCGACATCTAGTTTTTCAGATTGTTTTATTGGTCTTAAGTGTACTTCAAAAATTTCTTTACGTTCTCTTACATCTGGTAAATCCACAAAAATTTGTCTGTCGAAACGACCAGCACGCATTAAGGCTTTATCCAGAACATCTGCTCTGTTGGTTGCAGCTAGAACAATAACATTAGTATTAGTTCCAAAACCATCCATTTCTGTAAGCAATTGGTTAAGCGTGTTTTCACGTTCATCATTAGAACCTGAGAAGTTATTTTTTCCACGAGCTCTACCAATAGCATCTATCTCATCAATAAAGATTATAGCTGGCGACTTTTCTTTAGCTTGTTTGAATAAATCACGAACTCTTGAAGCTCCAACTCCAACAAACATTTCTACGAAATCTGAACCAGATAATGAGAAGAAAGGTACTTGAGCTTCTCCAGCGACGGCCTTAGCTAATAAAGTTTTACCAGTCCCTGGCTGACCAATTAACAATGCTCCTTTTGGTATTTTACCACCAAGTGAAGTATATTTTTCAGGATTTTTAAGGAAGTCTACAATTTCTTGTACTTCTTCTTTTGCACCCTCAAGACCAGCAACATCTTTAAATGATGTTTTTACATCTGTTTTTTCATCAAATAGCTTTGCTTTAGATTTTCCAATGTTGAAAATCTGTCCACCTGCTCCTCCTCCAGAACCTCCAGACATACGTCTCATGATAAAGATCCAAACACCAATAATTAAAATGAATGGGAGTAAAGAGAATATAAAGTTGCCCCAATGATTTTCTTCAGTTTTAAAAGACACAGGAACATTTAGACTGCTATTACTGTCTTTAATATTTTTTAATTCTTGTTGAAATAACTCTAATTCACCAAACTCAAATGTGTAATTTGGTTGAGGTGTTACCGAAGGTAATAAGTTACTCGGTTTTGATTTTTTATGAACTTCTTGCTCTTGAGCCTCCTTAGTTAAATAAACACGAGCTTCTCGCCCATTAACTATTACAAGTTTAGCAACATCACCTTTATCAAAGTATTCGAAAAACTCAGAAGGGATTATTTGTTTTGTAGTCGAACCACCAAATCCACCAGAAAATAATTGAATACCTAAAAAAGCAGCAATTATAATTCCGTAAATCCAATACGGATTTATTTTTGGTTTCTTATTTATGTTTTTATTGTCTTTTGCCATTATATAAATGCCACGAAGTGGCTAATTTTGTTAGTAACTAGTTTCTATAACTGTCGTCTTTGCATCTCCCCAAAGGCTTTCAATGTCGTAGTAAGATCTTATGTGCTTTTGAAATACATGCACAACCACATTAACATAATCCATTAATACCCATTCAGCATTATCAACACCTTCAACGTGCCAAGGGTTATCTTTAAGTTCTTTACTTACTTTTTTCTGTATGGAATTTACTATGGCGTTTACTTGAGTATTCGAAGTACCTTCACATATGATGAAATAATCACAAACTGTATTCTCAATTTCTCTTAAATCAAGAATTGTAATCTCTTTTCCTTTTACATCTTCAATACCAGCAATTACTGTTGCAATTAGTTCGTCTGGACTCGTATTTTTTTTCGCCATTAAATTGATTTAATTTTGTGCAAAGTTATTATTTTTTTTACTCTTATTAAGTTTTAATACTGATAAGAAATTCTTAAATTTTTTTAACACAATACTATGCGTATAATCAAACTTAATGCCATTGACTCTACTAACTCTTTTTTACGACAGCTTAGTGCTGAAGAATCCGTTGAAGATTTCACAGTAGTTGTAGCCGATAACCAAACTAATGGTCGTGGGCAAATGGGTACGCAATGGCAATCTCAAAACGCTAAAAACCTTATGTTTAGTGTCTTTAAAGAGATGTCTGGTTTGAGTGCAGAGTCCCATTTTTACTTAAGTATGGCTGTGTCTCTTGCTGTTTTTGATGCCTTAAAGGCGTTTCAAATTAAGACACTAAAAATTAAATGGCCTAACGACATTTTGTCAGAACAGCAAAAACTATGTGGTATTTTAATTGAAAATGTCATTAAACAGAATCAATTACAGTCATCAATTATTGGAATTGGCATCAATGTAAACCAAACAATATTCAATGATTTGCCTAATGCAACGTCAATGCAATTGATATCTGGAAAGCATTTTGATCGTGATCAAGTGCTTCAAGAAGTGTTAAAACAGTTAAAGAAGTATTTTTCAATCTTAGAATCTAAATCATATGGAGATTTAAAGTTAGCTTATGAAAATAACTTATTCAGAAAAGATAAACCATCCACGTTTAAGGACAAGGAAGGTACTCTATTCTCCGGATTTATTAGAGGCGTAGATGATTCTGGTCATCTCAAGGTGTTGATTGAAGATGATATTGTGAAATCGTTTGAACTTAAAGATGTGCAATTACTTTTTTAAACCGCTTTTGGAATATTGGTAGCCAAGGTTTCAATAAATTTAGTGATTGGCCCTTTTATCATCATGGCCATCATGGCATTAAATTCTCCTTCAAAAGCTAATTGAGTTTCACTTGAGTTTTCGTCAATAGCAGTTATATCTGCAGTAAGTGAGAAATCTAATTTACCTCCAGCTGCACCCAAAACAATTTTGCTAGGTGAAATGGCTTCCTTCTTTTTGAGTATAATTTCTGGCATTCCTTTTAAGGCAAACAAAAATTTGTCGTCGTCAAGAACTTCAAATTTGCTAATGTTTTCAGGCATTAACTTTTCGAAATTTTTCACATCAGATAAAAAATCAAAAGTTTCTTTAGCCGATTTATTTATAGTTGTTTTTGGTGATTCTAAATTCATTCTTTTAAATATTTGTATTAATTATTAAGTATGTATTCAAAATCCGTTCCATTCACTCGGATTGGCATTCCAAAGTGCTAAAATGTCCTGTTCTTTTGAAGTAATATATTTTGTGTCTAGTGCTTGTTCTAATAAGTTTTCATAGTTACTTAGCGTATACAACTCGACATTTGCTTTCTCAAAATTATCGCTTGCTACTTCAAAACCGTATGAAAATATAGCAACCATGCCTTTGACATTCACCTTGGCTTCTTCTAGAGCTTTAACAGCGTTTAGGCTACTTTTTCCTGTGCTAATTAAATCCTCAACAACTACAACATTTTGCCCACTCTCTATAAACCCTTCAATTTGGTTTTGACGACCATGAGACTTTGCTTCTGGTCTAACATAAACGAATGGTAGTCCTAGTTCTTCCGCAACCAAGATGCCAATTCCAATAGCACCTGTAGCAACGCCAGCAATAACATCGATATTACCATATTTTTCTTCAATTTGTTTAGCCATTGTGGTACGAATGTAATTTCTAATCTTAGGAAAAGAGAGTACAATTCTATTGTCACAATAAATAGGAGACTTCCAGCCTGAAGCCCATGTGAAGGGATTATTAGGTTGCAATTTTATAGCATTTACCTGTAGTAAAACTTCGGCAGTTTGTTTTGCGGTTTTTTTGTCAAAAATCATAGCGCAAAATTACATAATTTAAACCTAATTTGATTTTAAACTTAATATAAAATTAATATTAAAATGGAGCATAGTAGTATAAAAAATTATATTTTTACTTTCCAAATACTATACGAGCAAACTAATGTACCGCGTTTTTGTAAATGATAAACCTATAATTCTAACTACCCAAGTTAGTCCTGAACGTAATTTTAAAAATTACCTACTGTCTACCGTAAATATAGGTAAGGTAGTAAGAGAATTAAATTCAACGTCTTTGAAAGAAATTCGTCTTATTGGAAGAACAAACGAAGGTCTAATCAATAAGTTCTTAAAAACACTTCCTAATGTTATTGCTGGAGGAGGAAAAGTCATTAATGACAAAGGAGAAGTCCTTTTTATCTACAGAAATGATAAATGGGATTTACCAAAGGGAAAAGCTGAACATAAAGAAACTATTGAAGAAACTGCTTTAAGAGAAGTGGAAGAAGAAACTGGTGTTTCTGGCTTGTCGATTACAAAACCTATTGATATAACATATCATATCTTCAAACGTAATGGCAAGCACAAAATTAAAATTACGTATTGGTTTGAAATGAAAACGTCTTATAAAGGATCATTGTCTCCTCAGGAAAATGAAGGGATCACTAAAGTTGCATGGCTAAATGAAGAAGAATCTATAAAAGCTCTAGAGAATAGTTATGCTAATATTAAAATATTAGTTTAATTCAGGATTAATTTTTTTCAACGCCGTTTTTAGATTTTTTTTTCAAATAAAACCCTATGGGTTAGTTTTTTTATGAATTATTAATGCTAATTTTAGTTAGTAATTTATAAATCACAATACATGAGAAAATTTACATTCCTAATTATAGTTTTTCTTATTGTTTCATTTAATTCAAGTTTTGCTCAAACAGGACTTCCAACACAGGAGGCTGCAATGGTTGGGGAAATAGCACCAGCAGATTTTAAAAATTATGAAGGAACAGTTCTTGTCATGCCTGCATTTAAAGCTAGAGGTACTAAAAAATGGCTGACAAAACAATTTGATAAAAACTACGGAAAGCCGTTTTATATTGCAGATGTTTCTGACGTTACAACAGGATATGGTGATGACAAATATCCTATAGAGACTTATAAATATATGATATTTATTCAGAGTTCTAAAAGTTTTTCTGGAAACACAGAATATTCATTCCAACTTGTAGATAGAAGTACAAATACAGTATATTATCATCCTTCTTCAGGAAATATGGTAAAGAAATATTTGAAAAAACTAATGAAATAAGTTATTTGAATAAGCGATACACTGGATATTGTAAATGCGCTTTTTCATAATGTTCACTTTGTTTATGCAGCCAATCTAATTGCGCATACCAATTGTTTGCAAATTCCTGGTCGTTTGTCTTTTTTATATTGAATTCTTTATTGAGTTCAGGATTCTGTTCTAAAATTAATTTTGCTTTATCTTCCCATACATAAGGAGAGAAACCTTCCTTTTGCTGTAGAATAGTGTCAAAGAAGTTCCAAATAAAAAATGAATCTGGCGCTTGTGGTTCTAGAGTTTCAATCAGATACCTAAATGCATTTTGGTTTGTCAACACCAAATAGTCTCCTTTTGTGAAAGTAACTTCTTCCTCAGTATGATCTAACTCCACATTGTAGTGTTGGTAATGACCTTCATAAGCTTGTTTTCTGGTGTCGTAGCTTATTATTTTATAAGATTTCACGATGAGTGTTGTATCATTTTTAAACGGAGTCATCTCTACAGCATTCAACTTTAATAAATCAATAACAGTCCACCAATTTTTCGGAATCACATAAGCTTTTGGAACATCAACTTCTAAAGTAGATTTCATATAATTACTATACCTTATTTCTTTAGTAAATGGTTTAGTTGAATCGTATTTTAAACGTTGTGAATCTGTTACATCACTATCAATCATATTACCTTCAAAACCTTTAAACTGAAGTGTAGTTGTTTGTGTGGTGTCAATAGACCATTGTATTGGATATGTTGAATTTTTTTGTAATTCTTGAACTGCATTTGCTCTTAAATTTGAAATTTCATCGCCTTCAGATTCTGTGATTTCAATCATGCTTTTCATGAGTTCATAGGTGCCTTCAACACGTTGCTTATACGGTTTTAGCATATGAGTCTCAACCATCATTCCTAAAGTGTTCCAGAGTGTTGTGTAGCCAGTTGAGTACCTCGGAGAATCCATAAACTGACTGAATCCTTTTTCAGGAGTTCTGTTGAATACATTCACATATGGAGTGATGTCCCAATTCTTATCTTGTAATTTTTGCTCGAGTTGAGGCATCATTTTAGTATGTAAAAAATCACCTAGACTACCACCTAATTTATCATGCTGTGTAAATAAATGTGTTAAAGTATATTGGTAGTCAGCTCCATTGCTTACATGGTTGTCAATAAAGACATCTGGTTTTACTAAATGAAAAATTTCAGCAAAAGTTCTTGCGTTTTTTGTGTCACTCTTAATAAAGTCTCTGTTAAGATCAAAATTGCGAGCATTTCCTCTAAATCCATATGATTTAGGCCCATTTTGATTAGTTCTTGTAGTTGAATTTCGATTTAGACTTCCACCTACATTATAAATAGGAATGGTGACTAGCACTGTTTGTTTAGGGAGATTGATTTTACCTTGTACGATATCTCTAAATAAAAGCATTGTAGCATCAATTCCATCAGATTCTCCAGGGTGAATACCATTGTTAATTAGCAAAATTCGTTTGCCGTTTTTTCTTATGGCTTCAAAATTAAATTCATTGTTAGAATTAAGAGTTACAATGTGTAAAGGTTTGCCAGAATCAGTTTCACCAATGGCTTGAATAGAAATTTCAGGATAAGTTTCAGCTAAATCTGAATAGAAACCTATAGTTTGTTCGTAGGTTGCTGTTTCTGTACCGTTTGAAGTTTCGAAAACAGTTGTGAAGTTATCGGTTTGCTGTTTTTTTTTCGAAGAACAAGAAACTAAAATTAAAACGAGAAAGAGAAGGGCTAATTTATTCATTTGTCATTAGATAGTGAAGATGATTTTTTAATTGTTAACATTCTTGTTTATTTCTTTAGCAAAATTGATGAAAAACAATTCAAAGTTAATCTAAATTTGATTATCCCTTTAAACTAATAACTAAATGAAAACTTTTCTCTTACCCTTCGGAAAGATTATTCTTCTTGAATCTAATATCGCAGAAATTATAATAAATGATGCTGTCGTTCTTGACGAGTCTATGGTCATCAAATATCGTAACATTATGCAAGCTCAATTAAAGACGCCATATTCATTATTAATTAATAAAGAAAATGGTTATTCATACACATTTGATGCCCAATTGATTATGGGTCAATTAAATGATGATGTTGCGTTTCGAGCAGTTGTTGTCTATAGTCAGAGTGCCGAAATGGCAACTCAAATAGTCATGAATATTAATAAAAACAACAATTGGAATATAAAAATATTTCGTGAGCGAAAACTTGCCATCGAATGGTTACTTCAAAATCAAAATAATAAAAGTGCAATGTGATTTTCTACATTAAAATTAATTAATTTTGCACTACTCTATTTATAAGCAATGTCACAGACCACAAATACGATTTTAATGATTCGTCCTATAAACTTTAGGATGAACGAACAAACATCTATCAATAACTATTTTCAGGAAGATATTGATATTAAAAATGCTGAAATTAACACAAAAGCGCAAGCAGAATTTGATGCTTTTGTTGAAAAGTTGAGAGCTGTTGGTGTGAATGTTATTGTTGAGGATGATGATAAATTAATGGATACTCCTGATTCTATTTTCCCCAATAATTGGGTGAGTTTTCATTCAAATGGAGATATTGGTTTGTATCCTATGTTTGCTGAAAATAGAAGACAAGAACGTCGAGACGAAGTCTTTTTACGATTGGAGCAAGAAGGTTTTAGAATTGAAAATATAATTGATTACACCAACGCCGAAGAAGAAGGCGTGTTTTTAGAAGGCACTGGAAGCTTACTTCTTGATAGAGTAAATCATAAAGCATATTGTGCCTTATCGGCACGAGCAGATGAGGAATTATTCATTGAGTTTTGCGAAGATTTTGAATACACACCAGTTGTCTTTACAGCTAACCAAACTGTTGAAGGAAAACGTTTAGCGATATATCATACGAATGTAATGATGTGTTTAGCCGAAAAATTTGCTGTGATTTGCCTGGATAGTATTGATGATAAAAAGGAACGTAAAAATGTAATTAAGCACCTCATACAAGACGGTAAAGCAATTATTGAGATTTCTGAGGCACAGATGCATCAGTTCGCAGGAAACATGTTACAGGTAAAAGGACATCTAAACCAACGCTATTTGGTAATGAGTAAAGCAGCTCATGATAGTTTAACTCAAAAGCAAGTAGCCACTATAGAAAAATTCTGTCCAATTATATCGAGTTCTCTTGAAACTATAGAAACTTGTGGTGGTGGTAGTGCACGATGTATGATGGCAGAAGTGTTTTTGCCTAAAATTTAATCGAGTCTATTAAAAATATAACCCCCTTTTTCGGCTCCCCAAATATGTTCGTCTTTATCGTCAAAACCTCGATCCCAAGAGATGATTTTGTCTGATAAAATTTCTACTTCACTTGTTGCATATGATGCGCCATATAATGTGCTTTCACAAGTCTTTTCTCCTGTTTCGCCTTTATAATAATCAGATTTGATTCTTGTAAGGACTACTTCACAACCTTCTTTTTTAGTCACTTGATCCATAGTTAGTGAGTCAAAAGCCTCAGGAGTTTTCCATTTCCCAATCCATAATGAATCATGCTCTATAGAATAGATGGCAGAACTAAAAACACTATCATTTAATTGTGTTACTTCGTAAACACGTTGTCTGTAAGGTTTGTTTTGTCTTGCGTTTAGTGCTTGTTCTACATATAAAAAATTACCCTTTTCTTCCCAAATTGGATACATATGAAGTGAGATATTGAAATAAGTAGTATCTATTTCAGATTGTATTTCAGAATTAAAAGAACCTTGCATCATAACAAATAAATCATCTAGACCATTTATTTCAGCTTTACTGATTTCAGGTTTTGTTTCAGCATTTTTACAGTTAAACATAGATGCTAGAATAGCAAGAGAGAGGATAAGGTGTTTCATTTTAAATTGCTTTTGACGAATATACAGATAAAAGCAATTACTCTGTAGGCTTATTTTTAGGGAGTTCAACATAGAACTTTGTACCAACGTTAGGTGTGCTTTCAACCCAAATACGACCATTATTAAGTTCTACCAATTCTTTACAAATACTTAGTCCGAGACCTGTTCCTTTTTCGTTGTTCGTTCCTCTAGTTGTAAAGGTTCCATTTTGGAACAGTTTATCGACATTTTCACGTGAGATACCAACACCTGTATCTTCAACGCAAATTAGAGTTTTTCCATTGTGATCATTATTAGATACTGTAATCACATCTCCAACACGTGTAAATTTTACAGCATTTGTAATTAAGTTTTGAATAACGATTTCTATCATACTCTTATCTGCATAGATAAAGTCTCTATGAGATTCATCAATTAGTACAATACGTTTTTGCTCTACTTTTTGTTCGACAAGTGCCATCTTATTTTGGAATACATCTTGTATATTGAATAGCTCAGCTTTTGGTTCAAGATTTTGCATTTGAGACTTAGACCAGTTTAAAAGATTGTACAATAATGACGAAGCACTATCTGCATTTTCACTTAGTTCTGGCACCAAATTATAAAACTCTTCACGCGATATACTATCTTCTTTTAAAAGGTCAATAAACGCTTTAATAGATGATATAGAATCTTTCAAGTCATGAGAAACTATTGAGAATAAACGATCTTTTACTTTGTTAATGTCTTCTAAGTTTTTGGTTTGCTCAGAAAAAACTTCGTTTTGTAAAACTATTTGTTCGTTTTTCGCTTGTAATTCTCTATTGAATCTTAAAGTACTTTGACGTTTTAAATAAATGAGAAGTAAAATTGTAGACACAATTAAAAAGGCAGCAATCAAAACATATGATATCGCTTTTAATCGTTTAACTTCTTCTTCACTTTTAAGATCTGATTTTTGTTTTGCAATAGAATTAAATTCGTTGTCATTAATTGCTTCAACAACTTCACTTTTAATTACGTTAGTGTTTACTGGAATTTTAGGTTGTTTCGCGTTGTCTAATTCTGTTTTTAAATCGTAGAATTTACTTTGCCAGAAAAAAGCATTTTGAAATTTACCATTAGTCGAATCCAGCTCCTTACGTAATCTGTAATTTTTTAGAAGTTCAGGTTTGTTGTTTATTCTAGAAGCGATCGAGTATGCCTCATTTAGTTGAATTTCAGCGAGCTTTACTTTTCTTTGTAGCATGTTAAGCTCTCCAATTGCATTTAAAGTTCTTAAAATACCATCTTCATTATTAGTGCTTCTATTAAATTTCAATCCTTCAATTAGATATTCGGCAGCTTTGTCATAGTCTTTAAACTGTAAATATTCGCTACCAATTCTTGGGAGAACTTCTCCTCTAAGGGCTTGATCTTCTTTTGGGTTTAAAAGCTTTAATACTTTCTCGTAATATTCAATAGCTCGTCTATGTTCTTTTCTGTCTGAATATAAGGATGCAATATTTTTGGTAGAGTTTTTAATTCCAGAACTGTCCTTAAGTTGTTCTCTTACATTTAAAGCTTTGATATTAAATTCTAAAGCTTTGTCTACCTGATGCGTATTATAGTATGCTTCAGCTAAATTATTATATGCCGAACTCAGTTCATCAAGTAGATTCCTAGTTTCAAATGTTTGGATAGCAGATAATGAGTTTTCAAGTCCAACGCTATAGTTACCACGTTTAATTTCAATGAGTCCAATACTATTATTTACTTTGGCAATTCCTAAGGTGTCACCTAATTGTCTGTAGTATTTTCGTGATTTATTGTAACCATCTATGGCATTGTAATAATCATCTTTTTTAGAATAGATTAAAGCTTTGTAGTAATTTACATCAGCAATACCTTTAGTATGATTTAAGAATTTTGAAAGTCTTTCAGTTTGGTCAATATACAAAAGCGCCTTTTTAAAGTTCTTACTTTTATACAATGCTTTAATCAAATATAACGACGTATCTACTTTAGACGAGTCTTGTTTTTGATAAGCTAATTGTATGGTAAGACTATCGATCTCATTTGTTTGGGAGAAACAAAAAAGCGAAGAACATAAAACAGCTAATGTGATTAACTGCTTCATAGCGTTGTATTAAAAGTTACCGAGTTATTTAAACACTTTTTGGCCCTGAGGGAAAGGGTAAACAAGTTTAAAAAAGTCAAGGGCAACCTCAATAATGATTGAATATTAAGTTTCATCAATGTTTGGGACTCTTGATTAATAGCTTTCCAAAAATGGATAAAAGGGTTCTAAAATGCTAATTTTCGGGTTTTAATACCTAAAAACTAGATAAAGTGGTCTTTAGATTTTATGAAAAAATCGACGAATAGATGAACGGCAAAAAACATAGAAAAACTACACTTTGGTCGACGAAATGCATGTTTTAAGTTAAAATATTGATTATCAGCTAATTACTTTTGTAAACGTCAAAAAGAGGCAATGCATTACCATTAAAATCAAACATACATTGATTTTCCCACGAGCTTCCTGATGTAGAGGTGTTTTCATTACCTGGAAACGCGATCCAATCTGGTGCCCAATAGCAAAAACACGTATTCCTATAGGGTTATCTTCATGTGATTCTTCAGAAAGAATCACACCTTGATGTTTTGTTTCCTTATATAAGGTGTCAATTTTATCATCATCAATTAAAACTAGTCATATTCATAAAAAAATAATAAAAAACCTATCTTTGCAGACTTATAAATAATGACTAAAATGAATCTTCAGGATACACTTTCAAAGCATGTGAAAAAGGCTATAAATTCAATTTATAGCGCTGAATTAGAATCGGTTGAATTTCAAGCAACTCGTAAGGAGTTTGCAGGAGATATTACTGTTGTAGTGTTTCCAATGTTGAGAGTGGTTAAAGGGAACCCAGTTCAAATTGGAGAGCAATTAGGGAATTATTTGGTTGAAAATGTTTCAGAAGTTAAAGCCTTTAATGTTGTAAAAGGGTTTCTAAATATTGAAATTGATGAATCATATTACGTCAATTTCTTCAATGCAATTAAAGACAAACAAGACTTCGGATTTGTATCTCCAAATGCTTCTGAAAAAGCAGTGATGGTAGAATATTCCTCACCAAATACTAATAAACCATTACACTTAGGTCATATTAGAAATAACTTATTAGGTTATAGTGTTTCTGAAATTTTAAAGGCTTCAGGAAAGAAAGTATACAAGACTCAAATTATTAATGATAGAGGTATTCATATTTGTAAGAGTATGTTGGCTTGGAAACGATTCGGAAATGAAGAAACTCCAGAGTCTACTGGATTAAAAGGTGATAAGCTTGTTGGAAATTACTACGTGAAGTTTGACCAAGAGTATAAAAAAGAAATACAACAGTTAATTTCAGAAGGACAGACTGAAGATGACGCTAAGAAAAATGCACCACTATTATTGGAAGCCCAACAAATGCTTCAAAAATGGGAAGCTGGTGATGATGATGTTGTGTCGCTTTGGAAAGAAATGAACAGTTGGGTATATGCTGGTTTTGGTGAAACCTATAAAAACTTAGGTGTTGATTTTGATAAACTCTATTACGAAAGTGAAACCTATTTATTAGGTAAAGAATTTGTAGCAGAAGGTTTAAAAACTGACGTATTTTTTCAAAAAGAAGATGGTTCTGTTTGGTGCGATTTAACCGAAGATGGTTTGGATGAGAAAATCGTCTTGCGTAGTGATGGTACTGCAGTTTATATGACTCAAGATATTGGAACAGCAATTCAACGTGTGAAAGATTTTCCAGATGTTGGAGGCATGGTATATACCGTTGGAAATGAGCAAGAGTATCATTTTCAGGTATTATTCCTAATCATTAAAAAATTAGGTTTTGATTGGGCTAAAAACTTGTTTCATTTAAGCTACGGAATGGTAGACTTACCTTCAGGAAAAATGAAGAGTAGAGAAGGAACTGTTGTTGATGCTGATGATTTAATTGTTGAAATGACTCAAACTGCTGAAGAGATTTCAGAAGAGTTAGGGAAATTAGATGGTTATTCTACTGAAGAAAAACAAGTGCTTTATAAAACCATTGGATTAGGCGCTTTAAAGTATTATATTTTAAAGGTCGATCCAAAAAAACGAATCTTATTCGATCCTAAAGATTCTATTGATTTTCAAGGAAACACAGGGCCTTTCATTCAGTATACGTATGCAAGAATTCAATCTATTTTGAGAAAGTCAGCTTTAGAAAATAATTCAACGAATTTTACAGGATTAACGTTACATCCTAAAGAAAAGGAGTTAATCAAACAGTTAGAATTATTTCCTGAAGTGATTCAGAATGCAGCAGCACATCACAGTCCTGCACTAATTGCAAATTATACATATGATTTGGTTAAAGAGTTCAATTCATTTTATCAAAATGTA
The DNA here is from genome assembly GCF_000797465.1 of Psychroserpens jangbogonensis. Taxonomy (GTDB): domain Bacteria; phylum Bacteroidota; class Bacteroidia; order Flavobacteriales; family Flavobacteriaceae; genus Psychroserpens; species Psychroserpens jangbogonensis. The sequence goes on along the minus strand of NZ_JSWG01000012.1, from coordinate 50,720 downwards.
TCTATTCTAGGAGCAGATAACGACAATGAAAAAGGATTTAGAGTACAATTATCTCAAACAGTTGCAAACGTCATTAAAAACACATTTGGTTTGTTAGGAGTTGAGGTTCCTGAACGTATGTAATCTTAAAAATTTCCCTTGTACTCAATAGCTTGCTTTATGTGTGCTAAATGATGATTGCAATGCCAGGAATAAACTCCTATAGTTTCGTCAAGTCTAAAGTGTTTTCCATGTTCTGGATGTACAAATTCCTTTGGTAGATCTTCTGGTGATAGGTTGCGAAGTAGCGTTCCGAGTTTTGCATGTAATCCTTTTAAAAGGAGCATGGTGTCATCTAATTTGTCATCGTTTCCATCTATCAAATTCGCCCAACGTCCTTCATAATAAGGCCTTACGGTTGGTGTGTCTTCTGTAAGTGCTAATTTAAATCGAATTATGCTATTCATATGACTGTCTGCACAATGGTGAACTACCTGTTTGATTGTCCATCCTTCTGGTCTGTACTTCCAATTTAATTGTTCAACACTTAGATTTTTTGTGTGATGCTCTACTTTATTTGGAAACCCTTCAATGTCATCAATCCATTGAGAAATTTGGTTATTATTGATGTTGTCCGGTTTTGTGAATTCTCCTATTGGGAATTTTAGTTTTATAAGTTCTTCTTCCATTTTTCAAGTTTTTTTGACACTAAAAACGAACTCTAAAGCTAAAGTTTGGAGTAATGCCTAACGATAAATTATCAATAGTGACAATCTCACCATTTTCGTCGGTAGCAAAATAGGTATTAATAATATTTTTTCTATCAAATAAATTCCAAATAGAAGCTCCTATGGAGGCATCTAACTTTTTTCCAAACTTTAATTTATAGGTTGCTGAAATATCTGTTCTAAAATAGCTACTCAAGTTATCAGTATTGGGAGACTTGTATTCTATAGAATTGTTAGCTGTATTTTGCACACTTGATGGAAGTGTTATTGGTTTTCCTGAATGCCAATTAAAACCAAAAGCAAGATTAAGATTATTAATTGAATAGGTGTTGGCAAAAGTTATGGCATGTCTAACATCTAAATTATTCCGAAATGCGTTATTATCATTTAAATTATCAAAGGTATAATCATTGTTACTAAACGAATAACTCAACCATGTGCTGAACGTTTCAAACTGTTTATTGATTAAAAAGTCAACCCCTTTCACTTGGTATTTGCCTATGTCGTTAATAAATTGAAATTGGTTTTGAAACCCTTGACTTCTGCTTGTTATCCCTTCAACATTTTTAATAAATGCTTCGGCACTAATAAACAATTTGTTTTTGTTATAATGAATTCCGAAAGCACCTTGGGCACTTTTAATAATAGGAATGTCTTCGTTGTTTGATAGAATCCATCGTCGTTTTTCTATACCTAAAAAGTCATTCTGTAAATCAATTATTTGGGAAGTGGTTTGGCTTTTAAATTCTGCCAGAAATTCTAATCTAAAGTTGTTGCTCAGCTTATGGCTTACTGAAAGTCTAGGTTCTGTGAAAAACTCTGAAAATTTTTCAATATAATTAGTTCTAATCCCTATTCTAGCATACGTGTTCTTATCTGCAGAAGTAAATTCAGCTTCACCATAAATAGAGTGTGTTCGATTAACCTCTTTAACAAAACTGGTAAAGTCGATAAGATTCACTTCTTCGAAATTGCTAATAATGACTTCATTAAATTGATAACCTCCATGTAACTTTAGGTTGTCATCTATATGATTTGTAGCATTTATTTTGATGCCTAAATCCTTTACCTCATTTTCTTGATTTTGGCGCTGACTATTTATAACATCAAAATTGGTTGATTTGAGGTCATAATTAGAAATATAGACTTGAGCTGTTGTTGTGAGTTTACTATTCCAATACTTTAAGTACTGCATACCTGCCGCAAAATTATTTTGCTCTAAAGTGTTAGTTAACGATTCGTTTTCGTCGGCTATTGAAAGTTGATCATAGGTTAGATTATTATTAATGGTAGAAAAATTAAACCGAATTTGATCTTGATCGGTTATGTCGAATAACAATTTCGCTGCAATGTCGTAAAAGTAAAAACGTTCGTTGTTAGATACAATTTGCGTTGGATTTTGTAGTGAGTTTGAAAAATCTGAATCTTGAAAAACACGCTGTAAATACTGATCATAGGTTGGTGTGAAAATAAAATCAGTTATCGAACGTCTAGCAGAAACCTGAATTTCCGCTTGTTTGGTCAATGGGACTTTGGCAAATCCATCAGCATGGATGAGATTAAAACCTGCTCCAGCTTTAAAGTCTTGATCTAAACTATTAGATTGTTGCATGTCTATAACACTTGAAACACCATCACCATAAATGACACTAGAACCATTTTTTGAAACGTTAATATCGGTAGTGAGGTATGGATTGAAAGCAGAGACTAATCCAAAAAAGTGACCAGACTGATACATCTTTATACCATCCCAAAGGATAAGATTTTGATCATGTGTGCCACCTCTAACATTAATGTTTGAAACTGTTTCGTCTACACTTAAAATTCCTGGTAGTGCTTGTATGGTCTGTAATATGTCTGGTTCAATGAGTCCTGGAAGAATTCCGAAGTCTTCAGTTTTAATCTGTGTTTTACCATCACTTTTTCTAGAAATTCCTTTGGTTAAATAATTGGTGATGACGACTTCTTCCAATTTTTGAGTAATGAATTTACTCAATGGATTAATTCGTTTAGAAATGACAACATTATAATTGTCAATTAGAATAAAATCTAGATTGGCGTGTGTTTGTAAGTAGTCTAAAAGCTCTTCTAGTGTATAGTTTTTATCTGGTTTTAAGATACTAATATCAGCAATAGTCTGATCAACATAGGTAAAATTGATACTGTATTGTGTTTCTAATTCTACTAAGATTTTGGCAAGAGGTTGTATCTCTTCAGATGTATTTTGAGCTATACTGCTGTTTATACTCGAGAAAAATAAAATTAGAAAAAGATAAATGATACCTTTCTTACTCACGTTTTAATGTAATGATATTGTCAATTTTACTATGCGTTAAATGTAACGGTAAAGTAATGGATTTTAAGGCAATTTCAATATCATTATGAGTAAAACTTCCTGTAAATAATTGCGAATCGTCAATATTTTTAAGAGAAATAAATACATTATGTTGTCTTTCAAATTCAGCAATAACCTCTCGGTATGGTAAGCTTTTAAAACGACTTTGGTTAAGTAACCATGATGGAGTAGATTGATTTTCTTTTTCAGTAGTAAATAATTTCCCATCTAAAACGAAGAATGAATCTCCTGGTAATAATTTGGTAGTCTTTGCGTTGTGCGTTACAGCAACTTTTCCTTCGTAACAAATAACTTCAAAATAATTGTCACGCTGTTTTATGTTAAACTGTGTTCCTAAAACTGAAATAATACCATCTTCAGTCTTTACATCAAATCGCGACCCTTTTGCAACTTTAAAGAATGCTTCACCTTGTAAAGTCACTTCTCTATTGTTGGTCCAACTACTTTCATTAAAAGCAAGTAAAGACACTGCATTAAGCTCTACTATAGAAGCATCAGGTAATTCAACTGTTTGCTTTTGAGAGGCAATTGTGTTAATCGTGGTATCTAAAGTAGTTGTGTAATAGTATGCACTAAAGCAAATCACAAAAACTGCTGCTATTTTAATGGCTGCAGATAACCAATTTATATTGTTTTGTTTATCAGTTTTAATAGTACTCATTACCTGCTCTAAATTCTCAGAAGTGTTATATTCTGGAGCTTTAAAGTATTTAAGGCTAGTATCTAACTTCGTTAATGCTTCATAATCTTCAAGCTGTTTAAAAGCCTCAAGTTCTTGAGTATTAAGTTCGTGATCTAACCACTTTTGTATGAGTTCTTCTTTATTCATGATTTGGTTTACATCTATATAACAGTTATAAGCATAAAATTCCTACCCTTTATTATTTCATTATAATTCTTCAATATCTTTTCTCAATTTTTTTAATGCACCATAGATTCTTTTTTCAACTGCTTTAGTTGAAATGTCTAGGAGTTGGGCAATTTCTTTAAAGCGTTTCCCTTCAACTCGATTCATTAAAAATGCAACGCGTTGCGCTTCGGTTAAATTTGCAATGGCTTTATTTAATTTTGCATGGTATTCCTTTTCCTGTAAGAGGAATTCAGGCGTTTCATTTGTGCTAAATTTTGGTTTTATTTGCTCGTGTTTACGAACTACTTTTTGATGCGCATAGGCATTAAGCATTAAATTATTAGCAGTAGTAAATAAAAAGCTTTTGGCTTTGTCAGGCGCTATTTTTCCACAGTTTTCCCAAAGTTTAACAAAGGCTTCTTGAACTTTATCGCTAGGACTCAGTGTGCTACCAAACTTATAAAACAAGAAGTTATTTAGGTCTTCGGAGTATTTGTTGAACAGTGATGAGAATAACCGTTCTTCACAGATGTTGTCATTAAGCGGTTTTGACATAGTTTGAAACTTGAAGCTAAGTTTGAAATTTTGCTAAAGGTAGGGGATTTTTATATTTAGCTGTTATATAATAAAACAATAGTATAATTTATTGATTCTGTTGAATAGTTCATAAAATGGATGTCAATAATAACTATTGTTTAAAAAATTCATAAATAGTTATTAAAGCTGAACCGCTTGGTTTTTAGTTTTAGTTTTTAGTTGGTAAAAAAGGATTGTGGTCATAGCAATCCTTTTTTCTGTTTTAATTTATAGTTCATCACTTTATAAATACATCACAAATCCTTAAATTTGCATCTTTCCAAATACACCTAGAATAATTATGGCGTATTAATTAATCTGAAGAAAGACTATGTTTAATAATTTAAGTGAAAAGTTAGATAAGGCGTTACATGTTTTAAAAGGACATGGAAGTATTACTGAAGTCAATGTTGCTGAAACTTTAAAAGAGGTTAGAAGAGCGTTACTAGATGCCGATGTTAACTTTAAAATAGCTAAAGAATTTACTAATAGAGTTAAAGAAAAAGCTTTAGGTCAAGACGTTTTAACAAGTTTACAGCCAGGACAGTTAATGGTGAAGCTTGTAAAAGATGAACTTACTGAGTTGATGGGAGGAGATGCTGAAGGGATTAACCTTTCTGGAACTCCTAGTATTATTTTAATGTCAGGTCTTCAGGGTTCTGGTAAAACAACTTTTTCAGGAAAACTAGCGAATTATTTAAAAAACAAGAAAACTAAAAACCCTTTATTAGTTGCCTGTGATGTGTATCGACCTGCAGCAATTGATCAATTGCATATCGTTGGAGACCAAATAGGAATTGATGTTTATAGTGATAAAGGAAACAATGATCCAGTAGCTATTGCACAAGCAGGTATAGCTCATGCAAAGTCAAATGGCCATAATGTAGTAATCATTGATACTGCTGGTCGTCTAGCAGTTGATGAAGCTATGATGACCGAAATATCGAATATTCATAAAGCGATTCAGCCTCAAGAAACACTATTTGTTGTGGATTCTATGACAGGTCAGGATGCAGTAAATACGGCTAAAGCATTTAATGACATCTTAAATTTTGATGGTGTTATTTTGACCAAATTAGATGGTGATACTCGAGGTGGAGCAGCAATATCTATTAAATCCGTAGTTAATAAACCAATTAAATTTATTGGTACAGGTGAGAAGATGGAAGCTATTGATGTGTTCTATCCATCACGTATGGCAGATCGTATTCTTGGAATGGGAGATGTTGTATCTCTTGTTGAAAGAGCTCAAGAGCAATACGATGAAGAAGAAGCAAGAAAGATTCAGAAGAAAATTGCAAAAAATCAGTTTGGTTTTGATGATTTCTTAAAGCAGATTCAGCAAATCAAAAAGATGGGTAATATGAAAGACCTTATCGGAATGATTCCTGGTGCTGGAAAAATGATGAAAGATGTTGATATTGATGATGATGCCTTTCAAGGAATTGAAGCGATTATTCATTCTATGACACCAGATGAAAGATCTAATCCTTCAGTTATTAATGCTAGTAGAAAAAAACGAATCGGAAAAGGTTCAGGAACTTCTGTTCAAGAAGTTAATCAATTATTAAAGCAATTCAATCAAATGAGCAAAATGATGAAGATGATGCAAGGTGGAAAAGGAAAAGCGATGATGCAAGCTATGAAAGGAATGAAATAATAGCTCTTTAGAAAATAATATTATAAAAACAGACCAACATGACACTCTTAGATGGAAAAAAAGTAAGTAATGACATTAAAGATGAAATTACTGAGCAAGTCAGAAAAATGAAAGCTAAAGGTGAAAAAGTACCGCATTTAGCTGCAGTTATTGTTGGTAATGATGGAGCAAGTTTAACTTATGTTGGTAGTAAAGTTAGAGCATGTGAACGTGTAGGTTTTGAATCTACAATGGTACGCATGTCTAATACAACTAGTGAGATTGAGTTATTAGATCAAATTGAAGAATTAAACCAAAATGATGATATTGATGGTTTTATAATTCAGTTGCCATTGCCTCCTCAAATTAATACACAAAAAGTATTAATGGCCGTAGACCCAAGTAAGGATGTTGATGGATTTCATCCTGAAAACTTCGGAAAAATGGCCTTAGATATGAGTACGTTTATTCCAGCAACACCTTTTGGAATTCTAGAATTGCTAGATCGTTATGGAGTAGAAACTAATGGTAAGCATACTGTTGTTATTGGAAGAAGTCATATCGTTGGAAGACCTATGAGTATTTTAATGGGACGTAAAGGATTCCCTGGAAACTCTACAGTTACTTTAACCCATAGCCATACAAAAAACATCACGCAGATTACATCTCAAGCAGATATTATCATTTCAGCACTTGGAGTTCCTAATTTTTTAAAAGCAGAAATGGTTAAAGATGATGTTGTTATTATTGATGTTGGAATTACTAGAGTTCCTGATGAAAGTTCTCCAAAAGGATATAGAATTACTGGAGATGTAGACTTTGAGAATGTAAGTAAAAAAGCAAGCTTCATTACGCCAGTGCCAGGAGGTGTTGGTCCAATGACAATTGCAATGCTACTTAAAAATACCTTACTAGCTAGAGAACAACGTATGTAAATCAATTTTGCTAAATTGCTTTATGAACTTTATAGGTTTTTTATCATTACAACGTGTAAGTATTGGTAGTTTAGAACATGTTCTTCCTATTATAATTGCTGTTTCGTTTTCTGTTTTATTTATCAGGTATGGAAAACAATCTTCAAACCCGAAAGTGAAACAAAACCTTTTTAATGGATTGACAATATTTGTCTCACTAACCGTTTTTCTATATCATTTTTATCATATTTTTTTTAAATCTTATGATTTTAGAACAGATTTACCACTCTATCTATGTAGTTTAATGGCATTATTAATCCCAATTTTCTCTTATTATAGAAAGTATTGGATGTTCGAAATTTTAGTGTTTTGGATTATAGCCGGAACCTTACAAGCTGTATTAACCCCAGATATTGCATTTGGATTTCCAAGTTTTGATTATTTCAGATACTGGATTGTGCATCTAGGGCTATTATCTATAATTTTTTATGCCATTTTTGTTCTAGAAATGAGACCTAGATTTAAAAGTGTTTTTATTTCATTTTTTGCGCTTCAGTTGTATGTTGTTTTTATGGTGACTATAAATTTTCTCCTTGATGCAAATTATTTTTACCTTAATGAAAAGCCAAATTCAGCATCTCTACTAGATTATTTTGGTGAGTGGCCATATTATATAATTATGACTCAATTAATAATTGTTCCTTTATTTTTAATTATTTATTTAGGTTTTTATTTGTCTTCGCTACGAAAAAGCTTTAAAATATAATTTATGTATACTGTTGCTAAACAGTTTTTTAGTTTATTTGATAGTGTTAAAGAATTTTCCTACAACCCTAATCTTTTAAACTATTTTTTTTGGGAATAGTCTAAAAGTGAGTTGTTCATGTTCATTTTGTTGTACATTTCATCGGATTTAATATCATATTTTCCCTACAGATATTATTTAACATACAATAGCATTTTTTTTATGGTTGATTAATAGCCTATCAACCCAAGTTTACACTAACCTGTAACACATTTATGTTTGGTTTAACAAAAAAACCAATCATTATGAAAACCTTTGCTATTAGTTCAACTAAGTTGGATGCGAGTTGTTGTCAGAAACAAGTGACTTTATTCAGTAAAATCTTGTTACTGTTTTTTATTTCTATTAGTTCAATTCAATTTGGATATGCTCAATGTATTAATACTGATTTATATCCAGCTGCTACTGTAGCAATTCCTTCAATTGGTTTAACTACAATAGCAACTAACAGTTATACTAAAGAATATACCAATCTCTCAGGAGCTATTTTAGGAGAATCTTATGATTTCAGTTGTGTGCGTAATGGAGCTGATAAATATGTTACAATTACAGATACATCAGACAATGTTCTTGCTCATGGACCCTCACCTTTCACGTGGGTGTCTACTATTAACGGAAATATTCGTGCGCATTGGACTGATAATGGAAGTTGTGATACAACTAGCTCAAATCATACCACAACAGTTGGAAATGTATGTTTAAATCCAATAAACCCCTCACCTTCGTGTAATGCATTAAATGTAGCTGTAGTTTTAGATGAATCAGGTTCAATAGGTGCTTCAACAGAGGCTCAGGTTGAAGCTGCTTCTTTGGCATTGGCTAATGCATTAAAAGATACAGGAGCTCAAATGGCTTTTGTTGAATTCGCTTCTAGTGCAGATATCCCAACATATGGTGGATTTACAAATTGGAATACCGTAAATCAAGCTTATATTAATGGGTTAGAAAATGCTACAACAGGTCTTGTGGCGCAATATGGAAATCGAAATAATACGACTAGTCAATATACCAATTGGGAAGATGCTTTAAATAAAGTTTTAGATCTTAACGCGATCCAAACGGCAGATATTGTTTTATTTATGACTGATGGTAATCCTACGGCTTATATAAGAGATTCCGATGGAGTTATTCTAACAAGTCAAGGAGCAGCCATTTCTTTAAGTAATGCATTAGATGAAGCTTGTGAAGTAAAAGAAGATGGCTCACATATGTTTATGTTAGGTGTAGGTACAGGAATTACGGCATCTAATCTTGCAGCAATTTCAGGATCAATTGTTGATGATGGACCAACAAATCCAGCCTTAACAGTGTTAACTGCAGATTATGGTTTAATTTCTGAAGGTGATTTAACGCAATGTTTCTTAGATATTGCTCAAAGTGGATGTAATAACGATTTGTCACTAGAGAAAACAGTATATGCAGGACATAATGGAGGAGTAACTTGTGATGGTGCTAAAACCATTCCTAATCCAAATGATTCTAAAGTGACGTATTGCTTTACCATTTCAAATGACGGTCAGCAAACCATAAGTAATATGGATTTTTCAGATTTAGATATAAGTATAGATGACACCAATTTGTTACCAGTTTTTCAAACTTCTATGACATCTGGTCAATCGATAACCTACTATTATGAGCATACATTTACAGGAGGACAAGCATTTCCTTTTATTAATACGGCTAATGTTTCAGGACAAACACCAGTAGGAGATCCATTAAGTGATTCTTCACAAGCAGAAGTGACTGAGTCTTTATGTAACCCAACAGCAACATGTAATAGTTTAGCAGATGTGCCAATTGAAAGTTGTACAGCTACCATACCATCTAATTATGATTCTGGAGATTCTGAAGGAGAACTTACTGATGTATTTTCAAATGTAGAAACTTGTGGAACAGCAGGTATTAGACATGAAGATAGTAATCCAGGAGATATTTGTAATGGAATAACTATTACTAGAACTTATTATTTAACTGATGATGGTCAGGATATAACAGGTGTAACTTGTACTCGTGATTTTATATTTACAGTGCCAGCATTAACTTTATCTGGAAACTGTCTTGGAGATCCCGAACTGACAGGTTGTGCTACACCTTCAGAAATTGACTCAGCTTGGACAACATGGATTAATGGATTAAATGCGATTTCAGCAGCAGGAGGATGTAACCCGATAACAGAATATTCTACACCAATTGGTCAATTAATTAAACCAACTGTTTGTGGGAATTCAGAACAAGTAGTATCAATAAGTATTAATGCAAAAGACGATTGTGGAGTAACTTCTCCAATTGAATGTACTTTTACACTAGGTGCTTATGTAGAAAATATAGTAATCTCAGATTGTCCATCAGATCCTAATTTGGATGGGTGTGCTAGTGATACAGATATAGATAATGCATGGAATACTTGGGTTTCAGGTATCCAAGCAATGACAGCTAATGGTTCTTGTGGAGCTATCAATGTCGATATTAATCCTGCTTTGAATTCTTTAGTGAAGCCTACGAAATGTGGTTTAAGTGAACAACAAATATCTGTATTTATAAGTGCTTCTGATCTATGTGGTCAAGCTGGTACTGAATGTACATTTACTTTAGGTGCATATTCAAATGACTTATCATTAAGTCCAAAGCCAACAGATGTTACAACATTAGCTTGTGTAAACCCAGCAGATGAGTTTGCAGCATGGATGCTTGCACTACAAAATATGACGGCATCAGGTGGTTGTGCTGCTACTGTTGAGTATTCAGTAGATTTAACGACACTTTCAGTAGATGGTTATTGTAATAATTCAGCACAAGTATTGTCAGTAGATATAAATGCAAAAGATGATTGCGGTGAAACAACACCAGTAACAGCGACTTTTACAGTTCCTGCTTATTCAAATGATTTAGCTTTAGTTGGTGACTGTCCAACAGTCAATGAAGTAGATGGTTGTTCAACAGATGCAGAGATATTGGCTGCGTTTAATATTTGGAAAGCAGCAGTATTAGCAAACTTTAGTGCAACGGGAGGTTGTAATGCAGAGGTAGAATATTCTACTGATGTATCAGCCTTACAAGCACCAACACAATGTGGTAGTGCAGATCAAATAATCTCAGTAGATGTAAATGCTAGTGATGATTGTGCAAAGACATTGGCTATTACTTGCAGTTTTACAGTAAAAGCTTTTGTGTCAACTTTAGAAGCTACAGAAGTAGCAGACGAGAGTTATGCATCCTGTGATTATGATGATGCAGCATTAAATGTAGTTTTCCAAGCGTTTTTAGATAAGTTTGGTTTCACTGGAGGATGTGATGCTTCAGGACAATTAGCAAGTGCTTATAGTGCACCAGGCTTATGTTCGGGAGGTACAGTTGAAGTAACATATAATGTAACAGATTTATGTGAGAATAAGAGTGAGACGGCAAGTTTTACTATTACAAGATCACCTAATTTACAGGTAGACTGCCCTGCAGGAGTTAATTTAGATTCATCTTCAACAGTTCAAGAAATTCAAGATGCATATGATGCATGGAAGTTAGGCTTCACTAAAACAGGAGGATGTAATGCAACAGATAATTTAGGAACATTCCCTAGCTTACCAGATTCTTCTTGTGATACGAATATTGAATTGTCATTTAACTTTAGAGCAATAGATCGTTGTAATCCAGATGGTGTAAGCTGTAGTTCAACGTTTAATGTTGAAGGAAGCGAGTCTTTGGATGCAGGTGATGATAATTCAGATGAATTCTGTGGCGAACAATTTGGACTAGATTTATTCTCTTATTTAGAAGCTGGAGTTGCTACTAATGGGGAATGGACTCAAATTAACGGACCATTTGCATTAGATTTAAATAATGCTTCAAGTGTTGATTTTCCAGATAATGGTGCAGGTAACTTTGCATTGAGATATACGCTTCAATCAGATTTAGGTATTTGTGCAAGTGATTCAATGGATTTAGCAATAGCATTCGATTTACCAGTTAGTGCTGGTGATGATAATTCAGATGATTTCTGTGGCGAACAATTTGGACTAGACTTATTCTCTTATTTAGATGGAGGCGTTGCTACTAATGGGGAATGGACTCAAATTAACGGACCATTTGCATTAGATTTAAATAATGCTTCAAGTGTTGATTTTCCAGATAATGGTGCAGGTAACTTTGCATTGAGATATACGCTTCAATCAGATTTAGGTATTTGTGCAAGTGATTCAATGGATTTAGCAATAGCATTCGATTTACCAGTTAGTGCTGGTGATGATAATTCAGATGAATTCTGTGGCGAACAATTTGGACTAGACTTATTCTCTTATTTAGAAGCTGGAGTTGCTACTAATGGGGAATGGACTCAAATTAACGGACCATTTGCATTAGATTTAAATAATGCTTCAAGTGTTGATTTTCCAGATAATGGTGCAGGTAACTTTGCATTGAGATATACGCTTCAATCAGATTTAGGTATTTGTGCAAGTGATTCAATGGATTTAGCAATAGCATTCGATTTACCAGTTAGTGCTGGTGATGATAATTCAGATGAATTCTGTGGCGAACAATTTGGACTAGATTTATTCTCTTATTTAGATGGAGGCGTTGCTTCCAATGGAGCATGGACTCAAATTAATGGACCATTTAATTTAAATTTAAGTAATGCTTCAAATGTTGATTTCCCAGATAATGGAGCAGGAAACTTCACATTACGATATACTGTTCAGTCAGCATTAGGAGTTTGTGATGAGGATTCAATGGATTTAGCAATAGCATTCGATTTACCAGTTGGTGCTGGTGATGATAATTCAGATGATTTCTGTGGCGAACAATTTGGAATAGATTTATTCTCTTATTTAGAGAATGGAGTTGCTACCAATGGAGAATGGAGTCAAGTATCAGGATTGGTTAATTTAGATTTAAGCAATGCTGCAAATGTTGATTTCCCAGATAATGGTGCAGGAAATTTCAAATTACGATATACTGTTCAGTCTGAATTAGGTGTTTGTGATGACGACGCAATGGATTTAGACATAACATTTGATACACCACCTGATGCTGGAAATGATAATGATGATCTATTATGTGGTTCAGATAAATTTGATGTAGATTTATTCTCTTATTTAGAGAATGGAATACCTGCTAATGGAGGTTGGACTCAAATTAATGGACCTTCACAGTTAGATTTAAATAACGCATCTAGCGTAGATTTCCCAGATAATGGTGCAGGTCAATTTAGATTACGATACACAATACAATCTGCATTAGGTGTTTGTGGTGATGATTCAATGGATTTAGTAGTAGACTTTGATTCACCAGTAAATGCTGGACAGAATGGTTCATTGACTATCTGTTCTGATGATACAATTGAATATGACTTATTTAGTGAATTGACAGGAGCTGAGACTGGAGGTACTTGGGCTGATCCTAATGGAGATCCAACAGATGGAACTTTCCAATCAGGTGAATTAGTTGGGGTATATACATATACTAGAGAATCTGAAGGTATTGTTTGTGATGACGCTTCTGCAACCGTTACTGTAGTTGTAAATGCTTTACCAGAAGTAACTGCCTCAGGTGGAGAATTGAGCTGTTCAACTTTAAGTGTTCAGTTATCTGGATCTAGTACCACAGCAGGTGTTACTTATTCTTGGTCAGGTCCTAATGGATATTCTTCTAATGAACAGAATCCATCAGTAGACGCAATTGGAAGTTACACATTAACGGTTACCGAAACATTAACTGGTTGTTCAGCATCGAGTACTACAGAAGTAACTATTGATAATATCAAACCAAGTGCAGATGCAGGAGCAGATGCAGAACTGACGTGTACAACTTTAGAGGTGACATTAACAGGTTCAGGAAGTTCAACTAATCCAGACGCAAATTTATCATACGAATGGAGTGGGCCAAATGGATATTCAGCTATAACAGAAGAAATCACAGTAAGTGAAATTGGTACGTATACTTTAACGGTTACGGATAATGATAATGGTTGTTCAGCAATGAGCAATGCTGAGGTAACATCAGATACAACAGCACCAACAGCTGATGCAGGTGCAAATGCAGAATTAACTTGTACAGTTTTTGAAGTAACATTTGATGGAAGTGGAAGTTCTACTAATCCAGATGCAGATTTATCTTATTCTTGGAGTGGACCAAACGGTTATTCTGCAGCTACAGAAAATATCACAGTTGATGAAGTTGGAACATATACCTTAACAGTTACAGATAATGATAACGGTTGTTCAGCAATGAGTAGTTCAGAATTGACTAAAGAGGTGATTGATTTACAATTGTCTTATACAGATGTTACATGCTTTGGACTTAATGATGGTACAATAACAGTAGATCTTGTTACAAATGGAGCAACAGTTACCGTAAATGGAAACCCTTATGATGCAAATATGCTTTATGTGCCAGGAACTTACACAGTTGTGGCTTATTTTGATGGTAATAATGATGTTGATTGTATGACTTCTCAAGAGATAATAATAGTTGAACCGGTTCTTGTTGATGTTCAAGTAAGCTCTACGGATGCCACTTGTTATGGACTTGATGACGGGACAATAACTATAGAAAGTTTGAGCGAAGGCGCATTTTATACAATTAGATTGAATGGGATTGGTCCAGATTTAAGTGGACAAGAATACTTTGCTCCTGGAAGTTATGTTGTAGAAGCTAAGTTAATTGCAAACGAATTGACTCGAATGAGCTCTAATAGTAAAAAAGACTTTTCTTCAAGATCTCAGAATCCATGTGTTGATGGAAGATTAGTTGAAATTGGACAACCAGATGAGTTGAGTTGTAAAATTGGTAAATCTTTTGGCGGAAATGAGATTAGATGTAATGATAGGGTTAATAATAGTATAAATGTACTTCAATTAGGAGGTGTAGGACCTTATACCTATTCATGGTCTATGGATAAGTCAGGATACATGGGAATGTGGGAAATTGAGTCTGGATCTGAAAATCAAGAGATGACTTATATCCCAGGTCTGAGTTATGCAACTTTTATCGTTGAAGTTACAGATGCAAATGGATGCACAACAACTTGTGAAATCACATTGAATTCAACATGTACTAAAGCTGATTATTACAATAATATGTTTGGTAGAAACGGTAGTTTTGATTTTGATTTGTATCCTAATCCAACTAGTGGTAAACTGACTATCAAGCCTAATAGATTGTCTGATGATAGTGCAACAGTAGAACTCTTTGATTTGATTGGAACTAGAATATTTAGTCAATCATTTAATAAGATAAGAGACAAGGAAATAAATATTAATCTGTCTGGCTTAGCAAGTCAAGTATATTACTTAAAAGTGATTACTAAAGATGGAACTAAAATTAAAAAAGTTGTTTTAGATAAATAACCAACCAAAGTAATTGATTTTTTAGCAACTTTCAGCACCTTTAATCTGTAAAAAGATTAGAGGTGTTTTTTTTTATTTAGCAAAAAGTTGAGTGATATCTTTAAAGGATTTAAATTCTAAAGCATTTCCCGCTGGATCTAAAAAAAACATAGTGGCTTGCTCACCAATTTGCCCTTCAAATCTGATGTATGGTTTAATAATAAAGTGAACCTCTTTTTGTATTAGTGATTTCGAAAACTCTTCAAATATCTGCCATGGCAGTACAACACCATAATGAGGCACTGGAACAGATTTTCCATCAACAGCATTTGTGTGAAGTTTTTCTTCTGTTTTTGGTTTGTAATGAATAACTAATTGATGCCCAAATAAATTAAAATCGACCCAATGATCACTACTTCTGCCTTCTTCACAGTTAAGAATGTTTCTGTAAAAGGTTCGACATTCCTCTAAATTATGAACAGGAATTGCTATATGAAAGGGTGAGATTTTGGACATAGTTTAAAACTAATTATTCAAAATTAACTATTATCTTCTAGTTGAATTTGCTTGATAATTCATTTGTGAATTTTCAAGTAAAACAGTCAGTTCTTTAAATTCTTCTTGTGTTAGTTCTCGGTATTCTCCAACTGGAATATCTAAACCAATGTTCATAATTCTAACACGTTTTAGAGTGTGTACATCGTAATTTAGATAATCACACATACGTCTAATTTGTCTGTTAAGACCTTGAGTTAATACAATTCTGAAAGAATACTTGCTTAGTTTTTCAACCTCACACTTCTTCGTTGTTTTTTTTAATTCATCAAGGAAAATACCACCAGACATTCGTGTAATAAAAGTTTGAGAAATAGGTTTGTCGACGGTTACTAAGTATTCTTTTTCGTGATTATTACTGGCACGTAGAATCTTATTTACAATATCACCATCATCAGTTAAAAGAATCAATCCTTCACTAGGTTTATCTAATCGACCTATAGGGAAAATTCGTTTGGGATAATTTATAAAATCTATTATGTTGTCTTTTTCAACTCGAGTGTCTGTGGTACAAACAATGCCAATTGGCTTATTAAAAGCCAAATAAACAAAAGCCTCTTTAGTGTTTTTTATGAGTTCACCATCTACATGGACTTCATCAGTAGGTCCAACTTTTGTTCCCATTTCAGGTACAGTTCCGTTAATGGTTACGCGTCTAGCTTCAATGAGTTTGTCTGCTTCACGACGTGAGCAATGACCAGCTTCGCTAAGGTATTTATTGATTCTTTTTAATTCTTCAGACATATTCAAAAGTACAACAAACTAATTACTTACAAATGCCAAAATATGTTCATCAACAGTTTCAGACTTTAATCCGTGACCAAATCCTTCAGTAGTTATTAATTTAGAATTTTTGTAGAAATTTTTAAAATCTTCGGCATCACTATATGGAATTATAGAATCGTGTTTATCATGAATTAATAGGCCTTCAGCTGCTATGGTTTCTGAAAACTTCGCAGCATTAAAATGTTCTGGTTTATAATTAAAACGTTCATGAATAATGTTATTCATAGCTTTTGAAATTCTAGTGTTGTAACCCATCATATCAATATATCTTCCAAAAACATCTACAAAATTTGAAGGTGCTCCAAGCAATACTAGTTTTTCAATTGTAGGTAATTGATATTTATGTTGAAAAAACGTTGTTGCCATTCCACCAACAGAATGCCCAATAACAATATTTGCATTAAACTTTTGTGCTACAACATTAATACATTCAGAATATATTACAGCATTGAAGAGCTTTCCGCTTGATCTACCATGAGCCGGAGCATCAAGTGCAATGACATTAAAATCTGAAGCTGTAAGTTTTACAATTAAGTCTTTCCATCTAAACGAATTGCTTTCCCAACCATGCACCAACAAAACTGTATCTTTTTTGCCCAACCATCGGTAGGTCATGATACTCATGTCATTGTATTTTATGTCTTCAATAAATGCAGTTTCTAAGAAGTCTTTCTCTGATTCTTTTAATCTTTTTCTCTTAGGTGATGAAAATAATTTAATAGCCATTTTTCCTGCTGTTAGCGAAGAAAATAGACTAATAAAATTGATTATACTACCTATGAATTTTGCAATTATATATTTCATCTACTCTTCTCTATTAACTAATTCCATTGAAAAAGCTGGCTTACAAATAGCAATATATTCACAAACGTCGGTAAATGGATTTGAGTATTGAACTTTAGTGTTTTTTTCAATTTTAATTGACTGACCTTCTGCTAAGACCACTGTTTCTCCTTCAATTATAAATTGTTTTTTACCTTTAATTATAAAAGTATATTCGTCAAATTTTGGAGTTTGAAAAGGTTCACTCCAACCTGGAGGAGCAATCATATGAGCAATGCTTATTTCAGAATTGCCATCTGTGGCTAGTCCGAAGTGCTCATTAATAACTTTTCCATCAGTAGTAGGTACAACAAATGGGGAGTTTTGTACAGTGTATTTTCTCATTATTAAGTTTAATTTTTCAAAATCACAGCGTGTCAAAGACTGTTATTCTGCTACCAATATACCATGAAATATTTAATTTCAGCATTATCAGGTATTTGGACAGCTTCAATTTTTAAGTCCATGTTAAACTGTAAACTAGCTGGTAATTGTTTTTTGTCTATAGTAAATGAGGCATTAATCTCATTCACCGAAATGACTATTGAATTAATTAGTGTTGAAATTCCCGAAATTTTATAGTTGTTCTTTATATCTCCAAATGTGCTCATTGTAGATACATTTTTATCCGTTTTATATCGTGAATCTGTAATATGAATGCTTTTAATTACAGCAGTAGAATCTAAAGATTGCGTAGGAGTAAGGGTTAAGAGTTGTTTTCCAGTTGTATCGTAAATTTCTATGTCATTGATGTCTCCTGTAAACTCATCTCCCATGATATTTTTCACAATAGAATCTGAAGGGAAAATTAATTCTAAATCTTTAACCTGAGTAGAATCGGTTAGCAAACCAATGTGTTGCTTCCCAATTTGAAATGGATCTTGTTTTTTTTCTTTAGTACAACCAACAATGAGTAAGGCAATAAGTACTAATGTAACTAGGGATTTATTCATAAATATAAAAAATTGGGTATTGTTATTTTAATAATTTTGTCAGGATACCAAGAACACTTCTAATAACAGTTGGACTTGTTAATACTTTAATAATTGGGTTTTGTCTTGTGCTTGTTCGTCTTGTGCGTTGTTTCGTTTCGGCCTTTTTAAGTGCTTCTTTTTCCTTAAGTGCTTTTTCTTTAGCTTCTTCTGCTTCTGCAACCTCAATTTTTTTATTGAGCATTTCATAAGCACTTTCTCTATCTACTTCTTTGTTGTATTTTCTTGCTAATTTAGATTTTGCTAAAAGCGCACCTAATTCACTCTCACTTAAAATGTCCATTCTGCTCATTGGAGCTCGCATCATAGTAGCAGCCAAAGGCGTAGGTTTTCCTTTTTCGTTTAAAGCGGAAACAAGTGCTTCACCAATTCCTAAAGAAGTTAATACATCTGCAGTATCGTAAAACTCTGTATCAGGATAATTCTGTGCTGTGAGTTTAATCGCTTTTCTGTCTTTCGCTGTAAATGCTCTAAGTGCATGCTGAACTTTCAGTCCGAGTTGACCTAAAACAGCTTCTGGAACATCAGTTGGATTTTGGGTTACAAAATATAAACCAACACCTTTACTACGAATCAATTTAACGATACTTTCAATTTGATTTAATAAGGCTTTTGAAGCTTCATTGAAAATTAAATGCGCTTCGTCAATAAACATAATAAGTTCTGGACGACCACTATCACCTTGTTCAGGAAATGTAGAATATATTTCAGCCAATAAACTCAACATAAATGTTGAAAATAATTTTGGTCTATCTTGAATATCAGTTAATCTGATAATGTTGATATACCCTTTTCCTTCGTCATTAACACGCAATAAATCATCAACTTCAAACGAGGCCTCACCAAAGAATAAGTTAGCACCTTGCTGTTCTAGCTCAACTATTTTTCTCAAAATAGCTCCTGTAGATGCCGTTGAAATTCTTCCGTAAGCTTCTGTGAATTCAGCTTTACCTTCTTGGGTAGCATATTGTAATATTTTTTTGAAATCTTTTAAATCTAGTAATGGTAATTTGTTGTCATCACAGTATTTAAAAATCACTGCAACTACTCCAGATTGCGCATCAGAAAGGTCTAAAATCCGAGATAATAAAACGGGTCCAAATTCACTTACGGTTGCTCTTAAACGTACACCATCTTGTTCAGAAAGTGTCATGACTTCAACTGGAAATGACTTGGGATCAAATGGTATTCCGATTTTTTCGTGACGTTCATCAATTTTGGGGTGTCCTGGACTTGGCTTTGCCAAACCACTCAAATCACCTTTAATATCCATCAATAAAACAGGAACGCCTTTTTCACTTAAATTTTCAGCTAAAACCTGTAATGTTTTTGTTTTACCAGTACCAGTTGCACCAGCAATTAATCCATGTCTATTCATGGTTTTTAATGGCACATTAACAAATGCATTCGCCAATGTTTCACCATCTAACATGGCAGAACCTAAAGTGATATACTCACCTTTATTGGTGTTTCCTTCTGTGATTTCTTTTAAAAAATCGTCCGCTCTACTCATAATTCAAAATTTGCATAAAAATAGCATAATTTTAATCAAGTTTAAAATGTACTAAAATGAAAAATATATTGCTAGTGAATACTGCCAAGTAATCAATATATTTGCAGGCTATGACAAGAAGAGAACGACAAGAACAAATCGACAAAGGATTACTATTGCCTTTGATGGAAGAATTTTATACCATTCAAGGTGAAGGTTTTCATAAAGGTACCGCTGCATATTTTGTAAGAATTGGTGGCTGCGATGTTGGTTGTCATTGGTGTGATGTGAAAGAAAGCTGGTTAGCTGAATTGCATCCACCTACTGAAACTTCAACCATTGTCGAGAATGCTGTAAAGTATAGTAATACCATTGTTGTCACAGGTGGTGAGCCATTAACTTGGGATATGGGACCATTAACTGAGCAGTTAAAAGCTAAAGGTGTTCAAACTCATATTGAGACCTCAGGAGCTTATAAATTAACAGGTACTTGGGATTGGATTTGTCTATCTCCAAAAAAGATGAAACTACCTACAGATGAAGTCTATGAAAAAGCGCACGAATTGAAGTGCATCATCTATAATAAAGATGATTTTCGTTTTGCTGAAGAACAAGCGGAAAAAGTAAATAAAGATTGCATTTTGTATCTACAACCAGAATGGAGTAAGCGAGATAAAGTAGTTCCGCAAATTGTAGATTATGTCATGGCAAACCCAAAATGGAAGGTGTCTCTACAAACACATAAATATTTAAACATACCTTAAATTAGTTATAGTCAATGTGTTGAGTGTGGGTTTCTAAACTAAACCCATTTAAGCCCTATTTTGGGGTCTAAAAGAATTATCTTACAAATCTATCTAGGTTCTTATGAAGTACATTCTTATCGCCGTTATTTTATTATTTGGGTTCCAAATAACAGCTCAGGATATAGAATTACAAACCAAAATTGAATTTGCAAATTCTAAGATTCAGCAAACTCAAAAAAGGGAACGTCTTTTTTGGTTAGATAGCTTAACAAAACTCACATATCGTAATTCTGAATTAAAATACGATTCAATTGTACGTCAAACCATTTCTTTAGCGATATCATTAGATTCCTTAAGATTAGCATCTCAAAGAGTATCCGATTTAATTGGGTTTCAAAATAATTATTTAGGAAAGCCAGAAGAAGGACTCAAACTATTCAAAACCTATCATGAAAAATTAAGTAAAGGAACAGATTTTGGTCCAATTGGTTATATGTATTTAAATGCAGCAGATAGTTATTACTATACTGGAGATTTCGATACGTCATTTGAGTATTATGCAATCGCCAAGGATTACGCTTCAAAAGCAAAAGATGAGCGTTTAAAGGGCTATGCCATTATGTATACAGGTTATAATGAATCTGAATTAGGAGAATTCGCTGAAGCCTCTAAGCATTTAAAAGAAGCATCAAGTATATTCTCAAAATTGAAAGACACCACTAATATTCTTGGAGCAAAAAATGCATTAGCGATTCTCTATAGTAGAAATGCTTTTTATGAAGAGGCCGAAAAAGAACGGAATGAATCTATCATAATGATTGGTGATACAGATCGATATAGAGCTCTATCCAACTTATATTTCAATGCAGCTGAAGACAATAAAAGAATAGAAAGTTTTGAACAACAATTAGTAAATATTAAAGCGTGCTTTTTAGCAAATGAAAAAACAAATAATAGTTTTGTGGTAAAGCCTAGAATTTTAACGCAATTAGTCCATGCCTATTGTGAAAACGATAGCATAGTACAAGCTGAAACATATTTTGAAGAGCTGAAGATTATTTACCAAAAAGATGAAACGGATAGGCTAAAAGAAGAACTTGTAAAAGCAAAACGAGTTCTAGCATTTACAAAGGGCGATTACGAAAATGCGATAAAAAATAGCGCAGAGTTATTATCAATATTAAAAAACAAAAAAGCACATATTGGAGATATTGTTTCAGCCGAACAATACTTGGCAAAAGCTTATAAGGCAAATGGAGACGAGATTAATTATAAAAAGCACATTTTAAATCATTATGCCATTAAAGATTCGATTTCAAGTGTTCAAAAGTTAAAATCCCTAGCCTATTACCAAACACTCTACGAAACAGAAAAGCGAGATCTTGAAATTGAAAACCAAAAGGCAAGTATTAGTGTCCTAAATCTTAAAAATAAAAATAAAAACCAACTCTTACTTTTTGGGTCTTTGGGCTTACTAGTGCTGTTTGGTGGAATCATATTTTATCGTTCTTTTTTAACTGCCAAGCGAAGAGAATTAAGACAACAAGTATTTTCACAAGAGCTCATTAAAACTCAAGAAGAAGAACGTACCCGAATAGCAAAAGATTTACACGATGGCGTTGGGCAACAAATAACATTGCTGAAAATGAAGGCTCAAAATACAAATCAAACAGAATTGTCTAACCTTGCTCATGATGCTTTAGAAGAAGTGCGCAGTATTTCTAGAGATTTGTATCCTGTAACATTGGCTAAACTCGGACTTACAGATAGTATTGAACAATTATTATTAGATTTAGACGAAGAAACTGAGATGTTTATATCTTTAGAAATCGACGATGTTAATGAGCGTTTTAATGAAATTGAATCACTCAATTTTTACAGGTTTATTCAAGAATCTGTGAATAATGTGCTGAAACATGCCAATGCAAAAACATTAATTGTCAATATTTTGAAACAAACTGACGGCATTAAAATCTTAATAAAAGATAACGGTCAAGGTTTTGATGTTGGTGATAAGATTACACAAAACAGTTTGGGTTTAAAAACCATGGCAGAGCGTATCAGCATGTTAAAAGGCAGTTTTTCCATTAAAAGTAAAAGAGCAGAAGGCACATCCATATTAGTTCAAATCCCAGTTTAAAAATGAATAGCAATATCACATTAATTGTAGCAGACGATCATCCTATTTTATTAAATGGTTTAGTCAATCAACTTAAAGATTATAATTACGAGGTCCTTGCTGTCGCAGAAAATGGTGCAGTAGCTTTAGATAAGATTATGGATTTAAAACCAGATATAGCTGTTTTAGACGAACAAATGCCATTACTCACAGGATTTGAAGTCATCCAGAAATGCAAAGAAAAAGGCTCAGATACTAAATTTATCATCCTCAGCTCACATAAAGAAAAAGCCTTTGTTTATAAAGCGAAAAAATTGAATATTTGGGGTTACATCTTAAAAGACGAACCGTTTGAAGAATTACATAACTGTATTCAAAGTGTGCATAAAGGAACACCATACTTTAGCCTTGTTTTTGATACTATTTTTAATGATGAAGTCGCTCCACAAATGCAAAAATTAAAATTACTTTCGGCTTCAGAACGAACTATTGTGAAGTTAGTTGCCGAAGGAAAATCTACCAAAGATATCGCAGAATTGTTGTCCTTGTCCATGAGAACGATAGACAAACACCGTTCTAATATTATTTCAAAATTAGGTCTTGTTAAAGAGAAAGATATACTTACCAATTGGGCAAAAGAAAATATTGAATTCGTTAATTATTAGTAATTTACTCTAGTTTATTACTAAGTAGTACTACGTAGTTTTTGCGTTAACTACGTATTGTTTGCACCAAGAATTTAAATTATGTTTGTATCATAAAAGTATATTCCTTGCCAACTGATAGCCGCTAAGGTCTTAGATGATATCTAAAGATTCGTTTTCTTCTTCCCCAGAGAATCGGGCTGCTTTATAATACTAACCAACCAAAACCAATATTAAAATGAAGAGAATTACTCTAGCATTGCTCATGTTGTTTACTTTAACAACAGTTGCCCAATCAAACAGTATCAATTACAAAGCCTTAATTAAAGATGCCAGTAATGCAGTCGTTGCCAACACACAAGTCACTGTGCAGTTTCGTGTTTTACAAGGTGTTGCACAAGCCAACGTGTATCAAGAAACACACACACCAACCACAGATGCCAATGGTATCATTATTATTAATATTGGAGATGGTGTAGTTAATAGTGGTGTCTATGCCAATATTGATTGGTCTAGCGACGATCATTTTTTAAACACTCAAATAGATTCTGGTAGTGGTTTAACAAACATGGGGACCACAGGTTTTAATGCTGTGCCTTATGCCTTGAGTGCTAAAACTGCAGAAACAGCATCCAATGTCACAGGTTTAGAAACCATAAATGAAGGCAATGGCAATGGTTTAGTAAAAGTAGGTAGAGTTGCTGCTAATTATGGATCTATTGGTTTAAATGCTGTGGATTTGACTTATTCTTCCGGCGCGAGTACGACTCTAGGAGCTACTGGTCTCTATTCAGCGGCTACTGGTTTTCAAACCACTGCAATAGGAGATTATTCTACAGCAATGGGATGGTTAACAGAAGCCTCAGGTGATTATTCCACAGCAATGGGTCGTACAAACACAGCATCAGGGCATTTTTCCACTGCAATGGGTATAAGTAATCAAGCCTCAGGAATTAGATCAACAGCAATGGGTGCAGGATCAACCGCTTCGGGGGATAATTCAATGGCATTAGGTCATCTAGCAATAGCCGAGAGTTGGGGGCAAACCACTTTAGGAAACTATAATGTTGCAACAACAGCACAAAATACTACAGCTTTTGATCCTTTAGATCGTTTATTAGTTGTTGGTAATGGAGTATTCAATTCACATAGTGACGCCTTAGTCATTTTAAAAAATGGTACAATTACAGCACCAAGTTTTGGTATAGCAGAAATTACAGACGCTAAAGCTTTAGTGACTAAAGAGTTTGCAGATGCTAATTATATAGATGCTGTATTTAGTGGAGATTATAACGATTTAACGAATGCACCTGATACACCTCTTAGTTTCAATACCACCAGCAACACAGGAATTGAATCGACTACTAACACAGCAATAGGAGATTATTCTATCGCAATGGGATGGTTAACAGAAGCCTCAGGTGATTATTCCACAGCAATGGGTCGTCAAACAATAGCATCAGGGCTTTTTTCCACTGCAATTGGTATAGGAACAACAGCCTCAGGAACTAGATCAACGGCAATGGGTGCCGGATCAACCGCTTCTGGGGATAATTCAATGGCATTAGGTCATCTAGCAATAGCCGAGAGTTGGGGGCAAACCACTTTAGGAAACTATAATGTTGCAACAACAGCACAAAATACTACAGCTTTTGATCCTTTAGATCGTTTATTAGTTGTTGGTAATGGAGTATTCAATTCACATAGTGACGCCTTAGTCATTTTAAAAAATGGTACCATTACAGCGCCAAGTTTAGGTATTTCAGAAATTACAGACGCTAAAGCTTTAGTAACTAAAGAGTTTGCAGATGCTAATTATATCGATGCTGGCTTTAGCGGTGATTATAATGATTTAACGAATACACCTGATACACCGTTTACTTTCAATACCACCAGCAACACAGGAATTGAATCTGCTTCTAATACCGCAAGTGGAGTAGGTGCAACAGCGTTTGGTAGCTCTAATACAGCCTCAGGTGATTATTCCACAGCAATGGGTCGTACAAACACAGCATCAGGGCATTTTTCCACTGCAATAGGTCAAGGAACAACAGCCTCAGGAACTAGATCAACAGCAATGGGTGCCGGATCAACCGCTTCTGGGGATAATTCAATGGCATTAGGTAGTCTAGCAATAGCCGAGAGTTGGGGGCAAACCACTTTAGGAAACTATAATGTTGCAACAACACCACTAAATACTACAGCTTTTGATCCTTTAGATCGTTTATTAGTTGTTGGTAATGGCTATTACCTAGCACATAGTGACGCCTTAGTCATTTTAAAAAATGGTAATGCCACATTAGCAGGTTCATTAACTCAAAACTCAGACCGTCGCTTAAAAACAGACATAAAGGATTTGAACTATGGGCTAAATACCATTTTACAACTTAATCCTGTAAGTTATTACTGGAAAAAACATAGAGATTCTCAAAGTCACAGAAGTTTAGGACTTATAGCACAAGAGGTTCAGCCAATTTTAAAGGAGTTGATTAGCGTTGGAAGGGATGAGAATAAAACCTTAAGTCTAGACTATGTGAGTTTAGTACCTGTGTTAATAAAAGGCATGCAAGAGCAGCAAGCTATTATTGAAACACAAGCCAAAAAAATTGAAGCGCTAGAGAAAAAAGAAAAATTATATGCCAGTTTAGAGGCAAGGCTTTCTGCTTTAGAAACTGCAAAAACAAATGAAGATGAGGTTGCTGTAGCAACAATAGAAACAACAAAAGAGTAACTTATGAAACATATATTTAAAACAATACTAATCAAAACCAATACATAAATGAAGAGCATTGTTCCTGTTGTTTATAATTACAACATGAGCTATCCAACGGTTAATTCGTTGATCTAACGGTAACATAACCACTTGATTTTCCATTCGTACAATAGATGTTGATGTCATTTTATTTAAGTCTACATTCGAGTAGAATCAAAGAATCCTAGCGTGCTAATTCATGCAAAGGTCTTATATGTTAACTAAAGATTTTACAAACCGAAACCAATACTAAAATGAAAAAAATTTCGCTCGCAGTGCTCTTATTGTTTACAATAACAACAATGGCACAATCTAACAGTATCAATTACAAAGCGCTTATTAAAGATGGCAACAACGCTGTTGTGGCTAATACACAAGTGACTGTGCAATTTATTATTTATCAAGGTGCAGGAGAAACTAATAATGTGTATCAAGAAACGCACACACCAACGACTGATGCCAATGGTATCATCATTATTAATATAGGTGATGGTACAGTTAACAGTGGTATTTATGCCAATATCAACTGGTCAAATGACGACTATTTTTTAAACACACAAATTAACTCAGGCTCTGGTCTTACAGATATGGGTACAACAGGTTTTAATGCAGTACCTTATGCCTTGAGTGCTAAAACTGCTGCTAATGTCACAGGTTTAGAAGCTATAGACGAAGGCAATGGCGATGGCTTAGTAAAAATAGACAGAATCGCTGCTAATTTTGGGAATGTTGGTGCGAATGCTGTGGATTTGAGCTATTCTTCAACTGCTAGTTTAACAAAAGGAGCCACTGGTCAGTACTCAGCCGTAATGGGAGCAAACACAGAAGCGTCAGGATATAATTCAACAGCATTAGGAGATGGCACAATGGCTTCTGGAAGTCGTTCAACAGCTCTTGGTCATAATAACGAAGCATCAGGTGCAACATCAATAGCAATGGGCTTTGGTTCAACATCAACAGGGACAATTTCGACCGCAATGGGATTCTTTACAAATTCTCTAGGTCAATATTCAACCGCAATGGGTATTAATACTATTGCTCGTGCCTATGATGTTGTAGCTCTTGGTCGTTTTAATGTTGGTGGAGGTACAACAGATAGCTGGGTAGAAACTGATCCCTTATTTGAAATTGGTAATGGATCTAATAATAGTAATAAGAGTAATGCCTTAACCATACTTAAAAATGGTAATGCAACACTAAACGGAACCTTAACAGCAAGTGTTGATTCTGCTCCAGATATTATTGTAAGTGGTACTCAAAATACAACTTCTGGCGATGATGGTATTATTTCTTCAGACCCGAATTATTTAGGAAGTGATATTTTTCTTCGTAGTTATGATGCTGTCCATATACAGTTGGATTATGATGAAAATGAAACGGGTGATTTCGTTGTCCAAAATGGTTCAGCTAATCAGGTTTTTAAAGTAAATGATGATGGTGTGATTACGGCGCCAAGTTTTGAGATCTCAGAAATTACAAATGCGAAAGCTTTAGTGACGAAAGAGTATGCAGATGCTAATTATATAGATGCTACATTTAGCGGTAATTATAATGATCTTTCTAATGTACCAGTTCTGTTTAATGGTGATTATAACAATTTAACCAATCAGCCAACGCTCTTTAGTGGAAGTTATAATAATTTAACTGATTTACCAGTATTATTCACTTCTGCAGATGAAACAGATCCAAAAGTTGCTTCGGTTACAACCAATACAGTTCCTAAATGGGATGGTACAAGTTTAGTGGACGGTTCTATATCTGATGTCGATGGAGATATAGGAATTGGTACTACAAGTCCAGACCCTTCAGCACAATTAGATGTAAACTCTACAACAAAAGGATTTCTACCGCCACGTATGTCAGAGGTTGAGCGTAATTCAATTGCAGCACCAGTGGCTGCAGGTTTAATCGTCTGGTGTACCAATTGTGGTGACAATGGAGAAGTTCAAGTATATAACGGTACAGAATGGACTAATATCATTGGAGGCACAGCTAGTGCAGCTCCAGCCTTAGGAGATTTCTATAAAGGAGGTTATATTTTTTACTTAGATGCTAGTGGTGAACATGGTTTGATAGCTGCAACTGCAGACTTGCCAGCAAGTTCTTGGGGATGCGTTGGGACAGGTGTTGGTACGGCTGCTGCAGTAGGCAGTGGACAGGCTAATACAACGGCTATTGTTAATAATGCTTGTCATATGGCAGACGGTTTTACATTGGCAGGCGAGGCATGTGATAACTATGATGATGGCACCTATAGTGATTGGTTTTTACCCTCAAGATTCGAGTTACAATTAATGTGGACTAATCTCGCGGATTCAGATCAAAATGGAATTAATACTGGTCCAGGAGATTCAGGAAATATTGGTGGTTTTCAGACGGGTAACTATTGGAGTTCTTTTGAAAACGGAAGTAATAACGCGTTTATTAGGGGATTTGGTTCTGGAAATGAAAACAATTTCAGTAAAATCCATTCTTTGCAAGTACGTCCAGTTCGGGCTTTTTAATTAAAAAAATAAAAGAATATGAAACACATATTAAAAACAGTAATTACCAGCTTGATTGCCATAAGTTTTTGCCAAGCGCAAACGCTTTATAAAACAAGCATAGACAGTGGAGGAGATAATGTAAAAGTGGGCAATACCAAAGTGCTCTACACTATTGGTGAAGTCCATGTGCAAGAGTTAACCGTTGCTAACACCTATGTATCTGAAGGCTTTATAAGTCCACAAGAAAAAATAGAGGTCATCATCACCGAAATCATGCAAAATCCAGATGCGGTTACTGATGCCAATGGCGAATATTTTGAGGTGTATAACCCAACAAAGCTGCCTATTAATTTAAAAGGTTGGACTATAAAAGATGATTTGGCAGATGCCTCACCACATGTTATTGCGAGTGATGTGATTATACCTTCAGATGGTTTTGTAGTCTTAGCACGTAATAGTGTTTTAGCAAGCAATGGAAATGTAGTGGTTGATTATCAGTATGCAAGTACGATACTCAATAACACGGCAGATGTTCTTATTTTGGAAGACGGCGAAAACACGCAAATAGATATTACGTCTTACGATGGAGGACCAGTTTGGCCAAATCCAGTTGGCGCTTCTATGGAATATGTTGGTAGTAACATTCAAGATAATAACGATGGAAACTTATGGGCAGCAGCCAAAAGATCAGAAGGCATTGATGCACCAGATTTAGGGTCGCCAGGAACTAGTGGTTCTAACCAAATCGTTAACCATTTAGTGTATGACAATGATGCGTGGAATGAAACACCAACACCAAATACTGGTATTAAAAATGCTGTAGTTATGGAAGGTGAATCTACTATCATAGCGTCAGATGTTTCTGTATTAAGCTTAAAAGTGAGAGAAGGCGCAGATGCCACGATTAATACTGGAGTGACTTTAACAGCACCAACAGTGACTTTAGAATCGTCATCAACATCATACTCTAGTTTAATTCTTGATGGTTCAATAACTGGAACAATTTACTACAATCGCCATGTAAATATTAATGGTTCTGGTGAAACTGGTAGTAATGATTTAATTTCTCCGCCTTTGACAGGTCAAGCATTTAATACGTTTGCTTCTGCTAATCCAAATATTTTAAGTAATTCTGGTGGAACTTTATTCTTGTTTGGTCCTTATGATAAAACAGTTGGTGAATACCTTACATATGCTGATACTGAAACTGCAACTCTAGATGCTGGAGTTGGCTACAGAGCTGCCTCTGACGATAATGGTACATTTACATTTACTGGAACTGCTAATAATGGCACTATAACTCATGACATTACAAATTCTGGACCAACAGAAGTAGAATGGAACCTTGTTGGAAATCCTTATCCTTCATATTTAAATGTTCAGGATTTCCTTCTTCATGAAGTTAGTACTGGTGTTAGCAATTTAAGTTTAATGAACTTTGGAACTGCTGCAATATATGGCTATGACGGAACTGTATTAGATGGCTGGACCATTTATAATTTGGCAAATACAACAGCTTCTACGGTAATTGCTCCAGGTCAAGGATTTTTTGTGAGTGCAGATCCAACTAATGCTCCTCTTTATGATTTAGAATTTACTCCAGCAATGAGAGCTACAGGTGCAAGTGATGATTTTATTTTAGGTCGAAATAATGAATTTGTAAATACCCATTTAAAATTACAATTGTCAAATAACAATACGTCTAAAAGCACCGATTTTTATTTTATTGAAAACACAACCTTAGGATTAGATCCAGGGTATGACGCTGGAGTTTGGGGAAACAATGCTGGCGGTTTTTCAATTTATTCTGAACTTGTCGAAGACAATACAGGTATTGATATGGCTATTCAATCCTTGCCAAATGAAGATTTTGAATCCATAGTCATTCCTTTAGGAATCAATTCAAATGCAAGCGAACAAATAACGGTTAGTATTTTAGAATCAGATTTACTAGCATCAACAGATGTGTTTTTAGAAGATCGATTGAATAATACCTTTACCTTATTAAATCAAACTGATTTTGTAATGACTCCCAATTTGAATTTAGTTGGCACAGGTCGTTTCTTTTTAAGATTTGCTGATGAAACTCTTGGCACATCTGAAAACGAGTTAGAGGATTTGAAGATTTTCACAACTAAAACGCCACGAGCGTTAACAATTAGTGGTCAGTTGTTTGAAAAAACACAATTGCAGTTATTTGATGTAAGAGGTCGATTGGTTTTAGAAACTGATTTAGAACCTACTTTGAACGTTCATACAATAGATGTGGCAAGTTTAGAAGATGGTGTGTATATAGTTCAACTTGATAATTCAAGTCAAGCAAAAACTCAAAAAGTAATTATTAGATAGTTAGAATTAGACATAAAAAAACGCCTTAAAAATCTTAAGGCGTTTTTTTTTATGTTCTGAAATATCAGAGTAATTGTTTTTTATCTTGCAAAAGGAATAGTAATACGTACGTCATCCCAAGCTAAGTGCATTTCTATGCCTTTATCTGCTTCTGAGAAAGCAATAGAAAATACTTCCATTGACTCCTTTGCTATTACAACCGGAACGGTTACTCTAGCAAAATCGTTTTCTTCATTGTAAGAATAACTCCCCCAAACATTAAGGTCTTTACTAATAATAGCTGTCCATTCTGTTTCGCCAGGAATCACATAAAATGTGTAAGTGCCAGCATCTACTTTCTTTTCACCGAACACCATTGTAGTGTAAAGAGTTAATTCAGCAGCTTCATTTGCTCCAGTTCTCCATACTTCGCCGTTAGGAGCTAGTTTTTCAAGTGGACGTTCTTTTAACTGTGGTCTGCTGTATACAATTTTAATTAGCTTTTTAGATTCTTTATAACTTGTAGGGTATGATGCCGCATCCATCGGGCTTTTATCTAAGTCAGCATAATCCTGTGCATTGATATTAATAGATACAAGCATTAAAAATGCCATAGAAATAGTTGAAATAAGCGTTGATTTCTTCATAATTGTTTTAGGTGTTTTTGAATTTTTTCTAAATTTAGAACCTATTGGTCTTAATATTATATTAAATGTCGCAATTACATGTTAAAGTTTACAATAAAAGATTACTTCTTTATAAACTTTAAAGAGGACCTTCCAGAATTGTTATGAAAATCAATAAAGTAAGTTCCCGATGCTAATTCTGAAACATTAAAGTTGTAGCTCTTTAAAGTCTTTTGAACTATGATGTCTCGAGATAACCGTTTTACGAATTTTCCGTTTATGTCGTAAAGCTCAATAAGAATATTGTCGTCACTCTTAAAATTAATGGTAAATTCTAAATTAGTTTCCACGGGATTTTGAAAAATTGAAATATCTAAATGTTCATTGTCTTCTTGACTTAAGTCTTCAACACTTAAGGTATCTTCCGTGTATTTGTAAACTGTAGTTCCAGAGGCATACGCTGTAGTAGAGTTAATAATGAAAATCCGATTTAAATTATTACCAATATTTAAGTCATTCCAAGTTTGACCTCCATCTAAAGTTTCTTGAAAACCTGTAGTATGTCCACCCATCCATCCATGGTTTTCTGTAATAAAGCCAACCGCTTGAATTTCGGTTTCTGCAGCTTCAAAGCTGTCCCAATTAACACCGCCATCAATTGATTTAATTAATTTTCCATTAATTCCTCCTACAGATGATACGGCTCCAAACATGACATCAGTATTGCCTTCAAGAGTTTGTAATTTCCATACGTATTCACCACTTAAATTTGTGTTGTAAATCTCTGTCCAAGATATTCCGCCATCTATTGTTTTTAAAATCAGTCCACCATCAGCGCCACTTCCAGAAGCGAATCCTGTAAGTTCATCTAAAAATAAAACTTCTACCAAACCATTGGCATAACTGGACATATCAGTAAAGGTCCAAGTATCTCCACTATCTATTGATTTTATAATGTGAGCTGGATTAAAATAAGCACCACAGCCATAAACGGTTGAAGTTCCAACAGCATCAAGGCCACAAAGTGCATTAGGATTTGGAGTTATGTTTGTGACTTCAGTCCAATTTGTTCCTCCATCAATGGTTTTGAAGAACGTACCGTTTAGTGTTCCAATAAAACCAATGTCTTCATTTAAAAATTCGATGTTTCTAAAATAGTATCCACCAGGTATATCATTTTCATTGAGCTGTTCAGTCCAATTCAAACCTCCATCAGTAGTTTTGTAAACAGCTGCATAGTATCCATTAGCTGCCCAGCCTAAATTTTCATTTAAAAAAAACACGTCGTCAAAACGTTGACCATTAGGATTTGAGAGAATGTTTGGAGCAGGTTGCCATGTGGATTGTGCACCAATACTAATGCTAAATAACAGGAAGAACAGTTTTGCTAATTTCATGAGCTTATTTCTACTTTCAAATTACAAAGTTAAGAATCTGAATTTTAGTCAAAGAATTATTTTTAGTATTAAAATTGACTTTTTGGTTACAAAGTGTAAGTTAAATTATGCTTTATGTTTTAAATATTAAACTTATAATTGATATTTGTATTCTATTAATAATCAAAAAAGAAATTTAGTTATGTGCGGAATTGTATGTGCGTTTGATCTAAAACAGAAATCAGAAGAATTAAGACCTCAGTTATTGGAGATGGCTAAACGTATTCGTCATCGTGGACCAGATTGGAGTGGAATATATAGTGATGAAAAAACCATAATGGCTCATGAGCGATTAGCAATTGTTGATCCAGCTTCAGGTAAACAACCTTTATTGAGCGAAGATAAACAACTCATTTTAGCAGCTAATGGAGAGATTTATAACCATCGTGAGTTGCGTAAACAGTTTCCTTCTTATCAATTTCAAACCGAAAGTGATTGCGAAGTAATTTTGGCTTTGTACCAAGAAAAGGGAGTGAGTTTTTTAGACGAACTTAATGGTATTTTTGGCTTCGCTATTTATGATGTCGAGAAAGACGAGTATTTTATTGCTCGCGATCATATGGGCATTATTCCATTATATATTGGTTGGGATCAAAATGGAACCTTTTATGTCGCTTCAGAATTAAAAGCTTTGGAAGGCGTATGTACAAAAATTGAATTATTTCCTCCTGGACATTATTTGAGTAGTAAAGATGGCAAGTTTGTGCAATGGTATAAGCGTGATTGGACAGACTATAATGCCGTAAAAGATAACGAAACAAGTATTGCTGAAATTAAGGAAGCGCTTGAAGCTGCCGTTCATAGACAATTAATGAGTGATGTACCTTATGGTGTTTTATTATCTGGTGGATTAGATTCGTCTATCACGTCTGCAATAGCAAAAAAATATGCACAAAAACGAATTGAATCTGATGATAAGTCCGAAGCATGGTGGCCACAATTACACAGTTTCTCTGTAGGATTAGAAGGTTCGCCAGATTTGGCTGCAGCACAAAAAGTAGCAGATCATATTGGTACAGTGCATCACGAAATAAAATTTACCATTCAAGAAGGTTTAGACGCAATAAAAGATGTCATATATAACCTTGAGACTTATGATATTACTACTATTCGGTCAAGTACGCCAATGTATTTAATGGCTCGTGTTATTAAGTCAATGGGAATTAAAATGGTATTGTCTGGTGAAGGAGCCGATGAATTACTTGGTGGTTATTTGTATTTCCATAAAGCACCAAATGCTCAAGAGTTTCATGAAGAAACGGTTCGTAAATTAGAAAAACTACACATGTACGATTGCTTAAGAGCAAATAAAAGTTTAGCTGCTTGGGGAATTGAAGGACGTGTTCCTTTTTTAGACAAAGAATTTATGGATGTGGCTATGAGGATCAATCCTAAAGATAAGATGATTAATGGCGAACGTATGGAAAAATGGGTGCTTAGAAAAGCGTTTGAAGATATGTTACCTGAAAGTGTAGCTTGGAGACAAAAAGAACAGTTTAGTGATGGCGTAGGTTATAGTTGGATTGATACTTTAAAAGAAGTGGTAGATGCTGAAGTTTCTGATGAGCAATTGGCAAATGCCAAATATAAGTTTCCATTACAAACGCCTGCTAACAAAGAAGAGTTTTATTACAGAACAATTTTTGCGGAGCATTTCCCTAGTGATGCAGCTGCTTTATCTGTTCCACAAGAAGCTAGTGTAGCTTGTAGTACACAAATTGCATTAGAGTGGGATGAGGCATTTAAAAATATGAATGACCCTTCAGGAAGAGCTGTTTCTAAAGTTCACGATAAAGCTTATTAAAAGGTATAATTAGAGCCTATTAGTATTAATAATTGAAATCAAAATCTCGCTTCTGCGAGATTTTGTGTTTTTAGCACTTTTCCGAAGATGTTAAAAAGCAACAAAATTCATTTTAAGCTATTTTTTATTCGATTTAAGACACTTTTGAGTAATTAACAAATGTTGATAATTATTGATCTCATTCAATAAAAAGCTTTTAAAAAGCCTTCTGATTTCGTATCTTTGTTTGTATTCAAAAGGATGCTTAGTGCATCTTTTTTTATGCGACGTATAATTCAAAATAAATAACAATTTATGAGCGATAAAAAAGAAGAGTTTAATAAGGATAATTATTCAGCTGATAGCATTCAAGCCTTAGAAGGAATGGAGCATGTGCGTATGCGTCCTTCCATGTATATTGGAGACACTGGTACAAGAGGTTTACACCATTTGGTATATGAAGTTGTCGATAACTCTATTGATGAGGCTTTAGCTGGTCATTGTGATAATATTACTGTAATTATTAATGAAGATAATTCCATTACAACAGAAGATGATGGTCGTGGTATTCCTGTAGATTTACATAAAAAAGAAGGTGTTTCTGCACTTGAGGTTGTAATGACTAAAATTGGTGCAGGTGGAAAGTTCGATAAAGATTCTTACAAGGTTTCTGGTGGATTACATGGTGTTGGTGTAAGTTGTGTTAACGCTTTATCAGATCATTTAAAAGCAACTGTCTTCAGAAAAGGAGAAATCTGGGAGCAAGAATATGAAAAAGGTAAGGCAATGTATCCTGTTAAGAAGGTTGGTACAACCGATAAAAGAGGAACAATAGTTACGTTTAAGCCAGATGCTACAATTTTCACACAAACCTTAGAATATAATTACGATACTTTGGCTAGTCGTTTACGTGAGTTAGCATACCTTAATAAAGGTATTACAATTCATTTAGTAGATAAACGTCATAAAAAAGATGATGGTGAGTTTGAAGGTGAAACATTCCATTCAACTGAAGGTCTTAAGGAATTTATCCAATTTCTTGATGCAACAAGAGAGCCTTTAATGAAAGATGTAATTGCTTTTGAAGGTGAGAAAAACGGAGTTCCTGTTGAGGTTGCCATGATTTATAATACCTCTTATGCTGAGAATTTACATTCTTATGTAAATAATATTAACACACATGAAGGTGGTACGCATTTATCAGGTTTTAGAAGAGGATTAACGCATACACTTAAGAAGTATGCTGATTCTTCTGGAATGTTAGATAAATTGAAGTTTGACATTGCTGGTGATGATTTCCGAGAAGGTTTAACAGCTATTATATCTGTAAAAGTTCAAGAACCTCAATTTGAAGGACAAACAAAAACAAAATTAGGTAACAGAGAAGTATCTGCTTCTGTAAGTCAAGCAGTATCAGAAATGTTAACTGATTATCTTGAAGAAAATCCTGACGATGCTAAAATCATTGTTCAAAAAGTAATTCTTGCTGCTCAAGCTCGTCACGCTGCACAAAAAGCACGTGATATGGTGCAACGTAAATCTGTAATGAGTATTGGAGGTTTGCCTGGGAAATTATCTGATTGTTCAGAACAAGATCCTACAAAATGTGAAATTTACCTTGTCGAGGGAGATTCGGCAGGTGGAACAGCAAAAATGGGACGTGATAGAGCATTTCAAGCGATTTTACCATTAAGAGGTAAAATTCTTAACGTGGAGAAAGCAATGACTCATAAGGTTTTTGAAAACGAAGAAATCAAAAATATCTTTACAGCTCTTGGTGTAACTATAGGTACAGAAGAGGATAGCAAAGCACTTAACCTTTCAAAATTAAGATACCATAAAATTGTGATTATGTGTGATGCCGATATTGATGGTAGTCACATTGAAACACTGATTTTGACGTTCTTTTTCAGATACATGAAAGAATTGATTGAAAATGGACATATTTATATTGCAACACCACCTTTATTTTTAGTTAAAAAAGGTGCTAAGAAAGAATACGCATGGAATGATGAAGAGCGTTTGGCATTAATGGAACTATATGGAGATGGAGCGAAAATTCAACGTTATAAAGGTCTTGGGGAAATGAATGCTGTTCAACTTTGGGATACTACAATGAATCCTGAGTTTAGAACATTACGTCAAATACAAATTGATAATGGTGTAGAAGCCGATCGAGTATTCTCTATGCTTATGGGTGACGAAGTGCCACCTCGTAGAGAGTTTATTGAAAAGAATGCTATTTATGCGAATATTGATGCATAATTTATAATCATTAAAGTAAAAAGGCGCTTATAATTATAAGCGCCTTTTTTATTAGTTCTTACACTTAAATCACTGTAAGAATTATCTGTATATTTTATTCGTTTACAGCGATTTAATCTGTATCATTGGCTACTATTAACTAATAAGAAAAATAAAATAATATGAAATTAAGATTTTTAAGCGCATTTTTAATTGCCACAGTATGCATTGGTAATGCTCAAGACAAAAAGGTTGATATGCTTATGTTTGAGCCTGTTTTTAATAGCTACTCTCCTAATGTAGTTTCAACCGTTATTTTAGAAAACGGAAACGTTATTAAAGGTTTTAGAGACGATGTTGATAGAAAAAAAGGACAGATTTATTATGTAAAACTTAAAGACAGTATTACGGGTAAAAAGAGTGAATTTAATGCAACAGAAATTAAAGAAATGTATTTGTTTCCTGGAGGATTTGAGAAATTCACAAAAACAACAAGTCATATATTTGACGCTCGTCAATGGGAAAATCAAGACTTACAATCTGATTTAATAGATAAGGGGTTTATCTTTTTTAAAAAGCAGACGGTCTCTTTAAAAAACAAAAAAGATGAAAGAGAACTACTGATGCAGTTAATTAATGCCAAGTTTAGTTCTTTTATTGAAGTTTATGGAGATCCTATGGCGAAAAAAACTACAGGCCTCGGTATTGGTGGTTTTAATGTTGCTGGTGGTTTGGCTAAGTCCTATTACTTCAAAAAAGGAGATGATATCTTTTGGTTAGAAAAGAAAAATTTAAAAGACTATTACGATAGCTTGTTTGGAGATAATGCTGATTTCATGGCGAAATACCCTAAAAAGGGAGTCAAATGGAAAATGCTAGGTGAATATGTATTTATGTATACCAAAATGAGTATCAAATAAATTTAAGATATTAAGCAGTTATAAAAGAGCTACCAGATTTTGGTAGCTCTTTCTGTTGGTGCAACTTTGATTTCTATTTTAGACCCTTAAGGTTTTCATTTCAAACTGAATAAACAATAAATACCATTAGAAAATCAGAAAGAATTATCTATTTACTTTCTTCCTTAAGACTAGAATAATTCGTAATTTTGCACACTCAAATAACAACACAATTTTAAAATATTAAAAAATAAGAATATGAAAGTAACAGTAGTTGGTGCAGGAGCAGTTGGAGCAAGTTGTGCAGAATATATTGCAATTAAAAACTTTGCTTCAGAAGTCGTGATATTAGACATTAAAGAAGGATATGCTGAAGGGAAAGCAATGGACTTAATGCAATGTGCCTCATTAAACGGATTTGATACTAAAATTACAGGTAGTACTAGTGATTATTCAAAAACATCAAATAGTGATATTTGTGTGATTACTTCTGGTATTCCTCGTAAACCAGGAATGACTCGTGAAGAACTTATTGGTATTAATGCTGGTATAGTTAAAACGGTGTCTTCTAGTTTGGTTGCACATTCACCAAATACTATCATAATTGTTGTTAGTAATCCAATGGATACGATGACATATTTAGTTCACAAAACTACTGATTTACCAAAACATAGAATTATTGGTATGGGTGGCGCTTTAGATTCTGCTCGTTTCAAATATAGATTGGCTGAAGCTTTAGACGCTCCTATTAGCGATATTGACGGAATGGTTATAGGTGGACATAGTGATAAAGGAATGGTGCCTTTAACATCTCATGCTACTAGAAACAGTATTAACGTATCTGAGTTTATTTCAGAAGACCGTTTAAACCAGGTAAAAGAAGATACTAAAGTAGGTGGTGCTACATTAACAAAGTTATTAGGAACTTCTGCATGGTATGCTCCAGGAGCTGCAGTAAGCGGATTAGTTCAAGCTATTGCTTGTGATCAGAAGAAAATGTTCCCATGTTCTACATTATTAGAAGGTGAGTATGGTTTAAATGACCTTTGTATTGGTGTTCCAGTAATTCTTGGAAGAAACGGTATTGAAAGTATTGTTGATGTACCATTAAGTGATGCTGAAAAAGCACATATGATTGAAAGTGCAGAAGGTGTAAAGAAAACTAACGGATTATTAGAACTATAATTCATATAACATACATTGAAATAAAGACTGTAGAAATACAGTCTTTATTTTTTTATATATTTGGCTCATGAATAAAAGATGGTACATTAGTGCTTTAGTCATAATTCTAGCCTTATTAGGTGGTATAGCTTCTCATGAGCAGAACATTACACCTAATCAAGAAATAGTATTACAGTTTACCAGCGAAACTGTTACAAGTGACGAAGCGCAAAATGCTATTGCGACTGTAAAACAACAGTTGCAAACAGTTGGTGTACATGATGTTCAGGTGTCTCAAAATGAAAGTGGTCAGTTAAAAATCACCTATTTCAGTACTACTGATATTGTAAGTATAAAGAAGATACTTTCAAAAGAACAGACATTCGAATTAAACGATTCTGGAGCGGATAATAATAACATCCCTTTTGAAATCCCTTCTAAAGAAAGCTCTGTTGCCTATAATCTTGATGTATATGAAATCCAAAATGGATCTGATACAGTATTCAACATTTCGGGAAAACTTGGTTTAGAGAATAAAACAGATAATGAACGTCTTTCAAATACTAATCCGTATGCTAATACTAAGGCGGTTGATTTTAATTATCTTGAACAACAAGTAAAAGTTGCCTATAAATTCCATAAATATTCTGGAATTACTATAGATCATAAGTCTAACAAAATCCCAGAGGTTCGAGCAGGACCAATGCTCATGGGATCAATAGTCTAAGCAAAGATTTTCTTATACAGCTTAAGACATCCTTAAAAATTTCGAAATATATTGACTCAAAGTAGTTTATCGCTTTAGTCATTCACTTAAAAGATAGCCATATGTGTTTAATCGAAAAGCTATCACAATTACGCATATAATCATTGAAAATAATTGTCAAATCGGGAGTAAAGTATATATTTGCTCGTTTTAAAAATTTGACCTAAAAAAATTAAAGTAATGCAAAACAAAGGATTAGTAAAGCTTTTTGCACTGTTATTTGGATTGGTAAGTATTTACCAATTATCATTTACATTCAAAGCTAACCAAGTTGAAAAAGAGGCAAAAATCTATGCCGAAAGTAAATTTCAAGATAGTGAAGCAATCAGCGAAGCTGAAGTTCGCTATTTAGATTCTCTTTCAAGTAAAGAAGTATTTGATATAGGAGTTGCAAACTTCACATTTAAAGAAGTAAAAGAAAAATCGATGAATCTTGGTCTTGACCTTAAAGGTGGACTTAATGTGATTTTAGAGATTTCAGTAAAAGATATCTTAAGTGGTCTCGCAAACAAAAGTAAAGATCCAGCTTTTAATAAAGCTTTAGCTGATGCTGAAGAACTTCAGAAAGATGCGCAGGAATCTTACTTAGAATCGTTTTACCAAGCATGGGATGCAACCAAAGGAGATCAAAAATTAGCCTCTCCAGATATATTTGCTAACAGAAGTTTAGATGATGTGATAAACATCAATATGACTGATGATGAAGTGAAAGCTAAAATTGAAGAAAAAGTAGATGAGTCTATCGTTTCTGCTTTCGAAGTATTACGTAAACGTATTGACCAGTTTGGTGTGACATCTCCAAACATTCAACGTTTAGGTAACTCAGGTCGTGTATTAGTTGAGCTTCCAGGTGTTAAGGATGTAAAACGTGCAACAGAGTTAATTACAACTACTGCACAATTACAATTCTGGGATGTTGATAATGGTCAAGCCATTGGAAACTTCTTCGTAGCATCAAATGAAACACTTAAAAAAGTTTTAGGACTTGATGAAAAAGAAGAAGCTGCTGAAACACAAGATTCAACTTCTGTAGATAGCACAATTGATGACTTATTAGGTGATACATCAACTGATTCGACAACTGTTGCTCAAGTAAATCCATTATTTGATATGATGGGACCTCCACGTTCTGGTGGAATGATTGGAATTAAATTAGAAGATAAAGAGAAATTACAGTCTTATCTTGAAATGCCTCAAGTAAGAGCTAACCTTCCTGCAGATGCAAGAAATATTAGATTCGCTTTTGGTTTACCTTCTTTAGATGTTGACACTGGAGTTGAGTATGTAGATTTATATACTTTAAAAGGAAATAGAGCTGATGAGCCAGAACTAAGTGGAGCAGTAATTACTGATG
Source organism: Psychroserpens jangbogonensis (assembly GCF_000797465.1). Lineage (GTDB taxonomy): Bacteria > Bacteroidota > Bacteroidia > Flavobacteriales > Flavobacteriaceae > Psychroserpens > Psychroserpens jangbogonensis. The sequence goes on along the minus strand of NZ_JSWG01000012.1, from coordinate 9,560 downwards.
CACGTCAATCATATAGTGTAACGAATAAGCCATCTGTTACAATGCAGATGAATGCTAAAGGAGCTAAAGTATGGGAAGAGATTACTGGTAGAGCATTTACTAATAAATCTCAGATTGCGATTGTATTAGATGATATTGTATATTCTGCACCAACAGCATCAAATGGAGCTATTTCTGGTGGAAATACTGAAATCTCTGGAAACTTCTCAGTGAATGAAGCTGTCGATTTAGCAAACGTTTTAAGAGCAGGTAAGTTACCAGCTTCTGCAGATATCGTTCAAGCGGATCAAGTTGGTCCTTCGTTAGGAAAAGAAGCTATTGAGAGTGGTACAAAGTCATTCTTAATTGCATTGTCTTTAGTCTTACTATGGATGATTATGTACTATGGTAAAGCTGGTATTTTTGCTGATATCGCCTTAATGCTGAACATCTTATTAATCTTTGGTGTGCTTTCTGGATTAGGAGCTGTATTAACACTTCCTGGTTTAGCTGGTATCGTTTTAACAATTGGTATGTCTGTGGATGCAAACGTGCTTATTTTTGAACGTATACGTGAAGAAATAGGAAAAGGTAAAGGAATGAAAGAAGCTGTTAAAGATGGTTTTGCAAATGCCTTATCTTCAATTTTAGATGCTAACATTACAACAGGTTTAACAGCTTTAATATTATTTGTATTTGGTACAGGTCCTATTAAAGGTTTCGCTACCACTTTACTTATTGGTATCGTAACATCATTGTTTACAGCAATATTTATTACACGTTTATTAGTTGATTGGTATGTGAACAGCGGAAAGAATTTAGATTTCTCTACGTCTATTACTAAGAACTTATTCAAGAATATAAATATCAAATTTATCTCTAAGCGTAAAGTTGCTTATGTAATTTCTAGTATTTTAATTGTAGTGAGTTTGGTGTCTTTATTTACTAACAAACTAGATCAAGGTATTGATTTTGTCGGAGGAAGAACCTATCAAGTACGATTTGATAAAGCTGTAAGTTCTGAAGATGTTGCAAAAGATTTAACTGCCGTATTTGGAAGTGCTGAAGTGAAAACTATTGGTTCTGCTAATCAATTAAAGATTTCAACGAAGTATAAAGTAGATGAAAATTCAGCTGAAGCAGATGAAGAAATTCAAACCATGTTATTTAATGGATTACAGTCTTACTTGCCAGCAGATATTTCTTATACTGAATTCTCTGAAGCTACAAATGGAGTAGGTAAAGTATTATCAAGTAAAGTAAGTCCAACAATTGCCGATGATATCAAAAAAGAATCATTCTGGGCAGTTTTAGGGTCTTTAGTTGTGGTATTCCTTTACATCTTATTCAGATTTAAAAGATGGCAATTCTCAATTGGTGCAGTTGTAGCTGTATTCCATGATGTGATAATTGTATTGGGTATTTTCTCTTTACTTTATAAGTTCATGCCATTTAGTATGGAGATTGATCAAGCCTTCATTGCAGCGATCTTAACAGTAATTGGTTACTCTTTAAATGATACAGTTGTTGTATTTGATAGAATTAGAGAAGTGATTGCTGAAAGAGCAGGATTTAAAGGTGGAACTAATATTAACTCTGCAATCAACAGTACATTAAGTAGAACATTAAATACATCGTTAACAACATTAGTGGTGTTAATAGCAATGTTTACTTTTGGTGCAGATTCGCTAAGAGGGTTATTATTTGCATTAATCATAGGTGTTGTTGTTGGTACATATTCGTCTGTGTTTATTGCTACACCAATTATGTATGATACATTAAATGATAAAGGTGAAGCTCCTAAAGAAGAGGAATAATTCATTAGTCTTTATAAAAACAAAAAGCCATTCAATTTGAATGGCTTTTTTGTTTTTAGATTATAAAGGTTTAGTTGTATGTGAATTCAATAGTATCTCCTTTTTCTAAGCTCCAAGTTTCACTTAAGCCAGCATTGACCTCTAATACATATTTTGCAGGTGCATCAGATGGTAAAGAGGTTTCGTCCATTGGTTTGGCATTTTTCTGAATGCTTACAATTTGTTTCTCTTCTGAAATATATATAATGTCTAATGAGATTTCAGTGTTCTTCATATAGAAACTTCTAAATTCAGAATCTGGAAAGATAAATAACATGCCTTGACTGTCTTGCATGCTTTTACGATACATCAATCCCGTTTGGGTTGAATAGTCATCATCAGCAATTTCAATATCAAGAGTTGCGATAATAGAATCTGAAGTCGCTTTTCTAATCTTAATTTCTCCTTCTTTTTTAAAAAGAATAGTAGCTTGTTTTACTGTAGTATTTTGCTCATTTCCTTTACAAGCAATACTAGAGAAACACAAAACACCAATTGTAGAAATAGCGAATAGTTTAAGCCATTGACGTTTCATAACTAGCTCAATTTCTGTTTCGCTTTATAAACAAACATGAAATATAATCCTATTAAAACAAAAGGAATACTTAATAACTGCCCTGTATTTAAAAGCCAATCTGCTCGTTCAATATTTTGAGGTTCCTTTACATATTCTACAAAGAAACGAACGGTCCAGAGTAGGACTAAAAACAAACCAAATAAAAAGCCTTGTTGCTCACTTTTATTCGTTTTCCAATAGATATACATCAATATTAAAAATACAAATACATAACTAAACGCCTCATACAATTGAGCAGGATGTCTAAATGGTACTTTTTCTAATAGCTCAGCGTATTTAGGATCACTACCTAAAGCTGTATAGGCATCTTTAACGTCTTTAATACCTGTGATTTTTACAACATCGTACTTATTGTAGGTGTCTTGAATAAATTGTATTCCAAAAGAAGAATCGGTGGCTTTACCTATAATTTCAGAATTGATAAAATTTCCTAACCGCACAAATACGGCACCTAACGAAACTGGAACTACAACACGATCGAGAACCCAAAGCACACTTTTCTTGATTACTTTTTTGTTGTACAAATACATAGATAAAATCATACCTATGGCAGCTCCATGACTTGCCAAGCCTTGAAAGCCTGTAAATTCAATACCTCCTTTAAATTTGAATGGAAGAAAAATGCTAAAGAAATCATCATTGATTAATTCAGGCTGATAAAAAATAACATGGCCTAAACGTGCACCTAGCATAATACCAATAACGGAGTAGATAAATAGAGAATCTAGAGCTTCATTAGATTGCTTTTCGTTTTTGAAAATACGTTTAATAATAAAGAAGCCTAATAGAAAGGCCGTTATCCACATTAAACTGTAGAAATGAAGTGTATAAAATCCTAAATCAATTCCTTTAGAAGGGTTCCAGACGATATCTAAAGCGTACATATGTTTTGTTTTGTGTTGGGTAAAGATAATATTTATGCTCGAATGGCAGTAAACCTTAAGATAGTTTTAATCTTCTTTCTCAGGTACAGGGTCGTAACCACTTTTTCCCCAAGGCGACGGAACGAAAAAGAAAATGTACAGTGTACATTTTTAGTGAACGTGCGAGCTTGCGTGTTGATGTTTTTTTTAGTTGTCATCTTTCTCAGGAACAGGATCGTAACCGCTTTTTCCCTAAGGCGACGGAACGAAAAAGAAAATGTACAGTGTACATTTTTAGTGAACGTGCGAGCTTGCGTGTTGATGTTTTTTTAGTTGTCATCCTTCTCAGGAACAGGATCGTAACCGCTTTTCCCCCAAGGATGACAACTAAAAATCCTGATTATTGCTAATTTCCCGCCTTTTAACAATCCATGCTTTTCAAGTGCTTCTTTACTGTAGTGAGAACACGTAGGCTCAAACCTACAAGATGCTGGCGTTAATGGTGAAATTAACATTTGGTAGACTTTAATAAGAAATAAAAAAGGAGCAATGAGTATTTTTTTCATAACTATTGCGTGACAGTAAATAAAATTATATGTCCATTATGGTCTTAGTTGGTCGAAAATGTCGTTCCATCCTTTCCATCATTTAACTGAATCCCTTTAGCAGCTAATTCATCACGAATTTTATCAGAAAGGGCAAAATCTTTATTTGCTCTAGCATCCTGTCGTAATTGAATTAATAAATCAACAGCTCCTGAAAGTTTATCAGTTCCACTATCAGATTTAGAAGCATTTTCCAATCCTAAGACATCAAAGGTAAAGGCATTCATAGTTTGTGTTAATACTTCTAAATCTTCAGAAGTTAATGATGCATTATTGTCTTTAATTTGATTGATTAATTTTCCGGCTTCAAAAAGATGAGCAATTAAAATGGGTGAATTGAAATCATCGTTCATGGCATCATAACATTTTTGTTTCCATTCGGATACATTAAATGTAGATGTTGTTCCTGCTTTTAAATCGTCTAAACCATTTATAGCATCCATTAATCTGTAGAAGCCTTTTTCACTCGCTAATAATCCATCATCAGTTAAATCTAAAACACTTCTGTACGATGATTGTGCATTAAAAAATCGGATGACGCTTGGTCCATAAGCTTTACTGAAGAATTTGTTGTTTCCAGATAATAATTCATCAGGATTAACTGTGTTTCCAGTTGTTTTAGACATACGTTGTCCATTTAACTGAAGCATATTAGCATGCATCCAATAATTTACTGGAGAGATTCCTTTTGCAGCTTCACTTTGAGCGATTTCACATTCGTGATGCGGGAATTTTAAGTCCATTCCACCACCATGAATATCAAAATTGTCTCCTAAATATTTTGTGCTCATTGCCGTACACTCCAAATGCCATCCTGGAAAACCATCACTCCAAGGAGAAGGCCAACGCATAATGTGTTGAGGTTCGGCTTTTTTCCAAAGAGCAAAATCCTGAGGATTTTTCTTGTCGCTTTGCCCTTCAAGAGCTCTGGTATTATGAATTAAGTCTTCAAGCTTACGTTTGCTTAATTTTCCATAGTCGTTAGACTCATCAAATTTATGTACATCAAAGTAAACAGAACCATTAACTTCATATCCAAAACCGTTATCTATAATGGTTTTGATAAGTTCAATTTGTTCTATAATATGTCCTGTTGCTGTAGGTTCAATACTTGGAGGTAAGAAATTGAGTGTATTTAAAATATTATGAAAATCCACAGTATAACGCTGAACAACTTCCATAGGTTCTATTTGTTCTAAACGTGCTTTTTTAGTGATTTTATCTTCACCTTCATCTGCATCGTTTTCCAAATGTCCAGCATCTGTAATGTTTCTAACGTATCTTACTTTAAAATCGATATGTTTTAAATATCTAAACACCATGTCAAATGACATAAATGTTCTAACATTACCTAAATGTACATTACTGTAAACTGTTGGGCCACAAACATACATGCCAACATAACCCGTTTCAATAGGCTTGAAAACTTCTTTTTTACCGCTTAATGAATTATAAATTTGAATTGTTTGGTCTTGGTATAGTTGCATGCTGAATAATTGTAAGGTCCTTAAAACTAAAACGCTGTATCTAGATTGATGTAGTCTAAAAATTCTCTTTTGGTGTCTTTTTCTTTGAATTTCCCACCAAATTCTGAAGTTACTGTACTACTGTCAATATCTCTAATTCCTCTTGAATTTACGCAAAGGTGCTTAGCATCAATAACGCAAGCGACGTCATCAGTATTAAGAACGTTTTGTAATTCTTTTACAATTTGAATGGTAAGACGCTCCTGTACTTGTGGACGTTTTGCAAAATAATCCACAATACGATTCATTTTAGACAGTCCTACAACAGTTCCGTTTGAAATGTAAGCAACATGTGCTTTTCCCACGATAGGGAGTAAGTGGTGTTCACAAGTTGAATAAACAGTGATATTCTTTTCAACTAGCATTTCACCATATTTATACTTGTTATCAAAAGTTGATGCTTTAGGTTTTCTTTGAGGATCAAGTCCGCCAAAAATCTCATTCACAAACATTTTTGCAACACGATTTGGAGTTCCATTTAAACTATCATCTGTTAAATCAAGTCCTAAGGTTTCCAGAATATGACGAACATCGTCTTTAATGATATCTATTTTTTCGTCATTATTAAGTTTGAAAGCATCATTACGTAATGGTGTTTCAGATGAAGAACCTACATGGTCGTCACCTATTGCTTCAAAATCTTCCAAGTCTTTTTCTATTTTCATTAATTAAATATTTCTGAACATTACTAAACCTTTTTATTAAAATTTAATAGTATTCTTTAATCAAATTTTTGTCAAGCGTTTTTTATAAAATTGCTCAAAATTAAAAATTTCTAAATCAACTTAAAAAGTTGCTTTTAGAGTTTGCAAAGATAAACAATTAAAAAAAGTTAATACATAGGTAGGAGTTTTTTAATCTCAAATGTTATAGTAATGTAAGTATTGGTCGTTAATTGCCAATCAACATTAACAGTATTTTAATTAAAATTTTCTTAAATTTCACGTCTTTTAATCAATAGAAAGCTATGAATACAAAATTCCTCTTGCCTTTGGCATTCATTTTTAGTGTGTTAACGATAAACACGTCGTTTTCCCAAAGTAATCAAAAGCAAAAACCATTAAAACATGTTGTGTATAATGACAATGTTGATGCGCCTCTCACAGCAAATGAGTTAAAGCAAATTACCGAAGTTTATGGAGAACATGCTGAGGAAGATATTTTAAGTAGACCACAGCGATTAAAGGATGTAAAAAATATCCTTAGAAACCGAGTAGAAATAATTATGATTTCTGATAAAGATTTATCAAGTTTTACTAATTTATCTTCGGTTGCACTTTTCAATCATTATAATAAGGCTTTAAATCGCGATACATCTTATAGCGCGAGCACATTTAATCCTTTAAAATATCAATTCAATTTTTATTCAAGAGAAGGTTCAAAAACCTATCGATTTGATAATTCGCCATATTTAGTAATCATCAAATCTCAAAACCCTCAATAATCGTCATATTATGAAAAAAGTAATTACTCTATTATTTATCGCTTTTTCAGTTTTTTCATATGGTCAGGATATTCTGATGCAAGATGGAACTATAAATCAATGTACTGATCGATTTTTTGATTCTGGAGGTGAGTTTGGACCTTATTCCAGTAACGAAGATTTTACGTTAACTATTTGCCCAACAGCTGCTGGAGATGCTATTCAGTTAAGTTTTACGGCTTTTAGTACTCAGTTAAATTCAGATATATTGACTATTTATGATGGACCAGATAATACATTTCCATCTTTTGGTTCGTTTTCTGGAGGAAATAATCCAGGTATTATTGAAGCAACCACACCTTCAGGATGTTTAACAATTGAGTTTGTGTCTAACGGTTCTGGTACAACTACTGGTTGGGAAGCAGATATCGCTTGTTTAACACCTTGTCAATCAATTGTTGCAAATTTAGATAGTACTAATCCAGCTTTTGATGTAAACAATGTTGTCGTTGCAGATGTAAACGAAGTGATTACATTTAATGCGAGTGGAACATTTTCAATAGATGGTACAGGAGCAACTTATACATGGGATTTTGGAGATACAAATATGGGTGCAGGAGCAACAACAACCCATCAATATGCTACAGCTGGTTTGTATACTGTGACTTTAGTCATTACGGATACTAATCCTGCAGGTTGTTCTAGTACAAATATGATAGACTTAACGGCACAAATTGGTGCGTCAGGACCTGGTACTCCATTTGTAGAAGCTGGTGATGATATTATAATTGATTGCGCAGATGATTGTACAGATATTACAGCAGAATTTTTAGAAATTGGAGAAACAAACACATATACAGTATCTGAAATACCTTTTGTGCCACCATTTGCTTTTGAAGGATTAACAAATTCTTTGAATCCAAATCAAGATGACCGTTGGTCTGATGTTGAAAATTTACCTTTTGACTTTTGCTTTTTCACAAATATTGAAACTCAATTCCAAGTTGGTTCTAATGGTGTAATTAGTTTTGATGTTGATGCTGGAGATACAAGTAACGGATGGGCATTTACAGAGAGTTTACCAAATAACACCAATGATACTTTAGGAGAAGCTAATATTTTCACACCTACACATGATATAGATCCATCTGTAGGAAATGCAGAAGAGATTGCATGGGAAATTATTGGAACAGCACCAAATAGAGTGTTAGCGGTATCCTTTTTTGAAGTACCAATGTTTTCATGTAACGATTTAGTGGCTACACACATGGCTGTGTTTTATGAAACGACCAATGTGATAGATATTTATATAAAAGATAAGCCTTTATGTCCAGGTTGGAATAGTGGTAATGCTGCAGTTGGTATTCAAAATGATGCTGGTACAACAGCTTTTGTACCACCTGGAAGAAATACAGGACAATGGCAAACATCAGACGAAGCTTGGCGTTTTACTCCAGCAGGTCCTAGTATAATTGATTTTGCTTGGTTGGATTCTGCAGGAACTGTTATTGGGACAACACCTACATTAAATGTTTGTCCAACAGGTACAACTACTTATACAGCTGAAGTAACTTATACAAATTGTAATGGTGATACAGTAGTAATAACAGACGACGTTACTGTTAGTAAGGATGTACCTTTTACTGTAGATTTAGGTCCAGATCTAGATTTGTGTGAAGGTGATGCAGATGTTGTTCTAGATGCAGATATTGCTTCTGGTACTGCAACTTATCAATGGTTTGAAAACGGGATTCTAATGGCAGGAGAAATAAATCCAACGCTTACTGTCTCTTCACCAAACTCAAATACATTTCTTGTTGAAGTTACTGATCAAAGTTGTACGCTAAGTGAAGAAATAGAGATTACGTTTTTTCCAAATCCATTAATTAATCCTATTTCGGTTTATGAGTTATGCGATGATGCTGTTGTAGATGATTTTACAGAATTTGATTTATCTACTAAAGACGCTGAAGTAATTGGTGCACAAGTCGATGTTACAATATCTTATCACGCTTCACAAGCTGATGCTGATAATGATGCAAATCCGCTTGCTAACTTGTTTACAAATACAGTAAATCCACAAACCATTTTTGTTAGAATTGTAAACACAAATAATCCTAATTGTTTTGTTACTACAACTTTTGAGTTATTAGTAGCTTCTGGAATTGTGTTGACCCAACCTGCAGATATGGTAGTTTGTGATGATATTTCTGGTGATGGTTTTGAATCTTTTGATTTAAATTCTCAAACGGCTACTATTCTTAATGGGCAAATGGATGCTACCCTTACTTATCACCCAACGCAAACCGATGCAGATAACAATGCTAATGCTTTAGTAAGCCCTTACACTAACCTGACTAATCCTCAGACTATATTTGTGAGAGTAGAAAATGATTTTAATACGTTGTGTTTTGAAACTATAACTTTCGATTTAATTGTAAATCCAGGGCCAACTATAATCGTGCCAACACCTTTATCTGTATGTGATGATGATACCGATGGCTTTGCTATGTTTACATTATCTGATGCAAATACTGAGGTGATTAATGGTCAAGCTAATATAGCGGTTACTTATTATGAAACATTGGTTGATGCAAATGCGGCTACAAATGAAATCTTTTCGCCTTACACTAATATTGTTCCAAGTTTACAAACTGTTTTTGTAAGATTGGTTGATACAGTAAATGGATGTTTCAGCACCACGACTTTGGATTTAGAAGTTATAGTAAAT
>NZ_JSWG01000011.1 GCF_000797465.1 Psychroserpens jangbogonensis | reverse complement strand
ACTGTAACTTTTACAGATAGTTCGGTAAGTGCTTGTGGTAATACTGAAACAATTACGAGAACTTGGACCGCTACTGATGAATGTGGAAATTCTGTATCTGATACACAAACTATTTCTGTAGAAGATACTATAGCACCTGACGTGTCAGCTTGTTCTATTGAAAATACGGTCTTAGAATGTTCTGATACTGATAATGAATCGCTTGCTGATGCTTGGAATGCTGCTAATATTGCTGCGCTTGAAGCTTGTGCAACTGATACTTGTGATGATGACTTAACTGGTCAGGTAACTTCAGATTATGACTTTAATAACTTAAATACAACTTGTGGTCCTTGTGGTACCATTAATGTAATTTATACTGTTTCAGATGAGTGCGGTAATAGTACTCCTATTGCTGTTACTTTAACTTTTGATGATGGAACTATTCCAGATTTATCTAATTGTTCAGTTACTGATGAAGCTATTGAGTGTGATGGTGCAAATAATGAAACTTTAGCGAATGATTGGAATGCTGCTAACATTGTTGCTCTTGAAAATTGTGCTGATGATCTTGGTGTAAATGTAACTTCTAATTTTGCGTTTACTAACCTAATAAGTACATGTGGACAAGCTGGTACTATTGCTGTTATTTATACAATTACAGATGATTGTGGTAATGCTACAACTTTAAGTGCTACACTTACAATTGAAGATAATACAGCTCCTACATTTACAGTTCCTGGTGATATTGCTATCGAATGTGATCAAGATCCTAATGATCTTTCTATTACTGGTGATGTAACTGACGAAACAGATGCCTGTTCTGGTGCTTTAGAAGCGACTTTCGCTGATAGTGTTGCAGATGGTGCTTGTGCTAACGAATCTATAATTACTAGAACTTGGACACTTATTGATGACTGTGATAATACAACAACCTTAGTTCAAACGATTACGGTTGAAGATAACACGGCTCCTACTTTTACGGCTCCTTCGGATATCGCTATTGAATGTGATCAAGATTCTAATGATCTTAACTTAACTGGTGATGTGATTGATGAAGCTGATAACTGTTCTACTGGACTTGAAGCAACTTTTGCTGATAGTGTTGCAGATGGTGCTTGTGCGAACGAATCTATCATTACAAGAACTTGGACACTTATTGATGACTGTGATAATACTACAACCTTAGTTCAAACGATTACGGTTGAAGATAACACGGCTCCTACTTTTACGGCTCCTTCTAATATCGCTATTGAATGTGATCAAGATTCTAATGATCTTAACTTAACTGGTGATGTAACTGATGAAGCTGATAACTGTTCTACTGGACTTGAAGCGACTTTCGCTGATAGTGTTGCAGATGGTGCTTGTGCTAATGAGTCTGTAATTACTAGAACTTGGATACTTATTGATGACTGTGATAATACGACAACCTTAGTTCAAACGATTACGGTTGAAGATAACACGGCTCCTACTTTTACGGCTCCTTCGGATATCGCTATTGAATGTGATCAAGATTCTAATGATCTTAACTTAACTGGTGATGTAACTGATGAAGCTGATAACTGTTCTACTGGACTTGAAGCGACTTTCGCTGATAGTGTTGCAGATGGTGCTTGCGCTAATGAATCTATCATTACAAGAACTTGGACACTTATTGATGACTGTGATAATACTACAATCTTAGTTCAAACGATTACGGTTGAAGATAACACGGCTCCTACTTTTACGGCGCCTAGTGATATCGCTATCGAATGTGATCAAGATTCTAATGATCTTAACTTAACTGGTGATGTGACTGATGAAGCTGATAACTGTTCTACTGGACTTGAAGCAACTTTTGCTGATAGTGTTGCAGATGGTGCTTGTGCTAACGAATCTATAATTACTAGAACTTGGACATTAATTGATGATTGTGATAATACTACAACCTTAGTTCAAACGATTACGATTGAAGATAACACGGCTCCTATATTAACAATTCCAGCTGATGCAACTGTGGAATGTACAGATAGTACTGACCCTTCTGCTAATGGAACCGCTACTGCTACTGATAATTGTGGAACAACAACTGTAACTTTTACAGATAGTTCGGTAAGTTCTTGTGGTAATACGGAAACAATTACGAGAACTTGGACTGCTATTGACGAATGTGGTAACACTGTGTCTGATACACAAACTATTTCTGTTGTAGACAATACAGCTCCTACTTTAACCGTTCCTGCTGACACAACTGTGGAATGTACAGATAGTACTGACACTTCTGCAAATGGAACTGCTACTGCTATTGATACTTGTGGAGCAACTACTGTAACTTTTACAGATAGTTCGGTAAGTGCTTGTGGTAATACGGAAACAATTACGAGAACTTGGACTGCGACTGACGAATGTGGTAACACTGTATCTGATACGCAAACTATTTCTGTTGTAGATACTATAGCTCCAGATTTAACTGCTTGTTCTATTGAAAATACGGTCTTAGAATGTTCTGATACTGATAACGAAAATCTTGCTGATGCATGGAATGCTGCTAATATTGCTGCGCTTGAAGCTTGTGCAACTGATACATGTGATGATAACTTAACTGGTCAAGTAACTTCAGATTATGACTTTAATAACTTAAATACAACTTGTGGTCCTTGTGGAACTATTAATGTGACTTATACTATCACTGATGATTGTGGCAATAGTTCTTCTAGAACTGTAACACTAACATTTGATGATGGAACGATTCCTGATTTATCTAATTGTTCAGTTACTGATGCTTCTATTGAATGCTCTGGTGCAGATAATGAAACTTTAGCTAACGCTTGGAATGCTACTAACATTACTGCTCTTGAAAATTGCGCAGATGATTTAGGAATTACAGTTACTTCTAATTATGACTTTAATAACCTAAGCTCTACATGTGGACAAGGTGGCACTATTGCTGTAGTTTATACTATTACTGATGATTGTGGTAATGCAACTACACTAAATGCTACACTTACTTTGGAAGATACAACGCCTCCTACATTTACTGTGCCTGGTGATATTTCTATTGAATGTGATCAAGATCCTAGTGATCTTTCTATAACTGGTGATGTAACAAACGAAACTGATTCGTGTTCTGGTGCTTTAGAAGCTACTTACACAGATGCTGTTGCGGATGGTGCTTGTGCTAATGAATCTATAATTACTAGAACTTGGACATTAATTGATGACTGTAATAACACAACAATACTAGTTCAAACTATTACGGTTGAAGATAATACAGCGCCAATCTTAACTGTTCCTGCTGATGCAACTGTGGAATGTACTGAAACTACTGACCCTTCTGCTACTGGATCTGCTACTGCCACTGATAATTGTGGTGATGTAACTATTACTTTTACCGATAGTTCTGTTGAAGCTTGTGGTAATACAGAAACAATTACGAGAACTTGGACGGCTACTGATGAATGTGGAAATGTTATTTCTGATACTCAAACTATTTCAGTTGAAGATAATACAGCTCCAATTTTAACGGTTCCTGCTGATGCAACTGTGGAATGTACGGAAAGTACTGAACCTCTTGCTACCGGAACTGCTACTGCTACTGATACTTGTGGTACAACTACTGTAACTTTTATAGATAGTTCGGTAAGTGCATGTGGTAACACAGAAACAATTACGAGAACTTGGACGGCTACTGATGAATGTGGAAATTCTGTATCTGATACACAAACTATTTCTGTAGAAGATACTATAGCACCTGACGTGTCAGCTTGTTCTATTGAAAATACGGTCTTAGAATGTTCTGATACTGATAATGAATCGCTTGCTGATGCTTGGAATGCTGCTAATATTGCTGCGCTTGAAGCTTGTGCAACTGATACATGTGATGATGACTTAACTGGTCAAGTAACTTCAGATTATGACTTTAATAACTTAAATACAACTTGTGGTCCTTGTGGTACCATTAATGTAACCTATACAATCACTGACGATTGTGGTAATGCAACTACAGTTAATGCTATTCTTACTTTTGATGATGGAACAATCCCAGATTTATCTAATTGTTCAGTTACTGATGAAGCTATTGAGTGTGAAGGTGATAATAATGAAACCTTAACTAATGATTGGAATACTGCTAATATTGCAGCTCTTGAAACTTGTGCTGATGATCTTGCTATAACAGTAACTTCTAATTATGCATTTACTAACTTAGTTAGTACATGTGGACAAGCTGGTACTATTGCTGTTATTTATACAATTACAGATGACTGTGGTAATGCTACAACTTTAAGTGCTACACTTACTATTGAAGATACAACACCGCCTACATTTACTGTTCCTAATGATATTGCTATCGAATGTGATCAAGATCCTAATGATCTTAACTTAACTGGCGATGTAACTGATGAAACAGATGCCTGTTCTGGTGCTTTAGAAGCGACTTTCACTGATAGTGTTGCAGATGGTGCTTGTGCTAACGAATCTATAATTACTAGAACTTGGACACTTATTGATGACTGTGATAATACAACAACCTTAGTTCAAACGATTACAGTTGAAGATAACACGGCTCCTACTTTTACGGCTCCTTCTGATATCGCTATCGAATGTGATCAAGATTCTAATGATCTTAACTTAACTGGTGATGTAACTGATGAAGCTGATAACTGTTCTACTGGACTTGAAGCAACTTTCGCTGATAGTGTTGCAGATGGTGCTTGTGCTAACGAATCTATAATTACTAGAACTTGGACACTTATTGATGACTGTGATAATACTACAACACTAGTTCAAACTATTACGGTTGAAGATAACACGGCTCCTACTTTTACGGCTCCTTCTGATATCGCTATTGAATGTGATCAAGATTCTAATGATCTTAACTTAACTGGTGATGTAACTGATGAAGCTGATAACTGTTCTACAGGACTTGAAACAACTTTTGCTGATAGTGTTGCAGATGGTGCTTGTGCTAATGAATCTATAATTACTAGAACTTGGACACTTGTTGATGACTGTGATAATACTACAACCTTAGTTCAAACGATTACAGTTGAAGATAACACGGCTCCTACTTTTACGGCTCCTTCTGATATCGCTATTGAATGTGATCAAGATTCTAATGATCTTAACTTAACTGGTGATGTAACTGATGAAGCTGATAACTGTTCTACTGGACTTGAAGCGACTTTCGCTGATAGTGTTGCAGATGGTGCTTGTGCTAACGAATCTATCATTACTAGAACTTGGACACTTGTTGATGACTGTGATAATACTACAACCTTAGTTCAAACGATTACGGTTGAAGATAACACGGCTCCTACTTTTACGGCTCCTTCTAATATCGCTATTGAATGTGATCAAGATTCTAATGATCTTAACTTAACTGGTGATGTAACTGATGAAGCTGATAACTGTTCTACTGGACTTGAAGCAACTTTCGCTGATAGTGTTGCAGATGGTGCTTGTGCTAATGAATCTATCATTACGAGAACTTGGACACTTGTTGATGACTGTGATAATACAACAACCTTAGTTCAAACGATTACGGTTGAAGATAACACGGCTCCTACTTTTACGGCTCCTTCTAATATCGCTATTGAATGTGATCAAGATTCTAATGATCTTAACTTAACTGGTGATGTAACTGATGAAGCTGATAACTGTTCTACTGGACTTGAAGCAACTTTTGCTGATAGTGTTGCAGATGGTGCTTGTGCTAACGAATCTATCATTACTAGAACTTGGACACTTGTTGATGACTGTGATAATACTACAACCTTAGTTCAAACGATTACAATTGAAGATAACACAGCTCCTACTTTTACGGCGCCTAGTGATATGACTGTAGAATGTGATGTGGATGTAAATGATCTTGCCTTAACTGGTGATGTGACTGACGAAGCCGATAACTGTTCTACTGGACTTGAAGCAACTTTTGCTGATAGTGTTGCAGATGGTGCTTGTGCTAATGAATCTATCATTACAAGAACTTGGACACTTATTGATGCCTGTGATAATACAACAACCTTAGTTCAAACAATTACTGTTGAAGATAATACAGCTCCGACGTTTACAGTGCCAAATAATATTACTGTTGAATGTGATTTAGATGTAAACAACTTAGTATTAATTGGTGATGTTTCTGACGAAGCTGATAACTGTTCGACAGGGCTTGAAGCAACTTTTGCAGATAGCGTTGCAGATGGTAACTGTGTTAATGAATCTATCATTACGAGAACTTGGACGCTTATCGATGATTGTGAAAATGCAACAACGTTAGTTCAAACGATTACTGTTGAAGATAATACTGCGCCAACATTTACGGTACCAGCGAATATCGCTGTAGAATGTGATGTAGATGTAGATGACTTAACTTTAACTGGTGATGTGACTGACGAAGCTGATAACTGTTCAGTAGAAATTGAAGCAACATACATTGATACTGTTGTTGATGGTACTTGTCCAAATGAATTTGTTATTACTAGGACTTGGACACTTTCTGATGAATGTGAAAACACAACAACTCTTGAACAAACTATTACAGTTGAAGACACTATCGCTCCGACGTTAGTATCGGATTTAGAAGATGAAATATTTATAATATGTAATGATATCCCAGATGTTCCAGAATTAGTTTTTGAAGACGCATGTTCTACAAATATGAATGTAACATTTACTGAAAACTCTACTTCAGATGGAACAGTACAAGATTATATTATTATAAGAGAATGGCTAGTAGAAGATGATTGCGGAAATCAAGCTTTATTTACACAACTAATTAATGTTAGTGTGGAAAGTGAAATTGAAGTTCTAGAAATTGAAAGTCTATGTATACTTGAAGATTTTAACTTTGATCTATTCAGTTTATTGTCTGGTAACTATGATACAGATGGTGTTTGGACAGTAACTCTTGGAGATGCTACTTTAGATGGTAGTCTATTTAATCCTTCAACATTATTAGATATTAACGGTGAATACACTGATGCAGACTTAGGTGATTACATTTTCACTTATACTGTTGGTGGTATTTGCCCAAGTGAAACTCAAGTAACAATAACTATTGACGATGAATGTCGTGTTTTACCTTGTGGTGAAGATGATCTTATTATTTCGAAAGCTGTTACAGTAAATAATGATGGAATTAACGAATTCTTTACCGTTGGTGGTGTTGAGGAGTGTGGCTTTGTTATAGAGTTACAAATATTCAATCGTTGGGGAGCTAAAATATATGATAATTCAAATTATAATAATAAATGGAATGGTACGTCATCAAGTGGATCAATTGGAAACTCTGGTTTTGTCCCAACTGGAACATACTATTACATAATAAATTTAAAAAATAGTGGATTAAGACCTATTACAGGCCCAATCTATGTATCAACAAACTAAATCTTAACCTCAAATGAAATTAGTAAAGTTTAACATTATAGCATTTATACTATTCAGTAGCTGGATGGGAGTTGCTCAGCAATTGCCGCAGTTTACTCAGTATATGTACAATACTATCGCTATTAATCCAGCTTATGCAGGAAGTAGAGAAACGTTAAGTGTTGTAGGTCTTCATAGAAGTCAATGGGTTGGTCTTGAAGGAGGTCCAACTACTCAAACACTTTCTGTGCATACACCTCTAAGGAATGAGAAAGTTGGAATAGGTCTCTCTTTTATAAATGATGAATTAGGTTTTCAAAACTTTTCATATTTATATGGTGACTTTTCTTATACCATTCGTGTAAGTGAAAACAGTCAATTGGCATTTGGTATTAAAGCCGGGTTTACAAGTTTTAGTCTTGACCCAGACTTCCAAATATCAGAATCTAATGATCCTGTGATTTTCGGATTTGAAGATCGTTGGAAACCAAATATTGGTACTGGTGTTTACTGGCATAGTAATAAATGGTATGTTGGACTTTCTGCACCTAGAATTTTAAACACAGACTATACTGGAGATGAAGAATTTGAATCTTTAGAAAGAATCAGTTACTATTTCACTGGTGGTTATGTTTTTGATTTAAGTGAAGATATTAAGCTTAAACCAGCTGTTCTACTTAAAGGAACTAATGGTGCTCCATTATCTTTTGATCTTACAGCAAACTTTTTATTCTATGAAAAGTTCTGGGTTGGTGGATCTTACAGAATAAACGAATTAGCTCAGGCTATTGGTGGTATTGCAGATTTTCAAGTATCTAAACAATTGAGAGTTGGTTATGCCTATGAATATCCATTATCAGAGTTAAGCGCCTATACAAGTGGAACTCATGAAGTTCTACTTATGTTCGAAATATTTAAAAGCAAACGTATTAAATCGCCTAGATACTTCTAAAAATTTAATCATGATGAAAACAAAATCTTTAATAATACTTTTTGTGCTTAGTAGCACATTCATGATCGCTCAAGAAAAGCTAGCCGATAAATTCTTTGGTAATTACAGTTATGTAAAAGCAACTGAATTATATAAAGAAGTGCTAAAAGATGGCGATACTAGTTTACACGTATTGACTCGACTTGGTGATTGTTATTACAACAATTCAAAATCTGAGGACGCTGCACTTTGGTATGGAAAAGCAATGGAAAAATACGAAAGCGATATAAATCCTGAATACATTTATAAATACATTCAGTCTTTAAGGAGTTTAGGTAATTATTCTGAAGCTACACAGTGGATGAAAAAATTTACAGAAATCCAAAATAACGACACGAGAGTAAAAGGATACGATCCAGAAAACATTAGCAAATTCAACGAATTGGCTAAAACTGAAAACGATCGTGTAGTCAAGTTAGTTAACTTACCTTTTAATTCTAAATATTCTGATTTCGGTTCGTTTATTTACAATGACCAATTATACTTTGCTTCGTCTAGAAATACAGATGAAGAGAAGCTATACAGTTGGAATCAAGAGCCTTTTTTAGATATCTATAAGGTTTCTGTAGAAAGAAAAACTGATACAGTAACTTATGGTAGTGCTGATTTTATAAATGCTGAAAAAATAAATACAGACTATCATGAAGCTTCTGTTGCTATTACAAATGATGGTAAAACCATGTATTTTACTAGAGACAATGTCAGCAAAAAGAATAAAGTTAAATACGATAAAGAAGGAACAACACATTTAAAGCTTTACAAAGCTAATCTTGTAGGTGATACCTGGACAGATATCGAAGAGCTTCCTTTTAATGACGACGTGTTCTCAAGTGGACACCCTACTTTGAGTCCTAATAACAAAATCTTATATTTTGTTTCAGATCGTGAAGGAGGATTAGGTCAAACCGATATTTATCAAGTTGAAATTAATGACGACAATACCTATACAGAACCCATAAATCTTGGAGAAAAAATTAATACTGAAGGACGTGAAATGTTTCCTTTCGTTAGCCAAGACAGTACATTTTATTTTTCGTCTGATGGCCATTTAAACCTAGGTTTTCTCGATATATTTAAATCTAACGTAATAAAAGATGAAAATGCACAACCAGAAAATCTTGGTGCACCATATAATAGTGGTTATGATGATTTTGCATTCTTTATGAATCCTTCTGAAGAAGAGAATGATAAAACAGGTTACTTCTCTTCTAATAGACCAGATGGCCAAGGAAGTGATGACATCTATAGTTTCGATGCCAGTATTTGCCTGCAAACTATTAAAGGAATTACAAGAGATTTAAACACTAATGATATTATTGCTGGCACAACCGTTAAACTCGTTAGTGAAGTTGGTAAAGTACTTGAAGAAGTAGAATCTAACGAATTAGGAGAATATGAATTCACAGTTGACTGTAATAAAAAGTACACTGTAGTTGGTAGCAAAGAAGATTTTAAAGATGACCTAAAGGAAGTCTCTACTGATAACAAACATGAAAAAATAACTGAGGCAGATCTTTATTTAGAGCCATTAGTTTATGATAATCAAATTGTTATCAACCCTATTTTCTTTGATTTCGATAAATCCAATATTAGAACAGATGCAAAATACGAACTAGAGAACATAGTAGATGTGATGAGAACACATCCAACAATGGTAATCAAAATTGAAGCACATACTGATAGTCGTGGACGTGATGCATATAATATGAAATTATCTGATAGAAGAGCGAAATCGACAATGGACTATATCATTTCAAGAGGAATTCCTGCTGACCGAATAGAAAGTGCTATCGGATATGGAGAAACACAATTGTTAAACAAATGTGCGAATCGAGTGAAGTGCTCAGAAGAAGAGCATCAATTAAACAGACGTTCTTATTTCTATATTTTAAAAGAATAAAATTACTCTCTATTTTCAAATAAGAAAAAGCAGATTCATTTATGATCTGCTTTTTCGCATTTTACAGAACTCCTAATACTTGAAAATAGTATTATAAGCTTTGTTATCTGAATCATCTATAATAAAGACGCTAATTGCAAACCAATCATTTAAAAAGAAGTCTGTGACATATAATTCTTCAGTATCTTCATCTAAGGCTTTATCCGGAAATCCTTCAATTTGAATGATGTAGTTGCCATTTTGCCTTAAATAGGCATAAGAGCTTCCAATTATAACAGTAGAGTGCTTATCGGTCTTAAAATACGCTTCGTAATACTCATCATCAATTGTATAGGTCCTTGCAAATTGATATGCAAGACTTGTTCTTGGAATAGAATCAAACTTTAAATAAGAAGTAACAGCTTCATCAATTGCAGCTATCTGTTCATCTGTATCATGATCAACATAAAAATTAGAAAGCCCTTCTCTTACTTTTCCAAAATAAATGCTTTTGTGAAAATTCTTAGTTCCTAAATCTTTGTAGCTTAAAGCATATAAAGTGAGTTCGATATCTTGTTTAATTTCATCTTTTAACTTATATATTAAACAAACACCTACAGTATGGAAATCTTTATTCATAAAAATAGAATCCTTAAGCTTTCCTCCTTTTTTGAATAAATCAATTGCAAACCTTTGAAATTCTGTAGTTAAAGTACTGTCACTTTCAATATATAATTTATCGAGGGACTTATCATCTATATCTATTTTTATACTGGACTGACTGAGTATAGGCCAGTTAGAACAAAACAGTAAAACAAAAATAATATATCGCACAAGTCAAGTTTGACTAAAGACATAAAAACAAAAAAAGCCACAGTTAAACTGTGGCTTTAAAAACAATAATTTGCTATTAATTTAGTTTTTGAAATATATTTTATTTTTTGATAAATATGTTTGTGAAATACCATTTACCATCTATATTCTTTTCTGCAGAGACATCAAAATCTGTAAAGTCTCCTTCAATATTTGCTCTATGTCCTTCACTGTTAAGCCAAGCGTTAACAACAGACTCAGCAGAGCTAAATGCATAAGCTACATTTTCTGATACTTTTGTTGCAGATGCATTTTGTACTAAACTGTTCTTACGTTGAAAAAAGTTATCGTGAGATACATTATCAACTTCTACCATATAGTCTGTATGAGTATAGGCAACAGCTTTAATTGTATTATGATTATTTAATGCACTTAAACCATTATTAATTCTGTGCGTATTGATTAATTCTAAGATTTCTATTTCAATAAGTTTTGCAGCTGGAACATTTGCCAGTTCAACACTATCAATTGTTTCTTCAGGGAATTCTTCAGTAGAACAAGAAAACGATAACAAAGCAATTAATGCCAATAAAGGCAACATTTTAGTAGGTTTCATAAGTAGGGTTTTTATGATTCAAATAATCTAGATTTGGGGCCTAAGATTATTTTTAAACAAAAACAATTATTTAAACGGGGCATTTAAACAATTGTGTATTACATCGTAAATATATGTATTGTTGTCTATTTAAACGTCAATATATGTAGATAATCGATGAAATGCACAAATTTTATGAATATTCCTACAAAATTATTCAATTTATAGATATTATGAGTACATTATTAAAGTAGTTTAAGGAGATAAACGGTCTTGAATCCAATCGTAACTATCGTTTAATTTATATCGAATTCTATCATGAAGACGGTTTGGTCGTCCTTGCCAAAACTCAATTTCAACAGGCTTAACAATATAACCTCCCCAAAATTTTGGCCTAGGAATTTCTTTACCATCATACTCTTTCTCTAAAGCTTTCAAAGAATTCTCTATAACAGATCGATCTTCAATAGCCTCACTCTGATTTGAGACTAAAGCACCTAACTGACTACCTCTAGGTCTAGATTCGAAATAACCATCGCTTAAATTCTCTGCTATTTTTTCAGCTTTACCTTTTATAATAACTTGTCGTTCTGCTTCTGGCCAAAAAAATGATAAACACACATTCGGGTTATTAGCAATTGCCTTACCTTTTTCACTTTCATAGTTTGTATAAAATATAAAACCTTCGTAAGTGAATTTTTTAAGGAGCACTACTCTGCTTTTTGGAAAACCATCTTTACCAATAGTACTTATTGTCATAGCATTAATCTCACCAACATTGAAGTTTACTTCTACTTCATGGAACCACTTTTGGAAAACTTCTAAGGGATTATCGCTAAGATGCTTTTCTAGTAATTCTTGCTTTTCGTATGATTTTCTGTAACCGCCTAAATCTGTATTCATTTGGATGTATTATAAATTTTTATAGAGATTTTCTTTTTTAGCCTAATTATTTCATATAAATTTAAACAATAATCCCTTGAAATGACATTTGAAAACAGTAAATATTCTAAACTTTTAGATTATAAAAAAGTAGTTTTCCCATTCGGAAATGTATATATCACAAAACAATTTATAGTATCAGAATTAAATGAAGGCATACATGTCGATTTTACTATGGTTAGTGAATTGATTGGTGAATTTTCTGAAGACATAAGTAACGATATCAGAATAGGATATATTGCTAACCGACTTAACTCCTACTCTTTTGAACCTCAATTATGGCTTGATTTCAATAACGATTACGACTTTTTAGTTGCTAGTGCTGTTGTCACTTATAGCGATTTTGGCTATCTCAATTCTAGCTTAGAAAAGCATTTTTTTAAGAAAAGCCTAAAGCGATGTCATAGTTTAGATGAGGCTATAGAATGGATGATGGAATTGGATGAATTAAAATCGGAAGTCAATTCTAAATAAATACAAGATTTATACTATTCTAAAACTCAAATGTTTTTCCATCTTTTGCTAACTCTACATTTTCGAAAACCTCATTAGCTTCCTCTTTAAAAAGATCTAAATCGTTATACCTTGTAGAATAATGTCCTAAAATTAAAGTTTCCGCATTGGCTTGTTTTGCTATACTTGCTGCTTGTTTAGCTGTACTATGCTTTGTTGGAGCTGCTAGTTTTTCATTCTTTTCCAAAAACGTAGATTCATGATATAAGACATCTACATCTTTTATAATTGGCAAGATAGCTTCACTATATGCAGTATCACTGCAAAACGCATAACTCTTAGGTTTGTTTGGTGGTTTTGTAACAGATTCGTTCTTAACTAAATTTCCGTTTTCATCTTCGACATCAAAACCTTGCTTCAATTTTCTATAGTAAGCAACATCTATATCAGCATTCAAGACAGCATTCATATCTAATTTACGTTCACCTTCTTTTTCTTTAAATAGGAATCCGTTGGTATAAATACGATGATCTAATGGAATGGTATAAACTTCCACTTTATCATCTTCAAAAATCAATTCAGAGGTATCAGAAGTTAGTTCATGGAAAAAAAGCTTATAGTTGGTCCATGAATTAGACAATTTCATTTGAAGCGTTATAACTTCCTTTAATCCTTTTGGTGCATAGACATGCAAATCTGCTTCACGTGTTAAAAGTCTGAATGTAGAAATTAAGCCTACCAAACCGAAGCAATGATCACCATGTAAATGAGAAATAAAGATGTGTTTGATTCTTACAAATTTGACCTTATTTCTTCTCAATTCTACCTGAGTACCTTCACCACAATCAATTAAGAATGTGTGGTTTTTAATCTCTAAAACTTGAGAAGTTGGATTGGTATTGGTTCGTGGAGTAGCGCTATGACAGCCAAGGATAGTTAATTTCATAAGCTATTAAAACCCTAAATCACGCTCAATTTCTTCCATTTCTATTATATCGTAAGCCTCTTGCAATGTAGGTACAACAATAATTTCATCTGGATTTTCATCAAGGTTTGCTTTATTTGAAACTATAACAAACGAATGCTTAGCCTTTCGATGTTTATTGGACAATTGCAAAAACTCTACAATATCAGATAATACTACTTTATTTAAGGTAGTAATATTAATAATAATATTATCATTCTTGAAGCGCTCGTAAAGCACATCAATTTTTTTAACTAGCTCTAAAATAGAGGCCTTTTCCTGAGTAATAATAGATGTATTTCCGTTTTTGTCAAAAATCATAATCTTAGTGTTTTATTTTAGAAGCCAACAAGTAAATTACAGCCATCCTAATAGCGACGCCATTTTGAACTTGATCCAATATAATCGCTTGTTTTGAATCTGCGACATCACTTGTAATCTCAACACCACGATTTATTGGTCCTGGATGCATAATAACAATCTCTTTATCCAAAGAATCTAATAGTGCTTTAGTCACACCATACTGTTGTGAATATTCTCTTGTTGATGGAAAATAACTAATATCCATACGTTCATTTTGAACACGCAACATATTTGCTACATCACACCAGTTAAGTGCTTTTCGTAAATTAGTTTCAACTTTTACTCCTAAATCTTTTATATATTTTGGGAGCAAGGTTCTTGGACCACAAACCATAACATTAGCGCCTAATAATTGTAAAGCATAAATGTTTGACAAGGCCACTCTACTGTGTAAAATATCACCAACGATAACTACATTCTTTCCTTTAACTTCTCCAAAACGTTCTCTTATTGAATAGGTATCTAACAAAGCTTGGGTTGGATGCTCATGTGCTCCATCTCCTGCATTAATAATACTGGCATCTATATGTTTAGACAAAAATACACCAGCTCCAGGATTGGGATGACGCATTACTACCATATCTACTTTCATGGATAGAATGTTATTCACAGTATCTATTAACGTCTCTCCTTTTTTTACTGATGATTGTGATGCCGAAAAATTAATCACATCTGCAGAAAGTCGTTTTTCTGCCAATTCAAATGATAATTTTGTTCGTGTAGAATTTTCAAAAAATAAATTGGCAATAGTAATATCTCTTAGCGAAGGCACTTTTTTAATCGGTCTATTTATCACCTCTTTAAAGTGATCTGCCGTTTCAAAGATTAATTGCATATCTTTTTTGTTAAGATATTTAATTCCTAATAAGTGATTGACACTTAATTCGCTCATAGTCTTTAATTATTTATCAAATATACTGCGTCTTCTCCTTCGTTCTCAACCCAATTAACTTTCACTTTTTCTTCATTAATAGCATCTACTTGTCGTCCTCTATAGTTTGGCTGAATAGGTAAATGTCTACTAAATCGTCTATCTATTAATGTAAGCAATTCAATTTCATTTGGTCGTCCAAAAGATTGAATAGCAGTAAGTGCTGCTCTAATACTTCGTCCTGTATATAGCACATCATCAATAAAGACGATATTTTTATCTTCTATTAAAAAGTTGATTTCGGTAGTATTTGCTTCTAATATTTTTTCTCCTCTTCGGAAATCATCTCTAAAAAATGTAATATCTAAATGTCCTACTTCAACATTTTTAATCTTGTAATCATTTTTGAGCATAGCTGCTATTCGGTTAGAGAGATACTTCCCTCTTGGTTGTAATCCGATAAGAACAGTATTAGAAAAGTCGGTATGTTTTTCAATAAGTTGACAAGCCAATCTATGAAGAATGATGTTTACCTCTTTCGCATTAAGTAACACTTTTTGACTCATATGGTATCCAAACGTATTTGGTTGACAAAGTTAATGCAAAATTTTAGAAGTTGAAACATATATTATAGAAACAAAAAAGCCTTTCATTTCTGAAAGGCTTTTTAATATTTAAAAATTCAAGGAATTATTTTTTCCCGTCCAATTTATCTTTAAGAGCTTGTAAAGCTTCATTAGCATCACCTAAAGTTGGTTTTGCTTCTGCTGCTTGCGTCTCTTGTTTCTTAACAGCTGCTTTCACATTTGCCATTTCTTCTTCTTTGAAGATTGCAGTATGAGAAGCGACTACACGTTTAAATTCTTTATTGAATTCAATAATTTTAAACTCTGCAGATTCTCCTTTAGCTACTTTCTTACCGTCTTCTTTTTCTAAGTGACGTGAAGGAACAAAGGCAACGATATCTTCGTTAAAATCAATTGTAGCTCCTTTATCAACGATTTCACCAATGGCAGCAGTATGAATTGTACCTAAAGCAAATTCAGTTTCGTATTTGTCCCAAGGATTATCAGTAGTTTGTTTATGACCTAAAGATAATTTACGTCCTTCAACATCTAATTCTAATACGACAACATCTAAGTTATCACCTACGTTACAGAATTCACTAGGATGCTTGATTTTCTTAGTCCAAGATAAATCTGAGATATAAATCAATCCGTCGATACCTTCTTCTAATTCAACAAATACACCAAAGTTTGTAAAGTTACGTACAATACCTGTGTGTTTAGAACCTACAGGATACTTGCTTGTAATATCTGTCCATGGATCTGGTGTTAATTGCTTAATACCAAGAGACATTTTACGATCTTCTCTATCAAGAGTTAAGATTTGAGCTTCGATTACATCACCAACAGATACAAAATCTTGAGCAGAACGTAAATGTGTTGACCAAGACATTTCACTTACGTGAACTAATCCTTCTACACCTTCTTCTACTTCAACAAAAGCACCATAATCAGCTATAACAACAACTTTTCCTTTTACATTATCGCCAACTTTTACAGTTTCACCTAATGCTTCCCAAGGATGTTTGCTTAATTGTTTAAGACCTAATTGAATTCTAGACTTATCTTCATCAAAGTCTAAGATTACAACATTAAGTTTTTGATCTAATTCTACGATTTCATTTGGATGATTAATTCTTGACCATGATAAGTCAGTAATGTGAATTAATCCGTCAACTCCACCAAGATCAATAAATACACCATAAGAAGTAATATTCTTAACTGTACCTTCTAATACTTGACCTTTTTCTAATTGACCAATGATTTCTTTTTTCTGTTCTTCAATATCAGCTTCAATTAAAGCTTTATGAGATACAACTATGTTTTTGAATTCGTGGTTGATTTTCACAACTTTAAATTCCATAGTTTTATTTACATATTGATCGTAATCTCTAATAGGCTTCACATCAATTTGAGAACCTGGTAAGAATGCTTCAATACCAAATACGTCAACGATCATACCACCTTTAGTTCTGCATTTCACAAAACCATTTACGATTTCACCTGTATCATGTGCACTATTTACACGATCCCAAGCTTTGATTACTCTTGCTTTTCTGTGTGATAATACTAATTGACCAGTTGCGTCTTCACGAACATCAATTAATACTTCTACTTTGTCACCAACTTTAAGATCTGGATTGTAACGGAACTCATTAAGAGAAATTACACCTTCAGACTTAGCATTGATATCAATGATAGCATCTCTATCAGAAATATGAATAACTTCACCTTCTACAACTTCGTCATTTAGTGTATCAACGAAATTTTCTGCTACTAGTTTTTCGAATTCTACTAATTGCTCATCGTCAACTTGATCGATACCTTCTTCGTAGTTGTGCCAGTTAAAATCTTTTAAGAATTTTTCAGGATTTGCTTGTGACTCAGATACTTTTGGAGTCTCAACTGTTTGTGTTTCTGTAGTTTCAACAGTTGTCGCTTCAGTAGTTTCTACCTCAGCTTGTTTAGTTTCTTTTTCAGACATGTGCTGAATTAAAATTTGTATTCTGTATGCTTAGAAAGAATTAAGCGATAACACACAGAAGCGTTATTTTTTGTTATGATTTATTCCTTTTATCTATCTATATCTCGCTAAAAGGAGTGCAAAAATACACTTTATTTACTATAAAACAAAATAAAAGAACAATAGTCTAACTAATTGAATTTCAGAATATAAAATTATTCAAAAATCGCGTAAAGGTCTTTAAATTTTTGGTACATAATTTGGTATATTTACAATAGTATTAACACTAAATTAAAAACACAAATTATTATGGTAAGATCAAAATACCAAAGCGTATTAGACTTAGGACAAACATTAAACATCGAGAATGGTGATGTGAAAGAAGAAAATGGCGTATTAAAAGTTACTGGGACTGCAAAAACACAATACGAGAAAAACTTATTATGGGATAGCATCAAAGAAGCTGGAGGAGATAACCCATCTGATATAATGGCAGACATAAAAGTTGCTGACTTATCGGTATATCATAGACACACTGTTAAAAGTGGTGAAACTTTAGGTAAAATTGCAAAGCATTATTTTGGAGATCCAATGAAGTATAAAGAAATTTTTGCAGCGAATTCTGATATTCTTAAAAACCCTGATTTAATTCATCCTGATCAAGAATTAATCATTCCTAATTTATCTTAAAAACGGATAAAGAGTTATAAAAAAGGCGACCAATGGTCGCTTTTTTTATGTTTCATGATGATGTTTTATTAGTCTTACGATGGCATGGTATAACTAATCCAAAAAAACAGTATCATGAAACATTTAAAATTTATTTTTTTATCCCTTTTAATTATCTCTACAATCTCTTGCAGCAAAGACGATGACAGTTCAGAAGATGATGAAGATGACATTCAACAGCTTGTTGAAAATTTTGTGACACCAGACCTCATTGCCACTTTAGTAGAGTTAGGCTACACGTTTAGGGATGGTAATGATACTCCAAATATTTCTGGGAATTTCTTATATACTCCACATGCTTTCAAGTCTTCAAATATTCCAGGAGATTTATTTGAAATCGGATATCTTTTTAGTGATAACACTTATGAATTTTCTAATCTAAATCCTGAAAACAGAACATTTACATTTAGTAATACTAATAATGCAGGAAGTGATTTTGGAGACGTCACAGATACATTCTACTCCGGAAATGGAAATGAATTCTCAGCATATATCAAATTATCTACAACAATAGACGACAACACAGCAATTATATTATACGCTATTTCTGGTATAATTACTGAAGATGGAATTTCAGAAGCAGAAGATGCTGTAATTATGTTAGATAATATGGGAAACCCTAGTGGTTATTATATTGAAAATGGAAAAGGAAGACTTTCTATAGATGATGATGGAAGCGCAATGCGAATAATAGAATAATTACGTCCGGTCTACAAGAACAATTTTATCACTTTTATAAGTTAGTAGGCAGAATCATTTTTTTTATAAAGTGATTGTATTTTATCTTCAGAAAGTTTGAAAATAAATTCAAATTGCTCATCTAAGGTCAAATTAGAATTATCAACCTTAATAGCATCTTCTGCCATTGTTAATGGTGAATCTTCTCTAGTAGAGTCTATATGATCTCGTGATTGAACGTTATTTAAAACCGCTTCAAAACTCACATCATCGCCTCTTTCAATGAGTTCGTCATAACGACGTTTTGCTCTTTTTTCTGCGGAAGCTGTCATAAATAGTTTTAATTCGGCATCAGTAAATACAACTGTTCCAATATCACGACCATCCATAACAACACCTTTATGTTTGCCAAAGTTTTGTTGCTGTAACACCAATTGTTCTCTCACTTTTGAAACTGTTGCTACTTGACTAACAAATTGAGAGACTTCGAGCGTCCGTATATTCTTCTCAATATTTTGGCCATTGAGGTACACTTCAGCAAAACCTAAATCAGCATTGAATTTAAAACTAATTTGAATATTATCCAGTTGTTCTATAAGTTGTTCTTTATCAAAACAATCTTTTTCTATCAAACCGTTTTGCATAGCGTAGAAAGTCACAGCTCGATACATAGCTCCAGAATCGACATAGACGTAGCCTAAAGCTTTGGCTAATCGTTTAGCGACTGTACTTTTTCCAGTTGAAGAAAATCCGTCTATTGCTATTGTTATTTTATGCATTATCGTAAATCAATTTGTAGTCCGAAGAAACTAGTGTTCGAAGCACTTGTATATCTAGCATGCGTATAACTAAATCGCATTTTATTTAATTTAATTCCAATCCCAAAAGATAATCCTGAGAAATTACGTTGTTCTTCCAAGCGTAATTCTTCAGCTCTTCTAAAGTTATAACCTAATCTCAAACTAAATCCACGTTCAGGAAATAATTCTGCTCCAATTACAGTATGACGCATTACTTCATTTAAAAAACCAACCTCTTCTTGAGTTTGATTTCCATCTAAATCTGTTGTTGCCCTTGCTGGATTGGCAAAAGATAATGGCCACTTCTGTAAATTCTCGAAGGTTAAATGCCAACGCAAAGGTACATTTTCTAGTGTTTGTGATAAACCTAATGAAATCTCTAAAGGCAACTTTTCATTAAGTCCAGCATAAGTTACTATTTGAGTACCTAAATTTCTAATACTTAATGCTGCATGAAAATCTAACTTCTCATTAATATACATCGCTCCTAAGTCGGCTGCAACACCTATAGAATTATATTGTTCTAATTTAGACGTAATCATTTTGAGGTTTGCACCCACAAAAAAATCAGTAAATGGAATTTGATACGCATAACCTGCTGACAAT
This sequence comes from Psychroserpens jangbogonensis, assembly GCF_000797465.1. Taxonomy (GTDB): domain Bacteria; phylum Bacteroidota; class Bacteroidia; order Flavobacteriales; family Flavobacteriaceae; genus Psychroserpens; species Psychroserpens jangbogonensis. The sequence continues at coordinate 159,793 of NZ_JSWG01000011.1, read as the reverse complement.
GCCGCTTCATTACCAGTAAAGGTTCCTGTAGATACTCCATTTTGATCATAACCATCAAACTCTCCATAGTTGATATATGTCATTCCTATATGCAAGGTTTGTACATGTCTATCCCAAGTATATGCATATGCAGCCGTTCCATAACTTATACCTCCTAAATAACTTGAATAATTTACAGCCAATTGATTGTCCATTTCTGCATTTATACTTGCAGGATTGAATAAGCCACTAGTAACATCATAATCGTAATTGGTTATAACCTTACCTCCAAGAGCTGCTTGACGAGGAGAAGACACCAAATTTAAAAATTGAAATGTAGACTCACCTCCTACTTGTGCGAAAAATGTAGAGGTCGTCAAAAGACAAATAAATGTGGTAATTTTCTTTAGCATATAAGTTTGCAAAGTAAATAATTCTATCTTAAAACGACAAGTTGTCCTTTTTATTTTTTTGAAAGAGTTGAATTCTGATTTAACTGAAGTTCTTGTCCAATTTTGATTAAATTGTTTGACAAACTATTTTCATTTTTTATGTCATCAACTGTAGTGTTATTACGCTTTGCAATATTATATAATGTGTCACCTTTTGAAACGACCCAAACGATATTTGAAGGCTCCTCTAATGATTCAAAATTTCTAACTCTTAAGGTCTCACCGACTTTTATGAGAGTCGTTTCTAAATCATTTGCACTCTTTAGTTGACCTAAACTCGTATTATACCGTTTTGCTAACAGATATAGATTTTCACCTTCTTTAACCATATGAAAATCGGATGTACTGGTCATTACATCAGTAGAAACCTTATAATCGTTAGCTTCTGACGAGCTATTCGTCTGTTCAGGTGTTTTAGATTCTGTCATTTGCATAGAATCTTCAACTTTGTCGACTACTAAATTGACAGAATCTACAGTCGCTACATTTTGAGCATTGTCAGAAACAACAGACATATCTTTAATTAAATTAGTCTTTATTTCCGTACGCGTATCTAGAACTGAATCTTTAATTTTTTTAGCGCTTCTAGATTTAGCAATCTCTCCATTAGTAAAAGTTATTTCTCCAGTTACCAAATTCAGTTTTGCTGGTTTGCCGTCCAAAAGCACATCTTTAAAAGTATCGGTTTGAGCAGTAGCTTCAAAACATGAAGCAATTACAACAAAAACCATAGCCAGTACCTTAAAGTTTTTTAGCATTTTTTACTTTTTGATTTGTTAATGCAAATTTTACAACATCACTCATCTCCTTAACATAGTGAAACTTTAACCCTTTCAAATATTCAGGCTTAATTTCTTCTATATCTCTCCTATTATCTTCACAAAGTAAAATCTCTTTAATTCTAGCACGTTTAGCTGCTAATATCTTTTCTTTAATTCCGCCTACTGGTAACACTTTACCTCTTAAAGTAATCTCTCCAGTCATGGCTAAACTATTTTTCACTTTACGTTGTGTAAACAAAGATACTAAACTAGTTAACATAGTCACACCAGCACTTGGGCCATCTTTAGGTGTTGCTCCTTCTGGCACGTGAATATGTACATTATACTTACCAAAAATATCTGGATTTATGCCAAATTCATCGGCATTCGCTTTGATATATTCCATAGCAATAGTTGCCGACTCTTTCATTACTTTACCTAAGTTTCCAGTAATCGTAAGATTTCCTTTTCCTTTTGATAAAATAGACTCAATAAATAAAATATCACCTCCAACACGAGTCCAAGCTAATCCAGTAACAACTCCAGCTACGTTATTGTTTTCATATTTATCGCGCTCTAATCTTGGTGGACCTAAGACATCAATAACATCTTTATTTGTCACTTTAAGGTTATATTCTTCTTCCATAGCAATATTCTTGGCAGCATGACGCACCATTTTTGCTATTTGCTTTTCTAAACCACGCACACCTGATTCTCTAGTGTAACCTTCAACAATCTTTTCTAATTGAGGCTTAGCAATTTTTAAATGTTTGTCTGTTAAACCATGTTCTTTTAATTGCTTCGGAAGTAAATGACGTTTTCCTATCTCCACTTTTTCTTCAATTGTATAACCTGTAACATTAATAATCTCCATTCGATCTAATAATGCTGGTTGAATGGTATTTAAACTATTAGAAGTAGCAATAAACATCACTTTAGACAAATCAAATCCCATTTCAAGGAAGTTATCATGGAATTCATTATTTTGTTCTGGGTCTAATACTTCTAATAACGCAGAAGAAGGATCACCTTGATGTGAATTTGAAAGCTTATCAATTTCATCTAAAACAAAGACAGGATTTGATGTTCCGGCTTTCTTCAAGCTCTGAATGATTCTTCCTGGCATAGCACCTATATACGTTTTACGATGTCCTCTAATTTCAGCTTCATCTCTTAAACCACCTAAAGACATACGTACATACTTTCGTCCTAAAGCTTCAGCTATAGACTTCCCTAAAGAGGTTTTACCAACTCCTGGAGGTCCATATAAACAAAGAATAGGGGATTTCATATCGTTACGCAATTTTAAAACTGCGAGGTATTCTATGATCCGTTTTTTAACATCATCTAATCCATAATGATCACGATCTAAGATTCGCATTGCTCGTTTTAAATCGAATTTATCTATACTGAAATCATCCCATGGAAGATCTAAGAATAAGTCCAAATAGTTTCGTTGAATAGAATACTCAGCTACTTGAGGATTCATACGTTGCATTTTTGATAGTTCTTTATCAAAATGTTCTGAAACTGTATCATTCCACTTTTTCTTTTTAGCACGAAGACGCATCTCTTCAATTTCTTCACCAGAAGACACACCACCTCCAAGTTCTTCTTGAATAGTTTTCATCTGTTGATGTAAGAAATACTCACGTTGCTGCTGATTCATATCACTTTGAACCTTAGACTGAATATCATTTTTGAGCTCCAATTTCTGAAGTTCAACATTCATGAATTTCAAAGTAGCAAGTGCACGTTCCTTTAAGTCATTAATTTCTAATAATTCTTGCTTCTGCTTTACAGAAAGATTCATATTAGAAGACACAAAATTTACCAAAAACGAATTACTCTCAATGTTCTTTATAGCAAATGACGCTTCTGTTGGAATATTAGGACTGTCTTTTATAATTTGAAGAGACAAATCTTTAATAGATTCAATAATAGCAGAAAACTCTTCATTATCAACAGCTGGTTTCGCTTCAGGAACATCCTTTACAGTAGCGGTTAAATAAGGGTCTTCAGAAATAACATCTTGAATTTCAAAACGCTTTTTTCCTTGTATGATAATTGTTGTATTACCATCAGGCATTTTAAGAACCTTCAATATACGAGCAACAGTACCTTTTTGGAAAATATCTTTTCCTGTTGGATCTTCGATATTTTCATCTTTTTGAGAAACTACTCCAATTACCTTGCTGCCTTTATTAGCATCATTAATTAGTTTGATAGATTTATCTCTACCTGCTGTAATAGGAATTACAACTCCAGGAAATAAAACCGTATTACGCAATGGTAATATTGGTAATGAATCAGGAAGGGTTTCATTATTTATTTCTGCTTCATCTTCAGGTGTCATTAAAGGAATTAATTCTGAATTTTCATCAAAATCCTGAAATGACAAACTGTCAAGCTTTAAGAAATTAGACTTCGCCATAATATTTTTTTAGTCATTCTGTCATTAAAACAACAGAACTTATCGATTTATAATTATTCAAATAATCACATTTAACATTGTATATCAATTGTTTACAATGTAAAAGTAATTATATACCTTTATCTAATTCCAATAGTTATGCCATTAAGCTTCATAAAATTAAAAACTTTTTTTATTAAAAGTGTAACAATTCAATTACTATTTCATCTCTATAATAAAGCATTTGTTTTTTGACACTAACCAATCAAAATATAGAGCAGTTACTGCAGCTTTGTAAATCTGGCGACCAGCATGCGCAAATGGAAGTCTATAACAGATATTACAAAGCAATGTATAACACGGCATTCAGAATTGTTAAAGACAGTTTCGAGGCCGAGGACATCATGCAAGATTCGTTTTTAACCGCTTTCACAAAGTTGGATAGTCTTAAAGAGATTAAAACATTTGGATCCTGGTTAAAACGCATCGTAATAAACAATAGTATTTATCATTATAAAAAGAATAATAAATATGAAGATGTCCCTTTAGATAATGTGCTTTATAAAGTTGAAGATCATTCTGGAATAATAGAAACTGATGACATTTCAAACATGAAAGTGAATCGCGTTTTAGAAACTATGAAGTCTCTTAAAGATACTTACAGAATGGGATTGACATTACATTTGATAGAAGGCTATGATTATGAGGAAATATGTGAAATCATGAACATAACTAACGCCAATTGTAGAACATTAATTTCACGAGCTAAAGAAAGCTTGAGGAAAAAATTAGAGCCTATGGCCTCTTAATACGATTAACATGGAAAAAGATAATATTGATACACTTTTTGGAAGACTTGAAAATGAGTTTGATATTGATATGCCAAACTCTGGTCATCAAAATCGATTTTTAGAAAAGCTTAATCAGCAAAATACAATAGCTGTTAATAGTACTCAACAAAAATCAAGTTACTGGAAACCTTTCTTAGCTGTTGCAGCGTCTCTGGTATTATGTTTTAGCATATTTACATTTATGCAACAACAGGAACCAGACTTAAAAGATTTGGCGAATGTGTCTCCAGAACTATCTAGAACTCAAGACTTTTTTACGCTAGCAATTCAAAATGAATTAGCAACCCTTGAAACTGAACGCAGTCCAGAAACTGAAGAATTGATTAATGATGCTTTAAAACAACTATTTGTTTTAGAAGGGAATTATGAAAAACTTAAAAAAGATCTTACGGATTCTGGTGATGACAACCGTGTTGTTTACGCAATGATTTCAAACTTCCAAAGTAGAATTAATGTTTTAGAAAATGTTTTAGAAAACATAAAGGAAGTCAAAGAATTTAAGAGCAATGAATCCAATCAGAATACATTATAAAAATTAAAAATCAACAAAAAACGTTCCTGAACAGTTACAACTATAATGGAATACAAATCACAATTATCATGAAAACACAATTACTATACAAATTACTGTTTGCTTTTATACTAGTTCCAACATTAGTATTTGCAGGCAACTCAAAAAGTTGGTCTGGCAAACACACTAAAGAAAAAACAATTACAAAAGAGTTTTCTGTATCTAGCGATGCAACTCTAAAAGTAGACAATAGCTATGGTAACATTGATATTGTTACTTATGAAGGCTCAACAATTAGTATTGAAGTACATATTAAAACCAATGGTGATGATATCGAAAAAGTACAAGACAAAATTGATGACATTGAAGTAGAATTTAATGCATCATCTTCATCAGTAATGGCTAAAACAATTTTTAGCAAAGGAAAATCTAAATCTTGGTGGAATTGGGGAAAAAACAATAATGTGAATATGTCTATTAATTACATTATCAAGCTTCCAATTACCAATAACGTTGACTTGAATAATGATTATGGAAGTATTACACTTGATAAACTTGAAGGTCGAGCTGAAATTAATTGTGACTATGGGAAAATTACGACTAAAGAATTAATGGCTGATAACAATGATATTAAGTTTGACTATACTAATAACTCTTATTTTGAATATATTAAAAGTGGTAGTATAAATGCAGATTATAGTGGATTCACGGTAGGAAAGACTAAATCACTAGACATCAATGCAGATTATTCAAAATCAGAAATTGAATTAGCAGAAAACGTCTCTTACAATTGTGATTATGGATCAATGAAAGTTAATAACGCTAACAATGTTGAAGGTAATGGCGATTATTTAACCCTAAGACTAGGAACTATTTATAAAAATGTAAATATCAAAGCAGATTACGGTTCTATAAAAATTGGTAAAATGGCAGCAAACGCTGGGAATATTGAAATAGAATCAGATTACTGTGGCATCACTATTGGCTACGATTCTGATTATGCATTCAATTTTGATATCGATTTAGAGTATGCGTCCTTAAGAGATGCTGATCACTTTGAGTTTACAAAAAAACGTATTGAATCTTCAGACAAATACTATCTAGGTTACTACGGAAATTCAAATAGCGGAAATATGATTAGAATCAAATCTGAATACGGAAGCGTAACATTCAAAAAAAATCAATAATCAATTAAAAAAAATCAATAATGAAAACATCAATCTTACTTACTGCACTTTTATTTTGTATCACATTTAGTTATGCTGGAAACAAGAATATAAAAGGGAATGGAAAAATGACAACAACTACAAGATCAACAGCTGACTATGATGGCATTAAATGCGCTGGTTCATTTGATTATGTTTTAGTTGCAGGTACTGAAGGGAAAATTACAATTGAAGGTGAAGAAAACTTATTACAATATGTGATTACTGAAATCAAAGACAACAATCTTATTATAAAAACAAAAAAGAATGTCAACCTTAAACCAAGTAATAATAAAACTATAAAAATTACAATTCCTTTTAAAGACATTAGCAATGTATCGCTTGCTGGTTCTGGTGATTTATGGAATGAAGATGTCATTACCTCAACAAATTTAGAAGTTGCATTAGCAGGTTCAGGTGATATTGTTTTAAACATTGCAGCTACCAATACTGAAGGTAAAGTAGCAGGTTCTGGTGATTTAACTTTAAAAGGAAATACAAACAAGCTTGAAGCTAAAGTAGCAGGTTCTGGAGATTTTCATGGATTTAATTTACAGTCTAATCATACAGTAGTTGCTGTTGCAGGTTCTGGAGATGCCGAAGTTGTAAGTAATGAAAGTTTAAAAGCTAGAGTTTCAGGTTCGGGTGATATTGAATACAGAGGAAACCCAAAAACGGAAGATACTAAAGTTGCTGGTTCTGGAAGCATTAGCAACTAGACACAACAACTAAAACGAAAAAGCCACAAACTTCAAATTGAAGTTTGTGGCTTTTTTTTTGCTTTTTATATTTTAATAAGATAAATCCACTATACCTTGAGCTAAGTTTAAATCGGCTCCATCTGTTCTAGTAACAATGCCACCAAATGTTCCTTGAATTACACCTCCTGAATTTACAGTAATATTATTAGTAAAATCGTCAAAACCATCAGTATTTGGAAAAAAATCGCCTCCAATTAAGGTTAATTTAAAATTTTGCATTACATCTACTCCAGTAGTACCTTCTGATACTTCAAAATATACATGGTAATTAGCTCCTTGTTCAGTATTACTACCATTAACAATAACTAATCCTGAGTTTAAAGCAACACTATTTGTAATAAATTGGATATTTAATGTTCCAGCAGTTACACTTAAAGTACCAGATGTATTTGTTGGAGTACAATCTCCCAATCCATCAATTATAGCTTGCATACTTCCATTTGTATCTCCACAAACTGTTATTTTGTTTTGTAAAGCTGCTTTATAGGCATTACATAAATCAGTATTAGAAGTATCTGCATTATAGACAGTTTCTGCTGCAGTAGTTGCCGCAGTTGCTGCTTCACAAGGATCCGAAATAACGACTCCACAATCTCCTAAACTATCAATTTGAATTTGTAAAGTTCCATCTGGATCACCACAAAATTGTATTTGAACGATTAAAGCGTTTCTGTACGCTGTACATAATTCAGCATATGTCTCCTCTGTAACAGCTAAAAACGCAATTGCTGCATCTTGAGTATTCAAAGCAGCTATTTCGCAAGAAAGCTCAGTATCAGTTACAAAATCGCCCTCTAAAGGTTCATCTTCACATGTGAACGCTGTAAGAAGAATGAATATTGAAAATAGAAATGATATTTTTTTCATTATATAAGTATAATATAGGTTTATGCAAACATACTAATTTCCAACAAACTCTATATTTGATTATGGTTATATATAAAAAAAGACCAGAGAAAACTCTGATCTTTTTTTATAATTTATGTTGTTTAATTCTATTCCAATTTTTGCCATACCGAAGATGAATTTATAACCGTACTCGCATCTAAATTATTATCTTCTTGAAGTTGCTCCTCATCTTGGAAAAAAGTCAGTGTTTGACCATCTGCACTTAATGTAAAATCAGCGTCTTGATCTACATCATCTACAGCTGCTGGCATGCCATCAACTTCAAAATCAAGAAAAGATCCATTAATAGTCATAACATTCCCATTTGTACTATACACTCCTTCTCCAAAAACATCAGTATAGGCATCAGTATAACTATCATTTAATTCACCATTTACAATAGTAGTAGACATAAGTTCATAATCTCCTGAAACGGTATAATCAGTTTCTGTAAACACTAGATTGTAATCAGCTGACACTAGTTCTGTTGAAAAATCTAAAACAAACTCTCCACCATCAAAAGTTGTGGTAGATGTAATATCTGCATTAAATTCGACCAAAGCCCAAGTTCCGACAAGCGAAGCATTATTATTGTTATTATCATTGTTATCTATTTCTTCACTCACAAAATCGCCTTCTAAAGGTTCATTTTCACAAGTAAAGGCGGTTAATAACATGAAGATCGAAAATAAAATTCCTAATTTTTTCATTGTATACGTATAATTGGGTTTGTACAAACATACTAATTTATTTTAAAGGTTTTATTTAAAAGTACATCCTATAGATTCATTACATAAAAAAGCCACTATGCAAAATAGTGGCTTCTTAAATTCTTTATAAATAATTAATCAAAATAGTCATCATCTAAAGAGTAATCAAAAGTACCATTCATACAATCAAATGGACCAATATCTCCGTTATTACCTGATCGCATAAATGTAAACTCAAATGTTCCTCTAATAATGCGGTCAGCCAAATTAAACTCAGTAATAGTGATGGTTCCTTCATTTTCAAAAGCTTGTGGATAATCATCATTATTAAAGTAAACAATATTGTAATGAGGTGTTGGTGTAACACCACTATCAAAAAAGTCTACAACATCATCTCCTAAATTATATGTTCCTTCACTCCAACTACTTTGTGGAATCCATATTGTAATCTCTTTAGTAAATTCTGTTGGATTAATAGTTTGGTAAGTAGTATTTCCTTGAATACGAATATAATCTTCATCACTAAAATATGAGTAAGTTACTATACCTATGGCTTTATTAAAAAAATTGAATCCATTTGGTTTCATCACATTAAACTGTTCACCAGCAATATTAGCCGTCATTAATGCTTGAATAGGACCGTTACTACTTTGTGTACAATCTCCTAAATTATCAATTAATAATTGAATATTTCCAGTCTCATCTCCACACTCTTGTTTTACGTTTTCTAATGCAGCTTTATAAGCGATACATCTTTGAGTAAAATTTAGTTCATTAGCGTCATTAAAATCTGCTAATGCCTCTGCAGCTGCTAGTGTGACTACATCACAATCGCTAGGATCATCTCCATCATCTGAGGAAGAATCGCTATCGCAATTAAGCATTAAACATATAGCTAGTAGGCTAAAAATAAAATTTAGTTTTTTCATGATATAAAATTTGAAATTTGTTCAGACAAACATAAGGATTATTTACTTTCCTTAGGAACCCTAAAGAGTAAAAATATTCCTACTAAGAAAAATACAAATAAAAACAAGATTGCATTCCTCATACTTCCTGTTATTTGATCTATGGTAGCAAAAATCACCATTCCAATTACAATACCAATTTTTTCAGCTACATCGTAGAAACTAAAATACGATGTTGTGTCTTCTGTATCTGGTAAGAATTTTGAATATGTAGATCTTGATAACGATTGTATTCCTCCCATTACTAATCCAACTAATGATGCTGCAATATAAAACTGAATTGGTGTTTGCATAAAATACGCATAGACGCACAAGGACATCCATATGAAGTTTATGACAATCAGTGTTTGTATGTTTCCAAATTTTGAAGAGGCTCTGGAAGTCAAAAAGGCACCAAGAACTGCTACCAACTGAATTACCAAAATGCTAACTATTAAACCTTGTGTTTTAGCATCAGAACTTCCCCAAGCTATTTCTTCTTCACCAAAATAAACTGCAACCAGCATTATTGTTTGTACAGCCATACTAAAAACGAAAAAAGCAACTAAATATCGCTTAAGTCTTAAGTTTTGCTTCAGTTGTAACCAAACAAGTTTTAATTCTTTTAAACCATTAAACACAACCGCTTTGGTAACTTTATGACCATTGGAAACTCCTTTAGGAAGAATATAAAATGTGTATTGACTAAAGACTATCCACCATAAACCAACTGTTACAAAAGAGTAACGCATCATTTGCATTTTCTCTGCTCCAGTTTCTTGGCTCATTACCATAAACAGGTTAAGTAATAAAAGAATTACGCTGCCTATATAACCCATGCTAAATCCTTTAGCGCTTATACTATCTTGCTGTTCAGGAAATGCTATATCAGGTAAATATGAATTATAAAACACTAAACTTCCCCAATACCCTATTAAACCCATAAAGTAAAACAAGAGACTTAAATGAATATTTTCAATACTAAACCAATACAATCCAATACATCCAGCTGCGCCAACATAACAAAAGAACTTCATGAAATTCTTTTTATTACCTACGTAATCTGCAATACCTGAAAGTATAGGTGAAGTCACAGAAACCACCAAAAATGTAAATGCAGTGACATAAGTAATTAATGCTGTGCTTTTAAAAATCATTCCAAAAGCTTCAACTGTTTTATCGGTTTGAGAGATAAATAAAGCCGAATAAAATATTGGAAATATTGAAGATGCAATGGTAAGTGTATATACCGAATTTGCCCAGTCAAAAAATGCCCAAGCATTTAGCAGTTTTTTACTGCCTCTTTGTAAGTGTTCCATAAAAAAAGCTGCTTTTAAGTAAGCAGCTTCTAAAATAAGATATTTTTTAAGAACTAAATATTAAAACTCTCCTAATGGTCTAAAAGACGTTACTCCAAACTTTTTAGCTTCTGCTTTAGATTTAGGAGCCCAACCTTGCAAATTGGAAATACGTGTATCGTTAGAAGGGTGTGTACTCAAAAATTCAGGTGGTGCTTGTCCTCCACTATTGGCTTTCATTCGTTTCCATAATTCTGCAGCTTCATCTGGGTTATAACCAGCAATTGCCATTAATGTTAATCCGAATTCATCAGATTGAGATTCGTGACTTCTACTAAAAGGGAGCATTCCTAACACATTTGAACCAATACCATACGATTGATTAAAAATACTTCTAGTTTGCTCATCTTGAATAGCTACATTTCCAGCAACGGCCAACCCTTGCTGAATATAAGCAGCACTCATTCGTTGTTGACCATGATTAGCAAGTGCATGAGCAACTTCATGTCCCATAATTGCTGCTACTCCTGTTTCATTTTGTGCTATAGGTAAGATTCCTGTGTAAAACACGATCTTTCCTCCTGGCATACACCAAGCATTTACCGTATTATCGTTAACTAAATTATATTCCCATTGGTAATCTTTTAAATACCCTTCATGTCCATTTGCATTTAACCAACGTTCAGCAGCTACCGCTATTCGTTGTCCAACGCGTTTAATCATTTCAGAATCAGAAGTACCATTAACGACTTTATTGTCAGTTAAAAACTTATCGTATTGCGCAAATGCAGAAGGAAATATTTGACTATTTGACACAAATGCCAATGTTTTTTTTCCTGTTAGCGGATTTGTAGCACAAGACAAGAACATTACTAAAGTTCCGAATGCTATTATCGTGTTTTTAAATTTCATTGTTAATGGTTTTAAGTATTATAAGCTAAATTTACAAAATTCGTTCCGTAATGTTTGACACATATTAATATAAAAAAGTCACATTTAATCTTGCTTTTATTTCCCAATGATATGAAGTTCAGAAAAATCTTTATCAATAACGATTTTAGAGAACTCATCAACTATTAACCTTTTTATATCAATAACTTCATTATCTACTTGAATCTCTTTAACTTCAAATGGCAGTCCATAGATTTTCAAATTGAAGGTTTTGTATTTTGTCGTGTACTTTCCTTCTTTATGTTGTTGAATAATCAATTCGTTTTCTTTTCCTCTTAACTTAAAAGTTCTTAAGCTAAAGCGACCTTTAGTATAATCGTAACCATCACCAGCATCATCAAATAATGTAGAAACTTCTTTTCCTTTTTTAAAATAAACATCTAAAGTTACCTCATCAATTTCAAGTTCATCAACATATTGCTGAATTGGGTATTTAGGAATAATAGCTCCTTCCTTTATAAAGATTGGCATGCTATCAATTTCGGCATCAACCCACAATTCTTTTCCACCTTTAACTCTTTCGTTAGTCCAGTAATTATACCAGTTTCCACGAGGAATATACATACGTCTTCCTCTTGCATTTTGTTCAATAATAGGACATACTAAAATACTTTCTCCGAAAACAAATTCATCGGTTCTATAGTGCGTTTGAAGATCTTCTTGATCATAAAGCACCAAAGACTTTAATATTGGCCTTCCTTGGTCTATATGATGCCAAAATGCTGTATATAAATAGGGCAATAACTGATAACGTAATTCAATAAATTTTCGAACTATATCTGTTACATCTTCATCAAAAGCCCAAGGTTCCTGATCTCCATGATCTCCTGAAGAATGTACTCTACAAAATGGGTGAAATACACCTAATTGAATCCATCGTGTAAACAATTCGCCTTGTGGTTGTCCTGCAAATCCTCCAATATCACTACCAGCAAAACTAAAACCTGACATTGCCATACGTTGCGCTTGCACATTTGCAATCCATAGATGTTCCCAAGTAGCCACATTATCACCTGTCCAAGTAGACGTGTAACGCTGAGTTCCTGAGTAAGCTGATCTTGTAATTACAAAAGGACGCTTAGGATAAGCATATTTCTTTAAACCTTGATAGGTAGCTCTTGCCATCTGCATGCCATACACATTATGCGCTTTTCTGTGACTACAGTAGTTGCCATCATAATTATGTCTTACGTCGTCAGGAAAGGTTTTATTAGGAACTTCCATAACTGCTGGCTCGTTCATATCATTCCAAACGCCTTTTACACCTATATCTTCAATTAATTCTTTAAACAAGCCTGACCACCATTCCCTTACTTCTGGATTTGTAAAATCTGGAAAATAACACTCTCCAGGCCATACTTTTCCTTTCATGTATGGACCATCTGCTCGTTTGCAGAAATAATCTTTTTCTAGAGCTTCTTTAAATACAGAATAGTCTTTATCTATTTTAATTCCTGGATCAATTATAGCAACGGTTTTAAATCCGTCATCTGCCAATTCTTTAACCATTCGCTTTGGATCAGGGAAGTAGTCTTTATTCCATGTAAAACATCTAAATCCATCCATATAATCTATGTCAAGATAAATAGCATCACATGGTATTTTTAATCTCCTGAAGGTAGATGTGATTTCTTTAACTTTACTTTCTGGATAATAACTCCATTTACATTGGTGATATCCCAATGCCCAAAGTGGTGGTAATTGATGTGGTTTTCCTGTAAGATCTGTATAACTCTCAATAACATCTTGCATTTTCGGACCATAAATGAAGTAGTAATTCATTTCTCCACCATCTGCCCAGAAGCTTGTTACATTACGTCTTTCTTGGGAAAAATCGAAATAACTTCTGAAGGTATTATCAAAGAAAACACCATATGCCTTTTTGTTATGCAATCCAGTGTAAAAAGGAATTGCTTTATAAATAGGATCTGTATCCTTTCCGTAGGCATAAGAATCTGTTACCCAATTTTGATATCGTTTACCTTTTAAATTTAAATGATTTGGCTTGTCTCCTAAACCATAATAGCTTTCACCATCATTTGATAATTTACTCATCTTAACAATGTTACCACCAAACTCATAGCTTTCTTCCCAATGAAAACCTGCTTCATCTTGATTAATCAACTCATTATCTTTTGCATCATAAAGTGATACGCGTAAATCATCCTTTGCAATATGACAAATCAGTTTTGAAGTCGTTACTATATAGTTATTCTCATCCTCCACAATTGTGAGATGATTATAACCTGTACTCGCATATTTTGTAATGGCATAAGAAAAATCGTTGCCAAATGTTCCTGTAGTCGAATATCTAAACCGCAATACACTATCTCTTAATACAGTTAGTTGCAAAACAACGTCATTATCTGTAGAAAAATATAAGGTATCTACATCTTTCTTAAATGCAATTATCTTAGAAGGAAATATGTTACCTTTTTGTTCTAATTCTGTATTTATAATCATGGTATGATTTTAAAATAATAAACGTAAAAAAACATAAAAAATGGCACGTAAAAAAGAATGCTACCTAGTAATTATAAGGATTTATTAACTACAACGATTTCGGGATTGTATTTTGATAAAACTAATAATTTTACTTACCGAAAACCGTAATATGATAATAGTTACTTTTTCATATATTTAAAAACTACAACACCAAGAGGTGGTATTTTAACATTTACAGAATGGTCTCTGAAATGCCAAGGCTCTTCTTTTGTTGCAATAGACTTATTAGTATAGTTACCACTTCCGTAATACTTCTTAAGATCGCTATTGAAAATTTCCTTTATTTTACCTGCTTTTGGCAAGCCTAATTTGAATTTTTCTTTGGGAATTGGTGTTAGATTACAAACAACGACTACAGTCTCTTTTTCATTTTTACCGTGTCTCATATAAACAAACGTAGAATTTTCAGCATCATTATAATCGATCCATTCAAAACCTTCTCCAGAAAATTGATTTTGATGCAGTGCAGGTTCTTTTCTATAAAGTGTGTTTAAACCTTTTATGAGTTCTTGAATCCCTTTATGAGGTTCATACTCTAATAGATGCCAGTCTAAGCTTTTTTCAAAGTTCCATTCAGAACTTTGAGCTAATTCAGCTCCTTGAAATAATAAGTTAGTTCCAGGATGCGTATACATGTAACTATACAATGCACGTAAATTTGCAAATTTTTGCCATTCATCTCCAGGCATACGACCTAAAATAGATTTTTTACCATATACGACTTCATCATGACTTAACGGCAACATAAAGTTCTCGGTAAATGCATAGGTCATACTGAATGTTAGGTCATTTTGGTGATGTTTTCTGTAGATTGGTTCTTTTGCAAAATACTGAAGCGTATCATGCATCCAACCCATCATCCATTTCATTCCAAAACCAAGTCCTCCCATGAACGTCGGCTTAGAAACCATTGGGAATGATGTAGACTCTTCAGCTATAGTTTGTACATCTGGAAAACTTGAATACACGGCTTCGTTCATGTCACGCATAAACGCAATAGCTTCTAAATTTTCTCTTCCGCCAAACATATTTGGTTCCCATTGACCATCTTCCCTAGAATAATCCAAAAATAACATAGAAGCAACGGCATCAACTCGCAAGCCATCTGCATGGTATTGGTCTAACCAAAAAATAGCGTTACTTATAAGAAACGACTTAACTTCATTGCGACCATAATTAAAGATTAAACTTTTCCAATCGTTATGATAGCCTTTTTTAGGATCTGGATGCTCGTATAAATGTGTTCCATCAAAAAAACCTAGTCCATGAGCATCTTCAGGAAAGTGAGAAGGCACCCAATCTAGAATAATTCCGATATCATTTTGGTGTAATTTATCTACAAGAAGTTTGAACTCTTCTGGATAACCAAAACGTGATGTTGGTGCAAAATAACCTGTTATTTGATAACCCCAACTTGGGTCGTAAGGAAACTCCATAATTGGCATTAACTCTACATGAGTAAAGTTCATTTCTTTCACATAGCTAACTAATTCTTCTGCCAATTCAACATATGATAAGAATCGATTTTCTTCAATTTGTCTTTTCCAAGAACCTAAATGGACTTCGTAGACTGAATAAGGCGCATCTAAAGCATTGTGATCTTTACGCTTTTTCATCCAATTTTCATCTTTCCAGCTATAAGGTTCATCCCAAACTATTGAAGCTGTTTTAGGAGGATGCTCACATCGCCTTGCATATGGATCTGCTTTCTCGGTTATTATATCACTATTATTACTATGGATTTTATATTTATAAGTAGTCCCTTTACCAGCACCTGGAATAAATCCTTCCCAGATACCACTGGTATCCCATCTTACGTTTAAAGAATGTGCTCCTTCAACCCAGTGGTTAAAACTTCCAATTACCGAAACGTCCTTAGCGCTAGGAGCCCAAACAGCAAAATAAGTGCCTTCTACTCCATCCAAGGTCATAATATGTGAACCAAATTTCTCATATAAGCGATAATGCTTACCCGATTTAAAAAGGTCAATATCAAATTCTAAGAATAGACTATGTGATATAACTTTAGGCATATAATATTTTAATTATTTGATTATAGTCCCTTTTATTATGGTTGCTCCTTTTTTAATTACAACAATTCCGTCCTTTATAAAATAATTATCAGTTTCAACATCTTTTAAATGTTTACCTCCTTCAATTTTAACATCATCTCCAATTCTACAATTCTTATCTATAATACAATTGTTTATGTGGCATCTGTCTCCAATACCTAAAAGGTTTTCTATTTTATTCTCTTCAATTCCTTTTAAAGATTCGTAAGAATCATTTCCCATCATATAGGTATTTAATACTGTTGAATTCTCGCCTATTCTTGAACGAATACCAATGACACTTCTTTCTATTTTATCTGCATGAATTATGCAGCCATCTGCAATTACAGATTTATTAACAATAGTTCCAGAAAACTTTGATGTAGGTAAAATTCTTGCTCTTGTATATACTCTGTTTTCATCATACAAATTAAATTTAGGAATATCTTCTGTTAAACCTAAATTTGCTTCAAAAAACGATTCAATCGTTCCTATATCTGTCCAATAGCCTTCATATTGATAGCTTAATGTCTTATGCTTATGTATGGATTGCGGTATGATTTCCTTACCAAAATCATTGGTATCTGGATTATCCATCAACTTTACTAATAAATCTCTATTAAAAATATAAATCCCCATTGAGGCTAGGTAATTTCTACCTTCTTTTTTCATTTCTTCGCTAACATCAGACGTCCATTCCGGTAATAATTCTGAAGCTGGTTTTTCTATAAAAGAAGTAATTATATTTTCGCTATCCGTTTTTAACAAGCCAAAACCTGTTGCTTCTTTAGCGTTTACTGGGTAAGTAGCAATAGAGATTTCTGCATTACTTTTTTTATGCTTTTCTATCATGTCCTCTAAGTCCATATTGTACAATTGATCTCCAGATAGTATTAAAGCATACTCAAAATCATTTTGCAAAAAGTGATGCATACTTTGTCTTACAGCATCAGCAGTTCCTTGAAACCATTCATCACTATGCATGGTTTGTTCTGCAGCTAAAACATCCACAAATGCACTACTAAAAAAACTAAAATGATATGTGTTTTTTATATGCTGATTTAATGAAGCAGAATTAAACTGAGTTAACACATACATTCTTTTGATATTAGAATTAATACAGTTAGATATAGGAATATCTACCAATCTATATTTTCCTGCAATTGGAACAGCTGGCTTAGATCTGTCTGCTGTAAGAGGATATAATCTAGATCCTTGACCACCACCTAGTATAATTGATAACACTTCATTATTAATCATATTTATTTAGTTTATTGATTTATATAAATTTATATAAGCTTTTGCGGAGACTTTCCAAGAATGGTCAATACCCATAATAAGCTTTCTATTTTTATTAAATACTTTTTGATTTTTATAAAACTTTGATGCCTTTTTTATTGCAGCAACAATTTCATCTACTGTAACAGATTCGTGACAAATCCCGAAGCCATCTTCATCAATATCAATTACTGTGTCTTTTAAACCACCAATCCTTCTAACGACTGGAACAGTGCCATATCGTAGTGAATACATTTGATTTAAACCACAAGGTTCTACTCGAGATGGCATCAATAAAAAGTCTGCTCCTGCATAAATTATATGTGATAACTTTTCATCATAACCAATATATGCATTATAAAATCCATTATGGTTAGATTTTAATTCTAATAATTTTGATTCAGTCTCCTTAAACCCAGATCCTAAAAGTAGAATAGAAATGTCATCACTTTCTAAAGTTTTTTCGAATACATCTGGTAAGAGTTCCGCTCCTTTTTCGCCAACTAATCGTCCAATAAAAGCAAATAATGGTTTGTCTTGGTCTAAATTAAACTCAGAACAAAGCCATTCTTTATTAGACTTTTTTCCTGATTCTATTGAGGTTACATCATAATTTTCAATAATAAATGTATCTGTCTCAGGATTCCAAACATCTGCATCAATCCCATTTAAAATACCAACAACTTTTAAACTCTCATGAGATAATAAGTCTTCTAACCCATTAGCTTCAATTTTCAATTCCTCCATATAACTTGGTGAAACCGTCGTAATTCGCCAAGCACATTTTATGGCAGCAGCCAGAGGATTAATTACACCATTCCAATCCAATAAACCTATGTTCTTAATATTAAATTCAGGAATTTTATATAAATGATCATGTGACATCCACCCTTGATATTGGGCATTATGAATGGTAGAAATTATTGGAATTTTGTTTAAAGATTCATACTTATAACTCTCTTGTGTCATAAACGGAATTAAACCTGTATGATGATCATGACAATGAATAAAATCTGGTTTGTCCTTTAGTGTTAAAATCCAATCTAAAGTAGCAATTTGAAATGCTAAAAAACGATCTGTATCATCTGCCGAATAGACATAATCTTTAAAAAGTAAAGCTTTGATATCAATAAAATAAATATCGAAATCTAATATAGATTCAGAAAGCTTTAAAACACTAAACTTTATCAGTTCATTTCCTAAGCTAATTTGAGAATCAAAAATTGTTGAAAAATCATACTTACTGGTAAATGCATTATTGTAGAAAGGCATAATAACACTACTATCAGCACCAATTAGATTTTGATATTTTGGCAATGCACCAACGACATCTGCTAAACCTCCAACTTTAGCTATGGGATAACATTCTGCGCTGACATGCATTATTCTCATTTCACAAAACTTTTGTATTAATTTATAAATTTACATAATTATATGTGAAAGACTATTAGCATTTACGCAATGTTGACGTAATAATAAAACTAAATCGATTTCGTAATGAATAATTTTTTTTTTCGACAAAAAAAAGATAAAATCAATTACATTTATAATATGAAAAAGATCCTATTACTACTTACCATTACTTTATTTTTTAGTTGCAATTCTTCAGCCCAAAAAAAAGAAACAAAAGAAAAAGAAGAATTCCAAGTATCAAAAACTGATATAGAATGGAAAAAAGAACTTACTGAACAGGAATACTACGTATTAAGACAAGCAGGTACTGAACGTCCTTTTTCAAGTCCATTGAATAAAGAATATAATGAAGGTACATTTCATTGTGCTGCTTGCGATACTCCATTATTTAAAAGTGAACACAAATTTGATTCTGGGACTGGTTGGCCAAGTTTTGATAGAGAAATAGAAGGCAATGTAGCTTTCGGATCCGACAACAACCTTGGCTATAGTAGAGACGAAGAACATTGTGCTACTTGTGGTGGTCATTTAGGACACGTTTTTAATGATGGCCCAAGAAATACAACCGGGAAACGTCATTGTATTAATGGAGTGGCTCTAAAGTTTGTACCTATAAAATAGAATATAATAACATTCATATTATAGCGATATAAAATCTAACTATGGGAAACTATAGTAGTTAAGATTTTGTATCGCTATTTTTATTCAGTTTAAAATAAGTATTATGGACCATTCATTTTTAACGAGTGTTATTAAACAGTTTGAATATTACAAATTACTTGGTGATAAGACCATAAATCAACTATCTATAGATGAACTTAAACAAGAATTTGTAGAGGATTCTAACTCTATTTCAATAATAGTAAAGCATATTGTAGGAAACATGTTAAGTCGATGGACTAATTTTTTAACAGAAGATGGCGAAAAAGAATGGCGACATCGCGATAGTGAGTTTCAAGATACCTTTAAAAACAAAGAGGAGCTCATTCATTATTGGGCTAAAGGTTGGAATTGTTTGTTTGATGCCATTAAACCGTTAACTCATGAAGATCTTGAGCGCATCATTTATATACGCAACCAAGGTCATACAGTTACTGAAGCTATAAATCGACAATTAACACACTACTCCTACCACATTGGTCAACTCGTTTTTTTAGGAAAACTCTTAAAAGGAAACGATTGGATTTCTTTGTCAATTCCTAAAGGAAATTCCAATACCTATAATCAGGAAAAATTTAGTAAAGAAAAAGGTCGTAGACATTTTACAGATGACCTTTAATATTACAATTTGGTTTTGTAACTTCGTATCCTTAAAAATTAGACAAAAATAGACTCATGAGTAAATATGATGTAATAGTACTTGGAAGTGGTCCTGGAGGCTACGTAACAGCAATTAGAGCTTCTCAATTAGGCTTAAAGACTGCTATTGTAGAAAAAGAAAGCTTAGGTGGTGTTTGCCTAAATTGGGGTTGTATTCCAACAAAAGCTTTATTAAAATCTGCTCAAGTTTTTGAATATTTAAAGCACGCTGAAGATTACGGACTTAAAGTTAAGGATGCTGAACATGATTTTGATGCCGTTGTAAAACGTAGTCGAAATGTTGCAGATGGCATGAGTAAGGGTGTTCAGTTTTTAATGAAAAAGAATAAAATTGATGTTATAAAAGGTTTCGGAACACTTAAAACTGGTAAAAAAGTTGAAGTTGACGGAACAGTTTATAGCGCAGACCATATTATTATTGCAACTGGAGCAAGAAGTCGCGAATTACCTAGTTTACCTCAAGATGGTAAAAAAGTAATTGGCTACAGAGAAGCTATGACCTTACCAAGTCAACCAAAGAAGATGATTGTTGTAGGATCAGGAGCAATTGGTGTAGAGTTCGCTTATTTCTACAACTCTATGGGAACTGAAGTAACAATTGTTGAATACTTACCTAGAATTGTTCCTGTTGAAGATGAAGATGTTTCTAAACAATTAGAACGTTCATTTAAGAAAAGTGGAATTAAAATCATGACCTCTTCTGAAGTTACCAAAGTAGATACTTCAGGAAAAGGTGTAAAAGCAACTGTAAAGACTAAAAAAGGAGAAGAAATTCTTGAAGCTGATTTAGTTTTATCTGCTGTTGGTATTAAATCAAATATCGAGAATATAGGATTAGAAAATGTTGGTATTGCTGTTGACAGAGATAAAATTTTAGTCAACGATTATTACCAAACAAATATTCCTGGATATTACGCTATTGGAGATGTTACTCCTGGACAAGCTTTAGCTCATGTAGCTTCAGCCGAAGGTATTCTATGTGTAGAAAAGATTGCTGGACAACACGTTGAAGCATTAGACTACGGAAATATTCCTGGTTGTACGTATTGCTCTCCTGAAATTGCTAGCGTAGGTTTAACTGAAAAGCAAGCTAAAGATCAAGGTATTGATATCAAAGTTGGTAAATTCCCTTTCTCTGCTTCAGGTAAAGCAAGTGCTAGTGGAAACAAAGATGGATTTGTAAAAGTGATTTTTGATGCAAAATATGGAGAGTGGCTAGGATGTCATATGGTTGGCGCAGGAGTTACTGATATGATTGCTGAAGCTGTTTTAGGTAGAAAGTTAGAAACTACTGGTCATGAAGTATTAAAAACTGTTCATCCTCACCCAACAATGAGTGAAGCTGTTATGGAAGCTGTTGCAGATGCTTACGATGAAGTCATTCATTTATAGACTCTAAGTTTAAAATACGAGAAGACGATTCAGAAATGGGTCGTCTTTTTTTTATATCCTTAAGCCAATTCCTATAAACAAACCATTAGTTGCTATTTCTTCAAAGCCAATGGTATATTTTGTGTGAAAATCTATGGAAGGTGTAATATTATAAGCCGCACAAATGTCTGCTCTCACTTTAAATTTATTAGAGAAGAAATCAAAAAAGTAATTAAGACTTGGGCCAACCATAAGATCAAAATTACTTGCGACTTCATAATTGATATAAATAGGAGCATTTATAAACTTAAAGTCATTAAGACCAATATATAACACTTCTGGTTGGATAGAAAAAGACTCATCAATTATAAAATCAACAAATACTCCTCCGTAGTAACCGGTTTCAGTTTCGGTGTTTGTTCCAAAATTTGCAACTTCAACTTTAAAAAAGGTAAGGTTTAGACCTCCTTTAATTCCAAAACTAACATCTGACTGAGCGTAACAAGAAAAACTCAATACAATACAAACTAAAGCTTTAAATAAAGTGTGTTTCATTGATGATAATTTAAATTAGAAGAAAACAGCTACATCATTTTATAAAATCAATTTAAGAAGCTCTGAATGGCTAATTCATAACTCAGTAAACCAAAACCTAAAATAACACCTTTAGCATTTGGAGAGATATAAGACTTATGTCTAAACTCTTCTCTAGAAAAAGTATTAGAAATATGAACTTCAATAACTGGAGTTTCAATTGCCTTTATGGCATCTCCAATACCAATAGACGTATGTGTATAAGCAGCTGCGTTTAAAATAATTCCATCGTAGCTAAAACCAACCTCTTGAATCTTATCTATCAATTCTCCTTCAATATTAGATTGATAATGTTCTAGTTCTATTTTAGGATATTTATTACTTATTGACTTGAAGAATTCGGTAAACGACAAATCACCATAAATATTAGTTTCCCGCTTACCTAATAAATTAATGTTAGGTCCATTGATTATAATTAACTTCTTCATAGAGTAAAGATATTAAAATTTAGGCATAAAAAAAGGGTAGCAAAATGCTACCCTTTTTTTAATCTATAAGTATCTACTACATTAATTTGTAGCTAACTCCTAAAAGAACAGAACTAAAGTTTGTTCCATCTTGGCTAACACCAGTATAAGAAAGAGTAGCTTGTAAATCTTCAGTAAAATTGTATCCAACCATTGGTCTGTAATACAATCCTGAATCAGCACCATCTGTCATAACAATAGCATAACCTAAATCAAGTCCTAATATAAAAGCTTCAGAAAGACTATAACGTCCTGCAGCAGCTAATGGGATGTAATCAAAGCTGTCAATTTCTACTGTAACACCAGGAATAGTAACACCTCCAAAAGTAATACTAGGAGAAGTGATATCATCACCAGATGAAGTACTATAACCTGTAGCAGCACCTACTTGAAAATCTTCAGATACTTCCAAGAAAAGGTAAGTAACGTCTAATCCAAAAGTGAATGTGTAAAAATCTCCAGCATCTCCTATTGGAACACCACCATTTAAACCAGCTCTTAATTCTTGAGCGTTTACGTTTGACAAACTAAATACTGCAACAGCAGCTAATAACATTAATTTTTTCATAATTTATAAGTTTTTAAAATTGATTAGTACAAACTAAATACTTTTTTTTGAATTAATAAACAATATTTATGGACTTATTAACAATTTTGTAAACACCCTATTTCAAGTTGCTTATTTACAGTCTTTTACAAGATAGTTTATTAACAAAATAAATAAAAAATACGACAAATGACGTATTAAAAGAGCCTTAAAACGCCTATTTTTACCATTGTATAACATGAATTATAGAGAAAAAACACTATGAAATGGCAAAACGCAATTAAAGATTACAAACATTACCTTAAAATAGAACGTGGTTTATCAAATAATTCTATTGAAAGTTATGTTCGTGATGTTCAAAAACTTATGTTGTATTTAGAACAACATGACATGACTATTTCTCCAATTAAAATAGATAAAAATGTTATACAATCTTTTGTGTATGAAGTCTCTAAAAGTATTAATGCAAGATCACAGTCGCGAGTAATATCTGGATTGCGAAGTTTCTTTTCGTATTTAGTTTTTGAAGATTACAGAAAGACTAACCCTTTAGATCATATTGAATCGCCAAAAACAGGAAGAAAACTTCCAGACACACTAAGTATTGAAGAGATTGATGCACTCATTGGAGCCATAGATTTATCAAAAAGTTACAATAACATATATATAGGAGAACGCAATAGAGCTATTTTAGAAACCTTATATAGTTGTGGACTTCGGGTAAGTGAACTTATAAATTTAAAAATATCTGATCTTTTCTTTGAGGAAGGCTTTATTAAAGTTACAGGTAAAGGAGACAAACAACGATTTGTTCCTATTGGATTGAATACTCAAAACTATATCAATATCTGGAAACAAGAGCGAACAAAAATTGATATAAACCAAGAAGACAAAGACACTTTGTTTTTAAATCATAGAGGTGCGCAATTAACCAGAGCCATGATTTTTACTATAATAAAGAATTTAGCTAAAGCAATTAACCTTAATAAGGTTATTTCACCACATACTTTTAGACATTCATTTGCAACTCATTTACTTGAAAATGGGGCCGACTTAAGAGCTATTCAGCTTATGCTCGGACATGAAAGTATTACAACTACTGAAATATACATGCATGTTGATAGATCTCACCTAAAAGAAATCTTGTTACAACATCATCCGCGCAAATAATTTTTTATCAGATTTAAGTGACAATTTTCTTTTTATTGTGTCTTAATAAAAAAGGGAATCAATGAAAAGGTTAGTCAATAAGTTATCTTATACAAAAACAAAAAAACAAGACACATCATTAGAGAACAACAAGCATTTAGACGAACTAAAATGGAAATTTGCTTTAGAGAATTCTAATGTTGGCCTTTGGGATTGGAATGCCTCTACTAACGAAGTCTTTTATTCAAAAAAATCAAAACAACTTATTGGTTATAAAGATTCAGAAATTAAAAACTCTGAAATACAATGGGATAAACGTATTCACCCTGAAGATAGAGATGCTTATTTCAAAGATTTCAAAGCACATTTAAATGGAGGTTTAGAACATTATAAAAATGAACATCGTATTCGTTGCAAAGACGGAACCTATAAATGGATCTTAGATCGCGGGAAAGTCGTTGTTAGAGATGATTACAATAAACCACTAAGAATTATTGGAACGCATGCCGATATTACTCAAAGAAAGAAGACTGAAGAATTACTCAATAAGAATCTTGAACTCATAACAAATCAAAATAAGCGTCTTCATAATTTCACACATATCGTATCTCACAACCTAAAAACACATATTGGAAATTTCAAAAACATATTAGAGTTCTACGAAGATGCTACCTCAGAAAATGAAAAAGAAGAATTAGTTAATCATTTGAAAACTATTTCAGATGCATTAACAAGCACAATAGTTGATTTAAATGACATTATAAGCATAAAATCTAAAACCAACATAAATCAAATCAATGAACAAATAAATATTCATTCTTGTGCCAATAAAATTATAAAAAGTCTTGAATTAGAAAGTCAACAAAAAGGAATAAGTATCCATAATGCTATTAGAGAAGCTGATCTCCTAAAAACAAATGTATCTTATTTTGAAAGCATACTTCACAATCTTATATCAAATGGCATAAAATATAGTCATCCAGATAGAAAGTCTAAAATTATACTTCAAACCTTGCATACTAATAAGGATATTAAAATATTGATTTCTGATAATGGTATTGGAATCGATCTTGAAAAATATAAAGATCAATTATTTGAAATATACCAAACATTTCACGGGACTAATAGAGAAGATTCTAGGGGAATTGGTTTATACATTACTAAAACGCAAGTAGAAGCTTTAGATGGACAAATCGAATTGACCAGTAAACTCAATGAAGGCTCTACATTCACACTAACTTTTAAAAAACAAAAAGCATTCTAAAATAGAATGCTTTTTTAATATATTATTTCGAGATACTTATTTAGCGATGTTAACTGCTCTAGTCTCTCTAATTACTGTAACTTTTACTTGTCCAGGATATGTCATATCTGTTTGAATTTTTTGAGAAATCTCAAACGACAATTTAGCCGCTTGATCGTCTGATACTTTTTCGCTTTCTACCATTACACGCAATTCTCTACCTGCTTGAATTGCATACGCTTTATTCACTCCTGTAAATCCAAAAGCTACATCTTCTAAATCTTTTAAACGCTGAATATACGAATCTAGTACTTGTCGTCTTGCTCCTGGTCTTGCTCCTGAAATTGCATCACAAACTTGAACGATTGGAGACAACAATGTAGTCATTTCTATTTCGTCGTGGTGAGCACCTATTGCATTACAAACTTCTGGTTTTTCGCCATGTTTCTCGGCCCATTGCATTCCTAAAATAGCATGAGGAGTTTCCATGTCTGCTTCAGAAGATGGTACTTTACCTATATCATGAAGTAAACCAGCACGTTTAGCTAGTTTAGAATTCAATCCTAATTCTGCAGCCATCACACCACACAATTTAGCAACTTCACGTGAATGTTGTAGTAAGTTTTGACCATAAGACGAACGATACTTCATTCGACCTACTAATTTTATAAGTTCTGGATGTAATCCATGGATTCCTAAGTCAATAACAGTACGCTTACCTACTTCAATAATCTCTTGTTCGATTTGCTTCTCTGTCTTTTTAACAATTTCTTCAATTCGAGCTGGATGTATTCTTCCGTCTGTAACTAATTTATGTAAAGACAAACGAGCAATCTCTCTTCGAACTGAATCAAAGCAAGATAAAATAATTGCTTCAGGTGTATCATCTACAATGATCTCTACTCCTGTAGCAGCTTCAATAGCTCTAATGTTTCGACCTTCTCTTCCAATTATTCTACCCTTAACATCATCAGATTCAATATTAAAAACAGAAACACAATTATCAATTGCTTCTTCAGTTCCGATACGTTGTATAGAATTAATTATAATTTTCTTAGCTTCTTGTTGCGCTGTAAGTTTAGCTTCCTCAAGAGTATCTTGCAAATAGCTCATCGCATCAGTTTTTGCCTCATTCTTGAGTGACTCTACTAACTGGAATTTAGCATCTTCTGCAGATAAACTAGAAATCACTTCTAATTGTTTAATCTGACTCTTATGAGCTTTTTCAACCTCATCTTTTTTCTTTTCTAAAAACTCAAGTCTAAAATCGTAATCTTTGATTTTATCTTCAAGACTTTGGCCAGATTTTTTAGCTTTCGCCAATTCGCTAGAAGTTTGAGACTCTTTATCTCTTGTACGTTTTTCAGCTTCAGCCATTTTTTTATCACGAGAAAGAATTACTTTTTCATGTTCTGACTTAAGCTCAATAAATTTTTCTTTAGCCTGGAGCATTTTATCCTTTTTAACAGATTCTCCATCACTCTTAGCTTGTTTTAATATTGATTTAGCGTCGTTCTCTGCATCTTTAATAAGCTTTGAAGCCTTACTCTTTTCAAGAGATTTTGCAATAATATATCCTAGTATTATTCCTAATACTACACCTCCAACAATCATTAAAATTGTGTTCGTATCCATGTCATAGTTAGTTTAAAATGTTTTTGATATCATCAAAACTTCTCAATTATTATTGAGAAGAACTCACTTCAATATTATTTGAGTTGAGTTAAAAAAAAAGCCTACATCAGTTTCAGATTTTGTATAAACTCCTTAAAAACAAGTTTAGGGCTAACAAACTGATCAAAAATCTGCCTAAACAACGAAACAAGTTCGGTGCTAGCAGCTCGATTTTACAGTTTAAACTCACCCTTTTTAAAGAATTAACGTTGAGTTTATCAAAAATAAAATAACTAATGTAGGCAGTAACCTAATGTTGTATTTAAAAGAACGTTAAGCGCTTAAATGATCCTGTAATAATTGATTTAAAGTATTTAACTTTGTTTCAACTTCTTCACTCACTTCGGCTTTATCTATTGTCTTCTGTTCAACTTGAGACGCAAACTGTAAAGCACACATTGCTAATACATCTTGTTTATCTCGAACAGAATAATTTTGTTCAAACTGGCTTATCATGGCTTCAATCTTTTTTGCTGCCTTACGTAACCCTTCCTCTTGACTAGGTGCAATAGTTAAAGGATACACTCGGTTTGCTATAGATAGCTTTATTTTAAGCTGTTCTGCCATTAAATCTTATTAACATTATTCAGATAATTGCGCAATACAATGGTCAATATCTCTAATTAATGTATTTATTTTAAGCTTAGTTTCTCTGTTATTTTCGTCACTGCCCAGCAGCGAATTTGCCATTTTGAGTGCTTCATACTTATCAGCCCAAGAACTAATTTCTTCCTGTTGACTCATATTTTTTTGTTGTTGAATTGCTAGCTCCTCTGAGATTTTAACGTTGGTCTGCTTCAAAACTTCTAGTTTGTGCAAAACTTTGCTAATTTTATTCTCTAACGAGTCTACAATATCTTCAATTTTACTCATTTACAAAATTCAATACTGATGTAACAAAGTTAACATACCAAATCAAAAATAGCAATAGTTTTAGAATAAATTTTGAATTTATATCTTAACATCAGTCATACAGTAGCTTAGCGAATAATTTAAATTTAGTAATATCTGTTTTTTGAAGTTTAACTTTATTATTTTTGAATTTGATCAAAACAAGTTTTATTTATAAACTATTTATAGAATATTTTCTATATCTAAAATAATTCGATATTTTTACGTTATAGAAATCTGGCATTGCACTTAACAAACATGAAACATATTTATTTAATCCTATTCATCTCTCAATTTGGTTTCAGCCAATCTCCATATCCTCAAGATTATTTTAGGAATCCATTAGATGTTACCTTAGTGTTATCAGGAACTTTTGCTGAACTTCGTTCAAACCATTTTCATTCTGGTTTGGATATAAAAACACAACAGCGTACAGGCTTAGATGTTTATGCAGCAGCTGAAGGCTATGTTAGCCGCATAAAGATTTCTCATTTTGGCTACGGAAAAGCACTTTACATCACACACCCAAATGGCTATGTAACGGTTTATGCTCATTTAGAAAAGTTTGCTCCAGTCATTGAAAAATATATTAAAAGTCTTCAATATGAAAAGGAATCTTATGAGGTTGAAGTATTCCCTTCTCCTGATGAGTTACCAATTAAAACAGATGAGATTGTAGCGTTCTCTGGAAATTCAGGAAGCTCTGGTGGTCCTCACCTACATTTTGAAATTAGAGATAATGCAGAACGACCTATAAACCCAATGCTTTTCGGAATTGATATTACAGACACTAAACGTCCAGTGATATCTGCAATTTACGCCTATCCAAAAGACAGAAAGTCTCATGTTAATGATATTAAAACTAGAAAAGAATTACGTCTCATCCCAAATAAAAATGGTGATTATAACGTAGAACCTATTGAAGCATTAGGAGAAATTGGTTTTGGAGTGGTCAGTTATGATCAACAGGATTTAGCTCATAATAAAAATGGAGTTAGTAACATTCAAACTTTTTTTAATGGAAACAAAAATTTTGAAATGGATTTTAAGCGTTTCAGCTTTGATGAAACTAAACACCTCAATAGGTATATCGATTTTGAAATTTTTAAAACAGAAAAATCTCGCGTTCAGAAGTTATTTGTACAATCTGGAAACACCTTAAGCATGCTGAAAGATGTTTCAGGCGATGGATATATAAAAGTTGAAGACAGCACGTCTTCAGTTTATAAAATTAGAATTCAAGATTTTGAAGGCAATGAGGCTTGGGTTAATATCCCAATAAAAGGAAAGAAAGCAAAAGAAATTCTTGAAGGTTACGATCTTCAACCAACTTACTATGTTCAAGCAAATGAATCACTAAGACTTGAAGACAAGAGTGTTTCTGTATTTTTTCCTAAAGATGCTTTTTATGACAATTTTTATATTGATTTTGCCGTTAGTAGTGACACCTTAACATTGCACAAGGACGTTGTTCCTATTATGAAAAATTACACAATAAGCTACAATATTGAAAACTATTCCGAAGAAGATAAAAGCAAACTCTTTATCGCTAAGCTTTATGGTTACTACAAACGACCATACTACGTCAAAACAACTAGACAAGGTGATTATTTGACCGCAAGAACAAAATCATTAGGCACTTTTACTTTAGCTTCAGACACAATTAGCCCAACAATTAAACCCGTAAACTTTCAAGATGGTAAATGGGCAAGTAAATTAGAAAACATAAAAGTTAAAATTGATGATGATCTATCTGGAATTAGTAATTACAGAGCCACTATTAATGGAAAATGGATTTTAATGGAGTATGATTATAAAAAAGATACACTAACTTATAGTTTTGATGACCGAGTAATTTCTGATAGTGAAAATAATTTGAAAGTAATTGTTATAGATAATATTGGAAATAGTTCTACATTTGAAGCAACGTTTTTTAGAAAATAAAAAAGAAGCCTTTTGAAAATAAACAGTCTACTCCTATTACTCTTATTAAGTTTGCCTCTCATAGGTATTTCACAAAATGCTACTGTTAGAGGTGTTATTCTTGATGATCAACAACAACCTATTTATAATGTAAGTATTAATGTTGGAAACACGGGAACAACCACAAACGAAAACGGATTTTACGAACTTAAAATTCCTGCAAACACTGACGTAACAATCGTATTTACGCATTTATCTCATAAACGAGTTGAAGCTACTTTTAACTTAAAAAATGGCGAGGAAATAGAATTCAATCCTGTCATGAAAATTGAAGTAGAGCAAATCACGACTGTAGTCATAAATAGTAACACAAAACAATCTGTAGAAGGTGTTGTTTCTATTTCTCCTGCGGTATTAAGAACTATTAAAGGTGCGCAACCTGGTGTTGAAAATATTTTAAAAACATTACCTGGAGTTAATATTTCAAATGAATTAAGTACGCAGTATTCTGTTCGTGGTGGAAACTTTGACGAAAATCTTGTGTATGTTAATGAAATTGAAATATATCGTCCATTTTTAATTCGTTCAGGACAACAAGAAGGATTGAGTTTTGTAAATACCGATTTGGTACAAAACGTTGATTTTTCTGCTGGTGGTTTTCAAGCGAAATATGGAGACAAATTATCTTCAGTTTTAGATATCACCTACAGAACACCTATAAATTTTGGAATACGTGCAGAGGCTAGCCTTTTAGGCGGAAGCATTGCTGCTGAAGCCGTTAGTAAAGATTCTAAATTTTCTGGAATTATAGGCTTACGTTATAGAGATAATAGTTTGTTTATAAATTCATTAGAAACTGAAACGAATGTTGTTCCTGTTTTTGCAGATGCACAAACGTATTTAACCTATAAGTTTTCAGATAAATTTCATTTAAATTTCCTTGGAAACATATCACTAAATCAATATGATTTCGAACCACAAAATAGACAAACCAACTTTGGTACATTAGACCAACCTGTTGCTTTATTAGTCTTTTATGAAGGTCAGGAAAAAGATCAATACCTAACTACTTTTGGTGCTTTTAAAGCCAATTACTATCCAACTGAAGATCTTACCTTAAAATTGATAACGTCAGCTTACCATACTACAGAAGAAGAATACTTTGATATTTTAGCGCAATACAGACTAGGTGAAGTTAATAGTAATATTGGAGATGAAGACTTAGGTGAAGTTGAGTTTAGCGAAGGTATTGGATCTCAATTGACACATGCAAGAAATGATTTAGATGCTTTAATTTTTAATATTGAACACAAAGGTGATTATAAATTAGACGAAGAAAACACTCTTGAATGGTCTGTAAAATATACTCATGAAGATATTAGAGATCGCTTGGTAGAATGGGAAGTTATTGATAGTGCTGGTTTTTCAGTGCGACCTCCTATTTTCGATATACCAAATAATCAGCCATACGAACCTTTTGAAGGTCCTTTAGTAGCTTTTCAAAACGTAAGAGCAACGAACGAAGTTCAAATTGATAGAATTCAGGCCTATGCGCAATGGAGCAAACGTTCAATGCTTGGAAATCACGAAGTGTTTTACAATGCAGGTGTGAGAGTTCATAATTGGACTGTAAACAGTAAGATTCCAAATCAAGATGGTGTGTCAAGTTCTACTCAAACGGTATTTAGTCCAAGAGCGCAATTTGCAATTAAACCAGATTGGGAAAAGGATATGCTTTTTAGAATCGCAGGTGGAATGTATTACCAGCCTCCTTTTTATCGAGAATTAAGAGATTCTTCAGGAACTGTTCAACCAGACGTGAAGGCTCAAAAATCTATTCATCTTGTTTTAGGAAACGAATATAGTTTCGAAATGTGGGAACGACCTTTTAAGTTGGTTACTGAAGCGTATTATAAAAATATAACTGATGTTAATCCGTACACCTTAGAGAACGTTAGAATACGTTATAGGGCTCAGAATAATGCAACAGCTTATTCATACGGACTTGACATGCGTTTAAATGGTGAATTCATTCCAGGCACTGAAAGCTGGTTCAGCTTTGGATATTTAAAAACAGAAGAAAATATTGATAACAGAGGTTATATTGCAAGACCTACAGATCAACGATTAAAATTTGGAGCTTTGTTTCAAGACTACATGCAAGCGCTTCCAGATTTAAAAATGTATTTGAATCTTGTATACAATACTGGTGTTCCAGGTGGTTCTCCGAGTTATGCAGATCCTTACCAGTTCCAAAATCGCTTACCAGACTACAAGCGTGCTGATGTAGGTATTTCATATCTTTTGGTAGACGCTAATAAAACGTATACTAAAAAGTGGAAACAACGTGTAAAAGAACTTTCTATTGGCTTTGAGATTTTTAATATTTTCAATGCTCAAAACTCAATTACCAATACTTGGGTTCGTGATGTATACAGTAAACGTCAGTTTGGAGTACCAAACTTTTTAACGCCTCGTGTTTTTAATGTGCGTATGAGTGCTAGATTTTAGACAAATTCTTTCAAAACCTCAATAACGTAATCAACATCTTCTTTGGTGTTAAATGTACTAAAGGAGAATCGCACAGAAGGGCGATTTAAATGTTCCTCGTCTAAAATCTGACTTAGCACATGAGAGTTCTGCGAACTTCCACTTTGACAAGCACTTCCTTTAGAACATGCAATTCCTTTTAAATCTAGCTGAAACTGAAGCAAAGAAGCCTTTTCAGGAGCAATCGGTAAGCAAACATTAATCAGTGTATATGTGCTATTTTGACTATCAGAACTACTTCCATTGAAAACAACTTTAGGAAAGACTTGTTGTAACTTTTCAATAAAATAGGTTTTAATATCTAATATATACTGACGTTCAACTTCAAGATTATTATAAGAAAACTTTAAAGCCTCATCAAGGCCAACAATATTGTGAATAGATTCTGTTCCTGCTCTATAACCTCGCTCCTGTTCTCCTCCAAAAATGGACCCTTTGATACCAGAGTTTTTTCTAATAAATGCAAAACCAACA
The DNA here is from genome assembly GCF_000797465.1 of Psychroserpens jangbogonensis. Taxonomy (GTDB): domain Bacteria; phylum Bacteroidota; class Bacteroidia; order Flavobacteriales; family Flavobacteriaceae; genus Psychroserpens; species Psychroserpens jangbogonensis. Next base: position 126,616 of record NZ_JSWG01000011.1, on the reverse strand, counting down.
CCTTTTGGACCATGAAATTTATGTGCACTAGCTGCAAGGAAATCCATAGGGATATTTTCTAAATCTAATTTATAATGCCCAATAGACTGCACAGTATCACTATGAAACAATGCATTGCTGTTTTTACACAAATTAGCAACCAATGACAGATCCAATTTGTTTCCAATCTCATTGTTGATGTGCATTAAACTTACTAATTGCTTAGTATCAGAATTTAATAATTGCTCTAAATGAGTATAATCGATATGACCATCAGGTTTTAAGTTGACATACTTTACTTTAATTCCGTATTCCTTTTCAAGAATTTCAACCGTATGCAAAATTGCATGATGCTCAATTTTAGATGTAATTATTTCTTCTACACCTAAATCTCTAACCGCACTTCTTAAGATTAAATTATCAGCTTCAGTACCTCCTGAAGTGAATACAATTTCAGAAGCTGACACGTTAAAATGTGATGCAATAGACTTTCTACATGTTTCAATTATAGATTTAGATTGTCTTCCATAACTATGTGTTGATGAAGGATTTCCGAAATTTATTTTCATAATTTCAGTCATGCGGTCAATAACCTCGTCACGCATTTGAGTAGTTGCAGCATTATCTAAATAAACAGTATTCATAAATAATTAAAATAGGAGTACAAAGATGCAATAATCTTATGGTAAATAAAACCATAAATGTTCTATCAAAATTATTTGTTAATCGTATCGTTATAAATTTACAAATCTCTATTTTTGTTTCTTAATGAATTACAGCATGCGAAAATTTCTTTATATACTTTGTTTTGGACTTTTATTGACCACCTGTGACGATGGAGATATATTTGAGGTAACCTTAGATTTTGAAGATACATTTGAGCAATGTGGCAATAGCAGTTTAGTGTTTTATAAAATCAACGAAAGCACATCTGAAACCTTATCTATTCAGCTTACAACTTTAACACTTGAAGATATTCTAGAGGTAGATGATGACAATCTTTATGAAAACACATTGTCTTTGGCGAGTTCAAATGCTTTTAATTACAGGTCATATGGTAGAATACCAACTAGCAATTTTTTCTGTAATGACATTCCTCCTTCTGATCTACAAATAGAAAAAGATGAAGTAAGTATTTCGGGTGAAGTATATATTAAAACGATCTTGGTTGAAGATGATAATGATGGCATACCAACAGAACTTGAAGACGAAAACTTAGATGGTGATAATGATCCTGATACAAATCCAACAGATACCGATGGTGATGGTATATATGATTATTTAGATGCTGATGACGATGGTGACAACGTACTAACAACTAGCGAAGGTGTTAATTACACCGAAGAAGATGGTCTTATAAACGCCTTAGACACTGATGGCGATGGTATTCCAAATTACTTAGACAAAGACGATGATGGTGATGGTGTCGATACGCGTGATGAAGAAAACATCAACGTTAACCAGAACCCAACTGATGATGTAACCGATCCAGATTTCGGAGAAGCTGATTATTTAAATGATCAAGTCTTCACAACTGTAGTAGCCACAGCTTTTAGAACACATACTATTAGAATGATATATACGGTAACGGCACTTGTTTCTGAAATTTCATTACCATCAATTACACAACAGACTTTAGATTTTGGTGTTTTAGTTGATCCTGGTACTTTAGATTCTAGAGTTGGGACTCCTATTTTTAATTAGGGCTTACATTCTGAAAAATATAAACTTCAGTTGCACCATTACCATACTTCTGTAAATCAGCTTGGTAATACTTTATATTCTCGTAACGTCTAAAAAGAGTTTCTAATTCCATTTTTAGCACGCCTTCTCCTACACCATGAATAAATACTATTTTCTGAATGCGTTTACGCATTGCGAATTCTAATTGTCGCTTAGCTGTATCCAATTGAAGTGTGAGTATATCGTAATTAGTCATTCTTCTATTAGAATCTGTAAGCTTATGAATATGCAAATCAACCTCCATTGCTGGCAGATTACGATCTTTTGGCTTCTTTCTTACGGATTGCTTCTTTGAATGAAGTTCTTTTTGCCTAATAACATCATCTAAGCCTTCATTTGAAAAGATCTCACTAGAAAAAGACTTGGTTTTAATGAGTTCATTAGATTTAAATTCTAAAACAAAACCATCAGAGGTTTCGACGCCCACAATATCGCTCTTTATCTCAACGATAATACCAGAAATATCATCATCTAATACTGAAACCTTATCCCCAATTTGAAAATTCATGAACTTGATTCATTTTGATTGTTTTCATCTTGATCTTTTTTGCTAGGAATATTTCTGGACACTCTATAGATACCCATCATTAAAACTACAACTCCTCCAATTAAAATATATTGATTTTGTTCTTCTTCAGCTTGAGCGTAAATGGCTACAAATGCGCCAGTTATGATTAAAATGTAGCTAATTATTCTAGACATTATGATAGTTTAACGTTAAAAAAATACGATTTATCGAAATTAAACTATTATCACTAATAATCAAGCAGTTATTTATTAAATTTAATAGGGATTAAAATTTATTCGCTATGAAAAAAATTACACTCTTGTTTTTATTTTTCGTCGGGATAGCACTACATGCACAAGTTGGTATTAATAATACAAACCCAAGAACAGAATTAGATGTAGAAGGAGCTCTTGCGTTACGAGAAGGCAATGCATTATCACTAACTAATGGTAATACCAATTTGAATATTGGCCTGGGAGCCACACCTTATTCATTTTACAGAATTACAGGACCAACAGCAAACTTCACAATTGGAAGTATTGTTCCTACTACTGATGCAGATGGGCAAATTGTTACCTTAGAAAACACAACGACTGCTCCAATGACAATTAGGCACAACGCTGGTGGAGCTGGTATTAATAGGATCTTATGTCCTGGAGCACAGAATTACACCTTGTACGGACAATATGCAACTGTTACTCTACAATACAACGATACTCAAAACAGATGGGTGATTATAAATCGGGTTGATGCTCGCTATGGTGATAATATTCAAAGTGTCGTTGGAACATCAGATATTGCTATAAATACAGCAACATTTACTGACATGACAGACATGTCTATTACCTTCACTCCACAACATGATACTGTTTATCTAAATTTTGGTGCATCTGGATTTTCAGATATTGCTAATGGCATTCAACAGTATGTTGAATTAAGATTAGTAAATGTAACTGCCGGGAATAGCGTATTAGCTGGCACTACATCTGTAACAACAGATTTTGATTTTGATGATATTCTGGGCTCCATTTCAATTTCTTCTTGGAATGCTCATTTTACAATGTTTCCAGTAAGCGTAACACCAGGAGTTTCTACAACACTAAAAATACAATGGATGCGAAGCGGTAATTTTCCTGCTTCAGTTTTTAATAGTGTGAATTCATCACCAAATGATTCACATAGAAACTTAACAATTTTAGATTAGTGATTATGAAGCCAATAAAAAATCTAATTCTTTTACTTCTCCTTTTTTCTATTAATTCTATTGCATTTGGTCAAGAAGTGAAAACAAATAGTGATTCAATAAAAGCAAAAAAAACAAAAGTAAAATCAAATTTCAATTCAAGAAAGGCTGCTATTGTTAAAAATGAAAAATCTAAAAACAACAATAAACAAAAAGCTAATTCCAACTCTAGAGCAACAAAAAGAGACTATTTACTTGAAAATGATTCGATTAATTCAAAGACCTCAAAAAAAAATAATCAATCAAATAGATTATCAAGTAAAAAAAGAGTTATTTTTAAAGACACATTAAGTCGTGTTCAAGTTAAGAAACAGAACAAAAAACCATTCATTAAAACCGACTCCTTAAAACAGAAATAAGTCAGTAATAATCCATTATGAAACATATATATACCCTCATAATTACAATTCTTATAACGAATTTTACTCTAGCACAAGCAGACTTATTTGTAAGTAGTGGTAGCTTTATTTTTGTTGATGGTTCAGGTTTTACTAGTGCTCCAAATGTTGCACCATTATATGTGACAGATGATATTAGTTTAAATACTAATGGCTTTATCTATCTAAGAAACCAAGCACAGCTAATTCAAGGTAATAATATAGGAAATTCAGGATTAGGAAGATTAAGTGTGTTCCAAAATGGAACTGTACACAATTGGGCATACAACTACTGGTGTTCTCCTGTAGGAAATGTTTTTGAAGACGATGGAACGACTCCTCTTAATAATAGTGTAAATAATCCTTTTAAAGCGTTTAATCAACTTTTTGATTTTATAGGAGATCCAGACCCTGCCTTAAACCCTATTACAAGTAATCCTGCAACTTTCATTACTGGATATAATGGTGTTTCAACTCCTCTTCAAATCTCAAACAGATGGATTTACACCTTTAACCCAGGAACAGTATATAGTGAATGGGATTATATTGCTCATTTAGGAAATGCTAATCCTGGTTATGGTTTTACAATGAAAGGTACTAGTGGCTCTGGCAATAACCAACTTTATGATTTTAGAGGCAAAGCAAATAATGGAACGATGACAACATCTGTCTTAAATGGTGAGCTAACTCTTGTTGGAAATCCTTACCCTTCGGCAATGGATGCAAGAGCCTATATTTGGGATAGTACTAATAGAAATTCAATTAGTGGGACACTTTTCTTTTGGGAACAAGACTTATCTGTAAATTCTCACTATCTAGCACAATACGTTGGTGGTTATGCAACATATACTATCAATGAACTTGCAACCCTAGAGAGTTTCATTTCTGCAACATTCGATACTTACAATGCAGATGGCACTACATTAGCGACTGGACCGTCTAGCACAAGTTCAAAGCGGGTTTATAGATATATACCTATAGGACAAGGTTTCATGATTGAAGGCAATAGCGCTAATACTACTGCTAGAACTAATAATGCCATGAGGATTTTTGTAAAGAAAGGTGGTACTCAAAGTGAGTTTTTTAGAACTACAGAAAATACTACTATTTCATATGATGATTTAATTTACAATGAAGATGGTCTACAAATCATTCCAGATGATTATAAACGTTTTAGAATTAATATAGACTTTAACGAAACATATACAAGACAATTATTACATAATTTTCATCAAAGTGCAACTAGTGATTTTGATTACGGCTTAGAATCAAAAAGCTCTTCTAGTATTGATTCTGACGGTTACTGGGTGTTAAATGATGAAGCTTATGTTGCACAAGCTCATGATTTTTCAATAGACTTACGAATACCTGTTGTGGTGAAACTTTCTGAAAATCAACCTTTAAGATTTAGAATTTTTGATATTCAAAACTTTGACGACTCTCAACCTATTTACTTACACGATACTGAAACTAATCTATATGTAGACCTTAGGCAACAAAATTATGGTTTAAATTTAGATCAAGGGGTTTATGATAATCGCTTTGTAATCACTTTTTCAAATGAAGACACATTAAGTAATGAAGAAGTTACGGTTTCAGATTTTATAGTTTTTCAAGACAATAACAATTCCCAACTAACAATAAAAAATCCAAATAGCATATCTATTAATAAAGTCACTCTCTTTGATGTTTCTGGAAAGCAAGTATTTAACGCAACGGATTTAGATCATCAAGATACATATCGATTTTCAACAAAAAACCTCAGCGATGGTATTTATGTGACTGTAATTAGCCTAGATAACAACAATACTCTTTCCAAAAAATTGGTGATTAAAAACAAGTAGACAATACGTGTTTCTTTTCTAAGTTTTGTTATTTTTGAATACCAATTATTGAATTTATGTCTTCTCTAGAGGAATTTATGTTGCCTTGTTTAAACAAAAAACTTTTGGGTTTTGAATGTATGGGTTGCGGAATACAACGATCTGTTGCCTTAATATTTCAAGGGGAATTTGTTGCAGCATTTTATATGTATCCTGCGATTTTCACACTTATATTATTATTTGCCTTTTTTGGGCTTAATTATTTCAAAAATTATAAATTTGCTAGTAAGATTATTATTCCCTTAGCTATTATCAATGTTGTTATTATTTTAGGGAACTTTATTTTAAAAACTTTTATTAACTAACATCAACTTTTATGGACCAACTAGTACAAAAAAAATTACCCAACGCAACAACTGCTTTAATTTTAGGAATAGTTTCATTTATTGGATGTTGCTGCACAAGTGGTTTTGGTGGAATTGTTCTATCAGGAATTGCATTATTTTTAATTAAGAAAGATGAAAAACTATATGCTGAAGATCCAGACGCATATAGCAACTTCGGTCAACTAAAAACTGCAAAAATAATAACCATTATTGGGTTAGTAATAAGTATCATAATTGTGATTATTTATCTTTACTTGATGAGTACTGGTCAATTAGATGAAATGAGAGATCAATATATGGACGTGCTAAAGGAAATGCAAGAAAACCAATAGTATATAATATAGATTTAGATTAAAAAAAAAGCGACCAAATGGTCGCTTTTTTTTTAATTATAATTTATGAATTATTCAAACTCATGAAGTGTTTTTGTGATAATTGAAACACAATCTAACATTTGCTCTTTAGTCATTACTAAAGGTGGTGCAAAACGAATAATATTACCATGTGTTGGTTTAGCAAGTAGACCATTGTCACGTAATGCTAAACAAATGTTCCAAGCAGTATCGCTATCTTCATCATCATTAATCAAAATAGCATTTAAAAGCCCTTTACCTCTTACTAAGTTCACTATAGAACTAGTTTCGATATATTTGTTAATTTCACTTCGAAACAATTCTCCTAATTGAAAAGCATTTTCAGCTAAACTTTCATCTTTTACAACTTCAAGAGCTGCAATAGCAACTGCAGCAGCAATTGGATTACCTCCAAAGGTACTTCCATGATTTCCGGGCTGAATAACATTCATGATCTCGTTATTAGCCATTACAGCTGAAACAGGATACAAACCTCCACTTAGTGCTTTACCTAAAACTAAAACGTCTGGTTTAACATCTGGAGTCCCTGAACAATCTTTATTTGGACAACTACAATTTCCACAGCTAGCAAGTAATCTACCTGTTCGTGCTATTCCTGTTTGAACTTCATCTGCTATGAATAACACATTATATTTTTCACATAAAGCCTTAGCTTCCATTAAATAAGTTTCACTAGGCACAAATACTCCTGCTTCACCTTGTATAGGCTCTACCATAAAGCCACCAACATTTGGATTGGTACTCAAAACAGATTCTAAAGCTTCTATATCATTATAGTCAACCTTAATAAATCCATCTGTGTAAGGTCCGAAATTTTTTCTTGCGACTGGATCATTAGAAAATGAAATGATCGTTGTAGTCCTACCATGAAAATTGTTTTTACAAACAACAATCTCAGCTTTATTCAAATCGATTCCTTTAACTTCGTAAGCCCATTTACGGCAAAGTTTTAAAGCTGTTTCTACAGCTTCTGCTCCTGAATTCATAGGTAGCATTTTGTCAAATTTAAAGTACTCAGATGCGTACTTTTCATACTTCCCTAGCATATCATTGTAAAATGCTCGAGAAGTTAGAGTCAAGCGTTGTGCTTGCTCAGTCATAGCGTTAACTATCTTTGGATGACAATGTCCTTGGTTTAAAGACGAATAAGCCGATAAGAAGTCATAATACTTTTTACCTTCTACGTCCCAAACATAAACACCTTCACCTTTAGTTAGTACTACTGGTAATGGATGATAATTTTGCGCTCCATACTTGTTTTCTAGTGCCATCGCCTCTTGCGATGAAATGTGGTCTAAAACAGCCATTTTAAATAATTTAAGGTTTATGCCTAATTCTAAAAAAAGGCATCGTCTGATATCAATACGATACAAACTAATAATTAAATCTCGCTTAGCGAGTAAAATAATTATTCCTTATCTACCTTTATCCTTTCGAAGAGTCCGAAAATTCAGCGTGGGAAAGAAATCATCCCTTAGGCTCGCAAAATAATAATTTAAAACCTCATTCCGAAATTTTTCCAGATAATGATGATACTTGTAATTCTAAACGCTTCATTTCTCTAAGAATCGCATTTTTATCCATTTGCATCCAAGCAAACACTTTAAGCATACTAACACCTAATAAAAACACAAGTCCACCTGTTCCCCATTTAATAAGTTCATTAGTTTCAGTTGTATCAAAGAAATTTACGGTACAGTACACAAACAACCCAAAGAATATTAAGGTCATAATATTCATAAGGATTAAAATCCATTTATTTTTACCTGTGAATAACCCACCTACCATTCCTAAAACATTTTGCTCTTCTAGTGAATCATAGAATTTCGCTTCTTCTTGTGTTAATGTATCTTTAATTAATTGATCGATGTCTTCCATATTAGTTTTCATAATTTTTATTTTTTAGGGTTAATTTCAGTTTTTCTCTAGCGTGAAACAATCTTGATTTTGTTGTTCCGATAGATATATTTAAAATATCACTTATTTCTTTTAGTGAATAATCTTCAGTATAAAAAAGTCTTAAAACCACTTTCTGATGGTCTGGCAAATGATTAACGGCTTTTAAAAGCGCTTCTTTGAGTTCGGCACTTTCATTATAATCATCAACAAATGTAACTTGTGAATTTCCGAATTCGGTTTCTTTTGTTCGTTTCCGACTAATGTCTCTCAAAGCATCCAATGATTTTGAATACACGATTCGCAAGGCCCAACTTTTAAAACTCGAAGGTTTTTGTAACGTATGGAGTTTATCCATTATAGTTCGCCAACTCTCTTGCGCTATGTCTTTAGATAAATTAGCATCCTTAACCATCCAATATGCCTTGGTGCAAAATATCAAGTGCCATCGCTTGACCAATTTAGCTATTGCTTTTTGATCTCCTGCTTGATAAGCTTTTACGAGTTCTATATCTATATGGTTATCTTTTTTCAATTATGCCTGTTTGGTTTGAAACGATTTTCGTTTATAGAAGTCCCTCAAAAGGATGACCCAAAAATTGTATTTTGTTCTTTTACTTTCTTCTGAAAAGTAATTTTCTACATTATCAAAAGCCTCTTCAATTAAAGCATCATGTAACCAACGGATCATAAACAACCATAAAAAACTGGCTTTGAGATTAGTGTTCATTTTTATAAGATGATTAATTTCAGTAGTCTCTTCTGAAATAGCCTTAATGTTTAATTCATGTGTTCCATTAAAACCTTCTGGCTTTGTGAATTCAAATTTAATGTGCTTTCCAGGTTCAAAGGCTATGATAGTATAGCGAATTCGTCCATGTCCACCTTGACTTCCTGATTTCAAACCATCTTTAAAGCGCATCGCTGGCCAATTTATTGACGGCCAAATTTGATCTTCATTTGTTGCTAAGGTTTTAAATAGTTCTGATACCTTTTCTTCAGGTTGATCAATTATCCTTTTATGACTATTAATGACTCTCATATCTTAAAGACGTAGAAAAATTAAAAAGGTTCATTTAATTTTGAAGTTTTTTAAAGATAATCCTATTTACTTACATTATTATTTATGGCTATTGTTATTTTTGCCCTATGGCAAGAAGTAAAAATAAAAGACAAGTTTTCGAACATATAGAAGTGATTGATGCTGGAGCAAAAGGAAAAACCGTTGCTAAAGCACCTGATGGTCGCGTAGTGTTTCTTCCAAACGCTGTTCCTGGTGATATTGTAGATGTACAAACCTTTAAAAAGCGTAAAGCATATTACGAAGGAAAAGCCATAAAATTTCATACATTATCTGATAAACGTACTGAGCCCAAATGTGAGCATTTTGGTGTTTGTGGTGGTTGTAAGTGGCAACACATGGATTACAAGTATCAATTAGAGTTTAAACAAAAAGAAGTTACTAATAATTTAGTTCGCATTGGTCATTTAGAATTACCTGAAGTCTCTCCTATTTTAGGATCGGCTGAACACTATTTTTACAGAAATAAAATGGAATTCTCCTTTAGTGATTCCAGATGGCTGACTCAAGAAGAGATTGATTCTGATAAAGATTTAGGAGATAGAAATGCATTAGGTTTTCACATTCCAGGAATGTGGGACAAAATTCTAGACATTAATAAATGTTGGCTTCAAGCAGATCCTTCAAATGGTATTAGAAATGCAGTTAGAGATTTTTCAATTGAAAACGGTTTAGAATTTTTTAATACAAGACAGCAAACTGGACTTCTTCGTACAATGATGGTTAGAACATCGACTACTGGTGATCTTATGATAGTCATTCAGTTTTTTAAAGAAGATAAAGAAAAGCGAATTTTACTTTTAGATTTTATTGCTGAATCATTTCCGGAGATTACTTCATTACAATATATAATTAACAGTAAGGCAAACGATACTATTTATGACCAAGATGTGATATGCTACAAAGGCAACGATCACATTTTTGAAGAAATGGAAGGCTTACGATTTAAAATAAATGCTAAATCATTTTATCAAACCAATTCAGATCAAGCTTACGAGTTGTATAAAATCACTAGAGATTTCGCAGGACTTAAAGGAGATGAACTTGTGTATGATTTATATACAGGCACAGGAACCATTGCTCAGTTTGTTGCAAAGCAAGCAAAATTTGTAGTTGGTGTTGAAGCTGTTCCCGATGCTATAAAGGCCGCCAAAGAGAATGCACAATTAAATGGAATTGAAAACGTTGACTTTTATGTTGGTGATATGAAAAATGTATTTAATACAGAGTTCATTGAAAAAAATGGCCAACCAGATGTCATTATTACAGATCCACCACGTGATGGGATGCATAAAGATGTTGTTCAGCAAATTCTAAATATTGCTCCAGACAAAATTGTTTATGTGAGCTGCAATAGTGCCACACAAGCAAGAGATTTAGCTTTATTGAAAGACATTTATAAAATAACAAGAACACAGGCAGTTGACATGTTTCCGCAAACGCATCATGTTGAAAATGTTGTACTTTTGGAAAAACACTAATACATAAATCGAATAAATTTGAAATTTAACATCATAAAAAGAATTAGTCTAGCAGTTTTCCTATTAGCTACTGTATGCACTTGTGAACGTGATGATATTTGTCCTGAAGATGTACCAACAACACCAAGATTAATATTGGAGTTTTTTGATGTTTCTAATCAGGAGAACAATAAAAATGTCCCTAATTTAAGAATTCAAGGTGTTGGGAATGATGATGCACTCTCAGATTTCACCGGTAACTCTACAGTTAGTGAAGTAGAATTACCATTAAAAACCGATGAAAGTTCTACAAGTTTTAGTTTCAGAAGAGATTATGCCATAGATGACAATGGAACTCCAGGTGATACTAGCGATGATTTTGTTACTGGAAATGAAGATATTATTACCATAAACTATATAACTGAAAACGTTTATGTATCGCGTGCATGCGGTTATAAAACAATTTATAGAACTGTCAATATCCAATTTGATTTAGATGATATGGACAGATGGATTGTTCTTGCACAACCCCTAAATGATAATCAATCAATTGAAGATGAAACAACGACACATTTTAACTTTTTTCATTAGTAGTTTCCTCTTTCTCTTCTGTGGTGTTTTAAATGCTCAAGAAGCAATTGATGAAGAAACGAAATCTGATACCTTAATCTATAAACAAAAATATGGATTGCGTCTTGGTGCTGATATAGGTAGATTAGTTAGAACAGTTATTGATGAGGATTACACAGGCTTTGAAATTACCGGAGATTATAGATTGACAAAGAAAATATATCTAGCAGGTGAACTAGGAACTGAAGAGCGAACTATTTCAAATGATTTTCTAAGCGTTACTGCAACTGGTAGTTATTTTAAAGCTGGTATTGACTATAATTCTTACCAAAACTGGTTAGAAATGCAAAACATGATTTATTTCGGTTTACGAGTTGGAGCAAGTACATTTAGCCAAAACCTAGATAGTTTCACAGTGTATAATACCAATCAATATTGGCCGAGTCAATTTTCTTCAGAAGAGTCAAGAGAAGTAAGTGGTTTAACAGCAATTTGGGTAGAACTCATTATAGGTATAAAAGCAGAATTATTTAGTAATTTATTCTTAGGACTTAATATTCAAATTAAAAGTTTAGTCAGTGAAGATGAGCCTGAAGGGTTTGAAAACCAATATATTCCTGGATTTAACAGGACATATGATAGTGGACGATTTGGAATAGGCTTTGGTTACAACTTGTCTTACCTCATCCCTATTATTAAAAAAGACAAAAAAGTAGTAGTTGAAAAGGAAGATTAAAATCACAGTGCTCTTTTTTATAACTATCCCTAAATTTCAATACTGATAAATCCATAAATATTTTATATCTTTTCCATATATACAACGAACGATTTATATGGATAAAGATTCAATTGCAGACCTTATAGAGGACAAGAACAAAGCTTTAGTCACTTGGATTTCAAAACAGGAAGATGATAAATGGCTTGAAGGTCCAAAAGGTAAATGGACAACTGGTCAACACGCTTTACATCTACTTCAAAGCTTTAAGCTTCTTAATAATGCATTGAGCATGCCTAAATTTTTATTGCGTTATAAATACGGAAAGTCAAACAGAGAAGTTAGAGATTACCAAACAGTAGTTAATCGGTATCAAGAACGTCTAAAAAATGCGGAAGGTGGAACTTTTGGTCCATCAAGAAACATGAAAACACCTCTTTTAACTGAGAAACAATTCATATTAGATCGTTTACAAGTTGAAAGCAAAAAACTACAGTATAAAGCAAGAAAAATTTCAGACAAAAACTTAGATACTCTAATACTTCCACATCCTCTTATGGGAAAAATGCCAATACGAGAAATCATTATGTGGACAGCTCATCACATTGAGCATCACACTAATACACTGGAAGAAAAATACTAATTACCAATAAGACTAACAACATCTAGTTGTCCATATACTTTCCTTTTTTACTTCCTTCATACATTACATACTTTACTAAACGTGCTTCTAGTTTTGCATTTACAAGATGTATTTTTCGTGAAGGACGCAAGCCTACATGTTTTAATGCGTCTAAATTTGAGGTAATAAACCAAGCATCAGTTCCTGGATAGCCTTGTTTTAACGTATCTCCAATATCCTGATAAAACGTTTCCATATCAATATCCAATCGTTCACCATAAGGTGGATTAAATACCATGTGTAATTTCTCGCTACCAGATTTCCTAGTCTTAAAGAAATCTTCATGTTGTATATGAACAAAATCTTCTAATTTCGCATTTTCAATATTTGCCTGAGCCTTTGAAACAGCACTAGGTGACTTATCATAACCAATTATTTTATGATGAAAGTCTCTCGTTTTATTAAGGAGTGATTCTTCTATCTTTTCAAATAAATCAACATCCCAATCAGACCAGCGTTCAAAAGCGAACTCTTTACGCATCAAATTTGGTGGAATATTACAAGCTATCATAGCGGCTTCAGCTAAAATAGTACCACTACCACACATAGGATCCATAAAATCAGATTGACCATCCCAACCCGAAAGCATAACTAAACCAGCTGCAAGCACTTCATTGATTGGTGCAATATTAGTTGCCGTTTTATAACCTCTTTTATGTAATGAATCTCCAGAAGAATCTAAAGAGATGTTACACGTGTTTCTGTCTATATGAACATTAATCTTTACGTCAGGAAACTTCAAATCTACATTTGGACGTTGTCCTTCAGTATCTCTAAATTTATCTACAATAGCATCCTTGGTTTTTTGAGCAATATATAATGAATGCGTAAACACTAAAGAATTAACAGTTGCATCTACAGCTAAAGTACCTGTTGCCTTTAGGTAATTTTCCCATGGCATCTTGTAGATATTATCATAAAGATCCTGCTCATTTTTTACTTTAAATGAATGTATTGGTTTAAGAATTTTAATGGCAGTACGCAATGCTAGATTACACTTATACATAAAGCCTTTGTCTCCAGTAAAACTAACGTTTCTTACGCCTTTTTTTACATGAATAGCTCCCAATTGAATAAGCTCACGTTCTAATAAATCTTCAAAACCAAATAGTGTTTTGGCCACCATTTTATAATTATTCTCCATACCATACGACTAATAGATAGCAAAAATAAAGTATTTTTGTGGCTTAAAAGAAGAATTAAAAGGATTCCCATTACTATGGGAAATAAACATGACAGAAGACACACAGCAATGGTACGCATCTTGGTTTGATACACCTTTCTATCATATTCTTTATAAGGATAGAGATTATAGTGAAGCTCAATTGTTTATGGACAACCTTACTGAATATTTAAACATTCCTGAGCATGGCAAAATTCTTGATCTTGCCTGTGGAAAAGGTCGTCACTCTATGTATTTAAATTCTTTAGGTTATGAAGTTACTGGAGTAGACTTATCTGAAAACAGCATTTCTTACGCAAAGCAATTTGAAAATAAGACTTTACATTTTGATGTTCATGATATGTGTAAGCCTTATGGTAAAAAATTTGATGCTGTATTTAATCTTTTTACTAGTTTTGGGTATTTTGAAAATGAAGATGACAATCTCAAAACAATTAAATCTATTAAAGAAAACTTAAATGAATACGGTTTTGGTGTAATTGACTTTTTGAATAGTGACTTTGTTGTCAATAATCTAGTTGCTGAAAATGTAAAAACTGTTGATGGGATTGATTTTAATCAGAAACGACATGTTGAAGATGGCTACATCATTAAAACCATTACGTTTAGTGTTAACAATGAAGATTATCGTTTTCAAGAACGAGTAAAAGCATTAACGCTTAAAGACTTCGAAGTTCTTTTTGAAGAAGCTGGTGTTTATTTACTAGATGTCTTTGGAGATTTCAAACTGAATCCATTTCATAAAAACACTTCAGAACGTCTAGTTATGGTTTTTAAATAATCAGAATACATTAAATTGCACTCAAGAAGAACATTGTAAATGAATAAATACTTATTTCCTGTATATGCCGTATTAATTGGAGTTTTTATAGTTGTTATTTTTAAACAACAAAGAAACGCTTATACAAAGCTACTACTCTCTTTTAGTGGTGCATTTTTATTAGCGTTAACTCTTTTTGATTTACTACCCGAAGTTTACGAACATTTAGATGGCAAAAAAACTGGCTTGTTTATTATGTCTGGTATTTTATTGCAAATCATATTAGAGTTTTTCTCTAAAGGTGCAGAGCATGGCCATGTGCATATCCATAAAGATGAAACAGCATTCCCTTGGTTGTTGTTTATTAGTTTATGTATTCATAGTTTTTTAGAAGGATTTCCTATTCACCAGCATAATGACATGGTGTATGGTGTATTAATACATAAAATTCCAATTGCTGCATTATTAACTATGTTCTTATTACAATCCAGTTTTAGTAAACTACAGATTATTGGGTTTTTAGTAGTTTTCACAATGATGACTCCTTTAGGAACTATAGTTTCTAACAATGTAGATTGGATTTCAAATTATGTGTTTATCATTAATGCCGTAGTGATTGGTATCTTTTTTCATATTTCTACAGTAATATTATTTGAAAGTGGTGAAGGTCATAAATTCAATTTATCAAAACTCACTGCAATTATTTTAGGAGTTGGAATTGCCTATCTTATTTAACTATGTTTTCAAAAGAAGAGTCACGACAGTTAAGACAAGAGTTTTGGACAAGCTTCGGAAAGTCATTTCCTAGGAAATGGATTTTATATGATACGAAAATCAAAGGCTTCTCTTTTAAGTTTCATTTTGACACAAAATCTGCTCTAATAGCCTTAGATCTTGAGGATGATTTAGAAAATCGAATTAATTCTTGGGAAAAACTTTTAAGTCTAAAAAGCATTCTTAAAGATGAGTATTTGAGTGACGCTATTTTTGAAGAAACCTACTACCTCGATAATGGAAAGGAAATTTCTAGAATTTATTTACCGCTTGAGCAAAAAGTTTCCATTCATAACAAAAACAGTTGGCAAAACGTTATGGTGTTCTTCAAGACCTATATGGATAAATTTGAAAGCTTTTTTACTGATTTCGAAGATATTCTAAAGGATTAAGACTTAAAACTTGCTTAACTAAACCAAAATAATGAATCATAAACTCTTTCAATTTATAATCATTTTTTTTATCTTACTTGGTTGTTCTAATGACGATGATTCATCATCTATAAGCTCAGACGTAAACAGTATTACCTTGGTTACAGGAATAAATATTAGAATGTCTGATGTATCAGAATCAATTAAACTCGGTAATCCAAATGTTTTTACTGGTTCTCAATTCTTGGCTTTCCCAAACCCACCATCAGATAATATAACAATACAATCATTTAATACAATTTCAGATATTTGGTTGATTGCTGCACATGCTGAAAAAAAATATCAGGAAACTGACTTTGATGAGTTTTTAGATTCTGATTTGTACACTGAAGAAAACGTGGATTCTAAAGCAGAACTTAAGTTTAATGAGGTCAACAGTTCTAATTTAACTATAAATATTGAAGATTTAAATCCTGGATATTACCGAGTATTTGTTAAAATTAATGGGAGTTTGTATTGGGATAATTTATACATTCCAGATGACTCTTTTGAAATTGATGATTTAATTGAGTCTTGGCAAGAATAAATCATTTTATCCAAGCAATTTGAAATCATTAGGGAAATCCCTTTATTCATTAACACTTCAATAAATACTTTAATTCTTGAAATTTCTGTCGAAATACTCTTGTAATAAAACAGATAATTTTCGATACATTTGTCATTGAAAATCAAAGGAAGAATTATCCCTTTTTAAGTAAAATAATATCACTTCCGTTAAACGGAAACACAAAACTCATTTTAATGAAAAATACAGCCTTAACAGAAACTCATGAAGCACTTGGAGCAAAAATGGTTCCTTTTGCTGGTTACAATATGCCAGTACAATATGATGGTATCAATATCGAACATGAAGCCGTAAGAACTGGAGTTGGTGTTTTTGATGTATCGCATATGGGAGAATTTTTAATTGAAGGTCCAAACGCACTTGATTTAATTCAAAAAACGTGTAGCAATGATGCCTCAAAACTAACAGTTGGAAAAGCACAATACAGTTGTTTACCAAATGATGATGGTGGTATTGTTGACGATTTAATTATATATAAGATCAAGGAAGAAACCTATTTATTGGTTGTTAACGCAAGTAACATAGAAAAGGATTGGAACTGGATCTCATCTAAAAATGATGTTGGTGCTGAAATGAAAGATCTTAGTGAGAACTATTCGCTTTTAGCCATTCAAGGTCCAAAAGCTGTTGATGCAATGCAAACGCTTTCTAGTCATGACCTTTCTGAAATAAAGTTTTACAACTTCGTAGTAGGTGATTTTGCTGGAGTTGAACATGTTATTATCTCAGCTACTGGCTATACTGGAAGTGGTGGATTTGAAATCTATTGCAAAAATTCTGAAGTGAAACAAGTTTGGGATAAAGTTGTCGAAGCTGGAGCAAAGCCTATTGGTTTAGCTGCTCGTGATACCTTACGTTTAGAGATGGGTTATTGCCTCTATGGAAATGACATAGACGATACTACGTCTCCAATTGAAGCAGGTTTAAGTTGGATTACAAAATTCTCTAAAACATTTACAAATTCTGAAGCTTTAGAAGATGAAAAACGTCGTGGAGCAGAACGCAAATTAGTTGCTTTTGAACTTGACGACAGAGGTATTCCACGTCAAGGTTATGATATCGTTGATTCTAGCGGAAGAAAGATTGGTATAGTTACTTCCGGAACAATGTCTCCAAGTTTAAATAAAGGGATTGGTTTAGGTTATGTGCCTACCGTTTTTGCAGATGTTAATAGTAAAATAAATATTCAAATTCGTAAAAAAACTATTCCAGCAACTGTTGTAAAGCTACCATTCTACAAACTTTAGTTACATCCATTGACGTAGTGATTCATGAAGGAGAACGACAGCAAACATCGTATATTAATTTTAGGAGCTAGTGGGTTTATAGGAAATGCTATTTACAAAGAACTATGTTCCTATTTTAAAACTTTTGGTACCTACCGCGTTCCTCACAAAATCTACAAAGACAATAATCACTTTTTGCAATACAATGTTGAAGAGGATGACGTTTACGATGTATTAAATGCAACAAAACCTACTATCATTATTTCGGCCTTGCGAGGTGATTTTCAAGCGCAAACTATAGCGCATCAGCACCTTTCAGAATATGTTTTAGAACACGATTGTAAGATTATTTTTCTGTCGTCAGCCAATGTATTTGATGCCTACAGTAAATATCCAAGTTACGAATTAGATAAAACCTTTAGCGGTAGTATATATGGCCATTTCAAAATAAAAATTGAAAACATGCTGTTACGTCTTCCGAAGAAAAAAGCGGCAATTGTGAGACTACCAATGGTTCTTGGTGCTCAGTCTCCAAGAATAAAGGAATTAAAACAACATTTAGCAGACAAAACTGCTATTGAAATTTTTCCGAATATCATTATGAATGTGACAACAGACTCTAAAGTCACTCAACAAATTCATTACATGATTAACAGAAATAAGTCTGGTGTGTTTCATTTAGGAAGTACAGACCTAGTACATCATGATGAATACATTAAAGACATTGTTAATCAAATTACAACCAAAAACGGAGTGTTGTACAAACATGTTTATACAACCAACGAAGATCGTTACTTAGCAGTACTTCCAAAGTTTAATAAACTTCCTAAACATCTTCAAGTTACAAGTCTTGAAGTCCTTCAAGAGCTAAATAAGTAGTAAAAACAACCTTTCAAAGTTTATTTTGTCTGTTTGACTCATTTTGTATTCTCGCAAGGGATAAGTTCTTATTTTACGATAAAATTTCATACTTTTAATAGAAACACTATAACTATGAGTTTACTTTCAGATGACATTATTGAAAAAAAACTACTACATTTTCCAGATTGGGAATACCATAAAAATGCCATTCATGCCGAATTTGAATTTGATAATTTCAAAGATTGTTTTAGCGCTATGAGCAGAATTGCTTTTGAATGTGAAGCACAAAATCATCATCCAAATTGGAGTAATGTATATAATGTTTTGAAAATTTCATTGTCAACTCATGATGTTAATGGTGTCACAAACAAAGATTTTAAATTAGCAGAAGCAATAGAAGATATTGTTGAAGTTCAAGACTAATAGCGAAATCTAAAAAATGAAACCTACTAAATCCCTCTATGCTTAAACAACTTACTCTACTATCTTTTTTATGCTGTTTTTTAATTGCTCCATCCCAGGAGCAACCAGAGTTTTGCGACCAATTACAAGCTATAAAAGTATTAGTAAAGAAAGAGCATTTCAAACCTAAACCTGTAGACGACAGTCTCTCTATTGGTGTATATAAATTATTTTTAGGCCAATTAGATAACAACAAAAAATTCTTTACAAAAAAGGATATTGATTTGTTCGAAAAGGATCGTCTGCAATTAGATGATTACATTTTAAATAAGGATTGTGAGTTTATTGATAAATACAGTATTATCCTTGCCGAACGTATAGAAAATGCAAAACAGATCATAACTAGTTTTTCAAAAGCGAAATTAGACTATTCGGGAAAAGACACGCTGCGCTTTGCACCAGATGCTTCCTATAAGTATCTTGATAACAATTCAAAAACAATTGGTTATTGGAGTAAACGTTTACGCTATAATATTCTGTTTGAACTTATTGAAAAAGATTCCATAATTGAAAATCTTACAGCAAACTTTATTGCGGAAGAGAAAGATATTAAACCAAAAATCATACAAAAAGAATTATGTAAACTCGAAGAATTACTAAACAAAAAAGGCGGACTTTCTCAATTTGTAAAAGAAGCCTTCTTAAATGCTTATGTTGCTTTTCATGATCCTAATTCTACATTTTTTAATGCTACAGATAAAACAACTTATGTAAACTCTTTATCGAACGATCAACTCTCTTTTGGTATCGTAACAAGCAAAAATGATAATGGTGATATTATCATTGCCCATATTACGCCTGGTAGTCCAGCATTTATTAATGGTAATTTCGAATCTAAAGATGTTATTAAATCATTGCAAGCAAACGGAGTGGTTTTAGAAACGTATTGCGTTTCTAACGAAGACATCATCGCATTTACCAACGATGAAAACAATAAAACCATCACCTTTAAAATTAAAAAGCAAAATGGCACTATAAAAGCCATAGAGCTAACCAAAACAAAAACAAAAATTGAAGATAATACTGTCACAGGTTTTTTATTAAAAGACGAAGCTAATGTAGGCTACATCAGTATTAATAATTTTTATTCAGATTTTGAATCTCCAAATGGTTTAGGTGTAGCAAACGATGTTGCAAAAGAACTTTATAAACTCCAAAAAGAAAACATTGATGCTCTTATTTTAGATTTACGCTTTAATGGTGGAGGCTCAATGAAAGAAGCGGCTGATCTTTCTGGAATGTTTATTAACAGAGGTCCATTATCAATTTTGAAATATGGAAATGGTGAAACATATACTATAAGAGATATGAATAGAGGCTCTTTATTTATGAAGCCAATTGTTATCCTTATCAATGGTTTTAGTGCATCAGCTTCAGAGTTTTTTGCAGCGGCTATGCAAGATTATAATAGAGCAATTGTTGTAGGCTCAACAACTCATGGTAAAGCTTCAGCTCAAGTGATATTGCCGTTAGATGAAGATTCGGAATTAGGGTTTTCAAAACTTACAGTAGAAAAATTCTATCGCATAACTGGACAAAGTCATCAGGCAGTTGGTGTCATTCCAGATATACGATTACCAAATTTATATGATAACTTTAAAACTGAAGAGCGCTTCTCTTCTTTTGCTTTAGATAATGATTCTATTGAACCTACATTAAAATATATTAAACTTAAAGCACTTCCCTTAGAATCATTAGTAACTAAAAATCAAGCTCGCATTGAAAACAATTCTGCTTTTGACGCCGTTAAATCACTCAACAAATTAATTATAGAAAACTATTTTGAGTTGGAAACTGAATATCCTCTCAATTTGCAAAATGTGTATAAAAACATTAATGCATATCATTCTCAATGGGAAATATTTAGTGATGTGATTGATAACAAAGCATCTTCATTGGTTGTGAGTAACACAAGTTCAACAAACGAGATTCTTAGCTATAATGACGAGCAGAAAGACGTCAATAAAACAATACTAAAAAACATTCAAAACGATATATATATTTCTGAGGCACATCACATTATAATGGACCTTTTAAAATTAAACACCAATGACTAACATGAAAAATATCACATTAACATTTAGCATATTATGTATTCTAATATCAAGCGTTGCAACGGCACAAAAATTCAGTAATGCTTCAGAATATCTAGATTTCGTAGGAGAAGAACAGCAAGCTATTACTAAAAACATGTGGAAATACACTAAAGCTGTCGCACACAGTAAAAGTGACAGAAGCATTGATAGTAAAAGGAAAAATCTGCTAAAAACAATAGATAAGGCCATCGCAAAAATTGAAAAAGCCAACGGTTTTGACGGCGAGGATTATAAGAATGAAGTGCTAAAACACATGCGACTTAACAAAAGTCTTTTAAATCATGATTATGCTGAAATTGTAGATATGAAAGCAGTAGCAGAACAATCTTATGATGCCATGGAAGCCTACATTATTGCTCAGGAAATGGCCGATAAAAAAATGGAGGAATCACAAAAAGAATATGAAACTAAATTTTATGCCTTTGCTACAGAACATAATATTGAAATTATAGAAAATGAAAATGATCTAGGTAAAAAAATGAAAATTTCAAATGAAGTTTTTGAACATTATAATGAAATGTATTTGGTATATTTTAAAGTATACATCAATGAGATTTATCTTTGGGATGCTGTAGAGTCTAATGATGTAAGTGCCATTCAACAAAATGCAAATGCACTTAACGCAGCTGCAAAAGATGGTCTTGAAATTTTAAAGACAAAATCACAATATAAAAAAGATGATTCTATTATTAATGCGACAAAAAAAGCGTTTGAATTCTTTATTGATGAAACAGAAAACAAAGTACCACAATTAACAGATTACCTTATCCTAAATGAAGATTTCGATAAAATTAAAACGGCTTTAGATCAAACTTCTGAACGCAAACGTACTAAAGAACAAATTGAGGCTTATAACAAGAAAGTAAAGGATATTAATAAAGCTGTTAAAAATTACAATAAGGTAAATACCGATTTAAATACTAATCGTCAAGCTGCTATTAATGGACTGAATAATACCAACGCAAACTTTTTAGCAAAACACATTCCTAAAGACTAATGTTTGTTGGCATTTCAATTAAATTTTGATAATTTTGAATTCAACAAAAAAAATTTAAAAAAGAACGATAATGGGAAGAGCTTTTGAATTTCGCAAAGCAAGAAAAATGAAACGTTGGTCTGCAATGAGTAAAGCCTTTACACGCATTGGTAAAGACATTGTAATGGCTGTGAAAGAAGGTGGTCCAGATCCAGATTCAAATTCTAGATTGAGAGCTGTGATTCAGAATGCGAAATCTGTAAACATGCCTAAAGACAATGTTGAACGCGCTATTAAGAAAGCAAGTGAAAAAGGTCAAGGTGATTACAAAGAAGTTATTTTTGAAGGTTATGCACAACATGGAATTGCCGTACTTATTGAAACAGCCACTGATAATAACACACGAACAGTAGCAAATGTACGTTCTTACTTTAATAAATGTGATGGAAGTTTAGGTACTTCTGGTTCTGTTGTTTTTATGTTTGACCACACCTGTAATTTTAAAATTAAAGGTGAAGAATTAGATTTAGAAGAATTAGAATTAGAACTCATAGATTTTGGTGTTGAAGAAATTTTTGAAGATACCGATGAGGATGAAGAAGGAAATGAGTTAACTAGCGTCATGATTTATGCGCCATTTGAAAGTTTTGGAAACATCCAATCCTATTTAGAAGTAAATAAAATAGAAATCATTTCATCTGGTTTTGAACGTATACCTCAGGTAACAAAAACAATAACTCCCGAACAAGCTCATGATGTAGAAAAATTACTTGAAAAGCTTGAAGAAGATGATGACGTGCAAAACGTGTATCATACGATGGAAGAAACAACAGAATAACAAACGTCTTAAATAATAAAATCCTGCCTGAATAAACAGACAGGATTTTACCCCTAACTAAACTAAATTTTAAATCTTAACCACATCCGCTTAACTATCTAATTAAGATTACCTACTTATGATAATGAAACCTAGTAATAGGTTTCTATCTATTTTATATACGAATGGTTTTATAAGTTTGGACTACAACGAGTAAAAAAATTATATTTTTTTCGCTTCTTCCCAATAAATATCCATTTCTGCAAGTGTCATATCAGATAATGGTTTGTTTAAATCCTTAGACTTTTCCTCTAAATACTGAAAACGTTTTATGAATTTTTTGTTGGTGCGCTCTAAAGCACTTTCGGGATCAACTTTTAAAAATCGTGCGTAGTTTATCATTGAAAATAAGACATCTCCAAATTCACTTTCAATTTTATCTTGATCTCCAGCGTTGATTTCAACTTGCAATTCGCCTAGCTCCTCTTCTACTTTTTCAAAAACTTGATGTGGTTCTTCCCAATCAAAACCTACACCTGCAACCTTATCTTGAATTCTGTTGGCTTTTACCATAGCAGGTAAAGTTTTAGGAACACCTTCTAAAACACTATTCTTGCCCTCTTTAAGCTTGAGTTGCTCCCAGTTTCTTTTAACATCTTCTTCGTTTTCAACAACAACATCACCATAAATATGCGGATGACGGTCTATTAACTTATCACAAATGCTATTGCAAACATCTGCAATATCAAAACTGTTAGATTCGCTTCCTATTTTAGAATAGAATACAATGTGAAGCAATACATCGCCTAATTCCTTTTTTACTTCGTCTAAATCGTTGTCTAAAATAGCATCACCTAATTCGTAAACTTCCTCAATAGTTAAATGACGAAGCGTTTGCATGGTTTGCTTTTTGTCCCAAGGACATTGCTCACGCAACTCATCCATAATGATGAGTAAACGCCCAAAAGCTTTTAATTGCGACTTTTTATCAGACATGTTTAATACTTATTCTTCTTCTTCCGAAGCTACAACTTCTGAATCTTCTTCTAAAGCATCTAACATATCATGCTTTTGAAGTAAATTGTACCATTGCACAATTTTTTTGATATCACTTGCATATACACGATCTTCATCATAATCTGGTAATACTTCAAAGAAGTACTCTTCTAAACTATCTTTAGAGTCTTTATGACTTATTGATGTCTGCTGACCGCTTTCTTTTTCCATTACCTTTTTAAGAACCTTTCTTAATGGTAATTCCTCTGTTAATGTATAAACAGCAATTTCGCTTAAGATGCTCACATTACTGTGAATATTTACATTAACTTTTTTTTGATCAATTAAAGATTCTGCAACAAAGCCATTTCTAGTTTGTGCAATAATTTTATATAAACCTGGTTTTCCAGAAATGGAAAGTATTTTATCTAAGCTCATAATTTATGGGTTATGATTTTTATATGTTATCGTTTCTTTTTTATAGCTGGAAAACGCATTCTGTAATCGACTGTAATTTTCCCTTTAGAGATATTTAATAATTTTCCTTTTATCAAACGCTTTTTTAATGAGGATAGTTTATCTGTAAATAAAACACCTTCAATATGATCGTATTCATGTTGAATGACTCTAGCAATTAGACCATCAAACTCTTCAGTATGAGTTTCAAAATTTTCATCCTGATACTCAATTTTTATTTTTGGTTGTCTGAATACATCCTCACGAACATCAGGAATACTTAAACAGCCTTCATTAAAAGCCCATTCGTCACCTTCTTCTTTTATGATTTCAGCATTTATAAATGTACGTTTGAAATTTTTTAATTCCTCTTGTTCTTCTTCCGTAAAGACTTCATCTTCGGCAAAAGGAGATGTGTCCACTAAAAATATTCGAATAGGTAATCCAATTTGTGGAGCTGCTAAACCTACACCAAAAGCACCATACATTGTCTCTTTCATATTTTCTAAAAGAGCATCTAATTTAGGGTAATCCTTAGTAATTGGTTCTCCTTTTTTTCTTAAAACAGGGTCGCCATAAGCAACTATTGGTAATATCATGTACTATTATTTTTCGATTGCAAAAATACAATTCTTATTGTGATTTTATAACTTTTTGTGTTTATTTAAGATTGATTATAAAGGTAACTTTGAAGGATGATTGTAGCACTAATCTCATCAACTAAGGCTTTATTCTTACGTTGCTTTTTATTAAGTCCGCTATCAATCATGGTTTGAAATGCCATTTTAGATGTAAAACGTTCATCAATTCGTTTAATAGGAATATCTGGACAAGCTTTTTCTAATTTTTCTAAAAATTTAGAAATTGACACTTCACTTTCAGAGGCTTCAAAATTCATTTGTTTCGGTTCTCCTACAATAAATAACTCAACCGATTCTTCCGAAGAATAGGTCTTTAAAAACCCTATTAATTCTTTAGTATCTACTGTCGTCAAACCAGAGGCAATAATCTGTAACTCATCTGTCACAGCTATTCCTGTACGCTTTGTACCATAATCAATTGCTAGTATTCTCGCCATATTGCAAAGGTAATTGTTAAAAAACAAAAAAACGCCTCTTTGAAGGTCAAAGAAGCGTTTTAAAATAATCAACCATTAATAATTATCCATAAACTAGTTTACCCTCTACTTTAAACAGTTCATGTTATACTTTTAAGACACATGATTATGAATAGGGTCACATCTTTTTTATAAATTTTTTAAAAAAAAAAAAACACCCTTCCAGGGTAAGAAAGGTGTTTTAAAAATTAGCTATTAATTATTAAAGAAATCAAGTGTTTGTATTAAGGATAACACAAGAACAATAATAATCACAATTATAAGACACCATCTTTTTAAATAGGTCACATCTTTTTTTATTTTTTTCTGAATTAGAAATTATGACAAGAATTTTATAGACTTATCTTTGTGAAAACTGACAATAATTAAAATGAAAGAATTACAACAGTATATTGAAGATGCCTGGAACGACCGTTCTCTTCTAACTAACGAAGTAACCATTAAAAGTATACGAACCGTTATAGACCTTTTAGACGAAGGTACTTTAAGAGTTGCACAACCAACTGAAAATGGTTGGCAAGTAAATGAATGGGTTAAAAAAGCTGTTGTTTTATATTTTCCTATTCAAAAAATGGAAACCCTAGAAGCTGGTATTTTTGAGTATCATGATAAAATTCCATTAAAACGTGACTATAAAAAGAAAGGTATTCGTGTTGTGCCAAATGCTGTAGCAAGACATGGTGCTTACATATCTCCTGGAACTATTTTAATGCCTAGTTATGTAAATATTGGTGCTTATGTTGATGAAGGTACAATGGTTGACACTTGGGCTACAGTTGGTAGCTGCGCGCAAATTGGAAAAAATGTACATCTATCTGGAGGTGTTGGCATTGGAGGTGTTTTAGAACCTTTACAAGCTGCACCAGTAATTATAGAAGATGGTGCATTTATAGGTTCACGATGTATTGTAGTTGAAGGTGTACGCATTGAAAAAGAAGCTGTATTAGGAGCTAATGTCGTTTTGACCATGAGTACAAAAATCATTGATGTTACTGGTGATGAACCAGTTGAAATGAAAGGTATTGTACCAGAACGCTCTGTAGTTATTCCTGGGAGCTATACAAAAACGTTTCCTGCAGGAGAATACAATGTGCCTTGTGCCTTAATTATTGGAAAGCGTAAAGAGAGTACTAATAAAAAGACTTCTCTTAATGATGCTTTACGTGAATACGATGTAGCTGTTTAATTGATTATCTCAGAGTTTTGAAAATTCTTATTATACAACAAAAAATGATTGGTGATGTGCTCACCACAAGCATATTGTTTGAAGCTATAAAAGCCGAACATCCAAATGCTGAGCTACACTATGTCATAAACTCACACACCTATGCCGTTGTTGAGAATAATCCATATATAAATAAATTTTTATTTATTACTCCAGAAATTGAAGACAGTCGAGCTCAATTTTTAAGCTTTCTAAAAGATATAAGAAAAGAAGAATACGATGTTGTAATTGATGTGTACTCAAAATTTTCGAGTAATCTAATTACAAAATTTTCTGGTGCTGCCATTAAGATTTCGAAATATAAATGGTACACAAAATACTATTACACAAATACTTTTAAAGAAGCAACTGAGGCTAAAACTAACGCTGGATTAGCAATAGAGAACAGATTGCAAATGTTGGAACCTATTGTTAAAGAGATTCCGGAACCTATTCGACCGAAAATTCATCTAACACCTGAGGAGATTGAAACGTCTCATCAATTACTTAAAGATTCAAATATAGATTTGTCTAAGCCCTTATATATGATTAGCGTTTTGGGAAGTGGTGATAATAAAACTTATCCTTTGCCTCACATGGCAAAAGTGATTGACTTTATTGTAGAACAAACTAACGGACAAATTTTATTTAATTACATACCTAAACAAGTGGATGAAGCAAAAACGGTATATAATTTTTGTGCTTTGGAAACACGAAAACACATCTTTTTTGATGTCTTCGGAAAGGGATTACGAGAATTTTTAGCCATTACACATCATTGTACTGCCATGATTGGGAATGAAGGAGGTGCTGTTAATATGGCTAAAGCTTTAAATATTCCAACCTTTACTATTTTCTCACCTTGGATTATTAAAGAAGCATGGAATATGTTTGAAGATGGTACACAAAATGTCTCTGTTCACTTAAAAGACTTCAATCCAGATATTGTGAACAATTCAACATCTAAAGAATTGAAAGACAATTATAAGTCGCTTTATGAAATGATTAAGCCGTCTCTGTTTTTTGAAGAACTCAAAAAATTTCTTACTACCAATTAATCCATTTTGGATATAATCGCCTTATTAATTGACGATGTTCATCTGCTGTATGTAAATGGATGCTTTCAAAACGTCGTACTACTTTCCTTCTAGCAAAATATCCAAACCAATCAGCTAATGGCAAAAAGTCTCTGTGACCAATCCCATCAATGATAATTAATTCAATTGAATCATCTTTAAGTATTTTACAACAAATGTTGCGAGGTCTTAAATCGCTTGCAAATATCTTATGTTTGATCATTTGTTCTTTCAACCTATGTAACGCAGAATCAAAGATTGAATCCTCAATCGGACAATCCTTCATTACAATATAATCAAGTAAGGTTTTTGAAACCTTTTGAGTCTTTTCATCTCTAACTAAATCGTAAACAAACCCTTCACCAACATTAGTTTCAATAGTTTCGTGGTATAACGAATAAAACGGGTAGTCGAACTTTGCAACGTCTTTATTCTGTATCTTTTTGTAATAATCAATTTCCTTAGTGATATGAGATTCATCAACGTCTGGCAATCCAATTTTAATACATAAAGCATCATTATCAGGATAGAAATAGCATTTCCTTGCCAAGCCTTGAGCCATGTAATGTTCGTTGTTTAGAACTACCATTATGAATTTAGTTTTTCTATACCGTAAGGTGTTTTTGTTATTTTATCAGATTTTGTAGTTGCTCTTATAGCTTTGTTTTTTTCAATCATTTCAGGTGTTACATATCCTCTTGCATGATCTAAATGTAAACAAATAGCACTATATCTAATTTGCTTTGCCTTGAGTCCAGCATTAAACAAACGCTCTCCTAATTCTCTGTCTTCACCTCCATATTGCATGCGCTCATCGTAACCATTTGCAGTTATAATATCATTTTTATAACCAGAAGCGTTGTGACCATTCCAAGTCGCTGTAGTAGGTGTAAGTAAATTAAGCAAACTCTCTTTTAATCCTTTTGAAGTAATTTTATTATTCTTAAATGAAGATTTATGCCCGTTTTGTTTTAACCATTTGATATCAAAACAATGTTGTTCCTTTATATCAGCTTCAGAAATAGTTTCACTAATATCTATAGGCAATTTGAAATAACCTCCAGATAAAAAATAACCAACTTCTCTCCTATTGGCATGAACTTGCAAAAAATCTGCTCTTGCGATGCAATCGCCATCAGTATAAACGAGATACTCTCCTTTACTGGCTACTGTTGCTTTATTTAAAATGATTGTTTTTTGAAAGCCATTATCTTCGTGCCAAATGTGTTGTATAGGATAACTCAATTTAGTAGACATAGAATCTATAAGTAATTTTGTGTCTTCATTTGATCCATCGTCAGCAATAACGACTTCAAAATTTTTGAAGGTTTGAGCATCAAAACTCCACAATACTTTCTGTAACCACTTTGGATTATTATAGGTACTTATAATTACTGAAATGTCTATAGCTTTCATTGCATCAAAAATAGTTATTTTTGCCAAATTAAGATGAATGTAGAATGATTAAACTCTCAGGTGTTATTATTACGTTTAATGAAGACAAAAACATTGAAAGGTGTTTGCAATCTCTCGTTAATCTAGTTGATGAAATTATTGTTGTGGATTCATTTTCCACAGATAACACTAAACAGATTTGTTTAAAATACAATGTTACGTTTATTGAACAAGAGTTTCTTGGCTACATTGAACAAAAAAACTTTGCATTAAAACAAGCTTCAAACGATTTTATTGTATCGTTAGATGGTGATGAAGCCTTATCAGAAACACTTCAGAATTCAATTATTGAACTTAAGTCTAATTGGCAGTTTGATGGTTATTACTGTAATCGTTTTAATAATTTTTGCGGACAATGGATAAAGCATTCTGATTGGTATCCAAATAAAAAACTACGCGTTTTTGATAGATGTGTTGCGCATTGGGAAGGTATAAATCCACATGATGAAATCAAATTAAAAGACAACCGAAAAACGTCTAGACTTAAAGGCGACATCTTACATTGGACCTATCAAAGTTATCCAGAATTTAATCAGAAAACGGAATACTTTTCTACCATTTCGGCTCAAGCTTATTATGATAAAGGGGAAAAAGCACCATTATATAAAATTGTATGGAATCCAATTTGGGCTTTTTTTAAAGCTTACATTTTAAGATTTGGATTTTTAGATGGTAAAAATGGGTTTGTAATTAGTGCTCAAACGGCAAATATTACTTATTTAAAATACACCAAACTCAAAAAACTTTATAGGAATAAAGAGTTCTAAGACTTCTTCCAAAACTTGAGTTTGTTTTTGAGTCTTCTTTTTCTATGATATCTATTCTGAAATGCTTCTGTGTAAGACCACATTAAATTAAACACCTTGTTATAATCTTCACCAGAACATTTTGCATATTCGTCACTCATGGTTTCAATCATAGGTTTATGAGTCGTAAGTTTTGAGAAGTTCTTAATTCGAGTTTCAAAATCTAAGTCTTTAAACTCCATTCTATTTAAGTCCACTAAATAAAACTCATAGCTGTCGCCAGTTTTTTTAATCAAAGTGTTTCCTGGAGAATGATCTAAAAAATGAACATCCTTTTCATGCAACTTATATGTGAATCTAGTAAAAGCTCTTAGAATATTATCATAATCAGGATAATTAAAATCGGTAGTTAACTCACGATATGTTAAATCACAGTCCTGTTGTTCACTGATATAATAGCTTTTTTTGAAAAGCAAAAGCGATTTGTATTCGTAATAAGCCAAAGGTTGTGGTGTACCAATATTTAAACTCTTAAGCCAATTACCATATTCAAATGAACGCTGTGCTTTACTTTTTCTAAAGAATCTATAGGCAACTTGATTGATAAAATTAGGAACACGAAAAGATTTCACATTAACCGTCTTTCCATTTAAATCAAATAGTTTAAGTGAATTTCTATCTTGATTACCAAAATGCTCGCCTTTAGAATCAAAATTTGAAATGATATCATCAAAAAAAGCTTCGTGTACTTTATAATCTTTATGTATGCTTTTAGTTCTTTTCACTTAAATATTTATTAACCCCATTATCACACCAAACAGTTTTATTCTTAATTGCATCTTTCTGTATGGCATCATTAATAGTTAATTTTTGCTTTGAACTCTCTTTATGCCATATATGATATATAATAGCCTGATATTTTAATCGTTTTCCTGCAACCCCTTTATTCATCATTCTTATAATCAGTTCTGAATCTTCTCTACCCCAACCAGTCATATCTTCATTATACCCGTTAACAGCTATAAAATCAGCTTTCCAATAAGACAAGTTACAACCTCGTAATTTCCTAGACAGCTCATTGTTCTTTTTATACAATATCCTACCAAAAAAAGGCAAATGAATAGTTCTTCCTCTTTTTTTAATTCCTTTAGAAAAAAAAGAAAACCCTATTCTCTTTTGATCGAATAGTGTCTCTAGAAAAGATTCCTGAATATTTACTCGAGACCCATAGAGATATGTGTTTTTCTCAACACTACCGACATGATCTCCAACAAAGTTTTTATGCACAATACAGTCTCCATCCAACTGCATAATATAATCTCCTTTTGCCTTAGAAATAGCTAAATTTAACACAGCTGACCTTCTAAAACCATCATCTTCATGCCATATATGAATCAAAGGTACAGGGAAGTTTTCTTGAAACTTCCTAACCAATTGGAGTGTGTCTTCTGTAGACCCATCATCTGCCACCAACACTTCATATGGCAATACATTTTGCTTTGAAATGCTCAATAAAACCAACTCCAACGCTTTTGGCCAGTTATATGTTGTAATAATTAAGCTTACATTCACCTTATCCATTTCCCTTACTTAAAAAGATATTTAAACGATTGACCAAAATTTTTAAAGAACACATATAAAGCAGAATGATACATCCCTTCATCTTTTACACTTTTTGATAATTCTTCCACAGTAATTCCTTTTAAATACTTTAGGTTTTTCCAACTTGATGGTTCTAAATAAAAGAAATCTTGCATTGTGTTGTAATTAGTTTCATTTACAGACTCCCACTTCTCCAAAAACTCTTTTTTATTAATATCTACATCATGTCCCCAATTATCAAGTTTAAACTCAAGTTCTTCTCTTGTTCTTGATAAACATTCATGTAAAATCAAAGAATTATGATATACCGTTTTATGTTTTGTTTTTCTACCAACTTTGTAATCTGGATAGTTGGTTGCTGCTCTAATTTTAGTTGCTTTATCTACTACAAGAACACCTCCTTCCAGTTTTTTATAAATATTAACCAAAAAGGGAGAAACTTCTACGGGAGTTTTTTCTGGATTTTTCAATAAGTGTTTTTTTGATTTCAAAAAATCTACAAAACTTTTAAAATCAATAAAGTATTCATCTGCATCTAATTGTACGAGCCAATTTCCTATTCCCATTTTATCAGAAAGCATTTTTCGTTCTCTCACCTCACACTCCATTGTTGACAATTCTGGAACATAAAAATCATCTTCATAAATAACAATTTTACCGTCAGTGTCGAACGCTTTTATCCATTCAAAAAAAGAATCATCAATAGTAAACGGAGCACCATTCCAGGTCATTCTATTCTTATCTATCGCTAAAAAAATGGTGTCAGCATCTTTATAAACTCTAGGAATTGCGTTCTTTAGCAAATTAAAGTCATAAGATACCAGGAAGCCTACTTGTATTTTACCCACAAAAATAATTTTTACAAATATAATGTTAAGCTTTATAAATACTTACTTTTGCTATTGAAAAACATAAACCAATGAATTCTTTAACTGTAATCATGCCAGTTTATAATGGCGAAAAGTATCTGAAAGAAGCTATTGATAGTATTCTTAACCAGACTTTTGCAGATTTCAAACTATTGGTTTTAAACGATAATTCATCAGATAGCACACCAGAAATATTAGACACATATCAAAAAAAAGACAACCGTGTTGAAGTTATCAATAAAACTGAAAACGAAGGTCCCGCTAATTTAAGAAATGAAGGTATAGAAAGAGCTCATACTGAGTTTATCGCACTAATGGATGCTGATGACATTGCGTTACCAACACGATTTGAAAAGCAATTAGCTGTTTTTAAGAACAATCCAAATATTGGTGTCTGTGGAACCTGGTTAACTTTTTTTGGTGATAAACAAAAACTAATTAAACATTCAGTTAATCCAGAAAATTTAAAAGTACAGTTTTTAAGTAGTTGTGGTATTGGTAATCCAACAGTTATGTTTAGAAAGTCTGCAATTAAGGATTTTAAGTTTGAACATCAATATGTTCCTGCTGAAGATTACGGACTATGGAGTCAGGTAATTCAAGTTACTGATTTTTATAATATTCCTGAATCGTTGCTCAACTACAGATGGCATCCTAATAATATTAGTCAGACAAAAGAAGAAAATCTTAAAAAGGCTAATGTATTAATAAAGAAAAAGCAATTGCTTCATTTTGGTATTAACGAAACCAATACAAACCTTGACAATTATTTATATGCTGTCTCTTTAAAACGAAACCTCGCTCCAGAACAAGTTATTTCTGTTATTGAAGCATCAAAAGATTTGAAATCAAGAAATTCAGAAACTAAATATTACAACCTAGAGATTTTCAATAAGCATATTGATACTGTCATTATCAGAACCATTAGAAATTCTAGCTCTTACAATAAAAAGTTTTATAGCTATTTAAAAAATGAGTCCGGATATTTTGGTCAAATTCCATTTATAGATAAAATGGCACTCTTTTTTAAAAGTTTACTTTAAGAAACGTCTTTTGAAATATTTCAATTTGGTTTTTAAATTCCCGTTTTTAAAATAATCATTCATAAACGTTAGTTGATCTTCGCTTAATTTTTCTCCTTTTTGTTTAAGTTTAAGAAGTCCGAAAGCAGTTGCATTACCTAATGAATTTAATACGCGTTTCATGTTTTTAGTATGAGATTCTGGAACGGCATCCATTATTTCCTTAAGGTTTAAGTAGGACGTATATCTTTTCTGGTAATTTGATGTTAACGAATATATTCCACCTTCATGAACTCGATAGACAGAAGACACAAAGTTTAAAAAGACACCTTTTCCTTCCCTTAATAGCAAAACATACAACGAATTATCTTTATAGTATTTCAAGGTCTGATAGAGCTCTAAATCGAAAGCTTCTCGTTTAAACATTGAAGTTAATGTATAGGTAGAATATGGTCTAAACAGATTATTATAATCTATATCAATCACGTCTTTAGTATAACCAAAATCGGTCTTTGTGATTTCACCATTATCGTTTAAAATATTGTAATCAGTCCAACAAATCACATAGTCTGGATTAGCTTCTAAAAAATCAACTTGCTTTTGAAGTTTCAACGGATCAATCCAATAATCGTCACCTTCACAAACTGCAAAATATTTTCCATTAGCTGCTTTAAGGGTTCTGATAAAATTAGGAATCATCCCAATATTTTCTTCGCCATAAATCAGGTTGATTTTATCTCCATAAGTCTTACAAACCTCAAGTGTATTGTCTGGACTTTTGTCTTCGCCTACAACAACTTCAAAATCAAAATTTGTTTTTTGGGAAAGGATACTATCTAGAGTTTGTTTAATAAACTCTTCATGATTATAGGTGATTATTACAACAGAAACTAAAGGTTTACTCATTTGTCTTTATAATTTTACCTGGTACTCCAACTACTACACTATTATCAGGAACATCTTTTATTACCAAGGTTCCCGCTCCAATTATGCAATTACGTCCAATAGTAATATCCGGAATTATAATGGCATTAGTTCCAATACTTGTTAAATCTCCTATTTCGCACCTTCCAGAAATATTTACATTAGGTGATAATTCAACAAAGTCTCCTATGGTTGTATCATGACCAATGGTGCAATTCAAATTGATTAAACAAGCCTTTCCGACATTTACACTATTAGTAATTCTAACGCCTTGCATTATAGTTGTACCATTTCCAATACTTACATCAAAACTCCCAATAGAAGTGTCTTTAGCAATTATTGTTTTTGGATTAGCACCTAAATTCGAAAAGAAATCATACATTTTTTTTCTTATTATTGGTAAGCCTACTCCAATCACTACATCCTTATCTTCAGTTTTCTTAATAAATGTTTTCGCTTCGTTCTCTGACCTTAAAATTTTATATTTATCATATAATTGATCAGGACATGGATTAGTTACATTATCAAAAAACGCTATATTATCAGCTTTAAGATCTGAAACTACAACTTCTAAAACTTCCTTTGCATAGCCTTTAGCTCCTATAATTATCATTTATATATATTTTATAATAATATCACTTATTTTATTTACATCAGTCTCGGTCAAATCATAGTAGAGAGGCAAACACAAAATACGTTTTGAAATAGATTCAGAAACTTTCATTGACTCACCTTTTAAATAATCAATGGTGTTTAAAGATGGATAAAAGTAACGTCTAGGAAAAATTTGATTATCATTCAAGGCCTCTTTCACTGTGTTTAATTGTGATTCTGATTCAAATACTAAAGGAAAATAAGCGTAGTTATATTCTGAATCATTTATGATCCTCTGAAATTGCAAATTTTCTGAATTCAGTTTACTTAAGTATAATTTATAAAGTAATTCCCGTCTTGCAATAATATCATCAAAATATGGAAATACAGTTAAACCCATTGCTGCCTGAAATTCGCTCATTTTAGCATTGATTCCTAAACCATGAAAATTTTCCGGTCCATCATGACCAAAATTATGATGGTAATACAAAGCATCATAAAGCTCTTGGTCTTTTGTAAACAATGCTCCACCTTCTCCTGTATGGAAAATTTTTGTCGCATGAAAACTACATGTACTCACATCTCCATATTCAAAAATAGAAGTTCCTTTATAAATTACACCAAAAGCATGAGCTGCATCATAAATAACTTTCAAATTATATTTTTCTGCAATGCTCTGTATCGCTTCTAAATTGCAAGGATTCCCAAATACATGTGTTGCAATAATTGCAGTTGTTTTTTCAGTAATATTAGCTTCAATTTCTTTGGGATCAATATTGAAACTATCTGCCTCAATATCAGCGAAAATCGGTGTACATGATTCCCAAGCGATACTAGAAGCCGTTGCTATATAGCTAAACGGTGTGGTTATTATTTCACCCTTAAGTTCTAAAGCTTTTATAGCTATTTGAAGTGGCAATGTTCCATTTGTAGTCGCTATAACATGACTGATATCAAACTTATCTTTAATCTTTTGTTCCAACTCCTTTACCAAAGGACCTCTATTGGTGATCCAAGCTTTATCCCAAGATGTTTTTAAAATGGCATTATACTCTGCTTGATTTGGAAGGAAAGATTTTGTTACGTTAATCATTAAGAAAAGTTGATGAATTTAAAAATATAAAAACAAATATAAAATGTTTAAGTGTGTTGCACAATTTATATTAAAAATCATTGGCAAACAAGATAGGAATAATGCAATCAATACTTGAATTTGTCCATAAAATAAACATAAAGACATTTTATTAGAAGTCGACTATGTTGTAGATTTGTCAACTGAAACAAACTTTTATTTACTTTTTAAAAAAGTAATTAAATTCATCTCGAAGCATTTGAAATTGAAGTAATGAATTACAAAAACGCCTTACACAACACTATTTTTAAAATCATATCTGATTCTGCTCGCGAGCTTGAACTTGATTCATATGTGATTGGTGGCTTTGTACGTGATCATATTTTAAATCGAGGATTACATAAAGACATTGACATTGTTGCTGTTGGTAGTGGAATCACACTTGCCAAACAAGTCTCGAAAAACTTGCCTAACAAACCAAAAGTACAGGTATTTAAAACTTACGGAACGGCTATGCTTCCTTTTGAAGATATGGATATTGAGTTTGTAGGTGCTCGAAAGGAAAGTTATAATGAAGACAGTAGAAATCCTGTTGTTGAAAACGGAACTCTTGAAGATGACCAAAACCGAAGAGACTTCACAATAAATGCTTTAGCTCTGGATTTGAGTGAAGATAATTTTGGTGCCTTATTAGATCCTTTTAATGGTGTTGAAGACTTACAGAACAAAATCATTCGTACACCTCTAGATCCAGATATAACGTATAGTGATGATCCTTTGCGAATGATGAGAGCCATCCGATTTGCGACACAACTTGGATTTGTTATTGAAGCAAAATCATTGGAGTCAATTACAAGAAATAAAGATCGAATTAAAATCATTACTAAGGAACGTATAGTTGTAGAACTAAATAAGATTCTAGAAAGCGATGTACCTTCTGTAGGTTTCTTATTGCTTGAAAAAACAGGTTTATTAGACCATATCTTACCTGAAATAACTGCTTTAAAAGGTATAGATGAAATTGAAGGACAAAAACATAAAGACAACTTTTACCACACTTTAGAAGTTGTAGATAATATTTCAAAGCACACAGACAATCTTTGGTTGCGTTGGGCTGCACTACTCCATGATATCGGAAAAGCACCTACTAAAAAGTTTAGTAAAAAAGTAGGTTGGACATTCCATGCACACGAATTTGAAGGTGCTAAAATGGTATACCATTTATTCAAAAAGTTAAAAATGCCATTGAATGAAAAAATGAAATTTGTTCAAAAAATGGTTTTTATGAGTTCGAGACCTATTGTTTTAGCTCAAGACCTTGTTACTGATTCGGCTGTTAGGCGTTTGGTTTTTGATGCTGGTGATTATGTCGAAGATTTAATGACGCTTTGCGAAGCAGATATTACGACTAAGAATCCAAATAAATTTCAGAAGTATCATAATAATTTTAAGATTGTCCGTCAAAAAATTGATGAAGTTGAGGCACGTGATCAAATACGTAATTTTCAACCACCAATCTCAGGTGAAGATATCATGAAAGCTTTTAATATCAAGCCTTCTCGTGAAATCGGACACATAAAAGAATTGATTAAAGAAGCTATTCTCGAAGGTGATATTCCTAATGAATATGAAGCTGCTCATGAATTAATGATTAAAGAAGGGAAACGTTTAGGACTTACAACAAGTTAACCTCTTTTTAGTCTACTGCTTTTAAACTTAAATCTTTATTGTACACAGAGTGTGTCAAAGCTCCTGAAGAAATATAATCCACACCACATTCGGCATATTTTCTAATGGTTTTTTCGTTAATACCTCCTGAAGACTCAGTTAAACATTGATCACCAATAATCTTAACAGCTGTTCGAGTATCTTCATAATTGAAGTTGTCTATCAAAATTCGATACACACCTCCAACTTCAAGGATTTGCTTTATTTCATCAAGATCTCTTGCTTCAACAATAATCTTTAAATCACGATTGGTGTCTTTTAAGTATTGCTTTGTTTTATTAATTGCTTTTGTTATTCCTCCAGAAAAGTCAATATGATTGTCTTTCAACATTATCATATCATACAATGCAAACCTATGGTTCTCTCCTCCTCCAATTTTTACAGCCCATTTTTCTAGAGCTCTAAGTCCAGGTGTTGTTTTTCTAGTATCCAGAATTTTGGTTCCAGTACCTTCTAATAAATCAACAAACTGCTTTGTTTTTGTCGCAATCGCACTCATACGTTGCATCGCATTTAAAACCAAACGTTCAGCCTTCAAAATAGATTGCGAAGCACCTTCTACATAAAACACAATATCTCCATACTTTACAGGACTTCCATCCTCAATCAAGGTTTCAACTTTCATATCTTTATCGACATAAGCAAATACTTGCTTTGCGAATTCTACACCAGCAATAATGCCTTCATCTTTCACTAAAAGTTTGGCCTTACCTTTTGCTGTTGCTGGAATACAAGCTAAAGAACTGTGATCTCCATCACCTACATCTTCTCTTATCGCATTTGTAATAATGAGGTCTACTTCTATGTTGAATTGTTCTTGAGAAATCATATGAATGTATTTAATGTAAAAATAGTAATTGCAACTTAAAAAGTTTCAAAAAACAAATTCCAAATTCTAAAAAAGTATAACTTTGAAGCATGACAATTAAACTTCTTGCCATTGGCAAAACTGATAATAAGCAATTACAGGCTCTTATTGATGACTATCAAAAGCGTTTAGGTTTTTATGTGAAATTTGAATTTGAGATTATTCCAGATCTCAAAAAAGCAAAAAACCTTAGTGAAGACCAACAAAAACAAAAGGAAGGTGAACTCATTTTAAACAAACTGAATCCTACAGATGTTTTGATTTTATTGGATGAAAACGGAAAAGAATTAGATTCGGTTGCCTTTTCAAATTATTTACAAAAGCACATGAATTCGGGTATTAAACGATTGGTATTTGTGATTGGTGGACCTTATGGGTTCTCACCAGACGTGTATAAAAAAGCAAATGGAAAACTGTCATTATCTAAAATGACTTTTTCCCATCAAATGATTCGTTTGTTTGTGATTGAGCAATTGTATCGTGGCTTTACTATTTTACGAAATGAGCCTTATCATCATAGATGATTAATACTTTACTCTTATCGTCTTTTTGTAAGGTTGATAACCAACTAGTTTATAATGTGCTTCAACAATGTTATTATCCTCATTAAAAAAATAATACTCCTTCAAAATACCATTTGGAATATTTTTTTCTGATTTCCATACTTGATAAGCACCTCCAAAAGACAGTAATGGTAAATGAAATTCAGTTTTAGGCTCAACAGTGTAGTAAATATCTAAATTCATAGGATTAACATGTACTGATTTAAAAACATATCTTTTAAAAGAAGCTTCATTTATTAAAGTATCCCTAAGATTTTCAAAGTAATCATTATTATTGGCTTTTGAATTATAATCTTTTTTGAAAACATTAGCTTCAATCAAAATAGTCTCAGCTTTAAAAAAATCTTGCTTGTTTACAGTTGCATGACTTCGAACGCTTCCTGGCTTAAAAAAACTAATTCTATAATTTGTATCATCTTCACTTGAAAATTTACCATAATAAGAATTGTCTTTAGAATTTGTCAGGTAAAAAATAGATTTATCCTCTTTGCCACTTAACAGTGATTTGTACTCAATAATGTAATCGAATTCATAGTCTTTAGAACTCTTGAAATTTGACAAGAACAAAAAAGAACAAAAAATAAATATGTACTTCGTGTACTTCATAATTATTATTCTAGCCCAAGACTTTTAACGTAGGCTTTGTTATTCATTGGTCGACCTAGAAATTCTTCAACAGCCTCATCAACGGTTCTTTGACTTCCATTAGCAAGAATTAATTTTCTGTATCTCACACCAGTTTCTTGATTGCGTAATCCATTCTTTTCAAATACAGTAAACATGTCTTGAGCATAAACTTCAGACCATAAATAACCATAGTAATAAACTGGATGTGTATTGATATGAATCCAACAAGCTTGAGGATGAGTTCCTTCAACATACCAATCCATAACGCCCAATTGGTTATCTACATCACGCCATAACTGATCTGTATCTATTGGTTGCTCTGGATTGTATTTATCATATAAATTCATATCGTAAATACAGTTTCTTAATGACCCTTGAGCAGAAATACCTGATGATACATTTTTAGCATTCACCATGCTATTAAATAATTCTTTTGGCAATACTTCACCTGTTTCATAGTGCTTTGCAAACGTACTTAAGACATCATAATCCCAAATCCAATTTTCGAAAATCTGTGACATTGCCTCAACAAAATCCCTTTTTGTGTCAGATTGCATGCTGTATTCTCCTTCATAAGACATCTTGTCCATAATGTGTCCGAACTCATGAAATAAAGTGCTTAATTCACCATGAGTAATCATGGAAGGCAACTCATCAGTTCCCTTTGTAAAATTACCCAAGAGCATAGATACTGGAACTTCATAACCATCTTCCATTTGTTTTCCGGAAGATAAAGGCACAGCATAAAACCATGTTTCTTTATTTGGCCTTGGGTACAAATCCAGAAAGAAACGTCCTTTTAATTTATCATTTTCAAACACTTCATACGCTAAAACATCTTCATGCCAAACCGAAGCATTTTCTATTTTTTTGAATTCTACATCTAATAATTCTTGATATAACTCAAACATTCCTGAAAGACATGCACTCATTGGTAAATACTCACGTATTTTTTCGGCATCTACTTGGTATTCGGTTTTTAATATCTGATTTTTATAATATGCTAAATCCCAAGCATTTAAATCTTCATCAATACTGATATTATCCAACTTCTTTCTAGCCGTTTTTAACACCTCTATATCTTGAATGGCCTTTTCTTTAGATTCTGCTATCAGGTCATTAACAAATTTCCATACTGTCTCTGGGTTTTTAGCCATTTTAGGAACTAAATTATATTCCGCATAAGATTTGTAACCCATTAACTGTCCAAGTTGATAACGTTTTTTAACCAACTGATTTAAAATCTCTAAATTTTTATCAGCACCTCTATTAGAATACAGCATTTGGTATGCTTTTCTAGTTTCTGGATTTGTCGCATTATCCATAACTGGCCCTCTAGTTGAAGGTTGAGCAGGAATTTCATAAGTGCTATTTTCAGTCTTATATTTCTCTTTAAGACTCTCTGGAAGTCCGTCAGCTCCAGCTTCATCTAGTGTTAATACTGAATTAGCTGTATTCATATTTATTGAATACTGAGACGTCAAATCTGAAATTTCGGCTTTTAAGGTTTTAACCTTATCCAATTTATCATCAGCTAAATTAATTCCAGATTGTTTGAAATTATCAATGATATCGTCAACAAATCGTTGTCGTCTATTATTTAATTTAGAATAGGCTTCAGAAGCTGCAAAAGTTTCAAACTGTTTGAACAATTCTTTATCTGATGAAATCGCTGTGCTTATAGAATCTACTTTTTGAGAATACTCTATCCCTTTTACTCTAGTTATAGAATCTGTAGACGTCCAATACAACATAAATGAATTGCTGCCAGCTTGACTTAATTTATTGTATACAGCATCAAATGGAAGAAATGTATTTTCTAATGATGGCGTTGATTGACTTTTTATAACTTCAATCGTTTGCACTGCTTGTTCTATTTCATAATCTACGTAGGATTCTATAGATTCTCCTGTAACTTTAGCGTAATCAAAAGATTCATTTAAAGCAACATTAAACGGGTTATCTTTTGGTAACTCAACAGCAATTTTTTCGATTTCTTTTTCTGAACAATTCATAAGTGATAATAATACAATTACAAGGGCTAGTTTTTTCATTTGAAGAGAAATTTAAGTATCTACAAATATAACATTCAAAACTCACTAATTCTTTAATGCACAAAAAAGCCTCATAAAATGCTTTCGAATTTCATAAGGCCAGTTTGCGAAAAATTTAAAGAGTTAATGCGTCTTAAAAACTTCTTTTCGCCTTTTAAGTTGTTTTTCTAAATCGCTAATAGTTTTTCTAACAGCGACTTCATGTTTTGCTTCGTCTGAAGTAGCAAATATTCGTGGTCCAGGTAAACTTAATTCTATATCACATATTTTACCTTTTGTATGACTGTGTTCATCTTGTTTGAATCGGACTGCCGCTCCAATTAGAAAATCATATCTGACAAATAATTTATTTAATTTTTCTTTTGTAAAAGTGTTCAGTGTGTCACTTATATCTACATCGACATATCTAATGTTTACATCCATAATCGGTCTTGTTTTAGTTAATTTCAATACATAAATTTACAAAATTGAAAATAAAATTTAACTGACAAAAGTCATAAAGTATTGATAAATTTTACGGATTGAAAATCTATTCAAAAATCACCTTTTCAGTAGTTTTAAACCATGATGGATAAAACTCCTGATGAATTTTCTCAATACTGTTTCGTTTCACTTTCAAACTTGGTGTCGCTAAACCATTAGCAACATTCCAATCTTCTTTCATAATAACTATTTTTTCGATTCGCTCATGTTTTTCAAGCGTTGGATTAATTCCGGTTGCACTTGCTAGCAATGAACTTGAGACATCTTCTTTAGACTTTGCTTTTCCGAGTTCAGATAAGGTGATTAAAGCGATAGGTTGAGGAATTCCAGTACCAACAATACAAATCTGTTCAATATCTGTATTACCACACATTAATAACTCAATGTGTGATGGTGAAATGTATTTGCCTTTATCGGTTTTAAATTGATCTTTTACACGACCAACAATACTCAAAAATCCATCGTGATCAAATTCTCCCATATCGCCAGTTTTTAAATAACCTTCATCATCAAAAACTTCTGCTGTTAATTCTGGCGCTTTATAATAACCTTTCATCAAGCATTTATTCTTGATACAAATCTCACCTTCGGGTGACAATTTTGCTTTTACATTATCAAATGTTTTACCTACAGAACCAATTTTATTTGCTCCTGGTTTATTAAAATGAGATACACAACAATCTTCTGTCATTCCGTAACCTTGATAAATAGTTATCCCTAACTTTAAATACCATCTTACTATTTCAGAAGAAATTGGCGCAGCCGCTGAGGCAATAAAAACAGCCTCCTTTAAACCTAACTTATGTTTCAGTTTATTTTTTATTATGCCGTTTAGTATTGGGATTTTTAATAATAAATTAAGTTTCTTCTGAGGAAGAGATTCTAATATTTTCTCTCTGAATTTGGTCCATATTCTTGGCACTGCAAAAAACAAATTGGGCTGAACTTCTTCTAAATCTTTGGCAAATGTCTCTAAAGACTCGGCAAATGTAATCGAACCTCCTAATGCCATTCCTGCATTGTTTAGTAAACGTTCGGCTACATGAGCTAAAGGTAAATATGAAAACAGCCTTGGTTTACTATCTAATGTGAACTCTCGAACTAATGTTGATGATGACTCCATAAAATTACTGCCAGAATGCATCACACCTTTGGGAGTTCCAGTTGTTCCTGATGTATAAATAATTGTATGTAAAGCATCTGGATCTGTTTTATGAACTTCTTTAAGTGCTTGATTTTTTTCAATGATATCTTCCCATAACATGCCTTCTTGTTCGCCAAATAATCCAACACTAATTCTTGGAATATCTGGAATACCTTCCTTCTGAGATGCAAAATCATCCAACTTACCAATAATAATAGCTTTTGATTCGCTATGTACCAAAATTTGGTTCATTGATGAGCTGTTCAATGTTGGATAAATCGGAATAGACACATAACCAGCCATCATTATTGCTAAGTCTGATATAATCCAATGTGCGCAATTTTTTGAAAGTAAGGCGATATGACTTCGGTCTGGCAAACCTAAAGAATTTAAATATGTAGCCATTTTACGCGCTTCTTTACCAGCTTCTTGATATGTGTATTCTATTTTCTTACCATTAATAGGTTGTTTTAAAAAGATATGATTTGGAGATTCGGCTTCCCAATGCAGAAAAGCGGCTAATGGTGAATTAAATTCTTGCATTCTTTAATTTAGTTAGTAGTTACTAAAGATAACTAAAGTTTTTCAGTATAAAGCTTAATTTATTAAGACAAAAAAAACACAGATCCCAAAATCTGTGTTTTAAACTATTATCAATTTTTAACTAAATATTATTTAGTCTTTCTTACAACAATGTAAATATTTCGGCTTC
The DNA here is from genome assembly GCF_000797465.1 of Psychroserpens jangbogonensis. GTDB lineage: Bacteria > Bacteroidota > Bacteroidia > Flavobacteriales > Flavobacteriaceae > Psychroserpens > Psychroserpens jangbogonensis. The sequence goes on along the minus strand of NZ_JSWG01000011.1, from coordinate 82,316 downwards.
TGACAACCTCGACTTTGGTGTTCTGTCAGTTGTGTTAAAATCAGAATCTGTTCTGTATCCAACAGCTACAACTGCAACAGAAGTATATCCTTTTTCTCGTAAACCAAACTCTCCATCAAGCGCTTTTAAATCTACGCCTTCCATAGGCAAAGCGTCTATACCAAGGGTTGCAGCGCCAAGCAAGAAGTTACCAATGTTTAGGTAGACTTGCTTTTCCAGCCAATGTTGAAAATCTTTTACATCATATTTATGGATATCAGCAAAAAGATTTCGACCTCCATGCGTATTTTGTTTCACTTCATCATTTGGAAATCTTCCATCTTTTTCTTCTTTATCTAAAAGATGTAACATATAGTCTTCATCTGCACTTGTTCTTGAGCAAAACACAACAACATGAGACGCATTTAATATTTTTGGCTCATTAAAATGAAAAAAGCCTTGAGCTCCTTTTGCTATTCTTTCTTTACCTTCTTTATCACCTGCGATTAGAAAATGCCAAGGCTGAATATTTGTACTTGAAGGACTCATTCTTAATAATGCTTTTAACTGTTTAACATTATCTTCGGAAATTTTTTTTGTTGGGTCAAAATCTTTTGTAGAATATCGCCAATTTAAGGTATCTATTATGTTCATATTTTAAATAATTATTTATACTATACTTTTTATAGTTGCAAAACTAAGTATAGTATATTACATTTGCAATAACGGTCTAAAAGGATAGTAGCATTTTATAACAAAAAAAGTTATGTATAAAGTAAAAGGAAAAGAATATCCATGTTGCACAAGCGTTACAATGGGCATCATTGGAGGAAAATGGAAATCGGTTATTTTGATTCATTTAATTGATAGTCCATTGCGATATAACGAATTAAGAAAACTTATTCCAACTGTAACTGAGCGTACGTTGAGTTTACAACTAAAAAAACTGGAAGAAGATGGAGTGATAAGTAGAAAAGTGTACACGACTAAACCTCCTTTAAAAGTTGAATATGCCTTAACAGATTTCGGAAAAACACTTATTCCTATTCTGATTTCTATTGCAGAATGGGGTGATTTTGTAGTTGAAAATTATTCAGATAAAAAAAATAATTAAAGTATCTTTAAAGCTTCAATATTTATAGTCATGCAGCTCGTTTTCGCAACAAACAATCTTAATAAACTCAAAGAAGTACAATCCTTAATTCCTTCACATGTTAAACTATTAGGTTTAAAAGACATTGGTTGTTTTGAAGACGTACCAGAAACGCAATTAACAATTAAAGGCAATGCCATTCAAAAAGCAGAATATATAAAAGAACACTATGGATTTGATTGCTTTGCTGATGACACAGGTTTAGAAGTTGAAACGCTTAATGGTGAGCCTGGTGTTTTTAGTGCTCGTTATGCTGGAGAGCTACGAGATGCTAATGATAATATGGATAAGTTACTTCAAAATCTTGAAGTAAGACCGAATAGAAATGCACAGTTTAAAACCGTTATTGCGCTTCATCTAAATAATAACTTAGAAACGTTTACTGGAATTTGTAAAGGCGAAATTACTAAAACCAAACATGGAGATAAAGGTTTTGGATATGATCCAATTTTTAAAGCTGAAGGTTATAATAAAACATTTGCTGAAATTTCGTTAGATGAAAAGAACACCATTGGACATCGAGGGAAAGCTGTTAGGTTATTGGTTGAATTTCTAAATACAATTTAAGCAAGATATTTGACACCAAACTGAATAGATAAAAATCATCAAATAAAAAAGACCTTACATTTCTGCAAGGTCTTTTTTATTTGATGGTAGTTAATTAGCTTTTAACAATCAAAAAAAATAATATGATTTTTTACTTAGTACATCATTCTAATGCATTAAGAATCGTTTTAAATTAAACTTTCTTTCATCAGGACTTGCAACAGTCTCACCATTTCTTTGAGCATTTGGATAATTGAAAACTTCATAATAACCAGCATCACCATATAATAATCTATAATTACCTATGCCTTCTTCATACGTGTATATTTCTTCCTCTGTCCATCCATCACCACTCTCTGAAATAGATTCTAAAAGTCCTTGACTATTATAGCTAAAATATTCGCTATCATCTAATTCCCAAATACCATTATCATCATCAAAGTCATAATCATCAATTTGAATCACTTTATTTCCAGAATATAAGTATACATCTTTATCAGAATTTTCCCAAACTCCGTTATCATAGTACAGTCTTAATACCTCTGTCAAGTTTCCATTTACATAAGAGAATTCATATTTGCGATCTAATTCTTCAATACCGTTATAGTAGTTGTATTCAATAATTTCATCTAGGTTTTCTCCAATATATGTACAGACATACTTTTCATCTAATTCACCATTTTCAAAAAACTCAACTTTCATTATTTTATCTCCACTGTACGTAAAAACTTCTCTATAAACATAATTCAAATAGGTGTTTTGGATTTCCATAACTTTCCCATTTACAATTTTGATTTGATTTGATGACTGCATATTCTGATACACCCAATCATCTCCATCTTTGTCATAGCGGGTAGAAGACACCCAATCACCATTATACTCAAATTCCGTTTTTCTGTCTTCCACCCAAATTCCATTTTCTTTGTCAAGATTAATAACTTCTGTTAACCGATTATCTATATAATTATAAAGATCTTTGTCTTCATAAATATTTGAACCTGAAATTTCAGTGTTAACTATTTCAGCAACTCTGTACGTTACCGTTGTGGGACCATCTCCATCTCCATCATCATCACTACTACATCCTGTAAAAGTTATGGTAAAACAAAAAATAGTAAGAATAGAAAGAATACCTGTAATAAACTGTTTAGTTTTCATAGTTATTAAGTTTTATTTATTATTAAATACTCAACATTGAGTAAATTTTCCGGAATTATTTCCGATTAAAAAGGTAAGAGGATTGTAAAATTCACACAATGATATATATCATTATACAGAATGATTTAACTAGAAAAATAGGGAAAGCACGATAAATAGAAAATTTTAAAAAGCGGCTTTTAGCAGAGGGTTTAAACTTTACTTCCAATGGAGATAAACTAGAATATTGATTATCCAAATAAAAGCCTATCTTTGCACCTTGAAAAATCCCGAAGAATCGGGACGTTAAATTCCTCAGAGTGAGGATGTGTTACCTAGAAGTTTAAGTGTTTAGTATGTCGATTCGCTTCTTTTGTAACACCAAAGGACATAATCGAATACAAAACAAAAGAATGAGCACATTCCAAGAACTCGGTCTTAATGAAGACCTTATTGCAGCTATTAACGATTTAGGATTTGAAAACCCTAGTGATGTACAAGCAAAAGCAATTCCAATTTTATTAGAAGAAGATACCGATCTTGTTGCCTTAGCGCAAACAGGAACAGGTAAAACTGCCGCATTCGGATTTCCGATGCTACAAAAAATTAATGTAGATAGTCGTACGACGCAAGGATTGATACTCTCTCCTACTCGTGAACTTTGTTTACAAATTACCAACGAGATTAAACTTTACGGAAAGTATTGTAAAGGTCTGAATGTTGTCGCTATTTATGGTGGTGCAAGTATTCAAGATCAAGCAAGAGCTGTAAAACGTGGCGCACAAATTATTGTGGCTACTCCAGGTCGTATGAAAGATATGATTAGTAGAAACATGGTTGATATTTCTAAAATTGAATATTCAGTTTTAGATGAAGCCGATGAAATGCTAAACATGGGATTCTATGAGGATATCACTGATATCTTATCACATACACCAGATGATAAAAATACGTGGCTGTTTTCTGCAACGATGCCTAAAGAGGTATCTAACATTGCTAGAAAATTCATGGATAGCCCTATTGAAATTACGGTTGGAAATAAAAACGAAAGCACAAGTCAAGTCTCTCACGAATACTATTTAGTAAACGCAAGAGATCGCTACCAAGCCTTAAAACGTTTGTCTGATGCAAATCCAGATATCTTTTCTGTGATTTTCTGTCGCACAAAACGTGATACACAAAAAGTAGCCGAAAACTTAATCGAAGATGGTTACAGTGCTGGAGCTTTACATGGAGATTTAAGTCAGAATCAACGTGATATGGTAATGAAGTCTTTCAGAAACAAACAAATACAAATGCTAGTTGCAACAGATGTTGCTGCTCGTGGTATTGACGTTGATGATATTACTCACGTTATCAATTACCAATTACCTGATGAACCTGAAATTTACACACACCGTTCTGGACGTACAGGACGTGCTGGTAAAACTGGTATTTCGATGGTAATCGTTTCTAAAAGTGAAGTGCGTAAAATTAAAAGTATCGAGCGCATCATCAAGAAAGAATTTGAGAAAAAAGAAATTCCTGATGGAATGGAAATTTGTGAAGTTCAATTGATGTCACTTGCTAATAAAATACACAATACAGAAGTTAATCATGAGATTGACAAATATCTAACGAGTATAAATGATTTATTTGAAGATACTGATAAAGACGAATTGATTAAAAAATTCTTCTCAGTTGAGTTTACTCGTTTCTTTGACTATTACCAAAAAACTAAAAACCTTAATGCTCCAAGTTCTTCTAGAGATTCTGAAGGCGATAGTGGTGGTCGTGGTTATGGAGGAAGTAAAAATGAATCACGTTACTTTATAAACGTAGGGCGAAAAGATGGTTATGATTGGATGAAACTAAAAGATTTCTTAAAAGAAGTTTTAGAGTTAGGTCGTGATGATGTCTTTAAAGTTGATGTAAAAGAGAGTTTTTCTTTCTTTAATACTGAAAAAGAAGTTCAAGAGAAGGTATTAGCCTTTTTTACCGATTTTAAACATGACGGAAGATTTGTCAATGTTGAAGTTAGTGAAGACAGAGGTGGTGACGGACGAAGTCGAGGTGGACGATCATCTGGTGGTGGACGTCGTGATAGCGGACGCTCAGGTGGTGGACGTCGTGATGGTGGACGCTCTTCTGGTGGTGGTGACCGAAGACGCAACGATGATAAACGCTCATCTGGAAGACGTAGTGATTCTGATTCTGGCAACAGAAGTGACAGACGCTCTTCTGACAGACGCTCTTCTGAAGGTTCAGGAAGACGAAGTGATTCTGGAAACAGAGGCGATAGACGTTCTAGCGATAGTTCTGGAAATAGAAGTGATAGACAAAGTTCAGGAGGAGACTCAAGAGCACCTAGACGTTCAGAGAGTAGTTCTGGATCTGACAGACCTAGACGTTCAAGACGTAGAGATTAAAAAAAAGCCTTGTTTTAAACAAGGCTTTTTTTTTTATAGTAAACTAACGTCTCAATGTAAAATGACCTGTATATGTTTTTCCATTACTGGGTCGTTTAACCGCAAACCAATAATCTGTAGCTGGCATATCTTGACCATTATGACTCCCATCCCAACCAATGGAGCCCGTTGTGAATTCTGCAATTAGTTTGCCATATCTATCAAATATTAACACTTCTAAATCAAGCTCTGTTGAGCCGTTAATAATTTGCCAAAATGGATTATATTCGTCTCCATTTGGTGTAAAAAATTTAGGATAATATAACAGAAATACGTCTTCACTAACTATACCACAATCATTTTTATCTCTAATATAAACAGTGTAAGCATCTGGAGATAACCCTGTAAAAATATTACTGTCTTGGTATGTAATATTATCTAAAGAAAATTCATAATCACCTAAGCCATCTACAAAAACACTTATAATATTATTATTTAGTGACCAATCTTCAATTTGAATATTAACAATTGTTGCAATATCAGACGCATTTATTACGAACGTTTTAGTTCTCGAACAACTAATAAATGGCACTTGGTTCTCATCAATAATATCAACTGTATAAATTCCAGCTTCATTAACCGTAATAATTCGAGTAGCCTCTCCAGTAGACCAATAATAATTATAACCTTCCTCTGCTTCTAACTGAATAGAATCACCTACACATAACATATAAGTCTCCTCTTCAATTATAGAAGGCAAAGGAAACGTTGAAATTTCAAATGATGTAATATCATAACAAATTCTATTATTAGCATTTTCAATCCGTGCAAAAATGCTTTCAGGATTGCTCGTATTTTCATAATTACTAGGTAACATATTAGTACCTTCATTAGCAAATTCTTCAGATATATGAAAGGTAATATTAAAATTTCCAACTTGTCCATTTAATATCTGATCATTCAGACTAAAAAGATTAAAATTTTCAAAGCCGTCAGAACTAAGATCATCACATAAAATATAATCTGTTATAGTGTTAGCTATTGGTGAATCATAAATTTCAATAGTTTTTGATAAGGTTGTTGTATCTGATAGAGAATTAACAATTACAACTACATCATATTCACCAGGAGATGCATACACATGTAATGGATTTTCATCTTCAGAAGTATTACCATCTCCGAAATTCCACGAAATTGATACAATTTCATCAGAAGCAGAAACTGAAAATTGTGTACTTTCACCAAGACAAATTCCTTCTACATTAATTCCAACATTAAAAAAGGATTGGATAAAAGGCGGTAATCCAAAAACACCTAATCTTCCTCCAAGGCTGACCGTTTCAGAAGAATAGTTAGCTGAAATCCCGATACTATTTGGGTTTTCGATAACATCAATAAAAAATGCTTCAGCCACAGACACATACATTTTTTGATCTATAGCAAGTTGAATTGCTCCAAGAATTCTATTACCTTCATAAAGAATCGTGTCTGAATTTAAAATATCTACAACTGAATTTTGATTAATATCAAATTGATGAACTCTACTAACATTATTTTCAAAATCAACATCAGACACATACAACAGTTGATTATTAGGAGAAAACTCTATTCCATATGCTCCAGAGGCATTATTATCATAAAACACACCTTGTAATTCTAATGGGTTAGACACGATTCCAGTAGAATTATCAAAATCGAATAACTCAACATCTACATCTGCAACAAATTTAGCTAGTGCCAAGCGTTCTCCGTTAGGAGAAATCTTCATATACCCAAATGATTCTTGTGTTGGACCATCATGCATACTTCCAACTGAGGAAATAACTGGAGTTGTTGTAACTCCTGATTCAGAAATTAAGTATGATGTGAAGTTATTTGAATTAAATTCGTGTGTTACTACCCAAAAATCAATTCCATTAGCATGGTCTATTGCTGTCACTTTTTCAGATACTGGTGTCACTAGTTGAATATTCTTTAAAGAAGTCACATCACCATTACCTCCATTTAATGCCATATCAACTTCAGAATAATTAAGTCCATTTGGACCAGCAGAATCATCAACGGTAAAAATATAATAAACGTTGGTATTATTTGGTTTTGGTACTATAATTCCAGATTGTGTACTAGAAGGATCTCCTAACAATCCAGTACCATTGGGCATCACATTATGATTTCTGTTCCAGACTATAATCCCATCAGTATAAAACAACAAACTACCATTGGCATCTGAAATTGTGGCACAACCTTCAACTGTATCAATCTGACCATCTAATAATGGTACAGGAACTCCAGAATTAAAATCTAAACCTGCATTATCACCGAAATACCATATTGCAGCTTCTTGTTGTGCAAAACTGTTAACTGCTAAGCAACATAGGAGTAATATAATACTAAACGTTGGTTTTAGACTCATCATAGTTTTGTTTAATATATACAATAAAATAAGCATACAAAACTTTAACACAACACTAAATATAGGCTTCAGAATCACATCTTGTTAATATTAAGTCAAATTATTAGGCATTCATTTAGTTATTTACTTTTGTTTAGTACTTTTATACCGTAATTTTAATACATGAGACACCTACAGCTACTTGCTATTCTTTTTTTTACAACTGTAATTTGTTTTGCTCAAGATCCAACATCTGTAATGGGAACGGTTATCGATGTCTCTACAGATTTACCAATTGACCGAGTGAATATTGTTAATTTGAATCAAGTTATTGGTACTTCTACCAATGATCAAGGTGAGTTTGAAATAAAAGCAAGTGTTAATGACACACTTCATTTTTCGTATTTAGGTTATAAATCCATTAAAGTAAGAGTTACCAATGATTGGCTTAAGTTTGGCCAGACCAAAATAGGCATGACTGAGTTAGCTTTAGCTTTAGAAGAAGTTGTTGTTAATCAATTAAAACTTACGGGTTACTTAGCTGTAGATATTAAGCAAATACCTATAAAATCTAATTATAGATATAGTATTTCAGGATTATCAAACAAAGGCTATGAAGCTGGTGACCGAAGACCTAATGCTGTAAATAAAGTTTTAGGCGCTATTTTTAATCCTGCAGATTTCTTACATAATATGTTTGGTAAAAAGCCAAATGAATTACGTAAGCTCAAAAAGATGAAGCAAGACGATGAAATTAGAAAAAACCTAGCTTCACGTTTTGATAGAGAAATGCTTCTAGTCCTTTTGCAAGTTGATAAATATGATTTAGACGAAATCATAAATCAATGTAATTATTCAAAAGATTTTATAGAAACTGCTAATGATCTTCAAGTTCTAGATGCTATTAGTGAATGCTATGAAGAGTATAAAGTATTAAGTCGTAGTAAAAAATCAGGACGCTTCTAAAGTTTCCAGACCTATCATTTGTTTCGTAGTTTTTACAAAATATCCCAACCAAAAAAGAATACCCAAAAATTTAAAACCATCTTCAAGTAGTTTTGAGACATATGGTGTTGTGTTTGCCATCAAATTATCTATAAATAAAGATGACCCAAAGCTTATCATAGCCAATCCTAAGAGTATAAAATCTGTTTTAAAGATGAGTTTAAAATAACTTAAGAAATAGAACGACATCAATATTCCATAACATAAAAACACTACTTTTTGAAGTATTCCTAAAGATGGAAATAATATTTCATGAAACATGAATGCATCATCAAAACCTAGAAAAATTGTAATAAATGCTGAAGCCCAAATAAACGTCTTATGCTTTTTGTTAGAAATAAATTGCAAGCTGTAAAGACAAATTGCAGCAGTTGCTGACCACAGAAATATACCTATTTGAGATAGTATACCTGCATAAATAGGAAGTTTTCCAAGTACTGCTACATCATTCGTTAAAACTTCTATTGGTACATCATTAAAATAATGTAATCCTAATAATATCCCTAGCATTATTAACACAACAATAAAAATTAATCTAAATGTAAAGAGCAGTGATTTTAATTGTTTGAATAAAACACTCACTTTAATAAAATAACTAATTGAATCCAATCTATTAATCTATGATTGATTGACAAATTAATTCTCTTTAAATACCAAAATAATAGATTAGTAACACTTTATATGAGGCTTTGACAAGATATTACTTAAGTTTTATGATTACTGCGTTTGATAAAAACGTTCAATAATCTCATCATAACTTTTAATAGTTTTCTTACACCAATCTATTCGCTTTTCTTGTTTTTCGGCTTCAGTGAGTTGCCAATTCACATTGGATTGCTTAAGCTTAGTGGTAACATGTTGCAAAATAATTGCTGCTGAAACCGAAATATTCAAACTTTCAGTAAATCCAACCATAGGTATTTTTAAAAAACAATCTGCTTGATCTATAACCTCTTGTGACAAACCTTCTGTCTCTCTTCCGAAGAAAAAGCAAGATTTTTTTGTTACATCAAAATCATGAAGCATCGCATCTTTTTCATGAGGTGTGGTAGCTACAATTTGATACCCTTTTTCTTTTAAATCTGAAATAGTTTCTTTTACAGAATTGTAGCGATTTAAATCTACCCACTTTTGTGCTCCCATGGCTATTTCACGATCTATGTTTTTGCTATTTACTTCTTCGACAATATTTACTTCTTGAATACCAAACACATCACAACTGCGAATTACGGCACTTGTGTTATGCAATTGATAAACATCTTCTGTAGCAACAGTAAAATGTTTTGTGCGTTGTGACAATACATTTGTGAATCGCACCTTTCGTTTTTCTGTGAGGTAAGTTTCTAAATGTTCTAAAAGGTCTAGGTCAATCATACGCTAAAATTAGTAAATTTATACAATGAAATAAGCAAGTTAAAAGCTTTATCACTCAAGAGAATGATCAATAGCGAATAACATGTGTCAATAAAAAAACAATAAGCATACACACATGAAACATATAGTTGTACTTACAGGTGCTGGCATGAGTGCCGAAAGCGGATTAAAAACGTTTAGAGATGCCGACGGATTATGGGAAGGTCATGATGTTATGGAAGTTGCTACACCAGAAGGGTTTCATAAAAATCCAGAATTGGTTTTAGCGTTTTACAATCAGCGACGGAAACAGTTATTAGAAGTTGAACCAAATTCTGCACATAAAGACTTAGTAGAATTAGAACAATCATATAACGTCACTATCATAACACAAAATGTAGATGATCTTCATGAACGCGCTGGAAGCAGTCAAGTAATTCATCTACATGGTGAATTACTAAAAGTAAGGAGCACTGGAAACGAATTTGATATCCAATCTTGGACGAAAGATCTTATTCCTGGTGATATGTGTGACAAAGGTTATCAATTAAGACCGCATATTGTTTGGTTTGGTGAAGCGGTTCCAATGATTGATAAAGCAATGGAAATCTGTGCAACAGCAAATATCTTAGTAATTATTGGTACTTCAATGCAAGTCTATCCTGCAGCAAGTTTAATGCATTATGTTCCTGAAGGCACTCCAACTTTTTTTATTGATCCTAATCCTGCGATAGAAAGTAAAGGGCAATTAAAAGTGATTACTGAAACAGCTACAATGGGACTTAAAACACTTAAAGAATTGTTATAACGATTTGTAAGCAAATCGTTATAATTACTATTATCAGGCTAATCATTTTTACTAAGATTAAAAAAGTCATTAACTGGTTTACTAAACACATCTGAAAGTTTTAAAGCTAAAACAGTTGACGGTACATATCTATTGGCTTCAATAGAATTTATCGTTTGACGTGATACACCAATTTTTTTGGCTAAATCATCTTGAGTAAGACTCAAAATAGCACGTTCTACTTTTATAGTATTTTCCATTATCGCATACGCTTTAAAGTATGAAAACATAAGAGCTGTACCATTAGGATAAATAACAATAATTGAAAATCGCCTAAATCTTTATATACTTCTCCTCCTCCATGCACAATGGTAGACACACCTAAATCAACAAATGGCATAATTAAAGCATATAGAACACCAGCTATAAATGCGTAAGTATAAGATTGCATTCTTAATTTCACAACCATCTCGTCTTCATCTTTATCTCTTGCAATAGACATAAGTAACATTCCTATTAAGATTCCTTTTTGTAAAACTTCTTTTAATATTTCTTGATCACCATCTAAAGCAAATGCCCTAACAAACATCATGACAATTGAAGCTCCTACTATAACCATTCCTACTTTATAGAAATAGTATGGTAACCTAAAGTTGATTAATTTATTTAAACCCTTTCTCTCACATTCAACAAAACTATTTCGATCCATAATTGACAAGTATCTTTTATATTAAGTAAAATTATCTTTACTATATGACAAATATACTTTACATTTTAGAATTTTCCAAATAAAATCCATGTTTTCTAAAAACAGTGCTTTCAAAAACAAAAAATGAAATACTAATATTATGAGCTCTTCTGCCCTGTGAACTGTTGAGTTTTCAGTTTAAATAGCACATTAAATGTGGTTAAACTTCCGTAACTCCTTGTAATATATTGTTGAAGTTCTATTTTTTCTTGTTCATCAAGATTCTTGCTGGAGTTAATTTTCTGTTCCATAACTCGTAATCGATCTCTAACCATGGTAATCTTATGGAAAAACCCATCAATAGGAATTTCTTTACTCTGTAAACTAGTATCTGTTGGTTCTAAAATCAATTTTCCCCCTTTCCATTTATCTGCAATAGAAACAACTTCAGTTGCATCACTCCATTTTTTTAGAATTTGAACCAGACTACTCTCTACTTCATAAAAGCTGACCGTATCTACTTCGTCTTCCGCAGCTTCAATAACTTCAAATTCACTATCTAGCTCAATAGTTTCTAATCCGTTATCAATAAATGTAACCCAATAATGTTTTGACGTGACATTAGTGACAACACCTTTACCGTATTCTGAGTGATTTATTCTTGATCCTATACCTAATAATTTCATCTATTTAATTTATTGATTACTGCTCAACTAAAATATAAATTAATATGGAAACGAGCTTGCCATAATTACCTTAATTCGTTTTTAACCGAACCGAAAGTATAATAACATCAGATATTGGTCGATCCCATTTATCCTTTTTTACTTTGGCTATTGAATCTACAATATCTAATCCCTCAATAACTTGTCCGAAAACCGTATAATTTTGATCTAAATGAGGCGTCCCTCCTATTGTTTTATAAATCTCACGTTGTGTTTGCGGAATGCTATAAGTTTCAAAATCTGTAAAAGACTCAACCATAACATTAACACTGTCATTCAAAACCTTATACTTAGCTTCATCTTCTTCTGCCTTTTTTAAGGCTGTCCATAACGTTTCATTCGCTGGTTGGTTTAATAAATAATGTCTCGCTAACATTTTATTTATTCTAGAATCTGATACATCTAAAAGACTATCGTTATAGATTTTTCCTTGAACTATAAAAAATTGCATTGCACTAGAAACTCTTCCAAGTGTTTCTGATCTAGCCATAGATAAAGCGCCTTTTTTATGAAACAAATCTGGTCTAAATTCTGCATTAACCGAATACTTCAAATCTCCTTCACCCAAAAGAACACCAGATTTTGCATGTCGACTATCTGGATCACCACCTTGAATCATAAAACTTTCTATCACACGATGAAACAGCAAGCTATCGTATGCTTTGTCATTAACTAACTTTATAAAATTATCTCGATGTAAAGGGGTTTCATTGTAAAGTTCAAGAACCATTGTACCATAATTGGTCTTCATTTCAACTATTGTTCTATCTTCTGAAGTAGCCCCAGAATTATAACTTAAAAACAATAAGCTTAATACTATTACAAACGTAATTTTTAGATTCGTCTTCATTATTAATTTGATTTAATACAGTTTAGTTTTTTAAAAGCCATAAGCTTTTTTAGCGCTTTCTATTTGTTGTTCTTCTGTTGTTTCTGGATAAAGCAGACATTTAGGTGCAATGATGGTCTTTACTTCCTGAATACTAATTTTTGTAATGCTTGCAAACGGAAATAGTCCTCTAGTCATTTTGGTTAATTTCTGTTCCATTGCTGAGAATTCCGAATGTGCTTTACTAACGATTTCAGCTTTACCTTTAATTTGAAATCCTTTCTGAACGAGAATATCAATAAAACTCACACAAACATTAGAATTTTGTTTGATATTACGAACCGTTTGAGGTGATGCAATATTGGCTATAATAATACTTTCAGGTTCATAACAGTCAAAGATTTCTTTTGGTGAAACGTTTGGGATTTGATCTGAAGATACTGTCGCAAGCCAACACAAAACACTCTTATTAATATAGTCTTTGATGTCTTCTGTTAGATGCATGGTTTAGCTTTAGCAACTAAATTAATAAAAGAAAACGAACATCGTCTTAAAAACTTTGGCAGAATCCCTAATTTAACAAAACTCTAAATGATCCATATTTCGATTTTATTGCTAAATTAAGTACCTTTGCAACTTTGTGAGCAAAACTCACATTTTCAGGATTATTTATGAGCAAATTCCACGAATTCATCGAGGTCAAAGGTGCCAGAGTGCATAACTTAAAAAATATTGATGTTTCCATTCCACGTGAACAATTAGTTGTTATAACTGGTTTATCTGGAAGCGGAAAATCTTCTTTAGCCTTTGATACTATTTATGCCGAAGGTCAGCGTCGTTATATTGAAACGTTTTCTGCCTATGCTCGACAATTTTTGGGTGGTTTAGAACGTCCTGATGTAGATAAAATTGATGGCTTATCTCCTGTAATTGCAATTGAACAAAAAACAACAAGTAAATCACCTCGATCTACTGTTGGTACTATTACAGAAATTTATGATTTCTTACGTCTGCTCTATGCTCGCGCAAGTGACGCTTATAGTTATAATACTGGAGAAAAAATGGTAAGCTACAGTGATGAGCAAATAAAAGACCTTATCAAAGAGAGCTATAAAGGTAAACGCATTAATGTCCTCTCTCCTATTATTCGCTCTAGAAAAGGTCACTATCGTGAACTTTTTGAACAAATTGCAAAGCAAGGTTTTGTAAAAGTAAGAGCCGATGGTGACGTTCGTGATCTAGTAAAAGGAATGAAGCTCGATCGTTACAAAACGCATGAAATAGAAATCGTCATCGACAGACTTAAAATTGATGACACTGCAGATAATGATAAACGTCTTTCTGAAACTATAAATACTGCGATGTATCATGGTGACGACGTATTAATGATTCTCGATCACGATACGGAAGAGGTTCGTTATTTTAGTCGTAATCTCATGTGTCCTTCTTCTGGTATTTCATATCCAAATCCAGAACCTAATAACTTTTCATTCAACTCTCCAAAAGGTGCTTGCCAAACGTGTAACGGTATTGGAACTTTATACCAAGTCAACGAAAATAAAATTGTTCCTGATAATAGTTTGTCTATTAAGGCTGGTGCTTTAGCACCTCATGGTTCGGAAAAAAATAGTTGGATTTTTAAGCAATTTGAAACCATAGCACAGCGCTTTAATTTTAATTTGACTGATCCATTCAAAGGCATTCCTTCTGAAGCCAAACAAATGATTATGTATGGTGGAAACGATAAGTTTTCCGTAGAAAGTAAAACTTTAGGTGTAACTCGTGATTATAATATAGAATTTGAAGGTGTTGCCAATTTTATCGAAAGTCAGTATAAAAATGCTGAAACGACATCACTAAAACGTTGGGCAAAAGACTATATGGACAAAGTATCTTGTCCAACTTGCAAAGGATCTAGACTAAGAAAAGAGTCTTTATATTTTAAAGTTAACGGACTAAGTATTGCTGAACTTGCACAAAAAGACATTATTGATTTCTCTGCTTGGTTTGAAGATTTAGAAAACCACCTTTCAGAGAAACAGTTTAAAATTGCTGAAGAAATTATAAAAGAGATAAAAACAAGGTCTAAATTTTTATTAGATGTTGGTTTAGATTATTTATCACTTAATAGAAGTTCAAAATCACTATCAGGTGGAGAAGCGCAACGTATTAGGCTTGCCACTCAAATTGGCTCTCAGTTAGTTGGTGTTCTTTATATTTTAGACGAACCTAGTATTGGTTTACATCAACGTGATAATGAAAAATTAATAAACTCACTGGTCGCTCTTCGAGATATTGGAAATTCTGTTATTGTTGTTGAACATGATAAAGACATGATAGAACGTGCCGATTATGTTATTGATATTGGACCGAAGGCAGGAAAATATGGTGGAGAAATTATTAGCATCGGTTCTCCTGAAGAATTATTAACTCATGATACTTTAACAGCTGATTACCTTAACGGAACAAAAAAAATTCCTGTACCAAAGAAGCGACGCAAAGGAAATGGCAAAAAAATTGAACTTAAAGGGTGCACAGGTAACAATTTAAAGAATGTATCTGTAACGCTTCCTTTAGGAAAAATGATTGGAGTTACTGGTGTTTCAGGTAGTGGAAAATCAACACTTATTAATGAGACGCTTTACCCAATTATGAATGCGCATTATTTTAATGGTGTGAAAGTACCAATGCCTTACAAAAGCATTAAAGGTTTGGAGCATATTGATAAAGTGATTGATATAAACCAATCTCCTATTGGTAGAACTCCTAGAAGTAATCCTGCTACTTATACTGGAACTTTTAGCGAAATAAGAAGTTTGTTTGCAAAGATTCCTGAAGCTTTGATTCGTGGTTATAAACCTGGTCGATTTAGTTTCAATGTAAAAGGTGGTCGATGTGAAACCTGTCAAGGTGGTGGTTTACGTGTCATTGAAATGAATTTCCTTCCAGACGTATATGTCGAATGTGAAACTTGCCAAGGCAAACGATTCAATAGAGAAACCTTAGAGATTCGCTACAAAGGAAAATCGATTAGTGATGTATTGGACATGACTATGAATGACGCCGTTAACTTCTTTGAACACATTCCGAAAATTCATAAAAAATTAAAAACCATTGTAGATGTTGGTTTAGGATATATAACTCTTGGTCAGCAAAGCACAACACTTTCTGGAGGAGAAGCACAACGTATAAAACTCGCAACAGAACTCAGTAAAAGAGATACAGGAAATACCTTCTATATTCTTGATGAACCAACAACAGGATTACATTTTGAAGATATTAGAGTCCTAATGTTAGTTCTAATTAAGTTAGTTGATAAAGGCAATACGGTCTTAATCATTGAGCATAACTTAGATGTTATTAAAATGGCAGACTACATTATTGATATTGGTTACGAAGGCGGACAAGGTGGAGGAAACATAGTAGCCAAAGGAACTCCAGAAGAGATAATTAAAGATAAAAAGAGTTACACTGCTAAATTCTTGAAAAAAGAATTAAATTAGCCGGTTGACTTAAAATTAATAAGAATACAAATGAGAAAAGAACAAAATGTAAAAGGTTGGAATGAAATTAAAACCAACGACTCATGGGCCATTTTTAAAATTATGGGTGAATTCGTAAGTGGTTACGAAAAGCTTAGTAAAATTGGACCTTGTGTTTCTATTTTTGGATCTGCAAGAACAAAGCCAGATCACAAATATTATAAACTCACAGAACAAGTAGCAACAAGAATCGTAGAACATGGATATGGTGTCATTACAGGTGGTGGACCAGGAATCATGGAAGCTGGTAATAAAGGTGCCCATATTGCAGGAGGAACTTCTGTAGGTCTTAATATTGAATTGCCTTTTGAGCAACATGATAATCCGTATATTGATGCAGATAAAAGCTTAGATTTTGATTACTTTTTCGTTAGAAAAGTAATGTTTGTTAAGTATTCACAAGGATTCGTGGTTATGCCTGGAGGTTTTGGAACTTTAGACGAACTCTTTGAAGCTATGACTTTAATCCAAACTAATAAAATTGAAAAATTCCCTATCATCTTAGTTGGATCCGATTTTTGGGGAGGCTTAATGGATTGGGTAAAATCAACTTTGTTAGAAGAAAAAAATATTAGTCCGAAGGATTTAGACTTAATTCATGTGGTAGATACTGCAGATGAAGTTATAAGTATTTTAGATAGTTTCTATAAGGAATCTGGACTAAGTCCGAATTTCTAAAACAGACATTTGCTTTTTAATACAGCTATGAAAAAGAAAATATGTTTGGTATTGATGCTTTGCATCTTTGCATTTAAAGGATTGCATGCACAGGAGAATTTTAAATTAATGTTTTATAACGTTTTAAATTTCCCCTTAGAAGATGCAGTCCCTAATCGTTTACAATATTTAGAATTAGTTTTAGACGATTATAGACCAGATATATTTATGGTGTGTGAACTCAATAATATAAGTGGTGCAAATACCATAATGAGTACGTTGGAGTTTTTAAATCCAAATTACCAAAGTGCAACATTTGAATTGAATACTTCTGATGATAACCTTGGTAACCAAAATGATCTTCAGAATTTCATTTACTACGATAGTTCAAAGTTTATATTAGATAGCCAAAGTATTGTAACGAGTATTTTTAGGGATTTCAATCATTATAGAATGAAAATCAATTCACTTGAAGTTGATACAAATCCTGTGTTTATTGATTTTATCGTTTGTCATTTAAAAGCATCTAGTGGAACAGAAAATCAAGCACTTCGTTTTCAAATGGTTGAAGATTTAATTGCATATCTCGACACTTTACCTTCAGATAGCAATGTGGTTCTAGCTGGAGACTTCAATGTATATACGAGTTCTGAAGCTGCATTTCAAGAACTCATAGATTCTGACAACAACAATAATATTGATTTTATAGATCCTGCGGACCAAATTGGAAGCTGGCATAACAACACAAATTATATTGATGTGATGACGCAATCTACCAGAACACAAACTGGTTTTGGCGGAGCGACAGGAGGGTTTGATGATCGATTTGATTTTATCATGACCTCAGAAAACATGGAGACAAATCCTGAAATTAAATTTGTAGAAAACACATATAAAGTCTTTGGAAATAACGCCAATGTACAATGCTATAATCAAGCTATCAACTCATCAGATTGTTCTGGTGCTGATTATTCATCATTTATAAGAAATGCGTTACACAATTTTAGTGATCATCTTCCAGTTACACTAGAATTACAGACTAATCAAACTTTATCCTTAAAAGAGTTCACAACCATAACTGCAATTCAATTCGCAGGTTCTAATGTTATTAGCGATGTGTTAAGACTAAAACTGAATCCCTTAGCTCAATTAAAAACGCTGACTATTAACAATAGTTTAGGGCAAGTTATTAAAACAATTAATGTTAAAAATTCGTTATATATAGAAGAAAACATGTCATCTATGGCAAATGGTATATATTACATCACAACACAAGAATTTCAAGATAAACCATTAAAATTCATTATAGCACATTGAAATTAAAACAATCCCTTTTTATTGCATTTAGTTTGTGCTTGTATACTGTTGGTTTTGGTCAAAATTCTATTGATCTAAAAGCTGATTTTGATATAGAGAACAAGACCATTCACATACAACAAAAGATTATTTATCATAACACGAGTGACGACGCCTTAAATGTCATTTATCTTAATGATTGGAATAATGCTTATTCAACAAAAAAAACACCTTTAGCAAAACGTTTTGAAGAAGAATTTAGCCTTAAGGTACATCTTGCAAAGAGTGAGCAACGTGGCTATACCACAATCACTACTTTGAAAGACAACACAGGTGACAACTTAAATTTTAGTAATTTAGTAGAACATCCAGATATCGTAAAAGTAGAACTAAACTCATCGCTTTTACCGAATCAAAAATATGAGCTCAACTTAACCTATAATTTAGTATTGCCTGACGACACCTTTACTGGTTATGGTATTAGCGAAAACAAAGAGTTAAGTTTAAAATATTGGTACCTTACTCCTGCCGTTTACGATGACAAATGGCAGATATATAGTAACAAAAATCTAGATGACCTTTATACTCCAAAAGCAAACCTCAATTTTGAAATTAAATTTCCTTTAGGATATACGTTTATTTCTGAATTGAACACTAGTGATATACAACAGACAAACAACGAACAAATCATAAAATTATACGGAGAGAACAGAGTTAATACTACATTTGTATTGGTTAGATTTTCTGAGTTTAAATATGTTCAAACTGATGATTTTAATATCGTTTCAGATATAAATAGTAAAGACATTCCTGGAGAAGAAAAAGCTCTAATTACAGACAAAATAACACGTTATATTACCAAAAACCTTGGGGATTATCCTCACGAGCGATTATTGATTACAAAGAGTGATTATAAAAAAGATCCTTTGTATGGCTTAAATCAACTACCTGATTTTATTAGGCCTTTTCCTGATAGTTTTCAATATGAACTAAAATTATTAAAAACTGCGCTTAAAAATTACTTAGATAACACGCTTTTAGTCAACCCAAGAAAAGATTATTGGATTAAAGAAGGGATTCAGATTTATTACTTAATGAAGTATATTGAAGAGTTTTATCCTGACACCAAAATGATTGGTACACTAGCAAGTGTTTGGGGAATTAGATCGTTTCATGCTGCAGATTTAAAATACAATGACCAGTTTGTTATGTTCTATATGCAAATGGCTAGAACGAACAGAGATCAACCATTGACAACTTCAAAAGATTCTCTCTTAAAATTCAATTCAAATATTGCTAGTAAATACAAAGCTGGTGTTGGTTTACGATATTTAGATGATTTTGTAAATGGCAATACTATTGAATCTACTATTAGTCAATTCCTTTCAGATGAAAAACTAGAAATTACATCATCAAAAGAATTCGAAAATCTACTTAAGAAAAACACAGACAAAGATGTCGATTGGTTTTTTACCGATTATATCAATTCTCGAAAAAAGATTGATTTCAAAATTAAAGATGTCAAAGCTACTGAAGATTCTATAACACTAACGATAAGAAACAAAAGAGATAATAGTGTACCAGTGTCATTATTTACTCTTGATAATGATTCTATTATTACCAAAACTTGGATAGAAAACATAAACGAAAGTAAAACCCTTACCATTCCAAGAGAAGGAAACACAAAGTTTGCTTTAAACTACGATAATACAATTCCTGAGTTTAATCTTAGAGATAATTATAAGTCTTTAAATAGTAATTTTTTAAATAATAAACCTCTTCAGTTTAGACTTATTCAAGATGTTGAAGATCCATATTACAATCAGATTTTCATGATGCCGTTAGTAGAGTTTGAAAACATCTATGATGGATTAACACTTGGTGGTAAATTTTACAATAAAACATTACTTAAAAAACGACTTAATTATAAAATATCACCACAATACGCTTTAAATTCAAAATCAATAACTGGTAGTGGTTCTGTTCGATACACACACAATATCGAGAATAGAAACCTATATGGAATTAATTATGGGATAAGCGCTAGCTATTCATCTTTTGCAGAAGAAGCCTTTGTAACAAGAATTTCACCAAGTGTCTCCTTCAGTTTTAGGGATGACAATGATTTTAGATCAGATGAATTCAAAAATTTAAATTTCAGATTCCTTTCGATTAGAAGAGATGTGGGAGATGATACTGTATTTGAAGTTGATAATGATATTATTGATGAACCAGACTACAGCGTATTTAATATAAGATACGTTTCTGGAAAACCTGGTATTATCAATTTCAAAAGATGGTTTTACGATTTTCAACTTGCTGAACGCTTCGGAAAAATATCAGTTAACTACGAATACAGAAAACTATCTGAAAAAAACAGACAATTCAATATTCGTTTTTTCGCTGGAACATTTTTATATAATAAAACAGATTCTCAATCAGACTATTTCAGTTTTGCTTTAGATCGTCCAACAGATTACCTTTTTGATTATAACTATTTAGGACGTTCAGAATCTTCAGGAATTTTCAGTCAGCAAATTATTATTGCAGAAGGTGGATTTAAATCCATGTTAGAAACACCATTTGCAAACCGATGGATGACTACAGTAAATGCAAGTACAACAATTTGGAGGTACGTTGAAGCTTATGGAGATATTGGTTTAGTCAAAAACAGAAGCGAGAATCCAAACTTTGTGTACGATTCCGGAATTCGTTTGAATTTGATAACCGATTATTTTGAAATTTACTTTCCGATATATTCAAGTTTAGGCTGGGAAGTTGGACAGCCAAATTATGAAGAGCGTATACGCTTCTTATTTACATTAGATCCTGGAAGACTTTTAGGCTTATTTAGACGTAAATGGTTTTAGAAAATTCTTAACTTAACCCTAATTTTTTTGCCCAAATCAAGAATTTCGCAAAAATTATGGTCTTTTTGTGATAATTTATCAAATATATAACAATTTCTAAGGTTGTAAAACATAGAAACTTTAGTTAAATTTGCAACATATAACAAAAGGCTATGCAAACCAATTCTGATACTAAAACTGATTTAACTTTTGAGGACTTCAAAACTGAAGTCTTAAACGACTATAAAATTGCTATTACCAGCAGAGAATGTAGTTTGTTAGGTCGACGTGAAGTATTAACAGGAAAAGCTAAATTTGGTATTTTCGGTGACGGAAAAGAAATTCCTCAGCTCGCTTGGGCAAAGGTCTTTAAAAATGGTGATTTCAGATCTGGATATTATAGAGACCAAACCTTTATGATGGCTATTGGTGAATTAACGATCGAACAGTTCTTTTCTGGTTTATATGCCAATACAGATATCACACAGGAGCCAATGTCAGCTGGTCGTCAAATGGGTGGCCATTTTGGGACTCATAGTCTTGATGAAAATGGTAACTGGAAAAACTTAACAGAACAAAAAAATTCTAGCGCAGACATCTCTCCTACTGGTGGTCAGATGCCAAGACTTTTAGGTTTAGCACAAGCATCTAAAATTTATAGAAATGTAGATGGTATAGATACTACTAATTTCTCAAAAAACGGAAATGAAATTGCTTGGGGAACTATCGGTAATGCAAGTACAAGTGAAGGTTTGTTTTTTGAAACCATAAATGCTGCAGGTGTATTACAAGTACCTATGGTGATTAATATTTGGGATGATGAATATGGTATTTCGGTACATGCGAGACACCAAACTACGAAAGAGAATATTTCAGAAATCCTAAAGGGTTTCCAACGAGATGAAGATAATAAAGGTTACGAAATATTAAAAGTTAACGGTTGGGATTATCCAGCGTTAATAGAAACATATCAAAAAGCAGAATACATTGCTAGAGAAGAACATGTTCCAGTAATGATACATGTTCTTGAATTAACTCAACCTCAAGGACATTCTACTTCTGGTTCTCACGAGCGTTATAAAAGTAAAGAACGTTTAGAATGGGAAGCAGAGTTTGATTGCATTGATCAAATGTGCAAATGGATGATCAGCAATAACATTGCTACACAAGATGAGCTTGATTCAATAAACAAAACCATCAAAAAGAATGTTCGCGATGGTAAAAAAGCCGCTTGGAATTCGTACTTAGAACCAATAAAATCAGAGCACCAAGAGGCTAACATATTATTAACAGCGTTAGCTGAATCAAGCAGCAATAAAGTATTTATTAAAAAAATTGTTGATCAACTAAAAAATATAGACGAACCAGCAAGAAGAGACATTGCTTCTTCAGTAAGAAAGGCATTACGCTATGTTGTTTCTGAAGAATCAATCGAAAAAGATAGTGTTCAGACTTGGATTAATGCCTATATGGAAACGGTTCAACCTAAATACAGTTCACATCTATATAGTACTTCAAAAAATGCTGCAACAAACATTAAAGAAGTATTACCAACCTACAGTGATAATTCAGAACAGGTTGACGGACGACTAATTCTAAGAGAAAATTTTGACGCTATTTTTAATAACTATCCAGAAGCGCTAGTTTTTGGTGAAGATGCTGGAAATATTGGTGATGTTAATCAAGGATTAGAAGGTCTTCAAGAAAAGTATGGCGAACTTAGAGTTGCTGATGCAGGAATTAGAGAAGCTACAATTATCGGACAAGGAATTGGTATGGCAATGCGTGGTTTAAGACCAATTGCTGAAATACAATACTTAGATTATATTTTGTACGCATTACAAATCATGAGTGATGATTTGGCAACGCTTCATTATAGAACTAAAGGAAGACAAAAAGCGCCTTTAATTGTTAGAACTCGTGGACACAGACTAGAAGGTATTTGGCATTCTGGTTCTCAATTAGGAGGAGTTATAAATCTTATAAGAGGAATTCATGTTTTGGTTCCAAGAAATATGACCAAAGCTGCAGGTTTCTACAATACGCTTTTAGAGAGTGATGAACCTGCTCTAATCATAGAATGTTTAAATGGTTACCGTTTAAAAGAAACATTACCAAATAATATTGGTCAGTTTAAAACACCTCTTGGAGTTGTTGAAACTGTGAAAGAAGGAACAGATATTACCTTAGTGTCTTATGGTTCTACACTTAGAATTGTTGAGCAAACTGCGAAAGAACTCATTGAAGTTGGTATTGATGTTGAAATCATTGATGTACAATCGTTGTTACCTTTTGATCTCAATCATGATATTGTGAAGAGTGTAGCAAAAACAAATCGTCTTATGGTTATTGACGAAGATGTTCCTGGTGGAGCTTCAGCGTATATTTTAAATGAAATTATAAACACACAAAACGCTTTTCAATATCTCGATTGTCAGCCTAAAACATTAGCAGCACAACCACATCGACCAGCTTATGGTACAGATGGAGATTATTTTTCAAAACCATCAGCAGAAGATATTTTTGAAGCTGTTTATGATGTTATGCACGAAGCTAATCCTAGTGATTATCCGAAATTAAGATAACTTACTATAATATCGATTACAATCTCAAAACCTTCCAATAAATTGGAAGGTTTTTTTATGATATCATTTTTTTAAATGACAAAAGTCATGAAATATTTCTACCTTATTTCATAATTTTAATACTCACATAGAAATTTTCAATTTATGCTTACAGAAGACCTTCTCAATTCATTTAAATCCAATACAGATTTAAAAGAGTATTTAAACTCTAACAAAGCTGAACATCCTAATTATGAATTAGCTTTAGAAAAACACCAATATGAACAGGAATTACTTCCTATTCAGGCCGAGCTTGTAGATTTTCAGCGTTGGGTTCAAAAAGAAAACAAAAAAATAGCCATTATTTTTGAAGGGAGAGATGCTTCGGGTAAAGGAGGAACAATAAAAAGATTCAAAGAACACCTCAATCCAAGAGCCATGCGAGTTGTAGCCTTAAACAAGCCTACAGAAGTAGAAAAAAATCAGTGGTATTTCAATCGGTACATTAAAGAACTTCCCAATGCTGGAGAGATTGTTTTTTTTGACAGAAGTTGGTACAATAGAGCTGTTGTAGAACCTGTTATGGGTTTTTGCACAAAACAACAATACAATCGGTTTATGATTCAGGTTCCTGAATTTGAACATATGCTATACGAATCTGGAACAACCATAATTAAATTTTGGTTTTCAGTCTCTAAAGAAGAACAACAACGTCGCTTTGAAAAACGATTAAAAAACCCACTTAAAAAATGGAAATTTAGTCCTGTCGATGAAAAAGGTCAAGAGCTTTGGGATGATTTTACAATTCATAAGAATCAAATGTTCTCTCGCACACATAATTCATTCTCACCTTGGGTTGTCATTAAATCAAATGATAAAAAACAAGCCAGACTAGAGAGTATCAAATATGTCTTAAGTCTCTTTGACTATGACAACAAAGGCAATAGTTGCAAAGCATTATTACCTGACCCTAACGTAGTTCAGCGTTATTTTAGAAATACAATTCAACTTGACCAATAGATTTAATATTATGACTGAAAAAGATTTACTAACGTTAAATTCAAAAAAAGGTCTTGAAGCATTGCTGCGTCAAAACCATATAGATATCAAAAAAGCGATTCAAAATGTGACGTATGAAAAACGTCTTGAAAAGCTTCAAGAAGAAATGCTAATTCTTCAGCAGTGGGTTGCGAGTAACAATAAGAAAGTTGTAGTGCTTTTTGAAGGACGCGATGCTGCAGGAAAAGGTGGCGCAATAAGACGAATTATTCAGCACTTACCTCCTCGGGCAATTCGAGTTGAAGCCTTACCAAAACCTAATGAAACAGAAATGGGACAATGGTATTTTCAGCGTTATATTAATCGTTTACCCAATAATGGAGAAATCGTGTTTTTTGATAGAAGCTGGTATAACAGAGCTGTTGTAGAACCTGTAAATGACTTTTGTACTAAAACTGAATATGATATTTTTATGGGTCAAGTCAATGAGTTTGAAAAAATGATTCAAGATTCAGGTATCTATTTGCTAAAACTATATTTCTCTATATCCAAAAAGGAACAAGAACATCGTTTTAAAGATATCATAAGCTCCACAATTAAAAAATGGAAATATAGTGACGTAGACAAAAGAGCCTTGTCTCTTTGGGATGAATACACTCGTTATAAAGAAACCATGTTTGAGAAAACTCAATTACATGCGCCTTGGAAAGTCATTAAAGCAAATAGAAAGACAAGTGCTAGAATTACAGCTTTTGAATGTATCTTAAAAGAAATCCCGTATGAAGTAAAGGATTTAGAGACCATAAGACATAAAACATTGCGGTCAATTCTAAATGATTAGTACAGTAGATTCCTAAGTGAAAGTGATCGACTTAATTCATTGACAGAAAAAAATTGCTATTATAACTTAAAAATCCATCACACTTGTGATGGATTTTTTATATTTATAGGAAACAGACCAACTATGCTTTCAAAACCGGACAAACAGAAATTAAGAGGCTCTATCTTTAGACATCTTGATGGAATTGCGACAGCGACATCTGCTCATGCTCTTCACAAAAAAGGCGTATTGACCTATTTGTTAGAACAAAAACAAGTCACTTTGGATGCATTGACTTCAGAGTTTAATGCTAATGATGGCTATCTCAATGTCGCTTTACGGATTTTATCTTCGCAAGGTTGGTTAATTCAGCATTTAGATAATAAAAGTAATACGGTGTCTTATGAAACTAATGACTTAAGTGCTCACGCATTTCAATTGGTTCCTCATTACGAAGACGCTGTGAATTTATTAAAATACACCGTTAAGTTATCTAACGAACCCATCGGAATTGATGCATTTAATGCCTTAGAAAAGGTCTTCAAATCTTTTGAAGCTAACTATGGCATGGACGTTTCTGATGAGGCGTCAGTAGAATATCAAGTCTTAAAACATATTGAAGGTGCTATCATCGCTCCTATTATTGTGCGATTAGGTATGAATGGGTTGTTTCATAAGTATTTCATGGAAGCCTCTTTTACGGCCGAAGAATATCACAAGAATCCAGAGAGTTTTAAAAGAATTTTAAATTTCTTTTCGCATTTAGGATGGTTCACTAAAAAGAAAAATACATATCAATTTACTAATGAAGGTTTGTTTTTTGCTAAACGTGCTAGTGCATATGGAGTAACGGTTTCTTATTTACCAACATTTATTCATTTGGACGATTTAATCTTTGGAAATTCAAATGTTTTAAAAACTGATTCTCCAGATGAAACTGAAAAACATGTACATCGTGAAATGAATGTATGGGGAAGTGGTGGTGCACATTCTACCTATTTTAAAGTTATTGATCAGGTCATCATAAAATTATTCAATAAACCAATTGAAGACCAGCCAAAAGGAATTCTAGATATGGGTTGCGGCAATGGTGCATTTATTCAACACATTTTTGATGTGATAGAGTACCAAACAAAACGTGGCAAAATGCTTGACAACCATCCATTATTGTTGGTTGGAGCTGATTTTAATCAGGCAGCTTTAAAGGTCACTAGAGGGAATTTGATAAAAGCAGATATTTGGGCCAAAGTCATTTGGGGAGATATTGGAAGACCAGATATTTTAGCTCAAGATTTAAAAGAAGATTATAATATAGAACTTAAAGATTTGCTTAACGTTCGTACCTTTTTAGATCATAATCGTATTTGGGAAGCTCCTCAAACAGAAACCAATAGAGTTAGTGATTCTTCTGGAGCTTATGCGAGTCTAGGGAAACGTTTAAGTAATAATTTAGTTGAAGACTCATTATTAGAACATTTAACCAAATGGAAGCCTTATGTAGAACGTTTTGGATTGCTAATGATAGAATTACATACGGTTAGTCCAACATTAGTTGCACAAAATATTGGGCAAACAGCAGCAACAGCATACGATGCTACTCATGGCTATAGTGATCAATACATCTTAGAAGTTGATGTATTCAATAAGGTAGCTCAAGAAGCAGGCTTACATCCAGATCCAAATTATTTTTCAAGATTTCCAAATAGCGACTTAGCAACAGTAAGTGTAAACCTTTTAAAAGGTCATTAAATTCATGGATCAACAAAACACATTAATTACAAGAGATTGGTTAGCCATAGAGCGTACAAAACTTGCCAACGAGCGAACCTTTTTGGCTTACTTTAGAACATTCATAGTATTTTTAGGTACAGGGTTAACGGTTCTTAAAATTGAATTCTTTTCAGAATTAAAAGCCTTCGGAATTGCATTGTTAATTATATCACCAATCATCCTTATAATTGGTGTCATTCGACTTATTAGAGTAAAACAAACCATTAGAAAACATTATAAAATTTGAAAGCAGTTTCTGTAGTTACCATAAAAAAAGAGTTACAACATCGTTCTACTGACGACCTTATGCAACTCTGTTTAAGACTCTCAAAATTTAAGAAAGAGAATAAAGAGCTCCTCACCTATTTATTATTTGAAGCTCATGATGAATCTGGCTATATAGAAACTGTAAAAACGGAGATAGACGAACAATTTGAAGTGATAAATATCAATAGTTATTTTTATATTAAAAAGAGCGTTCGAAAGATTTTACGGAACATTAAAAAGTATGCCCGATATTCATTAAAGAAGGAAACTGAAGCGGAACTTCTTCTCTATTTTTGTACGAAGCTTAAAGTTTTTAAGCCTACCATTAGAAACAATACTACATTAATCAATATCTACAACAGGCAACTGGCTTTAGCAGAAAAACTTGTGTCCGGATTACATGAAGATTTACAGTACGATTTTGGTTTAGAGATTGAAGAATTAGGGTATTTATAAATAGATATAATGAACAACGAACGATAAAAATTATGACAACAAAAGAAATTTTATCTGAGCTTGAAAAATACGGAAATGAGCAAACCAAAAGTACGTACATAAAACATGGAGCTATAGAGCCACTATTTGGAGTTAAAGTTCAGGACCTAAAAAAGATTCTAAAAAAAACTAAGAAGAATCACGAGCTCTCTTTAGAATTATATGCAACGGGAAACTATGATGCGATGTACTTGGCTGGTTTAATGGCCGATGAAAAGCAAATCACCAAGGAACAACTTGAATTATGGGTAGACCAAGCTTACTGGTCCTATTTGAGTGAGTACGCTGTGCCCTGGATTGCCGCTGAAACAGAACATGGCTTTGAATTGGGCCTAAAATGGATTCAATCGGATAAAGAGACTGTTGCTTCTGCTGGATGGGGAACATTGGCTTATTATGCAGCAGTAAATGAAGATGAAAAACTGGATACCATTGCTTACACTAAATTACTTGACACAGTAGAAAAAGATATTCATAATGCCAAAAACAGGGTACGTTATACCATGAATGGTTTTGTGATTGCTGTTGGTACTTATGTGGAAGAATTGACTAAAAAGTCAAAAGAAGTAGCAAAAAAAATAGGAAAAGTCACCGTGGACGTTGGAGGAACTGCTTGTAAAGTACCGCTCGCAATTGACTATATAGATAAGGTTATCACCAAAGGGAGAATTGGTGTAAAGCGTAAAACAGCAAGATGTTAAAAGCGACTACCTTCTCAGAAATTTCAGAATTCTTTAAAACTGAATACCCATTAAATCAGCATGGATTAGAAGAACTATTCTCTTTATTTAAAATAGAAGATTATAAAAAGGGTAGTTTATTACTCCAAGCAGAGACTAAAGAGAAACAACTTCGGTTTCTCAATAAAGGAATAGTAAGAGAGTATTATTCAAATGAAGAAAAAGAAATGAATATTAATTTTTACGTAAAACCACAGTTCATTTCTGATTTATTGACATTTAGTCAAAATTCTAAAACCAATAAAAATCAAGAGTGTCTTTCTTCTGTAGAAATTTTGAGCATTGAAAGGCAGCCTTTTTTTGATTTATTAAAAAAATATCAATGCGGTAAGTCCTTTATTGATTCGTCATTTCAAAAGTTGTTAAAACGAAAAGAAATGCTAGAATATAACCGGATTACAAAAACACCTGACGAGTTATATAAAGAACTATTTATCTATAGACCTGAATGGTTACAGTCAATTCCTCAATACCATATTGCATCATACTTAAATGTTACTGCCGAAACTTTAAGTCGAATTCGAAAGCGGATTTCTTGATTTGAATCAATGAAAATGTTTGCTTTTTGTTAGATTTTTGTATTAAATATAAAATGATTCAAAATGTTGAAAATTCATCATATAAGAAATGCAACTATGATTCTGGAAACGGAACATGAGGTAATACTAATCGATCCAATGCTTGGAGGACAAGGGATTATGCCAACTTTTACACTTTTTAGGCATAAAGCAAGGAAGAATCCAACAGTTCCCATGCCCAACAATGTAAAACCAATACTAGATAAAGTAACTCATTGTTTGATAACACATCAACATCCAGATCATATTGACAATAAAGGTGTTGAATTTTTAATTCAAAAAAACATCCCTGTTACTTGCAGCATTAAGGATGAAAAAGCATTTAAGAAGAAAGGATTAAATGTTGTTCAAACATTAAAATACTGGGAAGAACAATCCTTTTTAGGGGGAACAATTGAAGGAATTCCAGCTAGACATGGTTACGGATTTGTCGCGAAACCAATGGGAAATGTAATTGGCTTCTACTTAAAACTACCAAATCAAAAATCAATTTATCTAAGTTCCGATACAATTTATACAGATTCAGTCGATAAAGTTTTAAAGAACTATAAACCAGAGATTAGTGTTTTAGCTTGTGGTGCTGCTCAGTTTGATTTGTTTAAACAGCTTATTATGAATGTTGAAGATATTCTAACATTTGTGAAAAACTCGTCAGGAAAAGTCATTGCAAATCATATGGAATCTATAAACCATTGTCCATTAACTAGAACAGAACTAAAAGAAATATTGACAAATAAGCAATTAGCAAATAAAGTTTTGATTCCAGAAGATGGTGAAATAATGGAAATTAGTTAACAGATATGTAGTCTCATTTACGAATAATCATTATCACATGGTATCCAATTAAACCAATTCTATTATTACTAGTCTAAGTTGGAACAATTCCACTACTAACTGATTAATTATGATAAAACGATTTAAGCCAACTAGCTACCTCCTATTAATATGTCTGATAGTGTTTTTTGGGTGCAATAAAACTGAAACTACAAATCTAGATGATGAGACAATTACTCCTTCTTCACCAAATATTTTATTCATTTTAGCTGACGACATGGGAAAAGATGCTACCAACGGTTTTTCTGAAGGTAACTTAAAACCTAATATGCCAAATATTGATAATTTTACAAATTCTGGAATAACCTTCAGTAATTGCTGGGTTTATTCTACATGTTCTCCAACAAGAGCGTCAATACTTACTGGAAAATATGGATATCGAACTGGTG
The DNA here is from genome assembly GCF_000797465.1 of Psychroserpens jangbogonensis. Classification (GTDB taxonomy): domain Bacteria; phylum Bacteroidota; class Bacteroidia; order Flavobacteriales; family Flavobacteriaceae; genus Psychroserpens; species Psychroserpens jangbogonensis. Next base: position 51,535 of record NZ_JSWG01000011.1, on the reverse strand, counting down.
TTAAGTGGGCTAATGATGAATTAAATAATTCAGAAACTATATTACAAAAGTATATTAAGCAACAAACTAATGATTCTTATTCGACAGCAGTTATAGGCAAATGGCATCTTTCTGGAAACGGATTGAATCAAATGAATCCTGAAACTTTTGGTATGGATTATTATGCTGGTCTAGTTGGTGGAGGTGTTCAGAGTTACTATCAATGGCCACTTTTAAATAATGATCAGCAAACGACTGAAACAGATTACATAACTGAAAAGTTTACAGATTTATCAATAGATTGGATAGATTCACAAGACAAACCTTGGTTTTTATGGTTAGCCTATACTGCACCACATACTCCTTTTCATGCACCTCCTGCTGAAATGCATTCTCAAGGAAATCTACCAGATTATGTTGATGGGATGGAACCTTTACCATACTATTTAGCTGCTATTGAAGCCATGGATTTTCAAATTGGACGTTTGCTTGACAACATTCCAGAAAATGAAAGAAATAATACTATTATAATATTTGTAGGTGACAATGGTACTCCCAATCAAGTGGCACAATTACCGTACTCTAGCACTACTGCAAAAGGATCATTATATCAAGGTGGCATTAATACACCTTTAATTGTTTCAGGAGCAAATGTTGGAAGATTTGGTGTCACAGATGACAATTTAATAACAAGTACAGACCTATTTGCAACGATTGCTGAGCTATCAGGAATTACTGTTCCATCTATAAACGATAGTAAAAGTTTTAAATCCCTATTATCAGCAACTAATACACATCGCAATTTTCAATACTCAGAAAAAGATGATGGCACTACTGAGAGCTGGGTTTTGAGTAACGGTCAATTTAAATTATTTACTGATTCAAATGGTAATCAAGAAATGTATGATTTAGATATCGATCCTTATGAATCGAATAATTTATTAGATGGAGTTTTAAATTCTTCACAACAAGAATCAAAGGAAGCATTAGAAAGTGAATTAATTCAAATTAGAAACTAATAGTTGTGAAGACAAGGTTTATTATCTATTGAAAGGGTTTCATCTAATCGAAAAACTCTTCAGATTTCCCACTGGTTCGTTTTCTTTTACTAATTTAGACCTAGCCAATAAAACACATAAACGAAGCAAAAATTCACTAACACATTGGCTATAATAAGTCACTTGAGGTTTTAATGAAAGAACAAATCAAAAAATATTTTAATAGGTATGTCGTTTTCAATGACTCCGAAATTGATTTATTTTATTCTAAATTAAAAACTAAAACATTTCAAAAAAAAGAATTCCTCTTAAATGAACACTCGGTATGCAGATACAATTACTTTATTTTAAAAGGAGTCGTTCGCTCCTATTATATAGATACTAAAGGAAATGAAAAAATCACCCAATTTGCAATCGATAATTGGTGGGTAACAAATATGGAAAGTTTTATAAAAAAAACACCATCTAGCCAATATCTACAAGCCCTTGAGGAAACTGAAGTTCTTTATCTTTCAAAAGAAACTTTAGAAGAATTGTATATTGAAAACCCAAAGTTCGAACGATTATTTAGAATTATTACTGAAAATATGCTAATTGCTAATCTTCGAAAAAACGATGTTTTTCTTCAAATGAAAAGTAAAGATCGGTATACCGATTTTGTAAAAAAAACTACCTGATTTTATTCAACGAGTTCCTCAATACATGATTGCGTCTTACCTCGAAATTACTCCTGAATATTTAAGCGAGTTAAGAAGACACACTAAATAATTTCTTTTCTTAAGATACCTTAATTTATAAAACACTTACGATCTATAAATTTGCTTCATAACTAAAAACATATTTATGGAACGAATTACATATCAGGATATTCCCAATGGAATGTTTGAAAACTTAAGAACTATTGAAGATTCAATTATTAATTCTTCATTAGACAGGAAATTAATAGAACTAATCAGATTGAGAACAGCTCAAAAGAATGGCTGTGCCTATTGTGTGGACATGCACCATAAGGAATTAAAACATCTTGGTGAGACTGAACTGCGTTTATCCTCTTTATGTGTTTGGGAAGAAACACCTTATTTTTCTGAAAGAGAACGAGCAACACTAAATTTCACAGACATCCTTACCAAATTAGATCGTAAACCAATTCTAGATGATATTTTTAATTCCTTATTAGATTTTTTTACCAAAGAAGAAGTGTGTTTTTTAACGTTAGCAATCTCACAAAGTAACACTTGGAATCGATTAATGAAAACTTTTGAATTTACACCCGGGAATTATAAAGTTAGTGATTGATTACTGTTGTTTATATCGAGGATAACTATTGCTTCACTCCCATTCTAATTTAAATTTATATCTTTAATCAACTGATTTGATATATCATTTAAGTTACGATCATGAAAAAAAATATTGTTATACTATTAGTATATGTGTTTGTAAGTTGTTCGAGCAACAACGTTTCTCAATCAAATAATCAAAATACTATAAATGACCCAGTTATAATGGTTTCTGAATCAAACAAGTGGTATATAAATGGAAGTGTTAAAAATTTAGATAATGCTAATGATATCTTAGAAACTAGAAGAAGGAAATTATTGTATTACTTTGAAGGAGATACTCTTATCAATGAGGTACAATACAAGAAAATGTATTATAAGCAATTTGACTCTATATTTCACCAGTCCTATTCTAGTCCTGTAGGTCTTCCTGAATTTCAATCAACATTCTATGATATAAAATATATTGCAGCAATGCGGCAAAATTCTGATTTAGTTTATTTTGTTCATAATGACCAAAACACTGAAGAACTCTATGCTGATTTTAATATTAACCTTGGAGAGGTATTAAATTATAAATGGAATTATGATAATGATATAGTTACCGAAATAGATTCCATTCAAATTGGTTCTAATTATATAACCAAATACAAACTAAGTAATGATCACTATTTCTATGAAGGGATAGGTGCATCATTTGGATTGTTTAATGCTTGGCAAATTAATGCTAATGTAGGAGGTTTTTTAAGCTGTTTCGAATTGAACAATGTAAAAATAGGAATTGATGAAGGATTCTATTCTCCAATAAATTATTGTCCAGAATTTTAAACTTTTTTTTTTACTATTATAGTTCCATACAATTGTAATACACGAGCGAAGAGAACAATCATCAATACCTTGTACATCTTTACTCAACAACATAAAATATTAATACCGAACTTATGACAACAGTAAATACATATTTAACATTTAAAGGAAACTGTGAGGACGCATTTAATTTCTACAAGAATGCTTTTGGTGTAGACTTTGCTTACGTAAGTAAATTTAAAGATATGCCGCAAAACGATCCAAATTGTAAAGTAGATGATTCTCAATTAAATAAGATCATGCACATTTCTTTACCAATTGGAAATACTGTTCTAATGGGATCTGATACAGGTGGAGAATGGGCAAAACAAGTAACTGAAGGCAATAATTTCTCAGTATCTATAAATACCGATTCTCAACAAGAAGCAGAAAGGCTATTCAATGAGCTTTCTGCAAATGGAAAAGTTTCAATGCCAATGAATAAAACATTTTGGGATTCATATTTCGGAATGTTTACAGATCAATTTGGCATCCAATGGATGGTTAGTTTTGATGCCAAACCAAAAGGAAAATAAAACAACGTTTCAAAAACAAATAGGATTGTGAAATACACTTGTAAAGTTGACATTGATTTACCTATTGAAAAAACAATAGCGCTTTGGGAAGATGAAACTAAATTCAAAGAATGGCAAGATGGTTTTAAAAGTATCGAACTTATAAACGGCACACCGAATTCAGAAGGCGCAAAATCAAAAATAATTCTTGAAGAAAAAAGGAAAATTGAATTATTAGAAACTATTCTATTATCTGATTTACCAAACAAGAAAATTGCGCTTTATGAACACATTCATATGACCAATACGCAGACCACAAGTTTTAAATCCATCAACCAGAATAAAACTCAATACATATCAGAGGTTGAGTACACTAAGTTTAATGGTGTTCTGGTTAAATTAGTAGCAAAATTATTTCCAAGTAAATTTAAAGAACAGAGTCTAAAGTGGATGAATCAGTTTAAAGAGTTTGCTGAAAAATCAAATGATCTATGAAAACCCTTTTTAAAATCTTATGTATCTCACTAATCATCATCGCATGTTCATCAGATGATAGTGACAGTAATGATTCACAAGTAGTATATCCACAATTTGGAACCGAAACTGAAGTTACAATTAATGGATTAAACTTTGATGCAATGGAACCATTTATCTCACCAAATGGAAACTATTTTTTCTTTAATAATTTAAATGATGGCATAAATACAAAGCTATATTATGCCACTAGAATTAACGACTCAACCTTTAATTATGTTGGAGAATTAACAGGTGCGAATCAAACAACAACTCCACATTTAGATGCCGTTGCTGATATGGATATTGACGGCAACTTTTATTGGACATCAACAAGAGATTACCCTAATGAATTGAACAACCTTTTTCATGGGACATTTAGTGCAGGAAACATGAGTGATATTGGAAGAGTTCAAGGAGACTTTAATATGAATACTCCAGGCTGGTTAATAATGGACCACGGAATAAGTCTAGATGGGCAAAATTTGTACTTTATTAACGCTCGTTTCGATGATACAGCTTGTGAAGGGCCTTGTGAAACGACCATAGGTGTTGCACAAAAAGACAACTCTACAACATTTAGTAAACTTTCAAATTCTGCTTCAATACTGCAAAATATCAATGATGCTAATTATATTTATTATGCACCTTGTATTACGAGCGATAATCTTGAGTTGTATTTCACTAGATATTTGAAAGGACAAATTACTTCAGATACCGTTTTTGAAATCTGCGTTGCTGTTAGAACAAACTCATCATCCAAATTTTCGGTACCAAGAATTTTGTTTTCAGAAACGATCTCCAGTTTAATTGAAGCTCCTACTCTTACAGTAGATAAAAACATCATGTATTATCATCAAAAAACCACTGATTCTCATAAAATAATGATGAGATATCGCAGTTCTTTATAAAGTGATGCTTTCTTTTATTAAGTTAGACCTAACTATTTAAATCAACAAAGATAAAAACAGCAAAATGAATACCAAAGACAACCACATCAACTACATCGAGTTTAAAGCTAACGACTTAGAAAAAACAAAAACATTTTACACAAATGCTTTTGACTGGACCTTTACAGATTATGGCCCAACCTATACGTCTTTTGCCGATAGTGGTGTTTTTGGCGGTTTTGAAAAAACTGACAACCCCATTACTAATGGAGCTTTAATTGTATTGCTTCATAAAAACTTAGAAGAAATAAAACAAAAAATCATTAATCATGGATGTGAAATATCAGTTGATATTTTTTCGTTTCCTGGCGGAAAACGGTTTCATTTTTTAGATCCTTCTGGTAATGAATTGGCAGTTTGGTGTGAAGTAGAAGAATGAATACTTGAGATAATAAGTATTCAAAAGCTCTTCAAATCAAAATCATCAAACAATTGTAAATTAGATTTATACTATTTCACACAAGTCCAAACCACTTGTCCTGTTGCACTTTTTAAACCACAAAATCCAGAATCTTTAACGACTAATCTTACAGCTCTCCATTGCTTTGTTCCATACTTTGGATTAAAATATACCATAGTTTCAGTACTCCAAACAGCAGTCTTTGCTTTATCATAAATCACAAGATTTCCATCTGTTTGAAGAATGCAAGTCTCACCTTTACCATTGGTTTTAGCATCCCAAATATAACTACCATTAGGTCCATAAAACGCAAGGTTGCCATCAAGTTGAAACCTAAGTTCATAACTTCTATTTGGACATGTTAAGCTCTCCCCTTTTTTAAGTGATTCACCAGATTTTAAAACCAATTTAGAAGGTACATTATTTATGGTTGTGTTGCTTTTATTATTGGTTAAATACCAAACCTCTTTGCCTGTCGCACTTTTCAATCCACAAAATCCAGCATCAGTAACTATTAATTTCACAGGTTTCCATTCTTTTGTTCCATACCCTTGATTAAAATGTGAACTTGTTTTTGAACTCCAAATAACGTTATTACTTCTATCAAAAATCACTAGATTTCCACTAGATTTTAATTTACAAGTTACTCCAACACCATTGGTTTTAGAGTCCCATATATAGCGATCATTAGCTCCATAAAATGAGAGATTCCCATCAGATTGAAATTTAAGTTCATAATTTCTATTAGGAGAAATCAAACTAGACCCTTTTTTTAGTGACTCTCCAGGTTTTAATTTCCACGTAGTTGTTACACTATTAGTAGTTTTATTTAAGTTACAATACCAAACCTCTCTTCCTGTGGCGCTTTTCAATCCACAAAACCCAGCATCATTAACCACTAACTTTACGGGCTTCCACTCTTTTGAAGCAAACCTTTGGTCAAAATGCTCACTTGTTTTTGAACTCCAAACTACATTCTTAGCCTTATCCAGAATCACAAGATTCCCACTAGATTTTAATTTACAAGTTTCTCCAATACCATTGGTTTTAGAATCCCAAATATAGCGACCGTTAGTTCCATAAAATGCGAGGTTACCATCCGTTTGGAATTTAAGTTCATAGCTTTTATTTGGACAAATCAAACTTGACCCTTTAGTTAGTGATTGACCTTGTTTCAACGTGTTTTGTCTTGAAGTGGTCGATTGAAATTGGGAATTTGGGATGACCTCTTGTATTTTCCAATATTGTCCAGTATGATTTGCTGATTTAGCAAGGTGTACTTCATTATTGTTTTTGCCATCATTAATAACATCTAACGATTTTCCATCACCTTGCCATTGAGTAGTTAAGCGATAATATCCATTTCCTAATAATTGAATCTTCCAAAACTGGCCAGACACCTTTGCTGTTTTTGCCAATTGTAAGCGATTATTTTTACCATCATTATATACATCTAATGATTTTCCTTCGCCTTTAAATTTTGTTGTCAAGCGAAAAAAACCATTTCCTAAAGGTGTGATTTTCCATAATTGCCCTGTGAAATCATCAGTTTTAGCTAAAATTAATTTATTGTCGTTAGCATCATTTACTACATCTAGAGATTTTCCTTCTCCAAGCCATTCTGTTGTTAATCTATAGTAAGCGTTTGTATCGAAATTTTTTGAATTCTGAGCATAAGGTGTAAATGCAGGAAAAATCATAACTAATACTAAAAAGCATTTAGTCAATAAAGTCTTTGTTAATTTCATAAGTAAGGTGTGATGGTTTAAAATGAATTGATTAATAGCTTTATAAAAATACTATTAATTTTACTATAGACAAATATTGACTGTTTTATGGCAAATCAAAATAGTCTAAGAACCAAGATAACCTTCTGAAGGTGTTAGTTTAGTGTGAAGTCGAAGAATAAATACTTAACATAATATTTTAACCAAAAGCTCTTTCAATAAATCACCTTGAGGCACAGCATTAGAGTTAACGCCTTTACTTTTAACATCAAACTCACGAAGTATAGATACAACAGCGCTCACTTTTCTCATAGGGAAATTCCGAGCTGCAGTCACATATTCATTTACAAAATAAGGATTGATTTTTAAGGCTGACGCTACGTTTCTCGGATTTTTATCATGCAATCCATGAAAATGCAATAACTGAGAAAAGAAATTAAATAGTAACGAAACCGTTACTACCATTGGGTTATCTTTTGGATTGTTCGCAAAATAATTTACAATCTTAAATACCTTTAAACTGTTTCGCTCTCCAACGGCTTTACGCAATTCAAAATTATTATAATCTTTACTTATTCCTATATTCTCTTCAATGTGCTCCGGAGTAATTTGTGTGCCTTCTGGAAGAACAATCTTAAGCTTTTCTAATTCGTTATTAATTTTACTTAAATCAGTTCCTAAAAACTCTACCAACATTTGTGAAGCTTTCGGCGAAATGGTATATTTCTGTCCAGAAAGCACACGACGAATCCAGTCTGATACTTGATTTTCATAAAGCTTCTTGCTTTCAAAAACAACACCAGACTTTTTTAATGTCTTGTACAAAGCTTTACGTTTGTCTATCTTTTTGTATTTATAATTTAATACTAAAACGGTTGTTGGTTGTGGGTTTTCGGCATAGCTCGCCAATTTTTCAATCGTGCGCGATAAATCTTGAGCTTCTTTTACAATGACCACTTGACGTTCAGCCATCATAGGATAACGCTTAGCATTACTTGCAATCTCGTCAATGGTAACATCACGACCATACAAGACCATTTGATTAAAACCTTTCTCCTCTTCAGCAAGGACATTTTTTTCAATATAATCTGAAATCGCATCAATATAATAAGGCTCCTCTCCCATTAAAAAATAAATGGGTTTGATTTGACCTTTTTTTATATCTGCAACAATTTGCTTTACGTCTTCCAATGCGTGTAAAATTCCAAATTTATAGATTCAAAATCCAAAAAATGCGTTTGGTTTTTGGTATTTGTGTATTGTAAGTTAACTTTGAAAAAAACTGAACTTATTTATATGCACGAACTCAACCTTCCAAAGTTTGAATTCCGTTTCAAAAGTAACGAAAATAAAGTTTCTATTTTCGATGAGATTCGTAAAAAATTCATCATTTTACAACCTGAAGAATGGGTACGTCAACACTGCGTTCAGTATTTAATTCAGCATAAAAATTATCCAAAATCTTTAATTAATGTTGAAAAAGAACTCAAAGTTAATGGCTTATCAAAACGTTATGATATTGTAGTGTTTAATTCTGACGGAAGTATCCATCTTATTGTCGAATGTAAATCGCATAAAATTAAAATAGATCAAACTGCTTTTGACCAGATTGCGAGATATAACTTAACTTTAAATGCAAGTTACTTGATGGTCACTAACGGAATTAATCATTATTATTGTGTCATGGATTTTGAAAACGAACGATATGAGTTTTTAAAAGATATTCCTGATTATAAATGAAAATAGCTGTTGTCATATTAAATTGGAATGGGAAGCAATTGCTTGAGCAGTTTGTACCTTCAGTTATTACATATTCACAAGAGGCTGATATTTATGTGGCAGATAATGCATCAACTGATGATTCTGTAAATCTCTTAAAACAACAATTCCCTCAAGTACATATTATTCAAAATGAAGTTAATGGTGGTTATGCTAAAGGCTATAACGATGCTTTAAAACATATTGAAGCTGATGTGTTTTGTTTGCTTAACAGCGATATAGAAGTGACACAAAATTGGCTCACTCCTATTATAGAAGAATTTCAGTCCAACTCAAATACGGCAATCATTCAACCCAAAATTTTAGATTTCAAAAAGAAGTCTCATTTTGAATATGCTGGAGCTGCTGGTGGATTTATTGACAAGTATGCTTATCCTTTCTGTAGAGGTCGAATTTTTGATACTATTGAAGAAGACAAAGGGCAATACGACGATACCAAAACTATTTTTTGGGCTTCTGGTGCTTGCTTCTTTATAAGAAAATCTACGTTTGAATCTTTAAAAGGATTTGACGAAACCTATTTTGCGCATTTTGAAGAAATCGATTTGTGCTGGCGCGCTTTTAATGCTGGTTTTTCTACAAAATATATTGGCACATCAACAGTTTATCATGTTGGAGGCGCAACATTAAGTGCTTTACATCCGAAGAAAACATATCTCAACTTTAGAAATAGCTTGTTTACTATTACTAAAAACGCTGATGGTTTCCTTTTCGGAATTATATTTATCCGACTAGTTTTAGATGGAATTGCAGGTATAAAGTTTCTATTGAGTTTAAAATTTGGACATTTTCTAGCCATTTTTAAAGCGCACTTCAGCTTTTACGCTAACCTAAATCATCTTTTGAAGAAACGCAAACAACTTCCGAAGAAAAAAAACTACTACAAAACGAAATCTATTGTCTGGTCTTACTTCATAAGAAAACGTTCTATTTATTAATTGTTCATAAAACTGTTAAAAGTTTAGTTAAAGAAGAGTCTTACATGTTTTCTTTTATCTAATTTTGGTAAGTTAACAACAACTAATTATTAAACTTTATTATGAAAAAATTAATGCTATTAAGCGTTGCTGGGATGTTCATTTTGACTTCATGTGTTTCTAAGAAAGAATTTATGGCACTCGAACAAGAGCAAAAAGAAACTCAAGACTTATTGAATTCTGCAACAGTTAAATTGAATAGCTGTTTATCTGACAATGCAGCCGCACAAGCTCGTGTTGAAACAATGAAAGATCAGTTATCTGATTTACGTAAAACCAACCTAGATTTAATTGATACTAAAGGAAACTTAACGACCTTGACTCAAAAAGGAGCGGAAAACCTAGAAAAGTCTTTAGAAAGCTTAAAAGAAAGAGATCTTAAAATTACGCGTTTGCAAGATGCTTTGACTAGAAAGGATAGCGTAACCTTAGCAATCGTATCTAGCTTGAAAAAAGCAGTTGGTATCGATGATCCAGATATTGAAGTTAATGTTGAGAAAGGTGTCGTATTTATTTCTATTGCTGATAAATTATTATTTAAGAGTGGAAGCTATAATGTAACTACTAAAGCAAAAGATGTATTGGCTAAAGTGGCTGCTGTAATCAATAGCAAACCAAACTTTGAAGCTATGGTAGAATCTCACACAGATAGCAAAACTTACTCTAAAGGTGTGTTAATTGATAATTGGGATTTAAGTGTGAAGCGTGCAACATCTGTAGTTCGTGTTCTTGAAGAACTTAAAGTGAATCCACAACAGTTAATTGCTGCTGGTCGTAGTCATTATGTGCCATTAGTAGAAAATGATACTGCTGAAAATAGAGCAAAAAACAGACGTACAAGAATCGTTGTATTACCCAAAATTGATCAATTCTACCAAATGGTTGAAGAAGAAATGAAAAGCTTATCTGCTGGTAATTAATTCTAAGAAAATAAATAAAGAAGCTCAATCAAATGATTGGGCTTTTTTTATGCTTAAAAAATTTCTAAACTTCCTTTCCCTTCTCTAATAATTATAGGCTCATCTTCAGATAAATCAATAACTGTAGATGGTTCGTTATCACCATAACCTCCATCAATAACAAGATCCACAAGGTTATCCCATTTTTCAAGAATCAACTCAGGATCTGTCGTATACTCTATTATTTCATCATCATCATGAATTGAGGTAGACACAATTGGATGACCAAGTTGTTGTACAATTTCTAAAGCTATACTATTGTCTGGTACTCGGATACCAACAGTTTTTCTCTTTTTAAAAGGATGTGGTAAGGTTTTAGAACCAGGAAGAATAAATGTATAAGGACCTGGAAGTGCACGCTTCAAGATTTTGAAAATTGTAGTGTCTATCTGTTTTACATAGTCGCTTAAATTGCTTAAATCATGACAAATAAATGAAAAATTAGACTTCTCTAATTTGACACCTTTAATTCTCGCTATTTTCTCTAAAGCTTTGATATTTGTAATATCACAACCTAAACCATAAACTGTATCAGTAGGATAAATAATTAATCCTCCGCGCTTAAGCACATCAACAACTTTTCTAACCTCTTTTGGGTTAGGGTTCTCCTCATAAATCCGAATTAATTCAGCCATAAATATGTATATTGCTATTACACTTTACAAAGTAATTAATTATTTCATTATGAAGACCATTAAATACACGTTTCTATTTCTTTTTATTTCAATTAGTTTAGTTGCTTGCTCTGATGATGATTCATCTACACCTAATGATCTTGAAGATGAAACGGCTTTAGAATTTAGACAAGAACTCAATGTTCCCTATGGTAATGATGGCGATCAAGTTTTGGATATCTATTTGCCAGCTGGAAGAACTATAACTACAAAGATCATGATTTTGGTTCATGGTGGTGGCTGGACTTCTGGCGATAAATCAGAAATGGATTTACTAAAAAATCTAATGCTTCAAGATTTTCCAGATATAGCTGTAGTAAATGTCAATTATAGATTAGCAACTGAAAACAATCCGCCCTTCCCAATGCAAATCGATGATATTTCATCAATTGTTAGCTTTCTAAAAAACAATCAGTCTGAGTATGTGATTTCAGATGATATAGGCTTTATTGGTACAAGTGCAGGTGCACATATAGCGATGCTTTGGAGTTATGCTTACGATGAAGACAGCAACACGAGTATGGTTTGTAGTATTGTAGGTCCAACAAACTTTACTGATCCAGCATATTTAGAAAATGAAGATCCATTACTACAAGAATTGTTTGAGGTTTATGGTATTGATCCTTCTTTAGAATTTTTAGAACTCGTAAGTCCGTTTCATCAAATGACTGCCTCAGCTCCTCCTACCATTTTGTTTTATGGTGGACAAGATCCTTTAATTCCAGTGAGTCAAGGTGTCGATATGGAAGTAAAACTTACTCAATTAGGAGTTGTAAATGAATTTACACTTTATCCAGATGCTGGTCATGGTTGGATTGGTTTAGAATTAATCGATACATGGACCAAATTAAAACTGTTTACGGAAACACATTTAGAATAAATTACTGTAACATCTCTTTAATAAAAACGTCTATATAATATGCGGAACATCTTTTACATATTATTATTCAGTACGTTAGCATTATTTGGTTCTAATAAAGAAAGCAACCAAATACTTTCGTTTCCACAAGCTGAATTATTAAATAGTTACACAACAAGGATTCCGTTTAAGCTTATAGATCATCTTATTGTTATAGAAGCAGAACTGCTAAATCAAAAAGGGAATTTTATTATTGATACAGGTTCTGAAACCCTAATTCTAAATAAGAACCATTTTAAGGGCAAAAATTCTAATTTAGATGCGTTAAAGCAAACCTCTGGAGTTATTGATTTTATTGACAATCCATTAGAAAAACGCTTAAGAGAATTTATTATAAAAGATTTAGTCATTCAAAACATGCTTTCTGATGTTATTGATTTATCACATATCGAAATCAGTAAAAAAATGCATCTCTTAGGAATTATTGGTTATGATATATTAAAAAATTATGAAGTCTTTATAGACATGCACCTTAATCAAATTACACTCTCTAAAGTAAATGCTAAAGGAGAAAAACTTGACAATTCTGTTTACCTAGAAAAACTAATTGACAGTGTCGATTTCAAATTAAAAAAACACACTATTGTAATTGAAGCGTCTGTAGATGGACAAACATTAAAATTTGGACTGGATACAGCAGCTGAATACAATCAACTCAATAAAAAAATTAACAAAGAGGCTTTGAAACAATTTTTCCCAAAGCGACGAATGCAATTAATTGGTGCTAGCGGAAAAAAGATTGAGGTTTTGGCAGGAAAATTGTATCGTGTTAAATTGACGGAGTCTATTTACTTTGGTCCTATGCAAACCATTTTAACAAACCTCAACCATTTGAATAAAGCTTTTGGAACTAGGCTTGATGGTATTTTAGGTTATGAATTTTTTAGGCAACAACGTACAATTATAAATTATAAAAAAGAAAAGCTTTACTTTGTAAAGAATCCATTATACAGGCAATGACAATAAAGTCTTTATATACAATCATTCTCCTATTCGTTATCACGATACACTCTTCTTTTGCTCAAAATCAAAAAGGATATACTATTGAAAATGAAGATGTTGTATTTACTTTTCATCGATCAGATTACGAAACCTTATCACACGATAAAGCAGGAAACAGAATTAATTTTGACGACTTAACAGTTGAAAATGTTGTGGTTTCTGGAGAATTCAATAATTGGTCAAAGTATGATTGGAAAATGACTAAAATTGATGAAGACACTTACCAACTTAGAAAACCTGTAAGTAAATTTGAAGGTGAATTTACTTGGGAATTTAAGTTCATTATAAACAATGAGTATTGGGCAGAACCAAATAAGAATACTCCCAATGCTGTTGACGCTAAAGATCTAAACGGAGAAAATCTTCATGTTTACAATCTCAAAATGTACCCTAAAGCATATCCAGATGATAATGGAAATGTGCGTTTTAGATTAAGAGGTCATGATGATGTTCAAAATGTTATTGTGGCTGGTTCTTTCAATAAATGGAATGAGCATCTCTTTAGAATGTATAAAATTGAAAATGGTTGGGAACTAAAAGTTCAGATGAAACCTGGAGAATATGATTATCGTTTTATAGTTGACGGACAATGGATGGAAGATCCTTCTAATCCTGATAAGGTAAAAAATGAATTTAGTGAATTTAACTCTCGAATAAACGTAGGGAAATACGCTACATTTCTTCTAAAAGGATATGAGGAAGCTAACAGTGTGGTTCTATCAGGATCTTTTAACGATTGGAATGAAAGCGACCTCCAAATGACTAAAACTGATAATGGGTATTGGAAATATCGATTACCATTACCTGCAGGCAAACATCATTACAAATTTATAATAGATGGAAATTGGATTCTTGATCCAAATAATTCTGTTAAAGAATATGATGATGAAGGAAATGTCAATTCAGTTTTTATGGTACGATAATTAGCCTAGAACATCTAGTTTCGCAAAACGAAGTAATAGCTTCTTTACACCTCCAACTTCAAAATTAATTTCGGCTTTTACATCAGGACCTTTACCTTCTATCTTTAATACTTCACCTTTACCAAAACGCGTATGCTCTACAATATTTCCAACCGATAATTTACCATCAAATAGATTCGTTTTATCATTAGAAGCCGAAGATTTAGCAACAGGTTTCAAATTTTTAGGTGCAACAAACTTTGCAGGTTTTGCCTCTTGTTTCCGTTTAATTGGTTTTTTAAATCGAATACGATTGGGTTCTATATCACCAAAAATATCCGCAGATAACATAGGGTTTTGACGAGGTTCGTTTATTGGCGTTAAAACATCTACAAATTGATCATCAATTTCTTCAATAAAACGACTAGGTTCAGCATCTATCAATTTTCCCCAACGATAACGAGATAAAGTATAGGTTAAATACGCTTGTTTTTCTGCTCTTGTTAAAGCCACATAGAATAAACGTCGCTCCTCTTCTAGTTCGCTTCTGGTATTCATGCTCATAGCACTAGGAAACAGATCCTCTTCCATTCCAACAATATAGACATAAGGAAATTCTAGTCCTTTAGCCATATGAATTGTCATTAAAGCCACATGATCTGGATTGCCTTTATCTGCATCCAAATCGGTTGCTAATGCAACATCTTCTAAAAATTCTGATAAAGTATCTCCTGCATCAGCAAGTTCTATTTGACCCTCAACAAAATCTTTAATACCGTTTAATAATTCTTCAACATTCTCTAAACGAACTTGTCCTTCGGGTGTTCCATCTTTATTAACCTCTCTAATTAAACCACTAGATTTAGTCACATGTTCTGTTAAATCAAAAGCATTTGCTGTTTGATTCATAACTTGGTAACTCTCAATAAGTGTTACAAAATCTCGTAGTTTATTTTTTGTTCCATTATTGATGTTAATATCAATTTTATCAATATTCTGAAGCACTTCAAAAATGGTTTTCTCAAAGCCATTTGCTGCAACTACTAATCGATCTATAGTTGTTTGACCTATTCCACGAGCAGGATAATTAATAACACGTTTTAGAGCTTCTTCATCTGCTGGATTCAATATTAATCGCAAATATGCTGTGACGTCTTTAATCTCTTTTCGTTGATAAAATGATAGTCCACCATAAATACGATATGGAATATCTCGTTTTCTAAGTGCATCTTCAATAGCACGAGATTGTGCATTAGTTCTATACAAAACAACAAAATCACTATTTGGTAACTGATGTTGCATCTTATTTTCAAAAACAGAACTCGCTACAAAACGACCTTCATCGCCATCTGTCATCAAGCGATTTACTTTTATTTTTTCACCTTCAGTGTTAGCTGTCCAAACGATTTTATCCAATTTCGTTTTGTTATGTTCTATAACCGAGTTTGCTGCTCCTACAATGTTTTTTGTAGATCGATAATTTTGTTCAAGCCTAAACACTTTAACGTCATCATAATCTTTCTGAAAGTTTAAAATATTATTGATGTTAGCTCCACGGAAGGCATAAATACTTTGCGCATCATCACCAACCACACATATATTTTGAAAACGATCAGACAAGGCTCTTACAATTAGATATTGTGAATGATTGGTATCCTGATACTCATCTACTAATATATATCTAAACTTATTTTGATACTGAGCTAATACATTTGGAAAACGCGTTAATAACTCATTTGTTCTTAGCAACAAATCATCAAAATCCATCGCACCAGCTTTAAAACAGCGGTCTACGTAGTTTTTGTAAATTTCACCTATTCGTGGACGTCTTGCTGCAGTATCTGCTTCAATGAGTTCTGGATTTTTTAAGTATGCCTTAACGGTAATTAGGTTATTTTTATATGATGAAATTCTACTGTAAACCTGTTTTGTTTTATAGATATCTTTATCTAAGCCCATTTCTTTAATAATGGAGCCTAATAGTTTTTGAGAATCTTGTGTATCGTAAATTGTAAAATTACTTGGAAAGCCTAAATGATGTCCTTCAAAACGTAAAATCTTAGCAAACACGGAGTGAAATGTTCCCATCCAAAGATTTTTTGCTTCACCATCTCCAACGATATCAGCAATTCTGCCTTTCATTTCTTTGGCCGCTTTATTCGTAAAGGTTAATGCTAAAATATTAAACGAATCTACACCTTGACTCATTAAATAAGCAATCCTATAAGTCAATACTCGAGTTTTACCAGAACCAGCTCCAGCAATAACAATCATTGGACCGTCTTTTTGTAATGTTGGTGCTAATTGTGCTTCATTTAGCTGGCTTAAATATTTTTCCAATTCTTTGTCGTTTTTAGAACCATAAAAATAACTATTTGCATTAGGTTATACGCATTGCTTTTATCAATAATTATAAACAATCATTGCGGCGGCTAATTTTTGATATATATTTAGGTTTTTAAACAAAAAACATAACCATGAAAACCCTATATGCGTTTCTACTCTTAGGAATTACAAGCACATTTGCTCAAAATGATTTAGAATCACAGTTTATTGAAATAGAGTCTAAATTGATCGAATGGAGACGTGATTTTCATGAACATCCAGAATTATCAAATCAAGAATTTAAGACCGCAGAAAAAATAGCATTACACCTCAAATCATTGGGTTTAGAAGTACAAACTGGTGTTGCTATTACAGGAGTTGTTGGTATTTTAAAAGGTAATCATCCCGGAAAAGTAGTAGCTCTTAGGGCAGATATTGATGCTCTTCCAGTTACCGAAGACAGTGATTTATCATTTAAATCTACTTTCACTACTGATTACTTAGGAAATGAAACAGGTGTGGCTCATGCTTGTGGACATGATGGTCATACCGCAATTTTAATGTCGGTTGCTGAAATTCTCTCAAAGAATAAAGATAAAATTAAAGGTACTGTGAAATTTATTTTTCAACCTGCTGAAGAAGGTCCTCCTCCTGGAGAAGAAGGTGGCGCAAAATTAATGATCAAAGAAGGTGTTCTTGAGAACCCGAAAGTAGATGCCATTTTTGGTTTGCATTTGAGATCAATGGTTGAAGTCGGACAAATACATTACAAACCAGGAGGCGCTATGGCTGCTGTAGAACGGTTTGTCATTAATGTAAAAGGGCAACAGGCTCATGGAGCTGCGCCTTGGTTAGGTGTTGATCCTATATTAATTTCAGCAAAAATTATTGACGGTTTACAAACCATAATTAGTCGAGAATCAAAACTTATTAATGAAGCTGCTGTAATTACAGTTGGAAAAATCACCAGTGGTGTTCGATTTAATATCATTCCTGAAACGGCAGAACTTATAGGAACAGTTAGAACTTTAGATCCAGACATGAAAGCACTAATTATTAGGCGTATGACAGAAATGACAGAAACCATTGCTAAAGCTTATGGTGGAGAAGCTACCATTTCTTTCAGAAATCAAACTGCAATAACTTATAATAATCATGATTTAGTAAGAGACATGTTACCAAGTCTAAAAAAAGCAGCTGGAGAAGATAAAGTGGTTCAGATTAAAGCTGAAACAATTGGTGAAGATTTTTCGTATTTTCAAGAAAAGATTCCTGGTTTTTATTTTTATCTTGGCGGCATGACTATAGGCGATACCGAACTTCACCCACATCATACACCAAGTTTTTTTATAGACGAAAGTGGTTTATTACTAGGCGTCAGAGCATTAACTCAAATGACATTTGATTATTTAAACCAATACTAATATGGAATCAATTTTAGATACACTATCCAATATCCCTTGGTGGCTATGGATTATAATTGTTTTAGCATTAATTGCTATTCGAGATGTCTTTTTCCAAAAAAGACATACCATTAGTCATAACTTCCCAATCATTGGACATATTCGTTATCTTCTAGAAAGTATTGGACCTGAAATGCGTCAATATTTTGTAGCTAACAATAGAGAAGAATTACCTTTTAATAGAATAGAACGTAGTTGGATTTACGCTTCTGCAAAGCAAGAAAACAATTATGAAGGCTTTGGTACTGATCGTGATATTTATGCGCATCAGCATATTTTTATTAATAATGCGATGATGCCCTTTAAAATTGGTGCCAATCATCCTAACAGTATTGACAAATCCTTTATTCCTTGTGCAAAAGTCATGGGAGCATACAATAAAAGACGCAAGCCTTATCGCCCTGCTTCTATTATAAACGTTTCTGCAATGAGTTTTGGTTCATTATCTGCGAAAGCTATAGAATCATTGAATAAAGGTGTTAAAATCGCTCATGCTTATCATAACACTGGTGAAGGAGGTTTGTCTCCATATCATAAAAACGGAGGTGATGTTGTTTTTCATTTTGGAACAGGATATTTTGGAGTAAGAGCTGAAGATGGTGGGTTTTCAATGGAAAAGATGATAAAACTAGTTGAAGACAACCCTTTTATTAAAGCTATTGAGGTAAAACTATCACAAGGCGCGAAACCAGGTAAAGGTGGTGTTCTTCCTGGAGCAAAGATCACAAAAGAAATTGCAGAAATTAGAGGTGTAGAAATTGGCAAGGATGTTCTATCTCCTCCTAATCATAAAGCATTTTCAAATGTTCCAGAACTTGTAGATTTTATTGAAGATATTGCTGAACAAACTGGTTTACCTGTCGGAATTAAAGCAGCTATAGGAAAATTAGATCAATGGTCAGAACTTGCAGATATCATGATTGCAACTGGTAAAGGTCCAGATTTCATTACTGTTGATGGTGGCGAAGGTGGCACAGGTGCTGCTCCTCCAAGTTTTGCAGACCACGTTAGCTTGCCTTGGGTTTATGCTTTTGGCGATTTATACAAATTATTTGAAAGCAAAGATTTATCAGAACGTATTGTATTTATTGGGAGTGGTAAACTAGGATTTCCAGCAAAGGCAGCTATGGCATTTGCAATGGGAGCAGATTGTGTAAATGTAGCTCGTGAAGCTATGATGAGTATCGGCTGCATACAAGCTCAAGTTTGTCATACAAACCGCTGTCCTACTGGTATTGCGACACAAAGTAAATGGCTTCAAAATGGAATAAATCCACCCTTAAAATCTGAACGATTAGCCCAGTATTTTAAATCATTTAAAAAAGAATTAATTGAAATTACACATGCAGCTGGACATGAACATCCATGTCAGTTTAATATGGATGATGTTGAAGTTAATGTAGATGACCACAACTTATCTCAAGAGTTAAGTGCAACTTACATGTACCATAAAACAAAAGTTCCCTTTTCTTCTATGCAAGATTTAAAAGATTGTATATTTTTGGGTGGTAACTTGAAACAATCAGAAACTACAAATTAAAAACACTTTAAACCCAATATGGAATTAGATATCTTAGGCTTATTATTATACTGCATACCAGCAATAGTTACTGGAGCAATTGCTTTTTTATTTTTTAGAGAACATGTAGAAAATGAAAATAACCGGAGGAATTATTTGGTACAAAAAGACCTTCAAAAAGAAGCTCTACCATTACGACTTCAAGCTTATGAGCGCATGTCTCTTTTTTTGGAAAGAACTAAACCCTCTAAATTACTCTTAAGGGTAAAGCCAACATCTTCAAATAAAGGTGATTATGAATCATTACTTATAGCAAATATTGAACAAGAATTTGACCATAATTTAGCACAACAAATCTACGTTACAGACAAGTGCTGGAGCATTACTTCTACCGCAAAAAACGCAACGATCCAGATGATTAGAAAAGCTACATTATCAGACAGAGTAGATTCAGCTGACAAACTACGAGAAGTCATTTTAAGCGACATGATGGATAAGCGATCTCCAAGCGATGCAGCACTATCATTTATTAAAGAAGAAGTTTCTGAAATTTGGTAAAAAACTATCAGGAAACTGGCTTTTCATGTTTTCTTTTAGCATACTCATAACCCTGAGCCCACCATTTTACCATTAAACGCTTACTGAAAATTAAAGAGTTCTCCGTGAGGCTTGTTGGTGTATAATACAAATTAAGCTTTACTCCCTTATTTTTAGCTGCCAACTTACCTATTGTGATGTCATTTTTTTCAACTTGATCCAAAAGATGTCCGAACAAACTCAACATTAAAGAAAACGGATTCTTACCCAATACTTTTTGATTTTTCATATTTTCAGACTCTAAAACAATCGCATCTACTTCAGTCGCACCTCGCTCTATTGCCTCTCGAATTGGAATTACACAACCCAAACCACCATCTGCATACTCATAACCATCAACAGTAGCTAAAGACATAAACGGAATATAATTACACGATATCCAAATCCAATTACAAAACTCTTCGTAACTAAACTCTTTAATCGACTTATACTCTACGCGATTCATAGATAAATTAGAAACAGTTACAACTACATCCTCTTTAGTGCTTCTAATTCTATCAAACTCTTCCTTTGTAAGGTTTCGTCTAATATATCGTTTCAAAGACTTACTCTCACCAAACGTTCGCTTCATTCTAATAAATTGCCATAACGAATTCACAAAATCAATGGAAACGTATTCACGATTTCCTTTTTGACGTTGAACAAAAGGGCTTATACTAAAAATATCCCGCTGCTCTACATTTGTAAAAACATTATACAACTTACCAACATCGTTGGCAGCTAAATGAGGCACCAACAAGCTCCCAGTAGAGGTTCCCAAATACATGTCGTAGTTTCGGCCTAAATCCTTAGTCAAATATTGCGCAACACCGCCCGCAAAAGCACCTTTACTTCCTCCTCCTGATATGACTAATGCTCTCATTTATAACTTATTTTTGTTGTCAACACACTTCTTACGATTAAACATATTACCAAAATACAAATTTTAAATGCTCGTTAATGAAAATTGAAACTATAATAAATCAAAAAAGCACGCCTAAAACGTGCTTTATTGGTATAATAATTAATTTTATTTAATCGGTAACTACAGGCTTATTAATTGGTGTATTACTTTTAACAACAACAAAAGTAGACGTTGCGTAAAAAGCGCCACCACCAGCCAAATCACTAACCCAATCTTCGTAATCGTACTCAAAAGAAAACGAGTTTCCAGCCATAGAAGTAGCAAATTGATCAATTCTTGGAGGAACCACCATTCCTGGACACCAACCTGCTCTATCAGGCGTCCAATTTCCTGGGTTTTGATTATTTATAGGGTTTGAAGCACAGCCTATTGGCCCCATATTATGCTGAAACATTGAAGCTCCATTAACCTTAACATCATGTGTTCTATAACACCACTCTGCGCAAGGTCTTCCATCTGAATCATTTGGCGTTGCATGTCCCCAACCTGAAATAACAGTTCTAAGATGTGCAGATTCTGTATTCGAAGGAACTGAAACAGTTCTTGTTAAATCAAAATTGTGATTGACACCATAAGGAACTCCTTCTAAGGAATTCGCATTATATTGCATTACCTCAGCAATCGCATAGTATTCGTAATCTGGCGTTCCTTCAATATAGTCAAAATCAATAGAAACCAAATCAGCCTTAGCCGTCCAGTTTTCAATATAAATTCTTATTTCCACACTACCAGTTAATAACGATTTGAAATCCGTTACATCAAACTCTAAACCTCTCGGCAACAATTGAGTTCCAACCCAATAAGGTGTGATATAACGCCCAATTTCATACCAATCTCCAGAATCAGGATCTCTAACCATTATATTAGCATACCTATCCCAATCATCACAACCTGTTGAAGGACAGTCAATTTGCATATACATTTTTATTTGCGAAATATTAGACACATCTGAATGAAGTGTAAACGTCTGCTCTGCTGCCTGACTAAAACCAGTTCCAAAAGCTAAAGGCTCATCACTAAAAGTAGTGTAATTATGTATCACGGGAGTACCTTCACCTGCTAACGAAACCTCAACGTTATCAGCTTCAGAATTAACAATATTCAAAGTTCCTGTAATACTCCCAATAGCTATTGGCGCAAACCTAACAAATACAGTTGCCTGACTATTTGCAGATTCAGAAGGAATTTGCAACGCACTTGAAAAAGCGGATCCATCTAAAGAAACTTCAAAACCTTCAGTTGTAGCTATATCTATTACAGAATTTAAATTATCTCCATCTACAAAAAGGGTTAATGAAGAAGAATTAGCCGAAACCTGAGTATCATCAAAATTAAGACTCATTGTATTCACAGTGATCAATGGAGTAATACTCAATCCTGTACCACTCAAATTCAATGTCCTTGTGGTAGCCGAATTGCTCTCAACTGAAACAGTGCCAGTAACGAGACCCAAATCACTCATTGAAGGAGAAAATCTCACATACAATGTCTGATTCTCACTATTAGCCTCGCTTTTGTCTATACTAAGCTGATTTGTATAGCTCACATCGTCTAAAGAAATCTCAAAATTCGCAGTAACAGTTATTGACAAATCCGCCGAAAGACTAGTACCCTTAACAAGAACACTTTGAGAAGCAGAGCTACTTTCTACATCAACTTCACCAAAAGAGACGATTGCACCTGTTACAACAATACCTGATTGCTGTGCGTCACCACTAGAAGAATCATCACTACTACAGTTAACAATAAATAACAATCCCATTACGAATACAAGGACTCCTAAGCTCTTTTTTAAATTACTAGTTTTCATATTTTTATTGATTTTTCCACAATATAAAGATTATATGTGATAATATTTCTGAAAAGATAAAATTGATAATAAAAGGTTAGAAAAAAGTGATAATTTTGAAAATATGAGTACTAACCTTCAAACTCCTATTGACTACCTTAAAGGTGTTGGCCCTAATCGAGCAGACTTACTGCGAAGTGAATTAGGCATTCACACCTTCCAGGATTTGATTAACCTTTTCCCCAATCGCTACCTAGACAGAACTAAATACTACAAAATCAGCAATTTACAGAGGAATAGCGCAGAGGTTCAAATCGTTGGAAAGGTTATAGGATTTAAAGAGGTCGCTCAAAAAAGAGGAAAAAGACTAGTAGGAACATTTGAAGACGACACAGGAAGAATAGAATTGGTATGGTTTCGTGGACAAAAATGGATAAGAGACAGCATTAAAATCAATACACCTTATGTGATTTTCGGGAAAGTAAACTGGTTTAATGGCACTTTTAGCCTACCACATCCTGATTTAGAACTATTGAGTGAACACGAACAAAACCTTCGCTCATCTATGCAAGCTATCTACCCTTCTACCGAAAAATTGTCGAATAAAGGTGTTACAAATCGCGTACTGACCAAAATCATGCAAAGTTTGTTTTTAGAAACTAAAGGACGATTTAAAGAAACGCTTTCTGAAAATCTAATTTCTGAACTCAAATTAGTATCTAAAAGCGAAGCGCTTTTTAACATTCATTTTCCAAAAAATCAAGAGCTTTTAACGCGCTCAGAATTTCGATTAAAGTTTGAAGAATTATTCTACATTCAATTGCAATTAATTCTTAAAAATCTAATTCATAAATCCAAAATAAAGGGATTCCCTTTTGAGTCGGTCGGAAATTATTTTAACACCTTTTACAAAGACCATTTACCATTCGATTTAACCAATGCACAAAAACGTGTTTTAAAAGAAATCAGACAAGATTTAGGCAGCAATGCTCAAATGAACCGACTACTTCAAGGTGATGTTGGTTCTGGAAAAACTATAGTTGCCTTCATGTCAATGATAATGGCGCTTGACAACGGTTTTCAAGCTTGCCTAATGGCTCCGACTGAAATTTTGTCAGTCCAACACTACCAAGGATTAAGTGAATTATGTAATAAATTGAATATCAGTATTTCAAGACTATCTGGCTCAAGTACTGCTTCAGAAAGACGAAAAATTCACGAATCGTTAGAAAATGGCGATTTACAAATCTTAATTGGCACTCATGCGCTACTCGAAGATAAGGTGAAATTCAAAAATTTAGGACTTGCGATTATTGATGAACAGCATCGATTTGGTGTTGCTCAACGTTCAAAATTATGGAAAAAAAACACCTCTCCTCCACACATTTTGGTAATGACAGCAACGCCAATTCCTAGAACTTTAGCAATGTCTGTTTACGGCGATTTAGACATCTCAATTATTGACGAATTACCTCCTGGAAGACAGATAATAAAAACGGTTCATAGATTCGACAAAAACCGACTTAAAGTATTGCGTTTTATTCGTGATGAAATTGATAAAGGAAGACAGATTTACATCGTCTACCCATTAATACAAGAAAGCGAAAAACTAGATTATAAAGATTTAATGGACGGTTATGAAAGTATTGTTCGCGATTTTCCCTTGCCAAAATATCAAATCTCTATAGTTCATGGCAAAATGAAGCCTGCAGACAAAGAATATGAAATGCAACGTTTTGTAAAAGGACAAACACAAATTATGGTCGCAACTACAGTTATTGAAGTTGGAGTTAATGTTCCAAATGCCTCAGTAATGGTGATTGAAAGCGCAGAACGCTTTGGCTTATCACAATTGCATCAACTCAGAGGCCGTGTTGGTCGTGGTGCCGAACAGAGTTTCTGCATTTTAATGACAGGACATAAACTGAGTCAAAACAGCAAAACACGACTTGAAACAATGACCAGAACTAGTGATGGATTTGAAATAGCAGAAGTTGATTTAAGACTTCGTGGACCAGGAGACATCATGGGAACTCAACAAAGTGGTGTTCTAAATCTTAAAATTGCAGACATTATTAAGGATAAAGATATTTTACAAAGCTCACGGTTTTACGCCAAACGTATTTTAAATAGTGACCCTTCCTTAGGTTCTGTTGAAAATAAAACTATTTTACAGACTTACCGACAGCTTAGTAAATACAAGAATATCTGGAACTATATATCATAACATGCAAAACAAACATACAGATATTCTTATTATTGGCGCTGGTTTAACTGGCTTAACTCTCGCTCACTACTTAAAGCAATTAAATCTTTCGGTTACAATTGTAGAATCCAGAAATCGGATTGGCGGTCGTATTTACACAAAATACAACGAAAGCCAAGCACCAGTTGAATTGGGAGCAACTTGGCTAACAAATGAGCATTCAGAACTTTTAAAACTTTTAAAGGCCCTCAAATTAGATGTCTTTGATCAACATTATGGCAATACTGCTATTTATGAACCAGATAAGACAAATCCTCCACAATTAGTTAATTTACCGAATAACAATCATAGTAGTTTTCGTATCAACAAAGGAACACAAAGCATAATTGAAGCTATAGCTAATGGATTGGAAGACAGTCAAATCATAACGAATTGCACCATAAAATCTATTCAAAAAAATGAGGATTCCTCTATAGTTAAATCAAATAATCTTGAATTTCAGTGTAAGCGAGTTATTTCAACCCTTCCTCCTTTTTTATTTAAAAAAACGATCAATATAGAGCCCATTTTACCTATAGAATTAATTGATGTTATGAATAAAACTCATACCTGGATGGGAGAATCAATTAAGGTTGGATTTACATTTAAGACTCCTTTCTGGAAAGAAAAACGAACAAGCGGAACAATTTATAGCAATGTTAGTCCTTTACAAGAATTCTACGACCATTCTAGTTCAGACGGAACTCAACACGCTCTTGTTGGCTTTATGAATAATTCATTCCATAGTAATTCTAAAGAAGAACGGCTTAAATTAGCATTAAACCAATTGCAAAGTTATTATGGCGACCAAGTGCTTGACTTTCTTTCATACGAAGAATTAGTTTGGAAAGACGAGAATTATACAGCCACAGAATACGACGATTACATAATGCCTCAATATAATAATGGCCATCCTTTATATCAAAACAGCTATTTAGACAATACTTTATTTATTGCTGGCACAGAAACAAGCCCTTATGCGTCAGGAAAAATGGAAGGCGCTATAAGAAGTGCTCAACATATATTTAAACAAATAGAAAATCTCTTATAATTATATTTACAAAAAGCGAATCTTATGAGCATGCTACATCTTAAATTAGAAACAGATCCACGTTGGGCAACTATTGCTGAAGAGAATATTGAGGAAATCCTTACTGATCATGCATGGTGCGAACAAAAAGCAGCTACAAATGCTATTACTATAATTACTAATAATTCGCAATACGAAGACCTTGTAACGGAATTACTAGAACTAGCTAAAGAAGAACTTGAGCACTTTCAAATGGTTCATAACATCATCAAAACACGTGGCTATAAATTAGGCAGAGAAAGGAAAGACAGCTACGTCAATGAGTTATATAAATTCATGAATAAAGGCGGGAATCAATTACAAAGTATGGTTGACCGTTTACTATTTTCAGCAATGATTGAAGCTAGAAGTTGCGAACGTTTTAAGTTGCTTTCACAACGGATCAAAGATCCTGAATTGTCTAAGTTCTATTATGACTTAATGGTTAGCGAAGCTGGTCACTATACGACATTTATAACATTTGCTAGAAAATACGGAAAAGACATTGATGTCGACCAACGCTGGAAAGATTTAGTCGAATTTGAAGGAGAGGTTATTAAAAGTTACGGAAAATCAGGAAGCATTCACGGATAAAAAAAGCTCAACTTTTTGAAAAAGTTGAGCTTTAAAACGAAATCTGAACGTTTTTTTAATTGATATCTTCATTTTTTTCAAGCTTATCAATATTAGCTTGAACTCTATCTTTACTAGCATCATTGGGAGCATTCTCTAATGATTTTCTCAAATGCTTTAATGCAGCTTTGTAGTCCCCTTTTGCTGAATACGCTCTTGCCATACCATAATGTACTGGCCACTGATCTTTATTCTTTTCTACATTCAAAGAAAATACTTCAAACGCTCTATCTGCTTCACCATTTGTTATCAAGGTTCTACCATATTGATGCACTTGAAAAATAGTAGCCAATTGCAAAGCCTCATCCATTGCAGCTGTAGCCTCATCAGCTTTTCCTAGTTTATTTAAAATTTGAGCCTTGATTTGTAAATTATTAAAAGTCTTCTGGCTAAAAAACTGCCCTGCAACAGCATTGTCAATCCATCCTAAAGCTTCATTTAAATCACCTCCATTATTAAGAGCGAAATTTGCTGCTTGCTCCCAGTTTTGTCTTTGAAAACCTGGTTGTCCTTTTGCTTTCTGTCTCCAATCATCTAATACAATATTAGTGACATCAAAAGATACTGTAAATGGAAATCCTTTTTTCTCCCAAGCTAATGTAGCTGTTGCTGAATTCGCAAGCACTTCATTAAATTCATAAGTTAGCAACTCATGATGCGGAACTGTTGTAGTTATTATATCTGCTCGTAATGCATCTTTACTCTGTTCATAAAAGAAACTTCCCCAAGAATCAGTATCATAAGATAATATTAGGGTTGCTTTATTATCTTGCTTAACTTCGATATGAAGTCCGTATGTTCCTGCTTTAATTGGCTTCCCTTCTACTTTTGCGTCATGCGAAAATGTAATCGTCGTATTTTCATCTGCGCCAGCTCTCCATGGTGCTGCAGTAGATGTGCCAAAACCAAGGTTATTCATACCGTAAGGCACGAGACTTCCCCAAACATCTCTACCGTTTACGCTTGGTCTTGAATATTTAATTGTAATGTTTGACACTCCTACGCGTTGTGAGACTTTTGCTTTCTGACTCACACTAGGTGTGTTAATTTGTGCGTTTGTTTGGAAACCTACGAATAGGCATAAACACACCAATAATTGGATTGTGTTGAATTGTTTCATTTTGATTGATTGTTTAGTTTGTTGTCTACAAGTTAGACAGGATTGTAGATGGCAGTTGTTAGCGTTTCGTTAAAAAGCACTGACAGACTGTTAATTAACGTTTTTTAAGAAAAGTAAGAGACCTCTAAAATACTATTACTCGCTTACCAACATGTCAACAAAAGTCGTAAACTCCGTTTTAAATTCGGTATATTCATCACCTGTTGCTGGACCATTAAAACCTGTATGTATCTTTCGCACTTTACCAATTTTATCAATAAAAATAGATGTTGGATACGACAATACATGGTTCAACATTGGTAATTTTTCTTGTGCCTTAGCTTTATCTGAAGTTCCATACTGGGCTAATAAAATTGGATAATTAATACCTAAACCTTCTTTTAAACGTTTAATACTTTGGAAAGCTTTTTCTTTAGTTTTAGCATATTCAAAAGCCAATGCTACAAACTCTACGTCTTTATTACTTGAAGTGTTATAGTATTCTGAATAGTACTTACTTTCATCCAAACAGTTTGGACACCAAGTTCCCATTACTTGAACAATAACGACTTTGTTTTTAAATCGGTCATCTGATAACGACACCATGTTACCTTCTGCATCAGGAAATGAAAACTCCAAAGTGTCATATCCTTCTTTTAAAAATGTAAGATCGTTAGCATCTGGCAATTCAAATGATTCGTTTCGTTGTCCAATAAAAGGTTCTTGCCAATGATTTCCAGAGTAAAACATACCTTCCATCGTTCCGCCTTTAATTTTGGCAGTAAACAGAAACGCATGAGCACCATCAAAGGTTGATAGTTTCATTGTGTTTCCGTCCAGAATTCCTTCTAAGTATCTATAATCTCCTGTTGTGGTTCTAAAAGTTCCTGTGACTTTATTTCCGTTTTGTTTAAAAATTCCTTTAGCAATATATCTATCAGCTTCAATATCTGGACTAAAAACAACTTCCCAATTTCCATCTACATTTTGTCTAGTATCATTAGTTTCAGAACTAAAACGATCACTATTTCCAAATTCCGCAGAAAACGGAACTACACGATCTAAACTTTCTTTTATAAAACTTCCTTTTAAGCTTCCGTTACGAATAACAGCTTCAACATAACCTTCAAATACCGGAGTTTTAAATACAATAGTATCATTTGAGTATATGATATCATTCACTAAAATCACTTCGTCAGCATTAAAAATTTTCAAAGATTGTGGAGAGGTTACCTCAAATACAAAAGGCAACACCTCATCTGGAGTTACCTGCAATTCTGCACGCCAAACACCAAGTTTCAAATCATTACTCTCTTTCGTTTTACAAGAGAAAAACAACATCATAACAAGAAAAAAAGTAAGAGAAAATTTCATAATGTGGAGATTAATGAACTAATAGTCAGAACAATTTTATAATTCTTACAAAGAAAAGACAATTATCGATTATTATTACTACATAGTATTATTATCTTTGTCGCTTGATTAAAGTACACAAATGAAGATTTCTTATAATTGGTTACAACAGTTTTTAAAGATAGACTGGCCAGCTGAACAAACTGGTGAGCTTCTTACTGATTTAGGTTTAGAGATTGAAGGTATAGATTCTTTTCAATCGGTTAAAGGTGGATTACAAGGTATTGTAGTTGGCGAAGTGCTTACATGTGAGCAACATCCAAATGCAGATCGCTTAAAAATCACTACTGTAAATATTGGAAAAGATGCACCTTTACAAATTGTATGTGGCGCACCAAACGTTGCAAAAGGACAAAAGGTCCCTGTCGCTACTATTGGAACAACCTTATACACAGATGAAGGTGAAGCTTGGACTATTAAAAAAGGCAAAATTAGAGGCGAAGAAAGTCACGGAATGATTTGTGCCGAAGATGAATTAGGATTAGGCGCTTCTCATGATGGGATTATGGTTCTTGAATCTAAAACAAAAGTCGGAACGCAAGCAGCCGATTTATTTGACGTAGAAAATGATCTGGTTTTCGAAATTGGATTAACTCCAAATCGTGCTGATGCCATGAGCCATTTTGGTGTGGCTCGTGATTTGAAAGCCGGTTTGTTACAACAAGAAATCAATACGGAATTAATTACACCATCAGTTAGTTCGTTTCATGTAGAAAACAGAACTCTCAAAATAGATATTGATGTTCAGAATAAAACCTTAGCGCCTCGTTATTGTGGTGTTACGATTTCTGGAATTAAGGTAGAAGATTCTCCATTGTGGTTACAAAACAGACTAAAAGCTATTGGTTTAGCTCCAAAAAATAATATAGTTGACATCACTAATTATGTTTTACATGAATTAGGTCAACCCTTACACGCTTTTGACGCAGCTAAAATTGCTGGAAACAAAGTGGTCGTAAAAACTTTACCTAAAGGCACGAAATTTATAACACTTGATGAAGTAGAACGTGAATTGCACGAGGAAGACCTTATGATTTGCGATGATGAAAAACCAATGTGTATTGCTGGAGTTTTTGGCGGAATTAATTCTGGTGTTACAGAAAGTACAACGAGCATCTTTTTAGAAAGTGCTTATTTCAATCCTGTTAGTATTCGTAAAACAGCTAAACGTCACGCCATGAATACAGATGCTTCTTTTAGATTTGAAAGAGGTATCGACCCGAATATTACCGAATACGCGTTAAAACGTGCCGCATTGTTAATTCAAGAGATCGCTGGTGGAGATATCACTAGTGATTTGATGGATTTTTATCCGAATAAGATTGAAGACTTTCAAGTTCGCATGAGCTTTGACAGCGCTAAGAAATTAATTGGTGAAGAAATTCCGAAGGAAACCATAAAAAGCATCTTAACGTCTTTAGATATAAAAGTAAATAACGTTACAGAAACAGGATTAGGTCTAACCGTTCCTGCGTACAGAAACGATGTGCAACGTGAAGCTGATATCATAGAAGAAATTTTACGTGTGTATGGCTATAATAATATTGGTACGACTGAAAAACTAAATGCTTCTATTTCAAATACTTCAAAATTTGAAGATTACAAACTTCAAAACATCATAGGGAACCAATTGGCATCACAAGGGTTTTTCGAAATGCTTTCTAACTCATTAACAACACCTAAGTATATTGAATTAAGTGAGCAATTAAAAGAAGAGCACAATATAGAAATGCTCAACCCATTAAGTAATGAGTTAAGTGTGATGCGTCAAAGTCTATTGTTTTCAGGACTGGAAGCAGTAAGCTATAACATTAATAGAAAAAGAGATGATTTGAAGCTATATGAGTTTGGAAAAACTTATCATAACTACAATGGAAATCGTGAAGAATACAAAAGACTATCTGTATTTTTAACAGGAAACAAGAATACTTTGCGCTGGAATTCTCCTGTGCAAAAAAGTGATTTCTTTTATTTAAAAGGAATTATAAACAGCACCTTAGAACGCTTAGGGATTTCAAGATATAAAGTCTCGCCTATTAAAAATGATGTCTTTAGCGAAGGGATTAGTTTATCTGTAGGAAAAACTAAATTGGTCGATTTTGGTATCATCAACAAGAAAGTCTTAAAACATTTCGGCATTTCACAAGAAGTGTTATTTGCAGAATTTGATTGGGACAACGTTGTTAAACTTGCAGAACACAACGACATAAAGTTTAAGGATATTCCTAAATATCCTGAAGTACGTCGTGACTTTGCTTTATTACTTGATGAAAAAGTGACTTTCGAAGATATTGATAAAATTGCAATGCAAACTGAAAAGCAATTGCTAAAAGATGTAGATCTTTTTGATGTCTATCAAGGAAAGAACCTTCCTAAAGGAAAGAAAAGTTACGCTGTAAGCTTTACGATTCAAGATGAAAAGAAAACCTTAACAGACAAGCAGATTGATAAAATCATGAGCAAGCTTCAAACTAATTTTGAAAAACAATTAGGAGCTGAATTAAGATAAAAAAAAAAAGCCTTTTCGAAATGAAAAGGTTTTTTTTTATCTTTTACTATTGCTAACGTGTCATCGAGACTGTACCTGTACAAGTCTCTCCATACCTAGTGCAATCTGATCCTATTACATCATTCCTGCTACTTTGGGAAGTGCCTGTGAAACTATCTGTAGCTTCATCATAAATTAAAGTCATTGAATTTGTGGCTGTTTGAAAATTAACACCTTCACACGCTGGCGAGAAAAAATCTTGATAACTTAAATTTATAGTTAAAATATTATTTTCAAAAGTAAAACCATTTGTCAAATAATTACCATTTGAATCGTCTGGCAATACAACAGTATAATCAACATTTAATGTTAAAAGTTCACCAGACCCATTATCCGTAAACGTATCACCATTTGAAACAACACAATTTGAATTCTCAGCAAAAATCCATTCACCAAAAATATTAACATCTGTTTTTTCATATGAATAGACATATTCACTTCCTTCGCTCACAACGAAATTAGTATCAGTAAGTTCTAAAATTTGTTGAGACGCACTACCCGAAACATTTCCTTCTGTGAAATTTACAGTTAAAGTATTACCAGTGATACTGTAATCACCTCCTCCAGATTGTGGCGCATCACATGTCCCCAAATCTTGAGCAGTAAAATTAGACGAAGTAAACACTAACTCTTCATAACAACTAGGATTAAAAATTTCAGAGCCATTGTACAGAACAGAATTGGCACGCCACGTTCCTAAGATTAGCTCTTGGTAGTTATTTTCGTCATTGTTATTAGTAATAGAAATATCAAAACCACCTGAAATTGAATTAAAGTCATCATTATAATTATACTTTAATCTAGTATTTACAACTCCATTTTGGATTAAACTTTCATTAATAATATTAAGGGTTAATTTCAACTCTCCATTAGTAAAAGAAATTGAAGAAATTTCGATATTTGAATCTGTTACACTAAATTGAAAGCCATTAAAATCTTCTGAAGTCACAGTTACTGTCTCTAATGTTGAATCATTCTCATTTAAATTATCTAAAAGATTAATATTTGAAAAGAACACATTATCATTAACAAACATAATTACCTGATTTAACTTAATTATTGCTTCACTAACTATATCAAATGATTTAACATAATCAATAATACCGGCTACACCTTCATCTATATCAGAAGGAATGAAATCTCTGCGATCTACTTCAAAACTTAATGTCTTTTCTTCATTATTAACAAATTCAATACTATTTGCGCTTGAATTTCTTTCAAAATCTGCAGCAATGCCATCAATTTTAGCGCTAAAAATTTTGAGGTTACGCGAGTCTATTTCTCTTTTATACTGTCTAAACTTTTTTAAAGCATAAGCTGCTACTAATGCTCCCATAGCTTTCTCTATTGGCTCAGGAGCTAATATAGCAAGAGCTACTCCTGCTGAAAAAGCTACTCCAGAAACTTTAAACCTTAGTATTAAATTTGTGTTACTAGTATTTATAGACCTAGACATACTTGCGCTTGCAAATCTAGATAGTTCAGCACTCACTAAAATTTCATTTATAAAACTACTATTTGCAACATAAAATTTGGCTGTTACTTCTTTTTCATTATCGCTCAACGCATCAAAAGATTCTACAAAAGCCGACTGGAAAAGCGATAAATCTATAGCATCTGGCTCCTCTAAACCATTAACAAACAAATCCATCCTTGCTAACATTTGGTCAACCGTATTTTCTGGTGAATCTACAAGCTCTGTTGCCACGATATCGTAGTTGACACGCAACCCATTTAAACCTGGAATTTTCAAACTCGTACTACCAGGCTCAATATTAGAAGGCACTAAAAACACAAGTTCATTATCGGTAGTTTTTATTAAATTAACATCAATAGCTCCCAAAGAACCAGTGTACTCCTCTTGCAAACTTCCATTATAAATTATAGTAACTAATTGAGAAGTAAAGATTTCTCCTCCATCTCTAATTTGGCTCTCTTCTGAATTATCATCATTAGAACAAGAAAACATTACAGTAATTAAACTAAATAAAAAGTAAAAGCGGATAAAATTTTTCATAATTAATTGGTTGGTTTATAACTTTATAAAGCTATGAAAAAGATTTAACATGCACATACCTGCTTATTTTAGCATCTTACTCAGAAAAAAATTAGAACACTCATATTTCTTTTTAGCATTTTTTATAAGAAGTAGCAATTTATTATTCTTTACTTTTACAATTCACTAGAACAGCTTATCATTGAAATTTTTATTACCCGTTTTATTCTTTCTATTTTCTTTTTGCGGAAACCATTTTTACGCACAAAACCTTAACACCATAAAACCTTCCGACAGCACTGAAACTGTATGGTCATTACTTAAGCACGACACAAAATACACCTTGAAAGGCGTTGGTCATTCATTTACTCGTCCACTACATTGGCAAGGTGATGATTTTGCGAAATTAGGCATACTCTTTGTTGGAACAGCTGCACTTACGGTTGCCGATAATCCTACAAGAGATTTTTTTCAAAACAATAAAGACGACTTCCCTAAAGCTTTAAGAGATTTTGGATGGTATTTTGGAAGCCCTCAAAACTATTTTATGGCTAATGCTGGATTATATGGTTTTGGGTTAATAACAAAAAATGAGAAGATTAGAAAAACGAGCATTCTAATTATTTCATCTTCAATTACTACTGGATTAATACAATCCATTACAAAAACTGTTGTTGGTAGAGCACGTCCAGGTTCAGATTTAGATCATTTAGATTTCGATCCGTTCTCTAATCAAGCAAGGTATCATTCTTTTCCATCTGGCCATACAGCACTGTCAATTACAATGTCGCATGCTATTGCCAAACAGTTTGAAAACACTTGGGTTAAGATTGGTATTTATTCCGTAGGTGCTATTCCACCTATTTCTAGATTAATTGACGATGCACATTGGATTACAGATGTTGTTTTTAGTACAGCACTTAGTATAATAGTTGTTGATAGTATAGACAAATATTTATTCAGTGAAAAAGCTTATGATTATCCTCATAAAGAAAAACATGTTTCATGGAACTTAAGATTTGGTGCCAATCAAATTGGTATTGTTGGTTCCTTTTAGACAATTATCAAATCCATAAAATTCATCTGTTAAACTATTGTAAAATATTATATAAGCTTAGGGTTTAAGGTTTAAATAATACTTAATTTTAACATTCATTAAAAACAAGATAAAACATGGCAACAATTACTTTAGGTGGAAACCCTGTATATACAACAGGCACACTCCCAGAAATTAATTCTAAAGCAATAGACTTTAAATTAGTGGCTACTGATCTTTCTACTAAAACCATGAAAGATTTTGAAGGTTACAAATTAATTTTAAACATATTTCCTAGTGTTAACACAGGTGTATGTTCTAACTCAGTTAGAGCTTTCAACAAAAAAGCTAGTGAATTGGAGAATACAAAAGTATTATGTATTTCAAGGGATTTACCTTTTACGCATGAGCAATTTTGTGGAGCTGAAGGCTTAAATGATGTTGTAATGTTATCCGATTTTAAAGAAGCAGCTTTCGGAAAAGATTATGGTCTTTTAATGACAAATGGTATTTTTGACGGTCTTCTTTCTAGATGTGTAATTGTCTTAGACAAAGACGGTTTGGTTAAGTACACTGAACAGGTCCCTGAAATTGGTCAAGAACCAAATTATGAAGCTGCTCTCAATGCTCTGTAAATCATGTCTAAAAAAGACTCCTTTTTAGTTAACCGATTAAAAAGCATAGGTTATGCTTTTAAAGGTGCTGTATATCTTGTGAAAACTGAATCTAGTATAAAGATTCAGGTTTTTATTGCGATTGCAGTAACTATTGCAGGCTTTTATTTTGACATTTCCAATACAGAATGGCTCATTCAAATTGCCTTTATTGGTTTAGTGATGAGCTTAGAAGGTATGAATACAGCTGTTGAGTACATTTCAGATTTTATTCATCCAGACAGACATGATAGTATAGGCAGAATTAAAGATATTGCCGCTGGAGCCGTATTTATAGCTGCTGTTTCTGCTTCTATTGCTGCATTGGTTATTTATATCCCAAAAATTTTTTAAGGTTCATAACTCCGTTAATATCTAATAGGTTTAAATACTTTTAAGTTAGGATAAACGTTAGTAATTTGTATTTTTGTTTTACACTAAGAAACCTTTAATGGCGAAGAAAAAAACCAAGACTAAAAGCAAAGCTAAAGCAACGCCGAAACTAAAGAAACCAAGTTTTAAATTATCTAGTCAACAAAAATTGATTTTGGGTAGTTTATTAATAATTATTGGTGTCTTATTGTTTATCGCTTTCTTGTCATTTTTCTTTACTGGTCAAGCAGATCAAAGCACACTTTCGGAATTAACGTCAAGAGATATCGAAGCCAAGAATTGGCTTAACAAACTTGGTGCATGGGTAAGTGATTTATTTATCAATAAAGCCTTTGGCATTTCTTCTTTTATCTTTTCTGGATTAGTATTCCTTTCTGGTATATATGTTACATTAGACATTAACAAATCTAAGCTGAGAAGACATTGGATTTGGGGAACACTTATCGCTATTTGGCTTTCAATATTCTTTGGCTTTTTTGCTCACAAATACGATTCACTTGGAGGAACTATAGGTTTTGAAATGAATAGCTTCTTTCAGGATTATATAGGTAAAATAGGAACTATACTCCTACTTGTTTTTATTTTAATTGTGTATTTAGCGATTCGTTTTAAAGTCAATGGAGAAGCTATTGTATCACTTTTTAAAAGCGTCAATAAAGAATTAAAAGACGAGATTAATTCTGCCAAAAGCACAGACGAGGAAATCGTTGTTCCTTTAGATAATAATTTATCTGCTGAAGCCGAAGACATTAAGTCGGCTTTTGAACTAAACATTGAAGAATCTAAACCTACAATAGAAAAACATTCAAAACCTGAAACAAAGGCTGAAACTCCTAAAGTAACTATTACTAAACCAGAGCCTGAACCTGAACCAGAGTTAAATATTGAAATTAAAACAATTGAAGAGGAAGTTTCAGAAACTGATAATCTTTCAAATAAACTGGTTGAAGATTTTGGACAATTTGATCCAACACTAGACCTTAGTAAATTTGAATTTCCACCTTTAGATTTATTAAAAAAATATGATACTGAAGGGATTACTATTAATCAAGAGGAACTTGAAGAAAACAAAAACCGAATTGTAGAAACACTAAGCAACTACAAAATTGGTATCGCAAGTATTAAAGCTACCATTGGTCCTACTGTTACACTTTATGAAATTGTACCTGAAGCTGGAGTGCGAATTTCAAAAATTAAAAACTTAGAGGATGATATCGCTTTATCGCTATCGGCTTTGGGTATTCGTATTATTGCGCCTATTCCAGGCAAAGGAACAATTGGTATCGAGGTGCCAAATAAAAATGCAACTATTGTATCGATGCGTTCTGTTATTGCATCGCAGAAATTTCAAAAATCTGAAATGGAACTTCCTATTGCTTTTGGTAAAACCATTAGCAACGAAACTTTTGTTGTTGATTTAGCCAAAATGCCTCACATGCTTATGGCAGGAGCCACTGGTCAAGGTAAATCTGTAGGTTTAAATGCCGTTTTAACTTCACTACTTTACAAAAAACATCCAGCCGAAGTTAAGTTTGTTTTGGTCGATCCTAAAAAAGTAGAGCTTACTTTATTCAATAAAATTGAACGTCACTACTTAGCGAAATTACCAGATAGTGAAGAAGCAATTATTACAGACAATACAAAAGTGATTAACACCTTAAATTCACTTTGTATTGAAATGGACAATCGTTACGAAATGCTGAAAAATGCAATGTGTCGTAACCTTAAAGAATACAACGCAAAATTCAAAGCACGTAAACTCAATCCGAACGATGGCCATCAATTTTTACCGTACATTGTTTTAGTGGTTGATGAATTTGCCGATTTAATTATGACCGCTGGAAAAGAGGTTGAAACTCCTATCGCTCGTTTGGCTCAATTAGCTCGTGCTATAGGTATTCACCTTATTATTGCTACTCAACGACCTTCAGTGAATGTTATTACTGGTATAATTAAGGCTAATTTCCCAGCTCGTATTGCATTTAGAGTAACTTCAAAAATTGATTCACGTACCATTTTAGATGGCTCTGGAGCAGATCAATTGATTGGTCGTGGTGATATGCTATATACCTCTGGAAACGAAATTACTCGTATTCAGTGTGCTTTTGTAGATACGCCTGAAGTTGAAAGAGTCACTGATTTTATCGGTGGACAAAAAGGGTATTCTGACGCTTATTTATTACCAGAGTACGTTGGCGAAGAAAGTGGCACAAGTCTTGATAATAATATTGCAGATAGAGATAAATTGTTTAGAGAAGCTGCTGAAATTATTGTGACAGCACAACAAGGTTCTGCTTCTTTATTACAAAGAAAACTAAAACTAGGATACAATAGAGCTGGACGCTTAATTGACCAACTAGAAGCCGCTGGTATCGTTGGAGGATTTGAAGGCAGTAAAGCTAGACAAGTTTTGGTTCCTGACTTTGTAGCTCTCGATCAATTATTAGCAAACGAATAGTAATTAAGTAGTTTATATAACAACTAACATTTATTTTTGATGATGAAACAGATTGTAATAGTAATAGTAGTTTTAATAAGTTCATTTGGTTTTGCACAAGATGCTGAAACCTTACTTAATGAAGTTTACGATAAGACTAATTCTTATGAAAATATATCCATAGACTTCAAATATGTACTTCAAAATACAAGCGAAAATATTAACCAAGAAACTCGTGGAGACGTTGTTATCGAGGGAGACAAATATGTTTTAAACATCCTTGGCATTTCACAAATTTATGATGGAAAGACACTTTATACAATTAGTCCTGAAGATGAAGAAGTAACTATTTCTTCAGATAATTCCGAAGAAGAAACTACAATTACACCGAGTAAGATGTTATCCTTTTACAAAGAAGGATACACCTACGAGATGGATATCGTTCAAGATGTAAAAGGAAGAAAAGTTCAATATGTGAAATTAAGTCCAATTGACACCAACTCTGAGATAAAGCAAGTTTTATTAGGTATTGATGCCAATACAAAACATATTTATAATCTTATTGAAATTGGAAAAAACGGGACAAAAACTACGTTAACTGTTAATTCTTTTAAAACGAATGAGCCGATCTCAAAAACCTTGTTTACATTTGACAAAAGTAAATATGGAGACTATTATATAAATAGACTCGATTAGGCCAACCATCAATGAAAATACTAGATAGGTACATACTTACGACCTACTTAAAAACCTTTTTGAGCGTGTTTATTATACTCATGCTCATTTTTGTATTACAATCTATTTGGCTATATATTAGCGAATTAGCAGGTAAAGACTTAGCCGTTGGAGTCATCCTTAAATTTTTGTTATACGTTACTCCTACGCTTATTCCTTTAATATTACCACTTACAATTTTACTAGCTTCTATAATGGTTTTCGGACAATTTGCCGAAAACTATGAGTTTGCAGCAATGAAATCTACTGGCATTTCGCTTCAACGGGCGATGAGAAGTTTAAGTGTTTTTATTGTATTATTAGGTATTACAACTTTTATTTTCTCAAACAATGTTATTCCTTGGGCGAATTACAATTTCTATAACTTAAGAAAGAATATTGCTAAAGTTCAACCAGCAATGGCAATTGCCGAAGGTCAGTTTAATGATATAGGAGATTACAATATAAAAGTAGAAAAGAAAAGTGGAGACAAAGGTGAATTTCTTCATAAAGTAGTTATTCATAAAAAAGGAGTTCGTCGCGCTGGAAACTCTACAGTCATTATCTCTGATTCTGGAGAACTAAGGAGTAATCCTAATTCAAACATTCTTCAGTTGGTATTGTTTGAAGGGCATTATTATGAAGAAATCTTCAGTAAAGATCCTAAGCAGCGAAACAAGAAACCTTACGCAAAAAGCTATTTTGAAGAATACACAATTAATGTTGATTTAGAAGGATTAAATGACGTAGACATAGATGACAAAACTTATGACAATCGTTACAATATGCTTGATGTAAGCAGCCTTAACTACACGATTGATAGTTTATATCAAAAGAAATCTAATAACTTAAAAGATTTTTCTGAAACCCTTTACGCTCGTTCAACTTTCGAAAATCTAGATCAAAATATTACAATAAAAAAAGATTCGATTTTTAAAGGTGATATTTTCAGTTTATTTAAAACATCAACCAAATTACAGATACTTACACTTGCCGCAAATACAGCATCAAGTACAAGACAAATTATAGTTGCCAATAAGAAAAATGCTTCAGGAACAACAAAATGGCTAAGTAAGCATGTGATTTCACTACATGAAAAATACCTTTTAGGCATCGCTTGTATAATTCTCTTTTTTGTTGGAGCGCCCTTAGGTGCTTTAATTCGTAAAGGAGGAATTGGTCTACCGTTAGTAATCGCTATATTACTGTTTTTGACCTATCATTTCATTGGAATATTTGCTAAAAACAGCTCCTTAGACGGCACATTAAATCCTGTTTTTGCGACCTGGATCTCAACACTTATTATGCTGCCTTTAAGTATTTATCTTACTAGAAGAGCTACAAAAGACAGACAGTTGTTTGAATCTGAAGGCCTATTAAATCCTCTTAAAAAACTATTTGGAATAGAAAGTAAAACGCTCATTACTAACACAAACCTTTTACCAAAAGAATCTGAAGATTATCAAATACTAAGCAGTTACGACGATAAGAAATTAATTGATATTCTAAAGCATTATAGACAATATGATTATGGAATTGAGTTCAAAAACTCTTCCTTAGAATTGTTAGAATCTCGAGGAATTACCGAACAAGAATTAAAGTTTGGAGGAAATCTTATAGATTATAGTTATGAAGAATCAATTCGTCTAAAGTATTTATACGAAGAGAATTCTAAATTAGCTTTTATTCTTTACGCAATCGCGCTAACACTAATACTACCTGGAGCAATATTAAAAAATAATGGCTTCCCTTCTGCTGGTCAAGCTTTGTTTGTTTGTGGCATTGTCGTTGGAGTTATTTATTTGTTTACTCTAATTAAATCCTTTATAGACAACTCTAATTTATACAAACAATTAGGCAAAAGCAATATTGCCAATGCCTTAGTTTTTGCAGTTGGTGGTTTACCATTATATTTTCTGTTCTACTTTTTTCAAAAGAAAAAGATTAACGAAGATTTAAAAATCAATAATAGAAGTGATAAAACTGTTATCAGTTCTACTAATAAGGAGAAAATTTCAAATACAGCAGGCTTAAAGACTGCCTATAATGATTACAAGACGTATTCAAATTATGCTTTGATTTTCTTTATTATCGCTGTAGTTTTATTCATTTCACATTTCGTTTTTAAGAACAACAAATTACCAGCTGCGGAGAGTGCTACTTTAGAATTATCAGCTATTTCTGGGCTTTTATTTTTAGTGTATTCTATAGCTTCAAGCATCCGTTTCAAAAAAATGTACAATCTTATTAATCGAACATTATCCTCACATAATTTATGGAGTATTTTCGGACTTTTAATTTACCCAGTGGTATATTTCAAAAGACGGAATAAAATATTTGAAGACTTTTCAGCTTAGAAGAAATAAGCCATATCTTTGCAATTCTAATTTATCGTTATGCTAACAACAATGACAAACACTAAAAATTCAACAAAAATAGAACTCAACACCATTTCTGAAGCTATTGAAGACATTAAAAATGGCAAAGTTATTATTGTTGTTGACGATGAAAACAGAGAAAACGAAGGTGATTTTCTAGCAGCTTCAAGTAAGATTACAACAGAGACCATCAATTTCATGGCTACGCACGGCAGAGGTCTTATATGCGCTCCTTTAACAGAGAGTAGATGTAAAGAACTTGATCTAAACATGATGGTACGCAACAATACAGATCCTATGGAAACAGCTTTTACTGTTTCTGTTGATTTAAAAGGGAATGGAGTTACCACAGGAATATCTGCAAGCGATAGAGCAAAAACGGTTCAAGCACTCATTGATCCAAATACTAAACCTTTTGAATTAGCACGACCTGGTCATATTTTTCCTCTTGTAGCAAGAGAAGGAGGAGTTTTAAGACGAACTGGTCATACAGAAGCCGCAATTGATTTCGCAAAACTTGCTGGTCTGGAACCTGCTGGAGTAATTGTAGAGATCATGAATGAAGATGGAACTATGGCAAGGTTACCTCAACTTATGGAAGTTGCTAAAAAGTTTGATTTAAAAATTGTATCCATAGAAGATTTGGTCGCTTATCGCATGGAACATGACTCGCTAATTGAGAAAAAAGAAGATTTCAATATCGAAACTCGTTTTGGAAGTTTTCGTTTAAGAGCGTACCAACAAACAACTAACAATCAAATACATATAGCTTTATCAAAAGGGTCTTGGTCTAAGAATGATCCAGTACTTACGAGAGTAAATGCTACTTTAGTAAATAATGATATTTTAGGCACACTTACCAATAATGCAGATGAAAAATTAGACGATATGTTTAAGGTTATCAATGATGCGGGAAAAGGTGCAATTGTTTTTGTTAACCAGCAATCACAATCTATGAATTTGCTAAAACGTCTTAGTCTTTTAAAAGACACTCAAGTTGAAGGTGAAATTGTAAAAGCACCTCGCATTGAAATGGATTCTAAAGACTTCGGAATTGGAGCTCAGATATTACACGACCTCAACATTCATAAACTACGATTAATCTCAAATACACAACAAACTAAGCGTGTAGGAATGATTGGTTATGGATTGGAAATTGTTGATTATGTAAATTACTAATTCAGTTTAAATTTTTAATATAATTTAAAGCTGGATATAAAAACTCTTTAGCTCTCTAAGGCTTTTGTAATAGAAGACGCCATATTAGAGGCTCTTTCTTTCACTTCTGCATCTGTCCATGATAATTTTATCAAACAGGATATGTTACGACCAATGTAATGATCGGATTGCTCGAATGATTTATTCTTAAGATTCTCCAGAGCTTGTTTCATTTCTGAAGATAAAGGAAACAGAGATTTTTGGGATTTAAGATGATCCCATTTTCTGATAT
This sequence comes from Psychroserpens jangbogonensis, assembly GCF_000797465.1. GTDB lineage: Bacteria > Bacteroidota > Bacteroidia > Flavobacteriales > Flavobacteriaceae > Psychroserpens > Psychroserpens jangbogonensis. The sequence continues at coordinate 8,457 of NZ_JSWG01000011.1, read as the reverse complement.
AATGCCAATTATTATCGTAGTAATTCCAACACACATCAACACCATTTGATTTTAAAGCTTTAGACGTCTTTCGAGCAACTTCTAAATCTGGCAAAAAGAAGTTTAGAAACGCATAACTTTCTTCTCCTCCTTCAGGTACTTTTCTAAAGGTTACACCAGGAATTCCGGTAATTGCCTCTCGGAGTATGGTATAATTTTTTTTCTGAATTGCTATAAATTCTGGTAATCGTTTCACTTGAGCTAAACCTACGGCTGCATGCAATTCAGAAATTCTAAAGTTATACCCAAGAAATGGATGCGTCTCAGCACCTCGATCTGAACCAACATGATCATGACCATGATCGCTATAATGATCAGCATTTTTATAATATTCTGGATTATTAGTAATCACAGCTCCTCCTTCACCACAGGTTATTGTTTTTACAAAATCGAAAGAAAAACAACCTAGATCTGCAATACTTCCAAGTGGTTTTCCTTCATAACTCCCACCTATAGCTTGACAAGCATCTTCTACAAATAAAAGATTGTGTTTTGTACAGATTTTTTGAAGCGCGTTCATGTTTCCCATGCTTCCGCACATTTGAACAATCATAACCGCTTTCGTTTTATCAGTTATAGCATTTTCAACGGCTTTTGGATCCAAGGTAAGTGTATCATCTATATCAACTAATACTGGAATGGCACCTAACATCATTATAGCTTCAAAACTAGCCACAAAAGTAAATGTTGGCATTATGACTTCATCTCCTGCTCCAACTCCAGCAGACGCTAAAGCTACAGACACAGCAGCAGTTCCACTTGACACTAATTGTACGTGGTTGGTTTTAAATGAGTTTTGAAGTTCTTCTTCTAATTCTTTTGCTTTCCAATGGCCATTTCTCATGCCATCAAACCCATAACGCATAAGAACTCCATTATCTAATACATCATTGACTTCTTTGCGCTCTAAGTCGCCAAATAATTCAAATCCTGGCATACTAGTATTTAGTCTTAGTCTTTAGAAAAGTCATGAATTCTGAAACGTTTTTAGAATTTATTTCAGTTAAAGCTTTTTCTATTGTATTTCCCTTTTTATCTATAAGAACTAAAGCTGGAACAGCATCACTTTTAGTATAATGAAAAGCTAAACGTTTATTATAACTATCAGTTGATATATCTAATTTTAAAAGAACAAAACTTGACGCATATCTCTTGAAATTTTCTGAATTAAAAACTTGATCTTGCAAAACATCATAGCTTTCTCCAGATGTATTATCTGTTACAAAAACCAAAATTGGGTTGTTAAGTGTTTCTGAAACTTTAGTCGCTTCTTTATAATCAGTTAACCATTTTTGAGTATCAGTTTGTGCTGAAAGATTCACGCTAACTATAAGTAGGATTATTACGGCAATTTTTTTCATGGCATTAATATTAAAGTGATTGAAACAAATATAAGATATTAGTAAGGTCGCTCAAAACAATTCTTAGAATTATAAAGTGATAACTGCATCATCAATAGTTTTTCTGACTTTTTTAAACATAGCAAATTTATCGTCCTCTGCTCTATATCCTATGGGTAATAAAAGAACCGATTTTAAATTGTGCTCTTTTAAATTTAATAAGTCATCATATTTTTCAGGAATAAATCCTTCCATTGGACAAGCATCAATACTTTCAACCGCACATACAGTCATCAAATTACCAAGAGCAATATAGGCCTGTTTTACAGACCATTCTTGACGCTCGGTTTTAGACATATCCTGCATCATAGTCTTTAAATCTTTTCTATAAGGTTCTAAAACATCACTAGGAGTTCGTCTTAAATCGGCAACAGAATCAAATAAGTTATCTACATCAGTATCTTTAATGTCGTCTTGAATACAAACAATCAACAAGTGCGATGCATCTAAAACCTGATTCTGATGATAAGAATGCTCTAGCAATTGTTTGCGCATATTTGTATCTGAAATAACGACTAAGCTCACTGTTTGCAATCCAAATGACGTTGCAGTAAGATTAAAAGCTTCCTTTACAATTTGCAATTTCTCTTCAGATAGCTTTTTTGAAGCATCAAATTTCTTTGTAGCGTAACGCCATTTTAAATGATCGATAATATTCATGTAAATCAAAATTAGTATTGCAAAAATAAGCTTTGAAATTTTTAATTAAATAACCATTATCATTAATAAAATCAATATCAATATAAATTGTATTAAAAATATCAGGTTTTATTTGAAAGAATTAAAAAAGCGTTCTATATTTGCACTCGCAATTAGGGAAACCTAATGAGACACTTTGGAGAGTTGGCAGAGTGGTCGAATGCGGCAGTCTTGAAAACTGTTGAGGGTCACACCTCCAGGGGTTCGAATCCCTTACTCTCCGCTGAAACGAGTTTCAAATGAAGCTTTAAATTTCACAAAACCCTTTAAACACAGTGTTTAAAGGGTTTTTTATTTTTTGTCTATTTTCAAAAGACACATAAAAGCTCAAAGTTTAGTTACCCTATGAGTTACCCTATTGCATTTTTGGGTAATTTCATAAAATAGGGTAACTGAACTTTTAGAATTCGCTCCGAATTCGCTGTAAACACTGGGTGTTCAAAATGTTTTTAGGTTAATTCAAGTCTAATTTAAAAACAAAGAAATGTTACAAATCACCTATTTTATTAAAAGTGAAAAAGCAAAGAAAAATGGTCAGTGTCCAATCTATGCTAAAGTTAAGTACCAAAATCAATCCCTTACTATGAGTACAAGACAGAGTATCACTGAGCAAAGATGGAATTTCACTAACAATCTCAGAAATACTTTGAAGCTGGAAAAAGAGAAGATTATTAAGATTTCTATTGATAATTTGACCATAAAGTTTGAACGAAAAATCAATGAAAAGGTTCGAGATAATTTGGCAGTTAATCTTCAAGAGATCAAAACCGAAATCATTGGAAAACCTAAAAAGAAGGAAAAAGAAATTGGACTTATCGATTTATTTGACATACATAATGAAGCTTTCGAGAAAAAAGTAAAGGCTGGAGAACGATCACCAGCTTCTCTTCAAAAATATAACAGAGCTAAAGATCTTATCCAATTATTTCTAAAGAAAACATACAATAAGGATAATATTTCGTGTAAATCTATCACTGGTTCCTTCATTTATAATCTAGAATCTTATTTAAGATATGAAAGTGTTTACAAGGGTAAGGTTGGAATCAAAAACAATTCAGTATTCAAATACTTTAAGACTTTTAAAACCGTCTGTAACTTTGCTATAAAGCTAGACCTCATTTTGAAGAACCCTTTTTCAAAATATGACGGAAAATTAAAAGTTAAGGACGCTACGTATCTTACCCAAGATGAGTTGAATAAGATTGAAGAAAAGTCATTCAATATTCAAAGATTAGACAGAGTAAAAGATATTTTCTTATTCAGTTGCTATACTGGCTACGCTCCTATTGACGCTCAAAGTCTTACACAAAAAAATCTAATCAAAAACAATGAAGGAGATCTTTGGATTATTGCGGATCGAGTAAAAACTGGAATACGTGCCAATGTTCCAGTGCTTCCAACCGTATTGCGAATCCTTAATAAGTATGAGGGAAAACAAACAGGACTCATTCCTAAATTATCTAATCAAAAAATGAATGCCTATCTAAAGGAGATTGCAGATGTTTGTGGTATCAATAAAAACCTCACGTGGTACGTCTCTAGACATACCTTCGCTACAACAGTAACCCTGGGAAATGGGGTTAAATTGGAAAATGTATCAGCCATGATGGGACACTCTAATATTCAACAAACCCAACACTATGCCAAAGTTTTAGACTCGTCTGTTTTTGAGGATATGAAAAAACTACGAGATAAATACTCATGAAATAATTTATGTGCTACAATTGTCAAAATGAGCAGCTAAAACCTTTGAAACAATAAACTTTTAACTAGATGCATTCTACATTTGAAAAAAAGTTTTGTGAAATGATTTTAGTTGCTAAAAAAATGAATTCTTCCTTGGCAAACCTTTTAAGATTAAAAAATGGATGTTCAGATAATTATAGCACTTAAATGTTTAATAGCATGTAGCAAAAGAAATTTAAAATTGATTAAGAACTAAAATTTCCGATAGAACTTGATAATCAATACTTTATCTAAAAATATTGCAATAATTTTGAGTACTACCAAAAAAACATATTAACTATGAATTATGTAAACCAAACCAATAGTGCATTACTTAGTTTATTAAAATTTAAAATTAGGTTTTCGGAAATCAATAATGCTTATTTATTGAACGATAAGTGGGTTAATGAAATTGATGGAAATTATTTTATGAATCAAGTTGAAAATGTGAAACAACTACTAATAAAACTATTACGAAATGGGATACATCATGAGGAGTACCTACAAAAATTGATAGATCGTATTTGGAACCGAATACAGGGTCTCGACGGATACAAAATCCATTCACCGGATATTATAAAAGTGTATTCAGAAATCAAAGCCCCTATAATACGTCATAAAGAAACACCTTATGCAAAAAAAGATTTATACAATGAATTTAGGCAAGGCCAAAGCCTAGAGACAAACGTGGAGAGAGATCAATTTACTTATCTAAATTTTATTACTAAAAATCTAAACAACTATGAAACGCGAATGGATTTTGAATATGGCCTACTTTCTTATGCCATCTATAAATATCATGAAGCAGTAAGTGATTTACATAATTATGTTTTTTCCCTTCATTCTAATGCACGATATATTGATTTCAAAAATTTAGAAGTGGAAGGTGGTGAAGAAATTAAACAGAAAATTAAAAAAGACATCATATGTAATTTCAATCTTAATAAGAAAAGTATTGCACACTTGCAAAGGATCATGATTGAAGAAAGAATAGTCGTATTCGACGAAACCAGCAATTCGAACAATAGACTTCATATGAAAAAATTTCTAGAGGATAACTATACCTATCAGAACTCGTCGAAAGATAGGGTTCAAATTAAATCCTTTAACCGGGAATATGCAGAAGCAGTTCATACATCACATGCAAATATAGAAGAACATAAAATTTTCATTGACAAAGCAATCGAAATATTACAAAATCGAAAGAACCGACTAGGTACCATTGAGTATCTCAAAAACCCACACAATGACTAATACTCACAATTAAATTCACCTATTATGATGGAACACCAAAAAGAAATCAGAATCCCAACAGTTGAGAGCATTAGACTACTGCTCCAACCTATTTACCAAAGACTAGCTGACATTCAATCGAAAATGAGTAACGAAATCGTACAAAAAAGCACTCAAAAATATTACCGCAATGGTGACTTGAAAAATATTTTCAATTTATCGAACAATACGATTGTCAAATATCGTGAAACAGGAGTAATTCCCTATACGAAAATGGGAGACATTTATTTATATGAGGTCAAAGCAATAGACACTATTATAAAAGAGAATTCAGTAAACATAGACAGATTATGAAAGATCCATTAACACAAGAAGAATTTGTACCAAAACGCAGCAACCAACGCTTTGCAAATTCTCAAAACAGAATTAAATATTACAACGACAAAGCCAATCAAGAAAGAATTGAAAATGCTTTTATCGATAAACCGGTGAAAAAAAACTTAAAGATTCTAAAAGAGCTTATGGAAGGAAAAACAGATGAGTTTTTTCATATAGAGTTTTTAAAAGGAAAAGGTTATGATTTTAATTTTTATCAAGCTACTTGCAAAGCCAAAAACAGCACTGGATACTGTCTCTACAACTATATTTTAATTTTCAACAATGATGAAGTCAACGTCCTACGAAATTATTGATCCTAGTATGCATGTTATGGTTAATAAGGCATCTAACGAAGCATCATTGTTGAATGAAAATATAAATTTGAAACAATTGAATTCTATTATCATTATATCTGCAATTGTTATTGTTGTCGGAACAATTTTTTATACCGTAAACCAGAAACGGGATATAAAAGACGACAACTAAAAATCAGAAATCAAATTTACCCTTTCCAATTTCATTCAACTTCAGTATTCATTATTAACCATAATCTTTAAAATATTATTAGATTTGAATGTCTGGATATAGTTAATATCTATATCCAATTGTTGCAAGTAATATAAATAAACTCTAACCATATGTAGGTATGACTTTGGAAAAACTATGAAAAAAACTACACTATACATAATAGCAATTCCTTTGGGATTAGTTGCATCAATTTTTCTTCCAATTTATTTCTCTAAAATACTTCATTATTTTAGCCCTATTGAAGGAATAACCGAATTTTTTGATAATTATCTGATTACAATTTTTGGTGGATACATTGGTGTTTTTATACCAGCATTGATTGTACCAAAACATAAAATTATTTTTGGATTTATAATGTTAGCTATCTGCATAATATCTTCATTTTACATGTATAGCAAAGGTGATGATTTCAACTATTTGTTTGTAATAGGTGGTTTACTTGGGCTTATAGTTGGAACACAATTTTCCAAATTCAATGCAGATTGATAAATTATTGTTATGATTGCCTTTTATTAATATTTAGTATAGTTTCTATCCTAAAACCAAATTGAATTGAAAAAATACTACTTGCAACAACGTGTATAATTAATTGCTGGGTCACTGCCGACTTACGAACATTCCTGCGGAATATTCTATCTGTGATTTATTTGCTAACTTAGTTGCTTAACCAAGCAACTAACCATACACAATTCCGATGGAATACATTCAGCGAAAAGCTGACCAAAATGGTTCCGCAACTGTGTTGCTCCCACCCTTTCGGTACATGTATTCCATCTTCCTGCTAAACCAAATTGCAAGTAAGTTTATATAGCCAAATACAGCTTTTACTGCCCATTGAGGGAAAACGTAAGCCATCGCCATTGCTAAAAGCAATTTGATCCGACTTCTCAAACTCTCGATACAATAAAGTGACTCTCTTATAATTTTTTTTTAAGGAAATTTATTACGCGAGACATATAATTAGCTCCAAAAATACTTGGTAGAGTATTTTCGATTCTAATTATCTTTCACTTTTTGTATCTTCGTTTTCAAAGCCGAACTGCGTTTAGCAGGAAGTTGGCAATAATTAAAAACCGAGAACTTCAATGAAAATTGTAGAATACATTTTGAACTTATTAGGTATCAAAAAAAAAAAACCTGCTGAAAAAACAGTGCAGGAAAATCTAATATTAGATGAAACAAGTAATACTACAATGACATCATTTGGTTTTTCGAATGAAAATAATGAACAACTTCATTTTGAACTTATTCCATCGATAACAAATATTCAAAATTGGAATTCGGTTGAGTTAAAAGATAATGACCTAAAAAACATAAATGGTTTTGTTTCCAATTTGGTTAGTTCGAGTGCAACTGTTGGAATTGCTTCTCAAGCAACTAATGGACTATTTAAAGCATCTACGAATACAGAACTATTAATGAAATTAAAAGATGGTGGATTAGGTTCTGCTGTAATGAATGGAAATAAAATTGGCGGTTCTGCTGGCTTTTTAGAAGCTGGTAGTACATTTTTTACACCTTTAATCGCTTTTCAACTTTTGAGCCTTGCAGTAGGACAAACTTATATGAAAAACATTTCTCTACAACTTAATTCAATTCAAGAGAAATTAAATGACATTTTAAGGCTTCATCATTTAGAAAGGGAAGTGATTTTAAAAATTGCTTATGAAGATTTGCAGAAATTAGCATTAAAATGTAATTATGGAAGTACTGAATTTTCAGAAATAAATAGAATAATCTATGATTTAAGAAAAATAAAGTTAGAGTACTATACTTTAGCAGAAGAAGCTTCACAAAAGGTTAAACTTGAAAAAACTGAATGGAAAATAAGCTCAAAGAAATCCGCAAATAAAACAATAAAATCATATAAAGAATCAGGTTTTATATACAATATTGAAAATGCAATGTTTTCTCATAACCTATTTAAACTTGCGAAACTAATTGAGTTTAGAATGAAAATTTCAACTAATGACTTATCATTTAACGATATGGATGAAATAAAAAAACTAAATAAATTGGATTTTGAAAATAAAACTCTGAAATTAAATTCAGAACTAAATTACAAATTTATCGAAAATTTAAGGTTGCATAAAGAAAAAGTTAATTGGAACGATAAAGATTTAACAGCAATAATTGACATTGAATTAAAATCAATTATACTTTTCGAACGAGAATTAAATAAACGAAACGAGCTAATTGACAACAATTATGAACAATTAACAAATAGCTTTATTTCTGAAAAAGAAATAGTTTTAGATTTTAGGAATGAAAACACTAAAATGTACATAAATTAAATAACTATTGCCAACAACGTGTATAACCAATTGCTTGGTTTTAGCCTACTTGGAAATTCCTACGGAATTTCATCTGGTTCGTTTTCTTTTACTAATTTAGTTGCTTGCCAACGCAACTAACCATACACGAACACGTTGTGCAACATTTTGACCCGTCCTGA
>NZ_JSWG01000010.1 GCF_000797465.1 Psychroserpens jangbogonensis | reverse complement strand
TTCAGGACAAGACATTTGAGATCGACAACATAAAATATTGAATTAAAAAAAATGATACCAAAAAAGAAGCTGAATATTTATCCGAAAAACGAAACCAATGTTAAAGCACTAATTGACCATTATTTTGCCGAATTGGAATTGGATACTCAAAGTGCAATGGAATTCATAATGGTTGAAAAAAGTTCTCTTGAGCTGAATCAGATTGAATTTCTATGTCGCAAAATTAATGAAGCATTTATTATTGTTTTTCGACCGAATTTGAATGGAAAAATCGAATTAAAAAATCTCTTATCATATTCTGTGGACGCTTTAACTAAAAATAAAGCTGAATGGAATGGTAGTATGAATAGAGTAAGAATAACTCAGGAATTTTTGGATTTCGTAAAACAGACAGAAATTGACATTGATTATCTTGAAAGAAATAATTAAAAATAAAACGTTGCACAACAATGGCTATAAGTAATTGCTTGTTCTCGCCTACTTTGGAAATTCCTGCGGAATTTCCAACTTGGTGTGTACTTGCAAAGATATGTGCTAAACCACGCAACTACTCATAGCCGAGACCGTTAGGTCACATTCAGCTGAAGCTGACTTGTGTTGCTACGTGCTGCGCACTCTCTCCACACAAGTGAAATGTGACCTAACGACCTGCTAAACCAAATTGCTAAAGCACTTATTTATTTGAAACAGCTCCTGCTGACAGGCTCAAGCCTTTAACGTGTCATAACAGTAGCTAAAAGCAATTTGATCCGACTTCTCAAACTCCCGATGCAATAAAGTGGCTCACTTATAAAATTTTTCAAAAAAAAACCCATAAGCGAGATAGATAATGGCTATTGAGCTACCGCCCAACTTAACGCTTCATTATCATCCACTTTTTGTATCTTCGTTTTCAAAGCCGAACTGCGTTTAGCAGGTCGTTGCCAGTAATAAGAAAATGACACATAAATTCACACCTGCAGATTATTATTCAGCATCCTTATCTCGACAAAAAGATTTAAATCATTTGTTGAAAAATCCTAATTCTATAATATTTGCAAGTTATTGTGCTGGTGTTTCAATAGAATGTATGTTTAGAGCTTATATCGTAAAATACACATACGAATTTGACTCGAAACATAACCTCGAAAAGCTTTATCTAAAATCATTGATTTCACAAAAACTTAATGTTAATGAGAAACAAAAAATGACAATTATCGTAAAAAAAGCTAATCAAATTTGGAATAATAATTTAAGATATACATCCGAAAAAAGGATGAAAAGAATAATTGCTCATAAAAATGTAAAGAGTAAATTTACTGATGTAAATAAATATCTTTCAAATTATCAATCGGAAATATTCAAAGCAGTAGATTTTATAATAAAAACAGGAGAATCAAAATGGACTTAATAGATAGAATTACAAAAGTTTTTAATGATTATGAAGTATTACAATCACCTATAATTGAACTGTATTTTGATAATCAAAAAAATATTGTTGGACATGTAACTGACAATATTTTTAAAAACAAAAGCGATGAAGAATCACAAGCTTTAATTTGGGATGAATTAAAGAAAAATTTTGATGGTCAAGAATTATCAAAAATAATATCAATTTTTCACGAAACTCTTGAAGAAAGAGTTCAAAGAATTAATGGATATTTCTCGAAAAATGTAAAACATTCAAATTTTTGGGGACATTTAACACCTGACCAAACACGTTATTGGTTATTTATTGATGTTGCTAAATTTGAAAACACTTACAAATCTTTTTATCTAATTATTAATGAAAAAGAAGGTGTTAGTTCTGGACTAACCTTTGAATATCCTAAAGAAGTTATTGAATTTATGGAACTTGAGTTCAGTGAAATACACGACGAGCTATATCAAAATGTATTTGAAAATGCTGAAAATGATATTAAGCTTTTATTGATGAATAAATATGAGAAATTGACAGATCAAAAGCTTTATGGTAAGGCAAATAGATATTGGTATGTATTCGAAGATTTTAAATTAAATCCAGTTTCTAAAAGTCATTTAATTTTTAATTCCAAAGAAGTTAAAATTATAAGAAAAGGGCTTGAAAAAATTGATGATTTTGGAATTAAGAACACACTGAATAAAGCATTACAAACTTCGGAAATTTTCAATGAACTTAAAAAACCAATATAACTACTGGCAACACCGTATATAATTTATTGCTGGCTTATCGCCTACTTACGAAAGTCCTCACGGACTTTCTTGGTCAGTAATTATTTACTAAATTAGTTGCTTAAACCACGTAACAAACCATACAACAACGTAGTACTTAAGTTTGAAAAACAATTATGAATTATAATGAGCAATTAAGTACTCCAGAATGGAAAGTTAAGCGAGAGGAAATTATTTCAAGAGATAATTCTTGTTGCACTGAATGTGGAATTGAGAGAAATGAATTGTTAGGATTGTCAAGTAAATTTGGTGTAAATGATTATAACCAATTAAAAGCTAAAAAATTTTCTGTTGGTAAAACTGACAAGCCATCAAAAGGAATATTTATTATCAAAAACAACTTCATGAATATTTGCCATTTTATTGGCAAAGTAAAACAGGTTCCAGACATTACTGAATTAAATTATGCTTCACAATGGATAGAACCAAAAAATTCTTTTGAACCTTTAAAATCAAGATACATTTGTTTTGATAAGAGTACTCATATTAAAGAGATGTATGACTTGAATGTTCATCATAAATATTATAACTCAGGAAAAATGGCTTGGGAATATGACAATGAAGCTTTAACAACACTATGTGCAAGCTGTCATAAAGAAGAACATTTAAAAAACAAAATCCCTGTGTATAATGAAAAAGGTGAATTCCAGTATCATGCTGAAAATTGCGCTAAATGCTCAGGTTCAGGAGTGCTTTCAGAATATAACTACTATATGAACGGAATTTGTTTCCAATGTATAGGAACAGGTAGTATTAACTTATGGTAAAACCAATACACATCAAAATACTGTAGTAAAAAACACCTAACTTTTATTGATACTTAAAGCTTACGAACTTTCAAGAACGTCCTTAAATCAAATGCTTTCACACCAAATTCTTCTTTAGCTATTTCAAATTGTTCTTCTGTTATTTTATATTTTTCAAACAACTCCCAATAATGTTTAGGGTGGACTTCTGAAAATATTAGTGACTCTGAATAACCAAAACAATCAATAACCACAGAATTATCTAGAGCATGAAGAATTAAATTGTTTTGTTCCCAATTATCTACTTTTACATAATCCCCGTAATCCAGTTCATTCTCTTCATATTTTAAAATCCAATCTATTAGCTCTCCTTCATTTAATACATTTATTTCATCAAACTCTTTCATTGCTTGTGTTGCAAAGGGGTGTAATTTCACTAATTTTTGGATACAAGAGTTTTTACACGATAAATTAAAAAGAGGTTCCACAAACCTACTTCGCATTCTGTCGAGAATGTCTACATTATCATAAAGCTCCTTAACTTCGCTAGTCCATTTACAAAAAGTATCAATATCTGTAACATCATTTTTAAACTGTTTAAATTCTTTAAGCACATTATCAATTTCACCTTGCAAAGACAACTGTTTTTTGGTAGGCTGGTAATTTAATTTTTCATCCTCATAAAAATGTATTGAGATCTTACTCTTATCCTCAATCATTTCATCATTGTTGAAAATTGAACAGGCATATAAATCTCTTATTTCATTAACTTCTTCTTCAAAAATTAAATCGAGAGCCCGCTTATCCTCTGTAAGAAAGGTATAGCCTTCACAACCATTGTTGCAATCTCCCCCACAATGACCGTTAACAACCTTAGAAAATTTAGAATATCCAAAACCTTTAAGGTTGTTAAAAACTTCACCAAGCTTATTTACAAAAACCTCTTTAGACACATCCATATATGATTTATTGTCATCTAATATTAGAGATAACATATCGGTATTCATTTCGGTGATGTACTTTATGATGGCTTCTTTTTTTGTCATTTAAAAATTCTTTTACAATTGATTTAATTGATAAGACGAAAATAGGAATGACCTGTGCAGTAGAGTTGCATAATTTAAACATTAAGATATTCCATCATTTTTATCCACTGCATGAATAATAGAAATTACCTTTGCTTTTTTTTCCTCATCTTTAGATGCTCCAAAAACAACTTTATCAAAATTCATATTGAACTCAATTTCTGAAAAATGGAAGTAACTAATATGGAATGATTAAAATTACTTAATACCAAAGGTTGGAAAAATATTTAAATGATATTTTTTTATTGCATTTATTCTTCCATAATCATAAGTCTCTTTATCAGATAGGTCAACTTCATTGTCGCAGTTAGTACAAGTAAACAAATTAACTTCCCGTCTTTCAATATCAACAAATGGTTCTGCTACTAATTGGCTTGTTTTACTTTCATCTTTAATATCCGGAATGTTAAACCCGTTTTTTCTTAGGCTAATCAACGAATTTCTATACTTTTCAAAAGAAAAATTTCCTTGACACCAAATAAACCACCATTTATTCCCATTGGGTCTTTGACCACTATTTAAAATATTTGGATGAGTCGCTTTATGCTCAATAAACCAATTTAATTGTTGTTTATATAATGATGTGTTGATTTTATTACTTTTCATTTCGTCTCCACAAGAAGTACAACAAATTACGCCTCTATCTTTATGGCCTTCAGTGTGACAGCTGTAATCTAAACCATTCATTTCACGTCCTCTTTTGCGTGCTTTTAATTTTTCTGAACTACAACAAGAATGACAATTTTTACAAATATACCATCCACAGTCATCATCAAAACCTTCAGTTTTACATTTAACAGTATCTCTGCTATCAATTATATCATAGCATTGTCCATTCAAACAGTGTGATAAATAAATGTCTTTATGCTCATCTTGGCATTCAGAATTATTACAGTGAAACATTGAAACACCATAAAAAGCATAGCTTGACTTTCCTTTAGGTCTAAGAATAGTGTTACAAGACCTGCAAGTAAGGTGTTCAAGAAATCGATTAACTCTATTGATTACATTTAATAAAATCTCATACTGATGATTATCAAATGGTATTTCTAAAACCCTTAGAATATCTCCCAAGCTATAATCTTTCCAATCTTTTGAATTATGAGGTTTTCTGCAAACATCATAACATTGACTGTTTTCACACCACCAAAATTCTAAACCGGACTTCTTACATGCAATTGAGTTACTTGTTCCTTTAATAACAGATTTTCTACCATCGCAAAAAGTTGAAAATCTTGCTTTGTAATCTGTAGGTTTTGTTTTGTAAGTAATTAACTCTTCGCCATTTTCTATTTTAGAATCTTGCTCAATTGTTGTTCTACCATCACATTTATCAAAAAAGCCACTTATTACTAATAAGTCCTTAGGATTTTTAATTTGGTTTGCAACTAATTCAAATATTGTATTTCTTTGAGTTATTTCACCATTTTTTAAATCGGTAATCACTTTTAAAATAATACTTAACGTAAAATCTAAACCTACTCCATCAATTTCTTTTGCAAGTTCACTCGTTTCATAATCAATTGTTAAAATCCTATTTAAATCTTGTAGGTTTAAATCAATCTTATTTTCATCAATTAATTTGATGATTTTTTTTAAAAATATTTTCTGCAGTTCACTTGATAGTAATCCTGTATATAAGACAACGTCATCATAAATTATAGAATCTGTATAATCTTCAACAAATAGCAATAGCTTACAATAATCGCTTGATTTACTAAAAACTGTATTGATTAATTCAGATTTGAGTTCTTCAGACTCAACAAAATCAATAATAAAGGTTAATGAATCAATTGTTTTGTAATCATTAATTACGTTTTTATCAAAATAATAGGCTGCAATTAAATTTTTTAAGTCGCTATCTGATATTTTTTTAACGATATTTTTAGCTTCTACTTTAGATGACTGATAATTATCGTGATTTGAATTAAAACCAAGTTTCTCTAATTCTTGTAATTTTTTTAATACAATTTTAATTGAAAATTCATTAATTACTCCATTATACCATAAGATGAATTTTTGATCTTCACTTAGAAGGTCCTTATTTAAATCAATTTTGAACTCTTTACCTAATTTTAAAAAAATCTCTAACATATCAATATTGTCTTTATTCCCTTCCATAAGGAAATCATTGTACAATAATTCTAATACTAGTTTTTTATCTGGATCGGATAGTTTATGTAATAATTCCAATATCTTGGTCTTGGAATTTTGAGTAAGTTCAAATACATTTTTTAAAATAAAAGGTAAAGGGCACTCTTTTATTAAACCCTCATTCCAAAGGAAGTATTTTTGATTGTCACTTAACTGACTTGTATCTAGTTTTATTTCTAATTCATTACTTAGGTTAAATGAATAAGAAAGTTTGTCTAAATTGTCTTTTTCTATGAGAGAATTAAAATGTGATTGAAGAATGCTTAGTTGCTCAATAGGCGAAATTTTTCTTAACAATTCGTCTACGTTAGAATTTTGATTCTCAATAAGTTTTAGTAGATTAGTTTGTATTATTTCCTTTGGGTATTCTTGTAATATATTAGTTGCCCATAATCCAAACACTAAATTACTATTACAATTATTAATAATAAATTTTTCAAATTTTTGAGTTTCAATAATTGAATTTTTTTGGATAAACCTGTATAAGAAGGTGCTACTTTGAATTGATGCTTTAGTGTTTGTTACTAGATTTTCAATTATATCAATAAATTGATTTTTTTCTTGCTCTGTTACTTCTGTAAGGAAATTGATAGCTTTTGATAGGATATGCTCTAAAAATCTATCATTTTGTAATTCATATAAATTCAATAGTAAAAATTTAAGGTCATTTTCCATTAAAATTGGATATGCCTTATTTGCTCTTATCTTACTATCATATTCAACGGATTTTTTGTCAATTAATATAATTACTTTGTCACCCTCCTTAAGCAACATAGGGTCAGAACCTTTAAAATCATCCTTTCTAAAAAATATGTCCCCTAAATCATTATTTTCAACAAAACCATATTCGCCATTTTTAGCTTTGTTATAGTACCATTTTACGGTTGCAATTAACTTATAAGAATTATTTACAACATAACCATTTTTATAATCACGTATAACGGGTAAAAGAGGTCGTTCTTTTCGATTTCTCTTGATTACTACCTGAATTTCTGGAGTATGATAAACCGTTACTATTTTCTCCGCAAGTTCATCACTAATATCTTGACCTTTAGAAACAAATCTAGAGCCAACGTAGGGCTCATACATTATTATATCTCTAAAAGTCAACCCTAATTCGGTTAATATTTTTGACAATTTCATAATTCTTGTTCTTACAAATTTATTTTATAATTCTGTCAAAATGGTAAATCTGTATCCTCGTCACTCCCGAACGGAGGCATTGGAGGTATACTTGTTGTTGTTTTAGTAGTTGTTTTATTGATTTTCCAACCTTGAAATGTATTGAAATATTTAACTTTACCCTCTGGATTTAGCCATTCCTTACCTCTTATGTTTATGGAAACAGTAACCTCATCACCAATGTTGTAATTATTTAATAAGCTACATTTATCCTGCACAAATTCAACTAATAATATTTGTGGGTATTGATCTTTAGTGGTTATTACCAATTCCCGTTTTTGAAACTCGTTACTTCCAAAAGTTTGTGTTTCATTTATCTTTTTTATTTCACCTGTTATTTCCATAGTCATTTTTTATGGTACAAACTTAGAATGGATGTGTGCAACCAATTTGCATTCTAATAATTATTCAAGTCTGCCAGTTTAAAGCCCCTTATTTAGCTGTGTTGAGCATCGAATGTGTATTGTTATCTACTTCTAATTTCTCCAAGAATACTTAGAATTTTCATCAAATCTTCTTTTGTTGCAGAATTTTTTGTACCTCCATGGGCTATATCGTTTCTTAGCTTGTTCAATTTTCCGATTTTTTTTAGAAAAGCCTCATCTTTTTTGTATTTGATTTTAAATAAGCACGAAACTTTGTATATAGTTGTTGGTTTTCTTTGACTTTCCTGATTAAGTTTACCTGGGGAGAAGTAATCTCCATTTTGTTTATCCTTTACAAAAGTCATTAACCATTCGTGTTTTGCACTGTCTGTTTTATCAATTGTAGTCTCTCCTTCTAAACTGTCATTATAATCATCTATTATGTAAAGTTTGTTTGCAATATTTTCAATAGATTGAAACAAGGTTAAAAATCCAAAATCCAAATAGTTCTCCTTTATTTGTTCCCATGCTATATCTAAAGCAGTGTCCGATTCAGCAATAAAACGTCTATCTGTATTAGTGTTTTTACTTTGAGTGTTTTTCCATTCAGTAAATATTTCTCTTAAATAACTTCTTTCAAAGCATTTATCTACATTCTCTTTGAAATCTTTATAGTTTTGTTTAGAGATTGCATTTGAAAAATTATATTCTGGAGATTCTTTCATATAGTAGTCGTCTGCTCCGGCATCCAATAAAGCTTTTAAATTCCATACTTTATTTGAAGCAGTGAAAACAATAACCTGATTCCCTTTGTTAAGTGATTTAATTTTTTTCAAAACTTTCATTCCAGAGAAATCTTCTGTTTTTAAATTTTCATCTTCATCTAAGCCGTTTAATCTTAAATCCACAAGGTATAAATCAAACTTTTCTGATTCAATAATGCGTTTACTTGCTTCGGAAAATGATTCAAAATCTTTTACCTTTTCATTTATAACTACAAAGTCTTCGGCCGGAGAAGTTTTAAACACTTTTCTTAAAACAGTTCCCCAACCCTTTGAGGCTTCATCATCTATTAGTAAAATCCTTTTAGGCTTATTAATATTCCCTGAAATTTTAAAATTAAACTTTATAGGTTTTTTATTATCCTCTATAACATTTTGTAGAGAAGGCTTTAACTTATCAATATTATTAAATGCTGCTACATATTTAAAATAGAGTTTTTTCTTAAACTCAAGCTCGTCTGATAAGGCATTCGCATTAGACGCTTTATCCATTGCATAAGCTCCCCAAATATTTGCTAAAGAATGGCGACCAACAGTCTCATCAGGTTGAATGTGAATGACTTTCAAAAACTTAATTAAGTATTCTCTTTCATTTAAACCATTCAAATTTTCAATTTCCATTTTATTTGATTGCAAATCATATTCGGAAAAGAAAACTCCTTTTGTGACAAGTATTTGACTGTATATTTCCGTTTGAAGCATTATAGAGTTTAATGACAGTTTACTGATATACAAAATCGGAACAAGAGTTCCATTTCTAATATTTTCAATACTTAAACGAATATGATAGCCAATTTGAAGAGAAAGCAATGGGTTTTCACCAATTTCAACTACAACTTTATTTATTTCATTAACACGAAATAATTCTATAACCCAATTATGGATTTCAGCTTCATTAATTAAATTAGGGATTTCTATAAAAGTTCCGCCCAATTCTTCCATGAATTTATTATTCCCAAGAATGTATGTTCTTTCCATATTTAATATAACTTTCCGTTGCTTGATTTATTTTCTTTTTGAAATCCTGAATTTTCATCGGATTATCTTCTATCTCATTCAAAATTTCGTCAATATCATTTTTTGGAAAAGACAGTTCAACAAAGGATTTAAAACTATTTATGATTTTTGACAAATCTGATAATTTTAAATAATCTGAATTCTCTTTCAATTCATCAGAATTAAGTATTTCAATAGCAAGTTTTGATATTTCTTTACTTGCAAAATTCTTTCCCAAAGCAATTATCCTCAATTCAACGCTTCCTGTATTTTTATAGTGATCTAAAAAATCAAAAAGGCGTTCATAAAGTAAGTTCTTCTTAATAGAACTGATATAATTGAAGTTGCTTTCAAAATCAAATTCAGCCTCACCCATTGAATTACTAAATAACACTAGAGGAATTTGCTCACCCTCCTTAGATATCAATTCCTTTATTTTTAAAACATTAGTTTTTGAACCGGATAGGAAACCTTTATCCTTGTCATAATCTTCAGTTGTAGTATGTAAAAGAATACAGTCTGCTGTTTTTAAGAAATCCAAATGTGAAGTGTCGGAAAAGCTCTTTCCTATTTCAATTTTTTCTATTGATCTCAGATATCCGTCAAAATCACCATCTTCTACAAAATTGATATTGTAGCAGATAAATCGCTGATTATTTTGATTATCGTCTATTAAGTATATCATTTCTTATTTATAATAAAAGGTTAAGATATGTGTAAACCCTTTCGGCAACTCTTCAGTTTTACATTTGATAATTTCGTACTCTGGAGTTTCCTTTTCTTTTAATATATTAACTTTGGTGGGGTTATCATCAATCATCGTTTCAACAGACCAATGGCAGTACCCTTTAAGCTTTGCTATAATTTTCCCCATATTTCCCTTTCCTTGCCATTCTTTCAGATATAGCTCTAGCTCTTTGTCCGGAAAGGAATTATGATGTGTTATCACAACTTTTCTCAAATAATAACCTTCATCTGAAATAGACCTTTCGTATTTGATTGTAATTTTCTTTTTTTCTGGTGAATCCGAATGCTTTTTTATTTCTTCAAAAATAGTTTCGAAAGCTGTTTTTAAAAACCCTACATGGGAATAAAAGTCTGCTTTTGATAAATCTGTTTTTATTATTTCAAAATTTTCTATCTCATTTTCAAAGATACTTTCGAGAGTAGCATCAATTAATTTTTCTAGATTGGAAGACTCAATTCTTGTAATCCTTTTGAAGTCGTTTATGATTTTTTTGTATTCTTCATTGCGAATAGGATGTAAATGATTCTGCTTTGACCAGTCTCGTAATTCTTTTGTTGCCCAACCGATATTATTGGGCATAGATTTTTTATAATCTTTAGATATTGAAGTCCACTCTGTTTGCTTACTATCGAAAGCAAATTGTTTTACAATACGCCATAAACTTTGAGGGATGTTTAATTTTTTAGTTCCCTTGTTAAAAACCTTATGCGCATTAATAAGAAACGTATCAATATCAAACTCCGAGTTTTCATCATAATCGTGAGTAAGGTATTTAAGCCCATCACGTTGATTAAATAATGACATAAAGTCCGCAACATGTTTGGGGTTAGGCTCGGGTACATTTCCCTGTTTTCCAATGAGCTTGATCGGTGTATTTTGTTTATTTTTTAATTCACTCAAACCACTCTCAATTTCCTCAATACTCTTTATTAAATTGACATTTTCCTTTATCCCTTTTATTTCTTCTGAAATTCTTTTTAATTCTACATCAGAATTCACGAAATCACGGGCCACAAGATCGAACACCTTTTCGCGTTGTTGCGAGTTTATCGACTTGTCTTTCAATAAATTTTTTACAAAGTCAGATTTAGAAATCCCCATACTATTATAAATTAATAATCACTTTATAGTCCGACTGATCGAAATCGGTGTTTATTTGAATTCTTTTTTTACTATTTTTTTTGGAAACGTCAAAAGCAGCTATAGCATTTTCAATACCTTGATCCTCCCAGATTTGAAGTATCATATTAACCTCAGTATTCTCATTTAGCTTTTCAAACCGATTTTTCAGTTTAAGGTAAGTGCTGTCTTTAGCTCCTTTAACCATTTGGAGATAATTAAGCTTACCGTCTATTACATTTCTTAAACTAGGTTGCCCTGTTTTAACATGCCCTTTATCTTTAAAATAATCTTTTTTAAAAATCACCTCAGCTTTATAATAACCATATGTTTCCCAGTAATTTAACCACATTCTTAATTGCTTAATATATCGTTTTTTTACATTCACATTGTCGTTAACAACTAGTCCTGTTACTTCTTTACGCATACCATCTACCTGTAAACGGGTTTTACTTGCTTTAATGGTAAAACCTTGATCTAAAATAACACGTTCCAATTCTGTTAAGAAATCACTCTCTTTCTGAAATACGTTGTGCAAAGAACTAAATGTGATATCATCAGCATAACGGCTATATTTTAAGCCAAAGCGTTTAGCAACAGCTGTAAGTAAATAATCTAGTCGCTGACAAACAACGTTAGTTAATATTGGTGATGTAGGTGCTCCTTGAGGAAGTACATTTCTCGATACTTTGTGCCAAATTCCATTTTCATCTTTGCGCTCTACTATCATTTTTGTGCAGCAGATGTTTGAAATTATATTATTAATTTTTTGTCGCCCACCACCATTTCTAATCATGTTTACGTATTCAGTAACGGCATTTTCTTGATTCAAAAACATATGTTTAACACTATAGTAATTCTTATCAAAAACTTTTTTACCAATAACATATGCATTATTCTCTAATATGAATTCACGTGAAATAAACCTTTCTCCAATTAGATTATAGCCAATAAACAGTCCATTTTTAGATTTTTCAACAGTATGCAAATTACTGATCTTTAAGTCATCAGGTAAAACAAAATTATTTTTATGCAAGTTTAAATCGTTTAAATTAAAAGGTTTCAATTGCATACATTTCCATACTCTTGCTTGATCAACACTTTGAAAGAAGTCTTTTAAATCGATATTATAAACATATCGGTTACCGATATGAATTTTAGCATTATCGACTATAGATTTCTCTTTTACAAATCCCATAGCTGCTTTGTGAGGCACAAAAACACATTGTAAAATCAATGCCAATGTTTTTTGAATTGATTTCAAACCATTTACAGGTGCATGTATAGAACGATTCCCACCAGATTTCTTTTTTATTTTAAATTCTGTGTAACGAGTTTTACCCAGATTTGGATTAGCATAATAGGTAAGTTGTTTTAACTCAAATGGAACTGACTTTTCACCATAAAGTAGTGGTTTTACAGAGTTCATTAAACTAAGTAAATCCTCTTTAGTCTGCATGTTTTGAAAAGCAGTTCTAATTTCGTCTATATGTGTTTGTTCTAATTCCATGTTCTTATTAAAAATTCTAAGAAGCCTGCTTTTATATTCTTTGTTTAAAACTTATCTATATCTAGACTTATATCTCTATATATATCATATGTTATCTTTTAAAATAACCAAAAATACATTCATCCCGAATTACTTCGGGACACCAACCGATCTGAGACCTTTAACTAAAAAGAAATCCAGTTGGCACAAATCAATAATTTAAAGCAGGCTTTCAAAGAACTATGCAAATATGATTTGCTTCTATGCGGTGTATCTGCATAGATTTACTTTATTTCTGTTATTGTTTTAGTAGGTTTACTAACCATTCCCTTTATTTTCTGAGAATTTAATTCTTGAAGGCCACTTTCAAAAAACTTAATTGTAAAATTAACACAAGAAAAAACATAAGTCGCAGTCATTAAAATATCATCTTTATCATTCCCTAAATAGTCTCTTAATTCTGGATAAGAATACGTCTTACCAGTACTTGCTGTCAATTGTATATTAAACTTTAAAGGCCGAACATACCATGTGTCATTTACACTAAATTCTTTAACTTTTCTTGTTATTGAAGGATTTAGTAGAAAATAGAAAGAAGTACGATATACTTCAATTACCATGTTTTTTGAGTCTAGTCTGAATATGTTCTTTTTAGAATTTTGGTTCTTATTTGAATTCTCCTCTACTAGACATTCAGGGTAACAACTAACCATTAAACTTGTAAAAACTTCAAGAAAATATTTCTCACCACTCTCTTCCATTATTTTAGTTTTTATATTATCCATAATTGTTTTTAATTATTGCAAATATTACTTTCTCACATGCATTGTATCTGCATAGTTAATTTACATTATACATTAAGCCGCAAAACCTATACCTTGTTCAGCTAAACCATAAAAGTGTTGAAATACAATTTCTGTTTTTTCTGCAAAAATATTTCTATCGTAAGATTGTGGTAAATCTTTATTCAATATTTTTTTAATTTCTTGTCTAACCATTTCTTGAGTAGCTTTTTCTTTGTGCCATTCTTGAATTAAGATCTTGTTTTTAGCGTCAAACAAAACGACAAGCAAATCTGTAGCTGCAAGCTTCACATTCTTTTCCTCCTTTTTTGTAAGGTTTTCTTTTTTTAATAAATCGAAAAGCTCTTGCTGCTCTTCTGTCATACCGCTTTTAGCGGCTCTCTCTTGTTCTTCAGACATGTTTTCTGCCTGTTTCATCAGATCTTCGTAAGCTTCTTCAATAGACAAACTTCCAGAATTGTAATCTTCTATAATTTTTTCAAATCGCACTAGAAAAGATCCTCTGGTTTTATTTTGAGCCAACATCTGTTTCAATTTTACTTCCATTAACTCTCTTAAATCTGCAAACTGAATATTCTTATGCTTTTTTTCTGGAAACTCAGCTCTTAATCTTGAAAAATCAAGTTTACTAAGATCAATTTGTGTTGATGTATCAATAATATAGTCGTGAGTTTGGTCTTCTAAATCCCTTTTACCCAAAACACTTGTATCTAAAAGTTCGTCAAGTTTTTTCTTTGTTCTTTCTATAGCTTCGTCTTGATCTACATGCCTATCTACTACTTTACGTAAATATTCAAATACATCTCTTGCCTTTTTTATTAATGGGAAACCATAAATTTCTGGTTTAGCAGAATCATAAAGACCAACTATGGTGTTCACAAATAAGTCTAATTGTTTTTTATATTCATCCTTCTCTAAAATCAAATTTGCATATTCTTGAAACAATTCCACTTCTTTAAATCCTTTTTCTCCTAAATTTAAAATAGCATCAATATCTGCACCTAGTTCTTTGCAATAGACTTTAGCCTCTAAAATAGCTTGCTCTAAAAGTGCTAACAACTCTTCTTGTTCTTTTACTGGGAATTCGTCTTCATTATCGTTTTGATCTTTTCCTTTGGTTCCTTCTGCATAATCTGCTAATGCTTTTTTAAGGTTTCTAAAGACACCAAAGTAATCTACAACTAATCCATTCTTTTTGCCTTCAATAACCCTATTAGCTCTTGCAATGGCTTGCATTAATGTGTGATTTTGAAGCGGCTTATCTAAATACAATGTTGAAACTGCTGGTGCATCAAATCCTGTTAACCACATGGCAGTTACAAAAACCAAACGGTAAGGACTATTTGGATCTTTAAAAAAGTCTTCAATGTTGCGACCATCTTCATCAGGATAATCCATTAATTTTCTATGAGGTGAAATATTAAGCCCTTCTTTTTCGAAGATTTCTTTTTCTTCTTTATCAGAACCTTCTTGACTCACAACCGCAGACATTTTGGTTTCCTCCATAAAGGCAATTGCTCTTTTATGGCGTTCCTTTATCTCTACATCTTTTTCTCTTGCTATTTTTTTTCTTAAATCCTTTATTTCTTCTTTTTGCGCCAATTGTACAAACTCGTACATTCTAACTGCAGTAAATTTATCTATGCAAACCACCATGGCTTTCATTGGTTTGCGTTGTTTCTCATCATTTTCTACATCTAATCTGTAAGGATAATGTTGAACAATATGCTTCGCTATTTCTTGTAAACGATCTTCTCGTCTCACTACTTGAAGTAAAGTTGAATACTCTCTATCGAGTTGTTTCTTTTGTTCTTCTGTTAGATTTTCATTCTCTAAAATCGCTGCAGCATCGCCTACTAATTCTTCATTTACCTGCTCTACTCTGGGAACGCTCTTTTTATAGTATAATGGTACTGTTGCACCATCTTCTATACTTTGTGCAAAATTGTATTCAGACACATAAGGTCCAAACCAATCTTTTGTTAATTCACTGCGTAAAAGAGGTGTTCCTGTGAAGGCAATATATTGTGCGTTTGGTAATGCAATACGCATATTTTCACCATACCCTTTGTATTGTGTTCTATGTGCCTCATCCACGATAACAATCCAATTATCGCGATCCGTTAATTGTGGATAGGTTTTTCCTTTTTCTATTCCGAATTTATGAATGAGACTAAACACGAACGATCTATTAGAATGCAAATAATCTCTTAGCATGTTTCTACTACTTGGCCTGTAATAGTTTTCCTTTTGGTCTTTAGTTTCTATTATAACTTCTGTCTCCTGGAAATTTCGATAAATCTGGCTGTCCAAATCTGTTCTATCCGTAACGATTAAAAATGACCAATTACCTGTAACTTTGCGCTCTATCTTTTGAGAGAAGAAAATCATAGAGTATGATTTTCCTGATCCTTGTGTATGCCAAAACACACCTAATTTACCCTTCTTACCTTCTTTATCAATTAATGATTCTATCGCATTATTTACTCCAAGGTATTGATGATTTTTGGCAATAATTTTCACTTTGTTTTTATGGTACAACACAAAGTTTTCAAAATAATCTAGAAAGTTTTTTTTGTTACACAAACCTTCACCAAACAATTTTAAACTCAATCTATTATCTGTTAATTCACTTTCTTTTTCAACTTCTATTCGAGATTTTTGGGTATTAGAAATTGCCGTATCTTCTAATTTTACCCAAGAGAAGAAATGCTCCCAAGGTGCATTAAAGGAACCTACTCGTGTTTGTATGCCGTTAGATATACATACAAACATATTAAACCAGAATAACTGTGGAATATCTCTTTTATAGCGTCTCAAATTAGTATCGTATCCTCCTTTAACTTTTTCGGTAGCATTTTTTAGCTCAATCATTACTAAAGGCAGACCATTAACGTATAACATTAAATCTGGTCTTCTTGTAATATTTTCAATTTGTAAATACTCAATACTTAATTGAGAAACGACTAAGAAGTCGTTATTTTCTTCATCATCAAAATCTAAAACTTTTACATAGCCATTTTCTTCTCTTCCTTCTTGATTTTCGTAAGTTATTGGGACTCCATTTTTAATCAATTCATAAACTTCCTTATTTGCTATAACGGGTGTTAAACTTGCTCTGCTTTTTGATAACTCATCAATTGCAAACTCAATACAATGTTTCGGTAAATCATTGTTTAATCTTATTAATGCTTCTCTTAAATCATCTTTTAAAACAACATCCTTTAAACTATCTCTTCCTATGAGTTTTTTCTCCCATGCATCTTTGTGGTTATAACCAAGGATTAATTCAAAAAATTGAATATCGGCTTCTTCTATATGTGATTCGTTTAAAAATGCCATTTCTTAATTTATTTTAATTCTAGAAATCTTTTACAAAAATCTACCACTACTTCAATTTTATCTTTTTGCTTTGATTCTTTTAATACATGATAATCATCAATAATTTGTAAATCAAATTCTTTTATTAAATCTACCGAATGTTTATGCTTATTTAAATTATAAATATCATACTGACCATAATTAACGTAAATTCTTATGTTTTTGGGTAACCTTAAAAAACTCAATTCCTCTGAGTATCTACCATAATAAATATCAACTTTATTAGATTTAATACCATCTTTAATTAATCTTTGTTTTATCGTTATTAAATAAGGATTTAAGTGATAGGACGCTAAAGGTTGTACACCTGAATTACCAAGACTATTTATATTAAACCCTTCTTTATCTCCCCATGTAAATAAATTAAACCTATCAAGATTAGATGACGTTATCTCATTATAATTTATGAAGTAATATTCCCAGTTTTTTGTTTTCGACTTGCAACCCTCAATCATTTCGTGCAATTTCTCTGCAACAGTTTCTTTTTTTGAATTTACGTAGTCTTCTAAAAATAAATTAAGAACATTATTCACATTCTCTTTTTCATCTACATCTATTGGTGCTAAAATTCGGTTCCAATTATCTTTTTCCCCAAAGTATTTAATTAATCCTAACCTAGAGTAATCATGAGTGGTCACGGAAAAATCTCCAAATGTTAAAAGTGCCCTTACTAACAGAGAATTTTTAATACTTTTAAAACTCCATATTTCATAAAAAGCATCTACATATTTATTAATATTATTAGATTCTAAATTGAAACTATCTGTTATTGCCTGTGTATGTCTGTGTTCTCCTAATTTGATGATATTTGTACACGATCTTGGATTATTATTGATGATTTCTATTTTGCTTTGTTCTGAAATTATAGTTTCCTGTACAAAACCACTAAATTCATTCTCAAAAAAGACGCTAAATACATTTTTGATTTTGTTTGTATTGATTAACCTCACAAATTCAAAAATAAACTTAGAATACTCGAAGAAATTAGGTAAACGAAGATTTGATATAATTTCAATTCTTTTAGAAGTATTAACCTGTCTAACTCTTAATAGTAAGTTTCTTAAAATACGCGTAAAGTCTTTTAATTTTGAATTGGGGAAATCTATTTCTGCTTCTATACAAAAGTGTAACACACCGAATAAAAGAACTCTTTGTTGCACATTAAAAGCACTATTAGTAAAAGCTTTAAAAAACAAATCGGTATTCTTTGCTTCAAATAATTTCACTTTATCTTCCACATACATATCTGCACTAAAAAGTGCATTAAAAAATGCTTCAATATTTTTAATTTTAGATAATAAGTCTAAAGCATTAAATAGAAAATCTACATTTGATTTTACAGAATAAACCTGTTTTAATGACTCAAAATTTCTATTAAAATTATCGCTATCATTATCTTTATAATGAAGCATTTCTCCTATGTAATAAAAGAAATTTAAAAAATTATCATCTAATCCTGATGTAACTTTATCTCTGTAACTCCAGAATAAATCTGTCCATTTACCATCTACATTAAAAGCAAAATACTGTTGATAGGATATGTTACTGTTTTCATAGTCTTTAGTCTCGTTACAATAATCTGTTCCTTTATCATTTAAAAGCTGTGAAAAAATAGCTTTAAAATTTTCGAAAGGAGATAATGGTTTTCCTCTAGAATTCATTTTTATATATAGCTCATCTGTTAGCTTAAACTCATCAGATTTAATGTCTATATAATCAAATGTAATAATATTGTTTTCGGTTAGTTTTTGCCAAACATCCTCACAACTTGATAATTTAGTATGTATTGTATCTAACATATTTAGCATTGCCATAATGGTTGGATCATTTTTCCAAGACGACATAAACCAAGGTGCATTAACAATCTCTTCCTGTACAGTACCTTTTACATCGTTTATGGTAATAGGATTATTAACTAATTTTTCACAAAATCTTTTGGAAGATATTCTTGTTTCGTACGTAAAATTTAAAAGAGCATTGCTAATGTCTTCATTTTTAAATTCTATATTCAATACCTCTACTTGGCATGCAAAATACCAATGCATAAGCCATAACGTAGTTAAGCGTTGTTGACCATCTAATGGAATAAAATCTACTTTATCTTGACCGCTTTTAGTAGTGTAACCATAAATGAAATCTAAATTTAAAACTTCATTATTTTGGTCTATTATTTCTTTAAGTTTATCAATAAAATCGTTTCTAACATCTTCTTCAGTATTTCTACCTTGCGCATAATCTCTTTGTATTAATGGTATTTTAATAATACTTTCTTGCAATAATTTAAATAGTGTATACGACATAGCCTTAATCTTTATTCATTACAAAATAGTTATACGTTTGTTCAATGCTTTTTAAATAACCTTTTCGATCTTGTTCTGTCCAATAAGCATTGTTTTGTGGATAATCTGTAAATGCTTTTAAGAACACATTTCTAGACGAAATAGGTATGTAAAAACCATTTAGTTCTCTCTTTTTAATTTTTTCCCTTTTTACATCAAATACAGAATTGTTTAACTGACTATTTGTATTTACATCTATTAAACATAAATTTTCTAGCAAATGTTTATTTTTATCTGTTGCTCCAGAGATCTTATTTATTATTTGATGTACTTCAGTATATATCTCATCAAACTGCTCTTGCTCTAAATTGTCATTTTTAACCGCTTTTGTTATTTTTTTTAGAATAGACTTAAATTGATCGTCTCCTAAATTACCTAATGATTGCAAATGGTCTTTCAACCACGTCTTTTGATGCTCTGGGTTTGAAATAGTGTCTGAATTTTGTGCATGAATATGCTCTAAACTCCACTTTTCATTCTTCTTTGTTTTTTTGTATAAGTTAAAAGGAAATTTTGCTTTTTCTTTTTCAGAGTGTAATGTTGTAATCACATTATGTAAAAACAATATCTTCGTAATTAAAGGTTTATCGTTACTTTTCTCCTCTTCATTTTCATAACTTAAATCCTTTAATTTTACAGCTTTTTCTTCACCAGTTTTATCTTTTCTTTTTTTAGTTATCTCGATAACTTTTTTTATCTCATTTTCTAGATAAATATCAAATTCGTTTTTAGGTAAGGTTTTAGATTTTGCTATTAAAGCATCTATAATACTTGTTCCTTTAAGCTCTATAAGAAAACCTATATAATGGTATAGTTTTCTGTTAGTGTACCATTCTTTGTAATACTCAAAGTATTCAATAACCATTTCCCATATATGCTTAACAGCATCTATTCTACATATGTTTTCATTAGTAATTAAATCATCTAAATAGGCAGAAAGAATTAAAAAAGTAGCGTGCTTAAAATTTTTAGATTCAAAATAAGACTTCTCTTTTAAAATTTTATTTGCTATGGCATCAAAAATGAACTCGATATGTGTAGGTTTTGTGTTTTCGTTATTATTTAAAAAATACCAAAAACCTTCCTCTTGTAAAGTGTATTCTATAGTATCCCATTCTGTAGCTATTTCAAATAGCTTCATTTTATTCAACTTTAAATCTTCTAAAGGATATTTATCACTTTGTAGTAATAATGCTTTTATTAGTTCGGCATCTGTTAATGGTATTTTACCCACATTTAACCTAATAAAAACATCTATAGGATTGGTTGTTAATGGCACTTGGTACCAAATAAAACGTATATTTTTATTACCAACACCATTGGTATCTAACAAAACAGGAATCATTTTGCTTTTTGCTCCTGGTTGATTGTTAAACCAATCTTTTATGTAACTATAGCTTTTAGAGATGTGTTGAAAATCTATATTAGAATCATCTATACTGGTTGTAAATTCTTTGTCTTCTAAAAACTTTTCACTTTTAGGTCTTGTTTCGTAGTTTAGTGTAAATAGTTTTTGGTTATAACCATCTTCAATTCTTCTCTCTTCCAGAAAAACAAGTATTAAGTATAAAGTAGTTAAACGTTGTTGACCATCTAACACATTGTATTTATTGTCTTCAATTTCTTGCACAACAATAGGTTGTAAACAATAAAACTCTCCATTACTTGCGGTTTTTGTGAAATCCCAAATGTCGTTTAGTAATTCTGTTACTTCTTGTTTTTCCCAACGATACCCTCTTTGGTAATGTGGTATAATAAAATGCTTATTGAATAAATCTATAAAAGGTAAAGTATTACTCATTTGTTTTTAATATTTGGTTTCTGGCTCCGCAGCCATATTCATTTCCTCTATCTCCAAATCTTCTACAGATAGTTTACCACTTATTAAACGTGGTAATAATAAATCTCTGGTGTCTTGAAGGATTTGGTTTTTATTTTTCAATAATTCTATTTCATTAATCATTGGTTTAACTATATCCCCAAACTGCTCATCTATACCTTGTCTTGGAACGACAACTTTCTTTGTGGAAAATTCAGGCCAATGTCCTTTGTAATCATTAAAAACAATTAAATCTTTAGTTGCATAATGCAACCAAAAAATATCTCTGTCATATTCTTCATTTGATTTGAATGGAAGTATATTTTGAATTGCAGAAAAATTAAATTGAATTAAATTTTGATAACAAGTATGATTTGCAAAAACAATAATTGGATCATCCATTGAAGCCAATACACCAGGCTCATCATTGTGATAGCCAATTAAACCACTTTGCCCTTGATCTAGAATTGGAACATTTCCTTTTTCTAAAGCTGTCTTATTATCATATTTTTCACCAGCATTATATCTTTTCACTATATCTCTTACTAATTTCCTCTCCCAGCCCTCAGGAATTGCACCTTTAGTTCCATGCGCTACTGCATTACCATCTTTATCTAAAAATTTGGTGTTTTGATAATTTGGAAAACGAAAACGTACAAACCACTCTTTGTAGATGTCGCCTGCCATGTCTTCTAAAAGCGTAATGCGTTGGTTGTTGTTTTCTATTAAATCATCATAAGCGGAAAGGATTGATGCTATTTTTTTTTGGGTTGGGTGCTCTGGATAATTAATAGGAATACTTCTTAGAATAGTAGTATTCAAATTCATCATTGTTGCTCCAATTGCCTGATTTTCTAACCATTTTACAATTGAAGTTTGTTTTAAGTAATAAAACAGAAACAAAGGATTAATAATTTCTCCACTTCCTCTAAGCCTAATACAACCTGTTCCACAAAAAGAACCAGAAGTTTCTTCATCTATCAGAATACGTTTATTTATTTCACCTCTTCTTGGAAAAATAATATCATTTAAAATAACTAAATGTTGTTTTAGTCTATTTGCATCAATTTCAGAAATTCTAGCAATTGAAGATAAATCTAATTTATCTTCTTTAATATCTTTTGGCATTATGACTGGAATTCCATAATCTTTATAATCAGATTCGTGTAGTTGAGAGCCAAATGGTCCTGTTTGGACCTTACCTCCTTCTTCATCATATATAGCTCCAAGTGTTTTTTTATCCCAATTCATTAATTAAATTATTTAAGTTTAATTCAATTAACTCTTCTAAATCAAAAGATTTCTTATTTAAAGTGTTTAATTCATCATTTTGTTTTGAAATAATATTTTTAAATTCTTCTTCTGAAATATCATCACCTTCAATCTCAACACCTACATAACGTCCAGCATTCAAAGAATAGTCTTGCTCTTCAACATAGTCCGTTTTATCAGCCATTTTACATAAACCTACTACATCTTCATATTTGGCTTCTGGGAAACGAGTTTGTAACCAGTTTATATTAGAGCCCCAATAAGCAGCTTGTTCTGTAACTTCCACGTAGTTTTGTAATGCTTCTTCGAGGTTTTTATCTGCTTTTACCAAGTTTTGGTTGCTCCAAATTTTATCAGAACTTAACTTTAGATTTTTATCTGCTATTTTGTACAGTTCTAAAAGTTTGTTGGCATCTTGTTTTAAAGCAATAGCATCTAGTTTGTTTTGTGTTACACTCCAATTTAAATGAGTTGCAACTTCTAGTTGCGCTTCATTTTCTAAAGGTGTGTTTTCAATTGCGTGTGCCAAATTGTTTAATACAAGCTCATTCGTTTCTGGTTTTGTTTTGGTAAAACCTTCTACCATATTAAAAAAATCGGTTTCTTTTAAAGTCTTTGTTTTAGCAGGTGTACGTTTAACGTCCTTAGTTTCTTTTATATAAGTTCTTAAACTTTTAATGGTAGTTTCTAGTTGTAGTTCTAATGCTTCTTTTGCAGGCGTAACATTCGTTTCAGCTTCGTTGACTTTTTTTATGTAGGTATCAATCAATTCTAAATAACGGTTGGTTTCTCCACGATATAAACGTACAATAGTCGCCAAGTTTTGTTGTTGCTCTGTTGTCCACTCTCTATGCGCTCTGTCTATTTGGTTATAGACATTACGTGCATCTAAAAACAAAATTTTGTCTTTACGATTGGTGTTTACCTTTTGTTTATCAAAAAACCATAAAGTTGCAGGTAAGGTTACGGTTAAAAACATATTGGTTGGCATGCTTACCATACAATCTACAATACCAGAGTCTACAATGTTTTTACGCATGTCGTATTCAGCATGACGTGCGTCAGATGCCGAATTAGCCATAACGAATCCTGCGCGACCATTATTATTTAATGACGTTGCAAACAGTGAAATCCATAAGTAATTGGCATCACTTATTTTATCGTCTTTTTTACCCTTATTTTTTGGTAAACCATACTCATAAAATCGCTTATCACCTTTAACAGTACTCTCTTTAACAGATTTTACATTAAATGGCGGATTTGCCATGACGTAATCGAACTTCCCATAGCCATCATAAGGATCACTATCATAAGAATTGGCTTCGGTAATTTCGCCACGTAAATTATGTACGAGTAAGTTCATTTTTGCCAAACGCACGGTTTCTCCCATGTATTCTTGTCCGTAGACGTAAATATCATTTAGGTCGTGACCTTGATGTGCAATAAAATCTGCCGATTGTACAAACATACCACCAGAACCACAAGCAGGATCGTAAATTTTCCCTTTGTATGGTTCTATCACTTCTACAATAAAACGCACTACAGAGGTTGGCGTAAAGAACTCACCTCCTTTTTGTCCTTCGCTCATGGCGAATTTACCTAAGAAGTATTCATAGATTTTACCAAAGATATCTCCAGAAGCATCCTTAGGAATGTCTGAAAAGCTTTTTAAAAGTTCGGGTAGAATATCATCCTTTTTCTTTTCTATATCAAAATAGGCTTCGGTAGGCAATACATCTTGAAACTTGGCGTCTTGGTATTTCTCAATGCCTTTCATGGCATCACGCAACGCTTCAGCACGTTTATTACCTGCTAATTTTAATAAGTAATCGTATCTCGCATTATCTGGAAGATAGAAACCACATTTTGATAAGGCAACTTGCTGGATGGTTCGTTCCATTCTCGTACCCTTTTCTTTGTTGTAGGTTTCTAAAATTACCGACTCGTGTTGGCTATATTTATTTTCAGCAAACTTTAAGAAGATTAAGCCCAAAACGGGTACTGCATAATCTGATGCTTTTAATCCACCATGTGCACGCATAGCGTTTGCAGATGCCCAGAGTTTATCTTCTAGTTCTTTAAGTTGTTGGTTTGTCATTTATTATTCTATGAGTTTTTTAACTCTTTTTTTTAGTTCGTTTGTTCTATTGTCCGCGTATTCTTCAATTTCACATCTAATAACATCTGTTTCTTTTAGATGACTGTTTGTTACTATATGTGGTGGAATAAATACATTATCCGTTCCATCCTCAGGTTTTAAAAAAGCAAAACCTTTGTATGTATTTAGATTAATGACTTCTCCTTTTTTGATATTACTTATTGTCGTCTGTGCTTTGTTTTCAATTTTGGTCCAGTTTTCTAGTTTTGGATTGCTATCAATATGAATTTTAAACCAAACGACAACATCTAATAATTGATACAAAACACTCTGAATTAAATACGAGGTATTTAACATCTTTACATGTTGATCTATCGTTGATCTGTGTGATCCATTTTGCGTTATATTTAAAATATTCCACAACATTGCAGAAATTTGTTCTGGCAGATGTGTTTGCTCTTGATGTTGATACCCTTTTTCGGTGAACAATTCACCTTTATGGTTTTTACCCGATAAGAACTTACTACTTTCATTAATCGCTACTGACGGTGTAATAAATTCATTTGGTAATAATTGAAACTTGTTGAATGCAATAAAAACATCTTCAACAATTTTTCTTAACGTATTAAATTGATTTTCTGTACTAGAATTATCAATATTCAATAATAGATTTAATAAATCTCTTTTTGCATTTTCGCCAATGTATTTCTCGGTGCATACGTCGAAAACTCTTTGGTACTTGTTTTTTATTAATGTACTATCAATATTATTGGCCTCAAAAATCAAATCGTTGCATAACTTCTCAAAATCAGCAATATTATTTTTGTCATAGACTTTTCCATCCGCAAAATCGCGGTCTTTTAAGACCTCTATTAAAGTCATTTCATCTTTGATAAAGCCTGGTTGACCAGAATAAATAAACCATGGAATTACAATACCTTTTGATTTTAGATCACGTAACACATTAGCTACCTCTCCAAATGCTGTTGCAATTGGATCTCCTTTTTGATTTGGGTCGTTATAAAATAATCCATCTACAATTACTGCATCATAATCAGCATAGTTATTTTTCAATTCTATTAATCCATCTTCTGCGTTAGTATATCCAACTAATTGAATACCTTTTTGAAAAGCCGTATCAATATCTACATCATACTCTTCAAATTTATCGTCAAACCATAATACTGTATACTTATTCATAGTATTCTAATTTAGTTTTAGTAGGTGAAATTTGGAACTCAAATATTATTTCATAAATATCTTCGCCTTCAAAGGTCGTCAGCAATTCCTGGTCATATAAATCTATTGAACCTTCAAATTTCGCCATAACTTCATTGATAAACCAACCACCATAACCATTTCCTCTATTTTCACCAGAAGTACCTCCATTCCTTTTATAGTTTTCGATAGTAAAATTTGATGGTAATAATGATCCCGTATTACCAACTTGAAAGTAAAAGCCTTGAGTATCTCTATCCACACTGGCATTCCAAAGAATATCAATAAAAAATTCATTATTGGGGAATACTGAATTTTTAAATCCATGGTTTTCGGCATTTTCAACCAAATTATCAAACATTTTTCTCAATAAACTTCGATCGCCTTCAACAAGTATCCGCTTAACATTAGCAGCTTCCAATTCTTCTTTTACAATTTCTACACCACGTAATGATACTTTATACCTCCCATCCACTTTTTCCTGTAATTCAATAACATAATTGCGTATGAATTTCAAAATATCAATAGCTTCAGTATTACTATCAATAATATCTGCTTCTTTACCAACTTTGTTTACAGAGTTTGACATACTCTCTAAATCACGTTTGATAATATCAATATATTTCCCAAAAGTTAGTTTTGAATCAGGATTCACTTTTAGCTCCATGAGTCCCTGATTATCTGTTAATAAATTCCCTTCAATAATATTCAACATGGAATTAAAAGATTTACGCACACTGCCAAGAGGTCCAGCAATGTGATGTCTTAGGTATACATTTTCTTCGGCTTTATCGAGTTCCAACTCTTTTATCTTATCCGTAACCTTTGCGTCTTCTTTACTCAAAAGGGCAGATAGTCTTTTTAAAACGATTTCCTTTTGCTTATCGATCGCTGGTAATTTGATTTTTAAATTATTAAGGTCATCCTTGGATATGAACGGAATAGCTGCTCCTTTTATATATTTACTGACTTGATTTATAACATAATCTTGTCTTAATTCTTGCAATAAATACTCTACATATACCCTTTTCTCATCCACCTTAAAAACTGCAATATTACCAGGTACATAAAAAATATTATCTGAGCTTGTTGTATAAAAAGTCGGTTTTAAAGCACTAAACCTAGTAGCTAAGATTAGGCAATTATCTGGTAAAATTGAAGTGTTTCTTGGTAATTCCACTACTTCAGTATCGTCAAAAGATGTTTGAAGCTGTTTTATATCATTTGATAAGTTACCAATCTTAATTAATCTACCTTCAACTGAGTTATTATTTCTTAATCGAGGAACGGATTTAATAATTTGTTTTAGTACTACAACTTCTTCATTATCTAGTAAATCAGTTTCAGTTCCTATTGGTATATATCTATGTGGAATTAAATTAAAATCATTCTCTTTAATTTCCTTTACGTCGCTAAACTGCACTTTATCTGCGTCTTCATTTGCACCAACAAGTTGAAGGGTCTTTTCTAGGTCAATTTTGTTAAGCCTTTTGCTAACTGCCACAAAACATTCAGTCGCATCAACAAATTTAGTTTGTTGACTTAACTCTTTGTTTTTATTTAAGACAATTAAGTACAAAGGGATTGATGTGTTAAATAAAATTTTAGCAGGCAAGGCAACAACCATTTCGACAAGATCTGATTCAATCAGTTTTTCTCTTAACGATTTTTCGGTTTTATTGCCACTAAAAAGAAAACCTCCTGCTACTGCAAAAATTGCCTTTCCGTCTTTAGTTAATAGATCTATTGACTTCTCGATAATATAGGGCTCAGAAAACTTCTGTTTAGTTGGTGAATATTGTGATTGTTCACGACTTAACCTGGCTCTTAATGGTGGGTTTGATATTATAAAATCAAATCTAGAATCTTTTACAACTTCTGAATTGTATTCAATAGGATTAGAGTTTTCTAATTTACAGTTCCCATCTAGACCGTAGGCCAATAATCTTAAATGAGCTAATGCATTCGTTTTAACTTGTGCTTCCTGGCCATAAAAAGAACCATTTTCGGGATTTAATAAAGCAAATGAACCATATCCAGAGAAAGGGTTATAAGTTGTTAACTTATCATTATTAGGACGGAATGAATTCATTAAATGAACAAGTTCTTTGGGGGGAATAAAAGCATTACGTCCCTCCATTTCAATAAACTTCATAAAAAATCCATCGAATATTTCTCCAAACTTATTTTCAGAACTATAAAAATCATAATCAGATAAAAATTGGATTATATTAAATAAAGCATAATTATATTCTCGATTGGATTTAATGTTAAAATCAAATGCAGTGAAAACATTCATGAATTTGGGATTTTCCCTACCCATTTGATAAAATGCCTTATTTAGAACATCACCAGTATTATGTTGGGCATTATTTCTAATAAAGTCCCAATTAGCAGTTTCAGGAATCATCATTTGAAATCCTCCTGAATCGATGCTATTATATCTATCATTCGCATATTTAAAATATAAAAGTAGAAGAAAAAACTGCTTATATTCAGATACATCGATATAGCCTTTAATATTATCTAGTTCATTCCAAAACTTTTTGTTGAAATTGATTAAATCAGACTTCTCTATTTGCATACTACAATAAATTAAAAATTAAAAATTCTTTTCGATTTGTTATAGTACAAAAGTGTTTCATATGTGTGCAGTATACTTGCATATTAATAAATCTCTTTCATTTTTTTTATTTTATCATTGATTTCAGTCCTGACTTCTTGAGGTGAAACCACTTCAACATCATCACCAAAAGACAAAATTAATTGATATAATTCTCGATTTGGTATTACCTCAATACGAATAGTTAAACCAAATTCGCTTTCTTTATCAAGTTTTTGAGTTTGGTGTAATGGTTTCGTTAAAACATAGTTTAGTCGCTGCTCAGAAAATTTAAGTTTCACAACTTGAATCTCAGCATCTTCAGGTTTGGTTACCCCAATGACATCATCAAAATAATCCATCCAATTGATCTCTGAAGGTTTAAAGTCATCAGCTAATTCTGTTATAGATTCTATTCTGTCCAATGGATAATTAGAAATAGATTTGAATTCCTCATTAAAGCAGAACAAAAACCAGCGGTTATTATATTGTTTTAAATAATACGGACAAATAATAACTTCTAATTGAGGTTTCCCGTAAGGCTCGTAAATTAATCTGGTTTTTTTTCTTTTGAGGATAAGATTAAATAAAGTCCCTATATATTCGCGACCTTTAAGATCTATATTTTCTTGATAGCCTATGGCTCCATTATCACCAGAAGCGACCAAATCAAATGCCTGTTCCATGCGCGGAATTAGCTCTTCTAACCAATTAAATTCTTCACGGTGTTTATATCTTGATAGTATAGCTAATGTAGTTTCAAGTTGTTCTGAATCATTAACATTTAATGGGTGATTTGCGATTGAAAAGCTTTTGTCTTTGTATCTAAAAAGACGCTTTTTTCCATCTTTTAAATCTTTATCCAACACAATGCTATAACCTCCATTGGATTTCATATGAGCAATATCGTATTGCAATTGCCTTAATTGTATCCCTTCAGTACCAAAATCATATAAGACATTGTTCACTTCGCTTAACAAATCACTATATACATAATTTCTATTGAAATTGCTAAAGCATTTATCAAGAATTGTATAACGAATTTGGGCATGCTTATTTGTTGCCATGAAATTTAATTGGTTGATTTAAGCGAATAATTCTATCGAGACTTAAAAATAGTAAAATTGAATGATACTAAACATGATTTAAGTCAGGAATCTATTACTTTTTTTGACATGCAGATATAATGCATGTTAGGAATTGATATTTGCTTAAAATATAACAAGATGAAACAAAATTCATTTCTTAGTATTAGGAATCTACAGCAATATGAAGAGTTAGATAAGATTAATTCTATTTGGTATGCAATAATGAAAATGGAACCAGCACTGCTTAATCTTTTACTTGAAGACGATATTGATTATGAGGATATTGGTAAACAAGAATTTATTGAGAAATTAAGGTATAGATTTAATAATTATAAAACTATGGGCGACAGTGAGCTAATTTTAGATCTCGATTATTGTAAAGGGTGTAATTGTAATAGACCTGTAGCAAAATTTATTGGAAACAACTCTGGAAAACATTTTGCACTCTACTTTGATATCGAAAATGAAGAGGTAATCGATATTTATCATTGTAATTGGTATGGTGATTTTGATTTTCTAGACATCTTCTAATAGATCATACCAGTTATCAATTCGAATCTCTAGCCTTTTAATTTCTTTATCCGCTAGCGATGTAGAGTGCGCAATAGAAACCTTAGAGAGGATTTGAACCTATTTGGATACATAAAGTTCCTACCTCCTATTCTTACGTATCTCAAAAGAAATAGTGCAAGTACAGCACAAAAAATATCGAAAGGTAAATTTCGACTAAAAACTGGAAGTTAATTGTTAGACAGAACTAATAACATCACCTTTAATTACATTAAAAAAATATAATTTCAAATCACTTTGTTCAAGCGTCGAACTAAAAACCTAATTGAGTATAACAAAAATTATTTTGCACTCGCTTTATAATCAAAATATCTTTTAGGTTTAACTAAAGAGAAACTTAAAAAAAATTGTTTTCAACTATTAATGGGTCCGTTAATTATTATATTAATCATTGTAGGAATTAGTCTATTAATTAACTTTTTAATTTAAACGAATTTTCACCTATTTATTTATCTGATTTCCTGTCTGACTAATTAGTATAACTAATTATTATAGTTAGTATAACTAGTTAGTATAACTAGTTAGCATCAATTAATTTACCTAATAGAATAACAAGCATTGTAAAATTAAAAAATTCCCTAGAATTAAATATAGTCCAAAATGACAACAGAAAATATGGTTATATGGATAGAGAAGGAAAACTCTTAATACATTATAGATATGATGGGGCTTACGACTTTATAGAAGGACTTGCTATGGTGTTTACATTAGGAACGGGCACTGATTATTATGGTTTTATAGATGAAATTGGCAATGAAATAGTACCAATAAAATATGAATATGCTGAAATTTTTTCAGAAGGATTAGCTGTTGTTAGACTAAATAATAGCTTCGGATTCATTGATAAAACTGGAAATATTATAATTGACATCAAATTTGATAGTGCTGATTCTTTTGTAAATGGACTAGCAAAAGTACGTCTTGGAAATCTAAATTTTCACATTGATACAAATGGGAATGAGCAATAAACTACTACCAACACGCAATATAAAAAATTGGGAAGATAGTGCTAAATATGAACATTTTAACATTAAAAAAACAGTGTCGTAAATTGAAAGTTTGGTGTTTCAAAATACCCAACATTTTCATATTGCCACCGTTGTGGGTAATTGCCTGCGGCACATAGAAACCGCGTTTTGCAAACGCTCCTTTTCTACTAATTACCACAATGCCCTCTGTTGATTGTAACTCGAGTAACTCCCCTTCATTTCTGGTGTGTAGTTGCGGATAAAAAGCATCCTTTAAACCATAATGGTTTTTATAGAGATTATAATGACCTCTTACATTGCAAGTATTTAATAAATGTTAATTTTGAAAGGATGTGTTTTACCATTTAATTATCTTTAAAATTAATCAAAATTTCCTATATTTGTAACAGTATCAGGAACGCAATTTTGCGTACCAACCGAGCACAAAAGCTACGGTGGTTTAGAATACGGACAAACCAGTCAAAATAAATGATTACCACACTGTTTATATTATTATCCTGATGCATAACCTTTAAAACAATGCATTATGAAAACTGTATTTATTAATTTACAAAAGGATGAAATTAAATCCTCTCAGGAAATACCCATTAATTGTATCATCAAGATAGATTCTTCATTTGTGGACATGGGTCAGTATCTTAACAAAAACGAATTGGGTGCTTTAATTCTATTTGAACACCATCAAATAATTACCACACTAAATTTAACTGAGGTAACTCCTTATGTTCTTTTATTCTTTGATGCTAACCTAATTTTTAAAGGGGCATCGTATAGTTTAAAAAGTGGTATTGGACGTTTTACCCTTGAAACGCAGTATAAGACTATTCTTTTTCTAAGACTACCTCATAACTTGAAATTGAACACCATAATTAATTTAAGCCATGACTCATATTGAATTTACTTTTGATACTATTTTATTAAAAGGGGTCATTCTAGAGAGAAAAGCTTTTTTTATTAAAGTTCAGTTACTAAGCCCTTTCGAAGCTTGGGATAACTATTATATGATTTCAGGACGGTGCAGAGGAACTCCTAACCATTTTCTCACTGAATACGGGGATAAATCCGCGAGGGACTTATTGATTATAAGTTACCTAAAATTTAAAGAAATTCAGGAAAGTTTTGATAGGCTTTGTAATTTTTATAGCATCTTACAAATGGAATTAAAAGCACTAAATAAGATTTCTGATATTGAAATAAAGACTAAAATTAAAAGTAAATTTGAGAATTGGTTTTTTGATAAAGTATTCATTTCGGGGGCATCAGGAATTGTAGTAACCTATCACGACAGAAATTATATTTTAGAAATCTTCGAAAATCATTTAAATCAAGAAGCACATAAGAAAAAATGGAACCGTTATCGGAAATAAAAAAAGCAAATCGGATACAGAAAGTGATTGTTTAGTGTTATTAACTCTTTAAAAGAAAAAGGCACAAATATGAGACAAATAATATCAAGATTATTACAAGTAAAACAAAATACCACATTAGATTATAAAAAGAATCTTAATAGACACAAAACAATTTAATATTGATATACAATCAAAAAGTACTAGTCTCATTAATTAGAGTGAACAGAAAAGATGTTGAATCTTTTAATTAAAATTAAAAACAATTTGGATCAATTATCAATTGAATTTTATTATTAAATATATTTATCTAATCGATGACTAGTCTTAAAACTTTTTGATTTTGTTATTGAGTTGTATTCAGGATTGTAAACACCTCAACAAAGAACATATCTATTGCATAACAGTTACAATGCTCTGTTTTTAATAATAAGGAAATAAATAAGTCCCGTCTTTATAAGATGTAAGGGTTCTTACTTTAGGTGTATAAGTTTTTAAAGCATAGTAGTCACAATTATCATCAGAAAAAGCCATTTGATATAGTCTTAAAAAATGACTTTTTAGTTCGGTTGTAATCATAATATTAATGAATTAATTATATTTTAAATCAGCTTAATTATTTTTAGACGCAGCTACCATTGCCATATTCCTAGAATGCATTTCTTCTTTTTCATTCTTTTCGATTTCGGCAATTTGACTGCTAATAATCATATTGTGATTACTAACTTTAGTTGGAATATGGAATAAATCAATGATACACCAAATACCCAGTCCTCCTAGTGTAAACCAATACAGAAATTGCAATCCCCATTTCTCTAAATATGCATAATGACAGCCTAAAAAGAACCAGCACAAATATGCTGTTCCAGAAGATTTCATTTTTGATAGTAAATAATGTTTATTCATAATTTATTAATTTTTACATTCCTTTTTTTTGAAAAAAATTTATAGTTTAACTTTTCAAACATAAAGCCATTAAAACATAAAACCTTACGGTATTCCGTAACGAAATAAGAGGCAGTCATTTCTGAGCACCTCTTATTTTTTAGTTAACTATTTCTTAGTTTTTATTTTTAATACTAGAAATCTAAATCTATTTTTAAGTCACTGCTTATGAGAAACCATAACTCTGAAAAAAGGCACGCATAAATACGTGCCTTTTAGAATAGCCTAAAAATTCAGACTACAAATTGATTAATAGCCTTTAAATATAAAGACAAGAGTCCAATAAATTTTACGGAAAACCTTAAATCCCAATAAAAAGGACCTAGTTAAGAGTTTAAATATGATTTTTTTACCGCTTTCTACAGAGATTTACATTATATCAATTACATCTAGAAAGAAAGGTTAATGAAAACCCATATACCCCTTTTGAATTAAAATCTCTAACGAATCATTTTTGCTGTCTACTTTAAACTATTTGTGTTTGAAAATTGGCTCAATAAATTGGAACATTTTATATATAAGCACGTTAGCAAAAAACACTAATATAAATCAAACCAAATAAGCAAGGAGATAATAGCCATATAAGAGCTAATTCAATAATCTTTAGTGATTTGCTGTGTCCGTTCAAAATAGTTTCTTTATGTTAATTATTGTATTACAACAGTGCTATTCACATTATTTGGAAAAGCCATAATAAACGTTTTTCAGAATTATATTTTTCATTTTGAAATACATTTTATTATTGATTAATTGTTAAACAAATCTAAATCTTCCTAATAGATTTGCCTTGCGGAAAACCGAAGGCCCAAGTAAAAAATAGAGATATTCTACAAAGAATACCTCTATTCAGTGGTAATCATTTTGCCCAACAATAAGTTCCTTATACTTCCCTAAAACGCAATGATTAGTCAAATATACTTTTATCATCTATTGGTAGAGTAAGGTTTTCCGTAAGGTGCTGATTGTTTTTTTAATTAAGAGCCTAGAAGAAAATTTAATTATTATTGTTTATCGTTTTCTACTGCGATCTGTATTACATCTGCGACATCTGGAAAGATAGGTTAAGGAAAACTCATAAACCCCTCTTGTATTTCCTATTTGGGAAGTATTCATGTCATATGATAAACCGAATCTAAATTCGGTGTATTCTAAACCAATAAATGCATTTACAGATGTTAATAAATGACTGTTATCGTCATTTCGAGATGGATTAGTAGCTGCTGTAAGACCAACAAGAAATTGATTAA
Source organism: Psychroserpens jangbogonensis (assembly GCF_000797465.1). Taxonomy (GTDB): domain Bacteria; phylum Bacteroidota; class Bacteroidia; order Flavobacteriales; family Flavobacteriaceae; genus Psychroserpens; species Psychroserpens jangbogonensis. Next base: position 71,126 of record NZ_JSWG01000010.1, on the reverse strand, counting down.
GTTGAAATAGTGACCCTATATCTAATCGATTATACTGGCCTTGTTGCATATAATTAGCTGTCATCATAATACTATAATCATTCATAAATGGAAAACGATAATTTCCATGTATCGAATAGAATATATTTAACGGTACTTTCTCTCCTTCTACAAAAGAAACATTAGGCCGATTAAGGTGTTTTACAGATGCGCCAAACCAATAGGTTATACCATTAAACTCTTCTTTTTCAAAAACAATACCAGTTGAAAAATCCATGAAGTACCGATTTCTCGTATTATTACTTAAAGGATCTACAGAAACTGCATTAATCACACCAGTATTAATATTTATTTGATCTGCTAAGGTAAGATTACCAAACTGATTACTTTTACTCCCAACACCAACTTCAATACCAGGTCTAAAAAACCAACCACCATCTAAATTAATACGATGGGCATAATTAGCATTTATCTGAATATAATTGTAATTATTGAACGTTTCATGCTGCCAAACTGCATTAAGACCGACGCCAAAGCCAAGACTTGGTCCATAATCAAAAGATTTATTTACAAATGCATATTGAGTTGTTAAATTTAAATCTAAACTTGGCCACTGTAAGCGGCTTAAAACACCAGCATAAATTCTTTCGTTATCCTCAAAGCCAGAAAATCCTGGGTTCAAAGTTTCCTGGACATAATTGGATTGTGAAAAAATAGGATCTTGCGCTTTTGCACTATATACCGTTACAAAGAATATTATAGGGAGTATGATTTTAAATTTCATTCTAGTAAATTATTTAATAAATACAAAAGCGCCTTGTTTTTCAATCACGTCTTCATAAAACGTACTCGCTTTAAAGGTGAAATAATAATTTCCATTCTCAGCTTCCTCATCATTAATCTTACCGTCCCAACCTAGTATATCATCACCAGACTCTGAATAAATAAGACTTCCCCATGTATCGTATATATTAAGTTCTAATCTATGTAGTCCAATGTGTTCAGGACCAAAAAAGTCATTCAGACCATCCTCATTAGGCGTAAATGCATTAGGCATAATGAGCTTATATCCTTTTTCTATAATTAGTGTGATTACTTTGGTATAAACACAGCCAAAAGGATATGTCACTGTTTGAGTGACTACATAGTTTCCTACTTCTAGATACGCGTGTAATGGGCTATCCTCTGCTGAAAAACTCCCATCTCCAAATTCCCATAAAACACTTACGTAATCACCTGTTGCAGTATTTGTAAATTGTATTGGGTCTTGGATAGCAAAAATGCCATAATTGATAGAGCCAAATGATGAAGCATCAAAGTCTGGATCTCCTAGAACAGGAGTCTCTACATTAAAGCTGAAATTGGTTGAGCAACCTAGACTATCTGTAACCTCTAAAATGACTAGTCCGTTTTCATCTGTTGTCATCAATTCATCATTTAATCCACTTACCATTCCGTTTGACCAGTTAAACACAAAAGGAGGTACGCCTCCACTCGCAACAGCAACAAAAGTTTGGTCTACAATGTGTGCCTCACAATCTACTTCAGATTGAGTATCGACTTGTACAGCCAAAGGTTCAAATCTGTTGACATCCCAACTCCCTTCAATTTCACAACCATTGGCATCTGTAACTATAACAATATAGTTGTTAGGAGGAATATTCTCTAAATCTTCAGTTGTGGCACCATTAGACCAAACTACATCAAAAGGAGGCGTACCACCTTCAATCAATAAATTAAGAGCGCCACTATTAGTATCATCACAGTCGAGAGCATTGGTGACATTAGTTGAAACTTCTAGCGGCAAAATATTAAATATGGTGAAACTATCTTGAATAGTACAAGGCTTACCATCTGTTATTGTGACAGAATAAGTACCTGGAGCCAAATTATTACGCTCTACTCCTGCTGAAGCATCATCGTCCCATTGTACTGTAACTGGATCTATTCCTCCCTGAAAATTAAGCACAATACTGGCATCATTCTCTCCAGAACAAGACATTTGAGTTAATACAGGATCTATTAAGAATATAGGAGGCTCGTCAATAATAATAGGAAATGCTTTAGAACAATTTTCGGCATCAGTAATTATTATTGTATAAGTTCCTCCTGATAAATTGATTTGACTGTTTCCTGTTCCGAAATTGCTCCATGCAATATCATAAGGAGATACACCTCCAGAAATTGAATTAATAGTAATTGAAGCATCGTTATCACCATAACATTCAATCTCAGTCGCAGTGACGTCGATAGTGATTTCATCGTTTTGAATGATTACAACTTCAAGAGAATCTGTACAACCAGAACTATCAGTTAATGTCACATTATAGATTCCTGCAAATAAGTTATCAATATTTTGGTTGACACTTGTAAATCCGTCAGGACCTGTCCAAGAATAAGTGTAATTTGGTCTTCCTCCAACAACGTTGATTGCGATAGCACCAGTAGACTCACTAAAACAAAGCACATTTGTTTGAACATCTAAGGACACTACTAAAAGTGGTGGCTCTTCAATTAAAAAACTTTGAGTAATAGGTCCACAATTTTTATCATCAGTTACTGAGATTTCATAAGTTCCAGGACTAAGGTTTGTTAAATCTTCATCATCAGAAAACGGAAATCCGTCTAAAGTCCAACTATAGATATATGGAATTGTACCTCCTGCTATATCTATACTTATTTCACCATCATTTGCACCAAAGCAAGAAATTGTTTCAGGGTTAAATCCTACAAAGCTAAATTCTAAAATATCAGGCTCAGTTATTGTAAAAGTTTCAGAATAAGGACATCCTCCATCATCAGTAATATCTAGAGTATATATGCCAGCTTCAAGATTAAAAACATCTTCATCATTACTTGTAAATCCGTTAGGTCCTGCCCATGATATAATATATGGATTTCCCGTTGAAAAAGGTACACCTCCAACTATAGAGATTTCAATAGATGCGTTATTAGACTCAAAGCAGTCATTACCTGTAGGTACTGATGTTACAGAAATTGATGGATTAATAGTTACAACAACTTCAAAAGCGACTCCTACACAATCACCTGATGTTGGCGTCACAGTATAAGTAACAGTGGCTGGATTTGTAGTTGTATTAATTAAAAGCTGAGAAATATTTGCCGTATTTGTTAATTGTTCCGTCGCACCAGTAATGCTTCCAGCTGGATTTATTACTGGTGTAATCCAAGTATAAGTCGTATTTGCTGGAACAACATCTCCATTAGCCGCATCGGGAATATATTGGAATACATTATCGCTACAAATTAAAATATCAGAATCACTAATACTTGGTGTTACATTAATGATAATTTCAGACACATTTGAAATTATTTCAGAGCAACCACCTGAATTTAGCGTAATAATGCAATAGTAGTACAAAATTCCAACTTCACTAACATCTGGACTGTATGTGAAAGCAGTTGCGCCTGCAATTGGAGTTCCTGAAGTAATATCGTTAGTTATATTTTCGTACCATTGATATGTTGGTGTACCACTACCATTTGTATAAGACACTAATAAATCGGCAGTAGTTTCTCCAAGACATAATTCATCTGATATTGGCTGACTCGTAAATTGCGCTGCTGCTGTCACCTCAACTTCACCAATTGAACTGGTAACTTCACAACCTGAAACATCTTGAGTAATGATGCAATAATAAAAGAATGTTCCTACCACTGTTGTTGGAGGTGTAAACACATTAGATGTTTCACCTACAATGAGTGTTCCGCCAACTGTAGTGTTTGATGTATTTACATACCATTGATAAGATATATTACCTAAACCACCTGAAATAGTTACTTCTAAATTATTAGGTAATGAATTTTGACATAAACTTTGAGATACTTCTGGCTGATTGGTAACTGTTGGATCATCTCCAACTATAACTTCAGCAGTCTCACTTACTAAGTTTGAGCAACCACTTACTCCGTAATTAATTTCTACATAAAAATAATACATTCCAGACACAGTAAAAACAGGAGGTATAAATGTAGGGTTTGTAGCACCTGCAATAAGGGTTCCTCCAGTATTACTATTTGCAGTATTACTATACCATTGATACATTGGAACGCCTGCTCCACCAGAAACTGACACAGATAATTCTTCAGCTAGACCACCAGCACAAATAGATTGTGTATTAATAGGTTGTATATCTATTTGAGATACTTCTTTCACTTCTATTAGTGCAGTATCTGAAATAATTTCATTACAACCACCAGTTGAAAATGTAATGATAATATAGTAATATTTGTCCCCTACCGTGCTGGTTGGAGGTGAGAATGTTTGTGATGTTGCACCTGCAATTGGTGTCCCTGTAGCTGTATTATCATCAGCATTTTCATACCATTGATAATTTGGTGTTCCTGTACCTTGATAAGCAATTGTTAAATCTGGAGTTGTACCATTGAGACATACTTCATCAGGTAAAGGCTGTACAGTTATAATAGGAGCTGGTTCTACTATGATATCAAAATAAAGAGTAGACCCAACACAACTACCAATTTGTGGTGTTACTGTATACGTGAGTGTTATCGGAGCGTTTGTTGTATTTATTAATGTTTGTACTGGTATTTGATCTGTTATACCTGAAGGTACATATCCTGTTAATCCTAATGGGTTATTAGATGTCCAAGTATATGTTGTATTAGCTGTATCTGACACTAAATTAACAGCTATAGTGTCTGCACCTGAACATAGGGTTTGACTAACATCTGTATTAGTGATTGTAGGTGTTTCATTAACAGAAAAACTTTCAGTAGCAGTTTCTGTTCCACAACTATTAGTCACACTAAATGTTATTGTATAATTTCCAATAGCAGAATAACTAACTACACCTGGAATCAATGCATTAGAACTTGCAGGTGTACCTCCGGGAAATGACCAACTGTAAGTAACTATTTCAGAACCAGGCGCACAAGTATCAACTATAGCTCCAGGACTGACATCTACGGCACCACAAGCATCATCAATAACATTAATAGATGCTGTTGGAGGTTGTTTTACTTCAATAATTTCAGAAGTAACAAAATCACCACAAGAATTAGTTGCTGTTAATATCAGCTCGTACGCACCTGCTGTATCAAAACTAAATGATGGACTTAATGAATTTTCATTTGTTCCATTAGTAAAACTCCATGTTGCAGAAGTTCCGCAATTATTAGAAGTATAGTTTACTTCCCATAAATATTCAGGTGATTGGCAAGTATCTGATTCATCTGTTGTATTAGATGTGGTTATGTTTAATGGAGCGCAACCTTCCAAAATATTCGAAGAAAAAACGGGTGTCAAATCATCTTCTATGCAAATGGTTTTAACTATAGTATCGTTTCCACATCTATTTCCTGAATTTAGTGTAACTGTATATGTACCTATTTGAGTAAAATTCAAACATAAATTATCTGTGCCTGTAATCCATAAATTGGGATCACTAGACCCAAAATCATTGCCCATATTGCCCGAAGTTATTGTGTAATCTGTGGCAGGAGAAATCTCCCAAATAATATTTGGACTTGTATCACAAGAACTTCCCAAGCCATTATTTTCTTCTCCAATTGATGTATTTGAAAAACAAACCTGAGTATTAACACAATTAATATCTGGTGTATCAAAATCTGCTTCTGGTGCAATAGAAACATATATTGGAACAACTCCTACTGAAGAAACACTACAAGGGTTTGAAGCAACTATTATTGCTGAGAAAGAATTCTGATATGTGTTAGCTCCATCTGAACTAGTGGTATTACACGACGACGTTGTAAATGTGTGTGTTATACTTGCAGGAGGTGGATGGCTGAAGGTTTGTGGTGCTGATCCATCATTAAACGTAACCGTATAACTGGTTCCTGGAGGATTATTATCTGTTCCAGTAATTGGAAATGTTAATGGACTTGAGTTACAAATATCTGTATTACCTGGATTCCCTAATGAAACAGCTGGATTCGACCCTACAAAAACAGTATAATTTGTCGTTCTAGCACAACCATTACTTGCTTCTATAGTGTACACAAGATTATAAATTCCGACATCATAAGTATGTGTTGTGCTTGCCCAAGTGGTTTGGTTAAAGTCTGTTGAACCATCACCCCAATTTATATTATAATTTGTATTTAATGAACCTGTTGTTGACGTATTTGTAAATGTAAATGTAGATATTGTATTACTGCAATCCCTAAATACAGGAATTCCCTGAAAAGTGGTTCCTGCACCCGTTCCTCCCATTGCTGTATCTGGCGATGGCAATATTTGAATTAGCACACTTCCGTTAACATTGTCAATTGTACCTGTATCATCTTCTACTGAAATAAGATCATATGTAAAAGTTCCACTGGTATTAGTACTTACAGTTACAGCCACAGAACTATTATTGCCATTAGTTGTTACAGTTTGAACTGCTCCATTTATCTCATACGTAAATGCATATGGTGTTGTTCCTCCAGAACCAGTGAATGTTACTACTGGAGAAGGTGTCTCAAATTGACAAATTTCTGTTTCTGATATAGAAATAGTAGCCGTTGACAAAAACGACATGGATTCAGCTACTCTAAAATCTACAATAGCTAAATCTCGTATATTATTATTACAATCATTAACAGCATTTATTAAACTGAAAACAAAACAAACAACTAATAATGATAAAATGTACTTTTTAATCATAACTCAATTACAGTTAATTCTTTAAATAGTTTAATTTATCCAAATCCATTCTAATAAAATCTTTAGGAATACATTTTTCGATAAACGAATCCAATTATCGATAAAATCCATTTTTATTCTTAAAAAAGAATCAACCTCAAAATTAACAATTATAAAACAAGCAGGAAATACTTAATACTGGGTATTTTACTAATAACTAATTTCTATATTAATCCTAAATCTTTTGCAGTTGCCACTAAGTGAATGACATTATGCGCTTTGAATTGTATGCGCAATTTATTTAATCGTTTTTCAATAGTACTCAAACTATTTGGAGAAATGTCTTTTGATTTAAGTTTGCTACTAATCTCATCTTGAGATAAACCTTTAGATAATAGTTTCAAGAGCTGAACATCATAATCTTCAATCTCCAAATCTACTCTCGGGCTAAGAGCTCCCGAAACCTGTGGTGACAAATAGCGTTTTCCCTCAGACACAGCTTTTATAGCTTCTTCCAATTCTCTTGAACCTTTACGGTCTTTACAGACATAGCCATTGATGTTATGGCTTTTGACGAGCTGCCGCACTTTTTGAAGTTGATCTTTCATGGAATAGACGATAATCGGCATGTCAGGTGCTTTAAGTCTTAATTTTTCGATTAGGTCTTCACCTGAATCCAAATCTATATTACGATGGTCTCTTTTAAAAGATAAATCGGTGATAAGTAAATCAAATGTCATCTCATCTAATTCAGCTCTTTTAATTTTTAAATAGGCCTCATCACAATACTGAGACCGTTCAATATATCCTACATTTAACTTTGATAAAATCTGAGTAATACTACTTAAAATAGCATCGTGATCGTCATTAATTAAAACTTTCTGGAACATTTCTAAATACTGATTTTTGCTTTAAACCCTTTCTTTGGATTTGTTTCAAAAGTAATGGTTCCATTAATCGTTTGAATACGGTTTTCCGTATTTTGAAGTCCGCTACCTCGCTTTAAGTCACTACCAATTCCGTTATCACTGTAACTAATATCTAGTTTTCTCTTTTCCTTTTGAAAAACAAGAACTACAATTGAAGCTTGGCTATGTTTTTTCATATTGATCAACAATTCTTGTAATACTTTATAAATTGTTGTTCTTTGAATCTCAGGAATTGTATTCCAAGTAATATCAGATAGCCCTTTAATAATTATGTTCGATTGTGTGTCATGGAAGCTTTCTATTAACCCGGTTAAATGGTCAATAAAAGGATAATCACTATTTAGTGTGCCATGTTCTTTCGAAATATCTCTGGTTCTAGCATATAAGCTATTCAATTCATTAATAACTTCCGTATCAATTTGATCTTCATGTTCTAATTTGGTCATTAATTGAAATACATCATTAGCCACTTCATCATGAATCTTCTTTGAAATTCTAGATTCTGTATTATAGACTTCTTGAAGCTTTTCTTTTTTGTATTGGGACTTTAGAATGAAGTATAGAAATATTGAACCCAAGACAACAATTATTCCAAATAAAAGATAAACAAGATTTTTATTTCTCTGTTCGACATTTTCTAACTTACTAGCATGAAGTTGCTTTTCTTTCTTATCATATTGGTAAACATAATAATTAAAATTACTCCTATCTGTTTCTTTTATATCATCAATACTATCTCTGATATTAATATATTCACTTATTACAAAATCATTACCTAAATCAATTTTCAAACGTAACGCGCTTTTTATTTGTTCTAAACTTTTCGTTTGATTCGCCAAGTAGATTGCTTTATCTGAATAGAATAATGCTCTCTCAGAATCATTTACAGAATGAAAATGCCTTGATAAATTCTCATAACTGTGAGCAATGCCGTTAATATAATTTTCTTTTTTTCTAATATTCAAAGCTTCAATTAAATCTTCTTCTGCGTCATCTATTTTTATTTTAGACTTAGTGAAACCTAAATTATCTAACGATCTTGCAATATTTAAAGTGTCATTATTCTCAAGAGCTTTTTTGTATGCTAAATCAAAGTATTCCAGCGCCTGTTGTAATTCATTTTGTTGAAGAAAAACAAATCCAATATTATTAAGTATAATATTTATTTCACTTTTCTTCTTAGCCAACTTTAATCCAATATTATAGATTTTTAAAGCTTCTTTGTAATCCTTTTTAAATCTATATATTTTACCTAGATCATTTATAGTTTTTACTTTAGAATTTATAGACCATTCGTCAACTTCTAGTAAATCAAGCAATTCTAAACATTCTATATTGAGTCTTTCGCTTTCACCTATATATCCTAAATGCTTTTGAATATCAGCAATATTTTGTGTTGCGAAAATTTCATTTTTAATTAATCCCTTTTTTGAATATTCATCCTTTTTTTTTAGAAAGAACCTATAAGAAGTTGCTAAATCATTACTGCTTTTCGGATTTTGAATTAGTTGAGAGTAATGACTAATACTATCATAAATTTGACAATAACTTTTGGTAGTTAAAAAAGTCAGGAATATAAAAAAGAGGAATAAAATTTTGGTTGATTTCATTCCTCTAAAGTACTAACAAATTATTAGTTAGTCATTATCCCCCTACAACCCCACCTCCAGGTGGCGGAGGTGGTGGAGGAATAGTTCCTTCTCCATCACAACACGCTTGTTCTTGAATTTCATCAACGATGTTATCTGGAGTACACGATAAAAAAACTGAATTTAACAATAAGGTTATTAATATAAGTTTTACATTTTTCATTTTACTAGATTTAAAAATTTGACAATAGTATTGCTGTCCGAAATATTCTCAGATGCTTTATTGCATAGCAACACGACTAAATTTTGAAGAAAAACTCTTCATTAGGAAGTATGGAGTGCAGAAGTAATAAGTGTATTACCTTCCCAAATAATAACACCATATTACAACGTAACTCCATTGTTGAATTGAATTTCGTAAGCCTTATTACGAGTAAGACGGTATTCAATTCTAAAGCAAATGAACAGAGATCTGTTTGGAAGTAGTGGAAATGATATGGAAATGTTTTGGAAAAGAAATTCCATTAATATTCCATCCTGAATGCCTAATTTTATGCAGATTTAAATTTAGAAGTATGCATAGTACCTTAATAAAAAACGCATTTCAAAAAGCAAAAAAAGAAATTGGATCTGATAAAATAACACACATATCAAAGTACTTATCAGACTATATTGTCAACCATAGTAAAGAACCTTACGGTGAAAAATCATTACGAGTTAATTACAACAAACTCTTAGAAAATTCTGATGATAAAATCTACTTAAAAGAACATGCTGCTGAGGCACTGAGTCACTATTTAGGGTTTTCTAATTATGCAGACTTTATTAAAAACAATTCGGATGAGGAAACTACTAATCCTCCTAAATCTCAAAACTTTAGTAAAAAGAATAAATTGGTAGTTATCCTTTTTTTGGTTGTTATTTCTGGAGTATTTGTATACAATTCAGTCACCAAACAAAGATGGATGGTCTGGCAAGAGGATCATTATATAAAAGTGAATTTTGATACAGAAAAGTATAGAGTAAATCAGCTTAAGCTATTTAAAGAAGAACGCATTGAATTGTTTAAGAAAGTATCACCTAAATGTGCTACTGAATTCTTTAATGAGGATAAAAGTGTTAACGTATGGTATGGAAAGAATAAATATAAAAAATTAGAATACTTTACAGCGCTTGGATTACATCCAGAAACGGGCAAGACACTTAAACCAATTACTCAATACATGATTGATAAATATGTTTGCATTAAATAGTCTATTAAATTACTTTCAATACAATCTGTTTTAATGAACATTAATTTAAATTAATATGCTTTAAAAATGTTTTAGTTTAGTTTAATACGGATACAGAAAGTGATTGTTTACTATTAATAGTGGCTCTATCGGAGTCGGCACAAATACGGCACAAAAAAGATCAAATAAAACTCAATTAATTTTGTCCTTATTCAAAAAAGTTGATCATTTGTTAAATGATAACTTGAAATTTAGAGTTCTCAACTGTTCTCAAGCCTAATAACATGGGCTACAGTTCTAATAAGTCTATTATGATTCTTTACGAAAGGATTGGTTTTATCCCAAACATAACCCGCAAGTACAGAACAAATCTGTTTTTTAATTTCAGGATTATCATTGCCTTCAAAAAAGACGGTTTGCAAGTTTCCTGAATACCATTCCTTTACATAACTACCAAAAACAGTGGTACCTTCTAATATATAATCAGCATACTCTTTCTGCCAATCCACAGCTTCATCATTCAGTTGTTTTGCTATTAGCTTTGCAGCAAGTAATCCAGATTCTGTTGCAAATGTGACTCCAGAGGAAAACACAGGATCTAAAAACTCTGCGCTATTTCCCGTAAGCGCATAACCTTTACCAAACAGCTGCTTTACAGATTTAGAATAATTTTTAATCGTAACGGGTTCAAACAAAAAATTGATGTCTTTAAATCTTTCATAATAATACTTAGAAAGCTTCAACATGCTTTGTAGCTTTTCTGTAGTATTACCTTCAAAACTATCTAAAAATTCATTTTTGCAGACATAGCCAATACTCGTATTTTCATTTGAAAATGGAATCACCCATAACCAACAATCCTTAGCAATGACATCGAACGTAATGAGTGTACCTTCCCTTCCCTCTGGTCTATTGATATCCTTGACATGGGAAAATATTGAAGAGTGTTCCGGTATTTCCGAAGGCTTATCTAAGTCTAATAATCTTGGTAACACACGGCCAAAACCACTAGAATCAATAATATATTTCGCTTTAATCGAGTACTGCTCGTCTGTTATAGTTTTTATGGTCGTTTTAGATGTTCCATCCTTTTCAAACGCGACATCAACCACTTCATGACCAAATGTAATATCTACACCTCTTCCTTTAAGTGTATTGGTTAATAACAAATCAAAATCTGCTCTAGTTACTTGCCAAGTCCAATTATAACCTTCGGTATGTTTTTTACTGAAATCAAACTCACAAATAGTATCTTCTCTTATAAACCGAGCACCTTTTTTTATTTCAAATCCAAAATCTTTAATCACATCTAACAAGCCAACTTCTTCAAAATGATCCATACATCTAGGTAATAGACTTTCTCCAATTACAAAGCGTGGAAACTCATTCTTTTCTATAACCTTCACATTGATACCTTTATTCTGTAAATGAGCAGCAGCAACACATCCCGAAGGTCCAGCACCTATAACTAAAACATCAGTTTCTATATCTTGCATATGCTAAAGTAAATAACCAATTAATTATTATATTTTTGTTAATTATAATATGTACAATACTCTTTTTTAGAAAGTAAACATAATACTATTATAATAAAAACTACTGAGATTTAATTTTATATGATCACAATTAAGGGAGCCTTAGACCTCGATACATTCTATAATATAATTTTTGAAGATGAATCTATGGAAATAGATGACCAAATAAAAACTAAGGTTAAAGATAGTTTTGAATTCTTAAAAACATTTTCAGCAAAAAAAATAATATATGGTGTCAATACTGGTTTTGGACCAATGGCACAATATAAAATAAAGGACGAACAGCGTATAAACTTACAATACAATCTTATTAGAAGTCATGCTTCAGGAACTGGTAATGTTATTCCGCCAAAATACGTGAGAGCAGCAATGTTAGCGCGTCTTAACACACTTTCGTTGGGAAGATCTGGTGTTCATAGTTCTGTAATTGATTTAATGACAACACTAATCAACAAAAATATTACACCAATTATATATGAACATGGTGGAGTTGGTGCAAGTGGAGATTTGGTACAATTGGCTCATTTGGCTTTGACGCTTATAGGCGAAGGAGAGGTTGTTTATAAAGGAGAGCGTCAACCAACTAAAGCTGTATTTGAAAAAGAAAATTTAGAACCTATTTCGATAGAAATTAGAGAAGGTTTGGCCTTGATGAATGGTACATCAGTTATGACAGGGATTGGTGTCGTTAACACCATTTACACAAGACGACTGCTCATCTGGATGATTGCCATTTCAGCATCTATAAATGAAATTGTAAAGGCTTATGACGATCATTTATCCTTAGAACTTAATCAGTCGAAGAAGCATATAGGTCAGCGTAAAATTGCTAAAATGATGCGTGAACATTTGGAAGATAGTTCGCTAGTTAGAAAACGAGAGCATCATCTCTATACAGACACAAAAGATGTTGATGTTTTTGAAGATAAAGTACAAGAGTATTATTCGCTTCGTTGTGTTCCTCAAATTTTGGGTCCAGTTTTAGATACATTAAATACAACTGAAAGAATTCTATTCGAAGAAATAAATTCTGCTAATGACAATCCTATTGTAGATGTAGAAAACAAGCATGTCTATCATGGAGGTAATTTTCATGGAGATTATGTATCATTAGAAATGGACAAGCTAAAATTAGTAGTCACAAAAATGAGTATGCTTGCTGAGCGACAACTCAATTATTTGGTAAATCCTAAGTTGAATGATATCCTTCCTGCTTTTGTAAATTTGGGCACATTAGGTCTTAATTTTGGTATGCAAGGTGCACAATTTACTGCGACTTCTACAACGGCAGAAAATCAGATGTTATCAAACTCGATGTATGTGCATAGTATCCCTAACAATAACGATAATCAAGATATTGTAAGCATGGGAACCAATGCAGCGCTTATTACCAAGAAAGTTATTGAAAATGCATTTGAAGTTGTTGCCATAGAACTCATCGCTATTGTGCAAGCTATTGAATACTTAGAGGCTCAGAACGAAGTTTCTTCAAAAACTAGAAAAATGTATGATGATATTCGACAAATTGTCCCTAAATTTAAAGAAGACATAATTATGTATCCTTATGTTAATAAAGTGAAAGATTATATAATTAATAACGAAGTTTAAAACCAACTTTCGATGTGATCAAAAAATTTGTAGAAGGTCATGCTAAAGTGAATAATAACGATACCTGGGGAATGATAAACGAAAAAGGTTAACTTCTCGGAAATACATGGTATAAAAATGTCGAACTTTTTAGAAAGTAGTTTTTAATTCAATGAGAGACCAAAAAAAATATGCTTTAGTAACAGGAGGCTCTCGAGGTATTGGAAGAGCCATTTGTATACAACTCGCAAAAGATAGCGACTATTCTATTTTAATTAATTACAATAGCAATAAAGATGCTGCTAACGAAACACTAAATGCGGTTAAAGAAGTTGGTGGTTCTGGTGAGATTATAAAATTTGATGTTTCAGATTTTAATAATGTTAAGCAACAGTTAGACCACTGGAGCAATACCAATGAAAACACACTAATTGAAGTGCTTGTTAATAATGCTGGTATTACCAAAGATGGTCTGTTTTTATGGATGCAACCCAACGATTGGAATTCTGTAATACAAACAAATCTCAATGGCTTCTATAACGTTACCCAACACCTTATAAAAGCTATGTTGCTCAACAAATATGGTAGAATCATAAATATGGTATCTGTTTCTGGACTCAAAGGAACTGCCGGTCAAACTAACTATGCTGCAGCAAAAGGGGCTATTATAGCAGCAACCAAATCGTTGGCTCAAGAGATTGCGAAAAAAAATGTAACCGTTAATGCTGTTGCCCCTGGCTTTATAAAAACGGATATGACAAAGGATTTGGATGAAAAAGAGTTAAAGAAACTCGTTCCTGTAAATCGTTTTGGAAATCCAGAAGAAGTTGCGCATTTAGTGTCATTTCTTGCGTCTAAGAAATCATCTTATATTACAGGTGAAATCATTAACATCAATGGCGGAATTTACTCATAAACAAGACTGAAGAAAAACGATGGCTGAAGAATGGAGTGGAAAATCTAGAGGTACCGTTTTTGGATTTAAGGTATTCATATTCTTTATAAAGAATTTTGGAATTAATGCAGCCTATGCTTTAATGCATTTACCTGTTCCCTACTTCTGTTTATTCTCTAGAAAAAATGTGCGAGGTCTTAGTTATTACTTTAGAAAACAACTTGGCTATTCTTGGTTAAAAAGTTCAATAAGTGTTTATAAAACCTATTACATTTTCGGACAAACACTTATAGATAAAATTGCAATTCCTGCAGGTTTAAGAAAAGATTACACCTTTCATTTTGATGGTGAAAACTTATTAGAAGAAGCGCTTGCTCAAAAAAAAGGAGGCATTCTAATAAGTGCTCATGTTGGTAATTTTGAATTAGCTCAATACTTTTTTAAAGAACGATTGACAAATGCATCTATAAGTATTGTCGTAACAGATCAAGATCATCAAGACATTAAAGAGTATTTAGATCAGTATAGGCAAAGAGATGAAATGAACTTTATTATTGTAAAAGACGATTTTTCTCATATTTTTGAAATTAATGCAGCACTCGCTCAGAATAAAATAATTTGTATTGCAGGTGATCGGTATTTAAAAGACACAAAATGTATGGAAGAACAATTGCTGGGTAAAACAGCAAAGTTTCCAGTAGGACCTTTTTATTTAGGAAGTCGTCTTAACGTACCTGTTTTGTTTGTTTACGTAATGCGCGAACCAAAAAAACACTATCATTTATATGCTAGACACATTGATGTTAAAGCTAGAGATGCGCAAGATTTATTAAAAAAATATACTCAAAATCTAGAACGTATTGTTGAGAAATATCCTTTACAATGGTTTAATTTTTACGATTTTTGGGAAGACAAAAACAATGGAAGAGCCTAATCAATTAAAATCATCAATATCAGATCCAAAAGATATAGAAAAGTTATTGCCACATCGCAAACCAATGATTATGGTTGATACTTTGGAATATTTTTCAGACAAAAAAGGAATTTCTAAACTTTCAATTTCTGAAGATAATATATTCGTTAGTAATGGTTTTTTTTCTGAAACAGGCATCTTAGAACACATGGCACAAACAGCAGCTTTGCATATTGGCTATAAACAGTCGCTAAATAATATTGGAACCAAAGAAGGATTTATTGGTGCTATTAAATCGAGCCAAATTATAAGTCTTCCAAAACTAAATGATATCTTAACCACTGAAATAGAAGTTATTTATGAAGTAGCCCAAATGATGATGGTGAAAATAAAAACTTCAGTAAATGGAAATGCTATAGCTATCTCAGAAATGAGTACAGTATTGAAAGATTAAATCGAATGAATGAACACGGAGAACTTGTGGTAACACACAAAGTAAGAATTAGGTTTAATGAAACTGATGCTTTAGGTATCGTATGGCATGGCAACTATTTAAAATATTTTGAAGATGGCCGAGAAGCCTTCGGAAGACAGTTTCATATTTCTTATCTCGATGCCAAACAAAATGGTTATGCAACACCTATAGTAAAAACGACTACAGATCACAAGTTAACGCTTACCTATGGCGAGACTGCCACAGTAGAAACACAGTATGTAAATACTGCTTCGGCAAAACTAGTTTTTAGATACCTTATAAAAAATGAAGCAGATGCTATTGTATGTACCGGTGAAACCGTTCAGGTTTTTACCAATTTAAAAGATAATACCATGTCTCTCATTCTTCCAGATTTTTTTAAAAATTGGAAAATAAAACAAGGATTGCTTGATGCATAAAATATATTTATCACATAACGCCATTATATCATCATTAGGTTTTGATAGTGAGACTGTTGTCGAAAATATTAAAAATGAAATTTCTGGCATTTCTCGTATTGAAGATGAAGATTTATTTCAAAAACCATTCTATGGATCTATAATTAATAAAACTATTTTAAAACACAAATTCAACGCATTAAAAACAAAAGAAGATCATACTGTTTTAGAACAGCTGATGATATTGTCATTAAATAAGGTAATAAAAGCTTCAAACATTACTATCAATACTTCAGTTGGTTTGATTATTTCAACCACAAAAGGAAACATCGATGTACTTGAAAAAAATAGTGATTTTCCGAAATCATACACTTATCTGTCTCGCTTAGGAACTGTATTAAAAAAGCATTTTTCATTCAAAACAGAACCAATAGTTGTTTCAAATGCTTGTGTATCTGGTGTCTTGGCAATTTCGATTGCGAAAAGACTGATTAAAGAAAGTGTACATAAGCATGTTTTTATAGTTAGTGGTGATTTAGTCTCTAAGTTTGTGTTATCAGGTTTTAATTCGTTTCAAGCTTTAAGTGATTCTGAATGTAAACCTTATTCAAAAGATAGGACAGGTATTAATTTAGGTGAAGCTATAGCAAGTGTTTTAGTTACATCAGATACAAACTATCTCACTGAAGAAAGTGTTGAACTAATAGGAGATGCAACCTGCAATGATGCCAATCATATTTCTGGTCCATCACGCTCTGGTGAAGGTTTATTCCGTTGTGTTAATTCCGCAATGAAAGAAGCAGCTATAAAACCACAAGACATAGATTATCTTTCTGCACATGGTACCGCCACTATATTTAATGATGATATGGAAGCAATAGCCTTTAACAGATTAGGGTTACAAAATGTGCCGCTGAATAGTTTAAAAGGTTATTTTGGTCATACGCTAGGTTCCTCTGGATTAGTCGAAACCATTGTAGGAATGCACAGTTTAAAACTAAATACATTATTTTATTCTAAAGGTTTTACCAGCCTAGGAGTCTCAAAGCCATTACATATAATTGAAAAAACAAAACAACAACCATTAGCAATTTTTTTAAAAACAGCTTCAGGATTTGGAGGAGCTAATACAGCACTATTATTAAAAAGTATAACATATAAAAATGTCAAAAAAAGAACTTAGAGCTATCGAGGCTCTAGAACAAGCACAAAAAATTGCCTTTGCGCCATTTGTATTTCAAACGACCGTAAGTTTAAGAAAATTAGGCGTTTTAAATTACATTTTTGATAATCGTGATAAGGGAGGAGTTTCAATTAATGAGATATCAAAAGCTCTATCTGTTAGCGTTTATGGCATTGGTGTTTTATTAGAAATTGCCGAAAGCTCAGACATCGTTATTAAAGATGCTGAAAAAAAATATCAACTTACTAAAACTGGCTATTTCTTAAACTATAATAAAACGGTAGAAGTCAATCTTAATTTCACAAATGATGTCTGCTATGAAGGCCTTTTTTATTTAAATGATGCCATAAAAGAACAGAAACCTTCTGGTTTAAAAGTTTTTGGAGAATGGGATACTATTTATGATGGTTTATCTCAATTAAGTCCAGAAGTTCAAAAATCGTGGTTTGAATTCGATCATCATTATTCCGACGGTATTTTCGAGGAAGCTTTAAAGCGTGTCTTTAAAAACGACCCAAAGACTATTTATGATATTGGTGGCAATACTGGGAAGTTTGCTTTGCAATGTTTTAATTATAATAAAGATGTTACTATTAATATTTTCGATTTACCAGGACAACTCAAAAAAGCCTTGGAAAACATTAAAAATAACGATTTTGAAAACAGAGTTTCTGGCCATGAAATTAATTGGTTAAAACCTAATCCCCAAATACCAAAAGGTGCTGATCTTATTTGGATGAGTCAGTTTTTAGATTGTTTTTCAGAAGATGAAATTCTTACTATACTAAAAACCTGTGTTGCTTCCATGAATAAAAACACAGAGCTCATCATCATAGAAACATTTACAGATCGACAAAAATTTGATAATGCTCGCTTTTCATTAGAAGCCACGTCTTTATATTTCACGGCACTTGCCAACGGAACTAGTAAAATGTATCCTGCAGATGTCTTTGAAACATTAATTAAAAAAGCTGGCCTTACACTAAACGAAGATCATCAACTTGGAGAGTATCATACCATGATGGTTTGCTCAAAAACTATGTAACATTTGGATTCAAAATTCAACATACAATCTTATACACATATTAGAAATGGTACAATTTCTTTAAATGGAAACACTCTTTTTGAAAGTGAAACTGAAGATTTTTCAACCTTTATAAAAGAGGCTTATAAGTCGCAACATATAGAGTATCCGAAGTTCTTTAAGATGGATAATTTAAGTAAACTGGCATTTATTGCCGCAGATATCATTCTACGAAATACTAGTAATTCCGAAGAAAATATTGCTATTATATTGTCTAATAAAGCGTCTAGTTTAGATACAGATAGAAAGCACCAAGAATCCATTTCGGATACGGATAATTATTATCCAAGTCCTTCAATATTTGTCTATACCTTACCAAACATTTGTATCGGTGAAATTTGTATTAGGCATCAGCTATTTTCTGAAAATAGTTTTTTTATATTTGACAACTTTAACCCAGACTGTTTATGGGTACAAACTGAACACCTTTTAAAAACAAAGAAAGCTAATAAAGCACTTTGTGGTTGGGTTGATTTTGACGACTCTAATTACGATGCTTTTCTCTATTTAGTAGAAGATCATGGTACATTTAATCATTCTATAAAAAATATAAAAGAACTATATCTATGCAAGTAAAAGAACTGAGAGAAGAATTGAAAGAGAAAATCATAGAACAATTAAATCTTGAAGAACTCTCTGTAAGTGACATTAAGGATGATGATGCACTTTTTGGTGATGGATTATGTTTAGATTCTATTGATGCATTAGAACTTATTGTGATGTTAGATAAGGATTATGGTATTCAACTTACAGATCCTAAGGAAGGTCAAGAAGTCTTTAAGTCAATCACAGTTTTAGCTGACTATATTGCCGAACGAACCAACAAATAAAGATACTGCACCACGCGTTGCTGTTACAGGAATGGGAATTATTTCTGCGATTGGCAATTCTGTCCAAGAAAATATGGAAGCACTCTTAGCTTCTAAAAGTGGTATTGGCTCTATTTCAAAAATTAATACTGTACATGCAGATCAAATAAGAGTTGGCGAGGTTGCCTTTTCCAATGATGAATTGATCTCTCAACAACAGTTATCGGATGACAATAATTTTACCAGGACATCTTTATTAGGTTTATTTGCTGCTAAAGAAGCACTTAAAAATGCTAAAATCACAGGTATTAACAGCTATAAAACTGGTCTTATTTCTTCAACAACTGTTGGTGGAATGGACAAAACAGAACAACATTTAAAAACATTTAAAACATCTTCTGAAAGTCAGAAATATATTTCTAGCCATCATGCTGGTGATAGCACCAAAAAAATTGCTAAGCAACTTGGTATTACTGAATTTTCAACTACAATTAGCACAGCTTGTTCTTCGTCTACAAATGCTATAATGTTAGGAGCGCGACTTATCAAAGCAGGCAAATTAGATCGAGTGATTGTAGGAGGAACAGATGCCCTTACAAAATTCACAATTAATGGTTTCAAAACCTTAATGATTTTATCCGACGAAGTTTGTACACCTTTTGATGAGCATAGAAAAGGACTCAATTTAGGAGAAGGAGCAGCGTATCTTGTTTTAGAATCTGAGACTATTGCTAAGAAAGAAAACAAATCCATTATCGCTTACATTTCAGGCTATGCCAATACCAATGATGCATTTCATCAAACAGCAACATCAGAAAATGGTCAAGGAGCATACTTAGCAATGCAAAAAGCATTAGATTTTGCGCATCTAAAGCCAGCTCAAATTGATTATATAAATGCACATGGAACGGCTACACCAAATAATGACCTTACCGAAAGTATAGCCATAAAACGGGTTTTTGGAGATGATATACCTGACTTTAGTTCTACGAAAGCTTATACAGGGCATACTTTAGCAGCATCTGGTGCTGTGGAAGCTGTATTTTCTATTTTGGCTTTACAAGCACAAACCGTATTCCCTAATTTGAATTTTAAATCAAAAATCAATGAAACGGGTTTAACACCTACTACGGAAATTAAAAAGAAACCTATTAACTATGTGCTATCAAACTCTTTTGGTTTTGGCGGCAACTGTTCAACTTTAATCTTATCAAAAGAATGAGAAACTGTTATATACATAGCGCAGTTTCAATTTCAGCTCAAAATACATTTGCTTCTGAAGATTTCTTATTAGATGTCATTGCACACAATACAAAGAAAACACAAGCCATCTATCCAAATTTTAAAGATTTTATAGCTCCTATTGCAGCGAGACGAATGCAGACAGCAGTAAAAATGGGGGTTGTCACAGCAAATAAGGCTTTACAAATTGCTGAATTAAATCAACCAGATGCGATTATTACGGGTACTGGAATGGGTTGTATTACAGATACAGAAAAGTTTTTAAACAGTATCATCACAAATAATGAAGCCTATCTTACTCCGACTTCCTTTATTCAATCTACCCATAATACTGTTTGTGCACAAATAGCATTAGGATTAAAATGCAATGCTTTTAACAACACATATACACATGGGAATTTATCTTTTGAATCTACTTTAATAGATGCCCAATTACTAATACAACAACAGGAAGCAAAGCATATTTTAGTAGGTGGTGTTGATGAATTGGGTACTGAATTTGTGGAATATGTCCAAATGATGGAAGCCAAGGAAAGTAAAGGCATCAAAGTCCCTTTTAGTGAAGGAGCTACATTTGCTGTGTTATCTTCTGAAAAGAAAGTAAATGCTATCAAATTACAAGCTATAACCACAATACTTGAAGCATCAAAAGAAGAAATAATTCTAAAATTAGAAGCTTTTTTAGCAGTCAATGATATGGATGCCAATTCCATTGATGCTATTATACTTGGTAATAATGGTGATGCTTATGATGCGTATTATGAACTTACTGCTACTTCCCTATTTCCTCATGCCGTTCAAATTGAATACAAACACTTGATAGGTGAGTTTCACACAGCTTCTGCGTTTGCATTTTGGCTAGGAACTAAGGTGCTTCAAAAACAACACATCCCAAAAGACGTTCTGAAAAATTCAAGACAAAACAAATCCATTAAAACTGTTTTACTTTACAATCAATTTAAAGGTAAAGATCATAGTTTTATTTTACTTAAAACATGCTAAATTTCAAGACCATAACTATTACTACTAGCTCAGCAACACTTGTTATTGTAGCTTGTTGTATGTTGTTTAGTATTTCTTGGTTTTGGATTTCTGCACCTATTACACTTTGGCTATTAGCAACAATTATAGGTTCTTTTTCTATGCCTTGTAATTTCTTTCTAACTTCATTTACGTCTAACAAATCATTGACCTCAAATAAAATAGCTATTACATTCGATGATGGTCCACATCCAGAGTTCACCTATTCTATTTTAGATCTTTTAGATCGTTTTCATACTAAAGCCACTTTTTTCTGTATTGGAAAACATATTAAATCCAATCCAGAAGTTTTAAAAGAAATCTCAGCAAGAGGACATTCTATTGGAAATCATTCGTATTCCCATGGTAATTTTATCGATTTTTCATCTGTTTCAAAATGGCTAGAAGAAATCCAAAAAACAGATGCGATTATAAAAGAACTTACAAATGACACTCCAAGTCTATTTAGACCACCTTTTGGTGTCACTACACCTAATATTGCTAAAGCGATAAAAGAGACAGAACACAGAGTTATAGGATGGAGCAATCGATCTTTTGATACAGCATTAAAAAATAAAGATTTAGTTTTAAAACGAATTATAAAGCATCTTTCACCAGGTGGTATTATCTTGCTTCACGATACACAACCAAATACCTTGTATATATTGGAACGTTTATTGCTTCACCTAAAACAGCATCAATTTGAAGCTGTTACAGTAAATGAATTACTAAATGAGATTTAAATATTACCACATATTACTTTTGTATATTTTTAGCCTTTCATCAATGAATGCTCAAGTTGAATTAAGCATTAATGAGCAGAAAAACTTAAAAACAAAAGTGATTAATAAAGCGAATAGCACACAAAGTATATTGAGTGACTTTACGCAAGAGAAACACCTTAGCATTATGGATAACGCTATTGTTTCTGAAGGAAAATTGGCATTTAAATCGCCCAATTTGGTGAAATGGGAATATACAGAACCTTATAAAAATACTGCGTTATTTAAAAGTGATAAGCTCTATGTAACTAATGAGGGTAAAAAAGAAACACTCAATTTAAAATCTAATAAACTTTTTAAAAGCTTAAACTCTCTTATCGTTAACAGTATCAAAGGCGATATGTTTGATGACGAACAATTTGATATCTCATATTTTAAAACTGAAACTGGTTATCAAGTAGAATTTATTCCGAAGGAAAAAAAGCTAAGACGATTCATTGCAAAATTTGAATTAAAGTTTTCCAAAATATCAACTGAAGTTGAAGAAATTAAATTGATTGAGCCAAATGATGATTTTACGCTCATTATCTTTAAAAACAAACAATTAAACACTAAAATTTCAGACGATACTTTTAAACATTAATTGCCATGTTATTAGATGATTTTTATGAAGTTTTAGATTTAAAAAGTGAAGACGACCAAACCGTTATAGCCTTAGTAAAAATCAATGAGGAACACCGAATATTTGAGGGTCATTTTCCTAAAAACCCAGTAACCCCAGGTGTTGCAATGCTTCAAATATTAAAAAACTGTCTTGAAATCCATTTAGGAGAAACACTTCTTATGCAGCGCTTATCTCATGTGAAATTTTTAACCGTAGTGGATCCAACTATTGAAAATATTTTAACCTTTACTATCGAGATAAGTCCTCAAGCCGAAGGATTCAAAATAAAAAACCATACTTCTTTTAGAGACGGTCGTTCTATTTTAAAATGTAATGTTACTTTTGTAAAACATCCTAATCAATAGCGCAAGAGTAAATTTATAATATGTCAGAAGGAACAATTCAATCTAAAATGAAACAGCTAAAGTGCTGTGTCATCATTCCGACATATAACAACCATAAAACTCTGAGGCGTGTTATTGATGGTATCTTAGAACTTACCGCAGATCTTATTGTTGTAAGTGATGGTTCTACAGATAGCACCTCAGCTATTCTTAATGAATATCCGAACATTGAACAAATACATAAACCTGGGAATACAGGAAAAGGAACAGCCTTAAAAATAGGATTTAAACATGCTATTTCACTTGGGTATGAGTATGCCATTACTTTAGATACAGATGGGCAACACTTCCCAAAGGATATTCCAAATTTTATTGATGCGCTACTAGTTTCAGAAAACAAAAACATTCTTATTATAGGCGATCGTAATATGAATGAAGCCGATGTTTTTGCAAAAAGTGCAAAAGGAAATCGAGTTTCTACGTTTTGGATGTATGCAGCTACCGGCTTACGATTAAATGACTCGCAATCTGGTTTTAGGCTATATCCTATTAAGGAAATGGATGGGATAAGGTTTATGAAATCGACCAAAAAATTTGAATTCGAAATTGAGGCTATTGTCAAATCCTTTTGGAATGGAACTGAAATGAAACATGTACCAATTAATGTTTTATATGATCCTGAAGAACGCGTATCGCACTTTAGGCCGTTTATGGATATTTCTCGAATGGTTGTTCTATATACTTGGTTTCTTTTGGTTCGTCTATTTTACATAACACCTCGAAATTTATATCGTAGGTTTAAAAAAAAAAGAATTAAACGATTTTTAGTTGAAGATGTATTGAGAAATCAGGATTCTCCAAAAAAGAAGGCCTTATCCATTGCTTTAGGAATTTTTATTGGCTTGTCGCCACTTTGGGGTTTTCAAACTGTAATTGTACTTTTTTTGGCTGTTTTATTTCGACTCAATATAGTCATCGCTTTTGCTTTTTCTAATATAAGCTTTCCTCCTTTTATACCTTTTATACTTTTTTTTAGTATTCAAGTTGGTAATCTTATGTTAGGAACTGAGGCCAATTATTCTATAGAAACAATTAGTGAAAACTTTGAAATTACACAGCATTTAAAAACGTATCTCATAGGCAGTATAACACTTTCAACTCTAGGTGCCTTAGTATTTGGTTTATTAGGTTATTTAGTGTTTTCAATTGCAAACAAAAAAACTGCAAATGGGTGATTTTTTTTGGAACATATATAAATCTATAGCCGATAAAAGAATCTATTTTTTTATAATTAGTCTAGCAATAACAGGAACCTTATTATGGATTGCTTCAGGTCTAAAATTCGATGAAGATATCTCGAAATTGATTCCTGCCAATGAAGAAAATGAGAAATTACACAGGGTACTGAAGAACATTAACTTCTCTGATAAAATCATTGTAAATTTCAGCTTAGAGGAAGACGGAGAATTTGAAGATTTAATTGATTATGCCACTGCATTTACAGATAGTATTTCTAACAACTATTCTGATTACATTACGTCTATTAAAGGTAAAATTGAAGACGAAGATGCTTTAGAAACAATTGACTTTGTTTATAACAATTTACCTCTCTTTTTATCTGAAAGTGATTATGAAATAATCGAATCTAAAATCAATAAAGACTCGATTGAAACCATTACAAAAAATAATTATAAAACGCTTGTCTCGCCTTCTGGATTTATTGCCAAAAACAGTATAGTTAAAGATCCTTTAGGCTTGTCATTTCTGGGATTAAAACAACTCAATCAATTAGGCTTGGTAGATGATTTTAAACTAAAAGATGGGTTCCTCGTACATAAAGATGAAAAACATATTCTGCTATTCATTACTCCTAAATTTGATACTGGAAACACAAAAAAAAATGACTCTTTTTCGAAAAAAATATACCAATTACAAAACGATTTAAATAGTGATTATAAAACTAAAGTAAGAAGTACCTATTTTGGTGGTCCTTTAATTGCTGTTGCTAATGCTGAGCAAATAAAAACAGATATTAAATATACTTTGAGCATTGCCTTGACTATTTTACTACTACTATTTATTTTCTTTTATAAAAAGATAAGTATTCCGTTAATTTTATTTGTTCCTACCCTATTTGGTGCTTTGTTAGCAATCGCTATTCTAAGTCTTATTAGAACAGAAATTTCAGCAATCTCGTTAGGAATTGGTGCTGTCCTTTTAGGGGTTACTCTAGATTATTCACTTCATATACTTACACACATACGAAGTCAAGAAACCACAAAATCATTATACGTAACTATCAGCAAACCTGTTATAATGAGCAGTTTAACTACTGCTTTAGCCTTTTTATGCTTGTTATTTATAGAATCCCAAGCATTACAAGATTTAGGTATTTTTGCTGCGATCAGCGTTATAGGATCTTCTGTTTTCGCGCTACTTTTTATACCTCAGGTGTATAAATCCAAACTAAGTACAAAGAGTGTTAAAACGACCTTTATTGATACTATTGCTGGCTATAACTTCAACAAGAATAAAATTTTAACCGCTGTACTTTGTGTCCTTTTAATTTCAAGTTTATTTACTTTTAATAAGGTTGTATTTAATAAAGATTTATCACAACTTAATTATACCACGACAGCCTTAAATAATGCCGAATTAGAATTAGACAGCTTAATAAATATTTCATCCAAATCACTTTATGTCGTGGCTTATGGTAATACTACGGAATCTGTATTACAAACCAACGACGATATTCAGAATACACTTTCAATATTTAAATCAGAAGCTTCTATTCTAGATTTTAATTCTATTGGTGCTTTGGTCAGTTCATCAAAAACACAAAACAAACAAATCCGAGATTGGGAAAATTTCTGGACCAATGATAAAAAGGTAAGACTTAAGAAACATCTTATAGAGAGCGGAAGCACTTTAGGTTTTAAGCCTACTAGTTTTAATGCGTTTTATGAGCTTTTAGATAAAAAATTCAATACACTTAGTATAAAGGAGTATTCAAAACTAACAGCTATACCGATTGATGATTTTATATCCACAACTAATGATCTAGTAACAGTTACTTCAATTGTTAAGATAAATGAAGAGCAAATTTCTTCAATAAAAGACACTTTTAATGCTTCTGAAAACATAGTGGTTATTGATAGGCAGAATATGAATGAAGAGCTACTTGGCAATCTAAAGAATGATTTTAACAGTCTTATTATATATAGTTTAGTCCTTATTGTATTACTTTTATTAAGCTTTTATAGAAATATAAGGCTTACGCTGGTTACAATAATACCGATATTAGCAACATGGCTATTAACACTTGGTTTAATGGGATTTTTTAAACTGGAATTTAATATTTTTAGTATCATAATTTCAACATTCATTTTTGGACTGGGTATTGATTACAGTATTTTTATAACTAACGGTTTACAAAGACAATCGCAACTTAAAATTAAAACTATTGCTACGTATAGGGCTTCAGTTATTTTATCTGTTATTACAACATTATTAGGTGTTGGTGTCTTGCTATTCGCAAAGCACCCTGCACTTCATTCTTTGGCTTTAGTATCTATAATAGGTATCACATCGGCAATGCTTATCTCTTTTACAATTCAGCCGTTTTTATATAAATTCTTTATTTCAAATCCTAAACTATAGAAAGTCGTATGATAACATGTTTAAATAAATGCTATAAAAAGCAGTATTCAAATGCTTAAAACAGGTTCAGCAAAACATATTATTCTTGGGTTATTTAGCATATTACTTTTGACGTCTTGTGGCATAAACAAATCTATAAACGATCATCCAGATATTTCAAAGTATAATTCTAATATTCCAGAGAAAGTTGTTATAAACGATTCAACATCTTATGCTGGGAATAATTTTTTGACCAAAAATAAACAAGGGCTTTGGGAATTATATGTAGAAGGAGATCCTTTAGAACGCGGACATGCTATTGGAGTTCTTACCAAAGATTTAATGTATAAACAAGAAAGGGTGTTTTTTGATAAAATCAACGATTTGGTGCCTTCCGAAGGAAAACAAAAATTCTTAAGAAAGTTTCTATCTTGGTTCAATCGTAAGATGTACAAACATGTCACCAACGAATATAAAAGTGAAATTTATGGTCTAACACAATATGCATCCACAGATTTTAATAGCATTGCTCCACCCTATTTACGTTCGCTGTATTTACATGGTGCGCACGATATTGGTCATGCCCTACAAGATTTAGCTTTGGTTGGTTGTACGTCTTTCGCTGCTTGGGGGAACAAAACCGAAGATGGCAAACTACTTATTGGTCGCAATTTTGACTTTTATGCTGGTGATGCCTTTGCTGAAAACAAAATTATAGCCTTCGTTAAGCCAACCACAGGTCATAATTTTATGTCCGTAACTTGGGGAGGAATGATTGGTGTCGTTTCTGGTATGAATGACCAAGGATTAACCGTTACTATAAATGCTGGAAAATCTAAAATTCCATTAATCGCGAAAACACCCATCTCTATCTTAACAAGAGAAATTCTACAATACGCATCTAATATTGAGGAAGCCATTGCCATTGCATCAAAACGTGAAGTTTTTGTTTCTGAATCTATTCTTGTTGGAAGTGCAAAAGATAAAAAAGCAGTACTTATTGAAGTATCTCCTAAAAACTTTGGGGTATATGAAGTTGAAAACTCTAATCAGCTGATTTGTTCTAATCATTTTCAAAGTGATCCTTATGAAAGTGATCGAAGAAATGAAAAGACGATTATAGAAAGCCACACACAATATAGATTTGATAGAATGCAAGAACTTTTAACAGGGGAGGACAAGATAAATCCGACTGAAGCTGTTGCAATCTTAAGAGACAAAAACGGTAGTGGTGACAAGGTCATAGGCTATGGAAATGAGAAAGCACTTAACCAATTATTAGCGCATCATGGTATTGTTTTTCAACCTGAAGATTTAAAATTTTGGGTCTCTTCTAATCCATATCAATTAGGAAAATTTGTAGGGTATGATTTGAATGACGTATTTAATAACAGAGATGGAAACCCTTCAAAGTTCTCAATTTCTAATCAAAGTCTTAGTATCGCTAAAGATCCTTTTTTAGAAACTGATGACTATCTTAATTATGAAACCTATAGAGTATTAGAACGTAAAATAGAGCATGCAATTGAAAATGACATTCAACTAAATGATGAAGACTTAAAACTTCTTGTAAGTTTAAACCCTCAGTATTGGAAAGCAAACAAGCTTGCAGGCGAATATTACTATATAAACAGAAATTACATTCAAGCTCTAAAAGCTTTCAATTTAGCATCTACAAAAGAAATTACAACACGTCCTGATGCTGAATTTATTTCAAAATATATAAAGAAATCAGAACGAAAACTAAAACGATGATTCCAGATATTGAAAAACAATCGAATGCAAAAGTGAAAGCATTTCAAGAAGAAAGACTTGGAGATGTTTTACAATATGTGAATCAGAATTCTCCATTTTATCAACGCTTATTCAAAGCTCATAACCTTTCTATTTCTAACATAAATACACTTGAAGATTTAGCACAAATACCACCTACAACAAAGGATGATTTACAATCTTATAATGATGATTTTCTGTGTGTTCCTAAAACAGAAATTATAGATTATGTAACAACATCTGGTATTTTAGGAGATCCTGTAACTATTGCCTTAACCGATAAAGATTTAGACAGATTAGCTTATAATGAAGCTATTTCTTTTGGGTGTGCAGGAGTTAAAAAACAAGATGTCATACAGTTAATGACCACTATAGATAGACGGTTTATGGCTGGTTTGGCTTATTTTTTAGGAGCCAGACAACTTGGTGCAGGAATTATTCGTGTAGGTGCTGGGGTTATGGAGCTTCAATGGGATTCCATATTAAAGTTTAAACCAACGTATCTTATTGTTGTGCCTTCATTTTTATTGAAGTTAATAGAGTATGCTAAATCAAATAAAATTGACATTAATTCTTCAGGAATAAAAGGGGCAATATGTATAGGAGAATCTGTTAGAAACGATGACTTTTCTTTAAACGTTCTAGGACAAAAAATAACTGAATCTTGGGATATTGCACTCTACTCTACTTATGCTTCAACCGAAATGCATACCGCCTTTACAGAATGTGAATATCAAAATGGAGGGCATCATCACCCAGAATTAATTGTTGTTGAAATTTTAGATGAAGACAATCATCCTGTCAGTAATGGAACTATTGGTGAACTTACAATTACTACGCTAGGGATCGAAGCCATGCCTCTAGTAAGATTTAAAACTGGCGATATGCTAAGAGCGCATTACCAACCTTGTAAATGTGGCAGAACTACCTTGCGTTTAGGTCCAGTAAACGGACGAAAAAAGCAGATGGTAAAATATAAAGGGACCACACTATATCCTCCAGCAATAGAAAATGTAATGAATCATTTTAAAGATGTAGAGAGTTTCATCATTGAAATTTCACATAATCAAGTTGGTACCGATGAAATTTTAATTAAGCTCGCGAGTAACGCTTCAAGTCCAGATTTGCTACAACAGATAAAAGATCATTTTAGAGCGAAGCTAAGAGTAACACCACGTGTTGAATTCTGTGATAAAGATGATCTTAAAAAATTAAGGTTCCCTAAACTCAGTAGAAAACCTATTCTGGTTATCGATAAACGCTATTTAGTCACTTAGATTACGATTTATTCTACAGACAACAATTACTCCTACTCTTTTACTACGTATTCTATCATTGATGATGATAAAGGATACATAAAGTTCCTACCTCCTATTCTTACGTATCTCAAAAGAAATAGTACAAATACAGCACAAAAAATATCGAAAGGTGAATTTCGACTAACAACTGGAGGTTAATTGGTAGACAGAACTAATAACATCGCCTTTAATTACATTAAAAAAATATAATTTCAAATCACAGTGTTCAAGCATCGAACTAAAAACCTAATTGAGTATAACTAAAATTATTTTGCACTCGCTTTAAAATCAAAACATCTTTTAGATTTAACCAAAGAGAAACTTTCAAAACCCTCTGAAAAAGGGAATCTCATGGTTACTTAATAAGTATCAATTAATTAAGCTAATAGACTAACAAGCATTGAAAAATTGAAAAAATCCTCGGAATTAAATTAGATGCACTACAAATTAACAAAAATTATACTGCATTTGATGGGAGTTAAACTCATATTAAAGCACATTCAACATGTAGTATTTTACTATAATCCTAAGAATCAAAGTATAGAATTCTAATTGTTGTCCATCGTAAACAGTTAGCATGTTAAAGTATTACTTTAAATAATTTGCATATCAGAGAAGATTTTTATCCGTGATTAATCCATTAAAAACAACTTAGTTTTTTTAGGAGTAAAAAACTATTTCTTATCTTTACCTTAGAAAAAGTTAAAAACATAATGAGTTACCCTATGAGTTACCCTATTGGGTTTTGACAAATAGAACACCGCGTAAACACTGGGATAAAGCAATGGGTCACGGAGCCTTACTCTCCGCAAAAAGCCTTGTAATCTTTTGATTTGCAAGGCTTTTGTTTTTTAGTTGACAATTCTATCGCTTTAACTTCTATTCTATTACTTGTTTCACACTACCACATTTCAGCATCGCGTCTCCAAAGTATGGGTTGACTACTTTTTCGTCTCTACTTAACCAATATGCGCCATTGTCATTATCTGCCATAGGACAAAATTGGCTATACACTGTTTCGTTTATTCCAAAGGTTTCAACAGCACCTATTAAATATGATGACAAACGCTTAAAATGATTTCTTTGAGCTTTTATATCAGTTGCATGTGAAATAGAACCAACGGAAGATGTTATCGAAGGCCTTAAAAGAGGTAAGATTGGAGCTTTGGGTAATGATGTCTATAAAAATGAAAAAAGGAGTCTTCTTTAAAGATCATTCACAAGACCTACCAGAAGATGATCTTCTATTAAGATTGAATGCAATGACAAACGCACTTATAACAGCTCATCACGCCTTTCTAACTAAAGAAGCGTTGACAAACATTGCAGATACAACTGTTTATAATTTAAATTGTTGGGATTCAGGTATGGAAACCGAAAATGAACTGACAGAATTAGTTGAAATAGTATAATTACTATTTATCCAAATGTAATTCTTCTTGATTGGATTCATAATGATATTGGTACGCTTGGTGGAGTTTTATTAACTGATATATATCATTTCAATCCAGGTCTCAAGTTCGCATCTTTATACTTTACAATTAAACTATTTAAGCACTTCTATTATGCAAACAAATATTTCTTATTACCAAAACAAAAAGGAGTTCCGTCTTTTCGTGACCAAAACATTTTCAAATCTCATTCAATTAAAGAAGGAAGGCAATCAAGCTTCCTTTAATGAATTGGTATTAAAAATAATGCCAGAAATAAGAACGTATGTCAATGGAAGATTGAATACAGCAATAATAAAAGGTCACTTTTCTAAAGGAAAGTATAAAGCCGATGATTTCATTGATCAGCTATTTATTGAGATTTACGATAACATTGAAGATGTTGAAAATGAAAAGAATTTTTACCTCTGGTTGTTCAAAAGAACTAATCAATTGTTGGAGGATATCATTGTGGAAGAAGAATTTAATGATTTTTTCTTTAAGAATATTGACGACTACTCTAAACGGGAATGGGATGAAATGCAAGAGAAATTTAGCACAGATGGAGACGGAGATTTAGTTATGATTGAAGATTTAGATGATATCTCTTACAACCATAATAATTATACATTAAACCATGTATTTGTAGAAGATAATGAGAAAGCTTTGGCTGAAAAATTAGACAAGAAATTAGATGAAGAAAAAATCCAAAACCATATAGCAATGGTATTACAAAATTTGCCTTTAGATATGAATAATGTCTTTGATTTGTTTACAAACCAACACTTAGAATTAGGAGAAATTGCGCTCATAAGAAATAATACACTTGAAGAAGTTGAACAACTGTTAAAAGATGCTAGAAAGTCTTTACAATTAAGCTTGTTTAATAGATATACTGAGAACAGGTAAATGTTTATTTAGTCTGCCACAAGGTAAGTGTTTCACAGAGTTAATTTTTATTATTGTATCCATAAATATCTTTTAGAACTAAAGCTTTACCTTCTTCATCAACTATATTTAAATCATATCGAATTTTCACTTTAGTACCAATTGGAGCATAATAATAAATCATCCAAGCATCGGCTTCTCTAGTTCCAATACAACCATTAGAATAAGCTTTTCCTAAAGTTACTGGATTTGTAGTAGGATGAATTAATTGTCCGTTTCTAATACCATTGATTTCGGTTTCAATAAAAGGGACTTGTGGCAACTTAGTCACTTTTTTATCGTCTCTTCTTGTTACAAAATACTCATGATTATTTACAGGGTTTACGTATCTCGGATTCCGCACATGACTAACTATGTAACCTTCTCCTTTTTTCGTTTTTAAATCCTGTACTCTACCAGACATCTCCAAATATTTTTTCTCATCCCTACCTACTCTAACAGGAAATTCATAAAGCCGAATGGTATCTTCATAAATACGAAGTTTAAATTCAGGGATATTTATGTCTATTCTTGTCTTATGAAATGAACTCAATAATTTTTTAGTTTGAATTGAATCAGGAATTACTATAAAATTTCCTTTTGGCAAAATAATCATCTTTTTTTGATCGTATACAAATGAATCTCTAGCTTTCATTCGATAATAATCTGTATTCTGAAGTGTATCTATAATCCATGAATTAGCGCGAACTAAAATATGTTCAGTTAACTTATAGGATGTAATAGAATCATATGTTTTGACAATAGAATCTATAAAATGAAAATAATTCTCAATAGTAATAGATGTATCAATTGAAACCAAGCTTACAGTATCTTGTTGAATGTAAACTTGGTTTAAATCAATTGTTTCCTTAGATATCAAGGTTTCTGTATTAGTAACATTTACAGACACGATATATAGGAATAGTGCAATAGCATGTATAATTAAGACCCATCGTTTCACTCAGCAAGTAGTTTTGTCTTTTTCAAAATTTTGTCTAAAACCTCGTCTTTATCCAAAGGTTTAGTGCAGAAGAACCAGTCTTCGCATTTTAATTCGTCTTTAGAGTTCATTCGCTCTTCAGCAACTCCACAAGATCCTGCTGGAGAGACAATCACATCATCTCCTGGATTCCAATCTGCAGGAGTAGCTACAGAAAATTCATCGGAAGTTTGCATGGCAATTAATGCACGATATATTTCATCAAAATTTCTTCCTAAACTTAAAGGATAGTAAATAATAGCTCTAATCGTTCCTTTTGAATCTATAAAAAACACAGCTCTAACAGCTTGTGTTTTACTTTCTCCTGGTTGAATCATGCCGTACTTTTTAGCAACTTCCATTGTAATATCTTCAATCAAAGGAAACTTGACTTCAACGTTTTTCATGCCATTGAACTTAATTTTTTCTTTAATAGTTCTTAACCAAGCAATATGACTATATAAACCATCAATTGAAAGTCCAACCAATTTACAATTAGCTTTATTGAACTTGTCTTCAAGATGTGCAAAGGTCATAAATTCACTTGTACATACTGGAGTGAAATCGGCTGGATGACTAAATAGAATAACCCACTCTCCTTTATAATCAATAGGGAAGTTAATCTCTCCTTGTGTTGTTATGGCTTTAAACTCAGGTGCCTTGTCGCCAATTCTTGGCATTGCTGTAATTTGCTCTTGTTCTTGCATTGTTTCCATTGTTTCATTTTTTAATTCTACCAATAGCACAACTCAAATAAGATTGTGCTTTCGTCTTTAGTTTATTTTCTTTTCCTACTATAGGGTAACCTATTCTAGATAGTAAATGTTTAGCAGCTTCAAAATCTCGATTGGTATAATAATCAAAAGAGACTGTATTCTTTTCATTATTTACTTCTACATCACTAATATGCTTGACTTCTAAAAGCCTATTGATTATAGTTCTTTTACAACCACAACATTTTAGGTTTTGTATATGAACTGTAGTTCTCATAGTTTGATTTTATTAATATCTAAAAGTATCTCTAATCCCAGAATACTGAAATGATATATATCATTTTACAAATGCCTCAATTCAAATACATTTGATCAGACTCTTATTAGCTATTATGCCAGATATAACTAAAATGAAAGCGCAATTGGATGTTTTCTTAATTGAAATAGGAGAGCTATCATATTTTACTGCTCGTTTTTTTAAAGAAACATTTAAACGTCCTTTTGAGCTTAAAGAATTACTAAACCAATGCTACAACATGGGGAATAAATCTCTATTACTTGTAGGTATTACTGGTTTCATTATAGGTTTAGTTTTAACTCTACAAACACGACCAACTCTTATGGAGTTTGGTGCTGTATCTTGGATGCCATCTATGGTAAGTATTTCTATTGTTAGAGAAATAGGACCTATATTAACTGCATTAGTTTGTGCTGGTCGAATTGGCTCTGGCTTAGGTGCAGAAATCGGCTCGATGCGTGTTACAGAGCAAATTGATGCCATGGAAGTCTCAGGTACTAATCCCTTCAAATATCTGGTGGTTACACGAGTATTAGCAGTGACATTAATGTTGCCATTATTAGTGATAATTGGAGATGCTATTGCATTATTTGGCTCCTTTTTAGTAGAAAATGTAAAAGGAAATGTATCCTTCGTTCTCTATTTTAATCAAGTATTCGACGCATTAAAATTTGGAGATATTATGCCAGCAACAATTAAATCTTTCTTTTTTGGCTTAGCCATTGGACTTGTTGGTTGCTTTAAAGGGTATTACTGTAAAAAAGGAACAGCTGGCGTTGGGAAAGCAGCAAATTCAGCTGTTGTATTTACATCCTTGTTGTTATTTATTATTGATTTCATAGCGGTCTTTGTAACTGATATTTTTTACGATTTATGATAGATAGAAAAAACATATCTAATCAAGATATTGTTCTTGAAATTAAAAACCTACATAAGAGTTTTGGTAACAATCATGTCCTTAACGGATTTAACATGCAGCTTCATCAAGGAGAGAATTTAGTAATTATGGGTAAGTCAGGCTCTGGGAAATCAGTTATGATTAAATGCTTAGTAGGATTAATGGAAGCAGATAATGGTTCTATTTCATTGATGAAAAAAGATATCACTAAGTTGACTCAAGATGCCTTAGATACACTAAGAGCTGACATAGGCTTTCTATTTCAAGGAAGTGCATTATATGATTCTATGACAGTAAGAGAGAATTTAGAATTTCCATTACGACGTCATTACAAAAGGTTTGATAAGACTTCCAACACAGAAGCTCTCGTAGTTAAAGCCTTAGAGAATGTAGGATTATTAGATGCTATAGATTTAATGCCTTCGGAATTGTCTGGTGGCATGAAGCGACGTGTTGCTTTAGCAAGAACACTCATCTTACAACCAAAAATAATTCTATATGATGAGCCTACAAGTGGATTGGATCCTATTACTGCAAAAGAAATCATTTTCCTTATGCATGATGTTCAGAAAAAATATAAAACCTCATCAATAATAATTACGCATGATGTGGATTGTGCACGAGTGATTTCAGACAGAATGATTTTACTTATTGATGGTATCGATTATGCCGTTGGAACATATAACGAACTATCAAATCATGAAGACCCAAAAATAAAAGCCTTTTTTAAACACTAAATAATTATGAAACATTCAAACTCACAGAAACTACGATTAGGTTCATTTGTTCTCATTGGCACAATTCTTTTTATAGCTGGCGTTTTTCTCATAGGACAGCGTCAAAACATGTTTAAAAAAACATTTACGATAAGTGCTTTTTTTCAAAATGTAAATGGCTTACAAAAAGGTAATAATGTAAGGTATTCAGGTATTGGTATAGGAACTGTAAAAGACATCACAATGATTAATGATTCAACTATTAAGGTCGACATGGCTATTGAAGAAAAAATCATTTCACATATTAAAAAAAATGGCATCGCAACAATTGGTTCAGATGGATTAGTTGGTAATATGATTATAAACATTGTTCCTGGCAAGGGTCTTTCCGAAGTTATAGGCAATGGAGATATTATTGAATCTTACAGCAAAATTGGGGCAGATGATATTTTAAGCACATTAAGTGTAAGTTCAGAAAATGCTGCAATCCTCACCTCTGATCTACTAAAAATTACAACAGCCATGCTAGAAGGAAAAGGAACTGTGGGTTTACTTCTCAACGATACTATTATGGCTCAAGATCTCAAGCAATCGATAAACAATCTAAAAATGGCAAGTAGAGGTGCTACTAATACTATTAACGAATTAAATGAAATCATCTCCAGTTTAAAAACAAATGATGAT
Organism: Psychroserpens jangbogonensis; assembly: GCF_000797465.1. Lineage (GTDB taxonomy): Bacteria > Bacteroidota > Bacteroidia > Flavobacteriales > Flavobacteriaceae > Psychroserpens > Psychroserpens jangbogonensis. The sequence goes on along the minus strand of NZ_JSWG01000010.1, from coordinate 34,537 downwards.
ACGGTTTTAGGCATGATACTAAATGATTCCATCTCTGGTCAAAAACTTAAAACAGTCGTTAACAATCTCGAAACATCAAGTAGTGAAATTGAAAATGTTTTGAACAATATTAACAACGTAGTGGATGACTTCAACTCTAGTGAAGGTGCTTATAATTATATTGTAAAGGACACCTCTTTAGTGAATAGCTTAAAATCTACCCTAAAAAACATAAATGAAGGCACTGATAAATTCAATCAAAACATGGAAGCTTTAAAACATAATTTTCTAACACGTGGCTATTTTAGAAAATTAGAGCGAGATGAGAAAAAAGAAGCAAAAAACCAAAATGATTAGACTATAAAACAATTTAGAAATGAAAATTCAACACTTAGTAGAGCACGTAAATGATTATAAAGCCTCAATTAAAATTGTAGTAGACAAAAAAACGATTTGGCAAACGAAGACCAAAACACTTATAAGTAATACCTTAAAAAGCATTTGTAAACAGTACGATATCGGCTGGAAAGTGCAAGAACTCAGTTGGATTGGCACCAATGAAGCTATAAATATCACGTTTGACTCTTTCCCAAAAGAACTTATAGATTGTACTAATCAAATACCAGCATATCAATTTATACAAGGTGGTGCTTTGGTGTTTTCTCAATCGTATAGTGGAGATGTGCATACGTTTATACTATTTCCTTATGTAGAACAAATACCGATTGAGAATAGTAGTATAGAGTTAGAGTTATATAATCCTGAACATATTACAGAAAAGCTAATTATTGAAAAGGTTGATGAGTTTTTAAAGGAAATGATAAAATGGGAAGTACCATCAACCAAAAACAAATTAGGGTATTAATAAAAATTTAATACATTATATTCTATATTTTCAACAGTTAGCCAATGGAAATCTCCTCCTTTTATATCCAAGTCACTTTACTTTTGTTTCGCTTTTAACCATTTTTTTAAATTGATGGTTTTTAAAGGCAGAAATGCTAACTAAAAGAATAATGATATTGACAAGAGTGCCGTACTTGGCCTCTTCCCATGTCAAAATAATTAAAATTTGAGAGATGAATACAGCTACAAAAGCCATATAAAACCATTTTTTATTGCCTAAAAACTGTGATGCAGTAACGATAAACAATATAAAAGTGATTAACCAAAGTGATCCAATAGGTTTTGAAATACCTAATATTTGCTTATTAATTTCTGTTGAAAAAAAAGCACCAACAAAACCCATTAAATGAATTAAACCATGAAGACCTAATACTATGGCAAATACATATCTCATTATCTCAAATTAAATTACACCGTACTTATTGATAATTGCTAACTGACCAGCATGATAGGTCGTATGCGAAATAATCCTCCCAAAAGCTTCAGCTTTGGTTTTAATGCCAAATTCTTTGGTTTCTATATTAGTTTCCCAATCTGAATCTTCTTGTTTTTCGACAATAGATTGCAGTACTTCGAATGAATGGTTAACATAATCTATCAATTCATTATGACTAGTCCATTCTCCAGTGTCTTTTTTAGCAATAACTGTTTTTGCTGTGACTCTCGTTTGGCTTGCTCCAAAAACATTTTTTGCAAAAAGTAATTCAACATCACCAATATGACGTATAAGGAAACCGATGCTATTAGGCGATGGTAATAGTTTCTTTTTCAAATCTTCTTCTAAAAGATTAGCTAACTGATTTGAAAATCGTGTTCTGGCTTCCTGCCATAGTTCAAGTAATAGCCCTGTTTTAGTTTTCATAATTAATATTTAAGTTTCAATTTTATTAAAAAATTAAGAAGTTTAAATCGTGTTTTTTTAAAACCGACAATAAATCAACTAGTGAAAGTTCAATAGAATAAGTTCCTGTATAAGATGGACACATGACACAATCATCAAAATAAAACTCTACATAAGTATCATTTAGCACGAAGTTGTTTTTACTTTCAAAAAAATCATCTGAAGATAATTCCCAACAGTCATAATATGTATCTCCTTTTCCTGTTTTCTCAATTATCTTTTCATTTATTATAATCAATAATTCATCTTCAGATCCTTGATTAAAAAAGTCCTCATAAGTCATAAAAACACCTTTATTCAATTCAAAATTAAAGCAGTCGAAGGAATAACTGGGATGCATAGCACCCGAATAAAAATTCTCTTTATAAAAAAGCACACTCACAAGTTGATCGTTTACATTATAAATTTTGTAATCTATAAATCGTTCTTCTCTAAATGTTGAAAGTGCTATACTATCGCATAATAATTTATTTTCTAAAATATCTGATTCGGTTTTTGTTACATTAACATAATAGTGATTAATAAAATCATTGAAATTTATGTTGGTAGGTCTAAACGACTCATTAAGTAATGGATACTTAAAATTAATAGTGTAGTCTTTCTTATCTATAAGATACCTTTTCTCAATAATCAATTTCTGCAAATCCTCCCTTTCATCCTCTTTTTCAATAAGCTGCTTTTGTTTCAACTGAATTGTAATAGATTTATCTAAAGACTTAATATCTGGATCTATAAGCTGCACGGTATCTTCAACCATTGGTTTAACCTTAATAATTTCTTCAATTTTATTACTACTGTCTTGACGATTGTCGTTTTTACAATTTGAAAACAAAAAGACCAGGATTACAATGTATATATATTTCATGTGTTATATTTTAGAATTAATTCCGTCTCATTTTATTTGCTTTTTTAAACGCCTCTTATCTCTATAAGCCCAATAGATACCTTTTACATCTGAAGCCCAATTATCATATATAAAAATGAGTGTGATTTCTTCAAAAGTTTCTAACAATCCAATACCTATCATAATGTAGAATAATGAATATTCTGGAGAAAAGAAAAGTGACCCTAAAATAAAAACGCTTTGCATAATAGCTGATAATTTTGCCAAATACGTATGAAATGCTGTAGCCTTTCCATATTTCGAATAGGCGATAATCATTTGTAAAATGTATGGAACAAAAACAATAAGAATTAAAGTGAAATTGGTTTTAATAAATTCAATTTCAAAAAAATACAAACCAATGAGACCAACAATTAACGTTATTTGATCTCCAAAAGAATCTAACTGAGAGCCTCTCGGACTAGTTATTTTGAGTTTACGTGCTAAAAATCCATCAATAGCATCTGTTAAATAACTAACTAGTAGTAGCCATGTAAAAATTAAACGCTGATCATACCAAATAAGTGCTAACAAAAAAGGCGCTGCTACTATTCGATAAAATGAGAACCAGTCAGCAATGTTAAAGTTCTTAAATGTGAGCATACAATTTTATTTAGCATAAAAATAGGAGATACTCATCATACGTAAAATGAGAAATGTCAGTTCTTGTATTCTAATTTTGATTTGGCTCCATAAAATTTATCAAATATTATGCAGGCTGTTAAATCTCCTGTCACATTAACCGCAGTTCTAAACATTCCCAAAATGCGATCGATGCCAATAATAATAATTAGACCATCAATTGGAATTCCTGCGCTCTGTAATACTGATGCTAGAATAATAACTCCACCTCCAGGAATTGACGGTGTTCCTATAGAAGCTGCCACAACAGTAAAGGTAATTAACAGAAGGCTCAGAATAGACAATTCAATGCCATAGGCTTGTGCCATAAATAGAGTTGTTACACATTGAAACAATGCGGTCCCATCCATATTAATTGTGGCTCCAACTGGAATAACAAAATCACTAATGTTAGAGGATACCCCTAATTTTTCATCTGCTGTTTTCATAGAAAGTGGCATAACGGCTGCTGAACTAGCAGTAGAAAACGCCAATAGTTGCGGTTCTCTTATCGCTTTTAAGAATTTGAGTGGATTTTTCTTAGTGATTACTGAAACCAACACTAAATAGAAAGTCAATAATATAATCAGACCTAGCATTACTACAGCCATATAATAACCCAAACCAAGGAATATTTCAACACTTGTTCTAGATAGCAATGCTGCCATTAAGCCAAATACAGCATAAGGCACGAGCATCATAGCCCACGACACCACAATCATACATATTTTCTGAATGGCCTCTGAAAAACGAATAATAGGCTCAGCTGTTTGCCGATTGAGTTGGGTAATTGCTACACCAATAATAATGGTGAAAATTACTACGCCCAACATTTCTCCTGTCAAAATGGACTCCATCGGATTATTAGGAATAAGGTTTGATATCGCAGTTGGAATGTTCCCAATAAGATCAGTTTGTTTAACTGGATTTATTTGGCTTTCGCCACTATTTGGAAATCCACCTAACTCAAAAATATATTGACCGGGTTTCAAAATAAGTGTTACCACTAGCCCTATTATGATAGCTATAGTGGTTGTAAAAATGAAATATAACAATAACCGAAAGCCAAAGGTTTTAAGGTTTTTGGATGTGTTACCTACAATTCCTGTAATGATCGATGTAAATATCAATGGAATCATAATCATTTGAACTAGCCTCATAAAAATTTGACCTGGTAAGTCAAGCCAATCCGCAATTTGCAAACTAATAACTTCTGAAAGTAATCCTGTAGATGGATTAAGTAGAACTCCCACTGCAGCCCCTAAAAGGAGTCCAATAATTACTTTAAGCCATAAACGACCTTTGATAAGATGATCTAAATGAATCGATAGATTATTAAGAGATCTAAATTCTATCATTTTGTTGTTCTAAATATTTGCAAACAGTATTGAACCAAAAGTAGCTACACAAGCTAGCACTTAACTTTACAAGTACTCATGAAGCTAAAATTCTCTATTTCTAGATACAGTAAATTTAATTCATGTAGTGAGCTCTTGAAATGATATAAATCAGTTTGACTTTAAAAGTTTCTTGATTACTTTATTAACCCATTTTAAAACGAAGTAGTCGTAATGCATTTAAAACAACGACTATTGTGGACCCTTCATGAAAAGCAACTGCTAATCCAATATTTGTTAGCCCTAAAATAGTTACTGGAACTAACAGAAACACCACTCCTAAACTTATCAATATATTTTGTTTTATGATACGCTTAGACTCTCGACTCAAGCCTATAACAAATGGTAAGATTTCAATTTTATCAGACATTAAGGCAACATCAGCTGTTTCTAGAGCGACATCACTACCTGCTGCTCCCATTGCAATACTCACAGTGCTTAATGCCATTGCTGGTGCATCATTTACTCCATCACCTACCATCGCTATTTTTTTATCTCTTTTTATCAACTCTTTTATAGCAGAAACTTTGTCTTCAGGTAATAAATCTCCTCTAGCATCTGTAAGTCCGATTTGTTTAGCAATGGCTTGACCAACATTTTGATGATCACCAGTAAGCATTATCATGTGTTTGATACCAATCTCTTTTAGTCGAATTAAAGTAGCTACTGCAGTTTTTCGAGGTATATCCATAACACTAATTAACCCTATAATCTCATTTTTAAAGGCTACAATCATTACGGTATGTCCATTTTCTGACAGACTCATCATTTTAGAGGCTACAAGTATATCGACTTTAATACCTGACTCTTCCATCAACTTTACATTTCCTATTAAGACATCATTACCATAATAAGTAGCGTGAATTCCTTTTCCTTGAATCGCATTAACATTAGAAGCCTTATTTAGAGACTCTAAATTATATTGGCTTTTTATATCTTTTGAAATAGCTTTCGCAAGAGGATGATTACTCAAACTTTCTACCTCAAGAACCAATTGAATAAACTCTAATTCATCAAAATCATTAAGTGGAATTACATGTGTGAGTTTTGGTTTTCCTTCTGTTAATGTGCCTGTCTTATCAAATGCTATGGTTGTAATTTCTCCTAAATCTTCTAGTGCCTTTCCTCCCTTTATGAGGACACCTTTTTGGGCAGCTCTAGCGATACCACTTAAAACTGCACTCGGTGTTGAAATTGCTAATGCACATGGGCTTGCAGCGACCAAAACCGTTATTGCTCTATAAAGGCTATCATTAAAACTTTCATCAATAAACAAATATGCAAAACATAATAAGAAAACGACAAGGATTACTATTGGAACATACCGCTTCTCGAATTTTTTAGTTAGTCGTTGTGTAGGTGATTTTTGGGTTTCAACATCTTTAACCATTTTAATTAATCGAGAAACAGTAGAATCTTTACTTAATTTTAGAACTAGAACCTCAAGAACGTTATCTCCATTAATAGTTCCTGTAAAGACAATATGTTTTTTTTTAAGAGTATTAAACTCTGGCAAATTAGTCGCATTATCAATACATGTTTTGTCAACAGGCATACTCTCTCCTGTTATTGGCGCTTGGTTTATACTGCTGCTACCACTAATTATGACACCATCTGCAGCAATTTTTGTGTGAGGTTTTACAACAATAACATCATTAATTTTTAAGTCGTCTATGGCAATCTCATTAAGTTTTCCATCCTTTTTTATAAGTGCAGTTTTAGGAGATAGTTTGCTAAGAGCTTCAATAGATTTTCTAGCCTTGTTCATAGCGTAATGCTCTAAAGCATGTCCTAAGCTAAAAAGAAATAACAATAGTGCTCCTTCAGCCCAGCTATCAATATAAGCAGCGCCTGCAGCTGCAGCAATCATTAAAAAATCGATATCAAAACCATTTTTAATGATTTTTTTAGCTGCTTCAACAGTAATGAAATAGCCTCCAAAAAAATAAGCTATCATGTAGCTCGCTTTAGGAAACCATACTGACAATTCAACCCATTTTTCAATAAAAAAACCTATGAGTAAAAAAATGCCACATAGAATCGCAAAATAGAGTTCTGCTTTCTTTCCGAAAATTTGATTATTGTGGTGGTGTTCTATGCTATTGTGTTCCATTAAAAACGTTTTCCTAAGGATTTAAAACTCCTCGAAAGCATTTAACTTATTTTTTAGTGTTCTGATTTCAAATTGAAGATGTTCCAATTGCTTCAATAAATTATAAATCACATCAATCCCTTCTAGGTTAATATCCAATTCGTAATGCAAACGTATCATTTTTTCAACGTCATTAAGCTGATTGATTTTCAAATAGTCCTCATTATCGGTTATTGTAATTTCAATCAACTCGTATTCATGTAGAGCAGTGATAAAGCTTTTTGAAACATTATAATGCGTGCAAAACTGTTGAATTGAAATGAGATGTGTAGTATCCATATTATCGCAATTTTGAGAGTTCGGTAAACAATTCTTTTTCTTTTGTCGATAGTTTTGTTGGTGTTTTAATAGTGTAGATTATATACAAATCACCAAACTGTCCTTCTTTTTTATACTTGGGAAAACCTTTCCCTTTAAGTTTTACTTTTGTTCCGTTTTGTGTTTCTGGTTTTACGGTCAGTTTTACTTTCCCTTCAAAAGTATTGACTGTTAGTTCTCCACCTAACAATGCAGTATATAAATCTAAATCAACTGAAACATATAAGTTATGACCATCTCTTTTAAATTGAGATTGATTAATTATTGAAAATGAAATAAACAAATCACCATTGGGTCCACCATTAATACCTTTTCCACCATGGCCTTTTATTTTTATAACTTGACCGTTTTCTACTCCTGCCGGAATTGTGATACGAATATTTTTATTGTTTACGGTTAAGGTTTGCTTATGACTAGTATATACATCTTTAAGTTTAAGCTGCAATTCGGCATTAAAATCTTGACCTCTAAATTTTACTTGTTTTCCCTGTGTTCTCGACGAACCACCACCAAACATAGACCCAAAGATATCTGAAAAATCCTCCTCTGAATAACCTCCTTGTTGATTACTTGTACTTCTTTGGTACTGTTTTTGTTGTTTCGCTTTTTCGTATTCTTCCGAATGTTCCCAATGTTCTCCGTATTCATCATATTTTTTTCGATTTTCAGGATGACTCAATACCGCATTGGCTTCATTTATTTCCTTGAACTTCTGTTCAGCGACCTTATCGTTAGGATTTAAATCCGGATGGTATTTACGTGCTAATTTCCGATAGGCTTTCTTTATAGCGCTTTCACTAGCACCTTTCGAAATTCCAAGTGTCTTATAATAGTCTATAAATGCCATTATTACAATGATTTAATCAGCAATATACCTTGAATTTCAGAAGTATAATATGATATTAATCAGACTTATTCAATTATTACATTTTGTTGTAATTCTTTTAATCTTTACATAAAAACAGAAAACTCAATGTATTGTATTTGTCCAACTAAAGATAGAGAGCTTATATGGAAAGGCTACATCAATATTACAGGCCCTCAATCACAGTCAATAGAAAAACTGTAAATGATTATGTAAGATTAGCTATTGTTGTTTTAGAAGAAGAACAACTGATAAAACCAATACTTATAAAAAAGAGGAAACCACTGAGAACATGGTGTATTAGCATAGTTTGAAGCAACACCATTACACATACACATTTGTTGTACCATTAAAATAAAAAATATGAAAAATATACTAGTTACAGTCGATTTTAATAGAAACGAACAATTGCTAGTTGATAAAGCATTTCAATTGGCTGAGCGATTCGATTCAAAAATATGGTTAATACATATTGCTGCTCCCAATCCCGATTTTGTCGGTTATGAAGTTGGTCCCCAATGCATAAGAGATAACCGTGCATCGGAACTTAGAAAAGAACATAAACTACTACAAGAACAATCCAATGAACTTAATAAAAAAGGAGTTAAAGCTGAAGGTTTACTAATACAAGGAGCAACAATCGAAATGATAATGGAGGAATCTAAGAAGTTAAATGTTGATCTAATTTTTGCTGGTCATCATGAACATAGTTTTCTTTACAAAGCATTTGTCGGAAGTGTTTCTGGAAAGATCTTAAAAAAATCAAAAATACCAGTACTTATCGTTCCCTTAGGATAAAGGAAAAATAAATACAATCTACAACGTGCATAGGCAATTGCAGGTTTTTCTATTCTATTACTTGTTTCACACTACCACATTTCAGCATCGCGTCTCCAAAGTATGGGTTGACTACTTTTTCGTCTCTACTTAACCAATATGCGCCATTGTCATTATCTGCCATAGGACAAAATTGACTATACACTGTTTCGTTTATTCCAAAGGTTTCAACAGCACTTATTAAATATGATGACAAACGCTTAAAATGACTTCTTTGAGCTTTTATATCAGTTGCATGTGAAATAGAACCAACGGAAGATTTGATTTCCTTTTCTAAAGCCATCCAATTCGTGTGTGCTTTTTCATCTTTCAGCAGTTTCATATCTATTTTGGTTAAACTACTTAATGTGTTTTTTGCTTCTTCAATTACATTGTTTGTATCATCATTAACTAATTCATCTTTTAATTTAATGTAATTATTGAAAACCATTTTTAACTGTTCTTGAAATATGACTGGCACTTTAAGGCGCTCATATTTTGTGGTACTCGACATTTCTATTCCAAGGTGACCTTCATGACCTGTCATGGTTTTTCCACCGCCTTTATTCATCATAGATTTTTTACCTTGTAATTGAGCAGATGCATCAACTGTAAATGTTCCATTGGTTACAATTTCATCTCCACTTTGAAGTCCATCAATTACTTCATATTGATCTCCTAATTGATTACCAATTGTAATTTCTTTCATTTCAAAAACTGGTTCATCAGGATTTGTCTTTATGTAAACCACAGAGCGCTCTCCTGTCCACAAAATTGCAGATGAAGGAATCATTAATCTCTGTTCTTGGTTAGATAGTGTGTTTTCAATATTACCTTCAACAAACATTCCAGTTTTGAACTCACGGTTTTTATTGTTTAAGACTACTCGAAGTTTAACTGTTCTTGTCGCTGAATTAAATGTAGGGTCTATAAAATCCACTTTCTTTTTGAATTTTTTATTTGGATAAGCGCTTGTAGTAACCGTAATATCTTGCCCTTTTTCAAATAACTTAATCTGATTTTCATACACATCAAACAGCGCCCAAACCTTATTAAGGTTTGTGATTTTCAATAAGGCTTCTCCTTGTTTTACATAATCGCCTTGTTCAACCAATTTTTCTGACACAGTTCCTGAAACTGTTGCATATATTGGAAAGTTTTGTTTCACTTTTCCTGATGCTTCAATTTGATTAATTTGGCTCTCAGAAATTTTCCAAAGCTTTAATTTATTCCTTACAGCATTATACAATGCAGGTTGTGTTTCTTTCATTGAAGAGGCTGTAATTAACTCTTGCTGTGCTGCAAATAATTCAGGTGAATAGATCGTTGCTAATAACTGACCTTGCTTAACCTCTTCTCCTGTTGAATTTACATTTAAGCGTTCTATCCTTCCTGAAAAATAACTCGCCTGAACTACATTGGCTTCTTCATTTTCTGCGATTTTTCCTGATAGTTTAATTGTAGCTTCTTCACTAGTATTATTACCAACAAGAGACGTTTGTATATTGGCTAAAGCCATAGCGTTTTTCGTTAGCTTAAATTCATTTGCATTTAATCCCTCTGCGCTAGTTTTGGCAGGTATTAAATCCATTCCGCAAATAGGACAATCACCAGCTTCAGGTTGCATGATTTGAGGATGCATAGAACACGTCCACATTTGATTAGTCTCCGCTGTTTCAGAATGATTGTGTTCTACTGCTTCATTAGATGATCCGCCAAAAAGCAACCAACCTAAAAGTAGCCCAACAGATAATATTCCGATATAAATTAAAATCTTTTTCATCTCTTATTTTTTATTTCGTTTTAATAATTTTCTAACAGAAGGTGATGATGTAAACCATAGTAAAAACCCACTTAATACAGTAATTAAACCTAATAGGGAAAAGACTCTTAGTACTATTGTATTAAAGTCATCCCTTCCTTCATAATCCATTGTATGTGTCATCCATAAAAAATCAAACCAACGCCAATCGCGATGTCTTACTGTTTGAAACTTTCCATCTTTAATTGATATATAGGCTTTAAGAGCTTCATCAGATTCATAAGAAATCACAAATGCAGGCAACAGTTTTTCTCTATACTCATGATGTTTTCCTGTTTCATTAATCAGCTCTATAGATTCTACCTCTAAGTCATTTTTTATATTGAGTTTTGCTATATACAAAGCTTCGTCTTTTGTAATATTAATTTTTAAATCCCCATCGATGGCACTGTATAATTGTTCATTATTAATCCAATAGTATGGCAAATTATTAATGTCTCTCAATTCAATAATATTGACACCTTTTGAAACATTAAGCTCTGAAGGACTAATGAGGTCGTTAAATGCTTTAGGTTGATATTCCAAATTTTTAAAATGGTCTCCGTGAATATCATCAATATCTGTCCAACTAAAATATAAACCACTAATAGTCCAAAACAGAAATTGAATTCCTATAAACAAACCTAAATAACGGTGTGTTTTTCTAATTTTTAATGCGGTGTGTCTATTTACCATAATTTATATATTTTAAAATTCAGAACGATTATTAATGACTTATAGAATGTAGCAACATTATATTTAAAGCAGTATAAATGTTGCTACATTATTAATTAATGTTCATGACCGTTTGCGTTATGATCTTCATTTTTCACATAATCCATTCCGCAATTTGGACATTCACCCTCGGCATCGCTTCCACTGTCTTCACAATGCATAGGACATAGATACGCAGAATCGTGTTCTTTCTTTTCTACCTTTTCAGTTTTAGTAGTTACTTCCTCTTTTTTAGCATCTTTACATGATACTACCGAAAGCATTAATCCTAATACTAATACTCCTAAAATTGTTTTTACTGTTTTCATTTTAATTGAATTTTAATTTGTTAAATAGTTAATAATTGTTGATTGTAAATAATAAGTTCTTATAGATTCTATTTGATTGATTTGAAATTTTAATTTTAATTCTTGAATATCGAGCACGTCATTAAAATCAATCGTTCCTGTTTCGTAGCTTTTTACTAAAATAGTTTCTGCGTCTTTTGCCTGTTTTAAATTCTTTACTTGTGTGTTATAGCTTATCCTTGCTGAATTACTGTTTTTTACAGCTTTATCAAGTAGCGTTTCTAATCGATTTAGTTTGTCTTGCTTTTGAGCATTTATTTCATTTTGCTGTAATTTGTTTTGTTTTGTTTTCGATTTGTATGCATTATTGAAAATCGGAATTGAAACACTAACCATTGGCATAACAATATCTTTTCCGTTATCACTAAAATTCATATTTGGTCTTTCAGAAACAGCGATGTAATCCAATCCAAATCCTAACATTGGATTCCTTTCCTTTTGGTTCAGTAATTCAGATTTCTCAACTGACTTGTATAGCTTGTCATACTTCAATAATTCAGGATGTAAGACTAAATTTTCTGAATTAATTAGTGCACTTTCAGAAGGCATTGTTAATTCATCATCAATAGAAACTTCAATGTCTTTTTCTCTATTTAATAATTTATTCAGTACGGTTTGTTCCCCTAAATAATCTTGTTCTAAAACTTGTTTTAATTGCTCTATTTCATTTTGTCTCATCTGTAATCGCAACACATCTACTGCTGATGCTTTACCAGTCTCAACAGAGGTTAAGGCTAATTCTTCATAGGTTTTAAGTAACGCTATGTTTTCATCTAATACAGTTTGTTTATCTTTTAATGCATATAAATTATAATAGGACTGCGATATGGATGCAACTAATTTTCTTTTTGAAATAGCCACATCTTCATAAACAGCATCTGCCAAAGAATTTCTATAGTTTTCTCTTGCTGTTATTGAGCCAAATGAGGGCAGCATTTGTTGAGTGGAAATTTTAAAACGTTGCGCTCCTGTTCGTGTTTCAGGCTCACTCACAAAATAACCAATACCTATTTGAGTATTAGGAAGTGTATTTGCTTCGTTTACTTTTTCTTGCGCAACTTGATACTTCAATTCAAAGATTTGAATTTCAGGATTGCTTACTAATCCTTCTTCAATTAATATCTCTAATTGCTGTGCATTAGAAATATTGAAACTCAAAACACCAAATAGTATAAAAAATAGTTTCTTCATTTTAATTCTTTTTAAGTTGTATTTCTTGTTTCCAACTGTATAAAACAGGAACAACAAATAAGGTTATTAAAGCGATCAACATCCCACCAAAACTGGGTATAGCCATAGGAATCATTATATCACTCCCACGACCAGTTGAGGTTAATACAGGCAGTAATGCTAAAATGGTTGTAGCTGTTGTCATTAGGCAAGGTCGAATACGTTTTTCTCCCGCTTCAACAATCGATGCTCTAATCCCTTTTTTATTTGTGGGTTTATTTCTATCAAATGTTTGTTTTAGGTAAGTAGCCATAACAACGCCATCATCTGTAGCAATGCCAAACAAGGCAATAAAACCAACCCAGACAGCAACGCTTAAATTAATAGTGTGCATCTGAAATAACTCTCGCAGGTTTTCGCCAAAGAAGTTGATGTTTAAAAACCAATCTTGACCATATAACCAAATCATTATAAAACCTCCTGCAAATGCTACTGCAATACCAGTAAAGACCATTAATGAAGTTGCTACGGAACGAAATTGAAAGTATAGGATAAAAAAGATGATTAGTAGTGCTAATGGCACAACAATCGATAATGTTTTTTCTGCTCTAATTTGATTCTCATAAGTTCCTGTAAATTGGTAATTAATTCCTTTTGGAACAATTAATTCTCCTGAATCTATTTTTGATTGAATTAACGCTTGCGCATTTTCAACAACACCGACCTCCGCATAATCATTCAACTTATCAAACAACACGTAGCCAATCAAAAAAGTATCTTCACTTTTAATGACTTGCGCACCTTGTTCGTATTTAATAGTGACTAACTCTCCCAAAGGAATCGGACTTCCTTTCTCAACAGGAACATAAATATTTTTTAAATCTGTTGGATTGGCTCTTAATTCTCTTGGGTAACGAACACGAACACCATAACGCTCTCGACCTTCAACCGTTTGTGTTATTTCCATGCCACCAACAGCAACTTTTAAAACATCTTGAACATCTTGTATAGAAATACCATAACGTCCAATCTTTTCTCTGTCGATATCGATTAGCAAATAGGGTTTGCCTACAATTCTATCGGCAAATACTGCTTCGGTTTTAACCCCTTCAACTTGTTTTAAAATAGTTTCTAGTTGCAAACCAAAGGCTTCAATTTGTTTTAAATCTTGACCCTTTACCTTTATTCCCATTGGCGCACGCATACCAGTTTGAAGCATTACTAATCGTGTTTCAATAGGTTGTAATTTTGGTGCTGAGGTAACGCCTGGCAATTTTGTTACACGTACAATTTCATTCCATATATCGTTTGCAGATTTTATCTGTGGTCGCCAATTTCTGTAAAATTCCCCATCACTATCTTCTATAAGTTCTATTGCTGTTATTTCGGACTTTATAACTGCCTCTTTAGAATTATTAGGGTTTCCTATGTATGCTCCACTTTTTAATTCAAATAGACCATTGTTATTCGTTTTGTAGCGTTGTCGCTCTCCTTCTTCATTTAGCATATATTCAGACTTATACTGAATTAAGTTTTCATACATTGATAAAGGCGCTGGATCTAATGAAGATTCTACTCGACCTGCTTTACCAACTACAGTTTTAATTTCAGGAATACTTGCTACTGCCATATCCAACTGTTGTAGAACACGCTTGTTCTCTTTAACTCCTGAATGTGGCATTGATGTAGGCATAAGTAGAAAAGAACCTTCATTGAGTGAAGGCATAAACTCTTTGCCTGTATTTTTCATAATGAAAAAGCCTGCAATAACTATCGCTGTCGGTATTGATAAAAACAAGAGTTTATTATCTAAACACCATCTTAAAATGCGTGTATAGTACTTTCTGAACAAAGTAAAAACACCTAATAATCCGAAACAAATAACACTTACAAAAATGAGATTCCAAAAAATGCTTTTATCTACACCTAATGGCCGCCAATACTCTGCTAAAAGGAATATAATCGCTAAAACAGAAATTATGATATTAATATAATTTGCTTGCTTTTCAGTAATTTTTTGTTGCAATTTTAAAATGGATGAAACTCCAAATGCAATTAGAATAACTCCAAGCCAATACCCATAAAAAATTGCTACTATTCCTAATAAGATTAGAAGACTATTGATTAGAAATTTTGACACCTTTTTGATACTTCTTTTTTGGAATAAAAACGAAGCAAAAGGCGGAATTAAAAACAAAGCAACAATAATGGAAGCTGTTAAAGCAAAGGTCTTTGTGAAAGCTAAAGGTCTAAACAATTTCCCTTCTGCCCCAATCATTGTGAATACAGGAATAAAGCTAATTATGGTTGTTAAAACGGCCGTAATGATTGCTCCAGAAACTTCGGTTGTAGCATTGTAAACAACTTCATTTACAGATAGTTTTTCTTTGTTCTCTTCTAAATGCCTAATAATGTTTTCGGATAGAATAACGCCAACATCAACCATCGTTCCGATAGCAATAGCAATTCCAGATAGTGCCACAATATTAGCATCTACACCAAAGAGTTTCATCGCTATGAATACCATTAAAACAGCAACAGGAAGCAAGCCAGAAATGAGAATAGAAGCACGAAGATTAAACATCATAATAATGATGACTAAAATGGTGATTAATATTTCTAATGTCAACGCTTCGTTGAGTGTTCCTAATGTTTCTTTAATCAGTTCTGATCTATCGTAAAAAGGTACTATTGTTAGTTGTGATGTACGACCATCTTTCAACACTTTCGAAGGCAATCCTGCACTTAACTCATTAATTTTTGATTTTACATTATTAATGACTTCCAATGGATTCGCTCCATATCTCGAAACGACCACACCACCAACAACTTCTGCGCCTTCTTTGTCTAAAATTCCACGTCTTACTTTTGGAGCAAGTGTCACTTTAGCAATATCTTTTATTTTAATCGATGTGAAATCTTCAGAAGTAACAACAGCATTTTCGATGTCTGAAATAGATTTTATATAACCTAATCCTCTTACTAAATATTCTGCTTGGTTTATCTCGATAGTTTGAGCTCCAATATCTTTATTACTTTCTTTTACTGCTTTTACAATTTGGTGCAAACCAATATTGTATTGCCGCATTAATTCAGGGTTTACATCCACTTGATATTCTTGAACATAACCTCCTATAGAAGCAACTTCTGAAACTCCACTTGCAGATGAAAGCGCGTATTTCACGTAGTAATCTTGAACACTTCGAATTTCATGCAAATCCCAACCACCTGTTACATTATTATTCTCATCACGACCTTCAATAGTATACCAAAATATTTGCCCTAATCCTGTGGCATCTGAACCTAAGGATGGATTGACCTCATCAGGTAGTAAATTGTTAGGTAAAGAATTTAGCTTTTCGAGTATTCTGCTTCTGCTCCAATAGAAATCTACATCTTCATCAAAAATGATATAGATACTTGAAAAGCCAAACATTGAAGAACTTCGAATAGTTTTAACTCCTGAAATTCCAAGTAATGATGTTGTTAGAGGATATGTAATTTGATCTTCAATATCTTGTGGCGAACGACCATCCCATTTAGTAAATACGATTTGTTGATTTTCGCCTATGTCAGGAATAGCATCCACTGGAACAGGATTGCTTGGTAAAAAACCTGTTTCCCAATTGAATGGAGCATTAACAGTTCCCCATCCTATAAAAAGAGCAAGTAATAGGACAGCTACGAGTTTATTTTCTATTAAAAATTTGATGCTTTTATTTAGCATTTGCTTTGAATATTATACAGTTAGACATTGGCGTTTGAAAAACACCGAACACAGCAAATTATCCTTATGACATTAAAGTCAATGGATAACACAGTCTATTGTTTAAAAATCAAATTAAATAGGTCTCGTCAATCTTGAAGATTTGCCTTATGACGAGTGGTGGTTCGTATTCTTCGTAAGAAGATATATTATTTTCTAAACCTTCAAAAAGGTTAATATAAGCGTAAACAAATGAAGCTATAAATACTTGTTGCTCGTAAGAAGTTTTGTCAACTTGTAGTTTTAATTCGTCTTGACCATCAACTACTAATTGCTCGTCGCTACAGCAATTCTTTTTTGTAATTGCACAACCTTCGGTAGAAGGTTTTTGCATTTCCATTCCACAACCTTTTGCTTTATGAAAAACAGCAGTCTCTACCAAAATTTCTCCACAATAATGCATATTTACTGTAAACGACATTGTAGAGAATAACACTACAAAAGTCATTACAATTGACATTATTTTATGGATAATCTGTTTCATACTTATATACAAAGGTATGAAATTTTAGTTTTAAGCGTTTTTACTTAACAAAAGTTTAAACACTCAACTATGATTAAGACTAAGTTTTTTACTTAACTTAATAGCCGTTTTATAAGACTATAAAATATAATAAATTCTATATTTTATATTCAATCTCTTACTTAGGTGGTTTATCTTTACTAAAAAAGACGAACCATGTCTCAAGATAAAAAACCTGATCAAGTTGTATTTAATGAAGTGTCGCAAAATTATGATGCTGCACTCAAACCTTATGGCACAAATGTAGGTGCACCAGCTATAAAAATCACAGATAATACGACTTGGAAAAACAAAAACATTTATAAAGCCAATAAACAAATTCAGGCGAAATACTTAGAGCTTAAAGCAGAATATGACAAAATGATGCAAGAGCTAGAGTATAATAATTTGGTGTATAGCGCACGTTATAGTTTTGAACCTATTATAGGAGATACTTATCATTTATACAGAGACAAAAACAGTGACCCTTTTTTATCAATTATATCGCCTAACGAATGTAATTTTGATCATGTAGGTAGTTTTTATTTGAATAGCGAACAACTCTGGAAAAAAATAGAAGAGTAATTTATGACCTCAACAATTGCAAGACTGCTTATAGATTTTGGTTTAGTCATCCTGATTTGGATGATTCAGCTCATGGTCTACCCTAGTTTTAAACACTTTTCAAATGATGAACTTCTAAAGTGGCATAAAAAATACACCTTCAGAATAGCTTGTATGGTTATTCCTCTAATGCTTGTACAGTTATTTATTTATGGATATCAAGTATTGAAATTTCAAACGACATATCATATTCTCGGAATTGGAATTGTGTTATTGATATGGGTTATCACATTATTGAAATTTGTTCCTATTCATACTGAAATTTTGAACAATACACACACAAGCAAAACCTTAACAAAGCTAGTGCGTAAAAACTGGGACCGAACAGGTCTATGGACTGTTTTATTAATCTTAAGTATTCTTGAGTTTGTTTACAGAACACATTAGTAAACAATTAATAATTACCTGTCTTGATCAATTTTGTTGTAAGTCCGTATAACTACAATTGCCCAAATCACCACACAAATTGAAACAATTCCAGAAAACCATAAAACTATATCGTTAGCGTCCATTTGTGATTAGTTTTATAAAGATTATAACACCTAAAAGTGTTGGTGCCCAAAGACCTATGAAAATGGCATGAAGGTGATCACCAGTAAGAAATAGATATTCAGCAACTATAATAATCAATGCACATAACAACAACATGAATGTGTTTGATGGTCCTATTTTTTTAAAGAAATTCATTAAATGAGGGTTAGTTTTAAAAGACTAAGTTACCAAAAAATTAACAGATTTTACTTACAGGTGAATTTTCCTGAAATAATTTCAATCATAACCACTTCATAATACAAATTTCCATATCTGAAATTTCAGTCTTACATTTGGCACAATAAATGTTTAATGAAACGTTATTAAACAAAACCTAACTCATGAGATACCTTATACTAATAATTTCGCTTTTTGTTTCAACAATTAGTAGTGCTCAAAATACATCTATTGGAGCAAACGAAAAGCTTACATTCAGTGCTTCTTACAATATGTCTGGTTTGCTAACAGAACTAGCGGAAGTTACTATGGAAACCAGCGAAGTGAAGACTTCTACATCTACATTATTAAGATTAAAATGTACAGCTGCTACCTATAGTAAATGGGATAGTTTTTTTAAGATAAGAGATTTATATGAAAGCTATGTGAGTCCGAAAAGTTTAAGACCATATCTTTATAAAAGAGATATTAATGAAGGTGGTTATGAAAAATTTATGCAGTATAAATTCAAGCGTAAAACAAACACCGTTGAAAGTATAAAGCGAAAAAAAAGAAGTGATGGTAGTACTTGGGAAGAGAAAAAGAAAATTAAGATTAGTTCAACGACAAAAGACTTAGTATCTACAATTTATAATATTAGAAATCTTGATATTCATAAGGCAACACCTGGTGACAGTGAAGTATTTAAAGTTGTTTTTGACAATGAAGAGTTTTCACTAAACGTCAAGTATCTTAACAAAGAAACAATTAACACAAATCTAGGGCGAAAAGAATGTTATAAACTGGCTATTTCAATTAACAATAGTACTGTACTTAAAGGTAATAACGACAACCTACTTTGGTTAACTGCCGATGCTAATAAAATTCCTGTATACGCGAAATTTAAAATCCCAGTTGGCAGTGGCGAACTTAAAATTAAATCAGCAACTGGTTTAAAAAACTAAATACTTATGAAAAAGTTAGTTATTATATTAGGATTCATTTCTGCAGTTTTAGCTGTAGTTCTTGCAGTTACACCTTTATTTAAAATTGCTTTTATTCCGGGCGTTGCAGCCTTGATTTTAGGAGTTGTAGCGATATATTTTTCTAAAGAAAAACAAGGTTCAAAAAAAACAATTCAACTCATTTTTTTGTTAACCATTATTGCATTAGCACTAACCACATACAAATCCGTTTTTGATACGGTTGAAGTTGGTAACACTGAAGAATTAATTGAAAAAGAAAATGAGTCTCAAGAAGACGCTATTGAAGAGCTTGAAGGACTAGAAATAGACGAGTCAGACTTCGAATAGTTTTATTTTAAAATTAAACAAGATCAAAACTTCTATATTCTCTTTTTTTTCATTTTATTTGATTGAAAATTAGAGCCATATCTATAAATCTCAATTTTTAAATAGAAATTCAATACATGAAAGTCCTCATAGTTGCATCTGCATTAACCCTCGTTGGATCTTGCGCTACACCAAGTCATACTGATAAACTGCAGAACATTAAAGATAGTATCGTTTTTACAGATGCTAACATCATTAACAAATATGCAAATACCATTACATCGGCAGAGCTGAATACTCATGTATATAAATTTTCTTCTGATGATTTTCAAGGTCGCAAGACTGGTGAACTTGGTCATCACAAAGCTTCAAATTATTTAAAAGAATACTATATAAAAGAAGAGGTTGCATCGCCTTTAGGCACTGATAATTACTATCAAAATGTTCCTGAATCATATTTTACAGATGGTATAAAAAGCTCTTCAAATGTGATTGCATACATTAAAGGTTCAGAATATCCTGATGAAGTATTAATCATTTCTGCACATTCAGATCATGAAGGTTATACTGAAGATGCTATATACAATGGCGCAGACGATAACGGATCAGGCACTGCTGCTCTACTCGAAATGGCTCAAGCTTTTAAAAAAGCAGAACTTGAAGGTTTTGGTCCCAAACGAAGTATTGTTTTTTTACACCTAACTGGAGAAGAAGTTGATTTAACTGGTTCTAGATATTATACAGAACATCCTGTGTTTCCATTGCATAATACCATTGCAAATCTTAATATAGATATGATTGGCCGAATAGATGATTCACATGAAGATAATCCAAATTACATTTACGTAATTGGTTCAGACAGATTAAGTACAGAATTGCATTATATTTCTGAATCTGCAAATGAAAATTTCACGAAACTTGAATTAGATTATCGTCTAAATAGTGATAGTGATCCCAACCAATACTACAGTAGATCTGATCATTATAACTTTGCTCAAAATGGCATACCAGTGATTTTTTATTTTAGTGGTACACACGATGATTATCATGAACCTACAGATACTGCAGAAAAAATCAACTACCCATTATTGCAAAAACGTACCAAACTTATTTTTACTACTGCTTGGTATATTGCTAACAACGAAAAACGTATTGAAGTCGATCAAGATTCATAGTCCTAGTTAAAGTTTGTTAAAGATCAATCATATGAAATTCTAACCTCTCAGATTTTCGTAATATCGCATAATAAACACTAAAACAATTATGAAAAAGAATGTACTCCACTTCGTTCTAGGCTTATTGGTTATGTCTTGCGCTAAAGAAGTAGCTGATCCAAAAGTTTATGGTGATTCAATTACATCAAACGATCTCAAAGAATTACTATACAAGTTTGCTTCAGATGAATTTGAAGGTCGTGAAACTGGCGAACCTGGTCACGATATGGCGACTCAATACTTAAAAGAAAAATATATAAGTATGGAGATTTCTTCTCCATATGAAAACAACGCTTATTTACAAGAAGTTCCTTTAGAACGTCAAAAACTTCCAGAAGTTAACATGACAATAAACGGAAAGAAAGCAACTATTTATGATGATTTCATTCCTTCTAAAAATGTAAACATCAATTCATTAAGCGTAAATCAAATTGTATATGCCGGCTATGGAATAGATGCTGACAACTATTCAGATTATAAAAATCTAGATGTTAAAGATAAAATTGTAGTTATCAAATCTGGAGAGCCAATAAATGCAGATAGCACATATATTACTTCTGGCACAAAGGAAGAATCCCAATGGACATCTGGCAGAAGAGCGAGAAACTTAAAAATTGAGTGTGCAAGTAAGCGAGGTGCTAAAGCTGTATTTGTAATGAATAACTCCACTCATAATTACTTCGCAAAACGTTATTCGAAAATGATTGAATCAGAATATGAAGGTTCAATAAGATCAGCTGCTAATGATGATGACACGTTCAACTTTATTATTAGTCTAGCATTCGCTAAGCAATTAGTACATGATATAGACACAAATGATACGCCTAAAATTGTGGACGTTAACATTGAGTTGTCTATTAAAAAGAATTTTGAAACATTCAATTCTCATAATGTAGTCGCATTTATTAAAGGAGAAGAAAAACCTGATGAAATCGTGGTGATTTCAGCACACCTTGATCATCTAGGAATTGAAGATGGAGAGATAAGTAATGGTGCTGATGATGACGGCTCAGGAACCGTTGCTATGCTAGAAATAGCTCAAGCATTTAAAGATGCTATTAAAGATGGTTATAGTCCAAAAAGATCCATTTTATTCTTGCATTTAACTGCTGAAGAAAAAGGACTTCAAGGTTCAAAATATTATACAGATTCCAACCCTATTTTCCCATTAGAAAACACGGTAGCCAATCTTAATATTGACATGATTGGACGTGTAGATGCCCTACATGAAAACGACAGGAACTATATCTATGTTATTGGTTCAGATATGTTGAGTACGGAACTTTTCGATATTAGTGAAACCGCAAACAAAACATACACCAACATCAATTTAGATTATAGGTATAGTAACAAAACAGATCCTAATCAATACTATTACAGATCTGATCACTATAATTTTGCGAAAAATAATATTCCTGTGGCCTTTTATTTTAATGGCAAACACGATGATTATCATAAGGTAACAGATACACCAGACAAAATTGAATACGATTTACTAGAGAAAAGAGCCCGTCTTGTTTTTTATACAGCTTGGGAATTGGTTAATCGAGAACATAGAATTATTGTTGATGGGGCTGAAAAGAACATCTAAATTCTTTTTAAGAGGAATTTTCATGAATTTCCTGCACATTATTCACTAACGCAAAACGCTACTTTAATAAGTAGCGTTTTTTTTATTTCATTGAAGACCACAAAAAAAGCTTCTCATTTCTGAGAAGCTTTGTAATTCTGGGTGGAAGACCGGGTTCGAACCGGCGACTTTCGGTACCACAAACCGACGCTCTAACCAGCTGAGCTACAACCACCATATTTATTTTATTTAAACTCCGAAAAGTTTTCCAAAAGGGATGCTCTAATCAGCTGAAATAGAGCCACCATTTAAATTGGACTGCAAATGTAAATTATTTCACAGTTACAACAAAGAGTTTTTTTTAAAATTATTACTTCAAATCAAACAAACTTTCTACAGAAACATAACGCTCTACAGTAAAGCCTTCAGCATACTCTGCTCCTACTAAGCGTCCTAAGTCTCTTGCTCTGTATTTTATACTATCTGTAAAATTTTTACTTGAAATAGGTGTTTGGGCTTCTTTACTATTGGGATCATAAAACTGAGTTTTATAGGCTAATACAGATTTCATTTTGGTATCTATAAAACCTGAAACATCAACGGTTAATTCTGGTTCTAAATTTTTCCATTGTATATAATGATATACTTGTTTAGGTCTCCATTGTTTTTGTTGGTTTCCATCAAATTCGGTTTCTATTTTTAATAGTCCACTTAAAAAGCAAGCATCACTTACCAATTTACTGCCTTTCCCATGATCAATATGTCTATCATCAATAGCATTACATAATACAATCTCTGGCTGATACTTACGTATCATTTTAATAACCTCTAATTGATGCTTTTTATCATTTATAAAGAAACCATCTGCAAATGCTAAGTTCTCCCTTACTGCAACACCTAAAATTTTGGCAGCATCACTCGCTTCTTGATCTCTTGTTTCTGCAGTGCCTCGAGTACCTAATTCACCTCGTGTTAAATCAACAATTCCAACTTTTTTCCCGTTGGCTACTTCTTTAGCAATGGTCGCACCACAACCTAATTCTACATCATCTGGATGCGCTCCAAAAGCGAGTATATCTAATTTCATCTAAAAAATATTTAAAAACTAATAACCTCAACTGACGACTATTTAGGATCTCTCCAATAAAACATCAAATTCCAAATTATAAATAAATCAAAAATAACTTAAAAAACAAAGCTACTATTTATAAGTCAATACTACTCACTCGTTTTCGTAAATGTTTTCTGCAATATTCTCATGAAAACATAAGCAATTTCGCAAAAGTATAGTCCATGGTTATTCCATGACATAAGTCATATAAAATAGTCGATATTACCAATAACTTTATACTATAAAAATAAGGTAACTCATTATGTATCTCATGCTTATCATATTAATAGTCACAATTACTCTTTTTGTTTGGGGCAAATTCACTCCAGACATAATAGCATTATTATCTATGATAAGTTTATTCCTTTTTGGAATATTAGATCTTAATGAAACACTAAGTGGATTTAGTAATCCAACGGTCATAATGATTGCTGCACTATTTATTATAGGTGAAGGTCTATCTCAAACAGGCTGGACAGCTGTAGCTGGTGAAAAATTCATGAAGCTCGCTGGAAAAAGCACAACACGATTACTGTTAATCACAACCCTTGGTTCAGGAGTTTTATCTGGAGTTGTAAGTAATACTGGTACAGTGGCAACTATGATGCCTGTAACTATCGCATCAGCTTGGAAAATTGGTACAATGCCATCTAAATTATTAATGCCAGTTGCATTTGGTTCTAATACTGGCGGACTTTTAACTTTAACTGGGACTCCTCCAAATATTATTGTAAATAATACAATGATAGAAAGTGGATTAGAAGGGTTCTCCTTTTTTGAATTTGCACTTATTGGTATCCCTTTATTAATAATCACACTACTCTACTTTAGATTCATTGGTTATAGACTGCTACCAAACAATAAAACAAATAACAAACCAGTTGACATCAGTACGACCCTACACAAATGGATTGAAGCTTATAAAGTTGATGATGATTATTATCGACTTAGAGTGAGATCTGTTTCTCCGCTTTTAAACACGACACTTGGTGACTGGAATTTTGAAACAGAACATAATGTATCCATTCTAAGAATCAAGCGTAGACACCCAAATCGAATAAAAGGAAATGATCCATTTATTGAATTCCCTACGAACGGTACAGAATTCATGTATCACGATATCATTACTGTAAAAGGTGACACCGAAGCTATAAATACAATAATGATTAAATTCAGATTAGGATTATTACCATTGGAACCTATAGCAGATGAACTTCGAAACAATCTTATTAATCAAGAGGTTGGTATGTCTGAAGTAATTGTAACTCCAAAATCTGTGTTGGTCGGAAGAAAAATACGTTTAGGGAATTTCTTTAAACGGTTCGGAGTTCAATTAATGGCAGCCTCACGTAATAATGTACCATTTACTGAACGTGAAATTAAAGTAAAAGCTGGTGACGCATTTCTAATTAGAGGGATTTGGAGTGATATTGAACAATTAAAAGAGCATCATGAAAACTTAGTTATTTGTGGAAGTCCTGAAGGAATGGCAAAAACAGTTACAAACATCACTACAAAATCATACATAGCTCTATTTGCATTGTTATTAATGATTGTGTTATTAGTATTTAAACTCGTACCTGGAGCAATTGCAGCACTTATTTCTGCTGGTATCGTTCTCCTTTTTGGCTGTGTTCCTATTTCAAAAGCTTACAAAGGTATAAGTTGGATTAGTGTTATAATGATCGCAGCAATGATTCCAATGGGATTAGCATTACAAAAAACAGGTACTGCAGATTTAATTGCAAATGGTTTGGTTGATTCGTTGGGTAGTTTACATCCAATCGTATTACTTGCTGGAGTTTTTCTACTAACAACAACCTTTAGTCAAGTCATTAATAATTCCGCTACTGCTGTACTTATGGCACCAATAGTTATAATTTCTGCTAGCACACTTAATATGTCTGCAGCTCCTTTTATGATAGCAGTTGCAATTAGCGCATCTACCGCATTTCTAACACCAGTTGGAACAACAACAAATGCTATGGTAATGACAGCAGGAGGCTATAAATTTTCAGATTATTTTAAAGTTGGATTCCCGTTACTTATACTTTTTCTAACAACAACATTAATACTAGTGCCATTAATTTGGCCATTTTATAAAATTTAAATTATTTATCATAGAAAACACTTTTAAAACCAAATATTATGAAAACAAGAGATCTTACAAAATACGGCTTAAAAGACACAAATGCGCATTGGAATCTTTCTCCAGAAGAATTGCAACGTATAACTGTTGAAAAAGGCATGGGAAAGGAAACAACGAATGGAACACTAGCTCTTAATACCGGAAAATTCACGGGACGTTCTCCTCAAGACCGTTTTCTAGTTAAAGACAATTATACTACAGATAAGGTATGGTGGGGAAAAACAAACAAACCAATTTCAGCTGAAAACTTTGATATTTTACAAACAGAAATCGAAAAATACTTAAGTGGAAAAGAGATTTATGTAAGAGACGGTTATGTTTGTGCAGATCCAGAATTTAAAATGAATGTTAGAACTGTTACAGAATATCCTTGGTCTAACATGTTTGTTTATAATATGTTTTTGAGACCTGATGCATCTGAACTTGAAAATTTTGAAGAAGAATGGTTAGTACTTTGTGCTCCAGGATACGAATGTCCAGAACCAGCAAAACATGGTTTAAGACAAGGCAATTTTTCAATTTTAAACTTTACAAAAAAAATAGCACTTGTAGGAGGTTCAGCTTATACTGGTGAAATAAAAAAAGGTATATTTTCAGCCTTAAATTTCATCTTACCTGTTGAAAAAAATGTATTACCAATGCACTGCTCTGCTAATGTAGGAGAAGATGGTGACACTGCTATTTTCTTCGGATTATCAGGAACTGGTAAAACAACACTTTCTGCAGATCCAAATCGTAAACTTATTGGAGATGATGAACATGGTTGGACGGCAGATAATAACATCTTCAACTTTGAAGGCGGTTGTTATGCAAAAGTGATCGATTTAACTGAAGAAAAAGAACCAGACATTTATAGAGCAATTAAACCTGGTGCCATCTTAGAAAATGTAATTTTTAAAGATGATGGAGATATTGATTATATGGACAGTAGTATTACTCAAAACACACGTGTAAGCTATCCAATTTATCATATTGACAATATCCAAGAACCTTCATTTGCTGGCAATCCAACAAACATTTTCTTCTTGACTTGTGATGCATTTGGAGTATTACCTCCTGTTTCAAAATTAACGCCTGGACAAGCAGCTTACCATTTTATTTCTGGATATACAGCAAAAGTTGCTGGTACAGAAGCTGGAATAACTGAACCCGTTCCTTCATTCTCAGCTTGTTTTGGAGAACCATTTATGCCCTTGCATCCAACAGTATATGCTGAAATGCTAAGTAAAAAGATGCAAGATGCTGGTGTTAACGTTTGGCTTATAAACACTGGATGGAGCGGTGGACCTTATGGTGTTGGATCACGTATAAAACTTAAATACACAAGAGCAATGATTACTTCTATTTTAGAAGGAAAACTTGAAAATGCAGAATTTGAACAACATCCTATTTTTGGTTTATTTATGCCTAAAGAATGTGATGGTGTACCAACAGATTTATTAGACCCAATAAATACTTGGTTACAAAAAGGAGCTTACATAAGTAAGGCTATTCAATTAGCGCATTCTTTCCATCTAAACTTTGAAAAGTTTGTAAATCAAGCTTCACCACAAATCATTGAAGGCGGACCATTAATTGATGAGCATCATCACCTAAATGATCACGTATAGATTATAATAATTTAAAGGAAAAGAGGTTGGTTATTTCAAACATGAAATAACCAACCTCTTTTTAATTCCAATCCTTTTGTTGTTCTTCAGTTAAAAAAGTCCAAGCCACGACTCTACTGATTTTGTTACCTAAAGAGATCTGCAGAATTTTAAAGTCAGTCGCTCCAAGTTTTTTTAATGATGATTCCATACTTAAAACGTGTTGCGTTTTAGAGACCAAACAGGTATACCAAAAACAATTTGTTTTTAGAAGTGAACTTTGATATAAGTAATTATGTACAAAGGCCTTCTCTCCTCCTGGATACCACAATTCTTTTGCTGTTCCACTAAAATTACGAACAACTTTATCCGTTTGCTTTCCTAATCCTTTTTGTTTGAGCAGAGTCTTTTCATTGGCTTCTTCTTCATCTTTATAGAATGGTGGATTACACATAGCAGCACTCACCTTATCTTGAGATTTTAAAATTCCAGTGAGGATATTTTGTTCATTATCTTGATAACGTAATGTTACGGAGTTACTTAACTTGTTTTTATTTATTATTTTTTCCGCAGACTTCATTGCTTGCGTGTCAATTTCAGAAGCGATAAAATTCCAACCGTATTCTGCTTGTCCTAATAGTGGATATATACATGTGGCTCCTGTGCCAATATCTAATACTGTAATGTTTTCTTTAACTCCTGAACGCTTTAGCAAAGCATTTAATAAATGAATATACTCCACACGACCTGGAATAGGAGGACATAAATTCGCATCGGGAAATTCCCAATAGTCAATTCTGTAATGCTGCTTCAATAATGCTGTATTTAAGGCTTTGACGGCTTTAGGCTTAGCGAAATCAATGGTAACGTTTCCATAGGTATTAGTAAACACGAATTCTTCCAATTTCGGAAAAACCTTAACTAAGACATCAAAATCGTAACCTTTAGAATGTTTGTTGTTTTTATGCAAAAGATGCTGTTTTAGTACTATTAATTGCTTGTGCAATATCGCTCTTTAAATCTTTAAAAGTTTCAATTCCTACTGAAAATCTGATTAACTTATTACTAATCCCTACAGTATCTCGTTCGTCTTGAGTTAGAAGTGCATGTGAGGTTTCAGAAGGCAGCAACATCGTACTTTCAACACCAGCTAAACTCATGGATGATTTTATCAAATTGAGTTGATTTTGAAAAGCCATTGCATCAATTCCTTCTATTAGTTCAAATGACATCATTGCACCAAAATCGTGCATTTGAGACTTCGCCAAATTATGTTCAGGGTGGTTTTTTAAACCAGGATAATTGACTTTAGCAATATGGTCATGTTTATCTAAATACTTAGCCAATTTTCTAGCATTTTTTGTCTGAGCTTTTACTCGCAATCCTAGAGTTTTCATACTACGTTCTAACATCCAAACGGTAAAATCACTTAAGCTTCCTCCTAAATTTTTACCAACATTCCAGATTCGTTCAATATCTTCTTTTGAACCTGCAACTGCTCCAGCCAAAATATCACTATGACCTCCCAAATATTTAGTTGCTGAATGCATAACGAGGTTAATTCCAAAGTCTATTGGGTTTTGATTTATCGGACTAGCAAATGTATTATCTATAGAAGACACAATTCCTTTAGCTCTCGCCAAATCAGCAACAGCTTTAATATCAGTTATGGTTAGTAATGGATTTGAAGGCGTTTCAATATGAATTAGTTTTGTATTTGGTTGAATAGCAGCCTCAAAATCTGAAACGTGATAACCATTAGTAAACGTAAACTCAATTCCGTATTTTGGAAGTTCTTCTTTAATAAAGTTACTTGCTCCACCATACAAGGTGTTTTGAACAACCAAATGATCTCCTTTTTGGAGAAAAGCTAAAAACATATGACTTATAGCTGCCATTCCGCTCGCGAAGATAAGAGCATCTTCAGCATTTTCTAGAGCTGCAATCTTTTTAACTAAATGTTCTTGATTAGGTGTATTAAAATAACGAGGATACCGCTTAACATCTACATTATCGAACTCATATGACGTCGATAAGTATATTGGAGAAATGGCTCCTTTAAACTGCTTGTCTTTAATTTCACCTACATGGGTGCATATGGTATTAAGTCCTAATTTTTTCTTTGACATAATAGTATAAATTATAGATACTAAAATTACAAAAAAGAATATGAATTTGGTTAAAACTAATTGAAGTCAATGCACTTCATTCAGAATCAATTTTTAATTACAACTTTGGTGTTATAGGTTGAATTATTAGTGTGAACTTTAATTATATAAGCTCCTACTGAAACCTGTTTTACAGGAATTCTTATGGCTGAATCTGTTATATATTTATTAGGTGTATTCCAACTTTGAATCTCTTGTCCTAATAAATTAATCAAGCTTATTGTCTGTATTTCTGAAACATTTAATGTTTTCACATAAATCTCTTGAGTAGAATTTAAATAATTAATTATAGTTTGACTTTGAATCTCCTCATTAGTAGACAACGTATCTTCTGAAGTAAACGTTACATAAAAACGACCTAAATAGTTATTTGCATCAAGTGTAATTTGAAATGCTTCAGAATTGATATTAAAATAATTACTTGTTAAAGCATCATAAATAAACACATCAATATCATCGTTAAAGTTTTCAAGACCTTTAAGTGAAATTTCATAAGCTCCAGCAGTAGTAACATACATATTTAAAGGATACTGTTTATCCAAATCAAAATCTCCTACACCTTGAGTAGAAAAATCTCCTTCATCAATATTCCAGAACATGTCATTAGTAAATGCAGCATCAGAATTTTCAGCATCATATCCATAATCAAAACCATCACTAGCTTGATTATTTGGTACAAACGCAAGTAATAAAGGCCTTACAGCTCCTTCTATAGTTTTAAAATCTATTCGTACTCGTTGAATTTCAGGATTAGGATCCTCTTGAGACGCACTAGTATTAGGATTACTTGATCTAATAAACTGTGAATTTGAGATGTTCTCTCTAACAAATACACGTTGACTGTTCTTAAATTGAATTGATCCACCAATAGCACTCGAGGTTACAAAGAAACCTTGACCTACAGGAATGTATTGACCTGGTAACTTGGTTGGTGTTCCATTTCCACTCACTAAAGGAGGAGAAACTGCAGGATTTCCTCCTGACAGATTATAAGTGGCATAACCACCTTCATAGTCTTCTAAAACATGTGTGAAATTAGATATATAATGTTCCCAGAAATATAAAGTCCCATCAGTACTTTGAGAAGAACCAGGATTTCCGGATGCTCCTTGAAGGTTGTCTTTAATAAATTGATTTGCATCTAAAGCAGATGCATAAGGATTTCCAACTAAGGCTTGATTTCCAACCGTAACTGGTGTTGAAATAGTTCCATTATTAGGTTTGCCAACAAACACATAATTTTGAACATCTACAATAGGATTTCCTGCACCACTTCCTTTCATTGTAAAGCCTAATCCTGTATTTAAATTATCTGATTCAATAAGGGCTCTCCAAGCTGCATAAACATCCTCAGGATAATTTTCATAAGCATACAACCATCTATTTGATTGTGTTATCGCTGTAGTAGATCCGTCAGCGTTTGCACTTGCAGTCCATTGCAAATCTAACGGATTTGCTGAATTGGTCCCATCTTTTAAAATAGTTGCTATACTATAAGGTGTATTATTTGAAGATGAGTTTATAGGATTAACAGGCGAACTCCAATAATTATAATTAAATAGGTTAGTTGTGCCTTGTTGATCACGTTCTAATTTACCTGAACTAGTAGCATCTAAAACACTACCTTCATCTTGAAGTAATTGTGATTCTCCAAATAAATCAATATCGCCATCTAATTTCAAATAGTGGGTCACTCTTAAAGCTTGTCCATTATTTGTTTCATTTTGTATTAAAAAAGGGTTTGTAATTTTCAATTCTTTCGATGCTGTATCTGAAATTAAACCCAATACAGTAATATCTTTATCCCCTGAACTAATGTTATGTGAAATTCTTACAATATTCCAATCTATAGAGGTTCCGCCATCAATACCTAAACTATTTGGTGCATCCCAAACATTAAAATGTGTCCATGTATCGTCTATTGCCCACTTTTGATCATCAATTCTAGACGTATATGGTAAAGGTGCTGTGTCAGATTGACTAGAATTCATATTTCTCAATTGCCCTCTAACATTTCCAGCATTAGGTGAAAGGTAACCACAATTAACGTCCATTCGGTAATAACCGTCTAGGTTAGTCCAAACTAATCCTGCGATATCTAAGGGAACAACTTCTCCTCTAACCGCTGTGTTATTCTTAATCTCTTGATTCATCATTTGATGAATTTGAGTCGTTGTTAATGCTGTATTCCAGATTCTAAGTTCATCTATCCAACCATTAAAATATTTAACTGGCTTATGAGTTGCATTTCCTGTTTGATCCATAGCACCAATTAAACTTTTCATTGTATTTGTGGATGGTGCTGATCCAGATATGGCATTACTTACTTCTATACCATCAACGTACAATCTATAAGTACCATTAGAATTTGTCACTGCAATATGATACCATCTATTAGTGGTAAGAGGATAGGTAGACTTAATAATTCCAGAAGAATTCCATCTAAATTGTAAAACGCTTCCAAACAATCTTAAATCATAACCTGTAGACAAATCATTAGCATTTCTCTTTGAAAAGATAGTGCTGGCTCCTGATAAAGATTCTGGTTTCACCCAAACTTCAATACTAAATTGATTAGAAAGATCATAGTTGTCTTCAAAAGTGATATAATCATTCGTTCCATCAAAATCTATTGTAGGACAACTTTCAATAGTAACTATAATAGTATCTGAACAACCTACGGTTGGTATTGTCCATGTTACTTCGTATGATCCTGGCTCTGCAGTAAATTTCGATCTAGGACTAGAAAGGTCTGAAAAATCATAGCTGCTACCACATCCATTAATAGGCACGGCAGACCAAACTCCAGCTTCTTCTGTCCCTAAATAGGTACCAGTTGTAAATATTGTTGGATCAGAAACACCATTACTAATATTCTGTGCTGCAGTCAAGTCATTATCATAAGCATTCAAACTCACCTCCTCACCACATTCACCTATAATCTGTGTTATATTTTCTCCTGCATAAGCTAAAGAAGCATTTACGCTAATAAACTCTGTTCCTTCTGGTCCATCAGATCGACAACCATTAATTAGAGATGTCACACCATAAGTTTGAACGCCAGGTGTCACTGGACTTATTGTTGTAGTAGAACCAGAAGTTACAACAGTTCCTGTTCCATCTTCCCATTCAATAACTTCGTCAATAGGTGCATCAGGAATTACAATATTATCCATCGCCCAAGCACTACCATTATTCCCATTAAATGTCCATTTTATTCGTAAACCTGTCAGTCCAATATAATTTAATAAATCGATAGATACAGGATGATCTACCATCGTAGATTCTGTATTGTTACATTGTCCATTAAATCCTAAATCAATAAAGCCAGTATTACTTGGACCTGTATAATTATATGCTGCGCCTGGATCTAAAGTGATAGGATAAGTTGCTCCACCATCTAAAGATAATTCCACTCTACACCAAGCACCATTGGTCAAATAATAAGCTTGATCAAACTCTAATGCAGCAGTAGATAATCCTAACGTATTAAAAATCGGAGTTTCTAAGGTCGTTGCATAACCCAAATTACCATGAGTTATAGCAAATTTCGTGTTATCAGAAACATCATAACATCTTCCTTGAAACTTTTTAGGTCCATTTGTTCCTTTCCATTTTGTTGGGCTTGTATTATTTCCTCCAGCAGAGAATGATGCTGAACCATCGACTAACCAACCAAGTGTGTTTAAATTTGCTTCATTGAAGTCTCCTCCTTCTTGTATAGCTGAATTGACACCAAATGAACTTTCTGCCACAACTGTAATATCTTCACCCAAACAAGTAGTAAAAGTATCTGGACCAATAATTGTTGGTGGAACATCTGGTGGTATAACTACTACATAAATTATTGTAGATTTTGCTTGACATGAGCCAATTTGAATTACTGCTCTTATTAAGGTTGTTTCTAAAATATTTGGATAATAATAAGTCGTCGTCGTATTTGCAACAGTTGTCCATGTAAGACCTCCATTTAATGAAAATTCCCAATAAGCTACATTTCCTGTATGTCCTGTTAAATTAATTGTAGCATTCTGTGGTGCATCTGGACAGGCAGTAACCTCAACTAAATTATCCTCATCTGCAATGGTTTGATTATTATTTAAATAACCCAAAATTGTTCCTCCAGTAATATTCGGACTTGTAACTGTAACAGTAGATGTGCAAATAGCACTATTTCCATTCCCATCATCAACTGTCAATACAATAATATTAGAGCCAATATTAGTACAATCGAACATACTTTGTGACAATGAGAAATTTACAGTACCACAATTATCTGTTGAACCATTATCAATTTGAGCACTTGTAATTGTGGCAATTCCTGTAGTATCATCTAATTGAACTGTAATATCTTGACATAATGGAATTGGATCTATTGTATCATTAATAACAACATTTTGTACGACATTAATAGAGTTTCCGTTGCCATCATCAAAATTCCATGTTATAGCAAAAGCGCCTTGTGTAGTATAGACTAAAGCATCTGAAGTGGTTCCTGTAATAGTTCCCGAACATATATCTGTAGTCGTTGGAACAGGAACTGTTGCAGAGCACTGACCTGTAATAATTGGTAAAGTAATGGCTGTGGGACCAGATATGTCATCAATAATTACATTCTGTATTTGTGTGCTTATATTTCCGTTTCCATCATCATAAGTCCAAGTCACAACCGTTGTTGTTCCTTCTCCTGATATTGGTAAACTTGCATTGTTCGTTACTAAAACTGTTCCACCACAATTATCTGTCGCTGTTGGTGCCGTTAAACTACTCACCTCACATTCTGCAGTAACATTGGATAAACTTGCTACATCTGCAACAGGCGCAGTGATATCATCAATAATTACATTCTGTGTCTGTGTGCTTGTATTTCCGTTTCCATCGTCATAAGTCCAAGTCACAACTGTTGTTGTTCCTTCTCCTGATATTGGTAAACTTGCATTGTTCGTTACTAAAACTGTTCCGCCACAATTATCT
>NZ_JSWG01000001.1 GCF_000797465.1 Psychroserpens jangbogonensis | reverse complement strand
AACAACAGATGCCTTTTCAGAGTTGCATATTATAGTTGTTACAGTTACAGGACCTGGCGATTATGAGTATCGATTAGATGATGGAGCATGGCAGGATAGTAATACCTTTACAGATGTATCAGCCGGCGAGCATGATATAGATGTACGAGATAAGATAGGCTGTGGATTTGCGAGTGATAAGGTAACGGTAATGGATTACCCGAAGTTTTTCACACCAAATGGAGATAGTTATAATGACACATGGAACATTAAAGGTATTGCGGACCAACCAAGCGCAAAAATTTATATATTTGACAGGTACGGAAAACTAATAAAACAGATAAGTCCCTCAAGTGAAGGTTGGAATGGTACCTATAATGGAAACCCAATGCCAACGAGTGACTACTGGTTTGTAGTAGAGTACAATGAACCAAATACCGGAGAACGTAAAGAATTTAAAGCCCATTTCACCCTGAAAAGGTAGATAGGTTTTAAACTATAAACTATAAGAAAAGGCTTTATGAAATCATAAAGCCTTTTTTATTTAATTATCATTCAATTTAGGAATTCACAATAGCTTATAAGCGCATTTAATTTATAATTTTGAACAGTTTGGGACAATAAAAAAATGCTAGATTCATATCTAGCATTTTCGATTATAAAGTTGTTTTTATTAGAGATTAAATGCTAAAGAAAGTGTAACGTTTGAATTAATAGCATCCACTGTAGCTGCATCAGTTAGCCCAACAGAATACAAAGGATTGTTAACTGTTCTTTCTGATTGATCAAATGTTAAGTCTAATCTTGTGTTACCAAAGTTATAACCTAAGCCAAGTGAATAACCAGTCAAATCTCCAACAAACGAATCATCTTTGTATGGACTTTCTTCAAAACGATATCCACCTCTAAAACTAATTTGTTTGTATTTGTATTCGCCACCAAATCTAAACGTATTTGCTGCTTTGAATACATCACTAATAATTCTATTTTGAGAACTAAAAAAAGATTCGTTTTCAGGTCTAAACTCCATATTTGAATAATCTCTTCTTGAGTAATCAAAACTTAATAAACCTTTATCTCCAAAAACATAAGCAAGACTTCCGGAAATTTTCCCAGGAGATCGCAATTTATATTCTGGAAATACATTAATGATATTAGGGTTTACATTTGCTGTAAAGCTCCCGTCTACATCATCAACAAAAGTAGAAATACTTTGAGTAGTCTCTTCATATATATTAAACCATGTTGGTGAATTATATGTAAATCCAGCTCTTAATTCTTTTGTTACTTTAAGTATTGCTCCTAATTGAAAAGAGAATCCATAACCAGTAGTTAATAAATTGTTTTCAAAACCAACATTAGTAATTAAAGAGCCAGGATTAGAATTTCTTTCTCGTAAGAAAGTAAATCTATCATAATTAATAAAATGAGAATTTAAGTTAACTCCCAAATATAATTTGTCTTCGTATTGGGCAGCAGCATTAAAACTAACTTTACCATTATATCCACGAGAAATGTAGTCGTATTGTTGGTTAAATGTTCCAGACCCTATATTTGATGTGTATACAGAATTTGCATCAGTATCATTTCCTGGTTCTAGTATGTACGATTCGTAACCTAAGAAAGCTTGTTGATTGTCATACCCATAGAAAGAACCTATTTCTGCATATGCTTGTGATATTGTTTCACCTGGAAATGCGCTAATTTCATCAAGTCTCAAACCTTGTGCATAATCTAAAAAGTAATTGTCTATAGAATTTGTATTTCTACCATTTGCAAACCATTGGTCATCATGATTAGCAGTCTTGTCGTAGGCAACGCTAATTACAAATTTTTTCCACGATGAATTATCATTATTATTGGCGAACACGAATACACCTCCAGCTTGATGTAAATCTATTTTAGATTCTGATGTAGAATTTCTACCGTTAAAATAAGATATGTCATTATCAATATGCAAACCAGAAAGTGATATTGAAGCATGACTTCTATTAAATATAGCAGATCCTGCAGGGTTTAAACTAACCGCTGACATATCACCACCAAGAGCGCCAAAAGCACCGCTTAAAGCTCTAAAACGAGCGCTACCTTGTATGTTGTCTTGTGAAAATCTAAGTGCATCAGAAATGTCTTGTGCAACAAGATTAGACATAGATAGGACACCTATCATTAGTATAGTTAACTTTTTCATGTTAAATTTTTTAATTGTTGAAAATTACATTTCTATTATCTGCGACGACTAGAACTACTTCTGCTTGATGAGCTAGAAGTTCCTGAAGATCTTGAACTACTACTAGAGCTTCTAGTTGAAGAAGAACTACTCCTTCTAGGAGTTGTTGACCTTGTGTTAGATCTCGTGCCACTTGAACGTGGTCTAGTAACATTACTATTGCTTCTAGTGTTGCTTCTAGTGTTGCTTCTAGTGTTGCTTCTAGTGTTGCTTCTAGTGTTGCTTCTAGTGTTGCTTCTAGTGTTGCTTCTTGGTCTAACAGTGCTGCTAGATCTGGTGCTTGTATTATTTCTTCTAATTGTAGAACTATTATTTCTTCTAGTTGTAGACCTAGTCGCTAAATTATTTCTTGTATTTGCTGTACTTCGTCTTGTGACCGTTGAAGAATTACGGCGTGTTGTATTAGACGTGTTTCGCCTAGTAACAGAGTTTCTATTTGCATAAGCCGAATTAGAACCTCTTCGACCTGAATTATAGGCTAGGTTATGATTGTTGTAGTAATAACCATTGTATCCTGGAGGACACCAATAATTGTTATATCCCCAGCCAGCATTCCAACCGTAATATCCATTCCATCCGTAGTATCCATTCCAACCGTAATATCCATTCCATCCGTAATAGTTATTCCATCCATAATATCCATTCCATCCATAATAGTTATTCCAACCATTGTCTATATAGTTTATGGTAATATTATTGCTAGCTTGTCCCCAACCTGCATATCCATTTTGTGAGTCTTCTTCTTGGTATTCATCTGAATAATCACCTTCATACGAGTCAATGTCTGTAAAGATTACACGTTCATCATCTGGTATGTCACTATATTGATTAGCTTTTTCATTAAAATAGTTTTTATAATAACTATTATCATCACTGCTAGTGGTAGTTTCGTTTTCGGTAACGGCAGAAGGTTCTTCATATGCGACTTGTCTTTCGCTATATATACCATCACTTTCATACCCAACATATTGGTATGATCCACAAGAAGCTAAAACAAAGGTTAAGCTAAGTGCAACAAAAAATGGCAATTTCGTTTTAATGTAGTTATTGAATTGCATATTTATAAATTTTTATTGTTGAACATTACAAAAATAGTTAGTTTTCCTGAACTATTTCATTATTTAACATAGTCACAATTTTTATGCCAAACCAGTCTATTTGACTGGAAATCTTATAAATGTAATTGATTTAACAGGATGTAAGATCTGAATGCTTCTACGATTTTGAATTTTAGGCTACTTTTAACAGACTATAAAATAATAAAGCCTAGCTACATTTCTTATATCTAGGCTTTATTGTATTTAAATGTTAAGATAATTTACAGTTTTTAATTTTTTGTGCTTTTACGGCTTAATGTATTAGAGCTAGAACTAGAGCTTCTAGTGATAGAACTATTGTTACTAGATTTTCTTACTGTAGATTTTGAATTACTTCTTGATTTAGATCGAGTAGAAGAACTATTGCTGCTTATATGTTGGTTTGATGATAAAGAAGTATTACTCGTTCTTACAGTTTTAGATTTTGGTCTAGATCTTGGCGAATCACTATTCGTGCGTTTTGTGAGTGAAGCATATCTAATACTAGTTTTTTTAGTTTTAATAACTGTCGCTCTCATTAATGCGCTGTATTGATTGGAAACAATTTTGCTATTACTAGCAAATTGTTGGTATACTGAATGTCTTTTCTTAATAAATTCAGGAAACCTTAATCCTCTAGACCAAGAATTATCACCGCCACATAGACTGTTTTCAGGATCTCCATCCCAGCCCCAATAATTCCAAATTGGTCCATTCCAAGAATTACTAACAGATCTCCAATTGTTTTGGTTCCAAGGCGTATTCCAACCTTTATTAATCCAACCCCAAGATTCTAGGTGATTAGAAGTCCAAGCCCAATTAGTTCTTCCAAGATTATTTATTGCAAAATCTGAATAGATATTTATACCAATGTTATTAATTGTAACATTGTTAAATCTATTTCCACGGCCTGTATATTGATATTGTCCAAAAAGAGATCTTCCGCTAAAGTAATTTGCTCTGTTGGTAATTAAATCAGTAAAATATAGGTTGTCATAATAATTTGACGTCTCATATTCATTTACTTTATCATTAAAATAGTTTTGATAGTCACTCTCCTGTCCAATATCTGTTATGGCATTTTTTGAGTTGAAATCTCTAGTGGAACTGCATGAGGCTAAAATAAAACTAAGACCTAACAGAATTAGAAATTGAGATTTTGTTTTTGAGTAGTTTTTTAATTCCATATCCTTTGTTTTTTTATTGTTAAACATTATAAAAAATGGTTAATTTTGCTAAACTAATTTCTGATTTAGAAATCACAACTTTTGTGCCAAAAAAATAAAAATGAGTAAAAATCTTACAAGTAGAGCAGAAGACTATTCAAAATGGTATAACGAATTGGTTGTCAAGGCTGATTTAGCAGAAAATTCCGCAGTTCGTGGTTGTATGGTTATCAAACCTTATGGCTACGCAATATGGGAAAAAATGCAAGCAGAGCTTGACCGAATGTTTAAAGAAACAGGTCATCAAAATGCTTATTTCCCTCTTTTTGTTCCTAAAAGCCTATTTGAGGCAGAAGAGAAAAACGCTGAAGGTTTTGCCAAAGAGTGTGCGGTTGTTACACATTATAGATTGCAAAACGATCCTGATAATGAAGGGAAATTACGTGTGGATCCTGATGCAAAACTGGAAGAAGAGTTAATTGTAAGGCCAACGAGTGAAGCAATTATATGGAGCACTTATAAAGGATGGATTCAAAGTTATAGAGATTTGCCAATTCTAATTAACCAATGGGCAAATGTTGTGAGATGGGAAATGAGAACACGTTTATTTCTTCGAACTGCTGAATTTTTATGGCAAGAAGGTCACACAGCACATGCCACAAAAAAGGAAGCTTTAGTAGAGGCAGAATTAATGAACAACGTATACGCAGATTTTGCAGAAAATTTTATGGCAATTCCTGTTGTAAAAGGTGTTAAAACTGAAAGTGAACGTTTTGCAGGAGCATTAGAAACTTATTGTATTGAAGCTTTAATGCAAGATGGAAAAGCACTTCAAGCTGGTACATCCCATTTTTTAGGACAGAATTTTGCGAAAGCCTTTGATGTTAAGTTTACAAACAATGAAGGCAAACTTGATTATGTTTGGGCGACTTCTTGGGGAGTTTCTACACGATTGGTGGGAGCTTTAATAATGACCCACAGTGATGATAAAGGTTTAGTGTTACCTCCAAATTTAGCGCCATCACAAGTAGTTATTGTACCAATTTATAAAACTGATGAGCAATTAGATATTATTACGGAAAAAGCTAATGGTATTATTCAAGAATTAAAAGCGAAAGGCGTTTCATGTAAATTTGATGGCAGAACTACGCATAGACCAGGAGCAAAGTTTGCTCAACATGAATTGCAAGGTGTACCTTTGAGAATTGCTATTGGACCTAAAGATCTAGAAAATGGAACAATCGAGCTAGCTAGACGTGATACTTTGACAAAAGAAATTGTTGAGATGTCTGATTTGGTTGCTAAAGTAGATGGTTTATTAAAAACAATTCAAGAAGAATTATTTACTAAAGCTTTAAATTTTAGAGATTCTCATACTACTGAAGTAGATGATTTTGAAACATTTAAAGAAGTTTTAAAAACTAAAACAGGATTTATTTCAGCACATTGGGATGGAACTGAAGAAACTGAACTTAAGATTAAAGAAATAACAAAAGCGACTATTAGATGTATTCCTTCTGATGTAAAATATGAAGAAGGAAAGTGCGTTTACACTGGGAAAACTTCAAGTAGAAGAGTCTTATTTGCTAAAGCATATTAATTTTTTTTCAAAAAACTTTAGCAAGGTGTTGCAACATTTAAAAATAGTTGTATTTTTGCATCCGCAATGGATAATTGCATGTTCATTTGAAATGTGAGTTTATCATTAAAAAAATTATAAACTTACTACTGAATTTTAATCAAATGGCCCGTTCGTCTATCGGCTAGGACGCATGGTTTTCATCCATGTAAGAGGGGTTCGATTCCCCTACGGGCTACAATTTTTAATAAGAAAATAATACAATGGCAAATCATAAGTCTGCTTTAAAGAGAATAAGAAGTAACGAATCAAAACGTTTAACTAATAGATATCAGCATAAAACGACTCGTAATGCTATCAAAAAGTTACGTGAAATGGAAAAAGCTAAAGATGCTAAGGCATTTTTACCTTCTGTCATTTCAATGGTAGATAAGTTAGCTAAGCATAATGTTATACATAATAACAAAGCTGCTAACATCAAATCTAACTTAACTAAGCACGTTGCGACGTTAAAGTAAGGTTTTGCCTTAAGACATTTGTAAAGCTTCTCTAAAGAGAAGCTTTTTTTGTTTCCTTAAAAGGAGAAAGTAACTAAAAAGAAAAAAGCCTTGAATTATTAATTCAAGGCTTTTTTAATATGTAATAAATTCAATATCTATCCATTCATAGAAATTAAAAACTCTTCATTATTTCTTGTCTGTTTGAAACGGTCATTAATAAATTCCATCGCTTCAACCGGATTCATATCAGCTAAATATTTACGCATCACCCACATTCTCTTTATTGTTGTTGGGTCTAATAAAATATCATCACGTCTTGTACTTGATGAAGTTAAATCAATAGCTGGGAAGATTCTACGATTAGATATTTTACGATCTAATTGTAATTCCATATTACCAGTCCCTTTGAATTCTTCAAAAATTACTTCATCCATTTTAGAACCTGTTTCAGTAAGTGCAGTTGCAATAATTGTTAATGAACCTCCATTTTCAATATTACGAGCAGCACCAAAGAAACGTTTTGGTTTGTGTAAAGCATTAGCATCAACACCACCACTTAAGATTTTACCAGAAGCAGGTTGTACTGAGTTATAAGCTCTTGCTAAACGTGTAATTGAATCTAAAAGAATTACCACATCGTGGCCACATTCTACCAAACGTTTTGCTTTTTCTAATACGATATTCGCAATCTTAACATGCTCGTGTGCTTCTTTATCAAAAGTTGAAGCAATTACTTCACCACGAACATTACGTTGCATATCTGTTACCTCTTCTGGACGTTCATCAATTAATAAAATCATTTGATAAACTTCAGGGTGGTTTGCTGCAATTGCATTTGCAACATCCTTAAGTAACATTGTTTTACCTGTTTTAGGTTGTGATACAATCATACCACGTTGTCCTTTTCCTATTGGAGCGAACAAATCCATAATACGAGTAGATATAGTTGCTTGCTTTTCAGCTAGATTAAATTTCTCTTGTGGAAATAAAGGCGTTAAATGCTCAAAAGCAACACGATCTCTTACAACATTTGGACTCTGGCCATTAATTTTACTTACCTTGATTAATGGAAAATATTTTTCACCTTCTTTTGGTGGGCGTACATTTCCAAAAACAGTATCACCAACTTTTAATCCAAATAATCTAATTTGAGATTGCGATACATAAATATCATCAGGAGATGATAAATAGTTATAATCAGATGAACGTAAAAATCCATAACCATCTTGCATGATGTCTAAAACACCTTCACTTTCTATTATTGCATCAAATTCAAAATCTGGTTCTCTGTAGCGATTACGATTGTCTTTGTTTCCGTTGTTTTTATGAACGTTACCATCCTTTTGGCGAGGATTTGGTCTATTGCTATCCTTTTGTCGAGGGTTTGGTTTGCTGTCATCCTTCTGACGAGGATTCGGCTTATTGCTTTCTTTCTGACGAGGATTCGGCTTATTGTCATCCTTTTGGCGAGGATTCGGCTTGTTGTCATTTGACTCTTTAGAACGATTATCGTTACTCTGATTGTTGGTTTGAGTATTCTTATTGTCCTTTTCATCAGTAGAATCAGTATTAGACGGTTTGGTGTCCTTTTTATCATCTAATTCCATTTTTTGTTGAGTAGAATTTTGTTCAGGTTTTTTCTGAACTCGTTCTCTAGGCTTTCTTTCCTGCGCAGGTTTGTTCTGTTGCACAGGTTTTTTTGGTTCCTGTTTAGGAGTTTCTTTTATAACTTCTTTTTTTACAGCATCTGGATTAGCTGCCTGAAAATCAAGAATTTGATAAACTAAATCTAATTTTTTTAAACTGCGGTATTTTGGAACATTTAATTTTTGAGCTATTTCCTGAAGTTCAGGAAGCTTTTTTGCTTTTAATTCGGAAATTTCGAACATGTATGTTTAGTAATTAAGTTTTATAAACTGAATTTGATTTAATCCTTACTTTTCTGAAAATGTGTTTAGGGGAAAAATTTGAAAAAAATCGGAAGATTAATAAGCTGTTACACTGTTGGTAACAAATTATATATGCAATAATACAATTTTATTTTTAAAATTTAATACATCTTTTAAAAGAAACTATTAATTTTGTGCCTCATTATTCATAATAATAAATGATTCAACGTATACAATCCATATACCTTATATTATCGGCTGCTGTGTCTGCTGGCTTAATATTTGTACTGCACTTGTGGACAAACAGTGAGGATGTTCTTGTATTTGCAAAAGACGAATACTTGTATTTAGGTTTGTTTTTAGGATCTGCTTTATTATCTTTAATTTCGATTTTTAGTTTTAAAAACAGGAAGTTTCAATTTGTTATGGGACGACTCAATATAATATTAAACTTTATTTTATTAGGATTTTTTGTGTATCAATTACTAATACCACCTGGAGAGAGTAACATCTCTGAGAAGGGTGTTGGGATATTCATACCTATTTTATCTATCGTGTTATTGGTCTTGGCCAATAAAGCCATAAAAAAGGATGAAGATCTTGTCAAATCTGTTGATAGATTGCGATAAACCCTATTATCTTAATTATTTTAGTGCGTAAACCCAAGGTGAAGACCTTGGGTTTTTTTATTAGTCCTAATGTCGTTTTGGGAATTCAATGACTTCCAAATTATCAATAGTCTTTCCATCAATTGTAAATCGGAGCATTGTTCGTACTTTATGAAAACCATGTTTGCCAACGGCTCCTGGATTCATATGAAGTAAATTATACCGTTTGTCTGGCATGACTTTCAGAATATGTGAATGTCCACAAATAAAAATGCGAGGCGGATTAGCTTTAATAAAACCCCGTGTTCTCATATTGTATTTTGGAGGATAGCCACCAATATGTGTCATCCAAACATCAACGTCTTCACACATAAACCGATTGTTTTCAGGGAATTCAACTCTGGCTTTAGCATCGTCGATATTTCCATAAACAGCACGCAAAGGTTTTAGTTTTTGAATGGCATCTGTTACCTTTAAATCACCAATATCACCAGCATGCCATACTTCATCGGCTTGTTTGACATATTTCAATATATCCTTGTCGATATAACTATGTGTATCAGAAAGTAAAAGGATTTTTGTCATAAATGT
This sequence comes from Psychroserpens jangbogonensis, assembly GCF_000797465.1. Taxonomy (GTDB): domain Bacteria; phylum Bacteroidota; class Bacteroidia; order Flavobacteriales; family Flavobacteriaceae; genus Psychroserpens; species Psychroserpens jangbogonensis. The sequence continues at coordinate 393,920 of NZ_JSWG01000001.1, read as the reverse complement.
TGTCTACTAAAAAGTAGAAATCTTTTAATTATGTTAATCTAAGATAAATACTGTTAAAACTAATTATCTTTGTGCTTTTACAAAAATACAGGATTACTTGAGATATTTTATTGAATTATCATATAATGGAAAAGCATATCATGGTTGGCAAATTCAACCTAATGCTATTTCGGTTCAGGAAGTCTTAGATAATGCACTTTCAAAATTGTTGCGATCTAAAATTTCTGTTATGGGAGCTGGAAGAACAGATGCTGGAGTGCATGCTTCACAAATGTTTGCACATTTTGATACGGATAGTTTAGTCGAAGATAAGTTACTTTTTAAACTGAATTCATTTTTACCAAACGATATTGCGATTCATAATATCTTTCAAGTTAAAGATGAAGCGCATGCACGTTTTGATGCATCGAGCAGAACTTATATCTATAAGGTTTCTCAACAAAAAAATGTATTTAATTCTGATTTTGCTTTTTCACATCATAAGCATTTAGATTTGAAGGCTATGAACGAAGCTTGCGAAATTCTATTGAAGTATAACGATTTTCAATGCTTTTCTAAAGTTCATACAGATGTAAAAACGTATAATTGTAACATAATGTTCTCACAATGGGAATGTAAAGATGATCAACTATTTTTTACAATAAAGGCAGACCGATTTTTAAGAAATATGGTTCGAGCAATTGTAGGAACCATGATAAATATTGGTATCGGAAAGATGAATGTTGAGGATTTACATAATATTATTAAATCAAAGAATAGAGGAGAGGCTGGTTTTTCAGTTCCTGCTCATGGATTATATTTAACAAAAATTGAATACCCTAATACTATAAATATTTAAATGGCAGACGAAAAGAAAAAAGTTTTTGATGTTTCACTTTTCAAGCGATTGTTACAGCATATAAAACCATACAAATTTGTGTTTTTTGTATCATTGGTTTGTGTTGTTGGACTCGCTGTGTTTGGAGCTTCGAGACCTTATGTTTTGCAACAAGCCATTGATAAGCATGTCGTTTTAAAAGAATACGATGGCTTTTTGTTTTACATCATTGCAATGCTTGTTTTACTTATACTTGAAGTAATAAGCCAATTGTTATTTATTTATTATGCGAGTTGGTTGGGACAGTCTGTAGTCAAAGATATTAGAGTAAAACTTTATGAGCATGTGCTTAGATTTAAAATGAAGTATTACGATAAATCTTCAGTAGGCGTACTTATTACAAGAACTGTAACAGACATGGAACGAATTGCTGATATTTTCGGACAAGGACTTTTTATGATTTTTAGTGATGTATTAAAAATGTTGGTTGTTGGTGGAATGATGTTTTATATGAATTGGAAATTGAGTCTTATTGCTTTTGTCACCATGCCAATCGTGTTATTTGCGACGAAGATTTTTCAAAGATATATGAAACGTGCTTTTGAAGAAGTACGAACAGAAGTGTCTAACCTTAATTCATTTGTTCAAGAACGTGTAACTGGAATGAAAATCCTTCAGTTGTTTACACGTGAAGATACCGAATATAAAAAGTTTAAAGCAATTAACGAACGCCATAAAAAAGGTTGGTTAAAAACAGTTTGGTACAACTCTGTGTTTTTTCCAATAGCAGATTTCTTATCTTCAATTACCTTGGGAACCATTATTTGGGTTGGAGGTATTGGAGTTGTTATGAATGGTACAGCTAGTGAAGGCGATCTGTTTGCTTTCATCATGTTTGTTCCTATGTTATTCAGACCATTAAATCAAATAGCTAATAAATTCAATACGCTTCAAATGGGAATGGTCGCAGCAGATCGTGTGTTTAAAGTCTTGGATACTTCATCTCAAATAGTTGATAAAGGAACAACAGTGGCTTCCGAATTTAAAGGAGACCTTACATTTAAAGAGGTGCATTTTTCTTATATAGAAGATGAAGAAGTGCTAAAAGGTATTTCTTTAGAGGTCAAAGCAGGAGATACTGTTGCAATTGTTGGAGCAACAGGTGCTGGGAAATCTACAATTATTAATCTATTAAACCGTTTCTACGACATTCAACATGGAACGATTTGTATTGATGGTGTTGATATTAAAAGTTTAACTCTAAAATCGCTTCGTGCTCAAATTGCTGTTGTTTTGCAGGATGTATTCCTTTTTGCAGATACCATCTTAAATAATATTACACTTAAAAATCCGAACATCACCGAAGCTCAAGTTCAACAAGCTGCAAAAGATATTGGTATTCACGATTTTATTATGAGCTTGCCTAATGGTTATCAGTATAATGTAAAGGAAAGAGGTGTGATGCTATCTTCTGGCCAGCGTCAATTAATTTCATTTTTACGTGCTTATGTAACTAATCCAAGTATTTTGGTTTTAGATGAAGCCACGTCTTCTGTCGATTCTTATTCTGAGCAATTGATCCAAGATGCAACTGACAAAATCACTAAGGATAGAACCTCAATTGTTATTGCACATCGTTTAGCGACAGTCCAAAAAGCTGATCAAATTATTGTTATGGATGAAGGCTATATTGTTGAAAAAGGCACACACGAAGAACTCCTTAAAAAAGAAGATGGGTACTACAGAAATCTATATGAAGTTCAGTTTCTAAAGATTGAAGCAGTTTAAGTTACTGTATAGGTTGGAAATCTTGTAATTCAACTGTGCCAGTTAATAAAAGCGCTATAACTGACAAGATGGAAAAACCTATATAACTTATGAAAAACAAGGTGGTAAACAGAAGTATTTTAAGGAAGAGTTGCCGAAAACTTAACTTAAATAATCTTGTTAGAATATAGCAATGATAGAGAAAAAGGAACAGATACATTGCTGTACCAAAAAGCAAATATTTTTCAGGTATAATTGCTAATATTAATTGACCCAATACGACTGTGATAATTGAATATACAGACATACTGTATAAATATAAAATGATATGTTCTGTGTAATTATATTTTTTGTTAAAAAATACAATCCAACTTATTAATGCAGAAAGCGGAATTAACATAGAAAAAAATATAGAAGCATATTCTAATGAAATATCCGAAGACATCTCCATTATTTTTTTTGTTGCCTCATTATTTGCTGAATTTATGTCTCCTAATAAGTTAGTCGCGTCAAGATATTTTTTATAGAATTTGCTAATTATAAATACGTTTAACCCATTTATAGTTAATATGATACCGAAAAAACTAACTGGATTTACATATCGCTTTCTAATACCTTGAACGTAACTATCAATTACAACTTCCGGTTTTTTAAATAAGTGAATAAATGTTCTTAAAAGTTTATTGTCATAATTGAAAAATGTTTCACTTATGTGCTCAAAAAGATTTTTAAAACTTAAGCGGTTTCTAATGACTTTTCCACCACAGCTATTACAAAAGTCGCTGCCTTCAGTAAGTTCGGTATGACAATTTTTACAATTCATTTGATCGTATTTATAAATTGTTATTTGTTAAGTAAAACATATATAATTCCTATGGCAACCGCAATCAACATGATTATCATAAACAAAATAAAGTAAGCTACCATGATTAACAAAAAGTGCAATACAGTTTCCCCAAAAGGAGTATTAAATACTCTTTTTAGCACAAAAAATAAGTAACCAAAAGTAAGTACAGAAATGAATCCGGAAATCATTAAATAATCAAATCCAAAGCATAAAAATAGAATACTCAAAACTGCTGTAACAATGATTATTTGAGCAGAATAATACAAATTGAGAACTAGGTGTTCTGTGAAATTAAGTCGTCGTAATCCAATTACATAGTAAGCAATCCATGTTGCGATTGTAGCTATTGGTACACTTAGTATATAAACAATACTTTGATAATTATTATACTCTTCAAAATCAAAAGAAGCAAATGGGTTGTTCTTAGAATTAGAACTTCCTTCTAAGCCTTTTAAAAACTCGTTGTCTAATTGTAAGGCTTCTTGAAAGAAGGTATTCATCAAAAACACTTGTATACCTACTAACGTTAGTGCTACAGCAAAATATTGAATTACATTAATGTATTTTTTTCGAGTTCCATCAATAAATCCATTTATCACCAACTCAGGTTTGGTAAATAAATGAAGAAAGGTTTTTAGAAACTTGTTGTCAATATTTAAAAATTGTTCGGTAATATCGACAGAAAGGTTTTTAAACGTCAATCGCTTTTTTACAATTTTAGCACCACAGAGCGGACAATAATTAATAAGCTTACTTAAAGATGTATTACAGTTTTTACATTCCATATTACATCAAATCTTTCTTTAAAAGGTTAAGTAGCTCATCTATGTTTTCAAACATAACAAACTCGCCATTAATTATATAAGATATTTGTCCAGTTTCTTCACTAACAACTAGCGCAATGGCATCAGTTTTTTCAGTAATACCAACTGCTGCTCTATGTCTCAAACCAAATCGTTGAGGAATGTTTTTCTCATTATTTACCGGAAGAATAACTCGTGTTGCTTTAACCGTATTATTTTCAATTATAACAGCACCATCATGCAACGGACTATTTTTAAAGAAGATACTTTCTATGATCGGTTGGGTAACTTTAATATTCATTGCGTCACCAGTACTCACCAGAAAATCTAAATTGTTATTACGTTCTAAAACGATAAGCGCTCCAGTTTTTGTACTTCCCATTTTATGACAAGCATCTACAATGGCATCTACATTAGTTTCAGTCTCAATATCGTTTTTAAGGAATTTCATTTTACTGAACAATTTTCCTCTTCCGCTTAAATTTGTAGATCCAACCATCAATAGGAATTTCCTAATTTCTGGCTGAAACACGACAATTAAAGCAATAATTCCAACCTTCATGAATCCATCAAAAATATTATGAAGCATTTGCATCTCCAAAAGGTTTGTGACTTTCCAAACGGCATAGATGATGATGATTCCTATAAAAATATTGATGGCAACGGTTCCTTTTACAAGCTTATAGATGTAGTAGAGTAAGATAGCGACGAGAAATACGTCGATAAAATCTATAATACCAAAATCCCAAAATTTGAATTTATCCAATGCAAAGGTGTTTCTGTAAATTTAACAAAATATGCTTAATAAATGAATTCGTTTTTATCTATTGGAATTCCTTCGTATTCAATGTCTTGGATTTTAGATTTGATAGTTATGTATTCCTGAAAACTTAATTTAGAATGAAATAGTGAATAAAGCTTTAGATCCTGTTCCGTTTTAAAGTGTGTTTTTATTTTATTAATTACATCTTCTATTTTAGAAAAAACCTCAGTGTTTGAATTCTCGTTAGAAAAGGACTCTAAACTATAGTTATTGATTGAAATTACGTTCAAAGCTAAACTCAATGTTTCATGGCGTTTTTTGTTTTTAAAATAGTCTTGAAGAGAAATATTTTGATAAACAACATCTGTAAACTCAATAAATCCTAAATTTTGAATGCTCGTATCATTGCAGGTATAATAGTTTTTCGCATTTTCATTTTTATGTACTTCAGCATTACGCTTTTTATTTTGCAAGAATTTAATTTTAGGAATCGCTTGTTCTAATGTCAGTCGTTTGTCCACATTAAATAACCAATTTGTAGTGCCAATTAAATTTTTTCGGTTGAGCTCTAAACTATCTGGTTGTGTTTCATCATAAAAAAGATAAGCAGGAGAAACGTCAAGTATTTCGGTGACTTTTGCGTTTTCTATTTCTGGTAATAATACCGATTTTTCATTTCCGCAGGAAAACATCAAAAGGGCTAGAGCTAAAACAAATAAATATCTCATTAATGCAATTGTTGTGTTAGTTTTATACATTCCATCGCTTCCTTAACATCGTGAACTCTCAAGATTTTTGCTCCTTTTTGTAATGCTATCGTATTGAGCACTGTGGTTCCGTTTAAGGCTTCTTCAGCTGAAGTGTCCAATGTTTTGTAAATCATCGACTTTCTGGAAACACCGACTAAAATAGGTAAGTCGGTCATTTTTAAAAGCTCTAATTTATTCAGTAGTTCGTAATTTTGTTCTACAGTTTTGGCAAACCCAAAACCAGGATCGATTATCATATCAACTATTCCTAAGGCTCTTGCTTTGGCTATTCGTTCAGAAAAATAAGAAAGCATTTCCTTAACTAAATTGTCATAATTAGTTTGCTGCTGCATGGTTTTCGGATTTCCTCTCATGTGCATCATGATATAAGGAACTTTCAGTTTAGCAACCGTTTCAATCATAGTATCATCCAAATGTCCTGCTGAAATATCATTAATCAAACTCGCTCCAGCTTCAATACATTGTTTTGCAACATTACTTCTAAAGGTATCGATAGATAGCACTACTTCAGGGAAATTTTTAATAACAAGATCGACTACTGGTAAAATACGCTGTAATTCTTCAGCCTCACTTACGTCATCTGCGTTTGGTTTAGAGCTGTAAGCACCAACATCAATAAAAGTAGCTCCTTCTTCTAGCATCTGATCTACTTGGCGCATAACTGCAGACGAATTTCTAAAGCGACCACCATCGTAAAACGAATCTGGTGTCACATTTAAAATGCCCATAACTTTTGGCTGGCTCAGGTCAATTAACTGTCCTTTACAATTGATGGTTTTGCTCAAAACTATATAGTATCGTTAAAGTTTTTAAATCTGATTAATTTATGCGAAATTTACGGAAAATTAAATGTTTTAAATGCAAGATACTTCAAAACAATATGATGATGTCATCACGCAATGCAGAAGTCTTTTCATTAACAAAATGAAAGATTACGGAAGTGCATGGCGCATTTTAAGATTACCATCGTTAACAGATCAGATTTTTATCAAAGCGCAACGCATAAGAGGATTACAACAAAATAGCGTTCGTAAGGTTGACGAAGGTGAAGTAAGTGAATTTATCGGGATTATCAATTATTGCACTATGGCTTTAGTTCAATTAGACAAAGGTGTGGTTGAACAACCAGATTTATCTGTAGATGAAGCAACAGTGCTTTATGATGATAAAATTGCAATTACCAAACAGTTAATGATGGATAAAAATCATGATTATGGTGAGGCTTGGAGAGATATGAGAGTGAGTAGTTTAACCGATTTAATTATACAAAAATTACTGCGTGTAAAGCAAATTGAAGACAATGCAGGACAAACAATAGTAAGTGAAGGTATCGATGCCAATTACCAAGATATGATTAATTACTCGGTGTTTGCAATGATTCATTTAAGTGAATAATAATCAAAACGAAGTTTATGAAGTTTATCGTAAATATTAGCCGAATTTTTGTCGGAGCACTTTTTATTTTTTCAGGATTTATTAAACTGAATGATCCATTAGGATTTTCATATAAGCTTCAAGAATATTTTAGTTACGACGTTCTAGATCTTCCGGTATTTATACCATATGCTTTAGGACTTTCAATATTTGTTGTTGTTTTTGAAGTGATTTTGGGTGTGTTTTTATTGATAGGTTATAAACCAAAATTTACAGTTTGGAGTTTATTGGGAATGATTGTATTCTTCACATTTTTAACCTTCTATGCAGCCTATTTTGATAAGGTGAAAGATTGTGGATGTTTTGGCGATTTCTTAAAATTGACACCATGGCAATCCTTTGGTAAAGATTTGATTTTATTGTTTTTTATTCTGATTCTATTTGTTGGTCAGAAACATATAAAGCCCATGTTAAGTAAATTCGGTCTAACCGTTAGTGCTTTATTGAGTTTTATCGTTTGCCTTTGGTTTGGATACCATGTATTGATGCATTTACCATTGTTTGATTTTAGAGCATATAAGATTGGTGATAACCTTCAGGAAAACATGAAATTGCCGGCTGATGCTAAGGATGCTATTATAGATTATAATTGGACTTATACATTAGATGGCAAAGAAAATGTAATTACAGATCGGGGTCGTGGTCCAAAAACTTACGATAAGATTATTGGTGTAGAAACGATAACGGTTCAAGAAGGTGATGTTCCTAAAATCCAAGATTTCTCTATAGAATCTGAAGATGAAGATTTAACACAGCAGTTTTTAGAGACTGAAAAATTAGTCATGATTGTATCCTACAATTTAGATAAAGCTGAAGCTGATGGCTTAGCGAAAATGAAAGCTATGGCTGACGAAGCTAAGAAAAAAGGATATACTGTAATAGGTTTAACGGCTTCTGGTACAGATAAGAAAAAAGAAATTCAAGACGCTTATGACTTAGATGCTGAATTCTATCTCTGTGATGAGAAAGTTTTAAAAACTATTGTTCGTGCAAATCCTGGAGTTGTAGTTTTTGAAAAAGGAAAAGTAACTCAAAAAGCACATTGGAACGATATTGATGATTTAGAGTTTTAACAACTAACATATACCATCTGATTAGATACATCCTAAATAAAACCTTTTACGCGATACTCACATTATTTGGAGTGGTAACGGTTATTTTCTTTTTATTTAATGTGTTACCTGGAGATCCTGCACAAATGATGCTAGGTCAGAATGAAGATAGCGATCAAATTGCTGCTGTAAGAGCTAAGTATGGCTTTGATAAGTCAATTTCAACGCAATATATGTATTACCTCAATGATGTGTCACCTTTGTCATTTCATTCTACCAATTCTGAAAACTACACCTATTTAAGAGACGGAAAATATAGCGCAAGTCAATTGTTTACTATTGGTAATACAACTACCGTTTTTAAATTTCCATATTTAAGAGAATCCTTTACTAAACAGGGAAAAAAAGTATCTCAGGTGATTGGAGAAACGTTACCCAATACTGCGGTTCTTGCAGTGTCTGCAATATTTATCGCAATTATTTTAGGAATTTTTCTTGGTATTATTTCTGCTTTATATAAAGACAGATGGTTAGATAAAACCATACAAATATTTAGTACGCTTGGTATGAGTATACCATCGTTTTTTAGTGCGATTTTATTTGCTTGGTTTTTTGGATACATCTTACATGAATATACTAACCTGGAAATGACTGGGAGTTTGTATGAACTTGATGATTTTGGCGAAAAAATGAATATCAAATGGAAGAATTTAATTTTGCCAGCAATTGTTTTAGGTATTCGTCCTTTGGCAGTGGTTATTCAGTTAATGCGAAACTCATTATTAGAAGTTTTTAATCAAGATTATATTAGAACGGCAAGAGCAAAGGGTTTAACTGAGTTTCAGATTATAACACGACATGCCGTAAAAAACGCTTTAAATCCAGTAGTTACTGCGATATCAGGATGGTTTGCTTCAATGTTGGCAGGAGCCGTATTTGTAGAATATATCTTTGGCTGGAATGGTTTGGGAAAAGAAATCGTAAATGCATTGAACACCTTAGATTTACCTGTTATTATGGGTTCTGTTCTAGTTATTGCTCTTTTGTTTATCATTATCAATATCTTTGTAGATATCATTTATGGATGGCTTGATCCAAAAGTGAAATTAGAATAAACACTATGAAATCAATAACCTATTTTCTTATATGTAGTCTTTTATTTGTAAGCTGTTCAAAAGAGATTCGAACTCAGTTTTCAGAAGATGTTTTAAACGAACAATATGTCAGTTTAAAAGGTGATTCAGTGGCATTTAAAGATATCTTATCTGCACATAAAGGAAAACAAATTGTTATTGATGTTTGGGCAAGTTGGTGTAGAGATTGTATAGTTGGCTTACCTGAATTAGAGGCTTTACAAGCCGAAAAACCGAATGCTGTATATCTGTTTTTATCTGCTGACAGGGATTTAGATACATGGAAACGTACAATCAAAAAGTATAATATTGAAGGCGAGCATTACTTCATGACTAAAGGAACAAAAGGTCTTTTAGGAGAATTTGTGGATATAGATTGGATTCCACGATATATGATAGTCGATTCAGATGGACATATCGAATTATTTGATGCAATTGAAGCTGATGATCCTTTAATCAGACAAACATTAAAATAAGTATAACTTAAAATATACCTGCTTAAGCAGGCAACGACATGAGAAAAAATATCGTAGCAGGAAACTGGAAAATGAATAATGGTTTAATTCAAACAGAAACTCTAATTTCAGAATTAAAACAGCAAACTAAAACTTCAAATGCTGAGGTCATGATTGCGCCAACATTTACAAACTTGTGGCATGCCTTTCAATCAACAAGACAAGATGATATTGAAGTGGTTGCTCAAAATATGCACTTTGCAGAAAACGGAGCTTATACAGGAGAGGTGAGTGCATCGATGCTAAAAAGTATCGGAATACAAACCGTTATTTTAGGACATAGTGAGCGTCGTGCATATTTCAATGAAACAGATGAATCTTTAGCACAAAAAGTAGATGCAGCTTTAGAACATGATATGCGTATTGTTTTCTGTTTTGGAGAGGAACTTTCAGATCGTAAATCTGGAAACGAAGAAGCTGTCGTTGAAAGCCAAATAAAGAAAGCGCTATTTCATTTAGACGCTTCAGCTTATAAAAATATTGTTTTAGCTTATGAGCCTGTTTGGGCAATTGGTACAGGTGAAACAGCAAGTCCAGAGCAAGCACAAGACATGCATGCTTTTATTAGAAAAACTTTAGAAAGCAAATATGGTCATACAATTGCTGATGACATGACGATTCTTTATGGAGGAAGTGTAAAACCAGGAAACGCAAAAGAGATTTTCTCTAAGCCAGATGTAGATGGTGGATTAATTGGTGGTGCAGCTTTAAAAGCTGAAGATTTCTATGCGATTGTGAATGCATTTTAGTTAGACAAGATTTCTTATCGAATATCTAAGGGTATTCCTTGATTTTTAATAAATCAAGGAATGCCCTTACTTTTTTTTTAGATGCTCAATTTAACTTGCAACTAGTTAATTTAAAAGGATTTAAAAATGAAAAATGTAGTAAACACAGTATTAGCAATAGTTTTAATGTCAACAATTGCTTATAGTCAAACAATTAAAATAACGGGAGGAGTGAATTTAATGCAAGTTAAATTTAAAGTAGATGGTGAAATTGATCCACCAACAGATGGTGATCCAACAGACCCAGTTGTTACTAGAAACGCTTTTAGTGATGAAGCGCTGTCATCGTCATCGAAAACAATTGAAAGCACAAGTAATGAAACTGGTTTTTATTTGGGCTTAGCGCTTAGTGATATTTCATTGTCAGAGTCATTAGAGTTATTGCCAGAGGTAAGGTTTGTAGTCGTAAAAGACTTTAACCAAATACAAATGCCAGTACTATTAAAGTATAATATAGTTGATAATCTTAGTGCTGTTGCTGGACCAAATTTCGGCTTTTTATTAGACCCTTCTCAAAACACTAAGGCGTTCAATCTTGCAATAGATTTTGGCTTGTCCTATAATATTTCAGATAAGTTTTCTTTGGAAGGACGATATGATTGGGGACTAACCAATTTACTTGAAGATGGAGATAGCGATAACTACATAAAAATCAATAATATTCAGTTTGGTGTTGCTTATAATTTCGGAAAGTAAATAATCACATAGAATGAATATCTAAGGGTATTCCCTGATTTTTAATATATCAAGGAATGCCCTTACTTTTTTTTTAGATGCTCAACTTAACTTGCAACTAGTTAATTTAAAAGTATTTAAAAATGAAAACGCAAAACTTTTTTTCGGTAGTAATATTAATGTACAGTCTGTTGCTTTATAGCGTAAATGTATTAGGACAATGTACAGCACCTCCTGCTGATATGGTAAGCTGGTGGCAAGCCGAAAATAATGCAAATGATCTTTATAGTAATAATAACGGCATGGAACAGAATGGTGTTAGTTATGTTTCTGGCGTAGTAAATATTGCTTTTCAATTTGATGGTATAGACGATGTAGTCGTTGTACCTCATAGTGCTGATTTAGATTTGTCTGGAGATGTTACAGTAGAGTTATGGGTGAGACAAACTGGGTTTGATAACGAAATACAAACTGTAATTTGTAAAGGTGCAGGTGATGTTCCAAATAATGAACCTGCAGTATTTTTGATGCGTTTTGAAAATGCTACTGCAAAATTTTTATTTAAAGATTCTTCAGGTGTATATATAGAAAAACTAGGACCAACTTTTGAAGATTGGCAATGGCATCATTATGCCTATGTACGACAAGGAAACATGCATATTCTTTATGCTGATGGTTTTGAGTTTGGTTGGGAAAGTTTCACGGATTCTCCTGAAATCTCAGTAGGATTACCTTTAACCATTGGAGCTCAATACCATAATCCTACAACTTCGGCAAATGATTATAGTTATTTTTTTGCAGGTGAAGTTGATGAGGTAGGCGTTTATAATCGTGCTTTATCTGAAGCCGAAATACAAGGTATTTATAATGCAGGTGCTTTAGGAAAATGTTCTGATGGTTTGAGTATAAATGATTTCAGTCTTGTAGAAAAGATTACTCCATTTCCTAATCCCGCAATGAACAGTGTTACATTTAAAATTGATGAGCAATTACTCAATAATCATCAAGATTTAAGGCTTTCAGTAATTGACTTAACAGGAAGAGTTGTTGTTAGCAATTTAGAATTGCTTATAGAAACCAATTTAGATGTTTCTATGTTGTTTCACGGAATGTATTTGTACACAATTAGCAGTCATAATTCAATTTTAAAATCTGGTCAAATACTTAAGAAGTAATGAGAGCTTTAATCCTATTGTTTTTTTTGCCATTAATATGTTTTAGTCAAGTAGGTATTAATACCACTTCGCCTAATGCATCATTAGATATACAATCGTCTAATCAGGCAACACCAGCAAATACAGATGGTATTTTGATCCCTAAAATTGATGAATATCCTTCGGTTAACCCAACAGCAGCTCAAGATGGTATTTTGGTGTTTGCTACAGGAACTGGAAGCGTAACAAAAGGTTTTTATTATTGGGATAATATAACCACGTCATGGAAACCGTTTTCAGGAACTACGATTGAGAAGATTGATGATTTAATAGATGGAAAATCTGATAACGATGGAACAGATAACGGCTCCTCAATATTTTTAGGAAAAGATGCAGGTCTAAATGATGATGGAACAAATAACGGAAATGTTGGAATAGGATTTGAAACAATGAAAGAGAATATATCTGGTTCCAATAATTCATCTTTTGGTTTATATTCCATGTATTTTAATGAATCTGGAAGTAATAATGTTGCAATAGGTGGAAATAGTTTGATTGATAATTATGATGCTAATAATAATACAGCAGTTGGATATAATGCCGGAAAATACACAAACGGGAGTAATAACGTGTTTTTAGGTTCTGAAACTGGAGCATTAAATTATGACAGTAAAGAAGGTAGTGTTTTTGTTGGTTATCAAGCTGGTTATTCCGAAGGTAATAGTAATCGATTGTATATAGAAAATTCTAGTTCAGCGACTCCCTTAATCTATGGAGAGTTTGATAATGATTTATTACGAGTTAACGGTGATTTTGAAGTTGAAAAAACTACAGATGCTAATATCACAGTAAAAACGCCTTTTGGAGAGACATCTTCTTTAAAATTATTTGAAAGTGGTGGTAGTGGAGATTATGGTTTTGAGTTTCAGTATGATGGGGATTCAGATAAGTTTCACCTATGGTCAAGAACTTTTGCTGGAAATGAAGGCATACGTATGACATGGTTAAAGAATGGAAAAGTAGGTATTAATGATATTTTTCCAATGGCTTTGTTAGATATTGAAGCAACTAATAGTGCAACACCTACAAATACAGATGGAATTTTAATTCCTAGAATTGATACTTTTCCTGCCTCAAACCCAACAGCAGACCAAAACGGGATGCTTGCCTTTTTAACCACAGATAACACCTTTTATTTTTGGAGAAACAGTACCACAAGTTGGATTTCAATAAATACAAGTGGTTCTCAATCAATTAATGATTTAACAGATGGAAAATCTGATGACGATGGTACAGATGATGGTTCCTCTATATTCTTAGGAGTAGATGCAGGTTTAAATGATGACCAGACTAATAATAAAAATGTTGGTATTGGTTATTTTTCAATGAAAAATAATACCACAGGATATTTTAATACAGCTATTGGAGCTTCATCTATGCAAGGTAATTTAAGTGGGAGAGGTAATACGGCAGTTGGATTTAATGCGTTAAGTAATAATATTGATTCCCATTATAATGTTGCTGTTGGACATGCTGCAGGTGCTCTTAATAACGCAAGTAATAATGTGTTTTTAGGAGCTTATGCAGGTTATTGGGAAGCCAATAGCAATAGATTACATATTGAAAGCTCTCTCACGACGACTCCTTTAATCTACGGAGAATTTGATAATGATTTATTGAGAGTAAACGGAGATCTTGAAGTAGAAAAATCTGCAGATGCAAGTATTACTGTAAAAACTCCCTTCGGAAATAAATCTTCTTTAAAATTATTTGAAAGTGGAGGAAGTGGTGATTATGGTTTTGAGTTTGAGTATGATGGGAGTCCTGATAAGCTGTATTTATGGTCTAGAACATTTGCGGGAAATGAAGGTATTCGTATGACTTGGTTAAAAGATGGAAGAGTAGGTATTAATGATATTTCTCCGACTGCTTTGTTGGATATTGAAGCAACCAATAGTGCAATACCTTCAAATACAGATGGAATTTTAATTCCTAGAGTGGATGCTTTTCCTGCGATTAATCCAACAGCAGATCAAAATGGAATGCTTTTGTTTTTAACTACAGACAATACTTTTTATTATTGGAAAAACAGTACTACAAGTTGGGTTTCAGTAAGTAGTGTTCAAAAGATCAATGATTTAAGCGATGGTAAATCGGATGATGATGGCACAAATAATGGGTCCTCTATTTTTTTAGGTATTGCAGCAGGAGCAAATGATAATAGTTCAGATAACAAGAATACTGCGGTAGGATATAATTCACTTACTACAGTTTCCATAGGAAGTGAAAATACAGCAGTAGGATATAAAGCGTTGGAACTAAATACAAGTAGCTCAAATACAGCAGTTGGCTATGTTTCACTCTTTAATAATGCATCTGGTACTGGCAATACTGCTGTCGGGAATCGTACCTTAGTAACTAACACTAGTGGTAGTAATAATGTATCCATTGGTTATCAATCTATGTTTTATAATAACTCTGGTAATACTAATGTTGCTATAGGTTTTAAAGCATTACAAAATAATATTACTGGAGATTATAACGTAGCAATTGGTTCAAGTGCTTTATCAAATTGTACAGCTGTAGATACTAATACAGCTATAGGTGTTTCAGCGGCTTCATCAAATGCAGTATTCGACAACATTACAGCATTGGGTTATGATGCAGAACCGAACTCGCCTAATCAAGTAAGATTAGGTAATGCAAGTGTTTCTGTAATTGGTGGCTCTGCTAATTGGTCTAATTTTTCAGATGGACGATTAAAAACCAACATTAAAGAAGATATTGCAGGTTTAGATTTTATAAAAAAACTACGTCCTGTAAGTTATAACTTAGATATGAATGCCATTGCTCGTTTTGAGAAAACACCAGATAGTTTACGTCTAAAAGATGCTGAAAAGTTGAAAGCACTAGAAGTACAAACTGGTTTTATTGCTCAAGAAGTAGAAGCTGCAGCCAATGAAGTTGGTTTCGATTTTCATGGAATTGTTAAGCCTTACAATAGTGATGGCACTTATGCTTTACGCTATTCAGAGTTTGTTGTGCCACTTGTAAAGGCAATGCAAGAGCAACAAGACATTATAGAAGCTCAAAAAGAAGAGTTAAAGACTATTAGGCTAGAAATTGAAGAAATTAAGGCGCTTTTAAGGCAAGACTAAGATTATTAATTAAATTAGGGCATAAATCAATTATATTTTGAAACTATTTATTCTATTTTTTGCATTTGTTTTTACTTTTTTTTCTGTAAAAGCTCAAACACATGAAACTTATAAGGACAGTATTTCAGTAGAAATAAAAAAGTCCAGTTCTGATAGTTTAAGAGCTCAGCGTTTTTATAAAGAATCTCTTTATGCGCTTCAAAGGTTAAATGATTTAGAACTGAGTAAACAGTTTGTGGATAGTTCGATGCATTATTCAAAGATTTCTGGATTTAAAGATAAAGAAGCCAATTGTCATTTCATGTATGGTTTGTTAGAACGTGTAAGTGGAAACTATGACAAAGCATTGGATCATTTAGCTAAGAATATTAAATATTTTGAAAAGGATTCAACTAGTAAAGCCTATGCTTTATTTCAGGTTGGAATAATACATAGTAAACTTGGAGATTATGAAAATAGCTTAAAAACCTACTTTGAGATATTAGATATTTTTGAGCATAAAAAAGATTCGTTTGCAATGGCATCTACCTACAATAGTATTGCAAATATTTATGGAGAAATGGATCGTCATGATGAAGCCATATTAAATTACCAAATGGCAAATTCCATTTTTATCCTTAAACACAAAAAACGCAATCAATCAATGTCTCTAAGAAATATTGCTGAAATAACGCTCAGAAAAAAAGACACCTTAAAATCTCGTGAGTATGCTATTAAATCTTTAGCTATAGCTCAGGAGGTTAATGAGGATTCTGAAATTGGAAATTCATATTATATGCTAGGAAGAACCTATTTGTCTTCAGATCCTAAACTGGCTTTAAATTATTACTTAAAAGCAAAACCTTTATTAGAGAAAGTAGGCTATAGTTACTCGCTAACAGCTTTTTACCATGATCTTGGAAATTTTTATGAAGAAAATAATAAAACAACTGAGGCTCTAATCTATTATAACAAAGGATTAGACTTAGTTGAAAACTCGAATGATCTGCATCACGCTAAAAACATTTATTCAGGATTGTCTAATTCATATTTTAAAAACCAGAATTATAGGAAAGCATTCGATTTTCAGTCTAAATTTATTACTGCTAAAGATTCGATTTTAAATGAAGAAAATATCAAGTCCATAAACTTGCTTCAAAAACAGTTTGAAACCGAAAAGAAAAATAAAGAAATTGTAGAACAACAATTAGAGTTGAAACAACAAGATGATGAAATTCAACAAAAAAACAATCAATTAATTTACATGTCAGGAATTGCACTATTTTTATTAGTTGCTTCTTTATTAACGTGGTTAGTATTTCAACAAAAACAAAAACGTAAAAGCCAAGAACTTTTAACCTTAAAACGAGAGTATCAAATCAAATCGTTAGAATCGTTAATAGAAGGCGAGGAGAAAGAACGTTTGCGTATTGCAAAAGAATTGCACGATGGCGTTAATGGTGATTTATCTGCCATAAAATATAAGTTGTCTACGTTATTAGAAATGAATAATAAAGTCATCAAGGAAGCTATTACCATGATTGATAGCTCTTGTGAACAAGTAAGAGCAATTTCACATAACTTGGTGCCGCCTTCGTTAGAAAATTTTAACTTGATTGAAGCATCAGAAGAGTATTGTTTTAATTTAAATGAAATGCATACCCAAGAAATTGTGTTTCAACATTTGGGAGATTCTTTTAGTATTTCTAAAAGTCCAGAAATTAATGTTTTTAGAATCATTCAAGAATTGGTTTCAAATAGTATTAAACATGCAGAAGCAGATGAAATTAATGTTCAGATAAGTTGTCGTGAGAATCATTTATCTTTATCGGTAGAAGATAACGGAATAGGATTCGACCCAAAGACTGTTAAGTCGAATGGAATTGGATTAAAAAACATACAATCTAGAGTCGATTATTTACAAGCAACTATGGATGTGTTATCAAATGAAGATGGAACATCGTATACAATTGAAATGGATATAAATAAATTAAATGACCACAACTAAAATTGCCATTACAGACGATCATGTTATGGTGCTTAAAGGCATTGTTTCTTTATTAGAAAACACTCCTGAAATCAAAATTATTGGAGAATATGAGAATGGTGAAGAAACAATCAAAGGTTTAGATTTAAACCTTCCAGATGTGTTGTTTTTAGATATTAATTTGCCGGACATTAATGGTATCGATTTGAGTAAACAATTACTTAAAACACATCCTGAATTAAAGATTATTGCACTTACAAATTATGAAGATATCACTTTTGTAAAACGAATGCTTAAAAATGGCGTGCATGGATATTTGTTAAAAAATACAGATAAATTAGAACTTGTCGAAGCCTTAAAAACAGTCCTTTCTGGAGATGTTTATTTACAAAAAGATATTCAAAAAAGACTATACAATCAAACTTCAAAAAAGGCAACAAATAATGGCTTACTCCCTAAACTTACAAGAAGAGAGCACGATGTGTTGCTAGCAATTTCGGAAGAGTTAACTACGCTAGAAATCTCAGAAAAACTATTCATTAGTCCTAAAACAGTAGAAACGCATCGTATGAATATTATGAGTAAACTAGGTGCGAAAAATAGCGTTGGTATTATTAAGATTGCCATCGAAAAACAATTGCTTTAATATTTAGACATGTATCTTTGCAACCTAAACAGGTTCTATGTCAAATACTATATATTTAGGATATTATTTCAAAGTGAAACCACTTCAACCAGGTGTAGAAATTCTAATTGCAGAATTGGGTTACGCAGGTTTTGAAAGTTTTGTAGAGACTGAAGAAGGAGTAACAGCTTACATTCAAAAAGAAGAATACAATGAAACCATTCTTGAAGACATTCAAATTCTGAAATCTGAAGAGTTTGAAATCACGTATACTTCTGATGAGATTGAGCAAACCAATTGGAATGAAGAATGGGAGAAAAATTTCAATCCGATTATAGTCGATGATAAATGCTCAGTTCGCGCACCTTTTCATGATAAACCCAATACCGATTTCGATATTATCATTGAGCCAAAAATGAGTTTTGGTACTGGTCACCATGAAACCACACATATGATGATTCAGCACATTTTAAAGAATGAGTTTGTTGATAAATCGGTTTTAGATATGGGTTGCGGAACAGGTGTTCTAGCAATTCTAGCTGAAATGAAAGGAGCAAAGCCTATTGATGCTATCGATTATGATAATTGGTGTTATCTAAACAGTCTTGAAAATGTTGAACGAAACAACGCTAAACATATTACCGTTGTAGAAGGTGATGCTAATTTATTGCCTGGAAGGCATTATGATATTGTAATTGCGAATATTAATAGAAATATTCTGCTTAACGATTTGAAAACCTACACAGACACATTGAATGCCAATGGAATTATGTTCTTAAGTGGTTTTTATAATGAAGATATCCCAATTATAGAAGCTGAGTGTAATAAATATGGTTTAAAACACGTTGAAACATTAGAAAGAAATAACTGGGTAGCTTTAAAGTTTGAAAAATAATCTTTAAATTTATCTAACCGATTACAGCCAACCTCATTTAAGTTAACAGCTATGCACCAAATAATGAGTACTAAAGAAAAAACGAAAGAAGAAGTTCAAGTCGACACACTAGAACAGCCTCTTAATGAGATCATTGTGTATAATGACGATGTAAATACATTTGACCACGTTATTGACACATTAATCTACGCCTGTGATCATACACCAGAACAAGCAGAACAATGTTCTATTATTGTCCATTACAAAGGGCAATGTACCGTTAAGACAGGTGAATATAAAGAATTAGAACCTCGTTGTTCTATGTTATTAGAAGCAGGTTTAAGCGCTGAGATTATTTAAAAAAATTTTGAAATAGAAAACCTCAGGAAACTATCTTCCTGAAAATTGGATAGAATAAATTCATTTGGATCAATATTACTAAAAATACGTGCTTCTAATTCAGCCTTCCAGCTATTACCAATTCGCCTAGAAGCTTCAATGCTGAAAATTTTACTGCTAGATTCTAAATCGGAAATTCCTCCAATTAAAATAGAAGTGTCTTGCGTATCATTAAAAGCAATCCTAGTTCCAAAAAACACATCATTTTGTAACGCATTTAATGCCAATTCATCACGCTCATCATATAGATATTCAGCCAGCAACCCAATGTCTAAACCATTACTATCGATATTGCTAAACGTGTATTCTAGACCAACTACTAAAGCAAAAAAATCTTGTGCTTTAGAAGAACGATATATAGATTCAAATTTCCAAAGAAACGCGTTTTGAGTGACTTGTAAATCTAATCCTGTTTGATTAATAACAGGGTAGAAGGCGTTAATATTCCCTTGATTATCAAAAGTGAATAATGGTTCACGACCGTTTCCATAAAAATGAGATATTCCTATATCGAAAGCACCAAAATAATGGGACCACCTAAAGGCAGCATCCTGTCTCCATTCCTCTGCGCTACTCTCATAATTTATATCATCTTTATCTATAATAACAGGAAAACGTAAGCGTCCTTTTTCTCCTGCAAATGTTCGTTTTCTATGATATGGTAAATAGTAAAAATCGAAACTACCAAAGTTGTCTGTGGTGTACGTAAATTGAACCATTGGTTGTCCAAGTTTATCTTCACCATCAAAGGATTCAACGGCATCTGTTTGATTGATGATATCTACCAAATGATTGCTCTCTGTAACTCCCCAATATACTTTTTTAAGGCCGATACTTAGCTCCCATTTACTTTGTGCTTTTTGGTAATACAATTCTCTAATATCCCAATGCGTTCGTTCATTATCTTTATCTATTCTAAGAAAACCAGTAAAATTTAGACTTTCATATCCTTTGTTCCATTGCAAACTATACTCTGGAAGAATTGCAATAGATGGAAAGTGATCTTGCTGACCTTGAAACTTTGCGTCATCAATAAAATAACGATATTCAGCTTCTATTTCAAGTTCAAAATCATGCGTTACTTTTCTTTCATCAGTTTGTGCATTTAAAAATGTATAACTGAAAAAGAGAAAAAGGATGTATAAATTACTATTCTTAAACATTTTGTTTAGTATTAAAAAAGCAATACCGAATAACTACTGCTATTAACCAACTAACCAACCATCACTATGAATTGTAGATTAAGTAGTCAACGGTATTGCTTATATTTTAAAGTTTGTTTTTCATCAATACGATGTCAAATTCAAAAGACTTTGCTTTCATTGTGCTTAAGGCAAATGCTGCTGCTACTGCTGTAAAAACAGAGTAATCGAAAGCGCCTTTTATTCCAGAAGTGAATGTCATTGCTAATGCAAATAATAAGATAAGATATCCACTAAACTTAGCAAATAATTCAGTTTTGTATCCAATTATTAAACACAAAGCAAAAACAATTTCAGCTATTGTAGCTGTTGCTCCAACTATTGGAATGAAATCAACAGGAATTAATGGATTTAACACTGCTGTGTATTCTAAAAAGTTGTCCCAATTTCCCCAAGCTGAAACGTCTTTATTCCAAAATCCAAACCGATCGGCAACTGCAGACAGAAATCCAGTTGCAATTGCAAGGCGTAAGAAAATTTTAATCATTTTTAAATGCTTTAGTTTCCAGCTCTTTTTAAAGCAACTTGAGTGAAATCTTCTTCTGCTAGATCAACTCCAAAATTATAATCACTGAACTGTAATAAGGTTTCTTTATTACTTTGGTGATTTACCATATTAAATGAAGCTGCTCTCCAAAACTTGTTTTTATAGAGTTTATATCCAGAGTATGTGAGTGTTTTTAAAAGTGAATTTTTACGATCATAAAATTCTACTTTTTCAATTCGGTACCCTTTATCTTTATTGTAGGTTACTATGCGTCGTGTATATCCAGATTTTGGGTCTACAGGATCTTGTTCAACATTTAGAAGGTTTCCATTTTCATTTAAGAATTTATAAGCATATTTCTCTACTTCTTGAGATGACAAATCCTCATATGCAAATTCACTTCCTACAAATGGACCTGATTTGTTATTAGATGAAATTCGTTTCACACGCTTTATAGATGGTAAAAATAACCATTGATCATCAGCACCAATTTTGTGCGTGAACGTTAAAGTAGATGTGCCTTTAACATCTTTCGGACTATTAAAAACGATTAATGATTTATCACCATCTTCTGTTAATTCTAATGTCTTTGTTGTTAAAAGACGCTCACTAGTTTGACCATTTTTATTTTTCAAGGTCATTTTTAATTCTACTGTAGAACTTTTGAATCCTAAATCGGCGTTTTCCGCTGCTTTTGCGATTTCTAATCCACGATCTTCAGCAGATTGTGCAAATAGTCCGATTGTACTTAAAAGTGTTAATGTTAAAATTATTGTTTTCATGTTGTTTGTATTTTAATTGATTATTTATCAAGGATAACTTGTGTGTATTCCTTTTTTTGAATGATTTTTTCTTTCTTTTTACTCGTCAGAATTAATAATGAAGGCAATAAAACAAAGTCAATTATTAAAGCACTTGTTATAATGATTACCGTAATTCTTGCCATGTAACTATTTAATGCAAATGATGAAGTTGAAAGCACTGCAAATCCTGCTAATAGTACAATTGTGGTAGTTACAAGTGCTTTTCCAACAGTTTCAAAAGCGTATACTACAGCTTGTTTTGCATCATATCCTAACTCTCTTCTTGCTCTTAAAAATTTACTCATAAAGTGAACAGTATCATCTACTATTATGCCTAAAGTCATACCAAAAACGATTACCATTCCAGTATTGATTTGACCTTTATAAAGTGCCCAAATCCCAAAACCAACGAGAACTGGAGTTACATTTGGGATGATACTTAATAACCCAAGCTTGAAGTTTCTTAAAGCGAGCATAAGTACTAATGAAATTAAAATAAGCGCTATAATGTTTCCATTAAACATGCTTTCTGCTTGCCTAAATCCTAACTTAGAAAACATTAGCATTGGACTTACAGCAATTGCATGCATTTCCTTTGGAGTATTAGCGACTAACCATCGCTCACTTTTTTCGGCAAATGCAATCATCTCTGGACTGTCAAGATTTTTTAAGGTTACAGTAACACGAGATTCTGATTTATCTACATTTATTTGGTTGTTGAGGTCTAATCCAAAAGGTAAGGACAGTTCATACAGTAGTAAGTATTGTGCTGCTTCTTCACGATTGTCAGGAACGCGATAAAAGCTTTCGTCATCACCATGCATTGATCTGTTTACACGTCTTGCAACTTCACTAAATGCATTTACATGTACTACTTCTGGTTGTTCATTTAACCAGTCTTCAAAACCATTAAGTTTTTTAAGGTATTCTGGGTTATTAATTCCTCCACTTTCACCGCTACCAATTGAAAATTCTATATTATAAATACCAGTTAAGTTTTCACTGATATAATCGGTATCTGTTCTGAAGGTGACGCTCTCATCAAAATAATTGATAAACTCATCATTGAATTCGTTTTTAGTAGCTAAAAAGGTTAATCCTCCAATAATAACTATTGAAATAAAAGTAAGTCTTAAAGGTTGATTAGCAACTAGGTTACCGAGAGATGCATACCAGTTTTTCTTAGTTTTTTCGGTTTCTTTTCTCACTTTGGTTTTTACAGGGAATATTGCCATTAATGCAGGCAGAACTGTTGTCGAGAAAATAAATGCCATTGTCATTCCAAAAGCAGTAATGTTTCCTAAATCCCAAAATGGAGGCACATCTCCAAAATTCATAGTCAAGAATCCAATTACGGTAGTCAGACTAGTAATGAAAACAGGCATAAAGTTTAATCGTATCGATTCGACTAAAGCATCAACTTTATTAAGACCGTCTTGTCGCATTTTTTGCAGCATAGTGATAAGTATGTGTATACTGTCCGCTACAGCTAGCGTTAAAATCATGGTCATAAATGTTGCTGAAGGAGGTGTTAGTTTTATACCCATTATACCAATAAAACCAACAGCACTTATAATTGAAAATAGAACGACAACCAATGTAGCTATTGTACTATAAATGTTTCGAGTTAATATAAACGTTGTTATTATGACAATAAGTAGCATAAGCATTGTCAATGCCATATCTGCCATTGAGGACTCGAAAAATGCTGTGTTTAATGGTACTAAACCTGAAGTATGTACTTCAAAGTTTGGGTGCTTCTCTTTAAAACTAGAAACCATGTTCCTTGTAAAAACAGTAACTTCAGGAATCTCTTTTGCACTATCTACACCAGGAAGTCTAACGGTAATATTGATTGCTGTAACACTACCTTTTTCATTTAAAATTCGATTGACCAATAACGGTTCTTTCAATGCTTTTTCTTTAATTTCAGCAATTTCTGTATTACTTTTCAAAGACGACTCATATGATAAATCATCAACGTACAAATCATCACCTTCAGCGCTTGTGTGCTGGAAATTTGTCAAAGCATCTACTCGAGAAGAGTATGGCGTATTCCAGGATTCTGTAGTTAATTCTTCAATGGCATTTAGATTTTCTTTTGTAAATATGTTTCCATTAGAAGGAGATAGGACTATTATGACGTTATCATCTTTAGTGTATTTCTCTTGTAATGCGTCAAAAGCTTCTAATTCAGGATTCGACTCACTAAAGAATACATGGTAATCTCCATCAAATTCCATTTTACCTTGTGAACCTAGTCCTATTGCTAAGAGGAAAGTTCCAATTAATACTAGCCATTTATTTTTAATAACAAATGTTGCCCATTGACTAGCAAATTTGTTAGAAGCGTTGCTTACTTTTTTTAATGCATTCATTGTTTTTTGATTTGATTAGTTGACCAGTCGATTATAAAAGGTCATTTGGTTATTGATTTCAGATTCTTTTTCTAATATTATAAATTTCTGTTGTAATTTGTATTAATAATTGACCAGTCGTCTATTATTGATGCAAAAAAAATAATTATTTTAATAAAACGTTTCTGATCATATTCATTGCATTATCAATGGGATAAGAACTATTTAATTCTTTCATACTTACCATAGCTCCTTTTCCAGCATCTTCTATAAAAGCAGCAATATCCTGAGCACTCATTGTATTTTTGATCTCTCCTAGGTCTTTTGCTTCTTGAATTACATCAGTAATTGTAGATAAAATCATTTGGTCATGAATCAAAATTGCTGTTCTAATTTTTTCACTATGCTCAGCCATTTCATTTCCAATATTGCAAGCCATACATCCCATTGTACAGTCCAATTCATTTTTCAAAATATCAATCCTGTATTCATGAAAATCGAGAAGCCTTTGTTTTGGAGATAATGATTTATTCTCCAAAATTGCTTTTGCAGGCGTAAACATCATACAATAATATTTGTCTATGGCTTTTACTACAAAGTCTTCTTTGCTTTCAAAATAAAAATAAAAAGAACCTTTTGGTATTCCAGCAACCTTTACAATGTCGTTAACACTTGTTGCATTATAACCTTTAGACCAAAGCAACTCCATCCCTTTTTCTAAAAGAGCATCAGCTTTAAGATCGTGTTTTAAGGTTTTTGACATGTTGTAAAATTAATAATGCAAATATATGACCACTCGTCTAGTGATTCAAAATATTATATGTTAAATTTATTGTAAACAAAAAATAAAAATCATTAATCACCTCTTGTATAGTGATTTATGATTAATTATTTAGTCGTCCAACAGCGCAACTAACAAAAGATTTTGCTTTTTTTGTTAACGGATTTGATTCACCTTCAACTGGATATCCGAGTGTAGATAACAATGTTTTTACCAACTCCAATTCTTTCGTTTCGGTGTAACTAAAACCTACTGAATGAGCATCATTATCAACTATAACATTTGAAATTCCTTGAAATTCTTCTAAACGTGTTATTATAGTATGTGCACAACCTCCACATTTTAAGTTTTGAATTTGAAATGTATTTTCCATATTTAAAGTGTAGATGGACAAACAAAATCCGTAGTTGGTAAATCCGTTTTTTTGATAGCTTCAAAACCACCTGCGATATCAACTAAGTTATGATATCCTCTGGCTTTTAATATTGAAGCTGCAATGACACTTCTATAACCACCAGCACAATGGATGTGATAGGTTTTGTCTTTAGAAACCTCATTCATTTTTGTATTGATAAAGTCTAATGCAAAATGCTGAGCATTTTCTAAATGGCTACTTTTATATTCACCATCTTTTCTAACATCGAGAATATTTATGTCTTCACTATTTATACGTTTAGCAAATGTTTCAGCAGAAATAGATTCTAAATTGTCTGTTTCTTTACCTGAAGCGATCCAAGCATCCAAACCACCTTCTAAATAACCTAAGGTATTGTCATAACCAACACGGGATAATCGAGTTACAGCTTCTTTTCCTTTTCCTTCAGGAACAACTAATAAAATAGGTTGTTTTAAATCAATTATTAATGCGCCAACCCAAGGTGCAAATTGTCCGTTTAATCCAATAAAGATAGAGTTTGGAATATGCCCTTTAATGAATTCGCTTTCAGGTCTTACATCAAGTACTAGAGCTTCTTCATGATTGGCCATTGCTTCAAAATCTTGTGGATTTAAAGGTGAATTTCCAGATTTTAAAACCGTTTCAAAACTATCATAACCCGTTTTATTCATCATTGCATTCTTAGCAAAATATTGTGGAGGAGGAGCAATACCATCTAATACTTCTTCTACAAATTCTGCTTTAGTCATATTTGCTCTTAAAGCGTAATTCGTTTTCTTTTGATCACCTATAAAGCCTACAGTTTCTTTGCTTAAATTTTTTCCACATGCAGAACCAGCGCCATGGGCTGGATATACGATAACGTCATCAGCAAGAGGCATGATTTTACTACGAAGTGAATCGAATAACATACCTGCTAAGTCTTCTTTTGTTAAATCAGATTTTATTGCTAAATCTGGTCGTCCAACATCACCTAAAAATAAAGTGTCACCAGAAAATATAGCGTGATTTTTACCATTTTCATCAATGAGCAAGAAAGATGTTGATTCTAGAGTATGACCAGGTGTATGTAATGCTTTTATTATGATGTTTCCTAACTTGAACGTTTCATCATCTTTTGCTGAATGAATCTCATAAGTAGTTTCAGCTCCAGGACCATAAACAATAGTTGCTCCTGTTTTTTTAGCCAAATCTACATGACCAGAAACAAAATCGGCATGAAAATGTGTTTCGAAAACATATTTGATTTTTGCATTATTAGTATTCGCTTTATCAATATATGCTTGTGTTTCTCGTAAAGGATCAATAATGGCAACTTCGCCTTCAGACTCAATATAATAAGCACCTTGTGCTAAACAGCCTGTATAAATTTGTTCGATTTTCATAACGATGTCAATTTAGTTTTAACAATGATGCAAATATAAGAAGTATTCTTTTTTATTATCTGACATTTATCAGGTTTAACTAATGTGGAAGTTTGTCTTTGATAATTCCGTAAACATAAGTGCCTACTAAAGCAGCAGCGATTACGATAAGTACTGAAAATGCTCCAGTTCCTACTAATATGTACATTGGCCCAGGACAAGCTCCAGCTAAAGCCCAGCCTAATCCGAAAAGTGTGCCGCCAATAATATAACGAAAAACACCTTTATCTTTTAAAGGAACTTTCATTTGATTTCCTTCTAAATTATTTAGTTTTAATTGTTTTGCTATAAGAAGTAAAATGACTCCAGTGCCTATAGCAGTTCCAATTATTCCATACATATGAAAGGATTCAAATTTGAACATTTCATAAATACGATACCATGATACGGCTTCAGATTTGACCAATACAATTCCGAAAATAATGCCAACGAATAAAAATTTCAAAAACTTCATATTAACCAAAAATTAAAGGGAATAGTAAATGAGTCATAATAAGTCCGCCAATAAAAAAACCAATGACAGCAATTAAAGAAGGTCGTTGTAAACTACTTAGGCCAGTTATAGCATGACCAGAAGTACAACCTCCTGCATAACGTGTGCCGAAGCCCACTAAAAGTCCTCCGATTACTAGAATTAAAATACCTTTCAAGCTAAATACAGCATCCCAACTATAGAGTTCAGCTGGAAGTAATGATTGGCCAGCATTTTCAAAACCCAATTGAGATAAATCTTCAATCGTTTTAGGGTTTAAATCTATATGAGTTGGAACAGATAGAAACTGATGTGCAATAAAACCACCAATCAAAGCACCCAAAACCACTATCAGATTCCATAGTTGGGATCTCCAATCAAAATGGAAGAATTTAACTTTTTTTCCTGCACCTCCAATAGCACAGAGTGTTCTAAGATTTGATGACATACCAAATGTTTTACCTAGATAGATTAGGGTAAACATAATTAATGCAATAAGAGGGCCTGAAACGTACCAAGGCCAAGGCTGTAATATGTGTTCCATACGTGTTTAATTAGTGCAAATATATATAGAGCTATTGATATGTATTGTGATTTTTGTTATAAATAGTTACATGGAATAACCTTTAGTTTAAATTTTGAAATAAATAGTTTGGTAGTGACTTAATAAATGTAGTATATTTGCATCCACTAAAAAAGGCCTCGTGGCGCAACTGAATAGCGCACTTGATTACGGCTCAAGAGGTTACTGGTTTGAATCCAGTCGAGGTCACGAATAAATAAAAAGCAAGCTAATAAAATAGCTTGCTTTTTTTGTTTTATTCCAAAGCTCGTTTAGTCACATAGACTAGCAACCAATAGCTGCTCATTGTTTCTTTAAATCATAACCTTATATATTTTGATTATTTATAAATTGGTCTTTCCTTATTTTTACAGCTCGAAAAGCATAGAGAATTAACAAACTAATGGCTATAAATATTAAAACGGTACC
Source organism: Psychroserpens jangbogonensis (assembly GCF_000797465.1). GTDB lineage: Bacteria > Bacteroidota > Bacteroidia > Flavobacteriales > Flavobacteriaceae > Psychroserpens > Psychroserpens jangbogonensis. The sequence continues at coordinate 365,466 of NZ_JSWG01000001.1, read as the reverse complement.
TAAGTAAAGCGTAATACTTGGTAAACTTAAAATTGCTTCTGTTTCAAAAACAACACCTAAAATTCCAGATAACACGTAACATCCTGTTGCTAAATATAGCAATGCACTAGCTCTAGTTAGTAAACCTAATTGTTTGATTTTTCGTTCAGAAATTTTATGTTGATTTAAAGTACACTTATTTGCCAACAAACTTCCAATTTCTGAACTTAACGTCATCATTTGTGAGGTAGTAGATAGAATTAACATTCCTAAACCAGGAATAATAGTAATTGGTAAATACCAGTTCATCATATTAATTTTTGTTATTTATGAAAATGAATTAATCAATAGTATAAAGCCATTCTAAAATTTTTTGTTTATTACTTTCGGATAATTTAGCATCTGAGTGAATTGTAACATACGAAGGTAATGGCATTTTTTCTTCTAAAATATTTACTGCTATTTCAGAAACCATTCCAGCTCTATCTCTGCTATCTAATGTTGCCCAATTTGAAAAATTAAGATGTTCTCTTGCTTCTTTAATATGGTTATCTACAAACCAACTTGCAGGAGCAATATGATCATACCAAAAATAATTGGTGTTATTCGAATGGCAATTATAGCAGGAATTTTTAATTAATGATTTAATGTTTTTTGGAGCTTTTTCTGCAATTAAAAAGTCATCTAAAGTTTCTGGCAATTGTTCATTTTTATTTGGTCTATAGAACTGTATTCCAATAAAAACTAACGCAAAAACTACTAAAACTTTCTTTTTGATTGGTAATTCCATTAGTTTTTATTTCAAATAATTTCTAATTCCGTAGCTCGCCAAAACACCTTCTCCAGTTGCTGCTGCGACTTGGGCAATCGCACCTTCTCTGCAATCTCCAGCAGCAAAAATTCCTTTTACTGAAGTCTCTGCTAATCCTGTAGTTTGAATAAATTCACGTTCGTCAAGTGATACCACATCCCTAAATGATTGCGTATTTGGGATTAAACCAATAAAAATAAATACTCCATCTGCTTCAATAATTGATTCTTCATTAGTCACATTATCTTTAACTTTAAGTCCTTTAAATAAATCATTTTCATTTGAAACAAACTCAAGTGATGTTTTATTCATATAGGTTGAAATGTTATCAATTGATTTCAATTTTTCGATATAAGTTTCTGATGCACTAAAGTGCTCAGATCGATGTATGATTTTAACACTTTTGCAAAAACCGGCTAAAAAGATTCCTTCTTCTAATGCTGAATTTCCACCACCTACAACAATAATATCTCTATCTCTATAAAATGCGCCATCACAAGTTGCGCAAAAATGAATTCCAGAACCTATGAGCTCTTCTTCATTTGGTATTCCCAACTTTCTATAAGTAGAACCTGTAGATAAGACAACTGTTTTTCCTAAATAAGTGGCACTCTTTGTTTGAATTGAAAATAGTTCACCTTGTTTTGTAATGGCAATAACTTCTTCACCTGTTTTAATAACAGCGCCATACGTTTTAGCTTGCTCTTCCATTTTCTCCATTAATTTTGGACCAGAGATCGACTGAAAGCCAGGGTAATTCTCAATCTTTTCAGTTAGAAAAGCATTGCCTCCAATTGTAGATTTCTCTAATATTAATGTATCAAAACGGTCACGCTGTGCATAAATTGAAGTTGTCAACCCAGCTGCACCTCCTCCAATTATTATCGAGTCAAAAATTTTATGCTCTTTTTCTACATTTATTGAAAGCAACTCTGTAAGCTCAACATTATCTGGGTTGGTATATGGTTTACCGTCAATTAATAATGTTGGAATTATACGTTTTCCGTTATTAATTTCTTCAACTCTGTGCGTTGCCCAATCATATTCATCTACATCTATAAACTGAAAATTGACGCCATTATCTCTTAAGAAACTCTTTGCACGCCTGCAATCTGGACACCAATCTGCGCCAAAAAGTTGCACATCACCTTCTTCATTAATTCCTAGAACAGAAGCTAACTCACCGTTTTCTGGATTAGTGTAGGATTTCCCATTAATAATAATAGTTGGGATGATACGTTTTCCGTTATTTATTGCTTCTACTTTAGCAGTAGCCTCTTTATCTAAATCGACGTCAACAAAGGTGTAATCTATGTTGTTTTCCTTTAAATATGCTTTTGCTCTTCGGCAGTCTGGACACCAGTCTGCACCATAAAGTTTAATTTCATTCATTGGTTCTATTTTTTAGTATCACAAAGTTAGGGCACAACATGACCATTAGGAATATCTATTTCTCCTAATGAATTGTACTTTTTTCCTTAAAATTCATAACTAATGTGCAAGCCACCAAAATATCTAAAATCTTCACCGACTAAAATTCCAGCAGTTGGTCCTGTATGAATGTTTCCTATTTTAAATGCAAATTCAGATTCTAAATAAGTGGATATTTCAGTGTCTTTATGAGAATTTGGTAATGAAATACTTGGTCCAGTATTTACAGTTAAAAATGACCAAGGTTTATGGCTTACCAATGCTGCGACCTCATGGCCAATTTTATTGTCTTCCTCAAACACAAGGGTGTAACCTACACCAAAAGCCCATTTATGTGTCGTCCAGTAAGTGAGGTGGATTTCAGTAGCAAAATCACTTATTTCAGTTTCTGTATTATAGATAGATAATCCTGAAAAAACTAACTCAAAGCCTGGTTCTTTATCAATATGCTCTTGAGCTATTGTTGTTTGACTTATTTGGACAACAAATAATAATAAAACAATTGTTTTTATCATTTTTTAATTTTAAAAAAAAAAGCCCAAAAGTATAAATAAAAAATCCTTTTGGGCCACACTAAAACTATTACGAGAATAGTTTAAAACCAATTTGTGTTTATCGTTTTGCAGTGTTTTCTGGTGTTACTTCTTCGCCAACACCTTTGGCTGCTCTAAGTACTGGATAATGTTGTGTAAATACAAAATCATCACCTGCACTTGAATTATGACACGAATTACATTGAGCAGTTTCAAAAGCCTTGCCAGTTGCTGCTAAAGTTCCTCCTGTTGGGTTAGTAAAACTAAAATATGCCCAATTTCCTGGCTCATCTGGAAAGTGCTCTTTACTTTTTATTGTAGCTTCTAATCCAATAAATTCACCCATAAAGTAACCATTGCCACTAACGGCAGCTTTACTTCCTACATTTACTAATTCTTTTATAAGAATTGTGCCTTCTCTCCAAGTGCCAGTTTTTTTATATTGTTTATAACTTATTGGGTCAATATATACATTGTGAAATTCCGGAAAAGCAGCTTTTCCGTTATTCATGTCGTTAGGCGTTAAAGGTGTTCCAACATAAATCCATGTTCTATAATCTACAGGACGAATTAACTCTCCATTTGAATCCATGGTAAAATATGTAGCTTCAATATAATTGCTATTTTCATTACATGATGTCACTATTACCATAGTTATCATCATTACGAGTATGTATTTTAATTTATTCATTTTTTATATTTTGTTTTTAGTTATTTTTTATTTTAAAGGGAAGGAAGTTCTAACCATGTCTCTTCCAATGGTATGGCAACTTACACAGCCTTCAACACCATTTCCAATAGCAGCAATTTTGTCTGCATCATTATCATCGGTTACTTCGTACCAAAACCAACCATTTCCACCATCTGATTTATCATGGGTTTTAGCCATTATAGCCCAACCATTAGGCTGGTTATCTGCTGTAAACATTTCTTTTACTATTACTGATCCCAAAGGATGTTCATTATTTCCTTCTTCTAATGATTTCGCAATAATATCATTCATAAATACACGTACTGGAAGTCCTAATTTTTGATGTGGTCCTAAAGATGGGTGAGCAGTTGCTTCTTTATTGGAATAGCTTTTATATTTTCCGGATTTTAGATAGGCAAACAACTGTTCTTTTCCTAGTGGAATTTCAAGCGTTAAACCTTCTGGTGTTGGTGCCATTGCATCCCATACTCCAGCGTCACTAAAGGCCTTTGCTTGAGCAGCTGTTCTTCTCGCTGCATTTTCTGGAGTAATGTTTTCTCCAACGCCTTTTGCTGCTGATAATACAGGATAATATTGGGTAAACACAAAATCATCTGCTGCGCTAGCATTATGACAAGAATTACACATTTGCGTTTCAAAGGCTTTACCTGTATCTGCTAAATCACCACCTTTTGGGTTGGTAAAACTGAAATATGCCCAATTTCCTGGTTCGTCTGGGAAATGTTTTGAACTTTTAATTGTTGCCTCTAATCCAATGAATTCTCCCATAAAATAACCATTACCACTTACAGCAGCTTTAGTGCCAACACTAACGAGTTCTTTAACTAGAATAGTGCCATCTCGCCAAGTCCCTGTTTTTTTCCAGTGATCATAGCTCATTGGATCCATATAAACATTATGGAGTTCTGGAAATGCAGCTTTTCCATCATTCATGTCATTTGGAGTAACAGGTGTTCCAACATATACCCAAGATCTATAATCCTGTGGACGTTCTAAATCACCTTCAGTATTCATTTTGAAATAGGAAATGTCTTGATATCCTTCTCCTTCGTTTTTACATGAAGTAATGAAACATGTCACGATTGAGACAAGTACAATTACTTTATAGATTTTTTTAAGCTTCATTTTATTTGTTTTAGGTTAGTGATTTATTAGTTTGTATTCCATTTTATTGATCTGGTTATTCTTCCAAATATTGCATACTCTTATTTCTGTTAAATCGAAGGTGCCTTTTAATTTTTTACAAATCATAAAAATTCTAAATTTGAATTTTTCTTCTGGATTTATAGTTTCTTCTACCTTAAATTGAACAACTTCTGTAGATGTATTTAAAATGGTTTTCTTTAGATATTTGATCCAGATCTTTTTTGAAATGAAACGTTGTTTACTATTATATTCTATTTCAATATCCTCATCCATAAACTTCTCAATGGCTTCTTCAATTTTTTGATTTTTGAGAAGCATGAAAAAAATATCTTGATTAATACTTTTATGTTTTTTATTGATGGTTTCTATTATTTCCATAAAAATTATGTTAAAATTAGTTTATTAGAATCCTATTAACTTGCACTTTTTTCCTTATTCTGCTATACATCAGTTTTGTGCGTACTCCTTTCTGAAATGTTGAGGAGTTAGACTTGTGTGCTTTTTAAAAAATCTAGAAAAGTAAGCAGGATCAGAAAATCCAATTTCAAAACAGATTTCTCTAATACTTTCATCCGTATAGACAAGCCTTTTTTTGCTTTCAAGCAACAATTTTTCTTTAATAATCTCACTTGGGTTTTTAAGTTCGTTTTTTTGAAACAAACGCAATAAATTTTTTGGTTTCATAATGAGTTGGGATGCGTAATCAGAAACATTATGAAATATGTTATACTGTGAGTTTAAAAGTTCTCCAAAACGATTAATGTATTTGGAGTCTTGAACAGATTTCTCTATAAGAGCGTTCTGCAATAGGTTACAAATTGTAAAACTCAATTTTTCGATATCTACTAAATGGTTGCCCGTGATTAATTCTTCAACAATTGAAAAAGTATCTGTTAGTAAAGGTGATTGCTCATTTTTAAAAAAGAGCATAATGTGATTTTTTAAATCTTTTTTAGTGTTGTTGTTAATGAAGCCACATATAAATGTTACAGAGTTTAGGAAAATTTCAGTATTAAACTCAAGTATCTTTATTTGAGACCTACTATTACTTTTATAGCTAAATACATTTCCTTTATCTAATAAGATAATAGTGTTAGATGGTATAACCGTAACTTGGTTATTTATACTGCATTTTAAACTACCCTTAGCAATCCAAATTAAGCTAGCCGAAGAAACGCTTTCAATATGAAAAGCTTTCGTTTTGCAATTTTTGTAATTTATGTAAGGATAATTATATAACGATCCAATTTCAGGTTGCATGTATCTTTTTTTTTAGATACACAAAGTTAGAAGTGGTTGTAGCTTTAGTTGATAAACATTTGACCTGATTAGATGTCTATTTTCCTAGAATTAAAAAAAAGATTAATAGATGTTTAAAGTATTCTTTTTAAAATGAATTGGTGATATATCTGCGTAGTTTTTGAAAAATTTAGAAAAGTGAGAAGCTTCGTTAAACCCTAAATCAAAGGCGATTTCTTTTGAAGATTTTTCTGAAAGCAATAATAATTTTTTCGCTTCAAGTATAATACGATCATTAATAACTTGTAAAGGTGTCTTGTTATTATACTTAGTAAATAGGTTGGAAATAGTTTTTGGTGATTTATTTAAGAGTTCTGCATAATCGGATACTTTATGTTTTTCTCTAAAATTTGCTTCTACCAACAAATTAAATTGTCTAATAATATCAATTTTTGATTGCTCCATTGTTGGGTCAATAATAGTTTTCTTTAAAAGTCTTACCGATTTTATAAGTAATCTCTTAAGTAGCACTCTTAACATTTCACCTTGAATGTGGTCTTGGGTTTCAAACTCTTCTTCAAAAAACATAAAATGTAATTCAAAACTCTTTCTTTCTTTTTTTGTTAAATCTACAATTGTTGGTGCTGAAGACCCAAGAAATAAAAAACCATTACACGATACTTCATGATCATGATCTCTAATACAGTAAAACTCGCGATCAAAAATTATTGAACTAGCTCCTTTTAAAAAAGGTTCTATTTGGATCATATTAAATGGCGTACAAAACAAAACTTGATCCTTTTCCAAATTCACCAAGTATCCATCGATGCCAATTGTAATAGGATTCTCTTTTGCCCAAATTACTTTGTAATAATCGCCAACACCCAATCTTTTTTCAAAAGAAGCACAATTAAAATCTGTTAGAACAAGGTTTCCTTGTTCTGGATGTTTAGCATACCTTAAATTCATTATAAATCTAATTTTAAATTGAAACTTTTGTGGCTTTGCAAAACTATGCAATTTATAATAAAACGATTTATACGATTTAGGATTATGGTATTGTTCTAGTATGTTGGCATAAGCTTGATGTCACAATTTAAATGCAGCTAAAATTGCTAATTAAAGGACTAAACGGTTGGAAATTAAGATTATTTAAATGGTACGAGAAGAGTAGGGAAGATTAAAATTTTTGGAATTACGTGGTAATTGTTGCCTCGGTTACTGAAGTTGAAATTTTGTTTTTTTACTCCAAAGCACGCTTGGTCACATAGACTCGCCATCCAATAATTCCTAATTGAATATTAGTGGCTTTGCTAAGGTCTAAGTTACGTTTTGTATAACTTGGTAAGACTGCTTTGTTGATTTTGGCTAGTGCTTTAAATATTCCTTTCTTCATTAAGAGGTTGTCATATGATATTTAAAAGTACAGTTTTTGAATATGGTTGCCAAATGGGGCCTTAAAAGAAAATGTAAAACTTATGCTTTTATAAGTTTTACATTGTGTTGGTTGATTGTTTTTTGATTGATTAACTGATTTTTAGTTTTTTTATATTGAGAAAATTAAATCAATTACTAGTTTTGCAAGTGTCATCATAATTCTTAGTGTTTTAAAGGTTAATTATTTATTATTTTTTCGTTTGAGTTTTCAATATATAACCTTGGAAATCCTATAACCAAACGTTTTTAGCAAAATTCGTGAAATTGAATATAATATTATAACTAAAAAGATGATTTATGTTTCGGTATTAATGTGACCGTCTTGAAAGAAGTTTCAAATTGTAATCTTATTGTAAGTAAATTGTTTGGTATTGTAATAATTCAAGGAGGTTTTTTGATGTTTTTTTTAAAACCAAGGGGGAATTTGTCTTTAAAACTACGTATTTCGGCAATTTCATCTTTTTAAAAATTAAAAATGTCACTTGATACTCGTTTTTAAATCAGTTAGTTTTAGCCGTTTTAATGTTAAAATTATTCATTTAATAAACCTATAAATCGATTATACTCAAATTGATGATTACATTTGTGCAAAACAGACTATAAATGAAATCTTTATTACTCTTTATTTTTTTAGCTTTAATAGCGAATCCACTATTCTCTCAGGTTGTAATCAATGAGTTAGATTGTGATACTCCAGGAATCGATAACATGGAATTTGTGGAGCTACTTTCAGAAACACCTAACTTTGCGTTAGATGGTTATGTGTTGGTGTTTTTTAACGGTTCTACCTCTGGTATGAATTCAAGCTACTTTACTGTTGATTTGGATGGTTTGGTTACAGATGTTAACGGACTTTTACTAATTGGTAGTAATTCAGTATCACCAGTGCCTCAATTTCTAATTTCTGAAAATGTAATTCAAAATGGAGCAGATGCTGTAGCAATTTATCAAGCTAATAATTTTGATTTTCTGGAAGGCACCGTTGCAACTATAACAGATTTAATAGATGTCTTAATCTATGATACTTCAGATAGTGACGATTTAGACTTAATCGATATTTTTAATGACGATCCAAATTTTGTGGATATCGAGCAAATTAATGAAGGTTCTAGTAACAATACTAATTCCATTCAGCGTTTTGAAGATATGGATGGAAACGTTTCTTATATGTCAACAGTGCCTACACCTAGACAACTTAATGATGGAAGCGGAATTATATTTAATGGTATTAGTATTAGTGTAGCTCAAACACAATATAATGAAGACGACAGTTTTGATATTACATTTACTTCGGAATCTAATGTAACAGATAACTTAGATTTTGATATTCTACTAAATAATCAAGGTTTTAATACTTCTGATTTTACTGGTAATACTTCTATCACTATTCCGATGGGACAAAATACAGCATCGACAACAATTACTCTTGTGGATGACAGTGATGATGAAGGCGATGAAGTGACTAGAATTCGATTTGTAAGTTTGGCATTACCATACATCCAACTTAATGATAATATTGAAATACGAATTGTAGATAACGACTTTACGACGGCATCATTTGGGACGCCTTTAAATCCAACGTTTGAAACAGTGGCAGGTACACAACCAAATGATTATTATGATAGCTTAGATGGTTTAGCTGATGCTCAATTGCGTCAAGCCTTACAAGATATAATCGCTGAAGAAGGTGTTGTAAGAGCGCAAACCTATGCTGATGTTATTGACATATTAAAAGAAGCTGATCAAAATCCAGAGAATAGTAATCAAATGTGGTTAGTGTATACTGAACAAGGTCGTCCTAAATTAGATTTTCAAACAGGTTCTGTGAGTACTGGAAAATGGAATAGAGAACATACGTATCCTCGTTCTCGTGGTGGATATTTTGATATAGACGAAGATGATATTGCAGATGGTAGAAATGTGTTTTGGAATACTACTGCAGATTCATTGCGCCATGGAAACTCAGATGCACATGCTTTAAGAGCTGTTGATGGACCAGAAAATAGTTCTAGAGGAAATCAGCATTATGGTGAATATACAGGGCCAAGTGCTAATCAAGCTAGTTTTTATGGTGATGTAGCTAGAAGTGTTTTATATATGGAAATAAGATTTAACGGACTTCAAGTAGTTAATGGATTTCCAGAAGGTACAACAGGAGAATTAGGAGATTTAGCAACCTTATTAGATTGGCATAGAAATGATCCTCCTGATGATTATGAGATGAATCGTAATAATGTAGTATTTACGTGGCAAATCAATAGGAATCCTTTTATTGATCAGCCTGATTTAGTCGAATATATTTGGGGAGATAATGTAGGTGATGTTTGGGATCAAGAATTAAGTATTTCTGAATTTAATACAACTCAAATTCAAGTGTTTCCTAATCCTACATCAAATCGTATCTTCATTAGAGGATTACAAAACGAAGCCAAAATTGAAATCCTTTCAATAGAAGGACGAAAGATCAAAACTTTCAGTTTACGAAACGATGATTATATAGATTTAGAATTGTCAAGTGGTATTTACTTGCTTAATCTGTATTCAAATAATAAACAGGTTGTCAAAAAGATAATTATTAATTAGAATCAAAAAAGCCCAAATTTAAATTTGGGCTTTTTTGATTTTAGTTTTCTATCGAATTTATAAAAAGTTTATTCCCCTTTTTACCCATTACAATTTTTGGGATAGCTTGATTCTTTTCTTTAAAACTAGCGCTTGATTGTCTGCCATTATTATCATTTAAAGAAATTTTAATCGTAGTAATCTCACCAGCTTTATTGCGTTTTACTTTTGAGAATTTAGCATCAATACCTTGTGCTTTAAGATCTTTTTTGATTTTGTCTAAATCTGCTTTTGTTGCATTTTTAGTCAGTACATCAACGCGTTCTTCATGATCTTCTACATAAAAGGTTGTAACAACATTAGAAACTGATTTCCCTATATTCTTTTTGGTATTAATTACTATTACACCATGTTCTCCTTTTTCTCCATATAATGTCACTGCAGATTTGTCTTTGAGTATTTCGACATTTTCAATTTCATTAGGATTTATGTCCTTCATTTTGTTTTTATTGATAACGTTTCCATCCAATATGTAAAGTGGTTCATCACCATCAGTTTCAATTATGAACTCATTTTTTGATTCAATAAAAACATTGCCATTAACATCCTTCTTTGATTCTATAAATAGATTATTAGAGCCTTTCTTTGTCATTAAGATAACACCATTCTTGCCTTCATCACCATATTTCTCCAACGCTTTTTCTCCCTTTAATATAAATACAGATTGTATGTCATCAGAATCTACATCTTCAAAAAATGATTTTTCAACTTTTTTACCATTTATAATGAATATTGGTTCGTCAGATTCGTTGATAAAAATATTAGAGTCTTCATCACCTGTTGATAACGTAAATTTGTTATTCCTCTGAACAAAATAAACAGTGTCTTTATTCTTTAAAGTCTTCATGTTTACTGAAGTAGTACCGCTCTCCTCTTCTTCATCTATAACTATTACTTTTCTGTTGTTTCCAGAAGATTGTACGTTTACATTACTATTGTTATCAGATTTGTAAATGAATGTGTTACTGTCAACGGTCCCTACACTAAACGTGTCATCACTACTTTTGAATTGGAATGATTTTATGCCTTCGTCACCAGAAACATTGTAATTAGTAGAATTTTTATCATTTTTAAACTTTGTTTTTATGGCAGTAATTTCTCCTTTAGCATTTCGTTTTAAATTGCTATAATTAAAGGTGATGCCTTTACTTTGTAGTTCTTTTTTTATGTTATTAAGGTCAGAGTCACTTGTGATCTTGGTTATGATAATTTCAATTATTTCGCTGTTGTCAGCTCTCTTTTTGTCCTCTTCACTAAAAAGACCATTTTTAATAACAGCAGACTGTACTCTTTTTTCGAATGCTTTTCGCTGACCTTCATTTTCTTTGGAATAAATAGCATTAAGATCACTGCTTCCAAAATGTGTTGTGCCATTTCCTAAACGACCTACATAGCCACCTTTAAGTCCTGAGAGCTCTTTGTAAATTATAAAATCCTCTATAGGTTTAATTGAATTTCCACCACCATAACTGTGATTATATAGTTTTACAAAAACACTAGTTAGTTCATCATTTTCATTTCTTTTTATGTCACTAAAGACTAAACTGCCTTCTTTTTGTTCTATAGATTTAGACATAGATTTGAGGTCTGAGTCAGTCGTTTTTTTAGTAACAACAAACTCAAACGTGTTGTCAGGTTTTTCAAAAGTTGAATTCGCCTCAACATAAACTTCTTTTGTACTCACGCTCATTAATAAGCCTGATAGTAAAGGAAGTATTAGTAAATAGCGCCATTGTTTTCTTTTGTTTGATCTTGATTTTTTTAACATAACGATTCGTTCTTTGATTAATGAATTATAAAAATTATTTGATAATGGAATTTGATGATTCGTAACACTGGTTTTTAATAATAAATGTTGGTATGTTCTATCCTTATTAGATGTTGTTTGTGTTTTAAAGTCAGCTATGTATTCTAAATTTTGTCTTACATCTTTACGATATAGCCACATTAATGGGTTGAACCAAAAGACAGAACAAGCTAATTGTGTTAATAGAATATCAATAGAATGTAATTGACTTGCATGAACTTTTTCATGAGTGAGGATTAATTCTAATTCATCATCCTTAAAAGCATTCGGATTAAAAACAATCCATTTAAAGAAAGAGAATGGAGAAATATCATATTTTACCGTAACATATGTATAAATACCTTCTCTGTTTTTGGGGTTCTTTAGCACCAATAGGAGCAAGGAGCCAAATTGAAACAAGAATTGAATTAGAAATATTATAAGCCCAATACCATAAACAATTGGTATAAGATCAGTCCATTGAAAAGTTGAAGTTGCTGAAGGCAATTCCGCCTGAGAAGCAGCAGTACTCAAATATTGAAATTCAGGTACGATTACTGTTTCCAAAGGAATATATACAGGAATAACAATTAACGGAAAGACGAGTGCAATCACCATTCCTATTAATAGAAACCCTCTGTTGTGTTGGAAAAATGTTTCCTTCCTTAAAAACAAATGGAAACACAAATAGAATAAAATGATTACAGTTGATGATTTTAAAAGATACTCCATAATTATTTCTTTTTTTCAATTAAAGCAATGATTTCTTTTAGTTCATCGACGCTAATCTTTTCCTCTTTGGCAAAAAAGGAAACGACATTTTTATATGAATTATTAAAATAACTTTCAATGGCAGTATTCATGAAGCGTTCTTTGTATGCTTCTTTGCTAACCACAGGAAAGTACTGATGTGTTTTTCCGTAGGCATTATAACTCACATAGCCTTTCTCTTCTAAATTCCTTATTATAGTAGATAGCGTGTTATAATGTGGCTTATCTTCATTTATTTCTGCAAGAACATCTTTTACAAAAGCCTTTTCAAGCTTCCATAAGATATGCATAATTTCTTCTTCTTTGTTAGTGAGTTGTTGCACGTTAAAAGTATTTTAATTAGTAGTGAAACAAATCTATAACTATTTTTATAGTTATACAACTATTAATGTAGTTATTTAACTAAATTTTAAGTTTTAAAAACTAATTTTATTATTATTCAGATGAAGTAGTATCTTCGCAAAAAATGTGATTACATGAGTTTACTTTGGATCATCTTAGGATTGATGCTTTTGGTTGTAGGAGGTGAGTTTTTAGTTCGGTCTTCAGTCGCTTTATCTTTTAAGTTAAACATTTCTAAAATGGTTATAGGTATGACAGTTGTGAGTTTTGCAACGTCTGCTCCAGAACTTTTAGTAAGCTTAAATGCTGCATTAACTGGTTCTCCAGCTATTGCTTTAAATAATGTAATAGGTTCAAACATTGCCAATATAGGACTAGTTTTAGGTATTACAGCTTTTGTAAGTTCTATAGCTGTAGATAAAAGTTTCTATAAACTCAATTGGCCAGTAATGATGCTGTTTTCAATTGCATTATATTACTTTTTGAGTAACGACAATAAGCTCTCGAAAATTGAAGGAGGCATTTTGTTTGGCTCGTTAATCTTGTTTTTGATAGTATTAATAAAGGTTGCCAAAAAAGAAAAAATATTAGAACAAGTTGATGATAGTCTGGCAATAGTTTCAAATTTTAAAATTTTTATTTGGTTGCTTATTGGTGGTGTTGCATTGTACTTTGGTTCAGTATGGTTGGTTGATGGTGCAAAAGAATTGGCTACTGCTCTCGGAGTTAGCGACGCTGTAATTGCTGCGACGGTTATTGCTATTGGTACTAGTGTACCAGAATTAGCAGCTTCCATTATTGCAGCTGTAAAAAAAGAAAAAGCCTTGTCTCTTGGGAATTTAATTGGATCCAATATTTTTAATATCGGCTCTGTATTGGGTTTAACTTCAATTATAAAAACTATCGAAGTAACGGATTCCTCTATCTTATCTCGTGATATTTTTTGGATGTTAGCTTTTTCTGCAGTATTAATTCCATTAATAATTATACCAAAGCGATTTAATATATCAAGGTATAAAGGCTTGCTATTAATCATTGCTTATGGATTGTTTATCTTTTTTGCTTTTAAATCTTAAACTAAAAAAAAACGCCTTCTTGTAAATTAAGAAGACGTTTTTGAATAAAATGTATTGTATGATTTAGCTAATATTAGCTGATTTCACTGTCTTAATAATTCGACCAGCAATTTTATATGGATCAGCATTTGAAGCTGGACGACGGTCTTCTAACCAACCTTTCCAGCCTTTCTCTACAGTAATAATAGGAATTCTAATAGAAGCGCCTCTATCTGAAATACCATAAGAGAAATCTGATACATGGGCAGTTTCGTGTAAACCTGTTAAGCGTTCATCATTAAACTCACCATATATATCCATGTGTTCTTCTACTACAGGTCTGAAGGCTTCACATATTTTCTCATAAGTTTCTTGAGAACCACAAGTTCTTAAAGTTGTATTTGAAAAATTTGCATGCATACCTGAACCGTTCCAATCTCCTTTTACAGGTTTTGGGTGATATTCAATATAGTAGCCATATTTCTCAGTCAAACGATCTAATAAATAGCGAGAGATCCAAATTTCGTCTCCTGCTATTTTTGCGCCTTGAGCGAATAATTGATATTCCCATTGTCCAGGAGCAACCTCTTGGTTAATACCTTCAAAGTTCAATCCAGCAGCAATGCACAAATCGGCATGTTCCTCAACAAAATCTCTTCCCCAAGTATAGCGTCCACCAACTGAGCAATAGTATTTTCCTTGTGGTCCAGGAAACCCACCTCTTGGAAACCCTAGAGGTAAATCTGTTTTAGCATCCATTAAGAAGTATTCTTGTTCAAAGCCAAACCAAAAATCGTTATCATCATCATCAATAGCTGCTCTAGCGTTTGATGAATGTGGAGTTCCGTCTGCGCTTAAAACTTCTGCCATTATTAAAAACCCATCCTTTCTTACAGGATCTGGATAAATTGCTACTGGTTTTAATAAACAGTCAGAAGCTCCTCCAGATGCTTGTTCAGTTGATGATCCATCAAAAGACCAAATAGGACAATCTTCTAATTTACCACTAAAGTCTTGTTCTACTTTAGTTTTGCTTCTCATATTTTGAGTTGGCTTATGTCCATCTAACCAAATGTACTCTAACTTAGATTTGCTCATGCTTAATTTATTTTAAAAATTTAAAGGACAAATGTAAATATTTTATACTTAGGTCAAAAAAAATAGGGGTATTTTTAGGTAAAATGTTATTAACAACTGATTAACCCCTATTTTTTTAGGGGTTTGTTCTTTATTATTTTAAATATTAGCTATTTTTGCCCTATAATTTATAATATACTTGATATGTCCACTTTAAGATTCCATGCTTTAAAAGAGGTGTTTAACCATAAGCCAGTTAAGATTGAAGAGAATGTTAGACGTTCAGAAATTTTTGGAGCTAATGTTTTTAATGAATCAACAATGCGTCAGTATTTGACAAATGAGGCTTTCGAAAGCGTTATGAATGCCGTTAGTAAAGGTTCTAAAATTGATAGAACTGTTGCAGACCATATATCTAGTGGTATGAAAGAATGGGCAATTTCTAAAGGAGCTACTCATTATACGCATTGGTTTCAGCCATTAACAGGAGCAACTGCTGAAAAACATGATGCCTTTTTTGAAACTATTGGAAATGGTTTGGCTATCGAAAAATTTGAAGGCGGACAATTAGTTCAGCAAGAACCTGATGCTTCAAGTTTCCCAAATGGTGGAATAAGAAATACATTTGAAGCGAGAGGATATACAGCTTGGGATCCTACATCTCCAGCTTTTGTATATGGAACGACTTTATGTATTCCAACAGTATTTGTGTCTTATACTGGTGAGGCCTTAGATTATAAAACACCTTTGTTGAGAGCGCTTCATGCGGTAGATAATGCTGCTGTATCTGTTTGTAAATATTTTGATAAGAATGTAAAAAAAGTAAATGCTTCATTAGGTTGGGAACAAGAATATTTTTTAATAGATAGTGGATTGGCAATGTCAAGACCAGATATTACATTAACAGGTAGAACTCTTCTCGGACATTCTCCAGCTAAAGGACAGCAATTAGACGATCATTATTTTGGAACCATTCCGAATAGAGCAATGGCTTACATGCGTGATTTGGAAACCGAATGTATGTTATTAGGAATTCCCGTAAAAACAAGACATAATGAAGTTGCTCCAAATCAATTTGAATTAGCTCCAATTTATGAGGAAGCCAATTTGGCCGTGGATCATAATTCACTTTTGATGGATGTGATGGATAAAGTTGCCGAGCGTCATAGCTTTAAAGTCTTATTTCACGAAAAGCCATTTGCAGGTGTAAACGGTTCTGGGAAACATAATAACTGGAGTTTGAGTACAGATACTGGAGTTAATTTGTTGAGTCCAGGAAAAACACCAATGAGTAATCTTCAGTTTTTAACCTTTTTCATAAACACAATAAAAGCGGTTTATGATAACGAGGAATTATTAAGAGCTGCGATTGCTTCAGCAAGTAATGATCATCGATTAGGTGCAAATGAAGCGCCTCCAGCAATTATTTCTGTGTTTATAGGAGCCCAACTAACTCATACCTTAAATGAGTTAGAAAATGTTACGACTGGTAAACTGTCGCCTCAAGAAAAAACAGATTTAAAACTAAATGTTGTTGGTAAAATACCAGATGTGTTATTAGATAATACTGACAGAAATCGAACTTCTCCTTTTGCATTTACAGGAAATAAATTTGAATTTAGAGCTGTAGGTTCGACTGCAAATTGTGCATATCCAATGACAGTTCTAAATACAATTGTTGCAAAACAATTAGTTGATTTTAAAGAAGAAGTTGAAGGCTTAATCTCTAAAAAAGACATGAAGAAAGATGATGCGATATTTAATGTGCTTAGAGAATATATTAAAAAATCGAAGCACATTCTTTTTGAAGGAAACGGGTATTCTGAAGCTTGGGAAAAAGAAGCTAAAAAGAGAGGTTTAAGTAATAATAAAACAACACCTGAAGCATTAAAAGCTAAAGTATCTAAGAAAGCAATTCGTCTGTTTGAAGAGATGAACGTTATGAACAAAATTGAATCTGAAGCTCGTTATGAAATTGAGGTTGAAGAATACGTATTGAGAATTCAAATAGAAGGACGCGTCTTAGGCGATATTGCTAGAAACCATGTAGTGCCAACAGCAGTCCGTTATCAGAATGTTTTAATTGATAATGTAAAAGGACTTAAAGAGATTTACGGAGCGTCATTTAAAAAATTAGCTAAAGAGCAACTCAAGCTTATTGAGGAAATTTCTAGTCATATTGAAGGTATCAATTCTAAAGTTACTAAAATGACTGAAGAACGAAAAAAAGCAAATGCCATTGATAATATAGAAAATAAAGCCAGTGCTTATTGCGAAATAGTAAAACCACTATTTGAAGATATCAGGTATCATTGTGATAAATTAGAGCTGTTAGTCGATGACGAACTTTGGCCATTAACGAAGTATAGAGAACTTCTTTTTACAAAATAAAAATCAGCTTTGGTGCGAAAATAATGCAAGTATTATTGATTCAAATTCAATGGAAATCAATTGATTAATTAGAATAAACAACTGTTAAAAATAACCTTTAAGACAATGCATAACCATTGTTTTGAAGGTTTTTTCATGTTAAAATTATTGGATTATGTACGTATTTCTACCCTAATTGTAGGAAAAAAGTGGTAGTTCAACGACTTATTTTCACAACTAATCGAAAAAATTGTTAACAACTCAAACCTAGCTACATAATTCATTAAGTTTGTCATGCTATTAATCAATTTTTGTAAAAATGAAGAAGTTACTACTTAGTGTAGCTGCTTTAATGTTTGCTACGCTGCTATTCTCTCAAGATGATTCTTCGGATGTCAATGAGAGTCTTACACAAGATGAGGTCGTTAAGACTGAATTAAGTTTGCAGGCAGAATCGTAAACACTTTATCAGTTACAAAAGAAACAGTCAGATAAATTTAATTTATCGACTTGAAAGACAAGCGGAATATAAATATTTCGTTTGTCTTTTTTTTATGCGCATAGGTGAAATTTGAAAAAAGCTAACCTATTGATAATTAATTTTTTATATTACAATCCGATTTTCCCCTAAATCGTGAACTTAAATTCTATTTTGTTATTGATTAATATGTTTAATTAATATTAAAATTGATGATAGCACAACCATTTTATATTAAAACAATAGCATTGCTATGTTTAATTCTTATGCCCTTAAAGGCGTTAGCTCAAGAGACAACTTCAGAAACATCTTCAGAAGAGACTAGTGAAACTAAGATTAAGGACAATTTCAGAACCGAATTTTATGACTTAAGAGGCGCAAACGTATTTGACGTGGCCATTGGGACTTCAGTTATTAATGGAGATTTTGTAGATCCTATGTTTGAGATTTATACTCATTTGGGTTACAAAAGACATATCACTCCGCATTTTGGAATCGATATTGGATATCATAAATTTAATTTGGCGTATATCGATGTTTATAATGAAGGTTTTATGTCATTCGACATCAATCTTGAATTGACCGTTCTACCTCATAATAGATTTTCGCCTTTTGTTTTTGCAGGAGCTGGTTTAAATGCGTCTAACCACTTTAGAGAAACGGCGAATAAGTTTCAAGGTGGAGGTGGAGTTGAGTATATCGCATCTGATACAATCGGTATTAAACTTTACACAGACTATAACTATGTTTTAAGTGATGAGTTAGATGGTCTTGAAGCTGGAGATTCTGATGATACTTATTTCAGAATGGCTTTAGGTGTTAATTTCTATTTTGGTGGTTCAAAAATGAGATCTAAAAAACTAAAAGAACAAGCTACTGTAATTGATTCTAATCTTTTAAATGATGAATATTACATTAAAAAATAGATAACAATTGTTACTTTTGTGGTCTAATTTTAGGTTATGAGTCAAGACATAAGTAAACGCTACGCACAACGTGGTGTTTCTGCATCAAAAGAAGATGTTCACAATGCCATTAAAAATATCGATAAAGGATTATTTCCTAAGGCATTCTGTAAAATTGTACCAGATTATTTAACTAATGATGAAGACTACTGTCTTATCATGCACGCTGATGGTGCTGGAACAAAATCGTCTTTGGCATACATGTATTGGAAAGAAACTGGAGATATTTCAGTTTGGAAAGGTATTGCGCAAGATGCACTCATTATGAATATTGACGATTTGTTATGTGTTGGTGCAACAGATAATATCATGCTGTCTTCTACTATTGGTCGTAATAAAAACCTAATTACAGGTGATGTACTTTCTGCTATTATTAATGGAACTGAAGAACTTATCCAAGATTTAAAATCCTTTGGTGTTACTATTCATTCTACAGGAGGCGAAACTGCAGATGTTGGAGATTTAGTAAGAACTATAATCGTAGATTCTACAGTTACTGCTCGAATGAAACGAAGTGATGTAATTGATAATGCTAATATTAAACCTGGTGATGTTATAGTAGGATTAGAAAGTTTCGGACAAGCAACTTACGAAACTGAATATAATGGAGGAATGGGAAGTAACGGCTTAACATCTGCTCGTCATGACGTGTTTCATAAATATTTAGCTGAAAAGTATCCTGAAAGTTTTGATGCTTCTGTTCCTGAAGATTTAGTGTATTCTGGACAAACGAAATTAACTGATGCTGTTCAAGATTCACCTATTGATGCTGGTAAATTGGTATTGTCACCAACGCGAACTTATGCGCCAATTATAAAAGCAATACTTTCAAAATATACAAGTGATAGCCTTCACGGAATGGTGCATTGCTCTGGAGGAGCACAAACCAAGATTCTTCATTTTATTGATAATTTGCATATTGTAAAAGAGAACATGTTTCCAATTCCACCTTTGTTTAAATTAATTCAAGAGCAATCTAAAACCGATTGGAAAGAAATGTATCAGGTGTTTAATTGTGGACATCGTATGGAATTATATGTGTCTCCTGAAATTGCTGAAGATATCATTGCCATTTCTAACTCGTTTAATGTGAATGCTCAAGTTATTGGTCGTGTAGAAGCTTCAGAATCTAAAAAATTGACGATTACAAGCGAATTTGGAGTGTTTGAGTATTAGATAAACCCTTTGATTAGGAGTAAAAATACGCAAGTTACAAAGCTGTCAAATACAAAAATCACACTGAAGAATTTTAAGTTAGATACACCTCGTATTTTGTAAAAGCGAAGTCGTTGTCGCATTTTTCTGTCGTTCAATGTAAACCACAACACAAAAATCAAACATAACTTAGTGCTGAGCGCTAGAATTAATTCTGGATTTATAACCGTTATGGTTAGAGTGACCAGAAACGACCAAAAAGCCATTGACCTATAATAGTTTAGTATGGCTGTAAATTGCTTTCCCATATCACATATAACGTCAAAACTTAAAAAAATATTTTTCTGAGTTGTTAACAATTAATCAACTACTTAAAATCCATAAAATATTGTATTTTTGAAACACAATTTTAAGAGATAGATGTTAGAGAAATTACAGATCATAAAACAACGCTTTGATGAGGTGAGTGATTTAATCATTCAACCTGATATTATTACAGATCAAAAGCGCTATGTTCAACTTAATAAAGAGTATAAAGACTTACGTTTGTTAATGGACAAACGAGAATTGTATCTTGAGTTTACTGATAATCTTAAAGAAGCTGAAGAAATTATTGCAGATGGCAGTGATGCCGAAATGGTTGAAATGGCTAAAATGCAATACGATGAAGCTAAAGAAGGAATCCCGAAGCTAGAGGACGACATTAAATTCTTATTAATTCCGAAAGATCCAGAAGATTCTAAAAATGCTGTTGTTGAATTACGTGCTGGAACAGGTGGTGATGAAGCAAGTATTTTTGCAGGTGATTTATTCAGAATGTATACGAAATATTGTGAAGGCAGAGGCTGGAAAGTTGATGTGGTAGATTACAGTGAAGGAACTAATGGTGGATTTAAAGAAATTCAGTTTGAAGTTAATGGTGATGATGTCTATGGAACCTTAAAGTTTGAAGCTGGTGTGCATCGTGTACAACGTGTGCCACAAACTGAAACTCAAGGTCGTGTGCATACAAGTGCTGCAACCTGTATGGTATTTCCAGAAGCGGAAGAGTTTGATGTAGAAATTAATCCTAAAGACGTAAGAGTTGACTTTTTCTGTTCTTCAGGTCCAGGAGGTCAGTCGGTAAACACGACGTATTCTGCAGTGCGTTTAACGCATGAGCCAACAGGATTGGTTGCTCAATGTCAAGATCAAAAATCTCAACATAAGAATAAAGAGAAAGCATTTAAAGTATTGCGTTCTCGTTTATATGAAATGGAATTGGCTAAAAAGAATGCGGCAGATGCTGAAAAGAGAGGTAGCATGGTGAGTTCAGGAGATAGAAGTGCTAAGATTAGAACATATAACTATTCTCAAGGTCGTGTTACTGATCACAGAATTGGTTTGACATTATACGATTTATCAAATATCGTAAATGGAGATATTCAAAAAATAATTGACGAATTACAACTTGCTGAAAACACGGAAAAACTAAAAGCAAGCGACGAACATATTTAATACTAAGCCTCTTTTTGAGGCTTTTTTTATATCATGACAACACAACAACTCACCGAACAAATTCAAAAAAAGAAATCCTTTCTTTGTATAGGATTGGATGTCGACCTCAATAAAATTCCGAAGCATTTATTGGATGAAGAAGATCCTATCTTCGCTTTTAATAAAGCCATAATCGATGCAACACATCATTTGTGTGTGGCTTATAAACCCAACACAGCGTTTTATGAAGCTTACGGATTAAAAGGCTGGAAAGCCTTAGAGAAAACCATTATGTATCTTAATGTGAAACATCCAGAAATCTTTACGATTGCAGATGCGAAACGTGGTGATATTGGTAATACGAGTCGTATGTACGCCAAAGCCTTTCTTGAAGATTTAGCTTTTGATAGTGTGACTGTTGCGCCTTATATGGGAAAAGATTCTGTTGAACCGTTTCTAGAAGTCAAAGACAAGCATACCATTTTATTAGCATTAACGTCTAATGCTGGAGCTTTCGATTTTCAAACCAAAGACATTCAAGGTGAAGAATTGTATAAACACGTTTTAGAAACTTCTAAAAATTGGAAGAATTCAGAAAACTTAATGTATGTAGTAGGCGCTACTAAAGCGGAATATTTTGCTGACATTAGAAAAATAATTCCAGAAGCATTTCTATTAGTTCCTGGAGTTGGAGCTCAAGGCGGAAACTTACAAGACGTTTGTAAATACGGAATGACACCAAATGTTGGTTTATTAGTCAATTCGTCTAGAGGAATTATTTATGCTTCCGATGGAAAGGATTATGCTCAAGCTGCAGCTCAAAAAGCGGAAGCTTTACAGAAAGATATGGCTCAAGAATTGAAATGATAATTATTCATAAGTTGTTCAAAAAATCACAATTCTTAAATAGCCATTCTAAAATCAATTATTACTTTTGCACATGCAACACAACAAAGTCCTTATTTTAGATTTCGGTTCGCAATACACACAGCTAATAGCGCGTCGTGTAAGAGAGTTAAATATCTACTGCGAAATTCATCCATATAACAAGATTCCTAGTGATTCTGAGACCTTTAAAGCTGTTATTCTATCTGGTAGCCCTAACTCTGTAAGAGGAGAAGCCGTTCTACATCCAGATTTAGCAGGTATTCGTGGTGAAAAACCAATGCTTGCCGTTTGTTATGGTGCTCAGTATTTAGCACATTTTTCAGGTGGAGTAGTTGCAGAATCTAATACAAGAGAATATGGAAGAGCCAATTTAGGTTTTGTAAAACCTAATGAAGATTTCTTTGAGAATATCCACGAAGGCAGCCAAGTTTGGATGAGCCATAGTGATACAATAAAACAATTACCAACTGGAGGCGTTTTATTAGCAAGCACTAGTGATGTAGAAAATGCAGCTTATAAAATTGAAGGAGAAGATACATACGCAATACAATTTCATCCAGAAGTATATCATACAACTGATGGTCACCAATTATTAAGTAATTTCTTAATTAAAATTGCTAAAGTTGAGCAAGATTGGACGCCTCAATCGTTTGTTGAAGAATCTGTTGATGCACTTAAAGCACAAATAGGAAATGATAAAGTAGTTTTAGGTTTATCAGGAGGAGTAGATTCTTCAGTAGCTGCTATGTTATTGCATAAAGCCATAGGTGAAAACTTATATTGCATTTTTGTAAATAACGGATTACTGCGTAAAAATGAATTCGAAGATGTATTACATCAATACAAAGGAATGGGATTCAATGTAAAAGGTGTTGATGCTTCGGCACGCTTTTTGGATGCTTTGGCTGGTAAGAGCGATCCTGAAGAAAAACGAAAAGCGATAGGTCGTGTGTTCATTGAAGTTTTTGATGATGAAGCACATCGTATACAAGATGTGAAATGGTTAGCACAAGGAACCATTTATCCAGATATTATCGAAAGTGTTTCGGCAACAGGAGGTCCAAGTGCAACAATAAAAAGTCATCATAATGTTGGAGGATTACCTGACTTTATGAAACTTAAAATAGTTGAACCACTAAAAGCTTTATTTAAAGATGAGGTGAGACGTGTTGGTGCATCTATGAATATGGATTCACAATTATTAGGTCGTCATCCATTTCCTGGTCCAGGACTAGCAATTCGAATTCTTGGAGATATAACTTCAGAGAAAGTACGTATATTACAAGAGGTAGATGCTGTTTTTATTAATAACTTGAGATCTTGGAATTTATACGATAAAGTTTGGCAAGCAGGAGCAATGTTATTGCCTGTGAATAGTGTAGGAGTAATGGGAGATGAGAGAACCTACGAAAAATGTGTCGCTTTAAGGGCTGTTGAAAGTACAGACGGAATGACAGCAGATTGGGTAAATCTTCCATATGAATTTTTACAAAAAACCTCTAACGAGATAATAAATAAGGTGAAAGGCGTTAATAGAGTAGTATACGATATTAGTTCAAAACCACCAGCAACTATTGAATGGGAATAAATTTGTGACTTATGGACGGAATTTGTTTCAAAAGTAAAAGCATTCGGTACATAAAATATTTTTTTTGAATGAAAAAACTCTTAATCATCATTGTTATTTTGTTTTGCAGTTTTACTGCAATGGCTCAAGATTACAAAACGCACAAAGTCCTAAAAGGCGAAACTATTGAAGAAATAGCGAAGCAATATTTGGTGACACCTTTTGATATTTTTGCTCTAAATCCTGATGCGAAAAAAGGATTAGAGCCAGATATGGTTTTGATTATTCCATCGTCACGAGTAAAAAACGAAGACATTCCAACAGAAACAAAAGAACTTATTGGATACAAAACGCATAAAGTGAGACGTAAGGAAACGCTATTCAGTATTTCTCAAAAATATGCTATTGAAGTTGAGGATATCAAGAAATACAATACAACGCTCTATTCAAAGAATTTGAGAAAAGGCGACAGACTTAAGATTCCTCGTTATAAGACTATTGTCAATAAAGTAAGCTTAAACAATACGATAAAAAAGTATGTTGTTGCCCCTAAAGAAGGCAAATGGAGAGTGGCTTATAAATTCGGAATTACAGTTCCAGACTTGGAAGCTTTAAATCCGAATATGAATGACGTATTGCAACCAGGTGACGAACTTAACGTGCCAAATATTAGCAATAACGAAGAGAAAACTGTCGAAGAAGAATTCAATTATTATACGGTTTTAAAGAGTGAAGGTTTCATGGCTTTAAATCGTAAATTAGGTGTAACTCAAGAAGGATTAGAAGCCTTAAACCCTGAACTTAAAGAAGGTGGTTTGAAACTAGGAATGGTTTTAAAAGTGCCTGGAAATATTGAAACAGCTAACGATGTTAGAGATGTTGAGAGTACAAACTTATCTGCAAATCTAAAAAACTTAAGTTCTAAGCGCATCGCATTAATGTTGCCTTTTAGCTTAAATAAGGTAGATGTCGATTCTGTTCAAGAAGCTAAAAAGATGATTCGTACAAATGGCTTATTATCTGTGTCCTTAGATTTTCATGCAGGTGTATTGATGGCTTTAGATTCGGCAAAACAATTAGGGATTTCTACGAACCTGAAAGTAATTGATACTAGAAATCAGATTTCAGAAATTACTAAGATATTAGAAGCTAACGATTTTTCAGAGTATGATGCCGTTATTGGTCCACTAATGCCTGGTAATTTGGATCGCGTGGCATCAAAACTGAAACGTGATAATGTGCCTGTAGTGTCACCTTTAACAATGCCGACAAACTTATATGATAATGTGTTTCAAACCGTTCCAACAAGTGAATTGTTAGAGCAATCGATTATTAATTTTGTAAAGAGTGATTCTCTGCCTAAGCATATGGTGATCATTTCAGATTCGAAAAACAAAACTATAAGTGATAGGTTGAAAGCTGAATTTCCTTCAGCGAAACAAATTTTGTCTAGAAAGAATAAAAAAGGACGTGAAGCTTATTTTATTTACCAAACTGATTTAGAAAATGTGTTTAAGCCAGGAACAAACATTGTGTTTTTAGAAACCGATAATGAAGGTTTTGCTTCAAATGTGATTAGTATGATTAATGGTTTAAATTTGGATGATCAGGAAATCATTTTAATGACGACTAATAAAAATAAAGCTTTTGAAGGTAAAGAGATTTCTAACTACCATTTGTCTAATTTGAAATTTCATTATCCTTCAGTAAATAAAACGATTGCTGTGGCATCGAGAAATAGCTTTGTTAAAAAATACATGAATACCTACAATGTAAGTCCTAATAAATATGCAGTTCGTGGTTTCGATTTAACCTTAGACTTGTTATTGCGTTTGGCTTCGGAAGATGATTTATACAAAGCCTCGTCAAGCGAAATTGAAACTGAGTATGTCGAGAACAAATTCAGATACTCAAAAAAGATGTTTGGTGGTTATTACAACGAAGCAGTTTACATCGTAAAGTATGATAACTTAACTATTGTTGAAGCAAAACTATGACCTCGAAAGTAACGTATTTAGGCGATTTAAGAACCGAAAGCACACATCTCAAATCTGAAGATTCCTTCTTTACAGATGCACCAACAGACAATAATGGCAAAGGGGAAGCGTTCTCACCTACAGATACTGTAGCTACAGGATTAGCCAGTTGTATGATTACCGTTATGGGAATCAAAGCACGCGATATGGGAGTTGACATGACTGGAACCACAGCACATGTTGCTAAAACAATGGCGAGCGAACCAAGACGGATTTCGAAAATTGAAGTGGTTTTAGAGTTTCCTTTTGAAGCTGATGACAAAACCCGTAAGATTTTAGAACGTATTGCAAATACCTGTCCTGTTCATTACAGTTTACATCCTGATATCGAAAAAGATATCACGTTTAACTGGAACTAATGATAACTAGATTTTTTTTAATTCTTGTAGTGTTTCTAAACAGCTCAGTAATTGATGGTGAAACCATTGAATGGAATGACGCCAAAAAATTATCATGGGCAGATTTTAAAGGACCAAAACAAACCGAATCTGATGCTGCAGCAGTGACAGCTTCCGGAATAACATTTACGTATTCTGTAAGAAAAACAGATAATCGCATTACTGATTTTGATGCACAAGCCGAAGCGTATTTTTACACAGAAGATTCATGGTATATTGAAGACAGATGTAATGATCATATATTGGCGCATGAGCAACTTCATTTTGATATTACCGAATTACACGTACGTATCTTTCGATATCGATTGGCACGATTACAAGTTTCTCAAAACATAAAAGCGCAATTAAACACACTTCATAAAGCAGTGAATAAAGAACTGGCAGACATGCAAAGTCAATATGATACACAGAGCCAGAATTCTATTAATAAAGAAGAGCAAGCCAAATGGGCTGCTTATGTGACTGAAAATTTAAAGAAGTTTGAAGCTTACAAATCTCAGCAATAATAGTGATCCAACCAGACCCTCAATTTTTAATAAAACTCGCACATACCAAAATGCCTTATGGTAAATACGAAGGTAGATACCTCATTGACTTGCCAGAATATTATGTCGTTTGGTACCACAACAAAGGTTTCCCAAAAGGAAAATTAGGTGATATGTTGACCCAAGTGTATGAACTCAAATTAAATGGATTGGAGCATCTCATTAGAGATATTCAGAAGCGATATCCTAGATAGGATGTTATAGTAAAAGACTTAGGTTTTATTTTCCCAAGGAATCTCTTTGAGATCACTTTTTACTCCTAAAAAAGCTAGAATTCTTGTTAAGGTGTCTTTGTCTTTTAGATTCACAACAAGCAACTGTCCTGGTTTATCCTTGAAATAAGCAATAACATCATCGTTATGATCAATATATTGCTGTTTTACAATGGCCTCGTTATAAATATCGTCTTCAGGAGTGTTGTAAAGCATTCTGTTCACGTCCCACATCCAACCTTTATAAATATAGTCTGCGTTTTGTAAATCTTCTTTTGTTGGAATGTTTCCATTTCCAAATAATTTAGCATGAAAAGAGGTAAGTGATTTATACCATGCCTCTGGTGAATCTCTAACCGTTAATATGAACTTGCTATTCGGGAAATGTTTATCAAGTACCTTATACGTGTTTGGCAAACTAAAAGGAATGTCTTGAAACGCAACACCTTTGTATTTGACGTCATTAAGTATTTCTGTATAGTTATTGTTATACCAATCGTTTACAAGGAACTCAAAAGGTTCTTGACGTCCAACAGCTAAACCAACTTCTTCGAAAATTTTAGCCACACTAGTTGTTCCCGTTTTATTGTTGCCAATACAAAACACTTTATCTGCTTTCGCATATTTAAAACCCCTTATTTTAGCTTTAATTTTCTTAAACATGATGTATGGTATGTTTTCGTTGAAATATGTTCAGTTGAAATTGATCATATCTGTTGTCACACAAAGTTCGTCTTTTTTTTTAATAAAATCAATACGGAGTTCTATGAACCTGTTGTAAAAATTTCATGGTTTTTTAATTCTAAAATGCTTCAACTGAATTTTAACTATTAAACCTTAAACAATACCCAAATAACTAGTTTTATTTTGTAATTTTGCCTGCGTTTAACAGCGCAACATGACAACTACTAAATACATCTTTGTAACTGGAGGAGTAACCTCTTCACTTGGAAAAGGCATCATTGCTGCTTCTTTAGCAAAATTGCTCCAAGCACAAGGTTACAGGACGACCATTCAAAAATTAGACCCTTACATTAACGTAGATCCAGGAACCTTAAACCCTTACGAGCATGGCGAATGCTATGTCACAGATGATGGTGCAGAAACCGATTTAGACCTCGGTCACTACGAACGTTTTTTAAACGTGCCTACAAGTCAGTCTAATAATGTAACGACTGGTCGCATCTACCAAAGCGTGATTCAAAAAGAACGTCGCGGTGAGTTTTTGGGTAAAACAGTACAGGTGATTCCTCATATTACAGACGAGATTAAACATCGTGTGCAAATCTTAGGACAAACGGGAGATTACGATATCGTAATTACCGAAATTGGTGGAACTGTTGGTGATATTGAATCATTGCCTTATGTAGAAGCTGTACGTCAGTTAAAATGGGAATTAGGAGAAAATAACGCAATTGTTATTCATTTAACCTTAGTGCCATATTTATCTGCTGCTGGAGAATTAAAAACAAAACCAACACAACACAGTGTAAAAACCTTGATGGAAAGTGGAGTGATGGCAGATATTTTGGTCTGCCGTACAGAACATGAATTACCAATAGAGTTACGCGTAAAATTGGCTAAGTTTTGTAACGTACGTCAAGAAGCTGTGATACAATCTATTGATGCGTCAACCATTTACGATGTACCAAATTTAATGCTAGACGAAGGTTTAGATAAAGTGGTATTGAAAAAATTAGCTCTTGATAGTAAGAAGCCTGACTTAACCATATGGAACCAGTTTTTATCACGTCATAAAAATCCAAAAGGGGAAGTGACTATAGGATTAATTGGTAAGTATGTAGAACTTCAAGATTCGTACAAATCTATTTTAGAATCTTTTATTCATGCAGGTGCAGAAAATGAAGTTAAAGTAAAAGTAGAATCGATACATTCTGAATCTCTAACTGAAGCTAGTGCCTCTAAATTATTGAAACATTTAGATGCCGTACTTGTGGCTCCAGGTTTTGGAGAGCGTGGCATTGAAGGTAAAATTGAAGCTGTAAGATATGTACGTGAAAACAATATTCCGTTTTTAGGAATTTGTTTAGGTATGCAAATGGCAGTCATTGAATATGCTAGAAATGTACTAAAATTAGCCGATGCAAATTCTACTGAAATGGATGAGAACACACCAAATCCTGTAATTGATTTGATGGAATCTCAAAAAGCAATTACAGATAAAGGTGGAACCATGCGTCTTGGTGCTTGGGATTGTACTTTAGTTGACGGAAGCATTGCTAAAGAAGTGTATCAATCATCTAACATTGAAGAGCGTCACAGACATCGCTACGAATTTAATAATATTTATAAGCAACAAATTGAAGATGCTGGTATGAAAGCTACAGGTTTTAATCCAGAAACAGGATTGGTAGAAATTGTAGAAATCCCTAGTCATAATTGGTTTGTTGGAGTACAATATCACCCAGAATACAAAAGTACAGTTGCGAATCCGCATCCACTGTTTGTAGCTTTTGTAAAAGCAGCCTTAAATTTCAAAACCGATAAAAATAGTGTCAGTATGGCACAAAACTAATATTGGACAGCTTTTTGTTATCTCAAAGCGTCCTCTTCTTTTAAAGGAGACTCTAATCAATACAAATGGAAGAAAAAAAATTTGACTTAAAGTCCATCATAGGATTCGTTCTTATATTCGGAATCTTGTTATTCATGATGTGGAAAAATCAGCCAACACCTGAAGAAATTGCTGAAAAAGAAAAGCAAGAACAAGTAGAAGCAGAGAAAAAAGCAGCAGTTGAAAAAACTACTGAAGATGCTGTTGTGACTACAGCTGCAGATTATTCTAATAATTCTGCAAACGATTCACTTCAGTTAGTAGGCTTAAAAAGTAAGTTAGGTGCTTTTGCCTATTCTTCTACATTGCCATCTGCAACAGATGCGCATACAACTGTTCAGACAGATGTTCTTGATTTAAAATTCAGTAATAAAGGTGGGTTTCTTTCAGAAGTAAGATTGAGCAGCTTTGTCGATTACGATTCTGTACCTATTCATTTAATAAAAGATGGTAATCAAGATTTCAACATTACGTTTCCAACAGCAGATAACAGAATCTTAAATACTAAAGATTTGTATTTCCAACCTTCTGTGTCTATGAATGGAGAGAATACCATAGTGTCTATGAAGTTAAAATCTTCAGAAAACAAGTATTTAGAATACCGTTATGAGTTGAAACCTGGTGAATATATGGTTGATTTTTCAATTGTATCTAAAGGGTTAAACAATGTGGTTAATAGTTCTCAAGAAATCAATTTAGATTGGAGATTAAAGACCTATCGTCATGATGAAAGTATTACTTATGAAAATCGTTACACACGATTAACCTACATGCATGAAGGTGATAAGATTAGTAAGTTAGCACAAGCTGGTGAAGATGAAGAGATCATTGAAGATGCAAGATGGTTATCATACAGACAACACTTTTTTAGTTCAATTTTAGTTGCAGATCAACCCTTTACAAAAGCTACCATTTCATCTAACGATTTAGTTGCAGATGAGGCTATAGACACCGTATTTACAAAACAGTTTGCTTCAAAATTGCCTTTAGCATTTAATGGAGGAGAAGCAGACAACAATTTTAAATTGTATTTCGGACCAACAGATAGTAAGATTCTTAAGCAATATGAACATAGTTTAGAAGAGAGTATCCCATTTGGTTGGGGAATTTTTGGATGGATCAATAAGCACTTGTTTATTCCGCTATTCGGATTTTTAAGTGGGTTTTTACCTTATGGTATTGCTATTATAGTAATGACGGTTTTAATCAAATTGATGATGTCGTTTGTGCAATACAAGCAATTCTTGTCACAAGCTAAGATGCGTGTTTTAAAACCAGAATTGGATGCGATTAAGGAAAAGCACAAAGACAACAAAATGAAGGCGCAACAGGAAACAATGGCTCTTCAGAACAAAGCAGGCGCAAGTCCGTTAGCTGGATGTTTGCCAGGATTAATTCAATTGCCAGTATTCTATGCATTATTCATGTTTTTCCCAACAGCATTCGCTTTAAGACAAAAGAGTTTCCTTTGGGCAGATGATTTATCATCTTTTGATTCTATTTACGATTTCCCTAATGGATTTAGTATTCCTATGTATGGAGATCACGTGAGTTTATTTCCAATTTTGGCTGCTATCGCAATTTTCTTTTACATGAAAATGACTACTGGTCAACAAATGGCATCACAACCTACTCAAGAAGGTATGCCTGATATGGGCAAAATGATGAAGTATATGATTTACTTCTCACCAATCTTAATGTTAGTATTCTTTAATCAGTATGCATCAGGATTGAGTTTGTATTACTTTATTTCTAACCTTATTAGTATTGGAATTATGTTAGTGATTAAGAATTACATTTTAGATGAAGATAAGATTCATGCTCAAATGCAAGAGAATAAGAAAAAGCCTAAAAAACAGAACAAGTTTCAGAAAAAAATGGCTGATATGATGGTTCAAGCAGAAGAACAAAAACAAGCACAACAAAGAGGTAAAAAGTAAGTGTTAGTTTAGTTAATAATAAAAAAGCCTATGGAATTATCCAGAGGCTTTTTTATTCGCTTATTCTAAAGCAATAAAAAAGAGCTCCTAGACGTTCTAGAAGCTCTTTCAACCAACCAATCAATCAGGTCAAATTAATCTACTATTAATCAATTTGAAATGAATATTTTTATGGACGTATTACTCTGTCTACAACGTGTACAACACCATTCGTAGCTTGAATGTCTGTAAGTGCAGCAATAATTCCAATCTCTCTCATTAAAGCATCCGTAAGTGTTAATGTGTTTACATCTAAAGATAAATCTCCTCCTAATGTAGGAACAGTTCCCATTAGACTTGGTAAATCAGCAGCGCGAACATTTCCACTAACAACATGTACTAGTAAAACAGCATCAACTGTTGCAGGATCTAAATCACCTAGAGCTGTATTTCCTGAAGGATCTAACTCTAATAATAAATCAGCAAAAGCATCATTTGTTGGAGCAAATACTGTAAAAGGTCCAGCAGCAACATCAGAAACTGTATTAATCCATGGTACTGTTGGTGAACCTGTATCAGCTAATTGTAAAGCAGCAACTAAGTTTCCTAAAGCAGCATTTGTAGTTGCAAAAGTTGCAATTGTAGGTAAGTCAATAACATTATCTACAACGTGAATCACACCATTAGTACCAATCACATCAGTAACAACTACCATAGAAGATCCATTGAGCATAACGCTACCATCGTCACCAACATTAACGTATAAACTTAAGTTGTCACCATCAGCATTTGCAGCACCAGTACTTACATAACTTGTTGATAAACCTTCCGCTAAAGCTGTAGTGCCTATAAGTACATGGTTTAAAAGAATATCTGATAAACCGTTACTGTTAGGGTTTGTAAAATCAGCAAAAGCATCGTTTGTTGGAGCAAATACTGTAAATGGACCAGCTCCTTGTAATGTAGTTACTAAGTTTTCAGATGATAACGCTCCAGTTAATGAAGTGAAATTGTCATTGTTTAATGCATGGTCAACAATGTCTGGTAAACCTATTACAGCATCAACAATATGAACTGTACCATTAGAAGCACTAACATCAGCTCCTCCATCTATTACAGAAGATGAATTATTAAATCGTACGCCATTTGACGTGTCATAATAAATACTTAGGTTTTCGTTTCCTGCTCCATCAGCATTTGTTCTTGTGTAACCGCTTCCTAATCCTGCTAAAGTAGTTGATGTTATATTGGCAGAAATAACATGGTTTAATAATACTTGAGCTAAAACGTCTGTTGGTACGTCACTTAATTGAGCGAATCCATTTGAACTTAAGAATGTCGCAAAAGCATCATTTGTTGGAGCTAATACTGTAAAAGGA
Source organism: Psychroserpens jangbogonensis (assembly GCF_000797465.1). Taxonomy (GTDB): domain Bacteria; phylum Bacteroidota; class Bacteroidia; order Flavobacteriales; family Flavobacteriaceae; genus Psychroserpens; species Psychroserpens jangbogonensis. The sequence goes on along the minus strand of NZ_JSWG01000001.1, from coordinate 332,562 downwards.
CCATTTCCTTTAAGTACACTTACTAAATCTCCATCTGCAGCTTGTAAAGCGGCTACTAAACTAGATAGTTCAGGCGTCGCAATTGCAGTTTCCACAATGTCTAATTGTTGCGGCAAGGTAATTGAATCATTATCATCGTCGCTGCTACATGCTTGAAAAGCAAAGACGAATAATAATAAAGGCAAAATTTTAAATGTTTTTGAAATAATTTTCATTTTTTTGAGTTTTTGTTGTTTAACTTTATTCTATCAAATCAATCTGTTTAACAAAACTACGAAATGATTAAACAAAATATTATGAATCGCTTATTTTTTATGTTTATTTTAACAATGATAAGTCTTGGTGCTTTTGCTCAAAACACTGTAAATCAGTTTGATGAGGCAGGGAATCGCCATGGCGTATGGAAAAAGTATTTTGATAAAACTGATCAATTACGGTATGAAGGTAAGTTTGATCATGGTAAAGAAATGGACACGTTTAAGTTTTATACCTTAAATAAAAAGAAAAGTGTTTTGAGTGCTATTAAAGTCTTCAATCCTAATAATAGCATGGCTTCTGTTAAATTTATCTCATCAAAAGGAAAGCCGATTAGTGAAGGAACTATGAATGGAAGACTATATACTGGGAAGTGGACCTATTACCATAATAATTCTGCTGCAGTTATGTCTACCGAATCTTATGATGATAATGGTAATTTAGTAGGTGACAAGGTTGTATACTATAAAAATGGTCAGATCGCTGAAACTTCAATTTACAAGGACGGAAAGTTAGAAGGTGAATCTAAATGGTATTCAGAAAAAGGAATATTGCTAAAAGAATTCTTATATAAAAATGATGAACTTCATGGTTTGGCAAAATACTATGATGGTGATGGAATTATGTTAGCCGAAGGCGAATACCAACATGGACGCAAACACAAAACCTGGAACTATTATGAAGGTGGAAAACTCAAAAAATCAACAGATCATACCCGACGAAGTAATAATCCAAAAAAGCAATAGTTAAAAGTTATTTACTATATAGTCATATACAATAGCAACGGTGTTTACGTTGCTATTTTTATTTCTTAATTTTGCAGAATGAAAAGAGTTATTGTCGGACTTTCCGGAGGTGTAGATTCAAGCGTTGCTGCTTACTTATTAAAAGAGCAAGGTTATGAAGTAATTGGCTTGTTTATGAAAAACTGGCATGACGATTCTGTGACTATTTCTGATGAATGTCCTTGGTTAGATGATAGCAATGATGCCATGTTAGTTGCTGATAAGTTAGGCATTCCTTTCCAAACAGTAGATTTGAGTGTGCAATATAAAGATCGTATTGTCGACTATATGTTTGACGAATATAAAAAAGGAAGAACACCAAATCCTGATGTGCTTTGTAATCGAGAAATCAAATTTGATGTGTTCATGAAAATAGCACTTGATCTTGGAGCAGATTATGTAGCTACAGGTCATTACTGTAGAAAAGGGATACTTGAAAAAGACGGAAAAGAAGTTTATCAGCTTTTAGCTGGCGCAGATACTAATAAAGACCAATCTTACTTTTTATGTCAATTGTCTCAAAAGCAATTAGCAAAAGCTCTATTCCCAATTGGAGAATTGACAAAACCCGAAGTTCGAGAGATTGCAACAAAACTTGATTTGGTAACCGCAGATAAGAAAGATTCTCAAGGCCTATGTTTTATTGGGAAAGTGAGATTGCCTGAGTTTCTTCAACAAAAATTAAAACCTAAAGAAGGGGTTATTGTTGAAATACCTAAAGAGCAAGAGCTATATCAAATTAAAGCACCAGCATTTGATTCAAAAGAACAGGAACTAGAATATTTAACTCAAAAAAAAGAATATTCAGTTTCAGATGGACAAATAGTAGGGAAACATCAAGGCGCACATTATTTCACAAAAGGACAACGTAAAGGATTGGCAGTAGGAGGAACTGTAGAGCCATTGTTTGTTATAGATACTGACGTAGATGAAAATGTAATTTATACAGGTCAAGGTAAAAGTCATCCAGGATTACTTAAAACGGCTTTATTCGTGACTAATGAAGAATTGCATTGGGTACGCGAAGATTTAGCTTTAGCTAATGGTGAATCAATGTCTGTAAAAGCCAGAATTCGTTATCGTCAAACTCTTGAAAATGCAACGATTTACAAGATGAATAATGGTCTTTTTGTAGAGTTTGAAAATCTACAATCCGCTATTACCGAAGGACAGTTTGTTGCGTGGTATTTAGATGACGAATTAGTAGGTTCGGGAGTTATTTCTTAAATTGCAGTAAAAAATTACCCAAATAATTGCAAGATGAAAAAACTATTACTCATAGGCTTTATGCTTTTTCAGTACATGTCTTTTGCACAAGAACATGCTTGGGTTTATCTTACAGATAAAGAAAATGTAGCTACTTCAATAGCTAACCCAATCTCAATTTTAACTCAAAACGCAATAGAAAGAAAGGCTACTCACAGTATTCCTATTGATGAGCGTGACGTTCCTGTTAACGAAAATTATATTTCACAACTTAAAGTTCAAACTGGAATTACGGTTATGGCGAAATCAAAATGGTTCAATGCTGTTTACGTTATAGGTTTAGAAACTGATAATATTAGTGTTCTTGCAGATTTAGATTTTGTTGCATCTATTGATTTTGCTGACAAAAGCCTCAATTCCGAATCCAGAGTAGCATTGAGTAATAATAAATTTGAGATTGAAGAAAGTTTGATCGATTTCGAATACGGAAGTGCTCTAAACCAAGTAGAAATGATAGGTGTAGATCATTTACATGTATCAGATTATACTGGAGAAGGCATTGTAATAGCAGTATTAGATGCTGGATTTCCAAATGTGAATACCATGGATGCCTTTCAACGTTTACGTGATAATGATGATTTATTAGGAGGTTATGACTTTGTTGATCGTAACGATGATGTATTTGAATTTACTGGCAATGAACATGGAACAAGAGTATTGAGTGATATGGCTGGTTTTATTCAAGATGAATTTGTTGGGACAGCTCCAGATGCTTCATATTATTTATTTAGGACTGAAGACTCTGCTGGTGAAATGCCAGTTGAAGAAAGTTATTGGGTTGAAGCTGCCGAGCGTGCAGACAGTCTAGGTGTTCATATTATTAATTCGTCTTTAGGTTATCGCGTTTTTGAAAATGAGAATTATAGTTACACTCCAAGTGATATGGATGGTAATACTGCTTTTATTACAAAAGGCGCAAATATTGCAAATGAAAAAGGAATCCTAGTTGTAAACTCAGCTGGAAATTCAGGTGGTAATGAGTGGCAAATTGTTGGAGCACCAGCTGATGCATCAGGTGTTTTTAGTATTGGAGCTGTCGATTTTGAAGGTAATTATGCGCCATTTAGCTCTCAAGGAAATGCATCGCAACCTACTCAAAAACCAGATGTAGTAGCTCGAGGAGCGGCTGCAGCAGTTGTTAATTCAAGTAATGTTATCATAAATAATAGCGGAACATCTTTTAGTTCTCCAATTATGGCTGGAGCAATTGCTTCGTTGTGGCAAGCATTGCCAGATGCTACCAATGAAGAAATTAAGCAATTCGTGAGGATGTCTGCATCACAATTTAATACGCCAGACTTCTTTTTAGGTTTTGGAATTCCAAATTTTGAATTGGCCTTAGAAATTGGTTTGTCACTTGCGGAAGAAGAATTTGTGCGCTTTAAAGTCTTTCCAAACCCAGTAAGTAATATCCTTAATATTCAAATTCCGACTAGTGCAGAACCAACGAACTTGAAAATATACAATGTTTTAGGGAAACTAGTTTTAGAAAAAAACATTATTCAATCTGAAACCAAATTAGATTTGTCTTTAATGGCTTCAGGTGTTTACATGATGTCTTTTGAATCTAATAAAGGTTCTAAAACATTCAAACTTATAAAATCTTAAATGGTAAATAAAATCACTGAGCTTTTCAATATTAAATATCCAATAATCCAAGCTGGAATGATTTGGAATAGTGGTTGGAAATTAGCTTCGGCTGCAAGTAATGCTGGTGCACTTGGTTTAATTGGTGCAGGCTCCATGTATCCAGATGTGCTACGAGAACATATCCAAAAATGTAAAAAAGCGACTAACAAGCCGTTTGGTGTTAATGTCCCAATGCTATATCCAAACATTGTGGAGATAATGAATATTATCGTTGAAGAGGATGTGAAAATTGTGTTTACTTCGGCTGGAAACCCGAAAACATGGACATCTTGGTTGAAAGAAAGAGGTATTACCGTTGTTCATGTCGTTAGTAGTGTGAAATTTGCTCTCAAAGCTCAAGAAGCTGGTGTAGATGCTGTTGTTGCTGAAGGATTTGAAGCAGGAGGTCATAATGGTCGCGAAGAAAGCACAACATTGACTTTAATTCCAATGGTAAAAGAGCAATTGAGTATTCCGTTAATTGCTGCAGGTGGAATTGCAACAGGAAGTACAATGTTTGCGGTTATGATATTAGGTGCTGATGCAGTGCAAGTTGGTAGTAGATTTGTTGCTAGCGAAGAAGCATCTTCGCATCAAGCATTCAAAAATGTTGTTGTTGATGCTAAAGAAGGTGATACACAACTCACATTAAAAGAATTGGCTCCAGTTAGACTTATAAAAAACAAGTTTTTCAATGAGCTTCAAGAAATTTATAAAAAAGGCCCTACAGTTGAAGAGTTAAAAACCCATCTTGGTAGAGCAAGAGCAAAACGCGGAATGTTTGAAGGAGATCTTGATGATGGCGAGTTAGAAATCGGACAAATTGCTGGGTTGATTCATGATATAAAGCCTGCTGCTCAAATCGTTAGCGATATGATTTCAGAATTTAACGAAGCACAACAAAAAGCTATTCTTCCATTTTATTGAAAACTGTTATATTTGAAAAGCATAATCGACTAATTCCCTTACAAATTCATGAGTTCTAAGTTTCATGTTTTAATACCAGATGGCAATAGCACTTGGGCTCTAACCGTTATGAATTGTTTGTCTCAGAATTCTGATTACAAATTTTTTGTGTTATCTGACAAGAAAAGAACTGCTACAAAGTATTCTAAGTATACATCGTATTATAAATTTTATAAAAAGACCTCTAATAAAGAATGGTTGGAGATAATCTCTAAGGAAGTCAAAGACCAGAACATTTCAATTATTATTCCCATTGCAGAAGATGCTATTGGATTTTTTATTAATAATTCGCATGATTTACCAAATTCAGTAAAAGTAATACCACTACCTGAAATCGGTAATTTTGAAATTGCCATTAATAAACACAAGCTTAGTCGTTTTTTGAATGAGCATAAATTACCACATCCCAAGTATAAACATTTCAGTAGTTTTGAGTCGTATTCTAATGAGGAATTTGACTTGCAATTTCCCGTTTTAATAAAACCTTTGGATGAAAAAGGAGGTTATGGAATAGTGAAGTTTAAAGGTGAGAAAGAACTAGATAAGTATTTAAATAAGCATTCAGACTTTAGTGAATTATTCATTCAGGAATACATTGAAGGGTACGATATAGATTGTAGTGTACTTTGTTTAAATGGAAAAATTCTCACGCATACTATCCAAAAAGGAAAATTACAAGGTCATAATTCTTTTGCTCCACAATTAAGCTTTGATTTTTTAAGGAATGATGCATTATTAGATTTAGTTGCTAAACTCATGGAAGCACTACATTGGTCTGGCGTTGCTCATATTGATTTACGTTATGATGAAAATAGAAATGATTATAAAATCATTGAAATAAACGCTCGTTTTTGGGGAAGCGTTGAAGGTTCTAGATTTGCTGGAATCAACTTCCCTGAGTTAGCTGTTCAATTGGCTATGAATAATGCAATTGAAAACACACAATATAAAGAGATTGAGTATATGCGTTTAAAAGGTGTGTTAAAGTCTATCAAAAGAAAACCTTCATTTCTATTTAAAAAGAATTTCCTCGTTAATAATTCTGAAGCTATGTCTTTCATTAAAGATCCAATTCCAACATTCTATAGATTTATAGAATGGGTAGAAAGACGCATATAACGTTAGTCTTTTGTTTTTAATTCAGGCATTTTCATTTTATATAATCTGCTAGCCCCATTTTTATAACTACTAAACACCTTTTTTAGTTCTTCCGTAGTCATTCTAGAAGTATAATTTTTACGTGTTGCATTTCGTTTACTTGTAAAATATAGGGTTTTAGAATTCGTGTCAACAAATGGGCAGTAATCCATCTTGTCAGAATTTATGGTATTGCCCATGTTTTTTGATTCACTCCATTCATTGTTGTCGTTCTTATAGCTTATATAAAGATCACCACTACCAAAACCGTCTTTTCTATTATAGCAGCTATATATTAAAAAGGATTCATCTGGTGAAATAAAAGCATTAAACTCATATCCTTCACTATTTATGGCATTACCTAAAGGTTTTGGAGTAGTGTAAGTACCATCTTTAAATTCACTCAAATAGATGTCATCTTTTCTTTTCGAGGCCAAATTATCAAGAGTAAAGTATATGTTTTTTGAATCTGTAATAACGGGATAGAACTCATCCTTTTCTGTGTTTATTGGAGCTCCTAAATTTTGAGGTTCAGACCATCTTTCGCTTATACTTGTCCTTGTTGCATACCAAATATCGAAGTCTTTAGATTCTGAAGACGTTTCATTCAAAGGTCTATTTGAAGCAAAGTATAATGCGAGCCCATCACTAGAAAAGAAAGGTTCAATATCAAAATATTGTCCAGAAAAAGAAAGAACTTCAGGAGTTGACCAGCCTTCTTTGTTTTTTCTAACGTACACAAGTGCGGAAACATCTCCCATAACGCTTTGGGCTGAAAAGATAACTTCATTTTCATTTGCTGTGATTGCGACATCTCTAACATTAGGAAACTGTATCGCAGTATTTTCTATAAATGGAACTGGATTATTGTCTTTGGATTGAGAATAAATAACAGAAACAAAACAAATGCAAAGGAGAGTAATAAATTTCATAATTAAGGTTTGGTGTATAATTTACAAAACCTTGTAATTGGTAGTTCAAAAGTTTTGTTAAATAACAAAACGCTATAAACAACAAAAAGAGGAATAAATCCTCTTTTTGCCTGAAACGTTTTTTAACAACAAAATTTTTAAATCCCTCTAAAATAATAGCTAAAAAAGTTTCTATCCCAAATACCTAACCTACTAAAATAAGGTATTTATAGAGTAAAAATAATGCTTTCAAATGTTCTGGCTAAATAAATAGAATTCAACTTATCAACAATTTGAGTTTATAACGTTATAATTGTCAATCTATTGCAATTCGGTTTTTTACAAATTTGAGGTATTTAACTTGTAATATTCTACAAAGACTTACCTTTGAAGACTTAAAATTATAGGATTGACTTTATCAGATTACACAAAAGAATTTAAACTTAATTGGAAATTGGCTGCACCAGTGATGCTGGGAATGTTGGGGCATACACTTGTACAATTTGTTGATAATGTAATGGTTGGTCAGCTTGGAACAGCGGAATTGGCGGCTGTCTCCTTAGGAAATAGTTTTATGTTCATTGCCATGTCTATTGGAATTGGTTTTTCAACGGCAATTACACCACTTGTTGCTGAAGCTGATGCAGGCAATAATTTTAAGGAAGGTAAATCGTCATTTAAACATGGCTTATTTCTATGCATAATTTTAGGTCTAGTGCTATTTTGTTCTGTCTTTTTAGCTAAACCACTATTGTATTTTATGAAGCAACCTGTTGAGGTTGTTGAGCTCGCTTTGCCCTATCTTAATCTTGTAGCGTTTTCATTAATACCATTAATAATTTTTCAAGCTTTTAAGCAATTTAGTGACGGACTTTCAATGACGAGATATCCTATGTATGCTACTGTTTTGGCTAATATCGTCAATATAGTATTAAACTATTTACTCATTTTTGGGAAGTTTGGTTTTCCAGAAATGGGCATCGTTGGTGCTGCATATGGAACCTTAGTCTCAAGAGTAATCATGGTGATTTATCTTTGGTGGCTACTCACTAAAAAAGAAAAATCTAGAGCTTATGTAACAAATATTAAACTATTTGTTTTAGATAAGTTGATGTTTAAGAAAGTAATTAATTTGGGTTATCCAAGTGCGATGCAGATGTTTTTTGAGGTCGCAATATTTACAGCAGCTATATGGTTAAGCGGATTATTAGGGAAAAACCCTCAAGCAGCTAATCAAATCGCTTTAAATCTATCATCAATGACCTTTATGGTGATTATGGGATTAGGTGTTGCTTCTATGATTAGAGTAGGCAATCAAAAAGGATTACATCAATATTTTGAATTGCGTCGCATTGCGTTTTCATTCTTTTTATTGGCAATTATGTTATCCATATTCTTTGGAATAATTTTCTTTATATTTCATAATCAACTTCCTAAACTATATGTAGACCTCAATGATGCAGAAAACTTAATTGATAATACAGAAGTGATTAGTATAGCATCAAAACTAATGATTGCTGCTGCAATTTTTCAACTAAGTGATGGTATACAAGTTGTTGTTTTGGGAGCTCTACGAGGGTTGCAAGATGTCAAAATACCAACACTCATTACATTTATATCTTACTGGGTTATCGGATTTCCTATAAGTTATTTTTTAGGCAAAGAAGAGGCGTATGGAAGCTTCGGAATTTGGTTAGGATTGTTAGCAGGATTAACAGTTGCAGCAATTTTATTGTTTATTAGGTTTAATTATCTAACTAAAAAGTTAATTTTGAATTCAAATAATAGTTAAGACTAAACATTTAATATACATGGAACTTCCAAAATTCATACTAGGCGATAATACAGATCATCCCAATGCGATTTATGTTATTCATACTGAATTTCCTCGATTTATTATCAATCTCGAAGATGATGAAGTAGAATGGTTTGAAGAGTTTGATGAGCATGATGAAAAAGAAATTGAAGCCGAAGCTGAAAATCTTATTCAGTCTGCAACCGATTTTTATGATAGAGAAGTTTCTATATACGACGAATAATGTTAGAAGAATTAGTAAAACTTGACACCGAATTATTTGTGTACCTAAATGGATTAGGTACAGAAACGTGGGATGCTTTTTGGATGTTTTATACGACCAAGTTTAATTGGATTCCATTTTATGCACTGTTACTCTTTTTATTGTATAAACGTCTTACAATGAAGATGTTTCTTATAACAATTTTGGTTATTGCATTGATGATTACATTTACAGATCAAATTACTAATTTATTTAAAAAGATGTTGGTCCTGCGATTACGACCTTGTTATAATCCGGAAATTGATGACATCATTAGATTAGTAAAACGGTCATGTGGTGGCAAATATGGATATTTCTCTGGTCACGCTTCAAATTCAATGGCAGTTGCAGTATTTATGAGTTTAATGCTTCGATCTAAATACAAATACATAACATACATTTTAGTCGTTTGGGCTATTGCTATGGGTTATAGTAGAATTTATGTTGGCGTGCATTATCCATTAGATGTGTTAAGCGGAATGTTATTTGGTGCCTTTTCAGGTTTCTTATTTTATAAGCTATTCAAATACTTGCAGTATAGATTCGAGCGCAACTAAAGTTTAGAGTTGTTGCTTGCTAACCTTATAATTAATCGTTTTTTTCTTCATCCATAAATAGGCAAAGCAATCTGCTAATGGTCCAAGTAACCGATTTTTTATTCCAAATTTTGAACTTCCAGCAACTCTTGGGAAATGCTGAATAGGTATTTGTTTAATATTTCCGTCTTGCAAAAGAACCATTGCTGGTAGAAATCGATGTAAGCCTCTAAACATTGGAATTCGTTTTGCGTATTCGGTTTTTATTACTTTTAAAGGACAGCCAGTATCGTCCATTCCATCTTTTGTGAAAAGCCTGCGTATACTATTAGAGATTTTTGAAGATACTTTTTTTGACAAACTATCATTTCGATGAGTGCGAACACCTGTTGCCAAATCATTGTCATTCATATGTTCCAAAAGTAAATTGAAATCTTTTGGAGACGTTTGTAAATCTGCATCAATATAACCAACAAATTCAGTCTCTGTATAATCAAACCCTGCTTTAATGGCTGAGCTTAATCCATAGTTCTTATCGAATGATAAGAAACTAAAATCAATGTTTCTTTTGCAAATAGATTCAATACTAGTCAGACTTTCATCTGTTGAACCATCATTAACAAATAAGATTTTTGTCGATATTTCTGAGGTGCGGATATAAGCCAACAGTTCATCTTCAAGACGTTTTAAATTGTCTTCTTCATTATAAACAGGAACAATAATGGTGAATTTAAATTGCATTTTCACAGACTTAGTACTGCAAAAATATTCTTTTTTATACTCCGATTATGGTTTTAGATTGATTTATATATTGTTATTTTGTGCATTAAATCATAAAAATGAAAATACTTGTTACTGGAGCAGCTGGATTTATTGGTTCTCATACGGCTGAACGTCTACATAGTCTTGGACATGAAGTTGTAGCTTTAGATAGTTTTAGTGATTACTATAGTTTAGATTTAAAACAGTTAAACGCTAAGGAATTAACTGAAAAAGGAATCACTATAATCAAGAGAGATTTACGAGACGCTAGTTTTGCTGAGGATTTACCTCATGACTTCAGTTATATTTTTCATTTTGCTGCACAACCTGGAATTTCTCAAACGTGTACGTTTGAAGACTATTTTTCTAATAATATAATTGCAACAAAAAATTTAGTAGATTTTGCCCTTTCTTGTTCAAATTTAAAACTCTTTGTTAATATTGGAACATCATCTATATATGGTTTGGAAGCAACATTTCCAGAAAGTATTGCACCTAAGCCAGCATCGCATTATGGCGTGACAAAATTAGCAGCATAGCAGCTTGTACTTCAAAAGAGTAGAGAGCTATTAATGCCTGCTTGTTCGTTAAGACTTTATTTTGTAATTGGACCAAGAGAGCGTCCTGAAAAGATGTATACCAAACTGATTGCATTAGGATTACAAGATAAACCATTCCCTTTATTTGAAGGTAGTGATAAGCATTTACGAAGTTTTACTTATGTTGGTGGTATTGTAGATGGTATAGTTAGTGTGATTTCTAATGAGGCAAAAGTAGATGGCGAAATTATTAATTTAGGAACTGAAGTAGAACACACCACTAAAGATGGAATTGAAGCTGTAGAGCAAGTGCTTGGAAAATCAATTGCTCTTAATGTAATTCCTAAACGTCCAGGTGATCAATCTCGTACAAAAGCCAATATTGATAAGGCTAGAAAATTGTTGAATTACGATCCGAAAACAACCTTATTAGAAGCGGTTCAAAAACAAGTAGATTGGTATAAGGCTAATTTTACAAACTAAGTAAATATTCTGCAGCTACAAAAGGGGTTGTTTCCCCATCCTCAATAAGTTGCAATTGAAGTTTTAGTGCTTCTTTTATCTTTGGCTGATTAAAAAAATCAGATTTCAATCGGTCTTCAATAGTTTGCAATAACCAGAATTTGTTTTGCTCTTTTCTATTGTGCTCAAAGTAATTGTTAGACTTAGTGTGCGCTATATAAGATTGAACTACTTTCCAAAGATCTTCAATACCTTCTTGTTTTAAAGCGCTACATAACATCACTTTTGGTTGCCATTCTGAATCTTTCTGAGGATATAAATGTAAAGCTCTATTAAATTCAAGCTTAGCGAGTTTTGCCGCTTTTAGATTGTCACCATCTGCCTTATTGATGGCAATGGCATCTGCCATTTCAATGATACCACGTTTTATGCCTTGTAACTCATCTCCAGCTCCAGCTAACTTCAGTAATAAGAAGAAATCCACCATACTATGAACTGCAGTTTCACTTTGTCCAACACCAACAGTTTCAATCATAATGGTGTCAAAACCTGCAGCTTCACATAAGATAATTGTTTCACGCGTTTTTCGGGCTACACCACCTAAAGAACTGCCAGAAGGAGAAGGTCTTATAAAAGCATTCTCGTTTTTTACCAAGTCTTCCATTCTGGTCTTGTCACCTAAAATACTCCCTTTACTTAAACTACTACTTGGATCAATAGCCAATACTGCTACCTTTTTACCTATAGAAGTTAAATGCATTCCAAAGGCTTCAATAAATGTACTCTTACCAACTCCAGGAACTCCTGTAATGCCAATTCTTACTGAAGCATTTGCATGTTGAAGACAACCTTTAATAATATTGTTGGCTTGCTCTAAATGATTTGGATTTGAACTTTCAACTAAAGTTATTGCTCTGCTTAAAGCAGTAATATTGCCTTCAATAATCTCAGAGATTAACTTCTGAGTTGTTGGCTTTGTTTTACGTTTCTGTTGAATTTTGGTAATAGACGATGCGTTGGTGATTTCAGATTGAGAAACACCTTCTTTATTTTGTAATGCAGAAGATTTTGTTTTTTTGGTCAAATGCCTTTATTCCTTTTTGTCTTTTAACACCACTAAAGGTACAGCAATTTTTGTTTTGTCCCAAGCCATAGTAAGCTTAAGCTCATCAGTAGAATTATCAAACGCAATCGTGAATTGCTCTACAACTTTATTTAAAGTTTCTGAAGAAACATCAATTTCTAAAAGATCATAATTTGGATCCCATAGTGGTTGCATTTGTTCATTAACTCCCCAAGGATACTGTTTTGTATTGAGCATTACTTTCCAAACGCTATCATTAGGAACTGTCCAAATTGAATATTTTCCAGCCGGAATATAAATACCATCAACCATAAGATTCTTATTGGTCTCAAAAGTTGTGGCTTCATTAGCTCCTGTACGCCAAACTTTATCATATGGCACTAAAGCACCAAAAACCTCACGTCCTTTTTTTGATGGTCTGTTGTAAAAGACTTCTAATTTCAAATCGTTAAGTTTAAACTCCACAGTATCTTTCGGACTTAAGCGATTAGAAAATATGTTTTCTACAAAATGTGAGTAAAGAAAAAGTCCAATAGTTACAATGGACAATATAATGAGAAGTCGTTTTAAAAACGTATTCATAAAAATTTTCAATTTCAAAGTGGGTTATAAAGATAGTAGTAAATCAATAACTTCCCAATATAACTTAACGTACTTTTAGGATATCTATTTTATTTTTTTAAAAAAAGTAAAACATTTTTGCAACACTTTGTTTTTTGTGTCGTCTTTAAATTGAACTATACCAAACCAAAAGAAGTTTTAGATGTTACAATCTAATATTATTGAAAAATGTAGGCAAAATAATCGCATTGCTCAACTGCAGTTGTACAAGCAGTATTGTGATGGAATGTATATCGTTGCCATGCGCTTTATGAAGGATTCTATGGAAGCTGAAGATATCGTACAAGAAGCTTTTATTAAAGCATTTTCAAAATTAGATCAGTTTAAAGCAGAAGTAACTTTTGGAGCTTGGTTGAAACGTATCGTTGTAAATAAATGTATTGACTGTTTAAAATCTAAAAAGCAACATTTGCTAGAATTAGATGAGGTGCACCTGAAAGTAGTCGACTCAAGTTATGAAAACGAATGGTTGGTAGAGGATACAATAACAGTAGATGAGGTTAAAGATGCCATCCAAAGGTTACCAGATAAATATCAATATGTTGTCATGTTGTATTTGGTTGAAGGTTACGACCACCAGGAAATTTCTGAAATTTTAAATATTACAGAAATCGCATCAAGAACTCAACTCTCTAGAGGGAAATCAAAATTAAAAGCACTTTTAACACCTATCAAAAATGGCACAAGATCTTAGAAATTTATTTAAAAATGAAGAGAAGGATTCGCAACTGAAAATGAGCGAAGGTCATGAGGCACGCTTTCTTAATAAGTTAGACAGCGCTTTGCCTGAAGAAACATCAATCAATAAACGTTTCAGTGTTTTACAAATTGCGGCAAGCATAGTAATTTTAATTGGATTAGCCTTCGGAGCATACAAGTTCACACAACAACCAAAATCTATAGAAAATCAAGTCGTAGAAAATCAAAATCAAACTAATGAAGACCAACTTAAATCACTTGGAGATATCTCTCCAGATTTGAAAACAGTTGAAGATTATTATTTGGCTAATATCAATCTGGAATTATCTAAAATTAAACAAACTCCAGAAAATAAAGAGCTTTTTGATGGTTACGTTGTAAGACTTGCAGAGTTAAATCAAGAGTATAAACGTCTATCAATTGAGCTTACAGAAAATGGACCAAATGAATTAACCGTTAGCGCCTTGATTGATAATTTAAAACTACGTCTTAATTTATTGTATCGCTTAAAAGAACAATTACATGATTTAAACACTTCAGATGGAAGTGTCATATTATAAAAATATCCTTAAGACTTAAATTGAAATTTTATTTCAAAACAAAAACAAAACCATGAAAACAAATTATACAACGTTAATACTATTGTTTTTCTGTTTCACAATAAGTGTTTCAGCACAACAAAAGTTAACAAAATTATCAGAGAAGATTGATGTTACTAAAGATGTAAATATTGATCTAAATACAAGCTATGTTCAAATTGAGATTGATACATGGAACAAGAATACTTTAGAAATTGAAGCCTACATTGAAGGTAAAAAACTTTCAAAAGAAGAATTACAAGAAGCACTTAAAGCTTGGAATCTTAAAGTAGAAGGATCAGGTGATTATGTAAAAATTAGCTCAGAAGGGTCTCCAACTTCATGGAACAATCTTCATGAATTAGATCTCAACTTAGAGGATTTGAATCTAGATTTAGAGTCTTTGAAGCTTCTAGAAAATCTACATATCGAAATTGCAGAAATGCCTGATATGCCAGAGATGCCTGAGTTACCAGAAATGCCAGAAATGGATAATATTGATATGCCAGAAATGCCGGAATTACCAGAGTTGCCAGAAGGTGTTACAAACGTTAGCTTTGATACTGAAGCTTATGAAAAAGATGGTGAAGCTTACTTAAATAAATGGAGTAAAGAGTTTGGAGCAGAAAATGAAGCGAAAATGAAAGCTTGGGGAAGAAAAATGGCTAATGTTGACTTTTCCGGTTATGAAAAAGCTATGGAAGAATGGGGAGAACGCTTTGGTGAAGATTATGGTAAAAAAATGGAAGCTTGGGGAAAAGAGTACGAACTAAGATTTGATGATGAATGGGAAGAAAAGATGGAAGCTTGGGGAGAAAAGTACGGTAAGGAAATGGAAGAACGAGCTCTAGTAATTGAACAACGTGTGGAAGCAAGAGAAAAAAGTAGAGAAGCCAGCAGAGAAGCTAGAGAGGAAGCTATGGAAAAGCGTCATGAAGCAAGAGAAAGACGTGAGGAAGCTCATGAGCATCGTAATGAAAGTCGCAGTAGAAGTTTGCATTTGAGAAGCGACAACGTTAAGAGAACAATAAAAATTAAAATGCCTAAAAAAGGAAAGTTGAATATGAATGTTAGACATGGCGAATTAAAAATGTCTTCAGTAATAAACAACTTAAAGGCTGATATATCACATGGTGTATTAGTAGCAAATCACATTGATGGAAGCGAGACTTCCATCAATGTTTCTTATTCTCCAATTGATATTACAACATGGAGTTTAGGAGAGCTTAATATTAAGTATGTTGAAGATGCTCATATTCAAACTGTAGGGAGTTTGGTGCTAAATAGTATTTCATCAGATATTGAATTAAGTAATTTATTGAATAATGCTATTATTGATGGAAGTTTTGGTGATTTAACCATTGCCAATATTGCAGATTCTTTTTCTAATCTTAATATTATTTTGGAGAATAGTGATGCCTTAATATCATTACCACAAAATGATTATAGTGTTTATTTTAAAGGCAATCGTTCAAAGCTTAATAATGTCATGACCAACAAAAAAACCATTGAAAACTATCCAAATGGTAAAAGCATAGTTAAATCAATTGTTCTTAACGCTAAGTTTAGTGAAATCACTCTTAAAAACTAAAACATTACTTTTATGATGTAAAACTACATTAATCAAAATACAATGCTTTTAATAAAACAATTCACACTAGTATGCCTCGTTTCGGTATGCTTTTTTTCATGTAAAAAGGATACTCAAATAGCAAATGCGGATACTTTAGCAAGCGAATATGCTAATTTTGTTAGTGCAATGAAATCTAAGGGCATTTCTACAGGTAATATCTTAGTTTACAAAGACAGTGAAATTATTTTCACCAGTTCTAATGGCTTGCGATCAATAAACCCGTTAGATTCACTTGATATAAATTCACAATTTCGTTTAGCTTCTGTAAGTAAGCAATTTACAGGAATGGCAATTATGAAACTTAAAGAAGCAGGAAAATTAGATTATGATCAAAAAGTCAATACAATTTTACCCGAATTTCCCTACGATAATATAACAGTTCGTCATTTATTGCATCATATTTCTGGGCTTACTGATTATGAAAGATTGATTCATCAAAACTTTGTGCGAGAAGATTCTACTAAACAATACCTTCTTGGAAATGATGAAATTATCAAGGAGTTTTATGCTGTAAATCCAGAATTAGACTTTCAGCCAGGAGAGAAATGGGAGTATAGCAATACAGGTTATTTGTTTTTAGCGTCAATTGTTGAAAAGGCATCTGGACAGCATTTTAGAGAATTTTTAAAAGAACATATTCTTGATCCTATTGGCATGACAAACACCACGTTGTATAAATATCAGATAGAAGAAGATTCAGACATGCCTAATCGGGTTTATGGTTATAGACTGGCTTTAAATCAAAAAGATATGCTACCAAATGACTATGACATTGTAAATGATGTTAGAGGTGATGGTGGTATTTATTCAACGTTAAATGATTTGTATAAATGGAATATGGCCTTGGCTAATTATACTATAATTTCTAAAGATTATTTAGATGAAGCTTGGTCTCCAGGAACACTCAATAATGGCGAAAAAACACGCTATGGTTTTGGTTGGCAAATAAATGCCGATTCAAATGGTGATTTGGTGGTTGCTCATTCTGGTGGTTGGGTTGGTTTTGGAACGTATGTTCATAATGAGGTTGGTGCGAAAAATGGGTATATTATTCTAACAAACAATTCTTCAGAACATTTGAGAGATATATTCTTTGGTATTTCTAATATCTTAGGTAACAAACCTTATGAGTTGCCAAATAAAAATGTCTCTAAGGAAATGGCAAAACTAACTTTTGAAACGAATGTCGATGATGCAATTGGCCTTTATCACAAGGTTAAAACAGATACAACAGCGTATGATGTTAATGAAGGTGATATTAATCTATTAGGTTATGGGTTATTAAATGAAAATAAATTGGAGAGTGCTTTGGCAATATTTAAATTAAATACCGAAGAGTATCCAAATTCTGCAAATGTTTACGATAGTTTTGCAGATGCATTATTAGTTAAAGGAGATTCCTTGAAAGCGTTGGAAAATTTCAAAAAATGTTTTGCGATGGATAGCACTTTAACCTATGCTAAAGATAAAGCTGAAGCACTTGCAAAGGCTTTAAATTAATGAAGACTTCAGTGGAACAACTTATTAAAACCTTGCCAAAATGCTCAGTTATTGATTCGTCTTTTTCTAAAAACGATTATGTAGCTTTAGATTTGTCAACCACTAATGAAACACTTAAATCTGTTGATGTGTCTTCTTCTGAAAAGCTAGAAATTTTTGTAAATAATCATAGTGCTTTAAACAAAGCTAAAGTCGCTTTTGGAGGTTATCTTGAAACCCGAAACATTTACCAACGCAGTTCTTATTTTAAAGATACAAATCCTGAAACGGAACGCAATATTCATTTAGGACTCGATCTTTGGATAGCTTCTGAAACTCCAATTTATTCACCTTTGGATGGTGTAGTACATAACTTTAAGAATAACACTAATTTTGGCGATTATGGTCCGACGATTATTCTTGAACATAATATACAAGGCTTTAATTTTTACACGTTGTATGGTCATTTAAGTTTGGAATCTATCCAACATCTTACTATCGGACAAAAATTCAAACAAGGAGAACAGATTGCTACTTTAGGCGATGCTTCGGTAAATGGTGATTATCCACCTCATTTACACTTTCAGATTATTAAAGACATGCAAGAGTATGTTGGTGATTATCCAGGCGTATGCTCAAAGCAAGATTTAGAATTTTATAGAAGCAATTGTCCGGATCCAAATCTCATTTTGAAATTATAATTAGCCCAATTTCAGCCTCTTAACCAATTTATGAGTTTAAGATTATTACAAAAATCAAGGTTTAAAGTTCAATTACTCGCTCGTAAAAAGCGAACTTTTTAAACCTTTGTCATTTGCTTTTTAGCTAGTGATGTTCCAATCAAGAATCCAACAAATGCAAATGCGCCATCTGAAATAGAAAACCATAATTCTTTTGGTAATACAAAGATGTTGAAAAAAGTTGCTGCGATCATTAAGCAACCAACAATATAAGCAGGAACCATACTGGTTTTAGAAATTAATCCTGCTACAAACATACCAACCACAATTCCCATAAAATGAGCGATGACAACAAATACTTTTGCACCAGTTGGAATTTGATCCATATTATTTTTTATCCATTCCATATTCATTGGGTCTGCGCCTTCTGGTAATGGAAATAGAGATTGACCAAGAAGCGTTTCAAATATATAAACAGTTACACCTGCTACTACAAATCCAACAATGGTTGCAAGAATATTCCTCATGATAATTTTGTTTAGTTAGTGGTTTCAAGGTAATAAAAAAATCCTGAATGGTTAAGTTCAGGATTTTTTGATTCCGTTTTAAATTAGGAATGACTGTCTATTACTAATTTGATTATTTCCGACGGAGTGAGATAACCAAATATCGCTTAGCGATTATTCAATCAAAACCCATTCACCTTTAGCGATTAATGGTTCTGCTTGTTTGTATTTTACGGTTTTATTTTCTCCGCTCATCACGTGTTTAATTGTAACACGATCATTACGACCAATTTTTGGTTTGTCACGAACTATAGTTTCTACCACTTCTTGCTGACGTTGTGTGTTTCCTGCAGCTCTATTTTGCGCAGCACGTTCATCCATATTAGGAATTTCGTCTTTTTGAGTTTGTAGATTTTCTTGCTTACGTGTTTTTGCTTCTTGAATGCTATTTTGAGTTTCAGTAGGCAATTCACCTTTAAATAAGAACGAAATAACATCCTTATTCACCTGATCAATCATTTGTTTAAACAATTCAAAAGCTTCAAACTTATAGATTAATAATGGATCTTTTTGCTCGTGAACAGCTAACTGTACAGATTGCTTTAATTCATCCATTTTACGTAAATGCGTTTTCCAAGCATCATCAACAATTGCTAATGTAATGTTCTTTTCAAAATCATTGATTAACTGTGTTCCTTTAGTTTCGTATGCTTTTTCGAGATCTGTAACAACTTGTATATTCTTTACACCATCTGTAAAAGGAACAACAATACGTTTGTATTTATCACGCTGATTTAAATATACATTCTCAATTACTGGGAATGCTAACTCAGCATTACGTTGCATTTTTTGTCTGTAATGTTCAAAGGCAGCTTTATAAACTTTTCCTGCAATATCTTGAACTGCAAGCTTACCAAATTCAGCTTCTGAAATAGGAGAACTCATAGAGAAATATCTAATCAACTCAAATTCGAAGTTTTTGAAATCTTCAGCTTCTTTGTTTGTTCCAGCAATTCCTTCTGAAGTATCATAAATCATGTTTGCTAAGTCCACACGAAGACGTTCTCCATGAAGTGCATGACGACGACGTTTGTAAACTACTTCACGCTGTGCATTCATTACATCATCATATTCTAATAAACGCTTACGAACACCAAACTGGTTTTCTTCCACTTTTTTCTGAGCACGCTCAATAGATTTTGAAATCATAGAATGCTGAATCACTTCGCCTTCTTCTAATCCCATTTTATCCATCATTTTGGCAATACGTTCACTACCAAAAAGACGCATTAAATTATCTTCTAAAGACACGTAAAATTGTGAACTTCCTGGATCTCCTTGACGCCCAGCACGACCACGTAACTGTCTGTCGACACGACGAGAATCATGACGTTCTGTACCAACAATTGCTAAACCACCAACTTCTTTTACTTTGTCAATTAACTTAATATCTGTACCACGACCTGCCATGTTTGTCGCAATCGTTACTTGTCCTGGTTGTCCAGCTTCCTCAACAATATCGGCTTCTCTTTTATGGAGTTTCGCATTTAAGACATTGTGAGGTACTTTTCTTATAGATAACATTTTACCTAAAAGCTCAGAAATTTCAACGTTAGTTGTACCAATCAAAATTGGTCGACCTGCTTGAGAAAGTTTTGTTACCTCATCAATAACGGCATTGTATTTTTCACGTTTAGTTTTATAAACTAAATCCTGTTTGTCATCACGAACGATTGGTCTGTTGGTTGGAATTTCAACGACATCTAATTTGTAAATTTCCCAAAATTCTCCAGCTTCCGTAACTGCAGTACCTGTCATTCCAGATAGTTTGCGGTACATTCTAAAGTAATTTTGAAGCGTTACTGTTGCAAACGTTTGTGTAGCATCTTCAATTTTTACATTTTCTTTAGCTTCAATCGCTTGGTGTAAACCATCGCTATAACGACGGCCATCCATGATACGACCAGTTTGCTCATCAACAATCATAACTTTGTTTTCCATCACAACATACTGAATATCCTTTTCAAATAAAGCATAAGCTTTCAGTAATTGATTAAGTGTATGTATGCGTTCAGATTTGATTCCGAAGTCTCTGAAAAGCTCTTCCTTTTCTGCAGCTTCTTCCTCTTTAGAAAGTCCTTTATCCTCAATTTTTGAGATTTCCATACCAATTTCTGGCATAACGAAGAAATCAGGATTGTCCTTACCAGATAAATATTCAACACCTTTATCTGTTAATTCGACTTGATTATTTTTTTCTTCAATAACATAGTAGAGTTCTGCATCAACTTTAGGCATTTCCCTATTGTTGTCTTGCATGTAGAAGTTTTCAGTCTTCTGAAGTAATTGTTTAATTCCTTCTTCACTCAAGAATTTAATTAAGGCTTTATTTTTAGGAATACCTCTGTAAGCTCTTAATAATAAGAAACCTCCTTCTTTAGTATCACCTTCAGCAATTAATTTTTTAGCTTCAGCCAAAACACTTACAAGCTCTTTCTTTTGAACATTTGAAATGTCATCAACTTTTGGTTTTAACTCTGTAAATTCATGACGATCACCCTGAGGAATTGGTCCAGAAATAATTAATGGTGTACGTGCATCATCGACTAATACAGAATCGACCTCATCTACAATAGCGTAGTGATGTGGACGTTGTACTAAATCATCTGGCGAGTGCGCCATGTTATCTCTTAAGTAGTCAAAACCAAACTCGTTATTGGTTCCGTAAGTAATATCTGCTCTATATGCTTTACGTCTTTCTTCAGAATTTGGTTGATGGTAATCAATACAATCAATACTCATTCCGTGGAACTCAAAAATAGGAGCCATCCAGGCGCTATCACGTTTTGCTAAGTAATCATTTACCGTTACTAAGTGTACACCTTTACCAGATAATGCATTTAAATATACAGGAAGTGTTGCTACTAAAGTTTTACCTTCACCAGTTTGCATCTCTGCAATTTTACCTTGATGCATTGCTGCACCACCAATTAACTGAACATCATAATGAATCATGTCCCAAATAATTGCCTTACCAGCGGCATCCCAAGAATGTGACCAAACTGCTTGATCTCCTTGCAGCGTTACATAATCTTTATCACCAGAAACCACACGATCAAACTCATTAGCTTGTACAGGAATTTCTGTGTTATGCACAAAACGCTTTGCTGTTTCTTTTATTACAGCGAAAGCTTCAGGCATGATATCATTTAAAACAGCCTCTGTAACTTCATAGATGTCGTCTTTAATTTTATCAACTGATTCGTAGATATCTTCTCTTTTATCAATATCCTGAGTGTCTTCGGCATCTTTCAATAACTGATCGATATCATCTTGAAGTGGTTTACGAGCTTCCGCAATTTTAGCTTTGAATTCTGCTGTTTTAGCTCTTAATTCGTCATGTGACAATTGCACAAGTGCACTTTCAAATGATTTGACTTGTTCTACAATAGGAGAGAGTGCCTTAACATCTTGTTTAGATTTATCTCCTACAAATACTTTTATTACTGAATTTAAAAAACTCATTGGTGTTTGTTTATATTATTTAGAAACGATGCAAGCAACGTTTTATCTTCTAAGGTTTAAGAACCCCAAAGATATGATTTGTGTTATTTATTCTGAAAGATTCAGGCACAAAAAAAGTCTCTAAATGAGACTTTTTTACGTTTCTTTTATCGAAAAGATAATTTTCATTTCAATTATCTTTAATACTCGTCCTCATTCCAGAGATAATCTTCGTCAGTTGGATAATCTGACCAAATTTCTTCAATGGAGTCGTAAGAGTCGCCTTCGTCTTCTATCGCTTGTAGATTTTCAACAACCTCCAAAGGAGCTCCTGTTCTAATAGCGAAGTCAATTAATTCGTCCTTTGTTGCTGGCCAAGGCGCATCACTTAAATACGATGCTAATTCTAATGTCCAATACATTTCTTAATGGTGTTTATTTTTTGCAAAAATAAAATTATAGTTCATAAAGTCAAGAAAAAATCGAATTAATTAAATAATAATTTAAAGAACGTATACTTTTTTACTGATTTTAAGCCTAGTAGAACTGTTACTTTATTCTGCAAAGTGGTACTTAAGATTCTTTTTGAGGAATCCATTTTACTTCTTCGGCTTGTAAGTCATAAGACAACTTTCGTGCCAATACAAATAGATAGTCAGAAAGTCGGTTTAGATATTTCAAACTTTCGGGTTGAAAAGGTTCAAGATCATTAAGAGCACTGGCTAAACGTTCAGCCCTTCTGCAGACACAACGTGCTATGTGACAGAATGACACAGTTTGATGTCCACCAGGCAAAACGAAGTGCGTCATTGGAGGCAAGGCTTCGTTCATGGTATCCATTTCTTGCTCTAGTTTAGTAATGTGTGTTTCAGATATCTTAGGAATATTTAAGCGTTCTTTTCCACTTTTTAAAACAGCTTTTTCAGGATCAGTAGCTAGAATGGCTCCAACCGTAAATAATTTGTCTTGAATATCCATCAACACTTCTTTATAATGTTGGTCGATATCTTGATCTCTTATAAGTCCTAAATGTGAGTTGAGTTCATCAACAGTTCCGTAGCTATCAATTCTTATATGATGTTTTGGAACACGAGTACCACCAAAAAGTGCAGTCGTTCCTTTATCTCCTGTTTTAGTATAAATTTTCATAATTCAAAGTTAAGGGTTTTTAAAATGAATTGTATAAAAGTTATGATTAGAGATCTTCTGGTTTTAGTTTTAATCTAATTCCATTTCGAAGTGCTAAAATACCTATTAACAAAAAAACTGAAGGAATAATAAGAAAACAAAACGCTATTGTGTTGTCTTATTTACCTGTATATAAGGTAATTGCAGCTATTAAAATAAACTAAAGAGACTAATGAGTGCTCCAAAAAAGGTCAATGCTATTTTCTTTGCCATGATTATCTGTTAAATAGAATAACTAGTAAATTTAAGGTGTAATACTTAAGCTGAGAATTCTAGCTCCTGGTATCACTTTCTATCATACCATCGCGTAAACGAATAATACGTCTGGCATGTGCAGCAACTTCTTCTTCGTGAGTCACCATAATAACAGTATTACCTGCTTTATGAATTTCATCAAAAAGCCCCATGATTTCATGACCTGTTTTGGAATCTAAGTTACCTGTAGGTTCATCAGCTAATATTATAGAAGGTTTATTTACTAAGGCTCTACCAACGGCAACACGTTGACGTTGACCACCTGAAAGTTGATTCGGTTTATGGTCCATACGATCTGAAAGACCTACATCTGTTAAAACTTCCTCTGCACGTTTATTGCGTTCAGATTTAGAAGCTCCTGCATAAACCATTGGCAAGGCTACATTGTCTAAGGCAGTTGTTCTTGGTAAAAGGTTAAAGGTTTGAAATACAAAACCAATTTCGGTATTTCTTATGTCAGCAAGATCATCATCAGTCATCTGACTCACGTCTTTTCCGTTAAGAATATAAGAACCTGCAGTTGGAGTGTCTAAGCATCCTAATAAGTTCATTAGTGTAGATTTTCCTGAGCCAGAAGGTCCCATAATGGCAACATAGTCACCAAGTTTGATATCTAAATCGATACCTTTTAAAACATGAACGGTTTCTTGACCGAGTTGAAAATCACGAATGATATTTCTTATTTCAATAACGTTACTCATTACAGAATTTGTTTTTAATTGATGCTCCTGCAAGATACAGATTTCACTCCATATGACGCAATACATTAACGCTTGTTACAATCTAATGGTAAAATTTTCTTTGGCTTGTTCTTTTCTAAAAAAAATCAATCCCCAAAAAAAAGTATCTATGCTAATTGTAACCTTTGGATGTGTTTTTATGATTTCCCATGCTTCAACCATATCTTTTGACCAATGGATGTCGTCGAAAATAAAAACGGAATTATTATGCGCTTTGTTCACTAGCAAGTTAAAGTACTTCAGCGTCGCTTTTTTATTATGATTGCCATCAAAGAAAACCAGATTAAAATTGTTGTCTTGCAATTCTAAAAGAGCGTTATCAAATTCTCCGGTTTTGAGAGTGACATTGTTAACATTGAACTCGTTAAGTTGTTGCTTTGTGAAGTCTGAAATATTTGAACAGCCTTCAATAGTAACTACATGATTTTTTGAATGACCTAAAGCTATTGCTTGAGTAGCGATTCCTAATGATGTGCCTAGTTCTAAAGTGTGTTGAGGTTTAAAATAGCGAACAAGTCTGTACAATAATTTTGCTCTGTTTAGAGTTGAGCCAGAGGTCTTAGCTATTGAATTGACAGCTCTCAAATTAGTCTTGAATACTCTAGAGCCAGCGCCAAAATCTGTGATTTTAATCTGCTGTTTGTTTTTTAATAAGTATTTTCGATATTCAGAAAGACTAGAGTACG
This sequence comes from Psychroserpens jangbogonensis, assembly GCF_000797465.1. Classification (GTDB taxonomy): domain Bacteria; phylum Bacteroidota; class Bacteroidia; order Flavobacteriales; family Flavobacteriaceae; genus Psychroserpens; species Psychroserpens jangbogonensis. The sequence goes on along the minus strand of NZ_JSWG01000001.1, from coordinate 307,604 downwards.
CATCGTGTTTTGTTTTGTCATAAAAGCATTTGGTAACCAAATCATAAACAAAAGGCGAATGCACACCATGTTGATTGGTTGACTTGAAAATGAATTTTATGTATTCAATAATTTGAAACATTAATTAGGATTCAAACTTTTCTGATAATTCAAACCATCGCATCTCTTTCTCTTCAATATTATTTATTATTTTTTCAAGTTGCTGAGATAGTTCGTTAATCTTATCCTGTGACAATGACATATCAGTAAATTTTTCTTCTACTGCCTTTTTATCTAGTTCTAAAGAACGGATTTTACTCTCCAGGTTTTTATATTCTTTTTGTTCATTATAGGATAATTTCTCGGCCTTATAATCTTTCACTTTTTCTTTAGAAACTTTAGAAGTTTCTACGGTGACTTTAGATTCGACTGGTGTAGAGGCTTCGTAAGTTCTATAGTCAGAATAATTACCTGGGAAATCTTGAACTTCACCATCACCTTTAAATACAAAAAGGTGATCTACAATTTTGTCCATAAAATACCTGTCGTGAGAAACAACCAGAAGGCAGCCAGGAAAGTCGAGTAAAAATTGTTCGAGAATATTCAATGTTACAATATCTAAATCATTTGTTGGCTCATCAAGAATTAAAAAATTTGGATTCTGAATTAAAACGGTACACAAGTACAAACGTTTTTGTTCTCCACCACTTAATTTTTCTACATAGTCGTGCTGTTTTTTTCCATCGAAAAGAAAACGTTCTAATAATTGTTTAGCACTAATTTGACGTCCTTTAGTCAATGGAATAAATTCTCCAAACTCTTTAATAACCTCAATGACCTTTTGCTTGGGTTTGATATTTATACCACCTTGTGTGTAATAGCCAAATTTCACAGTATCTCCAATAATGATTTTTCCAGAGTCTGGTTGTGAAGTATGTGTGAGCATATTTAGGAATGTAGATTTTCCTGTACCGTTTTTTCCAATGATACCAATGCGTTCACCTTTTTTAAATACGTATTCAAAATTATCTAGAATCACTTTATCGTCAAAGGATTTAGATACTCTATGGAACTCAACAATTTTACTACCTAAGCGTTCCATATTGATTTCTAATTCGACTTTGTGATCATTTCTACGCTGATGGGCACGTTTCTTTATATCTGAAAAATCATCAATTCTAGATTTAGATTTAGTCGTTCTCGCTTTAGGTTGACGACGCATCCATTCTAATTCTTTTTTAAATAACTGTTTGGCTTTACCAGTTTCAACCTGCTCTTGTAGGATTCGAGTTTCTTTATTTTCGAGGTAGTATGAATAATTTCCTTTGTAAGTGTATAGTTTTCCGTGGTCAAGTTCAATGATTTCATTACAAACACGTTCTAAAAAGTAACGATCGTGAGTTACCATGAAAAGCGTAAACTGTGATTTAGCAAAATACTGTTCTAACCATTCAATCATTTCTAAATCAAGATGATTTGTAGGTTCATCTAGAACAAGTACATCTGGATTACTAATTAATGCTTGGGCTAAAGCCAGACGTTTTATTTGTCCACCAGACATTGTACTAATCTTTTGATTAAGATCATCTAGCTTAAGTTGAGACAATATTTGTTTAAACTGAAGTTCAAACTCCCATGCGTTATGAATGTCCATTTGTTCAAAAGCTTTTTGGTAGGCTTCTGTGTCTTCAGGATTTAGTAGCGCTTTTTCATAATTTTCAATAATTTTTAATTGCGGAGAATCTGAATTAAAAATAGTATCATTAATAGTTAGCTTATCATTAAATTGCGGAGACTGTGATAAAAATGAAATCCGTAAACCATTTCTCATTACTACCTGTCCAGAATCTGGAGAGTCATCACCAGATAGAATATTTAATATCGAAGTCTTCCCACTTCCGTTTTTGGCAATAAAAGCAGTTTTATCATCTTTATGAATACTAAATGAGAGATCAGAAAAGAGTTCTAATTCACCATAAGATTTCGATATGTTTTCAACAGTTATATAATTCAAATCAATTTTTTTTACAAAGAAAGTTATATTACTCAAAAATACTGCGAATAGTTTTGATATTAATAGTGATAAGTTATATTTGTGAAGCAACAAGCAATTTATAATGAATAGACTATTAGTGCTAACAGGATTGTTACTTTGTATCTTGTCTACATCGTGTATACCTCATAAGGATATTGTTTATCTTCAAGAGAAAGATACGCCTTCTGATTCAACGCAAGTAATGGTTGAGCAGCAAAAACCTTACAGAATTCAAATCTATGATATTTTGAATATTCGTCTTAAGGTATTAGATCAAGACAATGTTACCATTTTTAATCCAGTAGGTGAAGGGAATTTAAATGCGTCAAGTGCTGAGCGCGCCTATTTTGATGGGTTTACTGTTGATCTTCATGGTAATATTAGAATTCCTGAACTTGGAAAAATAAATGTTTTAGGTTACAATGCTGAAGACATTGAAAAATTAATAAAAGATAAACTATTAGAAGAACAGTTTAAAGAAACTGCAAACATTTTTGTTACAGTAAAATTAGCTGGACTTCGTTTTACTGTAAATGGAGAAATAAAATCACCAGGTACAATTACACTCTTTCAGGAGCGTGTTAATATTTTTGAAGCTATTGCTAATGCTGGTGAAATACCTATAACCGGTAACGCAAAAGAAGTGCAAATAATAAGACAATACCCTCAAGGACAAAAAATACACACTTTAGATTTAACAGATATTAATGTAATGAAATCTCCGTTTTATTACATTCAACCTAATGACATTATTTACATCAAACCATTGAAACAAAAAACTTGGGGAACAGGTACTACAGGTATTGGAACGATAACTTCTATTGTTGGTTTAATTACGTTATTTACAACAACCCTTTTATTAATTGATAGAGCAAAATAACATGTCAAATCAAGACTATTTAGATACTGAAGAATTTGGCCGGATAAGTTTTGACTTTAGAGGTTATTTATTTAAAATTTTAAATCTTTGGAAGCTAGTTCTATTATCAATAAGTACTGCACTTTTAATAGCTTATTTTATTAATGTAAGAAAACAAAATATATATAAGTTAAATTCACTTATTTCTGTAGAAAATGATCAAAATCCATTTTTTACTGCTAATACTAGCATCTCCTTTAATTGGGGAGGAGTTTCTGGAAAAGTTGGTAAAATAATAACAGCGATAAAGACAAGGACTCATAATGAAAAAGTAGTAGACTCATTACAGTTTTACATGCAGTATTTGGTTAATGGAAAATATAGAAAAGAAGATGTGTATAAGAATGTGCCTTTTGATTTTCAAATAGATAAGTCTAAACCTCAAGTTTTAAGCTACCCAGTAGGAATACGTTTTTTAGATAATAATGAATTTGAAGTTTTTACCGAATTTGAGGGCGCAAAAAGAAGTGCTCAAAAATATGATAACAAATCCATAAACAGTATTTCTGTTCAAACAGGTGTTTTTACGAAAAAATATAAAAATGGTGAATTAATAGATTTGCCATTTTTAAATGGACGACTTGTTCTTAAAACTTCATCACAAGTTAAAACTGGATCTGAATTTTTTATTCAATTTTCAAATTTTGACGGAATCGTCAATAGTTATAAAAATAAAATTATTATTGGTGCTTTTTCTAAATCTGCATCTTCTGTTTTACAATTGCAATTAGCAGGAACTAATAAAGCGAAAATTGTTGATTATTTAAATGCAACTTCAGCAATTTTAAGTAAATCAGAGCTAGAAAAGAAAAACTTATACGCTACCAATACTATTAGATTTATTGATAGTAGTCTTGCTACGGTTAATTTAAATCTAATAGATGTTACTGATGAAATGAACAAATTCAGAAAACAGAACAAAGTATTTAATGTCACCGATGAAATTTCTCAAGTTTCAAATCAATTAAGAGCGTACGATTTAACTAAAGAACAAGAACAATTAAAATTAAATTATTTAGATAATTTAGAAACTTACCTTAAGACAAAAACAGATTATACTGAGATTGCCGCACCTACAAGTGTTGGTATAGAAGAAAGTAATATATTAAGTAGTGTGTCAAAAATAATAGCATTGGCATCTGAACGTCAAAATTTAGAATATACTACTAAAGAAAGTTCAGCTCTGTTTAAAGAATTAGATAAGCAAATCGATTCTGAAAAAAATGTGCTTTTAGAAGTTATAAAATCGACCAAGAAGACGTTAGGTATTCAATTGTCTACTATTAATAGGAGTATTGTAAATTTAGAAGCTAAATTGATTGATTTACCTGAAGATCAACAGCAGTTTTTAAAGATTCAAAGAAAACTGGATATTAGTCAAGAGGCGTATAATATTTATACAGCCAAAAGAAGTGAAGCAGCAATTGTTAAAGCCGCAAACATTTCTGATATATCAGTTATTGATGAAGCTAAAGATATTGGTGGTGGTCGTATAGGTCCAAATAAGTCGCTCAATTATATGATGGCTTTGATGTTAGGCTTTTTTATTCCAATGTTTTTGATTTTCATGCTTTTTTTGTTAGATAATACTATACATGGCTCTGATGAGATTGAACAATTATCAAAGATTCCAATTTTAGGTTTAATTGGAAAATATAATTATAAAAACAATCTAATTGTATTTGAAAAATCAAAATCAGCCGTTGCTGAATCTTTTAGATCTATTCGATCAAGTTTACAGTTTTTATATAAAAAACTAGAAAATAATCAAGGAAAGACATTAATGATTACTTCATCTGTGAGTGGTGAAGGAAAAACATTTTGCTCTATTAATATTGCAACGGTTTATGCTTTATCTGGTAAAAAAACAATTTTGTTAGGTCTCGATTTACGTAAACCAAAAATATTTGGAGATTTTAATATTGATAACGATAAAGGTGTCGTAAATTATCTTATTGGAGAAAGTGATTTTGAAGAAGTTAAATATGTTACACATATTGAAAATCTTGATGTTGTGCCTTCGGGTCCAATTCCTCCAAATCCATCAGAGCTTTTGATGAGTGATCAAATGAAAATTTTGATTGATCAATTGCGTAAGGATTATGATATGATCGTATTAGATACACCACCTTTGGGATTAGTTACTGATGCTTTAGAATTAACACAATATGCTGACGCTACAATTTTTATGGTTCGATTGGATTATACTAAAAAAGGTATGTTGGCGTTAGTAAATGCGAAATATAGAGCAGGAGAAGTTAAAAATATTAGTTTTGTGTTAAATTTCTACAAGCATAAAACGAATCATAATTATGGCTATGGCTATGGCTATGGCTATGGCTATGGCTATGGTGTTTATGGTAATGCCTATCATGAAAAGGACAAAAAATCAATTTGGAAACGTATAAAAAAGGTTTTTAACCGCGCTTAATTGTGATAACAAAAACTCAACTCAGAGTAAAACGTTCTTTTGATTTAGTGTTTTCTATCATACTAATTCCTGTATTAGTTATTCCAATTATTTTTTTTATCATTATTGCAACTATTGATACTGGTCAAAGCGGATTGTTTTTACAAAGAAGAATTGGTCAACATGGTAAATTATTCCATATTTATAAGGTAAGAACATTACGTAAAGAAAAACATGTTTTAGGACATTTAGATATGAGTGCTACACGCTTCGGAAAGTTTTTAAGACGCTACAAACTAGATGAGCTTCCGCAAATTTTTAATGTTCTTATTGGTAATATGGGTTTTGTTGGTCCAAGGCCAGATATTTCTGGTTTTGCAGATGAGTTAGAAAACGAAGATAGAATGATTTTAAAAGTGAAACCAGGCATAACAGGTCCGGCAACTTTGAAATATAAAGATGAAGAAACGATTTTATCACAACAACTTGACCCTAAAAGCTACAATAGAACGATTATTTGGCCAGATAAGGTCGAAATAAACAAAAAATACCTTGAGAATTATAGTTTTTCTTTAGATTTGAGTTTTATTTTAAAATCGATAGTAAATTAAAGATGAATAATACACATAAAATAGCGATTCTTGGACTTGGCTATGTTGGCTTACCGCTTGCAGTTGAGTTTGCTAAAAAATATATGGTCATTGGTTTTGATATCAATGAGAAACGTATAAATGAACTTAATAGTGGTGTTGATAAAACTCTAGAAGTTGAAGACGATCATTTAAACTCTGTACTCACCACAGATCCAAATTCTAGCACTGGATTATTCATTACTAATGATGCGAGTCACTTGGAAGATTCTAATGTATACATTGTTACTGTTCCAACTCCAACAGATGAACTTAAGAGACCAGTATTTACACCATTGATTAAAGCAAGTGAGTGTGTAGGGAAAGTACTTAAGCATGGAGATATTGTTATTTATGAATCTACAGTATATCCTGGTGCAACCGAAGATATCTGTGTGCCAATTTTAGTAGAACATTCTGGATTGAAATTTAACTATGATTTCTTTGCAGGCTATTCTCCAGAACGTATTAATCCAGGAGATAAAAAACATACAGTAACTAAGATTCTTAAAGTAACTTCTGGTTCAACTCCAGAAATTGCAAAAACAGTTGATGATCTATATAAAAGTATTATAACTGCTGGAACACATTGTGCTCCATCAATTAAAGTTGCTGAAGCAGCTAAGGTTATTGAGAATTCTCAAAGAGATATCAATATTGCTTTTGTTAACGAATTGTCTAAAATATTTAGATTGTTAGATATTGATACTAAAGCTGTGCTTGAAGCTGCTGGAACAAAATGGAATTTCATTAAATTTAGTCCAGGTCTTGTAGGAGGTCATTGTATTGGTGTTGATCCATATTACTTAGCTCAAAAAGCTATCGAGTCTGGTTACAATCCTGAAATTATTCTTGCTGGTCGTAAAATGAACGATAGTATGGGATCTTATGTTGCTCAGGAAACTATTAAGATGATGATCAAAAAAGGAGCTAGAATTAAAGATTCAAATGTCTTAGTTTTGGGTATTACCTTTAAAGAAAACTGTCCAGATATTAGAAATTCAAGAGTGATAGATATTATTGAAGAATTTGACTCGTACAATACTAATGTTGACGTTTTTGATCCATGGGCTTCTCCTGAAGAAGTAAAGCATGAATATGGTATTGATTTGTTAGATGATGCTTCAAAATTACGTTCAAATTACGATGCGATCGTACTTGCGGTTTCGCATAATGAATTTTTAGAATTAGATTTGCAAACAATGAAATCAGATATAGGAGTAATTTTCGATGTAAAATCATTACTTCCAAAAAATTCTGTAGACGCCAGATTATAATGTACGAACACAAATACCATTCAGAAGATTTAAGTCAGTTATCATTCCTTGTTACAGGAGGAGGAGGTTTTATAGGATCTAATATTGTTCAGTATTTATTAAAATACGGAGCAAAAAAAGTACGTGTACTAGATGATTTTTCAAATGGGCATCGTGAAAACTTATTAGAATTTCATAGTAACCCTTCTTTTGAATTGATTGAAGGCGATATTAGAGATTTACAAACTTGTAAAGATGCTATGAATGGCATTGATTACGTGACCCATCAAGCTGCTTTAGGCTCTGTTCCACGTTCTATAAATGATCCTGCTACTACTAATGCAGTGAACATTTCAGGTTTTCTAAATATGATGATTGCTTTAAAAGATTCGTCTACAGTGAAACGAATGATATATGCTGCTTCAAGTTCGACGTATGGTGATAGTCTTGTACTTCCAAAAGTTGAGGATAATATTGGGAAACCACTTTCACCTTATGCAGTTACTAAATATGTAAATGAGTTATATGCTGATGTTTTTGGTAAAACATATGATACAGATGTAATTGGTTTAAGGTATTTTAACGTGTTCGGACCAAAACAAAGCCCAGATGGAGCTTACGCTGCTGTAATTCCTCTTTTTATGCAAGCATTGAAAGATGTTGCTTCTCCTAACATAAATGGAGATGGTGAGCAAACTCGTGATTTTACATTTGTGGATAATGCTGTACAAGCAAACATAAAAGGTTTTTTCGCTTCAAAAGAAGCTAAGAATGAAGTTTTTAATGTGGCATGTGGAGAACGTATTACGGTTAATTATTTATGGGAATCCTTACGTATAGCTGCAAATTCTGATTTAAAAGCTATTTATGGACCTAAAAGACAAGGTGATGTAAGAGATTCTTTAGCAAATATTTCTAAGGCGCAAAACTTATTAGGATATAAACCACAATTTACAGTAAGAGAGGGTTTGAAAATTACTTGGGATTATTTTATGAAGTAATATGTGAAATAGGAAAAACTAAATAATGCCGATAATAAAGCATAAAATAAAAAAAACCTTGTCCATTGTGATTCCTGTTTATAATGAGGAAGATACAATTCATTTATTATTGGATTTAGTCAGGGATGTAAGTTTAGTAGAAGATATTAAAAAGGAGGTGCTAATTATTGATGACTTCTCTAGTGATGATACTAAAAATGCTATTTTAAAATATAAAAATGCAAATCCAGATTTCCCCATAAAACTATTTGGACATGATAAAAACAAAGGGAAAGGCGCTGCTTTACATACAGGCATAAAAGAGGCAACAGGTGATTTTCTAATTATACAAGATGCCGATTTAGAATACGATCCAAATGAGTATAACTTACTATTAAAACCTGTTTTAAAAGGCGCAGCAGATGTTGTTTATGGTTCTCGTTTTAGAGGAGGAAATCCGCATCGCGTACTCTTCTTTTTTCACACAATCGGAAATAAGTTTTTAACCATGCTTTCAAACGTGTTTACAGGAATAAATATTTCAGATATGGAAACCTGCTATAAACTTTTTAAAACTGAAATTATTCAAAGTATTCAACTAAAAGAACAGCGTTTTGGCTTTGAACCAGAAGTGACAGCTAAAATTTCTAGAATAAAAAATATTAGAATTTATGAAGTCGGTATTTCATATTATGGAAGAACGTATAAAGACGGTAAAAAAATAGGATGGAAAGATGGTGTAAGAGCAATTTACTGTATTCTGAAATATAATGTGTTTTCTAGTTAACATCTTAAAATAAATAGTGTGGCCACAGAAATAAAATTTGAAGAACAAGACGAAGCAGGAGAAACTACCCTAGAAGTTATTGCTAAAGCTGATAAGTTTAATCGTTGGATGTACCAAACCATTAAGCCGTTTTGTAAAGGTCGCGTTCTTGAAATTGGTAGTGGAATTGGTAACATTTCTACATTTTTTATGCAAGACCAATTTGAAATTATGCTTACCGATATTAGAAAAGGCTACTGTGAAAAATTAGAATCTACATTTGAACAAAACCCTTATTTTTTAGGTGCCGAGATTATGGACTTAACCGATGTTGAGTTTGATCAAAAATTCGAAACACATTTAGGTCAATACGATACGGTTTTTGCACTTAATGTTGTTGAACATATTTTTGATGATGAACTGGCTTTAAGAAATTGTAAAAAATTACTAAAACCAGGCGGACAGCTAACTATTTTAGTGCCATCTTATCAAAAGTTATATAACGGATTTGATAAAGAACTAGGCCATTACAGGCGCTATACAAAATCGCTTTTAAGTCAGGTGTTTTTAAAGAGTTCTTATAAAATCATTCATAAACAATATTTTAATTTTATTGGTATTTTTGGTTGGTATGTTACAGGAAGTCTAATGAAAAAAGAAACAATTCCTGGTGGACAAATGAAACTCTACAATAAGCTTGTTCCAATTTTCAAAATCATTGATAAACTAACCTTTAATCAAATAGGATTGTCAACGGTAATAGTAGGTAAAAAACCAGAAGTTGAATAAAGCTGGCTATTGCTGATGAGTTTTTAAGCTTAACTAGTGAATTCTAACTATTTTAGTGTTGCTCAATTCAAATTATAGTCCAAATTATATATTTTCACATAAAATCCAAATGAGTTAAACTATGATTATTTATTTGTTTTATTCTATATTATGTTTTTCTATAATTTTTGCAATAGGGTTTTCATTTTTATCTTTAACCAAGCTTGATAAATCAAGTAATTCAAAACCTTCTTTTTTAGTAATTTATTTCACAGGCTTATTAATTTTGTCTGTAGTGACTTCTTATCTTTCAATAATAATACCTGCAAATAAATACTTAACAATTAGTTATGCATTTATAGCTGTCATCGGCATATTTAAATATAGAAAACAAATTAAAAATTACGTTTTACCAATTAAAAATTTATCAATTTTTGATTATCTCATAATTGGATCAATTATTATTTTTCTTATGATTATTTCTTCAAGAGGTATTTATAATTACGATTCTGGGTTATATCATGTTCAATCCATAAAGTGGATTGATGCTTATCCAGTAGTTTCGGGTTTAGGAAATTTGCACAGTAGACTGGCCTATAATTCATTGTTTTTCACTCTATCCTCAGTATTTACTATGAATGGTGTATTTAATGGCTACGACATTGTATTATTCCCATTGAATACGATTTGTTTAACTGTTTTTTTAATATGGGAATATTTTAATCTTAAATCATATATCCAAGCCAGAGAATTTAAGCGAGTAGGATTCGTTATAGCAATTGTTCTTTTAATGCTAAGTTTTTGTTTAAAATGGTTAAGCTCAGCTTCTCCAGACATTATTTGTGCAATTATGATCATAATTACCTTGCAAAAAATCAGTATGAAAAAATGTGACACTTATGATAAATCATTTTTTATTATAGCGCTTGTATCAGTCTGTATTACATTTAAACTTAGTTCACTTTTTCTATTTCTTGTAGTTTTACTCTTCATAAGAAAAAAAAGTATTGTTGCTGATACATTGAAAATTGGTGTTTTTGCAAGTGTTATATTTCTACCTTTCTTAATTAGAAATTACTATTTGTCAGGATATCTGATTTTTCCTTTTTCAGGCCTCGATATTTTTAGCCCAGATTGGAAAGTACCAATAACTAGAGTACTTAAAGAAGAGTATTTAATTGAGGCTTGGGCAAAAATACCAAAACAACCTTATTCAGAAGTTTTGAGCTTAGGTTTAACAGATTGGTTTCCAATATGGATTCGTTCAAAAGCTATACTTATCAAACTTTTGTTTTTCGCTTCATGTAGTACTTTATTCATTGGGATTATTCAATGTATCAGAAAGCGATTTATATCTTTTAAAATATGTATGGTTTTATTTGCTAATTTTTTGTTTTGGTTTTTTAGAGCTCCCGATCCAAGATTTGCATATGGTTTTCTGTTTTTTTCATTTGCATATTTTATATATTTTGTTGTGGATTTAATGCAAAAAAAAATACATAAGACAATTTTGGGTGTTTTTTTTATTGCTCTTACTTTTTCGCTTACAATAAGTTCGATTAAATCTCGTACGCTAAATACGTTGTCCTCATATAAGAATAATCTAAGTGTTTTTATGATACCACGGAATTTTATTTTTTCACAACCAATGCAATTTGAAAAAGTAGAAACTAACTTTGAATACTTTATTCCAAAGACTGGTGATAGGTGTTATAATTATAAATTTCCTTGTACACCATATCCAAAAGATGAGTTAATTTTAAGGGGTAAACATCTAAAGGATGGTTTTCGCTTAGAAACATTTTCAGCCAACAACAAATAGATTATAAAAAAGATGTTTTTATTAATGAAAATCTAACCGAACAAAAGTAGCTCATATCAAACTACATCTCATTAATTTATAAGCCTTAATTCCTTATATTAGCCGAAATAAATAATAAGCTTTTGAAAACCACAACTAACGATTCTTGGTTATATACTATTTCTTCTAAACGTAAATTAATAGATTTTAATTTTAAAGAAATATGGCGTTATAGGGATTTGTTGCTATTGTTTGTAAAACGGGACATTGTTACAGTTTATAAACAAACAATTTTAGGTCCGCTATGGTATCTTATTCAGCCTTTATTTACATCTATAATATTCACACTTGTATTTAATAATTTAGGAAATATACAAACAGGAGGAATTGACCCCTTTTTATTTAATCTTGCAGGTATAACTGCATGGAATTATTTTAGGGAATGCCTAAACAAAACATCAAGTACTTTTACAAGTAATAAGGCTATTTTTGGTAAAGTGTATTTTCCAAGAGTGATTATGCCATTATCAATTACGATTTCTAATCTATTGAAATTTGTAATTCAACTAATTATCTTTTTAGTTTTTTTATGTTATTTCTGGTATCAAGGAATGGATATTAGCTTTAATCCAAAATTGTTTTTATTCCCTGTATATGTTATCATGATGGCACTTCTTGGTCTAGGACTAGGAATGATTATATCATCGATGACCACAAAATATAGAGACTTAACCATATTGGTGGGTTTTGCGGTGCAATTACTAATGTATGTTTCTGCTGTACCTTATCCAGTTTCCGAAGCTAAGGCTAAATTCCCTGAGAAGGTTGCAATCTTGGTAGAGTATAATCCACTTACCCAGATTATAGAAGGCTTTCGTTTTATGTTATTAAATACAGGAACCTTTACCTGGTTTGGTTTTATTTATACTTTTGTTTTAAGTATCGTTTTATTTTTAATCGGTTTGGTTATATTTAATAGAACCGAAAAATCTTTTATTGACACTGTATGATTATATCTGATATTATTCTTAAAGCCGAAAATATAAGTAAGCAATATCGTTTAGGTGTTGTCGGTACAGGCACAATAAGTCATGATTTAAATCGATGGTGGCATCGAATTCGTGGAAAAGAAGATCCGTTTTTAAAAGTAGGAGCTATTAATGATAGAAGTGCAACAGTAAAAAGTGATTATGTATGGGCTTTAAATGATATTGATTTTGAAGTTCAACGGGGTGAAGTTCTCGGTATAATTGGTAAAAACGGGGCAGGAAAATCTACTTTATTAAAAATTCTATCGCGAGTTACAAGCCCAACTACAGGCGAAATAAAAACAAAAGGAAGAATAGCAAGCTTATTGGAAGTAGGTACTGGATTTCACCCAGAACTCACAGGGCGAGAAAACATATATCTTAATGGTGCTATTTTGGGCATGACAAAATCAGAAATCAAAACTAAAGAACAAGAAATTATAGATTTTTCTGGATGCCAAATGTATGTAGATACACCAGTGAAGAGATATAGTAGTGGTATGCGAGTTCGATTAGCTTTTGCCGTAGCAGCATTTTTAGAACCAGACATTTTAGTTATAGATGAAGTTTTAGCAGTAGGAGATGCAGAGTTTCAGAAAAAAGCGATAGGCAAGATGCAAGATATTAGTAAAGGAGATGGACGTACCGTTTTGTTTGTAAGTCATAATATGGCAGCTGTTCAAGATCTATGTACTCGTGTCGTTATTTTAGAACATGGCGAATTAACATTCAATGGAGATGTTTCAAAAGGGATTAATAATTATTTAAGTAAAAATAGCCTTTCTTTAGGTTATAAAGATTTCGATAATATTGATAACGAAACTTCAAGTTTTTCCCGTTTTGAGATGTTAAATAACCAAAACGAGTTAACACCGAGCTTTGTATCTGGTGAAAAAATTAAATTCAAAACACTTATAAATGTATGTAAGACAATTCGAAACCCCGTATTTAGCTTGAGGATTAGTGATTTAAATAATGTCAATATAGTCACATGGAGAAGTAATGATTATATAGAAGAACCACTGCCTAAGAATCAAAATAGAGATTTCGAAATTAGCTTAACTACAAATAATTTGTATTTATTGAACGGCGTTTATACAGTGTCAATTGGTATGGCTGATGGAATAGAAATGTTAGAAGCAAAAATTAAGTTTATTGAATTTGAAGTTCACCCTTCAAAACCAAATCAACAATTTCATACAATTACAAAGGAAAAATCGACTAATAGTCTAATATATACAATAGCAGATTGGGATGTCAACTAAAAAAAAACATATTTTAAAAGACATATTTGATTCGAGAATGGCTGTTCCTAATTTTAAATTAGTTGATATGCCACTAAAAAACATAGTAATTTTTCATGATACTAAAGATCATGACTCTGTGAAGAATTTGAAAGATTTAGAAAATGCTGTACGTTTTATTGAGGAAGATTATGATATTTCTTTCATTGAAATTGCCTCCGAGAAAATCACGATTAATCTATTAAATAATTTTGATTTTATTATTGTATGTGGAAACATGGGTTCTAATATTGATAAGCTTTTAAGGTCAATTAAAAACTTAAAAATCCCAAAAGGAATTATTATTTTTAATGATAATTTAGTTAAAAACAAGAAAGTTATAAATTTTTATGAGGTTGTTTGGTTTTTTGATTTTGAGCTAGCTAAGCAATTAAAGCATCCTCGAAAATTTCATGCCTTTTTAGGAGGTGATGCTGATCATCCAAAAAACATACCCAATTGGGATCATAAATATTATGGATATCAAATTAGAAAAGGACTAAATTCTGTCGTTAAAGATGACACTAGAATTTCTCAAAGATTATATTCTGATGTAAGGTTTAAAGTAGGTAAAGATTCCTTTTATAATAGTAAATTTCAAATCATAGGAAAAGATACTTTTGTTGAAATTGGCTCTTATTGTTCACTAGGAAATAATGTGAAACTATATACAACAAATCATGATGTTAATTTTGCGTCAACACAAGGTTATGTATATCGCAAATATTTCAAAACAGATCATCCTGGCGAAAATCAGTCTAATCCAACAGCATCAAGAACTAAAGGGCCAATACTTATAAAAAATGATGTTTGGATTGGAGATGATGTAAAAATAATGTCAGGTGTTAGTATCGGAAATGGTGCTTGTATTGCTGCTGGTAGTATTGTAACAAAGAATGTTGGCGATTATGAAATTGTTGGTGGAGCTCCTGCTCGATTTTTAAAATATAGATTTACAGAAAATGTGATAACGTTTTTCAAAGAGGTGAAATGGTGGAACTGGACCGATAGAAAAATCAAAAATAACGAACACTTTTTTAATATAAATTTTAACGAATCTATAAATATAAAAAACTTCAAAATAGAGGCCTAACAAAATAATTTAGTATCGTTTATGTCAACCTGTATTATATCTGGAAGATTTCCAGCAACAGAATTTAAAGCTAATATAAATCATAAAATTTATGCTGATACTTATGGTTATTCATATATACATTGTAATTGGCCAACGACGTTAAACAATAACTATTTAAATAAAATAGCATACATATTACACCATATTGATGATTACGATTATATTGTTTGGATTGATGATGATGCTTTCTTTTTTGATTTTGAAAAAGATATTATGGAGTATGCTCCTAAAAACGATAGTTTTATTTCATTATGTAAAAGTCCTTCTTTTAAAGAGTTAAAAACTCATTTTAGCTCAGGTCAATTTATCGTAAAGTGCAACGAGCTTTCAAAACGTTTTTTTCAAGATGTATTAAAAATAGAATTGAATTTTGTGAAAGAATGGTGGCCAGATAAGTTAGGTTTTTTTACTAATGGTGATCAAGATATAATGGTCTATTTATTGTTAGAAAACACATCTTATAAAGGTAAACTAGACCTTTATGATTATAATTGTTTTAATAGTAGATGGGAAAACTTATCTGAAATAGATGTTCATAAACCTTTTATCTTACACTTTACTGGTAGAGGTCAAGTAAAGAGAAATAATTATATTGAGACTCAATTAAAATTTAACTTACATGCATCATTAGTTTCAAACTCCACACTAGAAAAGTATGGTATAAATACTCTTGAACGTTATAATTGTAATAAACATCAAGTGAAAAATAAATCATTTACATTTCGTGTTAAAAGTATACTAAAACGATGGTTACAAGGTTAAAAAAACATAAGCCCTTCCCAATACCAGATGAGCTTCAGAAAACACTTTTAAACATAAAATTTGTTTTTAATTCTAGTTTTGTGATTTATCGTAATGTGAGCTATATGGCTTTACGAATGTTTGATGAGACATCTCAAACCATTTTAGCGATTATCTATGTATGGGAAGATGAGAATACAATTACAAAAATAAATTTATCTGAATATTTTCACCAAAATTTAGACATTATAAAAGTAGCTGACCCTAAGATGTTTATAATGAACAATGAGGTTTGCTGTACATTTAATACTGGCGACGCAACTGAAAAACAGAATGAAATAGTTCTTCTTAAAATAGATAAACATCAGATAACCGAATACTTTGTTTGTAATTATGCACAAAGAGCAAGAACAGAAAAGAACTGGGCTTTTTATGTTGAAAATAACACGTTGTATTCACTCTATAGCTTAAGTCCATTAACGATTTTAAAAGCATCAGAAACTGGAGATCATACTATAATATTTGAGAAATTTTTTGTAGATGAAAACCAATATCTTGAGAATTTTTCTATAGGAACACCATTATTAGAATTAGATGATGGATATGGATTTATAGCTCACAAAAAATTTTTCAGAAAGAGAAAGAGATTATATTTAGGTAAGCCTTGTAGACTAATTATAAATACTACTCCTACAGTAAAAACGAATAGACATTGTATTATACATTCTTTGAAATCATTACTAGGAGCTAAATATAAATTTAATAAAAACCTTATTTCCTGCACATATTTTTCAGGAATTCATAGATTTGGTGAGAATTTGATTATAAGCTATGGAATTAATGATATTGATTGGAACATAGTAACTATAAAACTTAAAAAAATATGGCCTTAAGAACCTTTTATTGGCACAAAAGAAAAGTTACTAAGTATAAATATTATAAATATAAATTTTTATATCCTGAAAGAATGGTCTTTAAGCATGGAAATGCAGGAGATATATTTAATATAGATTTAATAAAATATTTATATGGTGAAAATCCAGAAAATATATCCAATCAAGGAAATAGACTATTAATGGTCGGTTCTGTTATGAATGAAGTCAAAAAAAATGATATCATTAATGGAATCGGTTGGAAAGGAAATGATATAACATTTAGTCAAGAACTTATTGAATCACTTCGCATAAATGGTGTAAGAGGCCCTTTAACTAAATCGTTTTTTGAAAAGAAAAACGCAAATTTATCAAACTTAAAATTTGAATATGATCCAGGTCTTTTAATCAAAGAAGTTTATAACATTGATGTAAAGAAAAGTAAAGAAAAACAAATTATTTTTATTCCACATTTTAGAGATAATATAGTTTATAAAGGTAATTACCCTAAAGAAATTAAAGTAGTAGATATTGACAATAGTCCTTATAAAATTGCAAAAGAAATTTTAAAATCAAAGGTAGTTTATGCATCTTCCTTACATGGTATTGTATTCGCACATGCTTTAAATAAGCCATGTGTTTTTGTTAAACCTCAAAGTGACGAGCCTCTGTTTAAATATAGAGATTATTATTTGTCAATTGGACACACATTTCCTGAAGGTCTTGAAGATATTTATGCCCTTAATTTCTTAACAGATAAGCCTTTAGTGTTGAATAAAAATATTGGCTTAGATGATTTTTATTTCCCAAACATTGATGCGTTAAAAGGTTCAGGTGTAATATTTTAGAATAGTTTTATTTTGTAAAAATCCTTTTACAATAACCTTTATGAATAGTAAAACAATATATTACATAAATAGATATGATTTACGCAAAATTGAGAATGTGAAAAATCATTCTGGTTACGAGCAAATTGTAAAATATGATAACAATTTTAAAAGAATTAAATCTAACAAATTGTTAAGTAATCTGCTATTTTTTCTAATAAAAAAAAATACACCAAAACATTATATAAAACTCAACTTGGGTAAAGAGTTAATTGTATTATTTAAAGCACTAATCACTGGGAATCCTGTTTTTTATTTATATGCAGATAAAGATGCTTTTTTATTGCCTTTAGTAAAAAGGAAGTTTAATTTGAAGCGTCTTAAGGTTTATGGAACATTACATTGGCCGATAGAAATAAGTCAAGAGTTTTCTTTTTATAATAACAATTTAGCGTCAGCCTTTAATGGTATTATTGGTTTATCTTCATCGATATTATCACTAAAATACAATAATATTAAAATTATACCACACGGTATTGACCTAAATTATTGGAAGAGGAATACTAGTGTAAAAAAACAAAATTTATATCTCATAATTGGCATTAGTAACAGAAACCATAAAAAACAAATTGAGATTATAAATAAAATAAAAGAATTAGATGTTAAAGCAAGCTTTTTATTGATTGCAAAGAACAGGGAGATTCAAAAATCATATGTAAATATTAAAGACTTGGATGTTATTAGTGACTATATCCAAGATGATGATTTGAGATTACTTTATAATAAAGCGAAAGCAGTAATTTTATTTCAAGATTATTGCCTTGCATCTAATGTTGTTTTAGAATCAATAGCTACAGAAACTTCTTTGATAACGAATAAGGTAGGTGACGTTGAAGAATATTTAGGTGCTGATTACCCATTGTATATCGATTCGATTTCAGAAGAGGACTTGTTAAATAAAATCTGTTTTTCAGAAAAATTCAGGTTAGAAGTCTCTAACTATTTATTTGATATTAAAAAAGACTTTGACTGGATCTCTATAGCTAAAGAAACAGCCAGTTTTATTCAATGATTACTGATAATGAATTTATATTGCATTCAGCTTAAAAGATTATATAAATGTGTGGATTTTTAGGAGAATTTAATTTCAATGAAGAGGACTCGTTAACATCAGTAAAAGTGTTTTCTGAAATTTTAGACTTATCAAAACATCGTGGACCAGATTCAACTGAGACCAAGCGAGGACGAAATTATCAATTAGGCTTTAATCGCTTATCAATTTTGGATCTTTCTTCTAACGGAAATCAGCCTAAGCGAAGCCCTTCAGGACGCTATGACGTTGTGTTTAATGGCGAAATTTATAATTTCAAAGCACTAGCTGAAGATTACCAACTAAAAGACTTACAATCCTCATCTGATACAGAAGTTCTCGTTCACTTATTTGATAGTATTGGAATTGAAGAAACTGTTAAGAAATTAAACGGAATGTTCGCGATTACTGTTGTAGATACAAAAACGGATACTGTGTCTATTACACGAGATTTTTCAGGAATTAAACCTTTGTTTTATGGTATTAATGGACAAGGTTTAGTCACAGCTTCACAATTTGATCAAGTTTTTAAGCATCCATGGTTTAGTGATCACTTAAACCTTCGAGCTGAAATTATGAAGGAATATTTTGGGTTTGGCTACATGCAAGCACCTAATACTATTTATCAATCAATTTTTCAAGTCAATCCAGGAGAATTAATAGAATTTAAAAGCGATAAAACATTAAATAAAAAACAACTTATTAGCTTTGAAAAAATAGCTACGAATCAAAAAAAGGAAAACAATCAAACTGCTAGTCAATACAATAAGTTATTAGAAACGATTACTAAAAGGCAATTAATTAGCGATGTTCCAATAGCAACATTTTTGAGTGGAGGAGTAGATAGTCCACTAGTTACTGCACATTCAAAATCAAATAAATCGGATATTGAAGCTATAACCTTAAAAGTAGATGATAAGTCTCTTAATGAAAGTGAAATAGCTGAAGATTATGCAAAAGTACTTTCAGTAAATCAAGATATTTTTACAGTAAAAACTTCTGAAATTTTAGAGAACATTGATAGTTATTTTGAAAAATGTGCAGAACCTTTTGGCGACTATTCATCTTTACCTACGTATTTGTTAACTAAGCATGCTGCTAAAAATTATAAAGTGATGTTATCTGGTGATGGAGGAGACGAATTATTTTATGGATACCCGAGGTTTAGGCAATTTATAGAACATTACTATTTGTTTAAAATCCCCTTTAGTATTAGAAAACCATTAGTCAGATTATTAAATCGCAGTAATTTGAGTAATGTGTCTGCACCGTTTTACTATAAGACATTTAGTAATTGGCAAATGGCAAAACATATGCATATTTTTCCACAACAATTAGATGAAATGTTTCCTAATATCTCGTATTCTAATGAACTTTTAGAATTGTATAATTTTGATGAGGTATCTACTAAAAAACAATTGTTACATAGTCTAAGGCATAACGAGTTTTATGCACATTTACAGCGTGTACTTATCAAGGTAGATCGATCTAGTATGGCAAATAGTTTAGAAGTCCGCGTTCCATTTTTAGATAAAGATAGTATTGAATTCTCATGGAGTTTAGAATCCGATTTATCAAAGCATAAAGTATTAAAGAAAACATTAAAAGACTGTTTAAGTCAGTTTGTGCCAGAGACTTTAATCAATAAAAAGAAAATGGGTTTTATGGTGCCTTTAGACGATTGGTTAAACAATCAATTAAAAGAAGATGTTATGTATCACATTTTTGAAATTCCATTTTATGGTGCAGAATTTCTAGATATAGAACGTATTAAAGCATCTGTAAGAGAGTATTATAATAAAGGATTATTTTCGTCTTGGGGAGTTTGGCATATATATGCTTGGCAAAAATGGGCAGTAAAACATGTGATTAACTAATTTTATGAAAGAAAAATCTCTAGTTATAGTTATTTCGTTGGCAAAAAGCCATATTCATTATTGTAAAGCTTTAATAGCTAGTATAGAACATTATGGTATAGAAAATCAAGTTATTGTTTTAAAAGATGGAGATTTTAATATCAAATCCATTGAAAATAAAGAAAATGTCACTGTAATTTCAACAAAAGAAATAAATACCTATCACGATCTTAAATTAACGGGTTTATTAACCAAAATAAACCTCTGTTTTTTGCCTGAAATGGGTTTAGTATATGATTATTATTTACACATGGATGCTGACTCTATAATTACTAGCAGTGATTTTAAGGCTAAATTAGAAAACTTAAAAAATGATTTTTATATCCTTCAAGGGAAATCCTTAGACTACCACGATGAAAAGCTAGCAAAACTATTTAATAACTTTGCTTTTAAGCCAACTTCTTTTGAGGAAGTACAATTTGATTTAAAACATTTATGGTATTTTTCATCAGGACATTTTATAATGAGTAAAGGTTTAATAAAACCAATAAAACACTATTTAACACAGTATAGAGATGAATTAAATACCGGGTTTTCAAAACAAACTCGTTTTAAATTTGGAGATCAAGGTTTTTTTAATTTTGTAGTTAATATATTGAGTTTTCAAAATGAATTAGAAGTTAAAGCTGTTAATAACGGCATTTATGGTAAAGAAGATGAAGCTAAATACCAAAAGTTGAATATTGACGCTGTTAAAGAAAAAACAAGTACTGAAGTAGATTTTATACATTACACAGGACCAAGCCGAAAACCTTTTTTAAAAGCGCATAACTTTGGTAATGTATTGTATTTCTTTAATAAAGAGTTCTATAAAAATTCTTGGGTGTTTTATACTGAAAATCAATTAAGAATAATAAAATATTTCTATCAGTTTTATAAGAAGCGGATTATTTTGAAGAAAAGAACACTTTTAAAGACTCAAGTATAGATTTTAAGATTGTAATAGTTTTAAAAAAAGATATTTAACGAAAAAACTAATTTAATATCATGAGTGAACTACATACTATGATTGTATGGTCAAATGCATCACAAGCAAAAGAGAGTATTGAAAAACAATTGAGCAATAGCTTCAAGCTGCTTTCTGTGATTGAGATTGAATGGGATAAAGAATATTTTAATGATAACCTAAAAATATTTTATGCGCACTCCCAGAAACATTTAGACGTAGCTAACTTCGATATTCTTCTTAAGAATAAAGTAAAACATTGTGGTGACGAAATTTTTACTTTATTTGTTTATGAAGATTTTTCACCAATCTATGACTTTAGAATCACATCTAGTGGAAACCGCAAAGTAAATACTAAGGTTTTTGATCTTAAAGATTCTTTAAGAAAAAGCATTGGTGGAGGTCATAAAATACATGCCTCTGATAATTTGTTTGAATCCAATAAAGACTTAACCTTACTGTTAGGATTGAATATTCAAGATTATCTGAAAAAATATTCTTCTGATGGAATGAGAAATCAGTTACATAATCAAAATTGTTTAGGTGTAAATGGTTATAAGAATATTGACGAACTTTTTTATGTTTTGAATAACTCTATTAATTATTGTGTCCTTAGAAATTATGAATGTTTACCTGAAGAATACACTGTCGATGGTCATGGAGATATCGATTTATTAGTAGAGGATTTTAATTATATGAAATACCTTACTTTGGCGAAAAGTTGTTTTCCAGATAAGGAGTATAGAGTTCATTACGGTATTGAAATTGCAAATACAATTGTACCATTTGATTTTAGATTTGTTGGAGATCAGTATTATGATATTAAATGGCAGCGTGACATTTTAAATGAAACGATTTATTTCAATTCTATTATTAAAGTGCCTGATCTTAAAAATTATTTCTATTCACTTCTATATCATGCCTATATACAGAAAAAAGGCGTTAAGGATGATTATATTGAGCGATTAGAGAACATGTCTAAAGAATTGAACGTTGACTATAGGTCTAATTATGCATTTGATGAAATTAAGACTGTATTAAATTCATTTATGAATACAAAGACATACTCTTATACAGTACCAATAGATAAGACGGTTTATTTTAATCAATTATTTTTAAAATATGAAAGTAATCGTCTTTCAAAATTTGGTAAGTTGATTGCATCACGACAAGCGCGCTTTGAAAATGATATTTTTTTTACTGAAGTATATGATAACGGAAAATTTATTACTAAATACGGTAGCGATTTAATTATCAAAAATGAGTTTTACTTTCTTGACCTTTTAAAAGAAACTGAATTTGTTCCTAAGATTAATAACCATGTATTAGAGTTAAATAATTGTTATGTTGTCATAGAAAAATTAAAAGGGAAAACACTTGATTTAGCAACCCAAGATCGACGTTTCTGGAATAAAAAAAATATTATAAGTTTAATGAAACAGTTGGTTTACTTTAACGAAGTGTTATTAAAAAATGAAATAATGCATCGTGATATTAAACCTGAAAATTTAATGGTGTATTTCGATAAACAACATGCGATTCATCTAAAGTTGTTTGATTTTGGTTGGGCAGTTAAACTTTCGGAATCGAAGAAAGCAATCAATCCTTTAGGATTAGGTGAGCAATTCAAATATAAAGAAGGGCAATACTCAGACCTTTTTAGTACTGGGAAAATGTTAGCTAATATTTTTAACAGATTTCAATTTAAAGATGCAATTTTCAATGAATTTAACATAAAGCCTTCTGCTTACAAAGAGCCACAATCTTTAAAACAGAAGATTAAGCCTATCAAAGATGTTCGGATTGATGAAATTATACAGTTTAATGTAAAAGATTATTTAATGCTTTTTATATTCCGAAACCCAAGTATTCATAATTTTGTTCTATTAATTAAGAAATGCTTGAAATCATTAATAAATTGAGAGTTGAAAATGGCTTTGGTGATTTAAAAAGACATTCTGAATATGACTAATTTGCCATCTATTATCGTTTCCAATTATAACCATCGATAGTATTAATAGTGCGATTAATTAGTGTTTTTAATCAAGCCTTATTCAAATATTTAGATAATTGTTTTAAACGACTGTTCAATAGATTCCAATATAGAAATTTTAATCAATTATAAAAACTTATATTAGACTTTTAAAAGTAAAAAGCCACTATAATAGTTATATGCCTAAAAACAAGAAAATCAATGTATAGTAGTATCAAGAAATTTTTAAATAAACTACCTTATGTTCGTTCACTTTATAATGAACAAAGGGAGAATAAAAAAAGTATGCGATTTCCTCCAGGACATTTTTATTCTCCGATTGTTTCAAAAAGTGAGATACTAAATAAGGAAAATGATATTTGGAAATCCATTCCTGTTGAAGATATTGTAGGTATTGATTTAAATACAAACAAGCAGAAAGAACTTGTCAGAGCATTTAATGATTATTATGCCGAATTGCCATTCCGAAAAAATGCAAGCAACGGCTTAAGGTATTATTTTGAAAACAAATTTTATTCCTATACTGATGGAATCGTATTATATAGCATGCTAAGGCATTTAAAGCCTGAAAGGGTTATAGAAATTGGTTCAGGATATTCATCTGCACTAATGTTAGATGTCAACGAGCATTTTTTTAATAATAAAATGTCATTAACATTTGTAGAACCATACCCTAAGCGATTAAATTCCTTGTTAAAACCTTCAGACAAGAAACAAACCAATATTGTAGAATCATTTGTACAGGAAATAGATTTAGAGCTGTTTAAAACTCTTAAAAAAAACGATATTTTGTTTGTAGATAGCTCTCATGTTGTTAAAACAGGAAGCGATGTACACCACATACTATTTAATATTTTACCAATTTTAAATTCTGGTGTTTACATTCACTTTCATGATGTTTTTTATCCGTTTGAATATCCTAAAAAATGGGTGCTTAATGGATTTAATTGGAATGAAGATTATTTTTTGAGAGCATTTTTAATGTATAATAATGATTTTGAAATTGTTTTATTTTCAAGTTATCTTCATAAATCTCATAAAACTATTTTTGAATCGATGCCTTTGACGTATAAAAGTACAGGAGGGAATTTATGGATAAGAAAGAAATAACCTATAAGAATTAATCAAAATTGTGAAACCATTAGTATCTGTCATACTTCCAAATTATAATCATGCCTCATATTTAAAAGAGCGACTGGATAGTATTTTCAATCAAACGTATTTAAATTTTGAGGTTATTATTCTTGATGATTGTTCTACTGATTCTAGTTTGAAGGTTTTGGAGCCTTATAGGAATCATCCAAAAGTATCACACTTCATATTAAACAAAACAAATACTGGCTCACCATTTATGCAATGGCAAAAGGGATTTGAATTAGCACAAGGAAAATATATTTGGATTGCTGAAAGTGACGACAAAGCAGATTTTAATTTTTTAGAACAGCAACTAAGTTTGTTAGATTCAAATACGAGTGATGTTGTGGTAGCTAAAACATTAAAATTCAATGAGAAAGGTGTATTTGACGAAGTTCAACATCCAGCATTTAAGAAAAATGAAAAACAATTATTGCATTTAAATGATGTATTATATTGTCCAATATTAAATGTTAGTGCCATAGTTTTTGAATCACATTTATGTGACTTAGCAAAGACATTTACTGACTATAATATTATTGGTGATCGTGTGTTTTATCACGAAGCATTTTTAAACAAGACAATCACTAAAAATCAAAAGACAACAGCATATTTTAGAAAATCAGGCGATAGTGTTTCGACTTTAGACAATAGAAGTTTAAAATACTATAGAGGTTATTTTTTCGAACATTTAAAATTTATAAAGGAGGTTTATAAAATAAATAAAATTTCTGGATCACTATATAATACTTATGTGACACGTTTCTTTAATCGAGCAAGATATAGAATGACTAGAAAAGAAAAGCTTAACTTTAGCTTTTTAAAAATGTATATAAATTACAAACGAAACTTAAAGTAAGTTTAATGAGAGTTGCATTAGTTATAACAGTAAAAAACGAAGCTCGTTTGTTAAGGCAAAATCTATGGTATCATCGTTCAATTGGTATAGAAAAAATATACGTATATTTTGATGGCACTACTGATAATGGTAAACAATTAATTAATGATATTGAAGGTGTTGAGAGTAATAATTCTGTGTCTGTAGAAACATTTAAACATTTAGATTATATGCAACATATTTGCAGTAATGTAAATAAAATTCATACTGCAAGGCAATGTTTAAATACCTATGATGCGCAAATGAAATGTCGCGATTTAGGAATTGATTGGTTGATTTCTCTTGATGCAGATGAACTTTTTTTAACAGATCATAAATCACCAATTAGTTTATCCCATTTTTTTGAACCCTTAAAACCTTTCGATGTGGTTCAATTGCAAACATTAGAGGTATTATGTAGAAAAATGACTTACGACAAAATAATGCTTGAAGAGACACAGTTCAAACTCAAAAAGAATTTTAAAAGTCATTTTAACCGTATTTATTTCTCTTTCTTTAATCCTTATAATAAAAAGTCAATAGTTCATTCCTATTGGTTGGGTCATAATATGGGTAAATTGGCTATAAGAGTTGATTCTAATACGATTCCTAAAAATGTTCATCGCTATCAAACAATAGATAAAACACCTTTGAAGAGTTTGAAAATGGGTTTCCTATTACATTACCATTTATATGATTTTGAAGATTTTATAAAAAAATATAAGAACTTTAAAGCACACCCAAATAAGTTTTTAAGTGGAAATGGCATTGGTACATTAAAAACCTTATGGAGAGATATGGTTAATGATGAACAGTTTAATGAGATGTATTTGAAAGATTATTTCAAAGCGCACATTTTGATTAACAAAAAAAAATATAAGCAATTACATTATTTGAGATATTTCTCTTTTATCAAAAGAAAAACATCAGCTATAGTTAATGTGACTCACCCAAAACAAGCTCTTGAAAAAGTTAAACAGTATTTATAACTTATGCCAGAAATAACAACATCAATTATTCCTGAAAAGCAAACAATTGCAACCTTAAAAGGAGTGCCAAAATCTTTAGATTTAAAAGCTATTTGTGTGTTTGTTACTACTGGTTTTTTTTTAGATGATGATACCTTTTGGAAGCATAAAAAAGTACTACGTCCAGGAACAAAAAATCTATTAGATGCTGATGGTAATTTAATATCATCTTCTCAAAATTTTAAATGGTTTTATGATCCTGATGAATCGTTATCATTCTCGAATTCCGTAGATGCTTTTGGTGAATTGTTTGAAAACGTAATAGATAGACAAGTAGGAAATAAACAAGTTATTTTGCCTTTATCTGGTGGTTTAGACAGTAGAACTCAAGCTGTTGCTCTCAATAAATTGAACAAAAACGTATCCTCTTATTGTTACTCATTTAATGGTGGTTATCCAGAGGGGAAAATAGGAAAAGCTATAGCTAAACAATGTAATTTTGAGTTTAAAGAATTTCGAATTCAACCCAATTATCTTTGGTCTAAAATAGAACGTTTAGCAGAAATAAGCGAATGCTATTCTGAGTTTACCCATCCAAGACAGATGGCAATTATTGATTATTACAGTGAAATGGGAGATGTTTTCAGTCTAGGACATTGGGGAGATGTACTTTTTAATGATATGGGTGTGCCCAGTGATTTAGGATTTATACAACAGGTAGAGGTGCTTTATAAAAAAATAGTAAAACCCTCAGGTAAACTACTTGCTGATAAATTATGGAAACATTATGGTTTTGAAGGTGAATTTAAGGATTATTTGTTTCAGCGTTTAGAGACACTTCATAAAGGTATAGATATTCAAAACGATGCAAATGCGAGAATTAGAGCTTTCAAAAGCATGTATTGGGCTCCAAGATGGACAAGTATAAATCTAAACATCTTTAGTGAAGTAAAACCAATCACAATCCCGTATTATGATGATGAAATATGTAAATTCATTTGTAAAACCCCAGAATCTTATTTGTATCAAAGGGCAATTCAAATCGAATATATAAAACGTAGAAACCCTGAATTAGCTAAAATAGTTTGGCATCAAGAAAAGCCATTCAACCTTTATAATTATCGATACAATAAAATGCCATACAATTTGCCTTATAGAGTTTATTCTAAAGTGACAAGAATGTCTAAAGAATTAATTCAAGCACCCTTGGTTCAGCGCAATTGGGAATTGCAGTTTTTGGGTGAGTCAAGTCAAATAAAACTTAAAGATTATTTATTTCAAAATAGCATTGTGCCTAAGGAATTTATTTCTGAAGTTTATAATGATTTTAACCAAAAGGATAAGGTATATCATGCGCATGCAGTTAGTATGTTATTAACATTGAGTTTTTGGGATAGGTTGTATAATAAGTAGTTTGATATAGTTTATTTTTGTCAAAAAGAATGATGAGTAAAGGTCATAAAATTAAAATATTGCTTACAATTCCAAATTTTGATACTGCAGGAAGTGGTAAAGTGGTGTACGACCTAGTAAATGGGCTAGATAAAACCAAATTTGATGTAGAGATTGCCTGTGCTCATAATAAAGGGAACTTCTTTGAAACTGTTGAGGCATTGGGCCTTCCTATACATATATTCGAAACAAAAACAGCATACAGACCTTATTACTCCTTATTATTTAGAGTGTTACCCATATCTAAGTTTTATAAAAAAAACAATTACGATATTATTCATTCTTGGCAATGGAGTAATGATTGGACAGAAGCCATTGCAGCCCGTCTGGCAGGTAAAAAGTGGATTTACACTAAGAAAGCCATGGGCTTTAATAAACACTGGAAAATTAAAAGTTATTTAGCACATTTTATTATTACCATTAATAATGAAATGAAAAAGTATTTCCCAAATAAAAAATCTCAAAAATTAATACCTTTAGGTATTGACACAGACTATTACAATGCTGCTCAATTCGAAAAAAATAAATCAGAATTTTTTGAAGTAATTACTGTCGCTAACCTTGTGCCTGTAAAAGGAGTTGAAGTTTTAATTCGAGCGATTCATCATTTAAGCGATCGTAAAATAAAACTAAACATTTTAGGGGATAATGATAACGATTATGGTAAGTCCGTTCAAGAATTATGTAGAGAATTAGACATGTTAGATCAAGTCGTATTTCACGGAAAACAATTAGATGTACGTCCTTATATCGCAAAATCTGATTTATACGTAATACCTACATTAGATCAAGGGAGAAAAGAAGGGATGCCAATGGCATTGGTAGAAGCTATGAGTATGGGGATTCCAATTCTTGGATCTAATATTACTGGAATTAATTATGTTTTAAAAGGTTTTGATGAACTTCTTTTTCAAGCTGGAGATTTTCAAGCACTTGCAAATAAGTTAAGACTAACCAGAAATTTAAAAAAGGAAGAAAGAGACGAAATAGGCTCAGCATTGCAAACATATTGTGTAAATCATTTTGCAATGTCTACTTTTATAAAAGCTCATG
Source organism: Psychroserpens jangbogonensis (assembly GCF_000797465.1). Classification (GTDB taxonomy): domain Bacteria; phylum Bacteroidota; class Bacteroidia; order Flavobacteriales; family Flavobacteriaceae; genus Psychroserpens; species Psychroserpens jangbogonensis. Next base: position 278,746 of record NZ_JSWG01000001.1, on the reverse strand, counting down.
AAGATTTATACACAGAGCTTATCATTAAAAAGTAATGTCAAAATTTAATAAGCATATTGTCGTGGTAGGAACTGCTAGAAGCGGAACAAGTTGGTTGAGTGAAACTATAGCTCAGCAATTTCGTTATAGATTGCTTTTTGAACCTGAACATGAAACTAGAACTGAAAAAGGATCTTTAATATGTGATCAGTGGATAGAAACTAAAGCAGAAGCAGTTAAGGCACATAAATATTTACATCGCGTATTTTCAAACCAAGTAGATTGCAATTGGATTGCTCAAAATAGTAATCGAAAATTTAAAATGCACCTTTGGCCTTTTATTCCTAAAAAGTATATTATCAAGTTTGTACGTGCTAATCTTTCGGCACGATATATAAATGATGTTTTTGATATTCCTGTAATTCACATCATTCGTAATCCTTATGATGTGATTCAATCACAAAAACAAGTGAATTTTCCGTGGTTATTTGATTTGTCTATATTTTCAAATCAAAAGCATTTAGTTCAACTAATACAAGAAAAATTCAACTACGATATTACACAGTATAAAAACCTGACTGATACTGAAAAACTTTGCCTTAGATGGTGTATAGAAAATGTTATTCCTCTGGAGGTTTTTAATGGCTATCAAAATAAATCTGCTGTGGTGAAATATGAAGACTTGATTTCAAATATTCAAGAGTTTTATGACTTGTGTGATACCTTTTCTATAGAACCAATAGTGAACTTAAAATCACATTATAGAACACCTTCAAGTAAAACTCATCCTGAAAGTGGTTTATTAACGAATAAAAAACAATCAACAACTAAAATCACACCACAAGATAGAGCAGATGTTAATAAATTATTAGATATATTTGAAACTCAATTATACAAAAGAGAATAATTTATTGCAACGCATCAAATGAAATTGTACTACCCAAAATTTCTTTACGATTCAAACTCTAAAAATCGCTTTGCTTTATTTCCTCTTTTAAAAGTTTTTATTAAGTCTGATAAGTTTATAGAAAACCCAGCATTGGACGTTTTTGATTTTTCTAATCAAAATATACAAATTGTAGACCAAAAAGATGAGGCAGACGTTTTTGTTTTGCCTATGTCTTGGGACTTTTATGTCACTCACAAAAAAGAAAAACTAGCTCAAGATTATATTGAAAGTGTAAATCATCTCAATAAACTTGTTTTTGTTTTTATCTCAGGCGATTTTGGTGTTAATATTCCAGATTTCACTAATGTTCGTGTGTTTAGATGTAGTGGTTATAAAAGTAAATTGCCTAAATCACATTTAGGATTACCTGTCTTTCATAGAGATCCAATAATGAGATATTATGAACACGAGCAATCAATAATAAGACCTTATGAGGTTACACCAACTATAGGTTTTTGTGGGCAAGCATCTAAATCAATAAAGAATAGAATAAAAGAACAACTTAGAGTGTTGTACAAAAACATGAGATATTATCTAGGTTTAGCTAAGATGAGTCCTCAAAAAATACAATCTACTTCATACAATAGATTTAAGATTTTAAAACGATTACAATCGGCTTCAAAAATTAAGCCTAATTTTATTATTAGAAAGCAATATGGAGGAGGAGTTAAGCATGGGAGAGGTGTAACTAATATTGCTGAAGAGTACTTTGATAACATGAAAAATTCAGATTATATTATCTGTTATCGAGGAGCTGGAAATTTTTCAGTACGGTTTTATGAAACCTTAGCAATGGGACGTATTCCTATATATATAAATACTGATGGCTTGTTGCCATTATCTAAAAGTATCAATTGGAAAGATCATTTAGTTTGGATTGAGCCTTCAGAAATAAATAGTATAGAGGAAAAGGTTTTAGAATTCCACAAATCTTTGAGCATTGAGCAATTTGAAGCAATCCAAATAGAAAATCGTAATTTATGGAAAGATCAATTGAATTTATGGAGTTTCTTTTTCCTTCAATTTCAACGAACTCAAAAATAAATATCTAATATGTTGTTGAAACGCATTAAAAAGATGATAGTTTACAGGAAGATTAAGCAACGTAAAAAGATGTTTGCAAAACATCCTGTCACAAAAAACCATCGCAATAAAGCCCTTTTTAGATATGTTGTTTTCAATTTTAAAAATAGGATTACAAAAAACATAACTTATAAGTGGGTTGGTGGTTTGAAATTTTATGCAAGTAAAGGGGATGGTGGGATTGTAGGAAATATTTACTTTGGACTTTATGAGTTTTATGAATCTATATTTCTAATTCATTTTTTAAGAGAAGAGGATACGTTTTTAGATGTAGGAGCAAATATTGGACATTATGCTTTATTAGCTTCTGGAGTTAGTAAATGTAATACTATTGCTATTGAGCCCGTACCATCAACATTTAAAAGACTTAATGACCAAATTGAATTAAATAAACTGAGCAATAAAATTGAAACCTTAAATATTGGAGTAGCTGACAAATCTGACTATTTGTTTTTTTCTACAGATAAAACCACAATGAATAAAGTTGTAGATGAAACATACAAAGAAGCTGTTAAGGTTCAAGTTAAAGCGATAGATTCTTTAGATGGTTCTGAAACATTTAACCTCATGAAAATTGATGTTGAAGGTTTTGAGAAATTTGTACTTAACGGTAGTTCTTCAACTTTGAAAAGTGATAGCCTAAAAGCAATAATTATAGAAATTAACTTTAGTAATCAGTTTTATGGTGTAGAAAATGTAGAGATTTTAGATATCTTATTGAGTTATAATTTTCACCCATATAGGTATGATCCAATACATAGAGAGTTGATTAAATTAGAGTCTTATAACAAAGAGCAGTTTAATACTATTTTTATTAAAAACTATGATTTTGTTATGAATAGAATAAATGACAGTAAAAAAATTAAAGTTTGGAACACTTACTTTTAATAAGCTAAACGTCTTACACATAAAATGAAAAACAGTATTAAACAATCTATTAAAAACATGCCATTTATTGGTAATGTAATAACAGCAGTTTATAATAAATTTAAACCTAAAACAGATTTCTTTTTTAGTGAACCTTCATTATGGTTGAATGAACTTTTTGATGAAGAAAAAATAAGTGTAGTTCAAATTGGTTCAAATGATGGAATTACTGGTGATCCACTACATGAATTAATAGTTAAACATAAAAAATGGACTGCGTTGTTTGTTGAACCAGTACCTCTTTTGGCTGAAAAACTAAAAAGAAATTATGCTAATGACTCTCGATTTGTTTTTGAAAATGCAGCCATAAATGACGGCTCTTTTCAAGTTTTTTATTCAGTTTCAGAAAGTGTAAAAGGTAAAATAGAAAATCTACCATCATGGTATGACCAACTTGGTTCATTTAATAAAGAAAATATAACCAAACATCTAAACGGTATCTTAGATCCTTATATAATAGAGTCTAAAATAAAAGGATTGACTTTGCAAGACCTTTTTACAAAACATAAAATATCATCAATTGATATTTTACATATTGATACAGAAGGTTACGACTGGAAAGTGCTTTCTCAGTTAGATTTTAATAGTTACCAACCAAAGACAATATTATTTGAACACAAACACCTTTCAAAAGCAGAAAAGAATGAGTCTGTAAATTATTTAAAAAACAATAATTATTTAATTCATGTTTTAGGTGGAGACTATTTATGCTTAAAAAAAGAAAGTTTTAATGCAAATGCTATTAAAAATCTTAAATTTCAAGGGGTTTTATAGCAAATGTCTTTTAATTATTACCTTCTAATAGTTTATTTTAAAGTAGAAAATGAATAACAAATTAAAAATAGCGATTTACTCTGGAGTTATTCCTTCTTCTACCTTTATTGAGCGACTAATTATTGGACTTGCGTCATCTAATACGTGTGAAATCTATCTTTTTGGAGCCATACAAAATGAAAGTAATTATGATTCAAATGTTAAGTTTGCTGGATATAAAAATATAAAATGGCACAAAACCATTCATCTTATAAAATATAGTGCCTTTTTGTTTTTCTTTCGAAGAAAAGACAAAAAAAAATTAGACTCTATCTTAAAGTCTCAAAAAAGAAATACATTATTAGATAAAGTGAAATTTTATCCTGTACTGTGGCACAAACCTGATATTTTTCATCTGCAATGGGCAAAAGGATTAAAAGACTGGATTTGGGTACAAGAATTCGGTATTAAAGTAGTATTAAGTTTAAGAGGTACGCAAATAAATCTATCTCCTATAGCTAACAAATCGCTTGCAGATATGTACAAAGCTAATTTCCCTAAAGTAGATGCTTTTCATGCAGTTTCTAAGGCAATTGCTTTAGAAGCTGAAAAATATGTTGCACAAAAAGAAAAAATTAAAGTTGTATATAGCGGTTTAAATTTAGAGTCTATAAAGCATGTTGTTGAAAAAGAGAATTCTATCTTAAAAATGTTATCTATAGGAAGACCACATTGGATTAAAGGCTATACTTATGCTTTGGATGCTTGTAAGATATTGAAAGATAAAGGCTGCAAATTTGAGTATACAATCATTGGAGCTGCAGGTAATATTGAATTGGCTTATCAAATTAAAGATCTCAACTTGCAAAGTGAGATTGTTTTATTACATCGTAAACCGTTTGATACAGTGCAAAAACTTATAGAGGATTCAAACTTATTAGTATTACCAAGTTTAAAAGAAGGGATTGCCAATGTTGTATTGGAGGCCATGTTATTACATACCTTGGTGCTCACCACAGATTGTGGCGGTATTACAGAAGTTATAGTAGATAATCATAACGGATTTGTAGCTCCTATTCGTGATTCCGAAAAACTTGCAGAAAAAATAATGGAAATCACTAAAATGCCAAGCAGTGATGTAATTAGAATCACTCAAAATGCTTTAAAAACAGTTAAGGCACAACATAATGAACAACAAATGATAACAGGTATGCTTAAGTTATATCAAAATCTGTAATTTTAAATACATGCATCCAGAGCGTCATAATAAACCAACAATAGGACTTGTATTGTCAACAGTGCCAAGGTATTCTGAGACCTTTTTTAGAAATAAAATTATAGGTTTGCAAAATAATGGTTTTGATGTGGTGTTATTTGTTGATTATATTGAAGAAGGAGATCTTAATTTTCCATGTTCTATTGTTGCTGCTCCAGATTTTGGAGGCAACCTTTTGAAACTATTTTTAAATAGCTGCTCTTCAATCATAAAAAGCTTGTTTTTACATCCGAAAAAGAGTTTTAAATTGTATCTATTAGATAAAAGAGATGGCTTGTCCTTTAAAAAACGAATGAGAAATCTTATTGTCAATCAATTTTTATTAGCAAAAACAATAGATTGGTTACACTTTGGTTTTGGAATGTTATCTAACAACAGAGAAAATGTAGCTCAAGCCATAGGAGCTAAAATGGCTGTAAGCTTTAGAGGTTTTGATTTATATCTTTCGCCTCTAAAACACGAAAATTGTTATGATAAGCTATTTTTAAAAGATGTAAAATATCATTTGCTATCACAAGAAATGAAGGAAGATTTAATCGATAATAAAATATCTGCATATAAAATTAAAGTGATTCCACCAGCCATAAATATTGATTTTTTTCAATCTAAAGGGAATCATACTGAAAATAAAGTTGTAAAAATTATAACCATTGCTAGATTGCATTGGAAAAAAGGAATTGAATATACCTTAGAAGCCATTCATGAATTAAAACAAAATGAAATTAACTTTCATTATACAATCATAGGAGATGGAAGCCAATTAGAACGCTTGGTTTTTGCTGCTCATCAGTTAGGAATTCAAGATTGCATTACATTTACAGGTAAAATGTCCCAAGTAGAAGTAAAAAAACAACTAGAGGAATCAGATGTTTACTTACAGTATAGTATTCAAGAAGGATTCTGTAATGCTGTTTTAGAGGCTCAGGCTATGGGTTTAATGTGTATAGTGTCTAATGCTGAAGGCTTAAGCGAAAACGTTTTGAATGGTAAAACTGGATGGGTCGTTCCAAAACGCCAGCCCAAACTATTAGCGCAAAAAATAATAGAAGTGATAAATCTTAGTTCTAATGAAAGGGAAAGCATTAGGGAAACAGCAATTAGCCGGGTAAGAGAAGAGTTTAATTTACAAAAACAAAACAAATCATTTGAAAACTTTTATGAAAATTAAAAGATGTAATTTTAATTTGTGAGAGCTTTTTCTCAAACTACGTGGTTTTTTGATTCATTATATATAATATTGTAATCATTAAATGATATAACATACCTATGACAAATTACGAATTTATGCGATGGGCAACATTTTCGATTATGCCAACGCATTTAGTAACCGTACGTAATGATATTAAACGCCTTGTAAAGTCTAATAGAAAAGGGGAGTCTAAGATGTCTATTTTAGATGTAGGAGGAAGGAAATCACCATATACAATCAACTTGCCCGCTGACATAACTTTACTAGATGTTCCTCAAGAAAGTGGTACACGAGAAGAACTGAATTTGGGTTTTACAAAAGATATTTTAACATCAATTCAAAAAAAACGAAGTAATATTAAAGATGTTGTTATACAAGATATGACAAAATCTACTGTAAAAGATGCATCTTATGATGCCGTTGTTTGTATTGAAGTTATTGAGCATGTAGAAGAAGACAATGTATTTGTGAAAAACATTTCAAAAGCTATAGATAAAGGAGGTTGGGCATATTTTACAACGCCTAATGGAGACTTTATAAAAAATGAAGGTCCAGGAAAAAATCCAGACCATGTAAGACACTATTCAAAGTTAGAATTACAAACACTACTTGAAAAATATTTTGACTCGGTTGATGTGCATTATGCAGTTAAAACAGGAAAATACAGAGTACAAGGCTTAAAAAGTTTTAGTTTAATAAATCCTGTAGAAACATTAAAGTCAATTTTTTCAAATATTATTAACAGATTTCAATCAAAAAACGTTTCAAATTCACCTATAAAAACAGCACATTTAATAGGAATAGGTTATAATTAGAAATCACAACTGCATAATTAATATTTTATGAAAGTAAAAAAAATATTTAAAAAGATATATTATTCATTAAATCTAGATAAATCTAAGTATGTAGAAACTAGTTTGTGTGGTGTACCACTAAAAACGCTTTCTGGAACAATTAGAAAACATGAAGACCAAGATGATGCTTGGTGGTTTTATTTATCTAAACACCATAATATTATTTTTGATATTGGAGCTAATATAGGTTATACAGCTTTGTTGTCATTAATACAAGACCCTAAAAGACAAATAATTCTTGTAGACCCTAATCCAGAAGCTTTAGAAAAGGCAGCTATAAATATTATTAAAAACAACTTAGGAAGTAGAGCTCAATATTTAACGGCATTTGTTGGTAATGTATTAGATGATACGGTAAAATTTTATACCATAGGAGCAGGAGCAGCTGGAAGTATGTATGCATCTCATGCAGAGACGGCAGCTTCAGCAAATTCCTATATGGAAGTAAAAACAGTTACTTTGGACTATATTTATTCTTTTTATAATATAAAGCCAGATTTAGTTAAAATTGACGTGGAAGGTGCAGAAACATTAGTTATGCAAGCGGCTAAGAAACTTGCAAATGAAACAAAATGCAACTTTTTTATTGAAATGCATAATGTTGAAAATTTAGGGATGGAAGCTGCAGCTCAAGCGATGTTAGATTGGTGTACAGATATGAATTATAAATCATGGTATCTTAAAACAGGCGAAGAACTTACCATGGCAGAAACTGTTAAAAGTAGAGGGAAATGTCATTTGCTGTTATTGCCTGACACAAAAGAATATCCAGAGTATTTAAAAGGAATTACACAAAATCATAAGTTACCAAATACTATTTAGTATAAATTTAGAAGTATTACTATTTTGACAAACATAACAGAGACTTAAGCACATGTGTCTGAAACAAAATATCAAGAACAAAACAAAACTAAATATTGGTCATTCTAGAAGTTTGACCGCTATAATATAATCTATGCCTTTTGATTTTTTAAAATATCTTCAACCAACACATTATTTTCAATTGTATACAAATACAGGGAAATCTATTTTTCCTAAAGTTGAAAATTTACCAGAACAAGTGGTTTTGCATTTGGAAGTAGATGATAGGTTTAAGTCAAAACAAGCTAAGGATTATGATTTATCATGGCAAGCTATTCAAAAAGGATATATAGGAAATGTACCAACTTATCACAGTTTTACTGAAATCAGCATACAGGATAATTATCATTTCATTAGAAAATATTTTAACAAAGCTTGGGTATTCTATGTGTTAATATTACGTTTGGTGTCATTTAAAAATCCATTAAAAGAAATTAGAGGATGGTATAAAACCAAGGGTGTCAATAGAGTTCAAATTAATAATATTTCCATTTATGACAATGATTTTGAGAATTTCAAGTCGTCTTTAATAGCTCGCGGTCCAAAAGTAAGCGTGGTTATTCCAACGTTGAATAGGTATGATTATTTACAAGACGTTTTGAGAGATTTAGAGGCACAAGATTACAAAAACTTTGAAGTTATTGTTGTTGACCAATCTCAGCCATTTAATGAAGCTTTTTATAAAGATTTTAAATTAAGCACTCATCTTATAAAACAAGAAGAGAAGGCCTTATGGCTAGCTAGGAATAATGCTGTAAAGAACGCAAAAGGAGAGTTTATAGCATTATCTGAGGATGATGTTAGAATTGAGCCAGATTGGATAACATCGCATTTAAAATGTTTAGACTATTTTAACGCTCAAGTGTCTGCAGGTGTATTTTATCCTGAAGGTAAACAAATACCTAAAGAGCGATCATTCTTTGCTGTAGCCTCGCAATTTGCAACAGGGAATGCCATGTTATTTAAGGATGTTTTTAAAACAGTGAATTTGTTTGATAGACAATTTGAAAAACAAAGAATGGGAGATGGCGAATTTGGATTACGATTATATTTAGCAAACATCAAAAGCATATCAAATCCTAAAGCATCTTGTATTGATGTCAAAGCAGGAGTAGGAGGATTACGTGAAATGGGAAGTTGGGATGCATTTAGACCATCAAATTTTTTCGCACCTCGGCCTATACCAAGTGTGCTTTATTTTTTTAGAAATTATTTTGGCAATAAACCTTCAAAATTGGCATTGTTACGTATGGTGCCATTATCAATTTTACCATATCAATTTAAAAAGAATAAACCTTTATTGTTGATAGGAGTTTTGGTAACTATTCTGCTACTTCCAATAGTGTTTTATCAGGTTTTTAAATCTTGGAATTTAGCCAGTAATAAAATTAAGCAAGGACCATTAATAGAAACGTTTGTGTGAGTCTGAAAAACCAAAATATAGTCATTGTAACTTCAGAGTTTCCTCCTCAACCAGGAGGTATAGGAAATCATGCTTATAATTTAGCATTGTATTTGTCTAAAGAGAATTATACAGTTCATGTAATTGCAGATCAACGTTCAGAAACAGGAAAGGAAGAGATTATTTTTGACCTAACATTACCTTTTGAAGTGACTAGAATTAAACGACATAATTTACGTTTCAGAATGTATTTTCAGCGTTTAATAATGACTCGAAAACGATTTAAAAGTGCATCTCATATTATTGCAACTGGCAAGTTTTCACTTTGGAATGTTGGTTTTCTTAGTATATTTAAAAAAACGCCAACAATTGCAGTAATTCACGGAACAGAAGTTAACTTTAAATCATTTATACTGCGGAAATCTATAGATATAGCTCTAAAGAAATTTGATTGTATAGTTGCTGTTTCAAATTATACAAAGCATTTAGTTTCACATTTAAATCTCAATATAGAGGTTATTCCAAATGGGATTGATTTTGCTGCTTGGCAATTAATTAAAAAACAAGATTTAACATTAAAAGGAGAACCAAGTTTAACAACTGTAGGTCGTGTAAGTTCCAGAAAAGGACAACTAAATGTTATCAAACAACTACCAGAGCTTATTAAACAATTTCCAAAGATTCATTATCATTGTATTGGTATTCCAACTCAAATTGATGCCTTTATTATAGAAGCAAAGCGGTTACAAGTACATGATTATATCACATTTCATGGTAGTGTTGATGCACAAGTTTTAAAACAAATGCTCAGCGAAACAGATCTTTTTGTGATGTTAAGTTCAGAAGATAAATTTGGTGATGTTGAAGGTTTCGGTATTGCTATTTTGGAAGCTAATGCGTTAGGTATTCCTGCTATTGGATCAAAAGGATGTGGTATAGAAGATGCAATACAACAAAATGTTTCAGGATTATTAGTCGAATTTAATAAAACAAAACAGACTAAAGAAGCCATTGATATTATATTATCTAATAAAGTAGCTTATAAAAATGGAGCAAAAAAATGGGCTGAACAACATGATTGGTCAAACATTATAAAACAATATATTACACTAATGTAATGAGCACACTTACCATAATTTCACATACAGAACATTATAAAACTCCAGAGGGCAACATTGTTGGTTTGGGATCGACTGTTACTGAAATTAATCATTTATTAGATGTTTTTGACGAGGTTGTTCATGTGGCGATGTTGCACAATTGTTCTGCACCTCCAAACGCATTACCTTATACTTCCAATAAGATTATATTTATTGCTTTGCCAGCTTTAGGTGGTCCAAAAATTAATGATAAACTAGCAATTATTTGGAAAGCTCCTTCAGTTTTAAAGACGATAAAAGACGCAATTAATAAAACGGATTATTTTCAATTCAGGGCACCTACAGGAATTGGAGTTTTTGTAATTCCTTATTTAGTTCTGTTGAGTTCAAAAAAAGGATGGTTTAAGTATGCAGGAAATTGGAAACAAAAAAAGGCGCCCTTGGCTTATAGTTTTCAACGTTGGTTATTAACAAAACAAAGACGAAAAGTCACTATTAATGGTCAATGGGAAGATCAACCATTGCAATGCTTGACTTTTGAAAACCCTTGTTTAACCGATTATGAAGTTGTAAAAGGAGTTGAAATAATTAAAGATAAAACTATTGCTAATAATGCTATTAATTTTTGTTTTGTTGGTCGTTTAGAAGAAGAAAAAGGAATTGGTTTGCTAATTGAAGCTTTTAATGATTTATCAGAAGATAAAAAAATAAGACTTAATAAAATACATATTGTTGGTGATGGTATAGCAATGAATGATTATAAGAATAGAGCAAATAAAAGCGCTTTAAATTTTGTGTTTCATGGCTTTTTATCTCGCGATGATGTGCACAAAATATATAAAGAATCTAACGTTATAATATTACCATCGGTTTCTGAAGGGTTTCCAAAAGTAATTACTGAAGCGATGAATTATGGTTGTTTGCCAATGGTGTCAAATATATCTTCCATTGAGAATTATGTGAAAAATGAAATTAATGGGTTTTTATTTTACCCAATTACTAAAGAAAACCTAGTCAATGAAATTGAAAAAGCATTAAATTTGTCTGATTATCAGTATTCTAGCATGATTAATGCAAAAAGAGAAGATATTCAAAAATTTACTTATAGTTATTATAATAAAAAAATAACTACTAATTTGATTAATAATGATTTATGAATTTTGAACTTTAGCCTAGTTTTATATATAAATAAATAATTTATTTAAAACATTCATCTTAATACTGTTAAGTCAGAAATAATTAGGTCTAACAAAAAAAAAAATATACATTTATCATCTTCTTTAAATTTAACACTAATTAATGATCTTCAAAAAGTTACTTTGGATATTTAAAAGACATCCATTTTTATACATAGCTCGTTTTAAATTGCTGTCTAAGAATTCAAATATTGAAGATATAAATGAATTTTGTTATAATGATTTAAATCCTAAAAATCATATTCCAGATTATTTTAAAGAAATCAACAGTACAATTTTTCCAAATAATAAGCCTGAATCTGACTTAGAACTCGTTAAAAAATTAAGTATTTGGTTAAATAATAATATTAAAGGTGGACGAGGTTTAAGTGAGCCTTCTGAGAAAGCTTTAAAAATAATGCTTGAAGGTAAAGGAGGAGTTTGTAGTGATATGGCTCAGGTTTTTAATAATTTTAGTGTTATTAATGATGTTAAAGTTCGAGAATGGGGAAATACTAGAGCACCATTTAATAAAGAATATGGAGGACATTCATTTAATGAGGTTTATAGTAAAGATTTAAATAAATGGATTCTTATAGATACTTATTCTAGTGTATTATTTTATTTTAATGATACACCTCTATCTGTTTTAGAACTGTATCAATTAGTTCATGAAAATAAACAAGTTCATTTTAAGACTTTTAATTCATTAAAGGAAATAGATGAAAATAACATTAAAAGAAACTATTTAAATCCAGACACTATTCCATTTTTAATTTGTAATTACTCTAATAAGACTTATGATGCTTTTTTAAGATATACTAGGCCTTATGTCCCTATATTTGTTACACATTTTGTATTATATCTTTTTGGGAAGAGTTATTATTATCGTTTTCCATTAGGTGATTATAAAAAAATCTTTTCTTAAAAAAATATTCATTTCTGAAGGTTGAATTTTTATTTTAAGCTATAAAATTAACTATTGAAGACAGATGTTACTTATATAAATGCAATCGCATTTCATGCCCTAATAGGCATGCTTATTTACTTTAATGAAAATCTTGCCAAACTTTATTTTGCGATTGCTTTATTATACTTTCTTGCAAAAATTATTCTAGCACCTAAATCATCAAAAACATATGTTGTATTAACTGCTTGTGCCTATTTTGTTGGTGCTGAAGTATTATTAAGAATGACAAAAGGCTCTATATCCTACGAAGCAGGTAAGTATTTGGTGATAGTATTTGTGATAATGGGAATGTTTTATAAAGGAATTTCTGGTAGAGCTTATCCTTATTTTTTATACTTATTGTTGCTGGTACCGTCAATATTTGTAGCATCCACTACATTAAGTTTTGATGCAAATTTTAGAACAAATATTGCTTTCGTGCTTAGTGGACCAGTTTGCTTAGGTGCAGCGGCTTTATTTTGCTATGATAAAAAGGTGAGTGTAGAGCAAATCAATAAAATATTATTGTATATGTTGCTACCTATAATATCACACACGATTTATATATTTTTCTATAACCCAAGTGTAAAAGATGTATTGTCTGGAACGGGATCAAATAGATCGGCTTCTGGTGGCTGGGGACCAAATCAGGTTTCTACTATTTTAGGTTTAGGTATGTTTATTTTAGTAGTGCGGTTGTTTACAAAGTCACCAGCTTTAGGGTTTAAAATTTTAAATATTGCTTTATTCTCAGCAATAACTTACAGAGCTGTAGTGACTTTTAGTCGTGGTGGAGTAATTACAGCTGTAATAGCCATTCTCGCATTTCTAATATTGTATTATTTAAGAGTATCCCGAAAAAAAAGAAATGAGATAATAATACTATTTGCAGTATTTTCTTTTGCATTTAGCGCGACTTGGATATTTAGTTCTAATCAAACAGATGGTTTTATAAATTTGAGATATACCAATAGAGATCATTTAGGACGTGAAAAATCAGATGTAACTACTGGAAGAGGAGAACTTTTTATGGGAGAATTAGCTGGGTTTATTTCTAATCCTTTTTTTGGAATTGGTTCTAGTCGTGCCAAAGATCAGCGTATAGAAATAGATGGTCAAGGTTTGACATCTCATAGTGAAGTGAGTAGAACTTTAGCAGAGCATGGAATTTTAGGTATAATAATATTACTCATTTTAATACTCAAGCCCTTAGATTTGAGAGCAAGAAATAATAAGAATTATTTTTTCTATGCATTTTTATGTTTTTGGTTTGCTACGATTAATCATTCCTCTATGCGTTTGGCGGTTCCGGCTTTTATATATGCCTTAGCTCTTTTAAATATCACTTATGAAAAAAATCCTATACATAGGAAACAACTTAAACAATAAAACATCAAATTTATCTGGGATTCAAACTCTAGGTCCTTTGCTCGAAAATGAAGGATTGGTACTTCACTATGCATCTTCAAAACTTAATAAAGTTTTAAGGTTGATAGATATGATTTGGACATGCTTAAAATTGTCTAGCAAGATGGATGTGGTTCTGATTGATACTTATAGCACTCAAAATTTTTATTATGCATTTGTTATTAGTCAAATATGCAGGCAGCTAAATTTAGACTATATACCTATCTTACATGGAGGTAACTTACCAGAACGATTGAAGAAAAGTCCAAAAATGTGTAGGATGATTTTTTTAAATTCAAAATGTAACGTTTCACCATCCAAATATTTGAAGATTGCATTTGAAAATCATGGATTTGACAATGTTGTCCATATTCCCAATACTTTAGAAATTAGAAACTACCCTTTTTTCAATAGAGAATTTGATATACCTAAGTTATTATGGGTACGCTCATTTTCTAAAATCTATAATCCTAAATTAGCAGTGAAAGTTTTAAGTGCTTTAAAAAAAGTATATCCAGAGGTGCAATTATGTATGGTTGGGCCAGATAGTGATGGGACATTAAAAGAGGTAAAACAATTAGCTAAAGACTTAAACTTAAATGTAAAGTTCACAGGTAAACTAAGTAAAAAAAAATGGATAGAACTATCGGAAGAATATAATATATTCATTAACACAACAAATTTTGATAATGCACCAGTAAGTGTAATTGAAGCTATGGCTTTAGGTTTGCCTGTTGTTTCTACTAATGTTGGAGGCATGCCTTATTTAATCGAAAATGATGTTGATGGAATACTAGTTGCACCTAATCATGTCGAAAACATGAGTTCTACTGTTGTATCAGTAATTGAGAACTCAAATAAAAGAAATACATTGATAAAAAATGCTAGAGAAAAAGTGTTAGAATTTGACTGGAACGATGTAAAATCACTTTGGTTTAATGCATTAAGCACTAATAAAGGTGAAAGTTTATCTTAACTTATTATATTTATCAATAATTTGAATAAATGACTAAAAAGAAAGGCATACATTTTGAAATATCTGAACGTAAGATTCTCTTACGCATCTTTGATATTTTATTTGTTTTTGCTGGACTTTATCTTATTGAATTGTTTTTAGGGTTTGATTATTTAATAATCAATAAAGAAAATATCGTAGCACTATTTGTATTAGTTTTATACATTTCTATTTTTGGAACTATTTTTGAAATCTACGATCTTCAAAAATCTGATAAACTTGATGTTACATTTAAAAACATTGTAATTACAGCCTCAACAACTGTTTTGTTTTATTTGTTAACGCCATTCTTTACACCATTCTTACCAGAAAACAGATTGAAAATTATTTACTTTTTTATGATTATAGTTGTCATGTTATTTTTATGGCGATTGGCTTATACTACTTTAATTTCTTCTCCAAGGTTTTATAAAAAAGTGCTCTTGGTAGGCGAGATTTCTAATATTGAGAACATTGTTAAACCTTTAAATGAAACCGATCCAAACTACAAAATAATTGGCTTTATTAATTGTGAAAAAGAAACTGAGAACCCCATTAAGTTTAAAGGCCTAAAAGAATTTCAGCCTAATGAGCTCATGGATGTTATACATAAACATAAAATCTCAGAAATTCTAGTTGCCAGTTATGACTCAGAAACTATAACTGCAGAGATATATCATGATTTAATTAATTTATTAGAACATGGTTTTACAATTAGAGAGTATACTCAAGTCTATGAAGAAATAACATATCGTGTGCCTATACAGTTTGTAGGAAAGGATTTCTATAAATATTTTCCATTTAGTAGAAGTAATCAAAATACATTGTATTTGTTTTTTCATAGAACATTTGATATTCTGTTCTCTATTATTGGGTTGTTAATTGGTGTTCTATTGTTGCCTGTTATTTTATTAGGTAATTTTATTGCGAACAAAGGGCCATTGTTTTATTCACAAGAACGTGTTGGTAAAAATGGAAGTATTTTTCAGATTATGAAATTGCGAAGTATGATTGTAAATGCTGAAAGTGATAGAGCAATATGGGCACAGAAAAATGATGTAAGAATAACAACTTTTGGAAAGTTTTTACGTCGTTCTCGATTAGATGAAATCCCACAATTTATTAATGTATTGAAAGGTGAAATGAGTATTATAGGACCTAGACCTGAGCGCCCATTTTTTGTTAATGAATTGTCTAGAATTATACCATTTTATGAAACGAGGCATATTATTAATCCAGGACTTACAGGTTGGGCTCAAGTTAAAACGAGATATGGATCTTCAGTTGATGACAGTTTAACTAAGTTGCAATACGATTTGTATTATATTAAGCGTAGAAGTATTTTCTTAGATTTGAATATCGTAGTAAAAACCTTAAGTACCATATTGTATTATAGAGGGCAATAACTGATTCTTCCTTTAATTATTTAAAGCGTTTGCCTTTTCTTTCTATAAAACCCAATCAGGAATACAAACAGCATAATGAAAATTGAAATTCTTGCAATATAATCTCCTGCAATAACATAAAATGTGAGTTTATCATTGGTGATAAGCTGTCCTGATAAGGCTCCTTTTTGATCGTAAGCTATTCGACTAGTAATATCTCCTCTAGCATTTATGATTGCAGAAATCCCAGTATTAGCACTTCTTGCAATATCTCTTCTTGTCTCTATAGCTCTCAAGCGAGCGAGACTTAAATGTTGTTTATGTCCTTGCGTATCATTCCACCAGGCATCATTTGTGATAATTGCCAAAAAGTTAGCCTCGTTTCTAACATAGCCTGTTACAAATTCTCCATAAACAGATTCATAACAAATGATAGGTGCAGCCTTAAATTTATTATTAGAAGAAGTCAATACACCTCTGTAATCTTGGGTGGTTTTCATTGCAACCGTTCCACCAAGATCAATCATAGCATCTCCAATGAGAGGTTTTAAAACATGTTGATATGGAAAGTTTTCAATTCCTACAACTAGTTTTGATTTATTATAATATTGTACACTATCACTTGAATTAATGAGAATAGCAGAATTATAATCGTCATACCAAGTAGTGGCATTATATTGATTGGTTTCAGAACGCACTTTTGATTCATCTCTTATGACGTCTATAAAAGACATTCCAGTAAGTAAATTTATATTTGGGTATTTATTCACGTATTGATCCAATGTATTCTTTAAAAGTGATCTTTCGAACTGTCGTAGTTTAACACTTTGTGCAAATACAGTTTCAGGCGCCAAAATAAAGTCTGTTGAATCGGTAATCTTTGTATTTGATAATTCAGTAAAAATTTCTGCCATTTTTAAATTAGACATATCATACTTTTCCGAGTATGGATCTATATTTGGCTGAAGAACTATTACATTAACAGTATCGCCTTCATGACTGTAATTAGCATAGATGACTGTGGAAATTCCAATAGGAATTAAAACAAAGGCAGCGAATTTTAAAACAAATGGTTTTATAAGAGCTTTTGATTGTTCTTTTTGAAATCTCAGAACAGTTTTAAAGACAAATACATTTAAAAGTAACACCCAAAGCGTACCTCCAAACGTACCAGTATATTCATACCATTGTATCCAAGTGATATATTCTGAAAACCCGTTTCCTAAATTGAGCCAAGGCCATGAAAATTCCCACCCTAAATGCAATTTTTCAAAACTGATCCAGAGTGTCACTAAAAAAAGTAATGACCTGTTTAAAGATGAGCGTTTAGCGAGTTTATGATAAATCAAAAGCAACATTGCCATCAAAGCCGAATTTACAAATACGGCAAATGCGGCACCAAAAGGACTAGCGTAAATTAACCAACTAGTGGTTAAAGCATTCCATATAAAAAAAGAAAGATAAGAGAGACCGAAAACTTTAAGTCCTTTGCGTTTGACATCAGAATGTCTTATGTTGTGTTCAAGCAGAAGTAAAGGAACAAAGGCAAAAAACAGCAACAATGGAAAACCATAGGTTGGCCATCCTAAAACAAATAAAAATCCTGAGGCTAATGCGAGTAAGAGTTGCTTCACTATCTAAAGATACTAAAATCGAGCTTTAAAGAAAATACATTACTATATAATGCAACACTTTGGTCACCTATATCTGTAAATGCATAATCTACATAAATCCCTCTGTATTTAAAGCCTAAACCCAAACTAGGTTGGAATGTGAGACTTTCAGAGTTATCCAATTGTAACTCATTTTGGAAATTTCCAATTCCAGCTCTTAAAAACACCAAATCGGTGTATCCAAATTCAAATCCTAAAGCAGGATTAAAACTTGCAAAAGAAGTAGAAATAAGGTCATTATTTTGTTCAAATCTTACATTTAAATCAAAAGAGGCTAACAAAGAGTAATCATAATGAAAGATGTATTTCTTTGACATTCCTATTTGTAACTTCGGAATGGTTAACTCAGTACTTTCTGGAACCGTTTGATTCTGACCTTCAATAGCGTTTTGTATAGCTTCAAGTTTGTCATCATCAAAAGACCAAGCATTAAACGTTGTTGTAATATCTCTTGCCATGACACCAAATTTCCAATCGTTATCATTTTCGAATTGGATTCCAACATCTAATCCAAATCCCCAAGAATTGGCAAAGTCGCCAATAATTCGCCTTACAACTTTGGCATTTACGCCATAGCTTAATCCCGGAATTGGTAAATTCCTAGCATAAGAAAACGTTAGAGCATAATCGGCAGTTGAAAATAAACTTACACGATCATAATTAATATTTCCTTGGTCATCTATTAATTGTGTAGTATCTAAAATGTCATCAACACCAAAACGAATTAACGATACTGCAATGGCACTTCTGTCATCTAATGGTTTTGCAAAGGCAAAATAATTGTAGTTGGCAATACTAGCAAAATAACTGGAATGCATAACTGCTAATTGGTTGTCTTCTAGGTGGACTAATCCAGCAGGATTCCAATATCCAGAATTTACATCTGCAGTATGTGAAACTACAGCATTACTCATGCCTAATGCAGCTGCATCAACACCGATATTTAAAAACTCATTTGAGTATTTACGCACGGTTTGAGCAGAGACAATCGTTGTCAATAATGACAGTAGAATGAGTAAGTAATTCTTCAATAGCAAAATTTTTTACAAAGATGCATAATATTTTTCATCTATTAAACTGGAAAATGATGTAGTTATTGCATTCATCTTGTATAAGTCGAAAATAGTTTGCTATTTTTACACAAATCTTATGCATGTCTATAAAAAAGTACATACCTAATTTTGTAACACTTCTTAATTTGTTCTGCGGAAGTATTGCTGTTTTATTTGCTGTTAACAACGATTTTGTAGCAACTGCATTGTTTGTTTTTCTAGGAATTTTCTTTGATTTCTTTGATGGTTTATTGGCCAGAAAACTTAATGTGCAAAGTGAATTAGGGGTTCAGCTTGATTCTTTAGCAGATATGATCACAAGTGGATTGGTGCCAGGAATAGTAATGTTTAAATTGATTTCAATTAGTATAGATGCTCCTGAAGTTGCACTTAAACAAGGATGGAGTTCTGATTTTCAATTTTCAACAGTGTATATCGCGCCATTAGCGCTTATAGGTTTATGTATTACACTAGCTTCTGCATATCGCTTGGCTAAATTTAATATTGATGAAGATCAACAAAGCTATTTTAAAGGGCTACCAACACCTGCAAATACGTTGCTTATTATTTCATTGCCGTTAATTATGGAATTTCAAAACAATGAGATTTTCAATTCGCTTATTTTGAATCAATGGTTTTTAATAGGGTTGACTGTTGTGAGTTGTTATTTATTGAATTCTAATATTAAATTGTTTGCCTTAAAATATAAAAATTTTAGTTTTTCAGATAATAAGTTTAGATACACGTTAATTGTTTTGAGTATGCTGCTATTGATACTTTTTCATTTTATAGCAATCCCCTTAATTATTATTCTTTACATCGTACTTTCGGTAATTAAAAATGCAACAACTAAATAATCTATTTTTATGTTAGAAATTATTTTCACACTATTAATGCTTGTTTTACTTCAAGCAGTTTTGGGATTTGATAATCTACTTTATATTTCTTTAGAATCGAAAAAAGCGCCTTTATCTGATCAAAAGCGTGTTAGAAAAATAGGTATTTTAATTGCCATAGTTTTAAGAATTGTGTTGTTATTTGTACTAGTTTCAATTATTGATTTTTTTCAAGAACCTTTCACTTGGTTAACAGGTGAACTAGGAGAAATATTGCATTTTGCTTTTAATGGACATAGCCTAATTGTATTGGCAGGTGGCTCTTTTATTATTTATACGGCTATAAAAGAAATATGGCATATGATTGGTAAGAGCGATTTAAGTGAGGAGGTCGATGGAGATCACAAAAGCAGAAAGTCCTCAAACGCAGTCATTACCAGCATTGTTATAATGAATTTAGTGTTTTCATTCGATTCTATTTTGGCAGCAATTGGTTTAACAAGTGACATCGCAAATTCAACTACAGCTTTTATAGTTATGGCTATTGCTATTGTTGCAAGTGGACTATTAATGTTACTATTGGCTGATAGGATATCAACATTCTTGGCGAAAAATAGGATGTACGAAGTACTGGGTTTATTTATTCTTTTTATAGTTGGAATTATGTTGGTGACCGAAGGTGGACATTTAGCACATTTGAGAATATTTGGAAATGAAATTGTACCAATGAGTAAAACGACCTTCTATTTTGTAATTGCGATTTTAGTTGTTGTGGATATTGTACAAGGACGCTATCAAAAGAAATTAATTGCTGAACAAGGTAAATCAAAGTAATTATTGAGCTTAGAAATGCAATTTCTTTTTACGCAATTCAAAATTCTGACCTAAATACACTTTACGTACCATCTCATCATTAGCTAACTCTTCAGGTTTGCCAGCTTTAAGAATACTTCCTTCAAACATCAAGTAAGTTCGGTCTGTAATTGCTAAAGTTTCTTGAACGTTATGATCAGTTATTAAAATACCAATATTCTTTTTGGTCAGTTGCGCAATAATGCGTTGAATATCTTCTACAGCAACAGGATCAACACCAGCAAAGGGTTCATCTAATAAAATAAAATCTGGATCAGTAGCTAATGCTCTGGCAATTTCGGTACGACGACGTTCACCACCAGATAATAAATCTCCTCTACTTTTACGAATATGTTCTAAACTGAATTCATCAATTAAAGATTCCATTTTATCTACCTGCTCTTTTTTGCTAAGCTTGGTCATTTGTAAAACACTCAAGATATTATCTTCAATACTTAGTTTTCTAAATACAGATGCTTCTTGTGCCAAGTATCCAATTCCGTTTTGAGCACGTTTGTACATTGGAAAGTTTGTGATTTCAGTATCATCAAGATAGATATTGCCTCCATTAGGTTTTATAAGACCAACAATCATGTAGAATGATGTCGTTTTACCAGCGCCATTAGGTCCAAGTAGTCCAACAATCTCACCTTGATTGACTTCCAGCGAGACATCTTTAACGACTTTTCGTCCGCTATAGGATTTCATTAAATTATCAGCTCTTAATTTTTTCATGATGGCTAAAATAGTAAATTAACAAGAACTTACTTTTTCTTTATTATAAGTTTAACGCTCAGTTTCTAATGCATCCCAATACTCGTAAGCACGTCTTAAATGCGGAATAATAATGGTGCCTCCAACTAAAGTTGCAATACCTAAAGCTTCAACAACTTCTTCTTTACTAAGACCTTGTTTGTGACTTGCTTCTAAATGATATTTAATACAATCATCACATCTTAAAACGGTAGACGCAACTAAGCCTAATAATTCTTTCGTTTTTTTATCCAAAGCACCTTCTGCGAACGCATTGGTATCCAGATTAAAAATACGTTTAATGATTTTATTATTATCTGCTAAAATGGCATCATTCATTTTAGAACGATAGGCATTAAATTCAGAAACTAAATCAGACATCGGCTTTTTTTATTTTATTTAGGTTTCTTACTACAACTTTTGATATGTAAATACTCACTTGATATAATATTAAAATTGGAATAGCAACAATAACCTGACTCGCTAAATCTGGAGGTGTAATTATTGCTGAAAGTACTAAGACGATTACCAATGCAAATTTTCTGTATTTTTTCATGATCTCTGGTGTGACCAATCCAATTTTAGTTAAAAAATAAATAATGATTGGTAATTGAAATACAAGACCTGATGCTAAACTTGACGAACGTATTATTGAAATATATGAACTAATATCAAACTCATTTGAAATTTCAGTACTTACACTGTAATTTGCTAAAAAGTTAATCGATAATGGTGTAACTATATAATAACCAAATAGGACGCCTAAGAAGAATAAAAATGTGGTCATGAATATAAATCCTTTCGAATATTTACGCTCTGTACTGCGCAATCCTGGACTAATAAAACTCCATAACTGATAAATGACATAAGGAAATGCAAGTATAAATCCGGCAAATATAGAGGTCCAAATATCTGCGGAAAACTGACCAGCCATAGTTCTACTCTGAACCTTAAAAGGAAACTCAGTAGCACAAAATGTTGCGTCATTTATTCCTATAAACTGTGATACTTGGCATAACCATTTATAGGTAGGGAAGTCCATGCGTTTAGGCGCAAAAATAATGTGTTCGAAAACGAAACCACTAAAAATAAATGCAACCGTAGCACAAATTAAAATAGAAAGTGTGATTCGTATTAAATGCCATCTTAGCTCTTCAATGTGATCCAAAAAAGACATTTCATTGGTGTTTTTTTTCCCCATTATATTAAGCCTTCTTTAATTAAGTCATGAATATGAATTACGCCAGCATATTCTCCATCTTTTTCAACCAGTAGTTGTGAAATCCCATGTTCTTCCATAAGTTCCATCGCATCAATCGCCATTGCATCTTCATCTATTCGTTTTGGGTTGCTACCCATAATATCTTTAGCGCTTAAGTGAATAAAATCGTCACTTTTTGTTAGCATACGTCTTAAATCTCCATCAGTAATAATACCTGCAATTTTATTATTGTCAACAACTGCAGTTACACCGAGCATTTTTTCCGAAATTTCAACAATAACGTCTTTGGCTGAAGTGTTTAATTCTACTTTAGGTTTTTCATTAACAGATGATAAATCACTTACACGCAAATATAAGCGTTTTCCTAATGCTCCACCAGGATGATACTTTGCAAAATCCTGACTTGAAAACCCACGAAGTTCTAATAGACAAACGGCTAATGCGTCTCCCATGACCAATTGTGCAGTTGTACTTGTTGTTGGTGCCAAATTATTCGGACAAGCTTCTTGCGCTACGTACGTATTTAGAATATAATCTGACTGAATTGCTAAAAATGATTTGTCATTACCTGTAATGGCTACCATTTTATTTTTAGCATTTTTAATCAGAGGCACTAAGACTTTTATTTCAGGTGTATTTCCACTTTTTGAAATACAAATCACAACATCATCTTCTAAAATCAGACCTAAATCGCCATGAATGGCATCTGCAGCATGCATAAATACAGCTGGAGTTCCAGTAGAATTAAGAGTCGCTACGATTTTATTAGCGATAATTGCACTTTTACCAATTCCGGTAATAATGACACGACCTTTAGAGTTGTATATTAATGAGACCGTATTAGCAAAGTCGTCAGTCAGTAAATGACTTAGATTCGCTATGGCATCACGTTCTAAATCTATAGTTTTTCTAGCGGTTTCTAGGATAGATTGTATACTGTTCAAAATTATTTTTTTTTGAGTTTGATGGGTTTAAAGAAATTGTTATCTTTAGTCTTATGCAAATGTATCAAAAATACTAATAGGGATTAATGAGTACAAAAGAAATTGATATACATTCTGCACTTAAACAATACTTTGGTTTTACAAAATTTAAGGGACTTCAAGAGAGTGTCATTAAAAGTGTTGTTGCTGGTGAGGATGTATTCGTTATAATGCCAACAGGAGGAGGAAAGTCAATGTGTTACCAACTTCCAGCGTTAATAAAAGAAGGTACAGCAATAATTGTATCTCCACTAATTGCTTTAATGAAAAACCAAGTTGACGCTATCAGAGGGGTTTCTGATGAAGAAGGCGTCGCCCATGTTTTAAACTCATCGCTAAATAAAACAGAAGTCAAACGCGTTAAAGAAGATATCACTAATGGTATCACTAAATTGCTTTACGTAGCACCTGAATCACTTACCAAAGAGGAACATGTCGAGTTTTTAAGAACTGTGAAGATAACATTTATGGCAGTTGACGAAGCCCATTGTATTAGTGAATGGGGTCATGACTTTAGGCCAGAATACAGAAATCTCAGACATATTATTAAACGTATTGGAGACAATATTCCTATTATAGGATTAACAGCAACCGCTACTCCAAAAGTTCAAGAGGATATTCTAAAGAGTTTAGATATAACTCAAGCTACTACATTTAAAGCGTCTTTTAATAGACCTAATTTGTATTATGAAATACGTCCGAAAACTAAGAATGTAGACGCAGATATCATTCGATTTGTTAAACAAAACGAAGGGAAATCTGGAATTGTTTACTGTTTAAGTCGAAAACGTGTTGAAGAATTAGCACAAGTACTTCAAGTTAATGGCGTAAAAGCAGTGCCATATCATGCAGGTTTAGATCCAAAAACGAGAGTGAGGCATCAAGATATGTTTCTTATGGAAGATGCAGATGTTGTTGTCGCAACCATTGCTTTTGGTATGGGGATTGACAAACCTGATGTGCGTTTCGTAATTCACCATGATATGCCTAAAAGTATTGAAAGTTATTATCAGGAAACTGGTAGAGCTGGACGTGATGGAGGTGAAGGACATTGTTTAGCATACTATGCATATAAGGATATAGAGAAACTAGAGAAATTTATGTCTGGAAAGCCTGTTGCTGAACAGGAAATCGGACAAGCATTACTTCAAGAAGTTGTTGCTTTTGCTGAAAGCTCAGTGTCTAGACGAAAATTTATATTGCATTATTTTGGAGAAGAGTTTGATAATGAAACTGGTGATGGAGGAGAGATGGATGATAATGTTCGTAATCCTAAGAAACAGCACGAAGCTAAAGGTGAGGTCGTAACATTGTTAGAAACAGTTGAAAAAACTAAAGAGAAGTATAAGTCTAAGGATTTGGTCAATGTTTTAATAGGAGCACCAAATGCTTTAATTTCTTCCCATAAAACCGATGCTCAACCTTTCTTTGGAATAGGGAAACAGCGAGATAAACGCTATTGGATGGCTCTAATTCGTCAAGTATTAGTAGCTGGATTCTTAAAAAAAGATATTGAAACTTATGGTGTACTGCGTATGCCACAAGCTGGTCACGATTTTATAAAGTCACCAAAATCATTCATGATGACTGAAGATCATGTATTTGACGATTCGTCTGATGATGGTATTATTACTGCAGCAAAAGGAGGAGGAGGAGTTGCCGATGAGAAATTAATGAGAATGCTAAAAGACCTCAGAAAAGCTAACGCCAAAGATTTAGGTGTTCCGCCTTTTGTGATTTTTCAAGATCCTTCGTTAGAAGATATGGCCTTAAAATACCCGATTACTATTGAAGAGTTAAGTCATGTTCATGGTGTTGGTGACGGTAAAGCTAAAAAATATGGTAAAGATTTTATTGAGTTAATTTCTACCTACGTTGATGAGAATGACATTATGAGACCTGACGACTTTGTTGTAAAAAGCACAGGTTCAAATTCTGCTATAAAGTTATATATCATTCAAAATGTGGATAGAAAGTTGCGCTTAGATGATATCGCATCTTCAAAAGGAATGAGTATGGCTGATTTTACAAAAGAAATGGAAGCCATTGTTTTTTCTGGAACCAAGCTCAATATAAACTATTGGATAGATGAAATTTTAGATGAAGATCAGCAAGAAGAAATTCATGAGTATTTTATGGAATCTGAAACTGATAAAATTTCTGATGCCATTGAAGAATTTGAAGGCGATTATGAAGAAGAAGAACTTCGTTTGTATCGTATTAAGTTTATGAGCGAGGTCGCTAATTGATTTATTAATCTATCACTCTTTATGTTTCTACTTATTAAGCCTTTTTCCTGAAGACTTATAATGGTCCCATATTCAACATTTTAAAATAAAAAACGGAGATTTATATAAAAATAATACTTAAAGTAAGGAATCCTAACTATATTTGTATCGCAATAATGCAAAAATTTTTAAATATAGTAAAATGAGTAAGTCAATTTTTTATCACGCAGGATGTTCAGTTTGTGTAAGTGCAGAACATGACATCGTTAACCTCATAGGTTCTGAAAATGTTGAAATCGTTAATATTGGAGAAAATCGATCTAGAATTCAGGAAGCCGAAAATGCTGGAGTAGAATCTGTTCCTGCTTTGGTTACACCTAATGGAAATACATTGCACATCAATTTTGGAGCTTCAATGGCAGATGTCAAGGGGTAATTTTAAATCACATAGTTAGGATTCCTAAATAAAATATCAACTATTATAAATCAAACAATTATGAAATCAATAATATCAATAATTACTATAGTCTTATTTTCTAGTATAACATTCAATTCTAGTGCTCAAGTAAGTGAATACAACAATGATGACTTCAATATTATAGAAGTAAATGTTACACATCAAAAAGATTTGGGTATTACCATTTGGGAAATTTCTGTAAAAGGTAAAGCAGCACATACGATTCCAATGAAAGTAGGTCAATTAGATGGAGCTCCAGTATTAGGGTACGTGTTTCCAACAACTTTAAAGCCAACTGATGTAGGTTTTAGTCAAACGGAAGGCATAGTAACATTAGCCTTAACATCTCATCCAGATTTTGACGATACACCATTGTGGGATGAGAATAGCGATCGTATTTTTAATAATGATGGTGTTGTATGGCATCCACATTGGGTTGTTTTACATGAAGATAAAAGAGTTGCCGGCGGACTTTCAGTAAAGCAATTTAAAAAAGCAGATAATACTATTGTTTTGCCACCAACTAATCCAGGAATGCCAATGTATATGGACTCACCAGGATATCCTGTGATTGCAAACATGAATACCATTAAAGTTATAGTGCCAGATTATAGAATCAATAATAGAACCGATTTTAAGTATGATGGTGTTACAGCATTTTTGAAAGTTAATACTAGTAATATTGAACTGCCAATGCTTGGTGTTTATGAAGTGTTTAGTGTAGCTAGTGGAGATTTATCGATTCCATATTCAGTAAAACAATAAGTTTATGGAAGTTGCAGTTTGGGACACTTATGTCCAAAGAAAAGATGGGAAAACAATGCATTTTGATGTGCTAGTTCCTAGTGATTTTAACAATGAAGAACAGATTTTGGGTTACGGAAACTCTTATTTATCAAATAAGAACTTTGAAACTTTAAAACTCACTACAGAACTATGCAATTTTTGTCATATAGAAACCGCTCCAAAATCTGTGATTGATGATATTTCAAAAAAAGGATATTCTATAATTGAAATGGAAAATTGTAATTAATTTAATTAGGATGACTAACTTTGCCTGTCGAACTAAATTCGGCAGGCTTTTTATATTATGGATAATAGTGTTTTTAATCCCAATCAACAGGAGGAAGATCTTTCTAGTAAAATTGTTTCAGGTCTTGAGCGTGTTTCTGAAGTGTTTAAAGTTTTACTTTGGGAAAAGGCAAAACAAGTTGGTTTAAGTCCGATCCAAATACAGATCTTAATTTTTGTAACCTATCATAATGAGGAGTTATGTAATGTGAGTCATTTGGCTAAAGAATTTAATGTGACAAAGCCCACAATTAGTGATGCCGTAAAAATTCTTGATAAGAAACAATTAATTCTCAAAGATTACTCTTCGAGTGATAGTAGAAGTTATAGTATTCATTTATCTCAATTAGGAAAGCAAATAGTTTCAGAAACTTATGATTTTGCAAATCCTTTAAAGCATCAAGTCGATAAATTTAAACAAACAGAACTTGAAGATATTTTCAAAACGCTAAGTGAATTGATTTATAAACTAAATCAAAATGGTACTCTAACTGTACAGCGAACATGCTTTGGTTGTAAGTACTACCAAAAGCATGATAATTCGGATTTTTGTGGACTACTGGAAAAAGAATTAATGAATAAAGATATCAGGTTAGATTGTCCAGAGTATATAGAAAAGAGTTGAGTTTATTCCTCTTCCTCAGTACTCAATTCATAAATTGAAAACGTTATTTTTTCGTTTTTACAAGTCAATACAAACTGCTTTAAAGTTGAACGATCTATTTTTGCAGCATCTGCTTCTTCAATTTGAAAATCTATTTTAGAAATACTTCTATTTGAAACATTAGAATGGTCAGATTCTAATTCAACCATATCTGAGTCTAATAAGAAATCAAAATCATTACCAACTACTTTAAGTTGCGCGCCTTTTACTGTTTTTATATGAAACGATCCAACAATAACTGTTTGAAAAAAATAATAACCGCCTAGTTCGTTAAGTCCAGCATAAAGAACATTAGAATCAGAAATACCTAAAGGATCATTGTCTATTTCTGTAATAATAGCTTCAGTATGATCATCAACATGAAGTTTTTCCATTGCTTTCGGATTTCCAAAGGCTGCCTTTAATTTGGTAATAAAATTCATTCTGTAATTATTTTGGACAAAGCTAAATGAATTAAATTCAAAACCAAAATCAGTCATAATCAACACAGTCAAACTATTACATTTCAAATTGTAATTCTAGCTTCGCACTTCTAACTTAGTTTCTTATCTTTGCACCTCAATTAAAATAAAACAAGATGCAAGACGGTTTATACGCAAAATTTAATACAACAAAAGGTGAGATTTTGGTCGCTTTAGAATTTGAAAAAGCACCAGGAACAGTAGGTAATTTCGTTGCTTTGGCTGAAGGTAATTTAGAAAATTCTGCTAAGCCTCAAGGAAATCCTTATTATGACGGATTGAAATTCCATAGAGTAATACCAGATTTTATGATTCAAGGTGGTTGTCCTCAAGGAGCAGGTACTGGAAATCCAGGTTATAAGTTTGACGATGAGTTTCATCCAGATTTAAAGCATGATGCACCAGGCGTATTGTCTATGGCAAATGCTGGACCAGGAACAAACGGAAGTCAGTTTTTCATAACTCACATCGAAACTCCATGGTTAGATAATAATCATACAGTTTTTGGGAAAGTTCAAGAAGGACAAGATGTTGTAGATGCAATTTCACAAGATGATGCTATCGAAACGTTAGAGATTATAAGAGTTGGTGCCGCTGCAGAAAGCTTTAAAGCTGTTGAAGCATTTAGAACCTTTGAAGGCTCAAGAGAAAAGCAAGTAGCTGCTGAACGAGAAGCTGCTAGTGCTGAATTAGATAAATTAGCTGCTGGTTTTGAAGAAACTAAAAGTGGATTACGTTACCAAATCATTCAAAAAGGTGATGGTAAAGCTGCCGAATCTGGTAAAACAGTTTCTGTACATTATAAAGGTCAATTAGCTGACGGAACTGTGTTTGATTCGTCTTACAAAAGAAACGCACCATTAGATTTTCAAGTTGGTGTTGGTCAGGTTATTGCTGGTTGGGACGAAGGAATTTGCTTATTAAATGTTGGTGATAAAGCACGTTTAGTAATTCCTAGTGATTTAGGTTATGGTGCTGCAGGAGCAGGAGGAGTTATTCCACCAGATGCAACTCTAGTATTTGACGTAGAATTAATGGATGTAAAATAACATTCAGTTTTAAATATAAAAAAGCACCTTTTAAGGTGCTTTTTTTATGTCATAAATTTAATGAAGTCTATCGTAAAACTAATTTGTAGATAGCATCTTTTCCTAAAGATTCGTTAAGCATTTTAATGATTTTTTCCTTACCATAACTTAGCTCTTCTCGTAACACACTAGAACTTAATTGTACATATAATGTATCTCGTTCCAATACTATATTGGTTGTGTAGTTGTTTACACCATTACCCATCATTTTTGTCCATGCGTCTCTAACATTAACTTTATCTAAGCCAGTTTGGAGATTATTAGCATCAACAAATTCTTTTAAAATGTCACTAATAGGTAGATTCTCATTATTACGTCTTGCCATATCAATTTCTATTAAACCTTACTCTAAATTAAAAGGCTCATACCTTCTATAAAGGTACATATCTTTATTGGTATTTATGATTAGTAATTGATTTTTATTGGCATTTAAAACGGTTTCTTTCCAATTTGCATAAGGTGTAGAATACATAAGATGTAAACTGTCATTTTCTATTTTGACATCTATACGTTCTTTGTCAGTAGAAGTTTCATAAGTACCAGATAAATTAGGTTTTAATTTGGTTCTGAACCCCGTTAAACTATCTGTGATTTCAATGTAATCCACAGTGTCATTATAAGTGAATGTTTTCTTTGAGCCATTAGATAACGTGACTTCTTCAATCTCCCAATACCCATTAAGGTGTGGAATAAATGTATTTGGATCTTTAGAACAACTTAGTACAACAAAAGCAAATACGACTAAATATACTTTTTTTAGATTCATACCTATAGTTTGAAAATTTTATACGATTGATGAATTTGCTTGACTACATTTTCCGTACGCTCAGCATGTGTATCACTAATAAACAATTGTCCGAAATCCTCATTGTCAACCAAACCAATAATTTGCGCCACACGTTGTTCATCTAATTTATCAAAAATATCATCCAAAAGCAATAAAGGAGTTACACCACTTTGTTGCTTTACAAAATCAAATTGTGCTAATTTTAATGCAATTAAGAATGATTTTTGTTGACCTTGGCTACCAAATTTCTTAATAGGATGTGTTTCAATTTCAAAACTCAAATCATCTTTGTGTATGCCTACACTAGTATATTGTATGGCTTTATCTTTATTAATTCGTTTCAATAGGAGTGAATTTAAATCGTCCTCATACAAATCACTTTTATAAATAAGATTTACAGATTCATTTTTATTGCTGATAGCGTCATAACGTTGTTTGAAAATTGGAATAAAAGCTTCTAGAAACTCATGTCTCGTTTTAAATATTTCAGAGCCATATGCATGTAATTGCTCATTATACACTTCTAAAGTTTGTTGGTTAAAAGTGTTGTTAAGTGCAAAATATTTTAGCAGCGCATTACGTTGAGATAACACTTTATTATAGTTAATTAAATTGTTGAGGTAAGATTTGTCACTTTGTGAAATAACACTGTCAATAAACTTGCGTCGAGTGTCGCTTCCTTCAATAATTAGATCACGATCTGTAGGAGAAATGATAACTAATGGAATAAAACCGATATGATCACTAAATTTTTCATAGGCTTTTCCGTTGCGTTTAATCATTTTTTTTTGTCCACGTTTTAGTGAAACTATAATTTTTTCTGTGCGCTCATTCTTATCAAATATACCATCCACAACAAAAAATTCAGCATCATGTTTTATGTTTTGAGTGGCAACAGGATTAAAATAACTTTTCCCTAAAGACAGGTGGTATATGGCGTCAAGCACATTTGTTTTACCAACACCATTGAAGCCAACAAAGCAATTTATCTTATTGTCAAACTCGAAATCTTGGCTTTCAAAATTCTTGTAATTGACCAGACTGAGGGTTTTTAAAATCATAAAACAGACAGGAATATTCGTGTTTAGGTTTTGTTCATAGTAAGAAGAAGTAAAAATAACAAATAAATTACCTTTTAAATCCCAATAAAAATTTTATTTTTGCGGGCACAAATATAGAATTATGGCAACTTATAAGAAAAGAGGTTACAAACCAAAAACAAAAGCTGAGAAAGTTGAGGCTATCGAAGAAAACTCAACAACTGCTGAAGTTTTTAATACCTTAGATGAAGGTGCTTCAAAAGCTGAAGACTTTGCTATTAAGAATCAGAAGAATATTTTTATTTTAATTGGTCTTGCTGCTGTTGTAGTATTAGGATACTTAGGATACAATAAGTTTATTGCTGAACCAAAAGGGAATGAAGCTATGAATGAAATGTTCACTGCTCAAAAATACTTTGAAGAAGCTGTAGCTGGAACCGCTAAGGATTCTTTATATAATTTAGCTCTAAATGGTGGTGATGGAAAATATGGTATGCTAGATATCGTTACTGAATATGGTAGCACTCCAGCAGGAAATCTTGCTAATTATTATGCAGGTATGTCATATTTAAATCTTAAAGACTACACAAATGCAGTGAAGCATTTAAGTGATTTTAAAACAGACGATGCTGTTTTAGGACCTGTTGCAAAAGGAGGAATTGGCGATGCATTCGTTCAGTTAAACCAACCAGAAGATGCCTTAGGGTATTATGAAAAAGCAATTACTAGTTCTACAAATGACTATACAACACCAATGTATTTGTTTAAAGCAGCAAATGTTGCTTTAGGATTAGGACAAGCTGAAAAAGCATTAGGTTATTTCAAAAGAATAAAAGAAGAATTTTCAAGCTCTACTGAAGCTACTAGTATTGATGTATTTATAGGAAGAGCAGAAGCAAAGAACTAAAATGGCAACTGCAAACCATAACTTATCAAATTATAATAAAGACATAATCCCAAACGCGAAAGACTTTCGGTTTGGGATTGTTGTTTCAGAATGGAACGATACTGTAACTGACGGGCTTTATAAAGGTGCATTAGATGCTTTATTAGACTGTGGCGCACTTTCAGAGAATATAATTAAATGGGATGTGCCAGGGAGTTTTGAGTTGATTTATGGCTCAAAAAAGATGATCACTCAAAATGTTGATGTGGTAATTGCTATTGGTTGTGTGATTCAAGGGGAAACGAAACACTTCGATTTTGTTTGTGATGGTGTGACTCAAGGCATCAAAGAATTAAATCTTACCACGAATACACCTACTATTTTTTGTGTGTTAACCGATAATAACATGCAACAATCTTTAGATCGCTCTGGAGGTAAACATGGTAATAAAGGTACAGAAGCAGCAATAGCTGCAATTAAAATGGCAGACTTAAACTTAAAGTAGTTTTTAATTTACTTGATTTTGACTTTCTTAGACTCTTCAGTTGTTGTTAACAATTTTTAGGATTTCAACACCTATATTTCCTTGTAAATTCAGTACTTTTGGAATATAACATCTATTAGGTTTTGTAGTGAACTTATTTCAACAACGCAAAAATAAACACTTCAGTTATACGCCTAGACATCTAAGAGATTCCGAGAGCAATTCAGATGATAACATCAAGTCGCAGTGGGAAACGGTTAGAAATCAAGGTAAAAACAGAAGTAAATCCTCGAATAAATTAGTAGTATTATTAATTGGTTTAGGAATGATAATTGCTGTTTGGTATATTTTAACTCACTACGAAATATCATAATTATGGGAATTCTAAACACACGCAAGAATAAAAAGTATAGTTACACACCTCGTTTTTACAAAGGTGATGGCAATCCTTATGAGCTTAAACATAAGTTTGATGAGTATCGCGTTACTGCTGGAAATGATAAAGGTATTAAGACTAAGCTTAATAACGCTATAGACGATTATAAATACAATCACGATAGATCTGGTGCAAATAGACGCATCATGATAATTATTGGTGTTTTAGTTTTAGTATTCTTGTTTATTATAGATTTTGATCTCTCTATTTTCTTTTCAGATCGCTAATGGCAGACATAATTCAACTTTTACCAGATCATGTTGCTAATCAAATTGCAGCAGGCGAAGTCGTACAGCGTCCAGCTTCAGTAGTTAAAGAATTACTTGAAAATGCTATTGATGCCGAATCCACAAACATTAAACTCATCGTTAAAGATGCAGGGAAAACGTTAATTCAAATTATTGACGATGGTAAAGGAATGAGTGTCACTGATGCTCGATTAAGTTTTGAACGTCATGCGACTTCAAAAATTCGAACTGCTGAAGATTTATTCAGTTTAAATACTAAAGGGTTTCGTGGTGAAGCCTTAGCTAGTATTGCTGCAATTGCACATGTAGAATTAAAAACTAAGCAGGAACAAGATGAGCTTGGTACTCAAATTGAAATTGAGGGTAGCGAAGTAAAAACTCAAGATGTTGTGGTGACTCCAAAAGGGACTTCATTAGCTGTAAAACACTTGTTTTTCAATATACCTGCAAGACGTAATTTTTTAAAGTCGAATAATGTAGAGTTGAGACATATTGTAGATGAGTTTCATCGTGTAGCATTGGCACATCCAGACATCGCTTTTGTAATGTTTCATAACGGAAGTGAAAGTTTTAATCTTCCAAAGAGTAACTACAGACAACGTATTGTGAATATTTTTGGAGGAAAAACCAAAGAGAAGCTAGTTCCTGTTGAAGAAGAAACAGAGGTTTTAAAAATATCTGGCTTTGTTGGTAAACCTGAGTTTGCTAGAAAAACAAGAACCGAACAGTTCTTTTTTGTAAATAATCGTTTCATTAAAAGTGCTTATCTCAATCATGCAATAAACGCTGCGTTTGAAGGCTTATTGAAAGATGGAGGACATCCAAGCTATTTTCTAAATCTAACGGTTGATCCAAAAACAATAGATATTAATATTCATCCTACTAAAACTGAAATTAAGTTTGATGATGAACATACGTTATATGCGATTATACGTTCGTCTGTAAAACATAGCTTAGGGCAGTTTAATATTGCTCCAGTTTTAGACTTTGATCGTGACAAAAACCTTGATACGCCCTACAATTACGAAGGAAAAAGAGTGTCTAATCCTTCAGTTGAAGTTGATAGATCATTTAATCCGTTTCAAGAGGAAAAGTCGCCAAGCAAATCTGGTAGTTTTTCAACGCCATATAAAAAAGAACCAGCGTCACAATGGGAAAGTTTATACGTAGGATTAGAAAGCAAAGGCACAAAAACAACTCAAGAGTTTAGTGAAATTCAGTTAGAAAGTGAACCAGGAAACGAACCACTATTTAATGAGAATTCTATAGAGGTTAAACAAACTACATACCAGTTACACAATAAATATATTATAAGTACGATTAAATCTGGTATACTAATTATTGACCAACAACGAGCACATCAGCGTGTGCTGTATGAAGGTTTGTTAAAGCATACAACAGTTAAAGAAGCCGTAAGTCAGCAGTTGTTATTTCCTTTGCAATTGCAATTTTCATCTTCAGAGATGGAGCTTTTACAGCAGTTAAAAGAAGATTTAGAACATACAGGTTTTGTGTTTTCTAAATTTGAAGGAGGTATAATTGAAATTACAGGAGTTCCTGTAAATGTGCCTGAAAGTGAGGTGTCTATTATTTTAGAACAACTTATTAGTGATGTTGAACAAGAAGTGCCAGATAGTAATTTTAGTTCAACAGATTTACTAGCGAAGTCATTATCTAAAAGTTTAGCCATTAAAACTGGGCAATCTCTAACAAACATGGAACAGGAGCATTTGTTAAATAGTTTGTTTGCATGCAAGGAACCTTCGGTTTCACCAACCAATAGAACTACATTTATTACAATGAATGTAGATGATTTTGATAAAAAATTTATGTAATTAATTTATGATAAAAGGCATCACAAATACAGTAAAACACTTAATTATTATCAATGTGGTAATGTTTATAGGAACATTATTTGTTGGGAATGGAAATTTATTTTATGAGTGGTTTGCATTATATTTCCCAAAGAGTGAAATGTTCCAGCCATGGCAAATTATTACACACATGTTTATGCATGGAGGTGCCAATTTGCAAAACTTAAGTATTACACACCTTTTGTTTAATATGTTTGCCTTATGGATGTTTGGTTCTGCAGTTGAAACACAATTGGGTAGTAAGAAATTCTTATTCATTTATATGTCTGCAGGATTTGGAGCTGTTTTATTTCAATTAGGATATTACTATTTTAATTATGTGCCAACTTTTTCTGAATTGCAAGCTTCAGGTCTGTCTACGGACACTATTAATGAAATTATGAATACTGGAACATGGAATTTCCGTACTACAGATTTACAAGAAGCACAGTTGAATACATTATATCCAATTTATAACGCATCCATGGTTGGAGCTTCTGGCTGTATCATGGGAATTTTAGCAGCTTTCGGAATGATGAACCCTGAAGCCAAACTCATGCTGATTTTCTTGCCTATTCCAATAAAGGCTAAGTACTTTATTCCTGGAATTATTCTTTTAGATGTTATTTCGGCAGTAACAGGTCAGTCGTTCTTTAGTCCGAGTAATACAGCTTATATGGCTCACGTTGGTGGCGCATTAACCGGGTTTATTATCATGTGGTATTGGAAAAAAAATCAGTTCAATCAAAACCGTTGGGATAGATGAGCTCGTTAACATACGATATAAAAGACAAGCTAAAACACCTTAATGTTTTCGAAAAGATCATTGCTGTAAATATTATGGTCTTTTTTTTAGGCTGGTTGATTAAAGCTATTCAGAAAATCCCAAGAGAAAAAACATTGACTTGGTTTGAACTTCCTAAAGATTTCTATGATTTTATTCTAAAACCTTGGTCTATTTTTACCTATGGATTTACGCATTATGATTTTTTTCATTTGCTATTTAATTTGGTGATACTATATTTTGTGTCACGCAGTATGGTGAATTTATTCCCGTCAAAGCAATCATTAAATATTTACTTTTTGGGTATTTTATCTGGAGGATTTTTATATCTATTGGTCTATAACCTTATTCCAGAATCAATGTCTTTAAGGGTTGGTCCTTTAGTTGGAGCTTCTGCAGGAGTAAATGCTTTATTGATTTTTTTATGTGCTTATATGCCTAACCGTGAAACTAGATTTTTTGCAATTAAAATTAAGCTATGGCATATTGGATTGGCTATTATAGTTATTGATTTTGTTGGCCTTTTCGGAATAAATCAAGGTGGTAAAGTAGCACATTTTGGAGGAAGTATTCTTGGATACCTTTATGCCACGCAATTACTAAAAGGAACAGATATAGGAATCGGTTTTGGACGCTTTACGGATAGTATTGTTAACCTATTTAAACCAAAATCTACGCTAAAAACAGTTCACAAAAACAAAAAGAAACCATTCGCAGGTCATAATAAAAACTCATTTAATGAGTTTAATAATCAAAAAAAAATTGACCTTATCCTTGATAAGATAAGCAAGAGTGGTTATGAAAGCCTAACCTCAGAGGAAAAGGCATTTTTATTTAATGCAGGTAAGGATTAATGATTTTTAAATGAAGAATCTTAAAGGTTTTGACAAATTGATATTTGTCGTCAATTCATTGATGGCATTTGCCTTGTTATTATCTTACGTATTGCCTTATATGGCGCCAAAGCAATTTGCTTTTCTATCCGTATTAAGTTTGACTGTACCAGCTTTAATTATCGTCAATATTTTGTTTGCTGTGTATTGGTTGCTAAAGGTTAAACGTCAACTTATTCTGTCGCTGTTAGTACTTGTTATTGGCTATAATCATGTGTTTTCACTGTACAAGTTTTCTTCTTCGAAAAATGTAGATGATAGTCAGAATATTTCAATAATGAATTATAATGTGCGTTTGTTTAATGCTTTTGATTGGATAAAAGACGCGAATGTAAAGCGAGATATTTCAAACTTTATTGCTGAAAAACAACCAGATATACTATGCATACAAGAGTATAGACCTGATGATAAAGTAAATCTTAAAGGGTATTATAAATATGAACAGTTATCTGGAAAGAAGGTAAAAAACGGACAGGCGATTTTTACAAAGTTTCCAATTATTAAATCGGGTTCTATAGAATTTCCAGAAACTTCTAATAATGCCATCTATGCTGATGTTGTTAAAGGGATAGATACTATTCGTATTTACAATGTGCATTTACAATCTTTAGGTATTGATCCAACCGTTGAAAAATTAGCGAATGAGGATTCTGAAAATTTATTTAAGCGTGTGAGTACCACCTTTAAGTTGCAACAATTTCAAACTGAACTCTTTTTGAAACATAAAAAGCAGTGTTCTTACAAAATGATTATTTGTGGAGACTTTAATAATACTGCTTATTCTTATGTATATAAAGAAATAAAAGGAAATCTTAAAGATGCATTTAAAGAAGCTGGAAATGGTTTCGGACGTACATTCGACTTTAAGTTTTTTCCAGTTAGAATTGATTTTGTACTTGTTGATGAAAACTTTGAAGTGAATTCATTTAAAACATACGACGTTAAATTATCTGACCATTATCCGGTTATGGCCAAGGTGAAATTGCAAAACTAATTTGCTACATCATCCAGCAATCAGTTGCATCTGCAAGGATGTGAATTAAAAAGCCTATCCCTAAAATTCTTGTTTTTTTAAAAATAGATAAAAGTACATAAACACCAATAGCATAGTAGGAGTGAAGTGGATGAAAATTTATACTACAGCGACTAGGATCAAATACAGGTATGGCTAAAAGGTGATCTAAATCTATTAACATTGTGCTTAGCATTATGACAAGCGCAAATTTCCATTGTTTTTTAAAAAACAGAACCGCTATAACTAAGGGCAATAGAAAATGAATTCCGTAATGAACAAACGATTGAGTCATTACAGGTTTAGCTTTTGAGATTCTAGATAAATAATTGAATTTGGTCCTTCGTTAAAGAGTAAATCCAAAATGCTCAAATTCTTTAGAAAACCATGTTTGTCGTCAAATACTTGTGCGTAAGATTCTAAGGTCTGTTCTATTTCTTTTCTGCTGTTGGCTAAAGAACGTGCATCGAGTAGGTTTTTAGGTTCTTTTTCAAAAACCTGAGTTGTTTTATATTCAAATGGCAGCTGTAGACAGTCAAAAACAACTTTTAAGCACCTAAAGTTGAAGTCCATAATATTAGTCGCTTCAATTTCAAATAATGGCTTTAAATCATCAATATAAAACTCAAAAAAAGGAGACGCGCTATATGCGGATTCTAAAGACTTGAAATGTAAATCTTGCCAATTATCTATATTGGAAATGGCTACATCTCTATAGAGTTGGCGATTTTTTTGGGTATAGTGAACAGGTACATTAAGATCTAAGCTTCCGTTGGCACCATAAATGGTTGTTCTGTTTCTATACGTCTGCTTTTGATAGTTATCACTAATTTCGAAAACAAGACTTTCGGCTTTCATCATCGCTACAAAATGTGCAATACTCGGAAAGTATGTAGGATGTATTAAGACTTTCATTCGTCTGTTTAGAATTTAAAAATCCAATTAGCTATTAGCCTTTTTTCTTTTTCGCCATGAATTGAATCCAATCCAGCCAAATAGTAATACTAAAAATGGAATTAAGTAAGATGTTGCTTTGCCACTTCCTCCAACAGTCGTAAACCATCGTTCCCAACGCGGACTTTTTAGTCCGTCCCAACTCATCCAGATAAATACAGGTTTACCAACAACATGATCAAAAGGGACAAATCCCCAAGCTCTTGCGTCAATTGAGTTGTCTCTATTGTCTCCCATCATCCAATAATAGTTTTGTCTAAAAGTGTATGAGGTAGCAGGCGATCCGTTAATTAAAATTTGGTTGCCATTTACCGTTAACGAATTTCCTTCATATTCTGAAATCAATCGTCTGTAGATAGGTAGTACTTCTAAATTTAAATCTATAGTAACCCCTTCTTTCGGAATGTATAGTGGTCCGAAGTTATCATAATTCCATTGATATTGTGGATCTCTAGGAAAGAGATTTCCGTCAACACCTTTTGGAGTAATTCGTCTAGTGATACTTGCGAAATATGGATTGTTTTTAGCTTTAGCGACAGATTCTTCAGTTGCTTGAACTACAATAGTGGATTCAGCTATTCGATATGGATTATCGGTTATGTCATAACGTTTTAAAGCATCCATAATTTGATCACCAGTATAATTGCCTTTCAATTCAATATCAAATGCAAACTGAAGTTTTGCTCTATCTGGTAATTCATTTTTTTGTCCGTTGATATATACGTAACCGTCTCTGACCTCCAATGAATCTCCAGCAATTCCGACACATCGTTTTACCAAGTTCGTTTTCTTGTCTATAGGTTTGTAATAATTTCTATCAGGATTGAAATCATTCATATTCAATAACGTATCTGCAGGTTGATTAAAAACCACAA
Organism: Psychroserpens jangbogonensis; assembly: GCF_000797465.1. Lineage (GTDB taxonomy): Bacteria > Bacteroidota > Bacteroidia > Flavobacteriales > Flavobacteriaceae > Psychroserpens > Psychroserpens jangbogonensis. The sequence continues at coordinate 238,871 of NZ_JSWG01000001.1, read as the reverse complement.
TGTCATTACGTTCAATATCTTCAAAACCTGGTAATCTCAAATATGGCAATTGAAGTTTGTTTTTCCAAGAGCTGTTTCTTTTGTCGAAACGGTCATCAAATAGATACGATTTACTTTTTAATACAGGAATTGTATCATGTACCATTGGTGCTCCAACTGTCGACATAGGAATTCTGGCTCCATAATGGAACTTGCTAACAAATAGAAAATCACCAACGAGTAATGACTTCTCTAATGATGAACTAGGAATTGTAAATGGTTGAATGAAATAAGTGTGCACAATAGTTGCTGCAACTATGGCAAATAAAATAGAACTTACCCAATCTCCAGAACTTGATTTTGGATGTAAATCTCTTTCTTCAATATAAGAAACGTCTGCAACATAGTTAAGGTAGTAATTGTAAAACCCTAAAGTAATAATAGCAAGAAACGTGTCTTGAATCATGTTTTTTCCAAAACTTCTCGCGGTTTCAACCCAAACAACAGGAAGCATAATGAGGTTCACAATAGGAACAAATAGTAAGATGGTCCACCACCAAGGTCTATTGATGATTTTCATTAAGATTACCGAATTATAAACAGGAATAAAAGCTTCCCAAGCTTGTCGGCCAGCTTTAACATAAAGTTTCCATGTCCCAAGTCCATGAATAACTTGTATAATCAGGATAAAAATTAACCACTGTGTTATTGTCATAATGTTTTGTTTGTGTTGTTGGTTGAAAAATATCTTAAAACGTTACCCATGAATCACACCTTAACCTATGTTTAACACATCTTTCATTGTGTAAACTCCAGTCTTATCATGAATCCATTCTGCAGCAATAACAGCTCCAAGAGCAAAGCCTTCTCTACTATGTGCTGTGTGTTTTATTGAAATACTATCTACTTCAGATTCATATTTGATTTCATGAGTTCCAGGAACATTTTCAATTCGTTTTGCTAAAATACCAATCTCTTTTGGTTTAGCGGTCTCTAGTGTCCAATTTTTGTAGTCAGACTGTTTTATAATCTCTTCGGCTAAAGTTATTGCAGTGCCACTGGGAGAATCTAGTTTTTGAATATGATGTATTTCTTCAATACCTACCTCATATTGTGGTAGACTTTTCATTAATTTTGCTAAAGTATTATTCACCTCAAAAAAGATGTTTACACCTAAGCTGAAATTAGAAGCGTATAAAAATGTTCCTTTGTTTTGATTACAAAGTGCTACGGCATCGTCATATTTTTCCAACCAACCTGTTGTTCCTGAAATAATTGGAGTATGTTGCTGGAAACAGTTACTTATATTTTCAAAAGCCGAAGATGGTAAACTAAAATCTATGGCAACATCTACATTTTTAAGTGAGTAGTCTTTTTGGTCTCTAGAGACTTTTAGTACAATCTCATGTCCTCTTTTAATGGCAATAGTTTCAATTGCTTTACCCATTTTTCCGTAACCCAATAACGCAATGTTCATGGTTTTAGAATTTAAAATTGAGTGTGAGGCCTAAGTCTGAAGAATTCTCCATTTCATTATACTGAAAATGAGGTTTTATGGCTAGGTTTTGATCTACATTGTATTGCAGTAAATGAGCATCAACGTTAGCATCTATAATGTTTAGTGCATATATACCAATAGTTATCAATAGAGATAGTTCTTTTCGACGCTTTAGAGTCTTCTGAGCGTTAATGAGGCCTTCATTACTTACTCCAGGAAACTCTCCATTAATAGCTTCATTCCCTGCTAAACGACTTTTGTATTCATCTCTATAACGATTGTATTCTTTATTATTAGTAACAAAGAAATATACGCTTGTTCCTAAGGCAGCATAAACGATAGGGATTTTCCAGTATTTCTTATTGTAAGCTTGTCCTAAACCAGGTAAGACGGCTGAGTAGAATGCAGCTTTAGAAGGCCCAAGTATGTTAATTGGTTTACGTGGAATTGTGTCTCGTACAACTATAAGATCGGAGTCAATTTTTAAGCTGTCACTTTTTTTAGTGTTTTGAGAAAATGAATTAAACCCAAAAAACAATAGTAAACCAATGATGTAAAGATGCTTATTTGGCACTTTGAACGAGTTTTTTTATGCGATTAAAATCTTCTTCAGAATGAAATGGGATCGTAATTTGCCCTTTACCATTCTTAGTAACCTTAACGTTAATTTTGTGTCCAAAGTATTCTGAAAATTCTTTAACGCCCTTTTTAATATACTTTGGTAATTCTTCTTTTTTTGTAGGACTTACAGTAGTCGTATTGTGAAAATTTTTCACCAACTGTTCAGTAGCTCTAACTGATAATTTATCGGTTATTATTTTTTCATAGATGTCGAGTTGTATGCTTTGGTCTTCAATATTGATAATTGCTCTACCATGACCCATTGAAATAAAGCCATCACGCATTCCTGTTTGAATAATTGGATCTAACTTTAATAACCGCAAATAATTAGCAATGGTTGAACGTTTTTTACCAACACGTTCGCTCATTTGTTCTTGAGTCAATTTAATCTCGTCAATCAACCGTTGGTAGGATAGAGCGATTTCAATTGGATCTAAATCTTGTCTTTGAATGTTTTCAACCAAAGCCATTTCTAACGATTCTTGATCGTTAGCAATCCTGATATATGCAGGAATACTTGTTAGTCCAATTAATTTAGAGGCTCTGTAGCGACGTTCACCAGATACTAGTTGAAATTTATTAAATTCTAATTTTCTAACAGTTATGGGCTGAATAACACCTAGCTCTCTAATTGAAGACGCTAATTCGCGCAGAGTTTCTTCGTTGAAATTGGTACGAGGCTGAAAAGGGTTTAATTCAATAGCTTCAATATCAAGCTCCACAATGTTTCCAATAATGGTATCGGCATTTTTATCTTTAACAGAATTGATATCGTTTGAAGGATCTTTCAGTAGTGCTGAGAGTCCTCTACCTAAAGCTTGTTTTTTTGTTGCCTTCGCCATTATGCGTTCTTATTAATAATTTCTTTAGCCAAACTTAAATAATTTGAAGCACCTTTACTACTTACATCATATTTAATAATGCTTTCGCCATAACTTGGCGCTTCTCCTAGTCGAACATTACGCTGAATGATGGTTTCAAAAACCATATCTGTAAAGTGTTTTTGCACTTCTTCAACCACTTGATTTGATAAACGTAAACGTTGGTCAAACATTGTAAGCAACATGCCTTCAATATCTAAATTCTCATTATGAATCTTTTGAACACTTTTAACAGTGTTTAATAATTTACCAAGACCTTCAAGCGCAAAATACTCACATTGAATCGGTATAATTACCGAATCTGATGCTGTTAAAGCATTAAGTGTAAGTAATCCCAATGAAGGAGCACAATCTATTAAGATGTAATCATAGGATGATTTTAAGTGAGATATAGCTTTTTTAAGCATGTATTCACGGTCATCTTTATCAACTAATTCAATTTCAATAGCGACCAAATCAATATGTGCTGGAATGATATCAACATTTGGAGAATTAGTTTTAATAATACAATCTTCGGCTGAAGCCGTATGTTCTATCAATTGGTAAGAACCAGTTTCAACACCATCAACATCTATCCCAAGGCCAGAAGTTGAGTTAGCTTGAGGATCTGCATCGATAAGCAACACTTTTTTTTCTAACACGCCTAAAGAAGCAGCAAGGTTTACAGAGGTTGTCGTTTTACCAACACCTCCTTTTTGATTGGCAATAGCAATGATTTTACCCATTAATTGATTTGGTATTTATGAAGTGTAAAAATACAATTATTTGCGACTTTTGGAAGTGGAAGTTGTTAACAGAAGTATAAACAAAAACTACAATTAAGAACTCATAGTATTAACATATGTTAATTTAAAAATTCATAATTTTAACTATTTCTTTTCTACTTGCAAAAAGTAAAATATTTCACAACACGTTGTGTGTTAGATTTTTATGTGTTAAATTTTGGATATGTTTATCTAAAAATTGGTAATACCAAATTAATCTCGTAAGTTTAAATACTCTCCACAAATAAGTCCTTTATCTAAGTTTTTTACCTAATTGCCCTTAATCTGATTTGCCTAAACTAATTGACTTAAGTCTAATCCTTTAGCACAAACAAATTATGATTAAATCAACACTAATTGCCTGTCTTTTATTTATTTCACAGTCTATTTTTTCACAAGAATCCATCAATGCTTCTGGTTCAGAAGCCACAGGAAGTGGAGGTGCTGTAAGCTATTCTGTCGGTCAAGTCTTTTACTCGACTCAAACAGGTAGTAATGGAACCTTATCTGAAGGTGTGCAACAGCCAGACGCTAAAACGATTTATATTTTTAATAGCACGTGGATGCCTAGTAATCCAAATGGTACAGCTACAGCTGCAGATGATATTGTAATTGCTTCAGGTGATGCCACGATTGATGCTAATACAACTACTAATACTGTGACCATCAATCCAGGTGCTGGACTTATAATCGATCCAGGCATGACGCTTTCAACAACGAATGGTTTGATGCTTGAATCTAGTTCTACAAACTATTCGAGTTTAATTCTCGATGGCATTGTTACTGGTACGTTAGAATATGAACGTCATGTCAATATTAATGGTTCTGGAACAACTGGAAGTAACGATTTAATTTCTGCACCTTTAACTGGAGAAGTGTTTAGTGATTTTGCGACTAACAATCCGAATATTTTTAATAACGGCACCTTGTATTTATTTGGACCTTTTGAAAAAGTAACTGGTACGTTTGTAACTTGGACAGATACAGAAACGGCTACACTAGATCCAGGTGTTGGCTTTAGAGCTGCGTCTTCAGATAATGGTTCGTTCGTTTTTAATGGTACTGCAAATAATGGAATTGTATTTAATGACATTATCAATAGTGGAAGTAATAATGAAGAGTGGAACCTCATTGGAAACCCTTACCCTTCGTATTTAAATGTGCAAGCGTTTCTTAATCATGATGTTGATGACACTGCAGCTGTTGTTACTAATCTTCAATTATTTGATACTGGAACGGCTGCTATCTATGGTTATGATGGAAATGCACAAAATGGCTGGACAATATACAACTTAGCCAATACAACAGCGTCTACCCTTATTGCTCCTGGACAAGGGTTCTTTGTCAGTGCCGATCCAACAAATGCAGCGCTTTACGATTTACAATTCACGCCTGCTATGCGTTCAACGGGTTCTGGTGATGATTTTATCGCTGGACGAAATGCAGAACTGACATTTGTTAAATTAAATGCGAGTACTGCTACAAACTCTTATAACACAGAATTTTACTTTAATGCGAATGCAACTCCTGGATATGATTTTGGATACGATGCTAGGGCTTGGGATGATGCGTCATCAGATTTTGCCATCTATTCAAACTTAGTTGAAGATAATACAGGTCATCCAATCGCATTACAAACACTTGATATAGATAATCTTATTGAGGTAACCATTCCTTTGGGAGTCAATGCTAATCAAGGGGAACAATTAACTTTTAGTATTGCTGACACAACATTACCAGCATCGGTTTCTGTATATCTTGAAGATGCAGTTGCCAATACTTCAACCTTATTAAATAATTCTGATTATGTAATCTCACCAACAACAGCTTTATCTGGAACTGGACGTTTCTTCTTAAGAACATCTGATGATGCTTTATCAACGATTGAAACTAATTTAGATGCGCTCAACATTTTCGCTTTACATACCTCTAAAGAATTAGTTGTGAATGGTCAATTACAAGACAACACGACATTAGCGCTTTACGATATTCAAGGTAGACAGGTATTATCAACTGAACTTGATGCAGCACTTGTACAAAACCGTTTGGATGTCTCCATCCTAAGTGCAGGTGTGTATGTGGTTCAACTACAAAATAACGCACAAAACAAATCACAAAAAGTAATTATTAAGTAATAATTGTCTTTTAATCTAATTCCTTAATTATAAAAACCAACCAAAAACATTTAATAGTATGTGTAAGTTATTTACCATTTTAGCAGCCTTTCTAGTAACGGCTTCTACATTTGCGCAAGCGCCAGAAAAAATGAGTTACCAAGCCGTTGTAAGAGACAGTGGTAATACCATAGTAAGCAATCAAGCTGTAGGCATGCAAATAAGCGTATTACAAACCACAGCAGGAGGCACAGCGGTTTATGTAGAAACCCAAACCCCAACAACAAATGCAAATGGTTTGGTTAGTATTGAAATAGGCATGGGCTCTGTGGTTTCAGGAGATTTTTATACGATTGATTGGTCTGCTGGACCTTATTTTATAAAAACAGAAACCGACCCAACAGGAGGTGCTGCGTATACGATTACTGGTACGAGTGAATTATTGAGTGTGCCTTATGCTTTGCATGCTAAAACAGTAACACAACCAATTTATACTGTAAACACCTTTTATGCAGAATTGGGAGGATACGTCATAGAAATTAGCGCTAGTGGGAAACATGGTTTGGTAGTTGCTATGCAAGACCAAAACCAAAATGGAGGTGTAAGGTGGTATGAGGCTGATGATATGCTGAACATTGCTGCTAATCATGATATTAATGGCTCTGAATTTAAAGATTGGCGATTACCTACCATAAGAGAAGTAGACCTTATGTATGACATTTATATTAGCACTAACGCTGCGAATTTAAGTGGTATGTATTGGAGTACTACAGGATCCAATGAGAGTAACCTAGATGACTATGTCTTTATACGGAATTTTGATTTTGGTAATTATTTTTTCGAAGGGAAGACCTGGTACCAATACAATGCGCGTGCAGTTCGAGCATTTTAATACAATTAATAAAATAACATACATAAAAAATGAAAACTAAATTATACACCTTATTAGTGACCTTATTCGCAACAGCGACTATGTTCGCTCAAGCGCCAGAGAAACTAAGTTACCAAGCCGTAGTGAGAGACGCTGGTAATGCCATAGTAAGCAATCAAGCTGTAGGTATGCAAATAAGCATTTTACAAGACGCAACAGCCGTTTATGTAGAAACCCAAACACCAACGACCAATGCCAATGGTTTAATAAGTATAGAGATAGGAATGGGCTCTGTAGTCTCAGGAGATTTCTCTACTATTGATTGGTCTGCTGGTCCTTATTTTATAAAAACAGAAACGGACCCAACAGGAGGAACTAGCTATACCATTACTGGTACGAGTGAACTGTTGAGTGTGCCTTATGCTTTGCATGCTAAAGACGTAGATAAAGGGATTTATGAAAATATAATTTCTAATGCAAATTTTACTTTTACTATGAATCAAATAACACAGTTTGATGTTTTGGCTAAAACCATTTTATTGGATAAAGAATCTGATGTCTTGATTACATACAATACAAACGCCTATAGTCCAACTGGAAATAAGTATTTTAACACTTCTGTTTTTATCGACGGTTCTGAAAACAGAATATTTACAAAAAGAATAAGAACTAGTAATAGTGGTGGGGCCTCATCGGTCTCAAATTCGTGTTCCGGTGTGGTTCGATTAGCTGCGGGAACTCATACAATAGTAGTAAACTATTCATCAAACTTTGATCCTAACGGTGCTAATGGTAGAGCACCATCATCATTAACGATAAAAGAGTTGAAATAAAAAATTGCAGAAGTAAATAACATGAATTAGCAATCAATTAAAACATTCAGAATTTAAAAGCAAATACTATGATTCAAAAACTATACACCTTATTAGTGACCTTATTCGCAACAGCGACTATGTTCGCTCAAGCGCCAGAGAAACTAAGTTACCAAGCCGTAGTGAGAGACGCTGGTAATGCCATAGTAAGCAATCAAGCTGTAGGTATGCAAATAAGCATTTTACAAGACGCAACAGCGGTTTATGTAGAAACCCAAACACCAACGACCAATGCCAATGGTTTAATAAGTATAGAGATAGGAATGGGCTCTGTAGTCTCAGGAGATTTCTCTACTATTGATTGGTCTGCTGGTCCCTATTTTATAAAAACAGAAACCGATCCAACAGGAGGCGCAACGTATACCATTACTGGTACGAGTGAATTATTGAGTGTGCCTTATGCTTTGCATGCCAACAATGGGATACCATCAGGAGGTACTGAAGGTCAGGTGTTACGAATTGTAAATGGAATACCAGAATGGGTAGATAACCCAATTGATTTTGATGGCGATGGATTTACAATTGCTGATGGTGATTGTAATGATAATGATGCCGCTGTTAATCCAGAAATTATTGAAATTCAAGGTGACGGGATTGATAATAACTGTAATGGTGTGATTGATGAACTTGAGATAGTTAATATTGGTGACATAAGAAGTGGAGGTGTTGTATTTTATATTGCTCCAACTCCTGTTGATTTAGATGGTGATGGTGATTTAGATTATGGTTTGCTATGTGCTTTCTCAGATTCTTCAACTGCTACAGTATGGGGTTGTTACCCGAATGATTTACCTAATGTACCAAATGTGAATAATCCTAACACTGATGTAGGTGCAAGAATAGGTGATGGGATGTCTAATACAAATGGTATACTTAGTAGTTGTGCACTTTCAGCTGCTCAACCAGCTCGCAACATAGGACCTGAATGGTTTTTGCCTAGTGTACTGGAGTTAAGAGAAATGTTTATAAATAGACCGGTTTTAGAGTCAGTTTCTGGTTTTACACCATTTGCTACGAATTTTCCGTATTGGAGCTCTTCGGAGCTCAACAATTCTGGTGCATGGTACGTTTATTTTAATAATAGTATTGGAAGTACAGGTAAAAATAATCCTAATTTTAAAGTTCGTGCTGTACGTGCGTTTTAAAACAATATAAACAACACTTCAATAAACATAAGATTATGACACATAAATTGTATACCATTTTAATAACCTTATTAGTAACGGCCATAACATTTGCGCAAGCGCCAGAAAAAATGAGTTACCAAGCTGTTGTAAGAGACACAGGTAATGCCATAGTAAGCAATCAAGCTGTAGGCATGCAAATAAGTATTTTACAAGGCACAACAGCGGTTTATGTAGAAACGCAAACACCAACCACCAACGCCAATGGATTAGTAAGTATACAAATAGGCATGGGATCAGTAGTCTCAGGAGATTTCTCTGCCATTGATTGGTCTGCTGGACCTTATTTTATAAAAACAGAAACCGATCCAACAGGAGGCACAACATATACCATTACTGGTACGAGCGAATTGTTGAGTGTGCCTTATGCCTTGCATGCTACAACTGCGGAAAGCCTAACTAATACTTTTAGCTATTATTATGCAGATGTAGATGATGATGGTTATGGAGATAAATGGCAAGTAATATATTCTCCAAATCCACCTGCAGGTTTTGTGATAGATAATACAGATTGTAATGATACAGATGTCTCTTTATGGGAGCCTCAAACGTATTATGTAGATTCTGATGGTGATGGTTTTGGTTCTACCACTTCAGAATTGTTTTGTGAATCATCTGCGCCAATTGGTTATTCCGATAATGATTTAGATTGTAATGATAGTGACGCGACAGTAAATCTTGACGCAACGGAAATTTGTGATGGTATAGATAACAATTGCAATGGGGAAGTCGATGAAGGTTTAGTTATGACCACTTATTATGTAGATGGTGATGGTGATGGTTTTGGTTCTACCACCTCGGAAATGCTTTGTGAATCGTCTGCACCAAGCGGTTATTCTGATAATGATTTAGATTGTAATGATAGTGACGCGACAGTAAACCCTAACGCAACGGAAATTTGTGGGAATGGAGTGGATAATAATTGTGATGGGATAATAGACAATTGCCCTGCCAACATTGGTGACTTTAGAGATGGCGGTGTTGTATTCTGGGTAGACCCAACAGATAATACCCAAGGTTTAGTATGTGCTATAGAAGACCAAAGTTCAGGAATAAGATGGAGGAATGGCACTACTTCCGCTAGTAATGTAGTAACTGGTGCAACTTTTACGGCAATAGGTATGGGGTCTGCAAATACTGATGCAATAATAGCTGTTCAAGGCTCCGTAGAAACAAATTATGCCGCAGGTTTAGCACGAGAAGGTACCGACGGTTGGTATTTGCCAAATAAAGATGAGTTAAACGAAATGTACGTTCATAAATCCATCATAGATTACGCAGCCACGTCTAATGGAGGAACTGGATTTAGCGAAGATTGGTATTGGAGTTCTACTGAGGAGATATATACTGACAATCGAGCGTGGCACCAAAATTTCCTTACTGGTACTCAGATAACTCGCGGAAAGGGCGGCCAAGATTATGTGCGTGCTGTTAAAGCTTTTCCAACACCACCAGCAGCAATTGGTGATTTAAGAGCAGGCGGTGTTGTTTTTTGGGTAAATCCATTAAATAATCAACACGGTTTGGTATGTGCTTTGACTGATGCAGGTGTAATAGAATGGAGTTGTCTTACTGATTTACCAAATGTTCCAAATGTAACTACTTTTCCTCCATCTGGTTCAGGAGCAGAAATAGGTGATGGTTTTAATAATACGCATCTTGCTTTATTAGATTGCCCTACAGCCACTGCTGCCATACTTGCTCGCAATGACGGATCTGTATGGTTTTTGCCAAGTATAAATGAGTTAAACGAAATGTATAGTAATAAATCAATTTTAGAGGCTGTCGCTGGGTTTTCTGCATTTAGTGCTTTTTATTGGAGTTCTACGGAGATCGAGAGCAGTGGCGCGTGGAGACAGGATTTCGACAATGGTAGTCAGTTCAACGGCTTTAAGGGCTTCTCAGGCTACGTGCGTGCTGTTAGAGCTTTTTAACAATTTAGTTATTTATCAATTTAAATAGTGCCGCGTAAGCGGTCGGTTTTTATTTTTAAAAAAATGGCACTGCATATTTACCTTAATACAAAGCATTAAAAAAAAACCAATACTACTTTAAAACGTAGTGTTGGTTTTTCTTTTTAAACGTAATCAATTGTAAGACTAAAGTTTAGTCAATTAGTATCTCTAAAATCTTAATTGCAGCATCACTAATTTTAGTTCCAGGTCCAAAAACAGCAACTGCTCCAGCATCAAATAAATATTGGTAATCTTGCTTTGGGATGACGCCTCCAACGATGACCATAATGTCTTCGCGATCATAGTTTTTTAGTTCATCTATTACTTGAGGAACTAATGTCTTATGTCCTGCAGCTAAAGAAGATACACCTAAAATATGCACGTCATTTTCTACGGCTTGTTTGGCTGCTTCTTTAGGTGTTTGAAAGAGTGGTCCGATATCAACATCAAAGCCAACATCGGCATAGCCAGTAGCCACAACTTTGGCGCCTCTGTCATGACCATCTTGTCCCATTTTGGCAATCATAATACGAGGTCTTCGGCCATCTTGCTCAGCAAATACATCTGCTAATGCTCTCGCTTTCTGGAAACTTTTGTCGTCTTTAATTTCTTTACTATACACGCCTGAAAATGATTTAATTTGAGCTTTATATCTGCCAAACACAACTTCTAAAGCATCACTAATTTCTCCCAAAGTGGCTCTGTTACGAGCAGCTTCTACTGCTAAAGCTAATAAATTTTCTTTACCTGTTTTAGCAGCTTCAGTTAATTTGTTAAGAGAAGCTTCAACTACTTTAGTGTTTCTAGTGGCTTTAATGTGTTCTAAGCGCTTAATTTGTCCGTTTCTAACTGTCTGGTTATCTACTTCTAAAGTAGAGATAGGATCTTCTTCTTCTAGGCGATATTTATTGACGCCAACAATAATATCTTGATTAGAATCGATTCTGGCTTGCTTGCGAGCTGCAGCTTCCTCAATTCTCAATTTAGGTATTCCAGCTTCAATAGCTTTTGTCATGCCACCAAGTTCTTCGACTTCTTCAATAAGTGTCCAGGCTTTTTGAGCGATATCATGGGTTAGTTTTTCTACGTAATAACTTCCAGCCCAAGGGTCAACGGTTTTTGTGATGTGTGTTTCTTCTTGTAAAAATATTTGAGTGTTACGTGCAATCCTAGCTGAAAAGTCAGTAGGTAATGCTATCGCTTCGTCTAATGCATTGGTGTGCAAACTTTGAGTACCACCAAAGGCAGCAGCAGCAGCTTCAATAGTTGTACGAGCCACATTATTAAAAGGATCTTGTTCGGTTAAACTCCAACCAGACGTTTGACAATGGGTTCTTAAGGCTAACGACTTTTGATTTTTAGGATTAAACTGACTGACAATTTTAGCCCATAACATTCTAGCAGCTCGCATTTTAGCGATTTCCATAAAATGGTTCATGCCAATGGCCCAAAAGAAAGACAGGCGAGGCGCGAAGGTGTCGATGTCCATGCCTGCTTCCAATCCTTTTTTGATGTATTCTAATCCGTCTGCTAAGGTGTATGCTAATTCAATATCACAAGTGGCTCCAGCTTCTTGCATGTGGTAACCAGAAATACTGATGCTGTTGTATTTTGGCATGTTCTTGCTCGAATATTCAAAGATATCAGAAATGATTTTCATTGATGGTGTAGGCGGATAGATGTAGGTATTTCGTACCATAAACTCTTTCAGGATGTCATTTTGAATCGTGCCAGCCAATTGTTCGGGTTTCACACCTTGTTCTTCAGCGGCAACAATATAAAAAGCTAAAATTGGTAACACAGCACCATTCATGGTCATAGACACCGACATTTTATCTAATGGAATTTGGTCGAAGAGGATTTTCATGTCTTCAACACTGTCAATAGCTACGCCAGCTTTACCAACATCACCAACCACGCGTTCATGATCTGAATCGTAACCTCTGTGTGTGGCTAAATCGAAAGCTACAGACAATCCTTTTTGTCCAGCGGCAAGATTGCGTCTGTAAAAGGCGTTACTGTCTTCAGCAGTTGAGAATCCAGCGTATTGCCTGATTGTCCATGGTCTTCGGACATACATCGTAGAATATGGTCCACGAAGGTTAGGAGTTATGCCAGCGACAAAGTTTAAATGTTCTAGGTTTTCAATGTCTGCTTTAGAATAGGTTGATTTGATATCAATATCTTCGGCAGTATGGAAAACACCTTCAGAGTTATCTGTTTTAAGATTAGACGCTTGGTCTAGTTTGATATGTTGAATGTTTTTTCTTTTCATTTGAATAGATTTAATCGTCTAGTCATGACTATGTCCAGCATGCGGATCATTCTCTTCTTTATATTTGGTGTCAACAGGATTTGTCTCTTTTATTGATAAATCTACATTAGATAGCTTTGAGTAGTAAAGCTCAAGTGCGACAAAGGTCGCTAGGTATTTATCGGTATTAAGTCTGCTGCTTTTAGCTATAAGTACATCTTTAAGCATTCTCATATTCATGCTATTTGTGCTAAGCAAAGCATTATAGGTGGCTTTAATATCTTCGTCCTTAATGTTAGCGCCTATGCAGCTATATATGTCATGATTATAATTGGGCAAAAGTTGATTGTTTTTTTCATTCCATAAGCCTTCAACATTTTTGAGTGCTTCAAAAACATCTAGTGAGTGTTGATTTGAAATGCTATTATAATTAACGGTGTTGGTTGTGCTTTCTTTTAGAAACAAGCGGTAGGCATAACTTAAATTCGGGTTTTTGTTTGCGTAATTTTCGGTTAAATTATATTCAAAATTATAGATGGCTTCGTTAAACAATTCTGAAGATTCAATGTCGCAATTAATGAGAACTGGCTTGTCGGAAAACTTAAGAATTAATTCTGGTTGTGGTTCTTGGCAATTGACAAAAATCAAACCTATTACAAGATAGATGTATCGTGTTTTCATTATAGAATATTTATTTTTTTTCTTCTTCTAATCTTTTGGCGTCCAATGTATTTGATAATCTTTTTTCAACTATTGGTTCAATTATGGTTTTGACTGGATTCCTCTTTAAGAATGGATATAATTCTATTTCATGATGCATTATGTCTTCTTTATTAGGATGCTTATTTGTACCTAATAATACAATATTACCTTCATCAAATTGCACTTGTTCTTTTGAAGCACTCTCTTTAATTTTTCTTTGAATTGTGCCTTCTTTGAGTTGAGATAAAAGTCCTCCATTAGTTTCAATATCTTTAAATAGCTCTAAGGCCTTTTCAGAAATTTGAGACGTTAATGATTCAATATAGTAAGCGCCATCAGCAGGATTATTTACTGTATTGAAATAGCTTTCATTTTTTAGAATGAGAAGTTGATTACGCGCAATACGTTCACTAAACTCATTGTCTTTATGATACACTGCGTCGTATGCGAGGTTATTTACTGTATTTGCTCCTCCAAGCACTGAACTCATGCATTCTGTTGTGGTACGAAGCAAATTCGTGTTATAGTCGTAAATGGTTTTATTCCGTTTTGAAGGTGAAGCAAAAATGTGACATTCTGAATTAACTCCATATGCTGATGCTAAACTAGCCCAAAGACCTCTTAATGCTCTGAGTTTTGCAATTTCAAAAAAGTAGTTTGTACCGACAGACACATTAAAAACAACTTGTAACTGTTGTTTAGAATCTTTATCAAAAATCTCATCAAAGTAATTTAAATACTCGTTTACGTGAGCTAGAGCATATCCTAATTGTTGAATAATATTTGCACCTGCATTTTGATAAAGTGATACATTAACGCTTAATGTTTTGGTTTCACGAACAATAGATTCGAAATTTTTGTGGTCGTCTTTAAGGTTTGAAAACCAATTCCCAGATGTCGCAAGTTTTCCAATAATATCAGTATTGATATAAATGGAAGTACTTTGTTTTTTATAATTGCTTATTTGATTTACATATTCAGGCGATAGAAACTGTAATTCAAAGTAAACACTAATCTTTGATAGGTCTAAATTTTGAAGAAGTGCTTCAATAGAAACTTCTTGATTTGGAATAATAAATTTTATAGCTTCTGCTCCTCTTAAAGTAACATCAATGGCTTTAGCATTTGATTTTGCGACATGAGCTACAAAAATAGTTTGACATATATTGAATTTTGTGACTTCGGAAGCTGAGACCTCTGGAAGTTGATCAAATTCGTCCCTATGGTAAAAAGGTTTTACGTCAATACCTTCATTAGTTTGCCATATTAGCGAATCGTTGTAGTCAGCACCTTTAAGGTCGACTTGTATCTTTTGTTTCCATTGTTTTGAAGAAACTTCAGAAAACTGATCAAATAGAGTTTTACTCATCGTTTGTCTTCGTTTTTAAGCTGTCTTGGTATTCAATGATATAAATGTCCTCATTGTCTTTTTTCATGTAATATTTTTCGCGAGCCAATTTTTCAATACCATCTTCTGTACTTAGTCCTTTTATGGCCTTTTCGTCTTTTTCTATCTCCTTGTTGTAATATTCTTTTTCATCTTCTAAATCAGTAATGTCTTCGTTTAATTCATGGTGAATCATTAATGAATTAGAATCTATAAACAGCATCCATACGGCGAATACTATAAAGATGATGACAAATATGTTTTTGAGATATTTAAGCATTAATTCAGTTTTTCGTTAATAATGGTCTTCACAATATCAACTGCAACAGTATTGTATTTATTGTTTGGTATAATAATATCAGCATATTCTTTCATTGGTTCTATAAACTGCTGATGCATAGGTTTTAATGTGTTTTGATATCTGGATAATACTTCGTCTATATCTCGTCCACGTTCTGAAATATCTCTTTTTAATCGTCTTATCAAACGTTCATCACTATCAGCATGTACAAAGATTTTAATATCAAACATTTCCCTAAGTTCGGGATTTGTTAAAATCAAAATACCTTCAACTATCATTACTTTTCGAGGTAAGGTGTTTACGGTATCACCAGTTCTGTTGTGTTTTACAAAAGAATAAACAGGTTGATTGATAGCTTGTCCTTGTCTAAGGTCTTTTAAATGTGTTTCTAATAATTCAAAATCAATAGATCTTGGATGGTCAAAATTAATTTTAACACGTTCATCATAACCTAAATGTGAAGTGTCTTTATAATAAGAATCTTGAGAAATAATTCCAACTTCACCTTCAGGAAGTTCATTTAATATTTGATTCACTACTGTGGTTTTTCCACATCCAGTTCCACCTGCAATACCTATGATGAGCATAATTTAGTTTTAAATTGTATCTACAAATTTAATTATTTAAAGGCAGTTTATTGTTGAATTTTTGAAACTTCTTTTTAGTTATAAATAATGCGCATTTGATTCCACAACTATTAGGAATGTAGTACACAAAATCTTCTCTATAATCCATCCTTTGTTTCAATTTAAGATTTGGATTAATACCTGTCTTATTTATTTACTTTTTTATGAGTTTAACAATGCCTAAGTTTTCAATTCCAACATAGATGAATCCATCTGGACCTTGATTAATAGATCTAACACGACCTAAACCATCTAATAAGCGTTCTTCTTTTACGACTTTACCATTTTTGATATAACAATTATCTAAATATTGAAATTTAAGCGAGCCAATTAAAAGATTGCCTTTCCAATCGCTGTATTTGTCACTAGAAATAAATGCCATACCACTTGGTGCAATGGACGGATCCCAATAATGTATCGGTTGTTCCATTCCTTCTTTTTTAGTTATGTCTGTAAATTTGGTTCCTACATAGTTGATACCATAACTGATGATCGGCCAACCATAATTTTTACCTGCTTTAATAATGTTTATTTCATCACCACCTCTTGGACCATGTTCATGTGTCCAAATTTCTCTAGTCTCTGGATTTATAGTCATGCCTTGGGGATTTCGATGACCATAAGAATAAATGGCTTCTTTGACGTTCTTTTCATTATTAAATGGATTGTCATTTGGAATTCGCCCATCATCATGTAAACGATATACTTTTCCGCCATCGCGAGTAATGTCTTGAGGATTCATATCCCGATTTCCACGTTCACCAATAGTAAAATATAAATAACCTGCATCATCAAAAACAATTCTTGAGCCAAAATGCTGACCTTTTGTTGTATTTGGAGTCGCTTTATATAATACTTGTTTTTCAATTAGTGAATTGTCTTTAAGTTTAGCTCTCATTAAAGCAGTGTGACCTCCTTTGTCTGTTCCTTCGGAAGATGCATAGGTGAAATAGATCCAACCATTTTCAGAATAATTTGGATGTAAAACAATATCTAAGAGACCTCCTTGCCCACGATTGTAAACATCAGGAACATTTTTAATTTCGATTTTTTTATTGTTTTTAAAGTGAATGATTCGTCCTTCTTTTTCAGTTATAAGCATAGAATTATCTGGTAGAAATGTAAATCCCCATGGTATACTTAGGTCATTTACAACCAACTCGTAGGTGTGTTTTGTGTTTACAGGATTTTTATCTTGAGCACAGGCAAAAACGGTGAAAAGAACTATCAGCACCAAGATTTTTTTCTCAAATTTCATAAAAACAACTTTTGAGTTTAAATTTAATAATAAAATGTATCAGTTTTTAAAGAAAAGGTATATATTTGCACTCGCATTTTAGGAAGATTATTTATTTCTTTTTAAAATCTAGATAACCAACGGAGTGTAGCGTAGCCCGGTTATCGCGCCGCGTTTGGGACGCGGAGGTCGCAGGTTCGAATCCTGCCACTCCGACAAAAAAAGCTGAACATTTGTTCAGCTTTTTTTATTCTATCACTTTAGTTATTCTATCCGTTTATAATTTTCAGAATAAATCCGATTACCTTCTTCATCAATTTCTATTTGACTAAATGTGTTTTCAGTTAAATCGATTTCATAAATAAACTCTTTCTTTTCTTGAATAATTTTACTCATCATTTCTGAGCCGTAATCTAAAACTTCAGTGAGTGTATTGTCGCTAAGACTGTAAGAACCATAACCGAACCATTCCGTAGAATCAGTTGGTACATTCTTACTCCACATCACTTTTGATGATGTGTACATTTTTACTTGTCTATAGCCTTCGCTTGTATTAAAGGAATCTTTTATTTTGTTATTATTATAATTGTAAAAACCAATAAGCTCCCAGGTTCCCTCAAGCGAGTCAATAGTTTCGACTTCAATAATGTTGTTTACATCATTTTTAACTTCTTCAGTTGTTGTCTCAGTTTTACAAGAAACCAAAACAAGTGCAATGCAAAACATATAAATTAGAGCTTTCATGTAGAGAAGAATTTAGTGGTTACATTTAAATTTACGAAAAAATCAACATATATATTATTGTTAGGCTTTATTTTTCTATTGATAAAGCCAATAATTATATAATAACTGTTGATAACTTCTATGTAAGGTTTCTGTCAAAATATCTACTTTTGTTTTAGTAAAATGAAATAAAATATGTCAGATACAATTGAACACGTAAAATGCCTAATTATCGGGTCAGGACCAGCAGGATATACTGCTGCCATATATGCTGCAAGAGCAAACATGCATCCAGTTTTGTACCAAGGAACACAACCAGGAGGACAATTAACAACGACTAATGACGTTGAGAATTTCCCAGGTTATCCTGATGGCGTTACTGGACCAGAAATGATGATACAATTACAGAATCAAGCTACTCGTTTTGGGTCAGATGTTCGTGATGGTTGGATTACTAAAGTAGATTTCTCGGGAGATGTACATAAAGTATGGGTAAACGAAACCAAAGAAATTCATTGTGAAACAGTGATTATTTCAACAGGAGCTTCTGCTAAATATTTAGGTTTAGATTCTGAGCAAAAGTATTTAAAGCTTGGTGGAGGCGTTTCAGCTTGCGCAGTTTGTGATGGCTTTTTCTATCGCAACCAAGAAGTTGTATTAGTTGGTGCTGGTGATTCTGCTGCAGAAGAAGCACATTATTTATCAAAGCTTTGTAAAAAAGTAACAATGCTAGTCAGAAGAGATGAGTTTAGAGCATCTCAAATTATGCAAGCAAGAGTTAAGAATACTGAAAACATTGAAATCCTTTTTAATACTGAAACTGAGGAAGTTTTAGGGGATGGACAAGTGGTTACAGGAGTTCGTGTTGTTAATAATCAAACTAAAGAAAAACACGATATACCAGCAACAGGATTTTTTGTTGCTATTGGTCATAAACCTAATACAGATATCTTTAAAGGATTTTTAGATTTAGATGAAACAGGATATATCATTAACAGTGAGCCTGGAACTTCAAAGACAAATATTGAAGGTGTATTCGTTTCTGGCGATGCTGCAGATCATGTTTATAGACAAGCGATTACTGCTGCTGGAACAGGTTGCATGGCAGCTTTAGATGCCGAACGATATTTAGCTGCTAAAGATTCAAGTTTTGAAGTAAGTACATCTAATTATAATTAAGAAGGACAAAAACGAAAAAAAGCGCCTAAAGTAAATTTACTTTAGGCGCTTTTTTATTGTACTGAAAAATGTATTTATAAAGTTTCAGGAAGCGTATAAGTTCTTCCCTTGTTTTGTTCTTTTAGATACACCATTAAAGGATTAAAATATTCTAACATAGGTTTAGCACTCATTTCACTACCAACACTTTCTTTAAGTAGCTCTCTCCAATCGTTATTTGCTCCAGTTTCTAAAACACCTCTTAAAAATGATCCGACTTCTTTACTTCCAAAATAGTTGGTTGCATGAGGATCTTGTTTTAAGATGTTTTTTGATATATGATCATGAAATTGAAATAATAAAATATAAGACACGGCATAATCATAGTATTGAGCGGCATCGTTGTTAATGTGCGTTTTTGATGCAGCATCACAAAATTCTTCTCCACGATCTGAAGGAGGAACCATTCCTTGATACTTCTTAGCTAATTCCCACCATTTCTTATTGAATTCATCTTTAGGTAAATTCTCAGCATATAAAGCATTTTCAAATTCTGTCATTACACCAGCAGAGAAAGGTAGAAATACGATGTTACTTAATGCTTCTTTTAAAAGATTTTGAGTTTCATCAATTTCGGCATCAGCATCTACTAAGCCTTTACCAGCTAAAAATGGTTTCTGCATGGCAGCAAATCCTAATAAACTTCCAATAGCTTCATGGTAACCTCTGTTAGCACCTTCACGTAGTAATGGTGGAACATTAGGATTAGTATAAGCTTGGTAATAATAAATATGACCTAATTCATGGTGAATTGTTTCGTAGTAATCTGCATTTGGCTCAACACTCATTAAACAACGTAAGTCATTTTCTAAATTCATGTGCCAAGCAGATGCATGGTTGTTCTTTTTATAAGCAGCATCAGCAGCTAATGGATACATGCTTGATTTTTCATAGAAACTTGCTGGAAGTGGATCAAAACCAATACTCTTATAGAAATTCTCACCTTCTTTTACAATCCATTCAGGATCTTTATCGGCTAAAACACCATCAATATCTAATCCTTCAACACTTACTAGTGAACTCCAATCTTGTCCCCAACGATTCGGTAGCCAATGTGCTGGAAGATATTCTGGCACATCTGCATTGAATTTCTTTGCAAGTTCATGTCTTGCCCAAGTATGTAATTCTCTGTATAATGGCCAAACTTCTTTTACCATTTTATTCATTTCATCACGCATTTCTTGACGTGACATTCCGTAGCTTGATACTTGGTATGAGAAATAGTCATCGTAACCTAAAGCACCTACTGTTTCATTACGAAGTTTTCTTAAGTTTTCTAGACCATCTTTAAGGCCTATTCCAACGTTTTTAGAGGCTTCCCAATTCGTTAAACGTTCAGCTTCATCATTAGATTCTCTTAAAATTTTATCGATATCTCCTGTCGTTACTGAAGTTCCGTTAACTTGAAAATCGTAACCAAAAAGTGCTTCATTTTGAGCATTTTCAGCAGTGATTCGCTCTTTTACTAGATCTGAAACTGTTTCAGGATTATTAGCAGCAGCATATAATATGGTATTTAATTGTCTTACTTGAACGATATCTAAGTCGTCTTTGCTTTTAAGAAACTCACGAGTTTTTTCTATAACATCTGTACTTCCCGTAAAGGTGGCTAAAGCTTCATTTGCTTTTTGTACGTTATAAGCATTAGTTGTATCTCCAGCAACAATTCTGGTATTTGCATCCCATTCTGCTAGTGCAGAATCATAGTATAATTTGGTAAATGACGCCGTGTATTCGTCTAAAAATGTTTGAACATCTTCTTTTGAAGCAGAAGCAGTTTTTACAGTCTTAGCGTCTTTTTTACAAGAGAACACAGTAATTAGAACGGCCATTAATAAGATTGTTTTCTTCATCTTAATTTTGTTTGAGTTAAAGTTAGTTGTTATAGTGATTATTGGATTATTTTTCCTTTTTCTGAAGTTTAGCAGTATCCGTAAACCTATTGATTGTGATTTTTGGATTAGCAAATAAGTAAATTTCGCTAGCTCCTGAAGCTTCGATAATAACAGATTCGGTTACTTCAATATACGCATCAGTTGCAAATTCACAAATAGCAGTACAGGTTTTTGCAGTAAAGTTTTTACCATTAAATTGCGCATTGTTATCAGATATTAAAAGCAGATTATCAGTTGTTCCTTCTATATCTACATTCGCACGTTGATATAAATCTACTTTTGTTTCTTTAGAATTAACAAGAGCATCTAATTTACAGTTATCACTCAATTCAATTCTAGTTTTTGTCGCAATAACGTTAAGTTTTACTTTTGCTTTATCTAAACTTGTGAAATTAAAACTATTAGCTTTTATATTTAGATATGCTCTTGAAGAACCTGTTGTTTTTAAAGTAGCATCACCAAGTTCTAAAGAAGTTAATGATCTTATTTCTGCATTTTCATGAGTTTCAATATGTGAAAAGCCGTCACTATAATTGACTTTGATGCTCATTTTCTTTTTTGATCTAATCTCTTTGTTTGTTCTAAATGTTAGAACACTATCAACAACTTCAACTGTAATGTATTCATGAAGATTGTCATCAGTTTCAATTTCTACTGAAGGTCTGCTGTTATAATACAGTTCAACTTCAAAATCTTCGCCCACAACAATAGTATTAAATGCATCTACATACGTTTGTTTAATTGTTACATTTCTATCGCCTTTTACTTTATCATCATCTTGTGAGAAACCAACGGAACCATAGGTTAAAGTAATTAATAGAAATAAGGTAATCTTTTTCATTCTTATAAGTTAAGTGTTATAACAAATATAAAACAAAAACCATCCCAAACTCGAAACTGAGCTTGAAATGGTTTAAAAAAACAAGTTGATTAGTTGGTTGTTAGACTGTTATCGTTTTCTTATACTGCCAGAAGGACCGTCGTTTTTTTCTACTTTCTCCGGATTTCCATAATATTTGATATCGCCTCCACTGTTTGCGTGTGCTGTTAATTCTTTTGAAGTATTAACAGTGATATCTGCGCCACTATTTGCTTCTGCTATTGTTTTTATAGCTTTAAGTTTCGCTGCTTTAATATCACTACCACTAGAAGCATCTGCTCTAAATGTATTAGTTGATCCTGATAGTTTTATGTCACTTCCACTAGAAGATTCACAAATTAAGCTTTCAACTTCAACTTCAAGTTCTACATCACTTCCGCTAGAGGTAGAAATTTTAAGTTCATCACCAGAAATGACATTAGTTGAAATTAAGTCACTTCCGCTAGATGCAGAGATTCTGTCTATGTTTTTAAAGTTGACCATTATTTTTTTAGAAGCTGCAGAACCGATGTTTTCATCAGCATAGATACTTAAAACACCATTTTCTACTTCAACTACAATGATTTCCTGTAAGTTTTCATCGGCTTGAACTCTGATGCTTTCAGTGTCACCTTGTGTTAGATATACATCTAATCCTCTGCTAACTTCTATAGCGTTAAAGTCGCCATTTATTTCTCTGTCTGTTGTAGTTACGTCTCCATTTCCTTTAACTCCGAGATTTAAATCGAAGTTACAAGATGTAAGTAATACACCTAAAAGTGCTGTTACAATAATTTTTGTTAGTGTTGTCATGATTGGTTTGTTTATTTGTTTTGATTGATTGATGATTCAAATATTCCAATTTTAAAGAGGTTTTCAAAACTGAAATACCTGAACTGTTGCTTTATGGTTCTGAATTGTTAATTATCGTCTGATGTGATTTCAATTCCATCTTCACCAATGTTAACTTTTACATTTACTGATTCTGCATTTACACCATCTTCGTCTATAGTTAACCTACTGCCTTCTGTTTTGATTTCAATACCATCTTCATCTATTTTGAGTCCAGTTTCGTCATCTTCAATATCTACTTTTAATTTGAACTCTTCGTCGATAGGGCAGTCTAAGCATTTTATTCCACCATTAGTGATTTCTAAATAATGTTCTTCCATTCCGTTATCAAGAATATCATTATAATAAGAAGAATTTCTATGATACGAATATGTATTATCTTCAGCATAAAGGATAGTGCCTTCTGGTAAATAAAGAATAGTTTCAACTTCTTGATCTCTAAATTTATTTTCAAAAGCTGTAGTTAAATAACCATCTAACTCAAGTCTTTTGCCTGAAAGATTATAGTTGTATATAACTTCTTGTGCTCTCAATTTAGCTTCTTTATAATTTATGCCTTCAGCCGTTTTTTCGATGCTTATTGAAGCTATAGAATCTTTGCTTGAGCGCACTATTAATCTTACATCTGTAGAATAAATAATTTTGTTATCATTAGCATCATATACTGGCCTGAATATATCACTATGTCTACCAAATTGTTTGCTATATAGACTATTCCCAACTACTGCAAGCGTTAAAGTGTCATTAGCTTTTATATTGAGTTGCTCTTTGTTAGTAACAGTAGCATCATAAGCATGTTCACTCACTTGTCTTACACCTATAACGATGCTTCCAATTATAGCCATAAGCCATAAACCTAAAAGTGTGAATTTTGCGACATTACCAATTGACTTTAAGTTGTTAATTAGAATTTTCAATCCTAAATAAAACACAAAGAAGAAAGGTACTCCTACAGCAAATAAGGTAATAAGCGAGATTAACCAAACTGGTGTATTTGCTGCATTTGCTGCTTCAAAAATATCAAGTCCTGGGAAATGAATAATATCTATTGCACCTAAACTCAAGCAAAATATTATAAGTGAGATTAATGTAGCTGCTCCAACAATTATCAAAAGAATGCCGATGAACTTCGCAAATACTTTAAAGAAAAACATAATGATATCACCAATAGTGTCAAAAAACGTTTTGGATGATGATTTGATTCTCTGTCCTTGCTTAGGTAAATCTACATTTTTGACTGTATCTGTTACTGTTTGTGAGACACTATCAAAACCGTCTTTAATTTTTTTTTCGATGTTTGTAATGTTAACAGGTTTGCCTGTCATGGTTATTTTTTCTGAAGTTGTTTTTGCTTCAGGAACTAAAATCCATAAAAGGATATATAGTAACACACCAGTTCCAGCACCAAAGATTAATACAATCCAGATTAAACGAATCCATATTGGGTCAAGCCCAAAATAATGAGCTAATCCAGAAGATACACCACCTATATACGAGTTGTCTGTATCGCGATAGAATTTTTTTGAAGGTCTTGAACTTGAACTTCTTTGATAAGAAGTTTTTGGCTCGTCTTCAAAGATTTCATCATCAACCAAATAGTCTTCTGGTTGTCCCATAATTGAGATAACGTCATCAACTTCTTTGATTCGAATAACTTGCTTTTCGTTTTGAACACGTTCACTAAATAATTCAGCTATACGATTCTCTATATCTGATATAATTTCTGATTGACCTTGAGAGTCTGTAAATGAACGTTTTATAGCCTCAAGATAGCGCTGTAATTTTAAGTATGCATCTTCATCAATGTGGAAGAATATACCTGCTAAATTTATGTTGACTGTCTTATTCATTATTTTTTTATTTTTTGTCTGGTTACTAGGTTAACTGCATTTTGTAATTCGGTCCATGTGCCATTAAGTTCTTTTAAAAACAATTGACCTGTTTCTGTAAGACCATAATATTTTCTTGGTGGTCCTGAGGTGGATTCTTCCCAACGATAATTGAGTAATCCTGCATTTTTAAGCCTTGTTAATAGCGGGTAAATTGTCCCTTCTACTACAAGCAATTTTGCGTCTTTGAGAGTGCCTAAAATTTCTGCAACATAAGCATCTTCATCTTTTAAGACCGATAATATGCAGTACTCGAGTACACCTTTTCGCATTTGCGCTTTTGTGTTTTCTATTTTCATAAGTGTTTTCTAAAGTTTTTTAAAGGTCTAATGCAGTTCGCATTTAAGACATTTAGATCGTTTAACAATAAGTGTGATGATGCTCGTGTCATACTTTAATGGGATTAAATTTTAATAAACTGTTCATTTTTTGATTGATGATTGATGTTTTTTGATTTTATTTTAAAAAATCTATAGTTAATGGATAATGATAAACTTCTCCATCTCTTGCTTTTAAACTTGCGATTACTATAAATACGAGTTCAAGGATGAATCCTAGAATTGCTAGAACTCCTAATCCACCACCAATATATAATAGAGGTGAAGGTTCTGAAATATTGAGATGAATTCCATCAAATGGATCAATATCAATAAAGTCGAATGAACTAAAAAGGTTAAAAAAGAAAAACGGTACAGAAAGTAAACCTAAAACAAGAGCATAAAGTAATATGCTTATTTGAAAGTTTATGGCTTGCTTGCCGTGATTATCTACAAATGCAGATTTTTCTTTGTTTGCCATCCATAATACGATTGGTCCTATAAAATTTCCAAACGGAATAATAAACCTACTAAAGGTTGATAAATGGATGAATGTTGCGATATTTTTTTGGTGGTTGTCTAACATAATTTCAAAACATATAGTAATTGCTTATACAAATATATGTCTAAAAGAAGGTATTATGTTACGCATAGTACCTAAATTTAACATAAAATTAACAAATGGTAGTGTGGATTTTTTTCAATACTTTAGCTGAAACTTCCAGTAAATATGAACGTTTCACCAAGAAAACTAAATGCTTTTTTATCAATTAAACTGCCAGCAGCTTTTATCTGCGGTGTGCGCACAAAGTCTATATCAGATACTACTTGCGTTGTTTCAGTTAAGCATAGATGGATAAATCAAAACCCTTTTAACTCTATGTTTTGGGCTGTACAAGGTATGGCAGCAGAACTCACAACTGGTGCTTTGGTGATGTCTAAAGTTAAAGCTAGCGGAAATAAAATGTCTATGTTAGTCACAAGTAATAATGCCACCTATAGCAAAAAAGCGACCGGACGAATACATTTTACTTGCAACCAAGGAAAAGACATAGATGATTTAATTTCTAAAGCAATTGAAACAGGAGAAGGGCAATCTATAGTGTTAAATTCTAAAGGTGTTAATAGCGAAGGCGTGCAAGTATCTGATTTCAATTTTGAATGGAGTATTAAAGTGAGATCATAAATTATTTGTAACAAAATAGAAGTTCTTTAAACATATAAGTAATCAATTAAAAAATATAAAATTATGACATCACATGAAATAGATTACAGAATTTACGGAGAAGAAATGCAATTTGTAGAGATTGAACTTGATCCAGAAGAAGGCGTTGTTGCTGAGGCAGGAAGCTTTATGATGATGGATGATGGTATTAAAATGGAAACCATTTTTGGTGACGGTTCTCAAAAGGATTCTGGTTTTTTAGGTAAAATATTAGGAGCAGGTAAACGAATCTTAACTGGTGAGAGTTTGTTTATGACCGCATTTTACAATGATTTAACTGGTAAGCGAAATGTGTCTTTTGCATCTCCTTATCCAGGAAAAATAATACCAATAGACTTAACGGAATTTAATGGGAAGTTCATCTGCCAGAAAGATGCCTTCTTATGTGCAGCAAAAGGTGTAAGTGTTGGAATCGAATTTTCAAAAAAATTAGGTCGCGGACTTTTTGGAGGTGAAGGTTTCATTATGCAAAAACTAGAAGGCGACGGAATGGCGTTTATTCATGCTGGAGGTACCATGGCCAAAAAAGTATTACAAGCTGGAGAAACAATGAAAGTAGATACAGGTTGTCTTGTTGGTTTTACACAAGGTGTAGATTATGATATCGAATTTGTTGGAGGTATAAAAAACACAGTTTTTGGTGGTGAAGGTTTATTCTTTGCGAAATTACAAGGACCAGGAACAGTTTATATTCAATCATTACCATTTAGTAGATTGGCTGGACGCGTGTTGGCATCTGCTCCAAGAAGCGGCGGAAATAGTAAAGGAGAAGGTAGTATTCTTGGAGGTTTAGGAGATTTATTAGATGGAGATAATAGGTTTTAAGGATTCTAAATTGTAAGAAAGTTATTAAAAGGTTGCGTTTTTAACGCAACCTTTTTTATTTTTAATCATCTATAGAATATATGTTCAATCAAAACTCTAATTACATGAAATCAATTCTCTTGTCTTTTTTATTTCTATTATTAGCTTTTGATGTGAATGCGCAAAATGTTAACGTTTCTGATGCTAATTTAAAAGCATATTTGCTGCTTTCTGATGTCACTAATCAAATTGCTAGTGATATAGATGGGAACACGCTAAAAATTGATGCTAATAATGATGGAGAGATTCAGTTGACTGAAACAAACCAGGTCTCAAGATTAGTAATTGATCCAGCATCTTATGGTGTTAGTAATTTAATTTCAACACTTTCTGGATTGGAAAGTTTTTCTAACTTAACTGAGTTAGGGTTTGAAAACGTTAATGCTGGTAATAGTTTAACCATTGAGAACCTAACTAGTGTTGAGATTCTTAATCTCTCTTTTTTATACTCCCAAAATCTAGACTTAATTAACTTGATAGGTTTACAAGAATTGAGACTTTCATATGTTGGAATTGATACATTAGAATTTATAAACTGCTCTAACTTAGAAGAATTTTATTTGGAGGATAGTCTTATAGAAACATTAGATTTAAGTTTATTGGTGAATTTAAAAAATTTTGGTACTTATGGTTCCGAATTAATAGCTCTTGATTTTTATAATAATACTAGTTTAGAGAACATATCATTATATGCGACACCTGGAGTTTCTCAATTAGACTTTAGCCAAAATATAAATTTAATTGGTGTTGCATTTTATCAATGTGGAGCAATAGATGTTGATTTTTCTGTACTTTCAAATTTAGAAGGTGTTGTTATACAAGATACAAGTGTACCTATTGTTGATTTGAGTCAAAGCCCAAATTTAAGTAGTTTTAGTACATCTTTTTCACCAATTAATTTTTTGAACATAAAAAATGGTACAGAAACTAATAATGTTTCTTTATTTGGAGGTACAATAAATTACTTGTGTGCTGATGATTTTGAGGTTAGTGATTTAGACCTTTCAAATATTAATGTCGTATCCATTAACTCATACTGTACATTTGAACCAGGAGGAGATTATTACTTAGTTGAAGGAGCGAATAAAGTTGATTCTGATTTTGATGGCTGTGATACAAATGATTATTTGTATCCAAATTTAAAATTCAATATTTCTAATACCAGTTTTAATTGGACCTACTTTACGGATGCATCTGGAGATTATAGTATTCCTCTTTCTGAAGGCAATCACACTTTGGCTCCTGAATTAGAAAACCCAGATTATTTTACCGTATCTCCTAGTAGTTTTTCTGTTAACTTTCCGTCTGATACAAGTCCGTATATTCAAGATTTTTGTATCACACCAATTGGCGTTTATAACGACTTAGAAGTGATTGTTATTCCTTTAGGTTTGGCTATTCCAGGTTTTGATGCTAATTATAAAATTATTTATAAAAATAAAGGAAATATGTCCTTATCTGGCGCTGTTGAATTTGATTACAGTTTGAATTCTGATGTTGTTCAATTCTTGTCAGCCATGCCAACCAATGATAGTGAGTCAAATAATATCTTATCATGGAACTATGTAGATTTAGCGCCTTTTGAAACTAGAGAAATTTTAGTTTCGTTTAGTTTAAATACACCAACAGATCCTATTTTTCCATTAAATGATGGAGACGAATTAGGTTTCACAGGAAGTATAAATCCTTTAATTGATGATGAAACACCAAGTGATAATTCGTTTGAGTTAAAACAAACGGTTGTTAACTCCTATGATCCAAACGATATTAGATGTTTAGAAGGTGAAAAAATTACGCCTGAAGATGTTGGTAAATATGTACACTATCTCATTCGTTTTGAAAACTTAGGAACAGCAAATGCTGTAAATGTTGTCGTAAAAAGCACAATAGACGCCACAAAATTTGATATAAACACATTGGTGCCAATTGATGGAAGTCATGATTATTATACTAGAATTAATGCAACGAATGAAGTAGAATTTATATTTGAAAATATACAATTGCCTTTTGATGATGCTAATAATGATGGTTATGTCGTTTATAAAATAAGGACTGTTGATACATTAATACTTGGCGATGAATTTTCTAACCAAGCAGAGATTTATTTCGATTTTAACGCACCTGTAATAACTAATAATTATACTACAGTAGTAGCAGAAGATAATCTTAGTACTTCAGATTTTAGTTTGTCTAAAATTAAAGTATATCCAAATCCAGTAAATGATTTTTTAAACATTAAGGCTGAGTTTGCAATAGATGCTATAGGTGTTTATGATATTGAAGGACGTAAAGTATTAGAGATTCTTCAGAACAGAACGAATCAATTAGATATGAGTGCACTTAACTCTGGAATTTACTTTGTGAAAGTGTTTTCTACCTTTGGTAATGACACTTTGAAGATAATTAAGAAATAAAAAATAATATACAATTAATCAAAACTCTAACAATATGAAATCATTAATGCTCTTTCTCATATTACTATTTACGATTCTTGTAGGCAATTCTCAAGTAGTAAATGTTCCAGATGCAGATTTTAAAAGTATTTTACTTCAACATGAACCTGTTATTGATATAAATGGTGACGGTGAAATTCAAGTTAGTGAAGCGGAAGCACTTTCTAATTTATATATTAGAGACTTTACACAAAGTCTCCAAGTAAATTCATTAGAGGGATTGTCATCTTTTACGAATATTACTTATTTACAAATTGGAAATACCATGAATATATCGACAATCACAATCAGTGATTTTCAAAGCCTTGAAGTAATAACGGTTTCTGATACTAGTGTTAATGAATTAATTATTAGTAATACGCCTAATCTAAATAACTTAGGATTATATGGAGCATATAGTCTATCCACTCTTAATTTAGATAATTGTCAATGTGAGGCGAATCTTGAGGATTTATCTATTGAAGACACAATGCCACAATTTACAAGTATAGATTTAAGCAGTTTTATTAATTTGAAAACAATTAATTTGTTTTGGCCTTCCTTAACTCAATTAGACCTAACTAATAATATTAATTTAGAAGTATTTGTGCTTTATGGTGGTTCTTCAATACAAAATTTAAATTTTGACCAAAATATAAATTTAGTGAATTTGTACTTGTATTATAGAGATGATGTGGACTTAGATTTATCAAATAATATTAATTTGAGTTTATTATCATTAAATGGATTCAATAATTTGATTAACCTAGATCTAAGTCAGAATACTAGTTTAGGTACTTTGAATTTTGAAGATTTAAGCCAGTTAGAGTTTTTGAATCTCAAAAATGGTGTTATTAATGATGATTTTATTGAATATTATGGGATATTAGATGTAGACTACATATGTCTTGATGAAGATGAAATTGATTTTTTTCAATCAAATATTTTTTCTGATGATTCAAATTCAACAGTTTTTAATTCATACTGCTCATTAACACCAGGAGGAGACTATTATGTAATTAACGGAGAAAATAAAGTTGATACAAATCTTGATGGATGTGATATCAATGATTACTTATATCCAAGTTTAAAGTTTAACATTGCCAATGGAACAAATACTTGGACCTATATTTCTAATGCTTCTGGGACTTATGGTATTCCTCTTTCGCCAGGAACCCATACTATAACACCAGTATTTGAAAATTCGACCTATTTTTCATTTTCGCAAAATAACGTTTCAGTAAGTTTTCCTCAAGATACAAGTCCATATAATCAAGATTTTTGCATCACACCAAATGGTGTTTACAATGATTTAGAATTAGTTATTATTCAATTAAGTTCTGCTGTTCCAGGATTTGATGCCAGTTATAAAATCATATATAAAAACAAAGGAAATACGTCCTTATCTGGTTCTGTTGATTTTGATTACAGTTTGAATTCTGATGTTGTACAATTTATTTCAGCATCACCAACTAACGATAGTGAAGCAAATAATGTCTTATCATGGAACTTTGTAGATTTAGCGCCTTTTGAAACTAGAGAAATTGAAGTAACCTTTAATTTGAACACACCTACAGACCCAATTTTTCCGTTAAATGATGGAGACGAATTAGGATTCACAGCTACGATATCTCCTTTAATTGATGATGATGAAACACCAAGTGATAATTCATTTGAGCTAAAACAGACTGTTGTTAACTCTTTTGATCCTAACGATATTCGATGTTTAGAAGGCGAAATAATTGCACCTGAAGACGTTGGTAAATATGTGCATTACTTAATTCGTTTTGAAAACTTAGGAACAGCAAGCGCTGTAAATGTTGTCGTAAAAAACACGATTGACGTCACAAAATTTGATATAAGTACATTGGTGCCAATTGATGGAAGTCATGATTATTTTACTAGGATAAATGCATCTAATGATGTAGAATTTATATTTGAAAACATACAACTGCCTATTGATGATGCTAATAATGATGGTTATCTCGTTTATAAAATTAGAACACTACAAAGCTTAGTTCTAGGTGATGAATTTTCTACTCAGGCGGAGATTTATTTCGATTTTAACGCACCTGTAATTACTAACAATTATACTACAATAATAGCAGAAGATAATCTTGGAACATCAGACTATAGTTTGTCTAAGATTAAAGTATATCCAAATCCAGTTAATGATGTTTTAACGGTTAAGGCTGAATTTACAATAGATGCTGTAAGTGTTTACGATATTGAAGGACGTAAAGTATTAGAGGTTCTCAAGGAAAATGTGAATCAAATAGACATGAGTGCTCTTAGAACTGGAATTTACTTTGTGAAAGTGTTTTCAGATTTAAAAGCAGAAACTTTAAAAGTTATTAAACATTAATAAACCTATATGTTTGTTGAAGTTAAATGCGTTTTTGTAAGTAAAAACTGAAGACATTTACTGTTAAAATTTTCTTTATGAAGACCAAGCAATCATTTTTTTTACTAAATTTAGATGTAATCAAAACTGTAAGCCTATACTTTAACACTACTCAACTAAAACCTAAATCAATTTTAAATTATGTCAAGAGCAATGTTCGAGTACACTAAAACTGTACTCTCAAAAGTAAGTTTTGATGCCACGTTGTTCTGTAAGGAGTTAAAAAAAGCACTCGATCGTTTATTACCTTATGAGATAGAGGAGCTTAAGATTTACATAAAATCTTTAATTTTACAGAACCCAGAATTAAATCAATGTTTAATATTACTAAAAGCATAAAAAAAAAGCGACTTACGAGTCGCTTTTTTTAATACATATAGTTTAAACCTTAGCTGGTAGCGGACTAACAATGTCTACATTTTGAAAAGCTATTGCTCCTCGAATTATACCTGAAATCACATTGTGAAGCGCATCAATAATTTGCATCTTCAATTCGTTTTTATGATATATAACACTTACTTCGCGAGCTGGAGAAGGATCATTAAAATAACGTAATTTTTCTTTTTGTTTATCACTGAGATCCATAGTATGTAAATATGGAAGCAAGGTCATGCCTAAGCCTTCATTAGAAAGTTTAATTAATGTTTCAATACTTCCGCTTTCTAATTGAAATTGATCATCGGTATGATTTTTAAATGTTTTGCATAGATTAATTACACCATCTCTAAAACAATGTCCATCTTCTAATAAAAGCATGTCGTTAATATCTAAGTCTGCAGTTTCTATTTTCTTATAACTGTTGAGCCTGTGGTCATTAGGCACATATGCTACAAATGGTTCGTAATACAGAACACGCTCTTTAATGGTATCTAAAGTTAAAGGTGTAGCTGCAATCGCTGCATCTAAATGTCCATCATTAATTCTTGTTATAATTTCTTCTGTGGTGAGCTCTTCAATTTTAAGTTTCACCTTAGGATATTTTTTAATGAATGCTTTTAAAAACATAGGCAGAAGCGTAGGCATTACCGTTGGAATGATACCAAGTTTAAACTCTCCACCAATAAATCCCTTTTGTTGGTCTACGATATCTTGAATACGCTCAGACTCGTCAACTATATTTTTTGCCTGAAGTACTATTTTTCGACCAACATCAGTAAGTTCAATTGGTTTTTTACTTCTATCAAAAATTAGTATATCAAGCTCATCTTCAAGCTTTTGTATTTGCGTGCTTAACGTTGGTTGTGTAACAAAACATTTTTCTGCTGCTTTTGTAAAGTTTTTATGTTCTGCAATGGCTAGAACGTAATTTAATTGTGTAATTGTCATTCGTTATTCATTTAGACTATAAAGATATAAAAACTATTCATAAAAACTATAATTAATTAAATTAATTGTAATTTAAATTTGCATAAACAAAAACAATAGAGATATGAAACTAAATAGTATAGGTTTAGATACCAAAAAGACAAAATTAATAGCAGGCGATTTAAATCACTTGCTAGCCAATTTCCAAATATATTATCAAAATCTAAGAGGTATACATTGGAATATAAAGGGAAAACGCTTTTTTGATTTACATGTCAAATTTGAAGAGTTGTATACAGATGCTAATATTAAAGTAGATGAAATAGCAGAACGTATTTTGACATTGGGTGAAACGCCATTGCATACATTTGAAGATTATGCTAAAGCTGCAATAGTACCTGTTGGAAAGGATGTTTCTCAAGATGAAAAAGCAGTACAGCTGATTGTAGCGTCTTTATCTGAGTTATTAAAAATTGAGCGCCAAATTTTAGAAACTTCTAATGATGCTAACGATGAAGGAACGAACTCAATGATGAGTGGTTTTATTACAGAACAGGAAAAAACTGTTTGGATGATGAAAGCCTGGTTGGGAGAAAGTATTTAATTAAGAATACAATAAAAAAGCCCTTAAGATTTTAATCTCAAGGGCTTTTCGTTTATAAAAAAAATCAACTTTATTATCTTAGTCACAATCACGTTCTAACTGGATAAATTCATTACCAGATTCTAATACGATAAACCCTTCACTACATATAGAAACAGTCCAATCTAATTCAGAAATCATGTCGAATGGTGAACTTGTAACATTAAAGAACATAGATATGTCTCCAGCAGGATTAGGCGGTAAGAAGCCCCAAGTTCCACTTACACCATCGTTTGATCCATCACTATATATTGTAACAGAACCATCTTGTGAAAATTGAGCATACTCAGCATTTACATTATCGTAAAGGCTAGTATTAATATACCAGTTACATTCTAATAAATAAGCAAATACTTCTTCTTCACTACAATTGTTAGGATTAGTGTCATCTTCACAATCTACAAAATCTTCTGAATCAAATCCTTCACATTCAGCGATACATGCATTAGGGAATGTATAAGTTACCAATTGTCCTTCAAATTCAACTTGAACACATACTGGATCAAATTCTTCATCTTCACAATCGCATCCACCAGTATTTCCACAGTCTATAAAGTCTTCAGAATCGAATCCTTCACATTCTGCTATACATTCATTAGGGAAAGTAAAGATTTCTATAACACCATTAGGATTTTCTACTTCAACACATACTGGGTCAAATTCTTCATCTTCACATTCGCAATCGTCATCATTTCCGTCATAAAAGCAATCTTCTAAAAGATCTTCAAAATCTTCAAAGTCTTCAATAAATTCAACGTCTCCTTCTTCTGTAGTAACTTCAAATGGATATACAAAATCAAAGTAGTAAACGTTATATAAGGCACTATCTAATTCTTCTTGAGAGTTTATTGTTATGGTTTGATTGTCATCTGTTAAAATTGTAATTGGGTAAACAAATTCAAAACATTCATTACCACCTGGACAGTTGTAATCATCTTCACAATTTTCAGCAAAATCAGCTTCTGTAAAACCATCGCAAAATGCAAGACATTCATTTGGGTATGTAATAATAAAACTTTCTCCAGTTGGATCTTGTACTTCAACACAAACAGGATCAACTTCATCTTCACAATCACATTCATCAATAGAATCAAAATCACAATCTTCTAATAAATCAAAAAATTCATCTTCATTATTAATAGTTACAATTTCAATAGCGTCAGAATCATCATTATATACTTCAACATCAAATGGGAATTCAACTCCACTAATATATAAGTCATCAGTAGAATTAATAAGAATAGTAATTAAGTCATCTAAACTAGCAATACTAACTGTAGTACCATTGTTATAAGATAAGTTTAATGGGTATACAAAATCAAAACAGAAATCAAATACAATGTTTCCTGAAGGGTTTTCAGATGCGATAACATATCCTTCATCATTAAATTGTTCTGCTAGTCGGTTTAAAGATTGTGTAATAGCTTCAGTTTCGTCAATGTTTTGTTCATCAACAACAGATTCGTTGTTTGAACATGAGGTTAGAAAACCTGCAATTAAAACAAAACTGAAAAGAAATAATTTGAAATTTTTCATCATAGAAATTTTTTGGTTAATATGTTTTTTAGCGATTAATTATAACTAAGACAACTCTAAAAAAAAATACCCTACTTTTTTCTCTAAATTTTTTTTAGTTAGTTTTGATGCATCCACTTTCAAAACAAATAATGCCTAAAGATCAACATAATATTTGTCATTCAAAAACTTTTGAAACCCTCTACCAAACGTATGCAAAAGATATAAGGTGCTTTATTTATTATAAGACTCAGGATGTTGATAAAGCTGAAGACATATTACAAGAGGCTTTTATTAAGCTCTGGGATAATTGTAGTAAGGTAAATTATGAAAAAGCAAAAAGTTATCTATATACTGTGGCAACTAATACTTTTTTAAATACAATAAAGCACGAAAAAGTCGTCCGTAATCATCAGTTAAATAATGTGAGTCATCAAACTAATGAGTCTCCAGAATTTATAATGTTAGAGAAAGAGTTTATGGATAAATTACAACGTACCATAGATTCACTTCCTGAAAAGCAAAAAGAAGTTTTTTTATTAAATAGAATTGAAAAAAAGAAATACAAAGAGATTTCAGATCTGTTAGGTATTTCAGTTAAAGCTGTGGAAAAAAGAATGCATTCAGCTTTATTGGTTATAAGAGAACATATAGGGAATGTTTAAAAAAATAAAATTTTAGGTAGGGTTTTATTCAATACAGTTGTCATAATAGTAGATAAGCAATGAAAAATACAGAATTACATAACAATAACGAAACATTTTTAGCCCAATGGTTAGAGGGAGAACTCTCTGATAATGAGCTAAAAAGATTGGTTTCTGAAACCGATTACAAGTCGTTTCTAAAAATTAGAAAAGGCCTTGAGGTCTATGACGATTTAGAAGCTTCTACTGACCCATCTTTTACTAAAATTCAAGAACACATCTCTAATAAAAAAGGAAAAGTTCGCAATTTAAATGCTAATACTTGGCTCATAGGTATTGCAGCATCTGTTATCTTGTTTTTTGGGTTATTTACAATCTTAGGAAATGATATTGTCACAATTGAAACCAATTATGGTGAACAAAAAACCATCGCTTTATTAGACGGTTCTGAAGTCATTATAAACTCCAAATCTACCTTAACTTACGATGAAGATAACTGGGAAAACGATAGAACTTTAAAACTTAAAGGGGAAGCTTATTTTAAAGTTAAAAAAGGAAGTACCTTTACTGTAGTCACAGATAACGGAAATGTTCAAGTTTTAGGAACACAGTTTAATGTGAACACTGTAAGGGATTTATTTGAAGTAGTTTGTTTTGAAGGTAAGGTAAGTGTGCAAACTAAAAATGAAGATTATATTTTATTACCAACAAATTCAGTTCGAAGAATTAACGGTTATTCCATAGAAAAATGGGATAATGCTGATTCTAATCCGAGTTGGATACATGGAGAAAGCAGTTTTAAAAGTGTGCCTTTGAAATATGTAATTTCAGCTTTAGAATCACAATACAATATTGAAATAAATTCAGATACTATTGATGATAGTATGATATATACAGGTAGTTTTAGTCATAAGAATTTGAATACTGCATTAAAAACAGTTTTCAAATCTTTACAGATACAATATTTTGAAAAAGAAAAAGGAAACATCTATTTGAGTGTAAAGTGAAAAAATTGATTATTTGCTTTTTATTAGCACTACCTAATTTAGCCTTTTCGCAAGAAGAGGCTAAATTTTACATTAGTTTCAATTCAGAAACTTTACAAAATGCTTTTGAATTAATTGAAGAGGTTTATGATGTAAGATTTTCTTACTATGATAACATTTTATCAGACAAAATAATTTTTCTAAAAAAAGAAAAACGCTCTTTAAATCAAGTCCTTTTAGAAATTGAAATGCAGACGGATCTTAGGTTTGAAATTATCGATAACAGATATATAATTGTCAATAATAATAGGGAAGAGGCAAATATTCAAGAATTAGAAAAGGTCATAATTAATAGTTATTTAACCAAAGGGATTTCAAAACGGAAGGATGGTTCCTATCAAATAAATCCAAGAAGTCTTGGCATTTTACCTGGTCTTACAGAGCCAGACGTTTTAGAAAGTATTCAATTATTACCAGGAGTTGTTAGTCCAAACGAAACAGCCTCTGGTTTTTTGGTAAGAGGAGGAAAGATAGATCAAAACCGACTTATTTGGGATGGTATTAATATGTATCATAAAGGACATCTCTTTGGGATGATTTCTCCTTTTAATCCTAATGCAACAAAAAGTGTTACGTTCATTAATAAGGGATCTCATCCAAGATATGGCGAACGTGCTTCAAGTGTTGTTTCGATGACCACCAACACCAATATTGAAGATGAACTTAAAGCTCAAATTGGATTTAATGGTATTAATGGAGATGCCTATTTTGACGCACCGATTATAAAAGATAAACTAGGTATTCAAGCGTCAGTCAGATCTAGTTATACTAATTTATATCAATCAGTAACTTTTGATAGATTGGCTGACAAAGTATTTGAAAGCACCAAAATTGAAAATGGAGACAATCCTAATAATGATTTTAGTTTTTTAGACTATAATGTCAAATTGAATTTTAAACCTAATGCTAATAATAGCTTGTTTGCGAGTTTGATTTCTATTGATAATCAATTGGACTACACCGTAAATGATTCTGAAACAAATGAAGCATTTAATGATCGTATGTCCATTAAAAACACAGGCTATAGCTTTGGTTGGGATAAACAATGGAATACCAATTTGAAGCAGTCTACTGTTGCTTATTTTTCAGATTACGAACTGAATTATAATTATATAACTTCTACAAACGATCAAGAAACATCAGATTTTGAAAAACGAAACCTGATTTTCGATTCAGGTATTTCAACAGAATTTCAACAAAAAATTAATACTAAAAACGCTATAACTTTAGGTTATCAGTATGTTCTTAAAGATGTTGGTTACTCATTTAAAAACACAACTAATCTAGAGTTTATTTTAGATCAAGATGAATCTAAAGTTCAAACGCATAGTTTGTATGCCAATTACGAGTATAAAAACCCAAAATTATTTGATTTGTCTTTTGGCGCCAGAGCAACTTATTTTGATGAATTAGATACCTATCGATTTGAACCTAGATTACTAGTGTATAAGCAATTGTTTAAGAATGTAAAGCTTCAGGTTTCTGGAGAGATTAAAAATCAAATTATTAGTGAAATTGATGAAACTATTATAAGCGATCTATCATTAGAAAACAGACTTTGGCGATTGGCAAATGGTAATGATTTTCCTATTATTAATAGTAAACAAGTATCCTTAGGTTTCATATATGCCAAAAATGGTTGGACATTCGATATTGATAATTATTATAAAACTTTAGATAACATAACGGCTTTATCGTTTGGGTTTTTGAATCCGCAGAACAGCCAGTTTAATTTGGGTGAACAAACAATCTATGGCGTAGATGTGTTTTTAAGAAAACGCTTTAATGGTTTTAATTCTTGGGTGAGTTATTCATTTAATGATTCTGAAAGCACCTATCGCAACTTAAATAACGATAATTCATTTACGTCTAGATCTAATGTTATTCACTCGGTTTCAACGTCATTGAGTTATAAAATCTCAAACTTCGAAATGGCTTTAGGCTGGAGATGGCAAACAGGGAAACCATTTACAGGATCAACTCTTGGAACTGATGGTTTAGAATTTAATGAAGGCATCAATACAAAACGATTACCAGATTATCATCGCTTAGATTTTTCATCAACCTATTCTTTTAATTTTTCTGATGATAATAAGCTAAGAGGTAAAGTAGGTTTCTCAATCAGGAATGTGTATAACAGAAACAATTTGATAAGTAGAGAATACTCAGGTAACAATGACTTTAATAATGATATAGAAGTTATCGATAAATTCTCTCTAGGATTTACACCTAATTTGATGTTTAGATTATATTGGTAATAAAAAAAGAGCCTTAATTAAAAGACTCTTTTTGTTCTGATTGATTGATTGATTGATTGATTGATTGATTGATGATTGTTTTATAATTTGATTGATAATTCTAAGTCTTCATTGTCTAGGTTGAACTTCGCATCGTTATATGAAGGTGGTCCAAATCTATTAGTAATTCCTGATGTTCCGTAAGCTTCTTGAGGCATTCCATTAGCGTCAAAATCCATTTTTTCGTTTTCATTTTCATCATGCAATACTAAAACAGCATATTCACCTGGTTCTACATTAGTAAATGTTATTGTAGCTTTTCCGAAAGTAATATTGCTTTCTGCGTTTTGTATACCGTCAGCTTTCATGAAAGTATCTCCATTATGAAGTGCTAAGGTTACTTTTCCGTTGCTGTTTTTCAGATTAGATACTGTTATGGTAATTGTTTGACCATCCTGAGTTTCTGTGTCTTGAGAAAATCCTAACGTTGAGATAAATACAAATGCGATTGATAAAAGTAAAGTTTTCATAATATGTGGTTTTAATGGTTTGATTGTTATTGATGAGTCAAATATCAACCGAAATGAGAACTTTACATAAAGTGTTTAACCGAAGTGTTAGTATTTGTGGATGAGTTGTAGAAAACGCTTATAATAAGCCTCTAGCTTTAATCTCGAGGTACTTATTAATGGTATCGATAGTTAAATCCTGAGGAGAAGTCAGTATTGATTGAATTCCATATTTTTGAAGTTCATTAACAATCAATCTTTTTTCAAAGGCAAATTTCTCAGCTATTAC
This sequence comes from Psychroserpens jangbogonensis, assembly GCF_000797465.1. Taxonomy (GTDB): domain Bacteria; phylum Bacteroidota; class Bacteroidia; order Flavobacteriales; family Flavobacteriaceae; genus Psychroserpens; species Psychroserpens jangbogonensis. The sequence goes on along the minus strand of NZ_JSWG01000001.1, from coordinate 198,759 downwards.
TTTGTCATAAGCTTGTTGAACAGTTTCTGCTGGATCAGTAATAATTTGATTAAGCTCTGTGTTTTTAAAGAAAATAACAACTAATAGATGATTTTTTGCAATACCTTTTAAATAAGGTAACTGTCTATGTAAACTATCTAAGGTTTCAAAATTGGTATAAAGAAGCATCAAACTTCTATGATTGATGTTTCGTTTGACGTCAGCATACAATCGACTATAATCCGTTTCAAAAAAATCGGTATTCACATTGTAGAGTGTTTCTAAAATAAGATTCATTTGAGACGTTCGCTTTTCTGCAACTACAATATTTTCAACCTTTTTAGAAAAGGCCAAAATACCTGCTTTATCCTGTTTTTTAAGTGCGACATTAGAAATTACTAAAGCTGCGTTAATTGCATAATCTAATAAGGTTAACCCTTCAAAAGGCATTTTCATGACACGCCCTTTATCTATAATAGAATATACAGGTTGTGATTTTTCATCTTGAAACTGATTCACCATTAACTGACTACGTTTTGCAGTCGCTTTCCAGTTTATGGTACGTAAATCATCACCTAGAACATATTCTTTGATTTGCTCAAACTCCATTGTATGACCAATCTTTCGTATTTTTTTGATGCCATATTGATGTAAGTTATTACTAATGGCAATCAAATCGTATTTACGCAATTGCATAAAACTCGGATAGGTTGGAACCATAGCATGGTCATCATATGTAAATCGACGAGAGATTAAGCCAAAAACAGATGTAACATAAATGTTTAGTTTTCCAAAATGATATTCACCACGTTCTACAGGTCTTAGTTTGTATTCGATTTCTGAAGAACTAGAAGGTTCTAGCTTGCGTTTAATTCCAAAGTTTCGGACTTGAAATTGTTCTGGGATTTCGTCAATAATGTTTATCTCTACATTAAACGTATAATAATTATTGATGGCAATTCGTACAGGGTTTTCATCACCATTAGAAAATTTCTCTGGTAATATTCTAGTTCCTTTAACTCCGTTTTTTGCTGCAAACAGAAGTATTGTATCAAGAATGGTAAGCGTTACCAATAATAGCAATAGCAATTTTACCACAGCAAAACCTCTTGGAAAGATAAAACTCAAAACAAACAACACCATTATGACTATGCAAGCATAAAAGAATCTATTCCGTAAGTAAAAAGGTTTAATTCGTTTCAAATTTTTCAAAGGGTATTACTGGTTTTTCTAATTTTTAAATCAGTTTCATATGATTTATTACCTAAGCTATCTTTTAAATGCGTGATGTCTATACCATAGCGATAACCATACATTTTGCATAAGTCATCTAAATTATTTTTCTTTTTTTTAGCAATCTTTAAGTTAGTATTATAGAGGTTTAAAGGACCAAATGCTATTGCTAATGGACCTAAACCAATTCCCATAATAATTAAGGGTACAGTTGATATTACACCATTTTCAAATACAAATTTCCCTAAAAGAAAACCACCTATTAATGGAGCTAACGCTATAATTGAATACATCACTAAATGTCCAATTGTATTAGTTTTTGTCTTCAAAACAGCTTCATATTCGATATTCACATTTATAATTTCTTTTTCAAATTCAACATCTAATTTGATAACACCACATTTATTTTGGAAGTCAGGTTTCTTATCTGTTAATTCACAGAGAGTTCCTATCTTAAAATCAATGATTTTATTATCGCAAATTTTACAATGTTGAGTTAAATCCATAAAACTATCTTGGTATTTCTACAGCTTCAATAATTTGTCTTATAATTTGTTTTGTAGTCACGCCTTCCATTTCGCGTTCTGGTGTTACGATAACACGATGCTGTAATACTGGAATTGCTGATCGTTTTATGTCTTCTGGTGTCACGAAATCACGTCCACTCATTGCAGCAAAAGCCTTACTTGCTTTTAATATGGCAATTGATGCTCTAGGCGAAGCTCCCAAATACAAGAATGGATTATTACGTGTGCTTACAATCATATCTGCAATATATTTTATAAGGTGCGATTCAATAATGATTTGATCTACTAAGCCTTGAAATCTATTGATTTGTGCTCTACTTAAATGTGCAGTCACCTGATCTGTTTTTACACCACCTTGTAAATTGTGTTCTCTATTTAAGATTTCTATTTCTTCGTCTACATCAGGATAATCAATATCTATTTTGAATAAAAAACGATCTAATTGTGCTTCAGGTAATCGATATGTGCCTTCTTGTTCAACGGGGTTTTGTGTTGCTAAAACTATGAATGGTAATTCCATTTTAAATTTTTGTCCGTCGATTGTAATTTGGCGTTCTTCCATTACTTCAAACAAAGCGGCTTGTGTTTTTGCAGGCGCTCTATTAATCTCATCAATGAGAATCATATTAGAAAAAATCGGACCTTGTTTAAATTCAAATTCAGAATTTTTCATATTGAAAACAGATGTTCCCAAAATGTCACTTGGCATCAAATCTGGAGTAAACTGAATCCTACTAAATCCAATATCCAAAGATTTTGCTAAGAGCTTTGCCGAAATAGTTTTTGCTACTCCAGGAACGCCTTCAATAAGCGAATGTCCATTTGCAAGAATGGAAGCGATGAGCATATCTATCATTTCCTTCTGACCAACAATAACCTTGCTGATTTCGCCTTTAACGAGTGCAACACCTTGTTGCAACTCAGTTAAATCAATTCGATTTTTAAAACTGATATCGTTTACCGCGTTTTCTGTAGGTTCTGAAGTTTCACTAGGTGCGTTCTCAGGTGAAAGAGGCGCATCTTGCTGTTCACTTTTAGGTGTTAATTCTTCGTTTTGGTTCTCGTCTAAATGTTCCATAATTTATGTGGTATAAAAATCTTCAATAGCTTTGTTTAATCGTAATAAGTCACCTTCATTACAAGGCGTTTTTGCCTTTAAATAGGCGATTTGGTTAACTAGTTTTTTTACTTTCACTTGGTCTTCACCAGATTTTAAAGATAGGTTCTTTACAAATTTGTCATCTAATATCTGCGTGTCTAAATAATATACACGACGAATATACTCCAAGAAATAGGTGATTTTTTTCTCAATTAGATTGTCGTGATCTTTAGTTTCATAATACAAATTCCCAATGGTTTTTGTGAATTCTACAGTTGTGTTTTTCAAGGGATTTATGACTTTTACAATGCGCTGTTTTCGTTTGGCATTAAAAATCATAAATAATACTGTTGTTATTAAAACCAGATACCAAGCCCATCGCAATGGTGGTTGACTTAATACAAAACGCAAAGGAGATGAACCTAGTTCTTTGCCTAATTTATTCCTTGAGTCAAAATAAATAGTATCATCACTTAGATATGACATGACACTCGACGCGTATTTATTATTGTCTTTTTTTAGAAGGTGATAATTTGTAAAAGCAACAGGCTGTAAATGGAGATAGAAATAACCGTCTCCCCAAGATGTTCTAATATAATTCACATGTATGGAGTCTGAAAACTTTTGATGACCTAAAACGGTTGTGTAAAGTGTGTCTATTTCAGAAAAGTAAATATTATTTAAGCCTTTGGTTATGTTTATAGAATCGTTTTTGAATGATGGACTAGTTAATGTGAATTCACCGTTGCCATCAAAAGTATAATCGTTTTGAGTGTCAAATCCTAGTGAATCTGTAAGTCGTTGTGGGAAATAATTACTAGATATAAAAATGTCGTTCCCAAATGAGGCAAAGTCCAATAATTCCTGTGCTGAGGTATTATCAATATTGACGAATTCATCAATAACCATATAAGTTCCAGTTGTAAGATAAGAGCTGTCTTCCCAACTGTAGTAGTCGTCAAAATACTCGTAAGGTGTAACTCTTACGTCTTGTACTTTGCTTTCAGGAAATAAATTATCTAACTCTTCATAGAATATAAACGTACCATAGGGAATTTTATCTGTTTCGTTATAGGTTTTTTGCCAGTTGACTGGAGGAGGTGTAGTGAACTCAATTACTATAATACCCAGAAAGAGTAATATCAATATCCCAACATATATTTTTAGCGTTTTACTCATCCTTTTATTGAATTTAAAAAATGAGTGAATGCCTTTTTGGCTTTGTTGAATTGAGGTTCGTCAATATCAAATTCGCCATACCAAATATAATTGTAGAGATAAGATGTATATGAAAACTCTTTCTTTGTGTCTTCTTGTTTGATTTCAAAGTAGTAATCGCTGTTGGTTTTCTCTACATCATATTCTATGATTTCTTCTTTTGACATTGTTTTAAGTAACCATAAGTAATAATACCTAATTGCTAATCGGTAATTGTTTTCACTTTCAGCAGTATTGATTAAGGTCTTGAAATCGGTTTCATAAATATTGTTTTCGATATCGGTAACTGGAATTATGCTTTTGTCTGACGATTTTCCAAATACCCAATTTCCTTCTTTGTTGATAATGGCTTTTACAATAAAATAGACGACTAACAAAAAGATAACGACATAAAATATCTTTAATGCAATGTTTGTAAAATCAGATGCTTTTGCGTCAGAATTGAAATTGAACAAGTCTTTAAAAAAGTCAGACAGCCATTGCTTAAATCGAGACCACCAACCTGAATTTTCTACAGAACGTTCGTAAATAAATTCATCACTATTATATTTTTCATTGAGGTTTTCAAACTCGCGTTTATCTTGTGATTCTGTATCAATATAAACAGAGTCTTGAAGTGTTTGTGCTTCCATTTCAACTGTATCAATGCTAAAAGCATTGCAATTGAATGACATTCCGAAGAAAAAAAGGATGATATATAGATAGTTCAATTTATTCACCAGCTCCTATTAAGTCAATATCGCTTTTGGTATTTATGTTTTCATTATCTTCTTTAAGACTATAAAAAACGACACCTTGATTAATTTGTACAATAACATTTAAAATACTGCTAACTAAAAAGGTGAGAAGAAAAACAGCAACCATTATAACAGTCATTGTTTTACCAACATCATTAGGATTTGGATTTACTCCTGATGATTCTATTCCTGTAAATAAATCGATCATGCCAAAAATGTATGGAATTATAGCTACAATGTACTGTGTGATGTAACTCATCGCGAAAAAGATACCTACGCAACCAATTGCTGGCCAAAATTTTGAAGTCATTAGCGACCATGCATATCCGAAACTTGCCCAAATTCCCTTTTTATTTTCAAGGTATTCCATAAGTGTCGATTGGTAAAGTAAGCTTAGAGCACCAATTACAAGAGGTAATAAAAATATTCCTATAATAGTAATTGCAAGAATAAAACTAACAATTCCAGCGACCAAACCAATAGGAATAGCAATGAGAATTCCGCAAATTAGAAAAATAAAGATTTTACCGATATTGAGTTTGTACTGGTCAATGATATCTGTGGCATTAAAACTTTTACCATTGTTTTTAGCGTATAATTTAAGATAGATTGGAATGAAAGAATAGGAGATGATACTTGCAATTAAGCCTACAATTATGAAAACAATAACAAGCAAACCAAATAACCCAGCATTTTCATTCATGTACTCATCCATTGCATTTGTATTGCCGCTTACGATACCTCCAAAAATAACTTCTGTGTAAAATTTACTGAAGAAATATCCCATAACCATTAAGATTAATAGGAAGATACCATTAATGATGAAAAAGTTTTTAAACAGGTGTTTTCCGTTTAGTTTTAAAAACGCAAAGGTATCTTGAAAAAATGATCCAAAATCCCGAGACTTATATAATTGCATTTTCTTTTTTGATTTTATGGTTAAGAATAAACGGATAAACTAAATAGTAAAATGATATGAGACTTAGTGTCAATAAAATGATGGTAACAGATAGCCAATTAGGCATGGTATTAGAATATCTAGTAACGTAACCTTCTAGAAAGCCAGCAGCAATAGTAAAAGGGAAGGTGCTAATTAAAATTTTCACACCATTTTTAACACCCATTTTAAAAGATGTCATTCTAGAATATGTTTTTGGAAACAAAATGCTAGCACCTAAAATTAGTCCTGCAGCACCTTCAATCACTATAGCGAAAATTTCCATAGAGCCATGAATCCAGATACCTCTAACACTTTCCCAAAACACACCTTCTCGATAGAAAAAGAACTGAAATGCACCAACCATAATTCCGTTGTATAACATTACTAATGCAGTGCCAAGACCTCCAAAAACGCCATAAATAAAAGATTTTATACCTACATAGAGGTTATTTAGTGTAATCCCAATAAAACTTCCCCAATTACTGCCACTTTTGTACACAGCTACTGGATCACCAGCTTCAATGTTTTCCAAGCTCATATTGACATAATCATCTCCAAGTATAAGTCTAACAAAGGAATCGTCATAAGCTGCAGACAACGCTCCGATAGCCACAAAACTTAAAAAAATAGCGAATGCATAACCAATATAACGTCTGTATTCATAAACGATAAGTGGCACTTCGATTTTCCAGAAATAAACAAAACGATTCTTGTCTTCACGTTTTGTTTTATAAATTTTTTGAAAAGCTTTGGCTGCTAAGTTGTTTAAATAAAGAATTGTTTTACTTTTGGGATAGTAAGTTTGAGCATAAGATAAATCATTTACTAACTGAATATAAAGCGATGCAAGTTCATCAGGATTTTTAAGATTTTTTCCAAAAATAGCCTTTTCGAAATTGAGCCATTTTTCTTTATTTTGTTTAATAAATGCGACTTCTCTCATATGCATTCAAATTAAAGCAATTAATGGTAGAGTTACAAATAAATACTACACAAAACGTTAATATAAATTTCATCGCAGCAAGCGTTGGAGAACGCATTTTGGCATATATAATTGATTTGATAATTAAAATTGCATATGCAATAGTTACCTATCAAATTGTATTTAATTTATTTGAAATTGATGATATGATTATTGATATGGACCAATGGTCTCAAGTCGCAATTTATGTGTCCTTCTACCTACCTGTTGTTTTTTATTCCTTGATTTTTGAAACCTTTCTTGACGGACAAACCATAGGGAAACGGATAATGAAAATTAAAGTGGTGAAGATAGATGGATATCAAGCTGCTTTAGCCGATTATTTGGTGCGTTGGTTTTTTAGAATTGTAGATTTAAATATGATGTCTGGTGTTGTTGCTTTAATTGCAATTGTAACTAGTAAAAAAAGTCAGCGATTAGGTGATATGACAGCAGGAACTTCGGTCATTACTTTAAAGAATAATGTCAATATCAGTCATACCATTCTTGAAGAATTAGCAGATGATTATGTGCCAACATATCCTACAGTTATTAATCTTTCAGACAACGATGCTCGTATAATCAAAGAAACCTATGTTAGAGCTAAGGCTGCAAGAGACTATGACACACTTATTAAACTCAGAACGAAAATTATTGAAGTTATAGAGCTTAAAAACTATAAAGGAAATGATATTCAATTTATAGATACAATTCTCAAAGATTATAACTACTATACACAAGGGATGTAATGTTTTTTCAAATTTTAGATATTTTAGGAACCTTAGCTTTTGCTATTTCTGGTGTACTCGTTGCACTTAATAAGAAAATGGACCCATTTGGTGTGCTCATTATTGCTTTTGTTACAGCAGTAGGAGGAGGCTCATTACGAGATATTTTAATAGGAATCCAGCCTGTTTCTTGGATGACAAATATGACTTATGTGTATGTGATTTTTGGTGCTACTGTATTTGCTGTCCTATTAAAAAATAAGTTGAACTATTTACGTAAGTCACTATTTCTATTTGATACTATAGGAATTGGTCTGTATACTGTTGTTGGTATTGAAACGGGAGTTGTTGCTGATTTGCATCCTATTATTTGTATTTCATTAGGAACCATAACGGCATGTTTTGGTGGTGTAATAAGAGATATATTATGTAATGAAATTCCCGTAATTTTTAGAAAAGAAATTTATGCCACTGCTTGTATTTTAGGTGGCTTAACCTATTTCATACTCCGTGAATTTATGGCAGATACTCACCTTGTATTTGTAATTGCAGGAACGATTGTAATTGTGATTCGCTTACTAGCTGTAAAATTTAAAATTAGTTTACCTAGTTTGTATAAAGATAAAACTTGAATAACTTCAAACAATCAGGAATGTGTTCGTTTCGTTGGTAATACTGCATATTTATAAATCATGATTACGGAAACTAGCATGGTTGTTAAGAAATAACCCAAGCCTACAAATAATAATGTTTTAGCTTCAGAATTGAAACTTGGAAACTCACTAAACTCTGAAATCAGTGCCAATAACATATACAAACAAGTTAAAATTAAAAGAAGAGGTATTGCGATTCCAACGACTTTATTTTTAAATATCATTTGTAAAACTAAAGCGGTTATTAATCCAATAGCAATATAATTAACTACTAGTCCCGCAGACATCCAATAAAAAAGAACTGCTGCAACTAAAAGGTATTCGGGAAGACTTAGAATGATTTTTTTATAAGATTTCATTTTCTATGATGGTTTAATAACTAGAAAACGTAATCAAGGTTTCAAAATTGCATCCTTGATTTTAATAAAAATTCCCGTTACCTAAGGTTTAAATTAGATAACGGGAATCTTTGTATATGTATTCTATTTACTTTGTTGTTGGTACAGGAAATCCTCTATCTCTCATTAATGCTTCAATCTTAGCATCACGACCTCTAAATAGGCGATAAGCTTCAGCTGGGTCCATAGCGTTTCTAGGAGCAAACAAATACTTAACTAATTTCGATGCTACGTCTTCATCGTAGAATCCTCCTGGAGCTTCTTTAAATGCTTCAGAAGCATCACTTGTAAGCACGTCTGCCCACATATAACCATAATATGCAGTTGCATAACCTTCACCTGAAAATACATGTCCAAAATGAGGCGTTCTATGACGCATTGGTAATTCTTTAGGCATATTAAGTTCTGCTAAAGCTTCACGTTCAAACTTGTCAATATCAATATCTTTTGGATCTGCCATATGTAATTTCATATCCATTAATGCAGATGCTAAATATTCAGTAGTTCCAAAACCTTGGTTAAATGTTGATGCCTTTTTGATTTTTGCAACTAACGATGCAGGAATAGGTTCACCAGTTTTATTATGAACTAAAAACTGATTAATAACTTCATCTGTAGATAACCAACGCTCTAATAATTGCGATTGGAATTCAGTGTAATCTCTTACCCCTCCATTAAGAGTTGGATATTTCACATTACTAGAATAGAAGTGAAGTGCATGTCCAAACTCATGGAAAAAAGTAGTCGCATCATCCCATGAAACTAGTACAGCTTCACCAGGTGCAGGTTTAACAAAGTTTGAATTATTAGAAGCCAATACATTAGTTTCTCCTTCGAAAGATGTATAACTTCTATACGTTGTTGCCCAAGCTCCAGAACGTTTTCCTTCTCTAGCATAAGGATCTAAATACCATAAGCCAATATGCTTTCCTGAAGTTTGATCAGTTACTTCCCAAACTTTTACATCTTCATGAAATACAGGAACTTTACCTTCCTCAACTGGTGTGAATTTATAGTTGAATAATCGGCCAGCTGTGTAAAATAAAGCTTGAGTTAATTTATCTAATTGTAAATACTGCTTTACTTCATCACTATCTAAATCGTATTTTTTCTTACGTACTTTTTCAGCATAAAATCTGTAATCCCAAGGTTCGATAGTAATATTATCACCATTTTCATTTGCAACAGTTTGCATATCTGCAACTTCTTCAGCAACACGACCAATAGCAGCAGGCCAAACAGCATTCATTAAAGCCATAGCGTTTTCTGGTGTTTTTGCCATACGATCTTGTAAACGCCATTGTGCGTAATTATCATATCCTAAAAGTTCAACACGTTCTCTACGGAGTTTAAGTATTTGAGCAATAAGTTTGTTGTTATCATATTCATCACCATTATCTCCACGAGAATAATAGTTAGTCCATACTTGCTTACGTAATTCACGCTCTGTAGAATACGTTAAAAAAGGATCCATTGAAGAACGAGTGTTTGTAATTGCATATTTACCATCTTGTCCTTTATCAGACGCTATTTTAGCAGCCGACTTCACAAATCCGTCAGCAAGACCACTTAATTGATCTTTTGTTAAAAAAGTAACATAGTTTTCTTCATCATGTAAAACGTGATCAGAAAAATCATTATATAAGCTAGATAATTCTTTATTAATAGCTGCATAACGCTCTTTTTTGGTAGCATCTAAGTTTGCACCATTCATTTCGAAACTCTTGTAAGTTAAATCTACAACGCGTTGAGCCTCTGATTCTAAAGGTGTTTTTTGAGACGCATCATAAACGGTTTTAACTCGTTGGAATAACTTTGAATTCTGAGATATTTTTGAAGAAAAATCAGATAATTTCGGAGCTAACTCACCTTGAATTTTTCTAAATTCTGGAGATGACATATTACTACTTAATATACCATAGTAATTAAACACATCATTTAAAGTTTTGCCTGAAGCTTCCATTGCAACAATAGTGTTTTCAAAAGTTGCAGGTTCAGTACTATTAGCAATAACCTCAATTTCGGCAAGATTTAATTCCATACCTTTTTCTACAGCATCTTTAATGTCCGCTACATTCATTTTGTCAAATGCAGGAACACCTTCATAAGGACCTGTCCATTCTTGCAACAAAACATTGTCACTCATAGTTGTTGTTTCTTCTTTGTCCTCGGTTTGTTTTTCGTCTTTTTTGCAACTAGCAAAAAGTACAATGCTGCATAAGAGTGCAGCTTTAATTGATTTTGAAATCATTGTGTTAGTTAAATTAGTTTTAGAGTGGCTCAATATATTGAAAAATATGTAAAGTTTATGTTGATTTTTTGTTAAAACAATAACAATTGTAATGAATTACTCTAGGATTTCAACACGTCTGATATAAACATTTTGTAATGGCCAATCTCCATCATCAGTGTCTACATTGGCAATTTTGTCGGCTACGTCTAGTCCGCTTATCACTTTTCCGAAAATGGTATAGTCGCCATCTAGCTGATATACATCTCTTAAGGTGATAAAAAATTCGTAAGGTGATGCTAATTTATGGGGATTATCAATTTCGCTACTTGGCATAGAAATGACACCTCTATCATGTTTGAAACCACGTTTTGTATCTGTAGGCAATAAATATTTGCCGATGACTTTTCGTTTTTGCATGACATCTCTATCGTCTGTACTACCACCTTGTACGATGTAATTTTCGATAACACGATAGAATTGCGTATCATTAAAATACCCTTGTTTGGTTAAATAGATGAAATTTGCACGATGGAATTTAGTTTCGTTAAATAACAAAATGTCAATATTTCCATAGTCTGTAACAAGTCGGACTTTATTCTCTTTATGTAATGTATCATACTGAAGAAAAAACTCCATGGCATTTTTTTCGGTCAGAAGAGGATATCTTCGTTCTGGAGTTTCTGGTAATGGGTCTTTTGATTTGGTAGGTTTAATTTTTTGAGAAACAACTATTGAATCTAAAACTGTTGTATTTGTTTTCTTACGAGATTGCTTATCTTCACAATTCATTAAACAAACACATACCAGTATAAAAAATAGTCTCGTCATAATTATAAGATGGATTTCAATATATTTTTAAAATCAGTACCAAAAATAAAAAATCTAGAGCTTCCGGGAGAAGCTTCTCAGATTAAAATGTCGCCTCCATATCGTTTAGATCTTATGGAGCACAACAGAGCATTGATGAAAACAGCTAAACAAGCTGCGGTTTTAGCTATGTTTTATCCCAATAGGCATAATGAAACACATTTGATATTGATTTTAAGAAAAACATATAAAGGAGTGCATTCTGCTCAAGTAGGATTTCCTGGTGGCAAACCGGAAGAGGATGATTCAGATTTGCAAATTACGGCTTTAAGAGAAACTTACGAAGAAGTCGGAGTTCCAATGGATACCGTTAATGTATTAAAGAGAATGACACCAATGTATATTCCGCCAAGTAATTTTACGGTTCATCCATTTTTTGGTGTCACTCAAAACACACCAAATTTTATCAAACAAGACGATGAGGTAGAAGACCTAATTGAAGTTCCTCTTAATCATTTTTTAGACGAAACAACTGTGATTCAAACCTCTGTGCCTAATTCTTCTAAAGTAAACGTTGAGGTTCCAGCATTTAAACTTAATGGTCATATAGTTTGGGGAGCAACCGCAATGATGCTAAGTGAAGTAAAAGACTTGTTAAAAAGAGTGTTGTAGCTAGTAGATTTTGTAAGTTTGTTTTTCCGCTTAACAACTAACATTTAATGGGATTATTTAAAAGAAACCCTTTTGGGCATATACTTTTTTTGAAAAAATGGCTAATTCGAATCTTAGGTGTATTAACACACCGTAGATTTAGAGGCTTTAATGAACTTAATATTGAAGGTACAGATATTTTAAAAAACTTACCAGAGACAAATGTTCTTTTTATTTCAAATCACCAAACCTATTTTGCAGATGTATTTGCAATGTTTCATGTGTTTAATGCAAGTCTTAGCGGACGATTAGATAGTATTAAAAATGTTGGATATCTATGGAATCCTAAATTGAATTTGTACTATGTTGCAGCTAAAGAAACCATGAAATCAGGGTTGCTACCTAAAATATTTGCGTATACAGGTTCTATTAGTATTGAACGTACTTGGCGTTCTCAAGGACAAAATGTGAATAGACAAGTGAAAATGAGCGACATTACTAGTATAAAAACAGCATTAGATGATGGTTGGGTTATCACTTTTCCGCAAGGAACAACAACTCCGTTTAAACCTATTCGTAAGGGAACAGCACATATTATAAAACAATATAAGCCTATTGTAGTTCCAATCGTTATAGATGGTTTTAGACGTTCATTCGATAAAAAAGGACTTCGTGTTAAAAAGAAAAATGTGTATCAATCTTTTGAAGTGAAAGAGCCTTTAAAAATCGATTACGAAAACGAAAGTATAGCTGATATTGTTGAGAAAATCGAGTATGCTATTGAGCAACATCCTTCGTTTTTAAAAGTGATTCCACAGGAAGATCTTATGGAAAAAGAACGATTGAATAGAGAGCTTAGGGACTGGTAATTAGTCGTTGCTTTTTAAGTTATTATCTTCAGAGTTATTTGTTTTTACCTTGGTTCTTGATACAGAATCAAAGACGAAAATCAATCCAATAAATAAGAAAAATTTAGACCAGTCAAAGACTAAGGAAAAAATGATGAATATCATGCCCATCATAAATGTAGAATTCTCAGTATTCTTAGAGTCATCTTTAATAATAGGGAAATTGAATTCTAAAATCTTTTCGTCAATAAGCACATCATTATGGAATAATTGAGCTGTAATGTATCCCGAAGAAAACAGTTGTTTTGATGTTATATAAAACGTTTCATTTTTACCAACGACCTCAAGATTGAATTTATGTTTCCTTTTTGGTAAGGATAATTTTTTTGAAACTTGAATGTCATTAACTTTTACAGTCTCAATTCCTAACTAATTTACATGGTAACTTATGGCGTTTTTATCAATATTGAAGGTAACAACGGCCATTATTCAACTTCAAGTTTTTTTAATTCGTAGTAATTTCTATTTAATCGTTTTAATAGAATTCCATAGATAAGCCAATAAAATAATAATAAGACACTTATAGCTATTGCCAACCCGATAATGGTTACTATGGCTATTCCTGCGTAGTATTTAAATAATTCGCCATTGGCTTGGGCAGTTTCAAGAAGAGCTCTAGAACTTTCGTCTTGCTTAATGGCGTAAGGCATCATATAAGCTACACCTACAACCAATACAAAAAGGTTAAAAAATACATATTGTTTTACGGTACGTCTTGTTTTTAAGATGTTTTCCATAAGTGTTTTTGCACTGTCTGTTGTGTTTATAGTTTTGTAGTTTGTATAAAACCTGTAGAAGAAGTAGGCTAAAATCGCATAAGAGAAAATGGATATGGCAATAAAACCAAAATTTTGTTCCATACCATCTAATTCTAAATTAAATCCTGAAGCTTTTAAGCCAAAGGAAATAAATAGCCAAAACACAAATTCTAGCATACTTATTATAAATATCCATTTGACAATAGAAGACGATTTACTAAGTATCATATTATAAATTTCATTATATGATAGTTTAGGATATACTTTGTCTTCCTTTTTCCAGTCTTTTTTTAATAATTCTAATTCATCCATAGTTTTACGGATTTAATATTGTTCTTAATTTTTTCTTAACCCTGTTCATTTTTACACGAGCATTAACTTCAGTAATACCTAGTGTTTCGCTAATTTCACTATAATTTTTATCTTCGAGATATAAAAACACCAATGCTTTTTCAATGTCATTAAGTTGATGCACGCCTTTATACAATTGTTTTAATTGCTGTTCTTCAGTATCGTCGTAAGGCTCAGATTTTATTTTAAATTGAACACTTTCAAACTCCTGAGTTTTTATGCTCCGTTTAGACTTTCGGTAGAGTGTTATTGCAGTATTTAAACCAACACGATACATCCAAGTACTAAACTTTGCATCACCTCGAAACTTAGGATAAGCTTTCCATAACTGTATAGTTATCTCTTGAAACAAATCATTATGCGCGTCTTGATTATTGGTGTATAATCTGCAGACTTTATGCACAATGTTTTGATGTTTTTCGAGTAATTCAACAAAACTATGTTCTAGTGCTTTATCCAAATTTTTATCGGTTAGTTACCTATAAGTAGTTATACTTTTTAAAATGTTACAATATGTGCTAAGTAATATTTCAAAAATAAGATTTTAGATTGCCGAAACAGTATCTTTGTAAGGATTGTTTTAATAAAAATCATGAATATTCCAAAATCAACTTTACCTCGAGTTGTTATAGTAGGAGGCGGATTTGCAGGCGTTAAACTTGTAAAAACTTTGGCAAATAAAAGTGTTCAGGTCGTATTAATCGACAAACACAATTATCACACCTTTCAACCACTATTATACCAAGTTTCTAGCTCAGGATTAGAACCAGATTCAATTGCTTATCCGTTGCGAAAAATAATTAAGAAACATAAAACAACGTTTTTCAGGTTGGCAGAAGTAGAACAAATTCAACCAGAAAATAATTTGATAAAAACCTCGATAGGTGATCTTGAGTTTGATTATTTGGTAATTGCCACTGGTACAAAAACAAATTTTTTCGGAAACAATGCAATAGAAACGCATAGTATGCCAATGAAAAGTGTTCCTCAAGCACTTGATATCAGAAGCCTTATTCTACAAAATTTTGAAAAGGCAGCTATAGCAGATACAAAACAAGAACGAGAAGCTTTTTTAAACTTTGTAATTGTTGGAGGTGGACCAACGGGAGTTGAGCTTGCAGGAGCAATAGCAGAGCTTAAGAATAATATTCTTCCAAGAGATTATAGAGATTTAAACACTCAAGATATGCAGATTCATTTGCTTGAAGGTGCTCAGCGAGTATTGCCTCCAATGAGTGAACATGCTTCTAAAAAGGCTGAGAAATTTTTGGTCGAATTAGGAGTTAATGTGCATTGCAATACGTTTGTTAAGAATTATGATGGGAAACAAGTTTTAACCAACACAGATCTTGAATTTCAATCAGAAACCTTAATTTGGGCGGCTGGTGTTACAGGAGCTCCAGTTCACGGTTTAAAAGCTGAAACTTTAATAGAAAGAAGCAATCGATATAAAGTAAACAGGTTTAATCAAGTCGAAGGCTATGATTCTATTTTTGCTTTAGGAGATATAGCATTGATGACTACCGATGACTATCCTAATGGTCATCCACAAGTCGCTCAACCAGCAATTCAGCAAGGTAAACTGTTAGGTAAAAACATAACGAGGCTTATCAATAAAAAATCAATGCAGCCCTTTTCTTATAAGGACAAAGGCTCAATGGCTACCATTGGAAGAAATAAGGCAGTGGTCGATTTAAAGCACTACAAATTCGGAGGCTTTTTTGCTTGGTTTATATGGATGTTTATCCATTTAATGTCTTTAGTAGGTTTTAGAAATCGAGCTATTGTGTTTTTTAATTGGACCTATAACTATATCAACTTCGATAAAGCTGCACGTTTAATTATAAGACCATTTAAAAAGTAATTTTCGCGTTCCATTTGGGTCAGGCTGTACACTGTATCTTTTGTTACCAAAAGGATGCCGTTTCCATCCTTAACGCATTTGCTTGTTATGTTTTAAAATTCCAATAACAATACAATATTGAGCTAAGGCATAAGTCAACATTATACTAATTGAGCTTAAAGGAAGCGGTTGGTAGAACTTATCTAAGGCTAGAATGCTATCAGATAGCATAAATAAAATAGCACCTATAAAAACCCAATTGTAACTTATGGTATTGTTGAGCTTTTGTCTAAGATAGGCAGAAGTAGACATGCTCAATATAACTATCATATAAACTACTACAGGGATTAATAAATCACCCAGTCCATCATTTAAAACATAAAATAAGAGTGCAGCATACCCAAGCATCAAGATTATGAAGCCCAAAGGGTTTTTATTTTTATTTCTTTGTTTTAAAAACACGAGTACGTACATAACATGTGCTAGTAAAAAAGAGGCCAAACCTATTATGAAATAATTAGGGTTAATGGCATCAAATAATAGAGCTACATCACCAATTAACGAAAACACTAGAGCAAGAACCATTAGTGTTTTTATAGTTTTATTTATTAGCTGGTTTTGAGTAAAGAAAAATATTAGTAACGATAATACAATTAAAGGCTTTGTGAAATAATGTATCGTTTCTAAATCGGCAAAGTTCCCACATATCAATTCGATAATGACAATAATGGCATAGATACCGCTAAATTTTTGTTCAACCTTTGAGAGCATCAATTCTTCCTTTTTTGTAAAAATATGCAATTCATCATTCAATATTAACAATTCGGTTAATTAGAATTTCAGAAATCTTCTAAATACGTCAAGTTTGTACCATCAATTAAAAACGAACAATTAAACACAACCACAACATGAAACTATTAACATTCATTTTAGCAGCCTTAATCACGACGCTATCATTAGCACAAACAACCATTAGCGGAAAAGTAACCGATAATAAAAATCAACCCATCATTGGAGCTAATGTGTATTTAGATGGAACCTATGATGGCGCAACAACTAACGATGAAGGAAATTTTTCATTTGAAACTTCAGAAACAAACACACAAGTATTAATCATTTCGTATTTATCTTATGAAACAAAAACGATTGCAGGAGATGTTTCAACACTAAAGAATCTTCAAGTTAAACTAAGAGAAGATGTTAATGCCTTAGATACTGTTGTAATCTCAGCAGGAACATTTGAAGCTAATGACAATAGTAAGGTTTCTGTTTTAAAACCTTTAGACGTGGTAACCACAGCTAGCGCAATTGGCGATTTTGTAGGTGCACTACAAACCTTGCCAGGCACATCTACCGTTGCTGAAGATGGGCGATTATTTGTTAGAGGTGGAGATGCAGATGAAACTCAAATTTTTATTGATGGTATTCGTGTGTTTACACCATACTCACCAACTGCCAACAATATTCCAACTCGTGGTCGTTATTCTCCATTCTTGTTTGATGGGATTACCTTTTCAACAGGAGGTTATTCTGCCGAATTTGGAAACGCACTTTCAAGTGTTCTTTTATTAAGCACTATTGATGAACCAGACCAAGAAAAAACAGATATTGGTATTATGACTGTAGGTGGAAGTTTAGGACATACTGAAAAATGGGAAAAAACGTCTTTAAGTGTAAGCGCTTCATATATAAATCTTGCACCTTATATTGCCTTGTTTCCGGATAGAAACGATTGGAAAGAACCTTATGAAGGAGCTCAAGGGGAAGCTGTATTTCGTCAGAAGTTTGACACAGGAATGCTTAAATTTTATGCAGCTTTTGATACTTCTAACTTTGATTTAATACAAGAAGATATTAACGACCCAAATGGTGTGCGTTTTAGTTTAAAGAACCGAAACTTCTATACGAACGCATCATATCAAGGAATCTTAGGAAATAATTGGTCTATACAATCCGGATTGAGTTATACCATTGCTAGAACAGATGTTGGTATTAATGAGAATCTTAATGTTGATGATAGTGAGAATTCTGCTCATGCAAAGGTTAAGCTTAAAAAACGTTTTAGTAGCAGGTTTAAACTTAGTTTTGGACTGGAACATTTTACCACAGATTTTGATGAATCAGTCAAGTCTGATGATTTTAAGGAAAGCTATGGATTCACAAATAATAATTCTGCGATTTTTGTAGAGTCTGATATCATCTTTAATAAAGATTTTGCTTTAAAAGTAGGAGTAAGGGCAGACAACTATGAGCTTTCAAACGAATTTAATATCGCTCCAAGAGCTTCGGTAGCCTACAAAACATCAAAAAACGGACAATTATCACTTGCGTATGGTGATTTTTATCAAAATGCTAATAATGGAATATTAAAGTTTAATTCGCAAGTAGAGACACAAAACACAAAGCATTACATTATGAATTATCAATATGTAAACGATGGACGCCTATTTAGAGCTGAGCTATATCGTAAAGATTATGATAATCTTGTAAAATTTGATACAGAACTTTCAGGATTTAGTACTGAATTTGATAATTCAGGTTCTGGATATGCTCAAGGGCTCGATATCTTCTGGAGAGATAATAAGAGTATTAAAAATACTGATTATTGGATTAGCTACTCATATTTAGATACAGAGCGTGATTACAAAAATTATCCAACTCAAGCACAACCTAGTTTTGCTAACACACATAATTTTTCAGCAGTAGCAAAGTACTGGATTGATGATTGGAAAAGCCAAGTTGGTTTTGCCTATACTTTTGCATCTGGCAGACCTTATACAGATCCGAATACAAATAAGTTTCTAGGAGAGAAAACAAAAAACTTTAATAGTGTGAGTTTAAATTGGGCCTATTTAATCAGTCCGCAGAAGATTATTTATGCATCTGTAAACAATGTTTTAGCCTTTAAAAATATAAATGGTTACCAATATGCAAATACGCCAGATGTTAATGGAAATTTTGCAAGACGTTCATTGCAACCTGCAGCAGATCAGTTTTTCTTTATTGGATTTTTCTGGACGATAAGTGAAGATGGAAAAGACAATCAATTAGATAATTTGTAACATCAATTTTGGAAGATGCTGGCAACATGATATTTGTCATATTTTTTCTGGGTTTCTTGCAGTAACTTCATAGTATAAAATTTAAGAGTTATGCAAGTTAAAAAGAACCCAGAGGTAGAAGTAGGCAGAAATAGCAGTCTCTATTTTGCTGTCGGCTTGAATTTGATGTTATTGATCACGTATATGATGTTTGAACATAAAACGTACGAGAGCGATATTACTGCAAGAGATATTGTGCAAGTAGACGATATGATTGAGGCAGATATTCCAATTGTAAATTTAGATGTACCACCACCTCCACCACCTCCACCACCAGCTTTAGTGCCAGATGATATTAAAGTTGTTGAAGATCAGGTTGAGATTGAGGAAACCATTATTGAGAGTTCTGAGATTGGACAAAATGACGCTATAGAAGAATATGTTGCTGATGTAGAAGATGTAGATGTAGAAGAGGTAGATGAAGATATTGAAGTGCCATTTGCTGTTATAGAAAATGTTCCAGTATTTCCTGGTTGCGAAGGTGGCACTAGACAACAACAAATAGATTGTTTTCAGGCTAAAATGATGGAACACGTTAATAAAAACTTTAATTATCCAGAAAGAGCACTTGAATTAGAAATGCATGGTAAAGTATATGTACTGTTCGTAATTGATAAGACAGGAAGAGTAACAAAAATTAGAAGTAGAGGTCCCGATAAACTTTTAGAAAAAGAAGCTGAACGAATTATAAGTCTATTGCCTAAAATGACACCTGGTAAACAACGTGGAAGAGCAGTTAATATGCCATATAGTATTCCTATTCACTTTAAGTTTAGACAACAATAAGACATAAAAATATTAACAAGAATAATTAATCTAATCACACTGCTAAATAAGATAAATCCTATCAATTTAATTTGATAGGATTTATTTTTCATATAAGTTTGAGATGTTCTTTTATTTCCATTTGATATTGCAACCAATACTTGGTTTTTGATTTGAAACCTGTGATTGTTTATTAAGCATGGCATCAATTGCAAAACGTAAGTCTTCGCCTGTAACTGGTATTCCATTTCCTGGCCTTGAGCTATCTAATTGTCCACGATACACGAGCTCTAATTCTTTATCAAAGACATAAAAATCGGGAGTACAAGCTGCATCATAGTCTTTGGCTACATCTTGTGTTTCATCATGTAAATACGGAAATATAAAATCTTGTTCCTTAGCATTTTCCTTCATTTTATCAGGCGCGTCTTCAGGATAATTATCTACGTCATTACTTGAGATTGCTATGCAATTAATACCTTTAGATATATAGTCTTTAGCTAATTTCGATAATTCGACATTGACATGTTTTACAAAAGGGCAGTGATTACAGATGAACATAATCATAGTGCCATTAATTCCTTTTGACTCACCTAATGAAACCATCGAATTATTAATAGTATTGATGAGGTTGAATCCTGGAGCTGTCGTTCCTAAGGGTAACATATTTGATGGTGTAAGTGCCATATTTTTTATACTTTTAGATTATGGATAATATAATAACTTTCGAAGACTTCACAAAAGTTGATTTACGTATTGGAACTATTATTGACGTCAATGATTTTCCCGAAGCTCGCAATCCAGCGTATCAACTAACGATTGATTTTGGAACACTTGGAATAAAAAAGACGTCTGCTCAAATCACTACGCTTTATAATAAAGAAGAATTACTCAACCGACAAATTGTTGCTGTGATTAACTTTCCTAAAAAACAAATTGCAAAATTCATGAGCGAATGCTTAGTGCTTGGAGCAGTTAATGGCAAAGATGTGATACTTTTAAATCCTGAACATCGTGTTGAAAACGGTAGTGTAGTATCTTAATCACTACAGTTCTTTTCTGAAAAAGATGGCATTCATCAATAATTTATTTGTGCCATACCAGAATGCTCTAAAATTCGTATTATCTGTAAATGCTATTATTTTTCCAGATTTATACTTAATTGTTTTAAATGGAACTGTAAGCGCTAAACTATCTGAATTTTGTTTTGAAATATAACCGCTCAATAGTGGATTTTTGGTGTATTGAATTGGGTTATTATAACTTTGTTTGTCTGAAGTTAGGAACAATGTATTGTTTCTGAATAACGCAATTTTATCATTTTTATAACCAAAATTTATTGGATGAGATCGGTCTTGTTTTGCTTCAAAAATAGCACCTCCAATAACTTGAGCACCTCTAAAATCTCCGCGTTCTTCATATGAAATGTTTTCAGCAATTAGCTCTGTCTTTTTGAATTCTAATTTCATTAGTTCATTACTGTTTAGCCATTTCAGAGCATTTCTGTAAGCTATTAATGTGCCTCCATTTTCAACCCATTTTTTCAAGTTCTCTGTTGCAGATTTGTCAATTGAACCACTTGGAACTATAATGGTATTGTATCGACTTAAATCATTCCGTTTTAAGTTTCTAGTATCTAATTTGGTGATTCGCATATCATAACGTTGATCAAATACATGCCAAATTTCACCAGCATCATAACTTCTAATACCTTCACCAACGATCATGGCTACTTTTGGTTGAGATAAGGCTCTAAACTGACTACTTCCTAAGTCTATACCTTTAGTTAAACCAGTTGCGACTGCATCTATTTGTAGGTGGCTATCTTTGGCTACCTTTTGTAAAAATTTATACAGTTCTTCCGCAGATTTATTCTGATTTTGAACTGGAATTAAGATGGTTCCATAGTCATAGGTTTTACCGTTAGTTGTAAATTGATTCTTTCCAACTTTTGCTCTTAATCCACTACCAAGAATGGTGTTTAATGCTTTTGGAGCATAATACTCGTGCCATTCCATAAGATAAGCATAGTTGCTTTTTGCTGATACAGACCCAGTTTTCATTTGTAAGTCTTCAACTTTTGTTCCTGCATTAGTAGTAGATATGTTTTCAGCATAATCTAAACCGAAAGCTAAAGGAAATGTCCAAGCTGATACATCATAAAACAGACTATCTTGAAACGTTGTGCGTTTTTCAAACATGGCGTCAATGAGTCTTTTGTTTTTTTGATTTTTTGGAACGATATAACTATGTCCTTTTTTGAATTGTTTTCCGTTTGCTTTAAAATCATTTTTTATATCATGAAACTCAATGTTATGACGCTTCAGAATTTCTGCTAAATGAAACGTTTTTGCAGCGTCCTTTTCATCTCCAAAAACAATTGCCTTTCCATTTTCTTTGCTTGCCTCTGTTCTTGCATTTTTATAAAAATCATGTTGGTATTGCAAAATAGTTTTACGCATGTTGTTACCTGCTTCTAAAGTAGATAATGCAGCTGTAAACTGATTACGAATCGTAAATGGAAAGGTTAGTATTCCATTAACACTTTCTTGCATATGACCTCTAGAACTACCTTGTTCAAATAAAATCCCTATTCCACCATTAATATCTGGAAACGTAGATCCTTTCCCATAATAAAAGTCATCAAAATTTTCTTCAGTATAGTATAAAGAACCTATTTTATCTAATGCTTTTGCATGATAATTTCCTATAGATTTTGTGAGTTCTTGATTTAGTTTTGGTGTTAAAGGGTGTGTTCTTGAGGGAATACCTGGTTGGAAAAAGAAAGTAGAATTTGTTCCCATTTCATGATGATCGGTTAAAATATTAGGCAACCATTTATGAAAGCTTTTAATGCGTACTCTAGATTCTGGTAATTGCACAGGCAACCAATCTCTGTTCATATCAAACCAATAGTGATTTGTGCGTCCTCCAGGCCAAACTTCATCATATTCGCGATCGTTTGGGTCAGGATTTAAATTTTTACTTTTATTAGTGTTGGCCCAATACGCAAAACGTTGCAGGCCATCTGGATTATAAGAAGGATCAAATAAAACAACCGTATTGTCTAATAAGTCTTTAACATCGTCACTCTCTGCTGCAGCTAAATAATAAGCAACAAGCAGTGCAGCATTTGAACCACTAGCTTCGTTACCATGAATGGAAAAGCCTTGATAAACTACTAATGGCATATTTTCAACATCAACGGTATTACTTTCAGTTGAGGCAATATGTGTCGTTCTTATGTTTTCAATATTAGAATGGTTCTTTGGAGATGTTATGGTTAATAGAAGTAGTGGTCTGTCTTCAAAAGTAACACCTCTGTTTTCAATATTAATTCGATCTGAAGCCTTCGACAAAACTTGCATGTATTGCACTAACTTATCATGTGTAACATGCCATTCTCCTACCTGATGACCTATAACAGACTCAGGCGTTGGTATTTCAGAATTGTAAGTTGTGTTTTGAGGAAGGTAATAGGATAAATCTGTAGTTGTTTGTGCATGTAATGAAAAACAACTTAATGCGAGAACGAATAGAATAAATCTCATAAAATAGGTAATTGATGTTATAAGCGTATAAAAATAAAAAAAACCGCTACGAGAAAGTAACGGTTTAAGTGTGTTTTAACAAAAGAGTAGACTATATGTCTTCAAAATTGATATCTGTAAACTTATCTGCAGAATCAGAGTTAGAATCATCCATAGATTCTCCGCCTTCAGCTGCATCATCACTAGATGAGTTATAATCTTCTTTTTTGAAATCTTTTTGATGTCTTTCACTTATAACTTCATCACCTTTTTCTGAAATGATATAATCTGTCATCTCTTTTAGGATCTCATTAAATTCATTAAAATCTTCTTTGTAGAGATAGATTTTGTGTTTTTTATAATGGAAAGATCCATCATCATTTGTGAATTTTTTACTTTCTGTAATTGTTAGGTAGTAATCGCCAGCTTTGGTTGATCTTACATCAAAGAAGTAAGTTCGTCTTCCTGCTCTTAATACTTTTGAGAAAATTTCTTCTTTCTCCATCATTCCGTGATCACTCATAGCTAATTTTTAATTTTTTGAGTTGTTAGTGCTTCAAAAATCTAAAAAAAAAGTATAGTAAGCAACAAATAATTATAATTCTTTTGAGCTAAGCTGTTTTAAATAGAGCTCTTTGTAGTAGCCATCAACATTAATTAAGTGTTCGTGTGTTCCGTTCTGAACAACTTTTCCTTCGTCAAGTACAATAATCTTGTCGGCGTGTTTTGCAGAAGAAACACGATGACTAACAATAATAGTGGTTTTTCCATCTGACACTTTTCTAAGGCTACTCAAAATTTTCTCTTCAGTCTCAGTATCAACGGCAGATAAACAGTCGTCAAATAACATGATTTTAGGAGCCTTAATTAAGGCTCTAGCTATTGAAATACGTTGTTTTTGACCGCCAGAAAGTGTAATGCCACGTTCACCTAATTTTGTTTTGTAACCGTTTGTGAATTTCTTAATGTTTTTATGTACATAGGCATTTTTAGCAGCTTCAATAACTTCGGCTTCAGTAGCATCTTCTTTTCCAAACATGATGTTGTTTTCAATGGTATCTGAAAACAAAAAAGCATCTTGTGGCACGTACCCTATACTATCTCTTAAGTTGTTTAAGTTGACTTGACTTATGATTTTTCCATCAATAGTGATGTTACCATCTTGTACATCGTATAGTCTTCCGATAAGATCTAAAATAGTAGACTTCCCAGAGCCTGTCTTGCCTAAAATCGCTAATGTTTCGCCTTTTTTAATTGAAAATGAAATAGCGTTCAAGGCTTTTATGTTAGTATCCGGATAAATAAAGGTGACATTTTTAAAATCTATATTACCATCAATATCCGTTTGCACTGTTGTATTATTTTTAATTTCTGGTTCTTGTTTCAAAAATTCATTAATACGTTTTTGAGATGCCTCAGCTTGTTGTACCAAATTGGTCACCCAACCAACTGTAGCAACTGGCCAAGTTAGCATGTTTACATAAATCAAAAACTCTGCAATTGTACCAATATCCTTAATTTCTCCATTTATATACTGCATTCCTCCTATGTAAGCAACTAGAACATTACTGATCCCAATTAGGAAAATCATTGAAGGAAAAAACAAGGCTTGAACCTTTGTGAGGTCAATTTGTTTTTGCTTGCTTTCTTCTGATAGCGTGTTAAATGCTAAATTGTTTTCGTCCTCAATACCATAAGCTTTAATGATAGAAATACCACTAAATGATTCTTGAGTATAGGTTGATAAATTTGATAAATACTCTTGAACAATCGTACTCCTTTTGTTTATGACTGTACTTAATTTGTATATAATAAAAGATAAAAAAGGTAAGGGCAACATTGTATACAGTGTCAGTTTAGGAGAAACACTAAGCATATAAATTAAAGCTACAATAAATAAAGTAATCATATTAACTGTGTACATAATCGCTGGACCTGTATACATTCTTACTTTAGTGACATCTTCACTAATCCTGTTCATTAAATCTCCAGTTCTATTCGATTTATAAAAATTGAGAGATAAACGTTGGTATTGTTGATACACTTCATTCTTTAAGTCAAACTCGATATAACGAGAGACATTAATAAGAGTTTGACGCATTAAAAATGTGAATAAACCAGCAATGACCGCTGCTCCAATTAAATAAATGATATTGATTGCTAGCTCCTCCTTAAAAACGTCAATGCTAATTTCGTTTTTTAGGGCTTTCGAAATTAAAGTAATAGACTTTCCAATAAGTCTAGGTGTAAATAGCGCAAATATCTTAGCGATAATTGTTATCGCAACTCCTAAAAAAAGACGATATCTGTATTTGTAAAAGTATTTGTTAATGTGTTTTAGTTCCTTCATTGAAAAAATGGAGCGCCAAGTTGTTAACAGATGTATAATTTAACACCTATATTTTTGTTAATACTCTAATATTGATTTATTTTTGCACGCTATTTTGTATATACTGCAAAATGGCTTTCAAATAAAAAACACATGACATCAGAAGTTATTAGTTCTAAAGAACTTCATAAAATAGACCCGGTTTTTGGGCAATTATCCTTTGATAATCACGAGCAAATCGTTTTTTGCAACGACAAAGATACTGGTTTAAAAGCAATAATTGGTATTCATAACACAGTTTTAGGACCTGCACTTGGAGGTACAAGAATGTGGAATTATAACAACGAATGGGAAGCTCTTAACGATGTGTTGAGATTGTCTCGTGGGATGACCTTTAAATCAGCTATCACAGGATTGAATCTTGGAGGAGGTAAAGCCGTTATTATTGGTGATGCGAAAACACAAAAGACGCCTGAACTTATGAAAAAGTTTGGAGAGTTTGTACATTCTTTAAACGGAAGGTATATCACTGCAGAAGATGTTGGTATGACTACTGCCGATATGGATTTGGTACGTGAAGTTACTCCTTATGTTACAGGTATTTCAGAAAGTAAAGGAGGAGCTGGAAATCCATCTCCAATTACAGCTTACGGTGTTTTTATGGGAATGAAAGCAGCTGCGAAATTTAAATTTGGGAGTGATGTCTTAGAAGATAAATCAGTATTTGTTCAAGGTATTGGTCATGTTGGTGAAGCCCTTGTAGAACATTTGGTTAATGAAGGTGCGAATGTAACAATTGCAGATATTAATCAAGAGCGCCTAGAAATTGTGAAATCTAAGTATGATGTTTCCATTTATAATGGTCAAGACATTTATTCTGAAGACATGGATATTTATGCACCTTGTGCATTGGGAGCTACTATTAATGATGATACTATTTTCAAATTAAAAGCACAGGTAATTGCTGGAGCGGCTAATAACCAATTAGCAATTGAAGACAAGCATAGCAATCTATTGCAAGAGAGAGGTATCGTTTATGCTCCAGATTTTTTAATTAATGCTGGAGGAATTATAAACGTATATGCAGAATTGGAAAATTATGATAAGCAAGAGATTGTTCGTAAAACTGAAAACATCTACAATACAACTTTAGAAATCTTAGAAAGAGCAAAAAACAGTCAAGTTACTGCTAATGTTGCGGCTTTAAGTATTGCTAAAGAACGTATTGAAACACGTAAAAGAGAACAAAGGAAATAATTGTTCTAACTCTTAAAATTATAGTATTTTTGCCTCACGTTATTTATAGCGTCAACATCATATAATTACTAAACGTTATTATTTAAAGTTCTTTTCATGTTAAATAGAAGACATATACGTATTAAGGTCATGCAAGCACTCTACGCTTTTAAAGGAAACGAGAGTGAAGATTTAAAAGTAAGTGACAACTTTCTTAATAATAGTTTAAACAGTATGTATGATCTCTATCTGAGCATATTGTCTTTAATTATTGAGGTTCATAAAAAGGCAGAAGATCATCAAAATAAGACTCAGAAAAAGTTTTTGGCGACTCAAGCTGAAAAAAATCCAAATCTGAAATTTCTTAAGAATGAAGTTTTGATGATGCTTAGCGCTAATGAAGCACTAAAAGCAGAATTAGAACATCGTAAACTAAATCCTTGGTATCTTGATTTTGAATACGTAGACATTACATTTAAAGCCATTAATGAGAGTGATCTTTACAAAGAGTACATGTCGACTTCAGTATCTACATTCAAAGAAGATAAAAACTTCATCATTTCCATATTTGAAGATATTATAGCGCCAAACGATAAGCTCTACGATTATTTTGAAGATAAAAAACTGACATGGCTAGATGATATTCCTGTAGTTAATACAAGTATACTTAAGCTTTTCAAGAAGCTTAAGCCATCAACATCAGAAAAACACTTCCTTCCAAAACTCTTTAAGGATGAAGATGACCGAGATTTTGGTGTGGACTTGCTAAAAAAGACTATTTTGAATCAAAGTACTTTCAGTACAGAAATAGCTTCCAAAACTAAGAATTGGGATTCTGAACGAATTACACAAATAGATACTGTCTTAATGCAAATGGCTATCTGTGAATTTCAGAAATTTCCATCCATTCCAGTTAAAGTGACAATTAATGAGTATCTCGAAATTGCCAAAGAATATTCTACTCCAAAAAGTAGTAATTTCATTAACGGTATTTTAGATAAAATTGTTAAAGATTATAAAGCCGAAAATAAATTCAATAAAGTAGGTAGAGGCTTACTATAAATCCTTTAAAAAGCTAGTGTTAAGGTTTGTTTTTTTCATCTAAAAAAATGCTAAAAAATTTTGATTCGATGAAATAATTACTACATTTAACGCCTTGAACAAAAAAACATTTTAAAAAGTTTAATTAAAATTATAGTAATGAAAAAAGTAATATTAGGATTAAGTGCACTTTGTATGGTAGCTTTTACATCTTGTAAAGAAGAGAATGCTACAAGTAAGATTAATTCAGATAATGTAGCAGCAGCTGCAGAAAGAGATGCAGCATCTAGTGAATTTCCAGTAATTTCATTTGTTGAAACTGAGCATGATTTTGGAACTATCGTAAATGGTACTCCAGTTGAAACTAAATTCTCTTATACAAATACAGGTGATTCACCTTTAGTTGTAAGTAATATCAAAAGTACTTGTGGATGTACAGTACCTTCAGATTGGAAAAAAGAGCCTTTGGCTCCAGGTGAAACTGCTGAGTTTACAGTAAAATTCAATGGTAAAGGAAACAACCAAGTAAGCAAAAGTATTACGTTAACAACAAACACTGAAAAAGGTTCAGAAATTGTAAAAATTAAAGCGTTTATTGAGCCAGATCCAAATGCACCAGCTAAAAAAGCAGGTTCAGCAGCAATCAAGTCCGTAAACTAAAACGTTAATACCTATGATGGATTTTCTTCCTTTTGTAGCCATGGCTGCTGTAGTTTATTTCTTTATGATAGCGCCTCAAATGAAGCGTTCTAAACAAGAAAAGAAATTTGCTTCAGAGTTAAAACGTGGTGATAAGGTGATTACTAAAAGTGGATTACACGGAAAAGTTGTTGACTTAAATGATAAAGACAATAGCTGTGTGATTGAAACTATGGCTGGAAAAATTAAGTTTGAACGTTCTGCTATTTCTATGGAAATGAGTATGAAGTTAAATGCTCCAGTGACTACTAAATAACGTTTTCAAATTATAAATAAAAAGCTCCAAAATTTCTTTTGGAGCTTTTTATATTTAATATAGTGTGGTCGCTAGCAATTCTTATACTTATCATGCAATCCGACACCTTTTAAAATCATTGGGATAATCTTGTCTATTCTGGTTTGTTTTGTGGCTTCTCGTTTAGCATCTGCAATATGAGTACAGTATTCTCTTTGTTTTCCTAATGTTAAAGAATTAAAACTGTCGTTTACGTTAGATTGTGTTTTTAGGATCTGATTTAATTCTTCAGGAATAACTAGCGCTTTGGTGTTGCGCTCTGGTTTTATTTCTTTTCCTAGTTTTTGATTTTCGATTGCTTCTTTTACATAAGCCAACACTATGTTTTTATCAATATCATCAATCCGTTCAAAACGCATTTGACGTAAGGCTTTCGTTTTATTCTCTTGGGCATTAACTAATAGATTCTGCTCATCTTTTAGAAATACACCATTAAAAAACCAAATCCCAAAATGATGTTTGAAAGCACCAAGTCCCGCGACATTTTTCCCATTTAAATCATAAACAGGAGTGTTCCATTTAACCGATTCATTTAATTCAGTAGTATTAAAAATGTCTCTCAATAAAACTAAAGCTTCTTCAAAATGGGAGTTGTTTTCAATGTATTCTTCTACTGAATTAGCTTTTTTCATTTTTTCAGACTGTTAGTTTAAGGCCTTCTTTGCGGTTAATTCGGCAATTTTACAAATCACTTCTGTTGCTTTAATCATGCTTTCAACAGGCACATACTCATAACGTCCATGAAAATTATGTCCTCCAGCAAAAATATTTGGACAAGGCAATCCCATATAACTCAATTGTGAACCATCGGTTCCACCACGAATGGGTTTGATTAAAGGTTCGATATCTAATTGTTTCATAGCGTCTTCAGCAATATCAACAATATGCATCACAGGTTCAACCTTTTCTTTCATATTGAAATATTGGTCCTTAATATCTAAGGTAATGACTTCTCGACCATATTCAGAATTGATGTGGTCTGCAAGTTTTTGTAGCATGTCTTTACGTGCTTCAAAATGATCTTTATCGTGATCTCTTACAATGTATTGTAGTGTGGTTTCATCTACTTTCCCATCTATACTATGAAGATGAAAAAAGCCTTGATAGCCTTCAGTATGTTCAGGAGTTTCTAATCGTGGTAAGGAGTTAATAAACTCAGTAGCGATGTACATCGAGTTTACCATTTTTCCTTTTGCATAACCTGGATGTACAATTTTTCCTTTGATATGAACTTTAGCACCAGCAGCATTGAAATTTTCGTATTCTAATTCTCCAACTTGACTACCATCCATGGTATAAGCCCAATCAGCTCCAAATTTTTCTACATCAAAATGATGAGCGCCTCTACCAATTTCTTCATCAGGAGTAAAGCCAATTCTTATCTCACCATGCTTGATTTCTGGATTCTGGATGAGGTATTCCATAGCTGATACAATTTCAGTAATTCCTGCTTTATCATCTGCACCCAAAAGTGTGGTTCCATCAGTAACGATTAAGGTGTTTCCCTTATAGAGTAATAAATCTTCAAAATAATCTGGTGACAGAATAATGTTTTCAGTTTCATTTAATGTAATATCTTTTCCATCGTAATCTTCAATAATTCTTGGTTTTACATTAGCTCCTGTGAAATCTGGTGAAGTATCAAAATGGGAAACAAAACCAATAGTTGGTACGTCGTGATCAACATTACTAGGTAAAGTAGCCATAATGTAAGCTTTGTCGTCAATAGTCACATCACTTAATCCAATGCTTTTAAGTTCTTCCGCCAATTTGTTAGCTAAATCCCATTGTTTTACTGTACTAGGTGTAGTTTTGCTTTCTGGATCAGATTCTGTATCTATAGTAACATAACTTATAAATCTGTTGATGAGGTGTTGTTTGTTTATCATGGTTGATGTTTTTCCAAAATTAAAGATTCATATGGCAATTAGAAAGTATTATTTGTAAATTTAATAACAGAATACCCTTTGCATTCAAGCAAATAACATTTATTTTTACAAATTCACGATATAAAATCAACTAACCAATGCGCAATATCTTAAGTGTTTTCCTTTTTTTATGTGCTAGCCTCTTAGCTTTTTCTCAATCCAACACGTATCAGGTTGGATTTTTATTGGATAAAAATTCAACTGAAATTAATGGCTTATTGGAAGAACTTTCTAATGAGATTTCTGCTGTAGTAGGTGAGGATGCTGTATTGGAATTTTCAGAATCCAGAACATTAGTCAATAATTTTGATTCTGCTAAAGCATTGAGTAATTACAATGTTCTATTGCAAAACGGTACCGATATTATTATTGCTTTCGGAACTGTAAACAATGCCGTTATATCTAAAATAGGGAGTTACCAGAAACCTACAATAGTTTTTGGAGCATTAAGTGAAGAGTTGCGAACGGATAAATTACAAGTTTCTAATATAAAAAATTATACGTCAATTATTACGTCACAGTCTTATACTGAAGATTTAAAGTTATTTAAAGAAATCGCCAAACCTAAAACCGTTGGTGTTATTGTGGAGAAATCGATTAAGGATAACTTGCCAATTAAAAAGACATTTGATGATTTAGGTACAGAACTTCAATTAGATATGAAGCTTATTCCGTTTGAAACTTTAAGTGATATCACATCGAATTTAGATAATATAGATGCTGTATATTTAGCTGGAGGGTTTTATTTGACGGATCTCGAAATGAAAGAACTTGCAGAAGTATTGATTGAAAAAAAATTGCCTTCGTTTACTTCTAATCCAGGTAATGATGTTAAGAATGGAATACTTGCCTCAAATTTTGATCAATCTGAAATAAATCAGTTTTTTAGACGGATTGCTTTAACTGTTGAATCTGTTGTTAATGGTAATGGCTTATCTGATTTAAGTGAAACTTTAGAATCTAAAGGCGGATTAACAGTAAATTATAATACCGCTGAAAAAATTGGATTACCGCTTAAATATAGTTTAATAGCAACAACTAATTTTGTGGGCAACCCAAATGATAAAGTTGCCGATATTAAATATACATTGTTAAGTGTCATGCAAGAGGCAATAGCCGAAAACTTAGAATTGCAAACTATAGAACAAGATGTTCAGCTTTCTCAAAAAGACCTACAATTTGCAAAAAGTGATTATTTGCCAAATGTTACTGCAGGTGCAACAGGGAGTTATGTGGATCCAGAATTAGCAAAAATCAGCAATGGTCAAAATCCAGAATTTGCTACATCAGGTAATATAAGCTTACAACAAACCGTGTTTTCAGAATCTGCAAATGCAAATATTAGTATTCAAAGATCACTTCGTAATGCCCAACAGGAAAACTATAACAGCGAAGAATTAAATACCATTTTTGATGTAGCAACATCTTACTTTACAGCCTTAATTTTGAAGGCAAACTTGTCCATTCAATATCAAAATTTAGAATTGACGAAATACAACCTAAAAATTGCTACCGAAAACTACGAAGCTGGTCAAGCTGGGAAATCTGATGTATTGCGTTTTAAATCTGAAATGGCTCAGAATACACAGGAAATGGTTGAAGCTATTAATAAATTGGAGCAAGGGTATTATGTATTAAACCAATTATTAAATAATCCGATTGATACTAGTATTGATGTAGAAGATGCGGAGTTGCAAAAAGGTGTTTTTAGTGATAATAATTATGAGCGGTTACGCCAGTTTTTAGATGCCCCTACATTACGTCAATCTTTTGTAAAATTTTTAGTTCAGGAGGCTATAGCTAATGCACCTGAGTTAAAAGCATTAGAGTACAATTTAAAAGCTACAGAGCGCAGTGAGCGTTTATTTGGTGTCGGACGTTTTTTGCCAACAGTCGCGCTTCAAGGCCAATATAATTATGAGTTTTCAAGGTCTGGAGTTGGTACAGGTTTTATTCCAGGCTTCGAATTTCCTGATGGCTATTATAGTCTTGGACTTAATGTATCACTTCCTTTATTCAATCAGAACAAGCAAAATATAAATAAGCAAATTGCCTCCATTCAGAAAGAACAACTAGAAGTTTCAAGAGATAATTTAAAACTGAATATCGAAAAAAACATTAATGATTCAGTGTTAGGTTTAGTGAATGAAACATCGAATATACACTTGTCTAAAGTTTTTGAAGAAACGGCAAAAGAAGCTTTGGATTTAACTCAAACGTCTTATGCTAGTGGAGCGGTTAATATTGTTCAATTATTAGATGCTCAAAATAATTATTTGCAGGCACAACTTGCAAGTGCAAATGCAACATATAATTACTTACAGAGTTCAATGCAGTTAGAACGTTCTTTAGGGCAATTCTTTTTGCTAGAAGATGAAAGTGGACGTGTAGATTTTATACAACGCTTTTTAGAATTCACTCAAAATAATGACTAACATTTAACACATATATGATAATGCAATCCAATCGAATCTTTAAAATCAGTAGTCTTCTCATGGTAATATTACTTATGAGTTGTGGTGAAAAAGAAGTCAAAGAAGAAATTGTTTTACGACCAGTAAAATATAGTGAAGTTTCCTATTTAGGAGGTGAGAAAACAAGACAGTTTAGTGGTACTGCTAAGACAGAGAAAATAGTAAACCTAAGTTTTAGAAGTAGCGGTATTGTTACTAAGCTAGATATGAATCTAGGGCAAAAAGTAAAGAAAGGTCAACTGTTAGGAACCTTAGACAATGTTTCGGCTAGATTGAATTACGAATCTTCGATTTCTGCGAAGAACAGTACAGAATCTCAAATGAATACGACTAAGTTAAGCTTGAACAGAATGCGTACATTATACGAAAAAGGGAGTTCTTCTTTAAGTGATTATGAAGCTGCAAAAAACTCATACAGAACAGCAGTTGCTAGTTTTGAGTCGGCTCAGCGAAGTGTAGCAATTCAGCAAGATCAAATTCAATTTGGATATCTCTATGCTCCAGAAGATGGGGTTATTGCTTCTGTAGCTATTGAAGTAGATGAAAACGTGTCTCCAGGACAAACGATAGGTGTCTTGAATGCGGGAACAGCTATTGAGATTTCTTTGGGTTTGCCAGAATCTGTTATTAACGAAGTGAAGAAAGATATGAAAGTGAAAGTGTCATTTACAGCAATTGAAGGTGAAACCTTTAACGCTGTGATTACAGAAGTAGCTCCAGCTTTAAACGCTAATACATCAACGTACCCAATTACTATTATGGTAACTGAAGCAGACGAACGTATAAAGAGTGGTATGGCAGCGAACGTTTTATTTGAGTTTGTTGATGAAGACATGACCAAAGAAATTATTGTTGTTCCTGCTAGTGCAGTTGGAGAGGATGGTAATGGAAGGTTTGTGTTTTTAGTTGAAGGTGATTCAACTAAAGCTACTGTAAGAAAACAAGCGATTACAATTGGTAATCTAACACCTGAAGGTTTTGAAGTTGTAAGTGGTCTTAAAGTTGGACAAAAAATTGCGATTGCAGGTTTGCAGACTTTATTAGATGGACAAGACGTAAAATTAAACTAAGCATTAAATGAATTTAGCAGCCTTTTCCATTAATAGAAACCGAATTACTTTTACAGTTCTCGCTACCATCTTGATTTTGGGAATGGTATTCTATCAATCTTTATCTCGTGATAGTATGCCACCTTACACAGTTAGAGTAGCAACTGTGGTGTCTTCCTTTCCTGGGTCAAGCCCAGAACGTGTCGAGCAATTAGTTACTGACAAGGTTGAAAAAATTGTACAAGAATTACCAGAATTAAAAGAAGTATCAAGTACATCTAGATCTGGTCTATCTGTAGTTACGGTAGAACTAAAAGAACAAGTAAAACCTGAAGATTTACAAGCAGTTTGGGATAGACTCAGACGAAAGTTGTCTCAAATAGAAGGATTGCCGTCTGGTGTAACTCCAAATTTAAATGATGATGGAATTGGAGAAGTATTTGGAATTGCTGTTGGTTTAGTAATGGATGGTTTTAGCTATGCTGAAGCGAAAGATTATGTTGACGATATTAAAGATGATTTGATAAAACTAAACTTGGCAGCAAAAGTCGAAGTTGGTGGTGTTCAAGATGAACGAATTTTTATTGAGTTTGATAATGCACGACTCAAGGAATATGGACTCTCTGCTTCAAAATTACAGAGTATTATTGGTGCAACAAATATATTAAGTTCTGGTGGTCAAGTTAATTTAGGTGATGAACGTATCATTTTAGAACCAACAGGAAATTTTAATTCTCTTGATGATATAAAGCAAACTTTAATACCAGTTGGAGATGGCTCACAGTTAGTCTACTTAGGTGATATAACAAAGGTAACACAAGGTTATATTGATCCACCCAAACAGTTGGTAACCGTTAATGGTGAACGAGCAATTTCTATGCACATTAGCCTTAAAGAAGGTGCCAATATTATTCAATTGGGAGAAGACATGAATGTTGTGATTAAAGATTGGCAAAATCGTTTACCAGTTGGATTGGAATTGAAACGTTTATCTTCATTAGACACTTACATAGATGATAAGATTAGTGCTTTTATTGTTAACTTAATTCAGGCTATTGTTATAGTACTGATTGTTATGTTAGTTTTCTTAGGCCTTAGAACTGGTGGTATTATTGCTAGTTTAATTCCTATGGTAACCATAATGACTTTAATGTTAATGGGTCTTATAGATATGGGATTAAACCAAGTAACATTAGCAGCATTGATTATGGCTCTTGGTATGATGGTAGATAATGCAATTGTAGTTGCCGAAACTGTTATGGTGAAAATGGAAAATGGTATTGACGCTAAAAAAGCAGCAATTGATGCCTGTGGTGAATTATTTACACCGTTGCTCATCTCCACATTGACAACATCTGCCGCATTTTTAGCATTTTATTTGGCAGAATCAACAATGGGAGATATCGTAGGTCCAATATTTGTGGTTATTTCATTGGCGCTTTTATCGTCATGGATTCTAGCTTTGACAGTTATTACATTATTGTGTTTCTTGTTTCTTAAGGTTACTCCAAAAGCAGAAAAGAAACCTAGCTTTATTGATACAATCATTAATAATTTAAAAGTCTATTATAAAAATTTAATTTTGTCTGCTCTTGCTTACAAGCGTCTGGTAATCATCGGAATTTTTGCAGCATTTTTTGTGTCACTTTTAGGCTTTGGAAAGATTCCGTTTATCTTTTTTCCAGATAGTGATCGAAACATGATTACAGTAGACATAAACTTACCTCAAGGAATACGAATTGAGGCGACACAAGATGTTATCAAAAGTATAGAAGAGTTTATAACAACAGACTTATTAGTTAATGAAGGTAGACCAAACGGAATTACAGATTGGTCATCTTTTATTGGAGCCGGTCCAGAGTCGTATGATTTAGGTTATTCCACTGATGAACCAGATGCAAGTTATGCGCATATTCTAATTAACACCTCTGATTTTATCTACAATAATGACATGGTAGAGAAATTAGATGGCTACTGTTTTAATAATTTTGCTAATGCAGATATTAAGGTTGGGCTTTTAGGTTCTGGAGGAGGAGGAACTCCAATTGAAGTTAAAATATCTGGTGAGAATCCAGATGTGTTAGCCGAGCTTTCAGAACAAACCAAACAAAAATTGAAAACAGTTTCAGGAACAAAAAACATTAAGGATGATTGGGGACCAAAGACGAAAAAGTTTGTTGTAAATATCGATCAGAATAAAGCACAAATGGCAGGCATTACCAGTGCTGATATTGCAACATCACTTCAAACTGTTTTAGATGGTTTTCAAACGGGTGAATATCGTGAGAATGATAAATCCATTCCAATACTAATGCGAAGTAATGATAGTCAGCAACAGACGTTAGCCTCTATAGAGACTTTGAATATTTATGCACAAAACTCTGGAAAAAGTGTGCCTTTACTTCAAGTAGCATCTATTGAACCTCAATGGCAATATGCAAAGATAAAACGTTTAGATATTGATAGAACTATAAATGTTAGTTCTGAATTAAATGCGACAGGAAATGCCTCTGCTATAATGAAAGAAATGAGTCCTTATATGGCCGAAGTTTCAAAAGATTGGCCAGAAGGTTATTCGTATAAATTTGGTGGAGACGCCGAAAACACGGCTGAAAACATGGGTGCTGTAATTAATTATCTACCATTATCTGGCTTTATAATTATTCTTCTTTTAATTATTATGTTTAATTCGGTTAGAAAAACCATAATGGTAGCTGCAACTATTCCCTTAGGAATTATTGGAGTGGTTATAGGATTATTAGTATTTCAAGAACCTTTTGGATTTATGCCTTTTTTAGGGGTGATTTCATTAGCAGGAATCGTAATAAATAATGCCATTGTATTAATTGATAGAATTCAAATTGAAGAAAACGAAATTAAGAGACCAATTCAAGATGCTATTATAGCAGCATGTCTGCAACGTTTCAGACCTATTTTATTGGCTACTTTTACAACGGTTTTAGGATTGATTCCTCTTTATCTAAGTGGCGGAGAAATGTGGGAAGGAATGGCTGTTAGTATTATGATAGGTTTACTATTTGGTACTGTAATTACGCTGCTATTTATTCCTTCACTTTATAGTATTCTTTATAAAGTCAATTATAAAGGTTATACGTTTGACGAGTCCATAATGGATGATTAAACTTAAATTATGTTTGAGAAACTCTATCCATATCGATTCGAATTATTTTTAACTACTCAGCTCTTAGTTTTGTTTGGTTCAATCGCAATGCCAATCTCATGGTTCGAAAATTGGATTATGCCATTATTATTGTTGCTTAATATAAGCTCAGGAATATTATTAGCTTTTAAAAAGAAACGG
This sequence comes from Psychroserpens jangbogonensis, assembly GCF_000797465.1. Lineage (GTDB taxonomy): Bacteria > Bacteroidota > Bacteroidia > Flavobacteriales > Flavobacteriaceae > Psychroserpens > Psychroserpens jangbogonensis. The sequence continues at coordinate 160,966 of NZ_JSWG01000001.1, read as the reverse complement.
CTTTTCAGATTTTTGTTAGCTTTTCTAGCCATTTCGGCTCTACTGGTAATTACGGGATTTATAAATTCTGCTATAGATAAGAATTTTAATTACGCTAAATTAGGATCCTATTTCATATTCTATGCTATTGTTACTGTTGAAATTATTAAACAAGTTTGGAAAGCTAAATTTGTAAATAAAAATGTAATTTTAGGATTGGTTTCTGGTTACATTTCTCTAGGTTTACTGGCATTTTTCCTATGTTTGACAATAGAAATTCTGTATCCTAATTCATTTTCAGGATTAGCAATTGGTTCTGCTGCCACTTCTGAGATGACAGATCAATTAATGTATTATGCTTATATTACTTTGATGACTATAGGTTATGGAGATATTCTTCCTGTGACAGCAATTGCACAAAAGGCATCTATATTTATTGGCTTAATAGGACAGTTTTATTTAGTAATTTTAACAGCTATAGTGGTCGGCAAATATATTAATCAGTTATCTCAACCAGATGAAAAAAATAGATAGAAAAGTATTAAACGTTGTTGAATTTATAGAAAAAGGTATAATTATCGTTTTACTATTTTCTCTACTAATTGTAGTGCTATATACTGCAATAGTATTCATTGCTTTACTTTTCGGTGGAATTATTGAAGGATTAGAAAGTTCTTTTTCTCGAGATAATAATATACTAAAACATCTACATAGTGTGTTTGGTGGCTTCTTATCTGTTCTTATTGGTATAGAGTTACTTCATACAATCAAAATGTATTTAAAAGAAGATGTAGTTCACGTAGAGATTGTATTGTTAGTTGCTTTAATAGGTGTTTCTAGGCATGTCATTGATTTAGATGTTACTCATCTAGAACCATTAACGCTTTTCGGAATAAGTGCTTTAATCCTTGTATTGTCAGGTGGCTATTACTTGATTAAGAAAGTAATCAGAAAACAATAGTAACTTCGGTAAAAACAGATAATAAAAAAGCACCTTTAAATTAATAAAGGTGCTTTTTTAAGATTTATAGTTTTGTCTTACATTTTAAAAGTAAAAACAGGTAGTTTAGAATGGTTTACTAAGTCTTCAGAAATACTACCACCAAACAAATGGTTTAAGCCTGTTCGACCATGAGTAATCATACCGATTGCATCAATACTGTGTTTGTCTGCATAACCCAATATTGCCTCTTCCACATTGTAATCTGAAATTAACGCAACATTGTTTTTCAAATCTTTACGATTCGTCATCGTCAATAAGTTCGAAACTCTTTCTTCGATTTCATCTGTGCTTAAGAAATGAGCGTTAGGAAGATTGATGTGCAATAAAGTCACTTTTTTACTAAGATCACTTAATAGTTCAATAGCAGTATTTACTGCAGAAGCGCTATCAGGAGAAAAATCTGTAGCTATAACTATATGCTCAAAATCGATACTTTCCGGTTTAGATTTAACGACAAGAAGAGGTGTTTCACTATGTCGAACAACTTTTTCTGTATTAGACCCTAAGAATACACCTTCATAATCATTGTGACCTCTTGATCCCATAACGACTAAATCAGCTTTTAATTCGCTAGCAACTTGATCTACTTCTTTTAAAACCTTATGGCTTTTAATCATTGGTGTAACAGTAATTCCTTCTAGATACGGCTTGTCTAAAAAAGATTCAAATTTTTTGTTGGTTAACATCAACATAAAGGCTGTTTCATCATTTCTTTCTGTACTTGAAGTCGAAAATATAGATTCAGAAAGCTCTAACATATGCATTACAATAAGTTCTGAATTATGCTTCTTAGCTATTGCTGCAGCTGTTTCTAAAGCGTACTCTGAATGCTGTGAGAAATCTACAGGAATTATGATTTTTTTCATGATTAATTTTATTTAATTTATGTTCAAAAATAGATAAACTATTGCAATTAATATACGATAAATAACATTATCTAGATTAATTATAAATGAATTATAGTCCTTATAAAATAATTAGATTCTTATTTTTGCAGTGTAAATAGCACCTCATGTACAAACTCTTAGTTAGACCGCTTTTTTTTCTTTTCGATCCTGAAAAAATACATCACTTTACCTTTTCGTTAATTCGTTTTACATGTAAAATACCAGGTATGAAGTCTCTGTTTAAAAGTGTTTATTTGGTTGAAGATAAATCCTTAGAGCGACATCTTTTCGGATTGCATTTTAAAAACCCAGTTGGACTAGCTGCAGGATTTGACAAGGATGCAAAATTGTATAACGAACTTTCGAATTTTGGTTTTGGGTTTATTGAAATAGGCACAATTACTCCTAAACCTCAGGTTGGTAACCCTAAAAAAAGGTTGTTTAGACTAAAAGAAGACTCAGCAATAATTAATAGAATGGGCTTTAATAATGGAGGTGTTGCGATAGCAGTTGAACATTTAAAGCAAAATAAAGGCGTGCTAATTGGCGGTAACATTGGTAAAAATAAAGTTACTCCTAATGAAAATGCTGTTGACGATTATAAAATATGTTTCAATGCCTTGTTTGATTACGTTGATTATTTTGTAGTGAATGTAAGCTCTCCAAACACACCAAACTTAAGAGCTTTACAAGATAAAGAACCGCTTACAGAGCTTTTAAACACCTTGAAAACAGAAAATTATAAAAAGGAACAGCCTAAACCAATATTGCTAAAAATTGCTCCAGATCTCACAAATGAGCAATTAATGGATATTATTGATATTGTATCAGAAACAAAAATAGATGGCGTTATTGCTACTAATACCACGATTTCACGTGAAGGTTTAAATTCGGATAATAAATCTGAAGTAGGAGGTTTAAGCGGAAAACCTTTATCACATCGTTCAACTGAAGTGATTCGCTTTTTAGCTGAAAAAAGTAACAAAGCGTTTCCAATTATTGGAGTAGGAGGTATTCATTCTGTTGAAGATGCACTAGAAAAAATTGAAGCTGGAGCAGATTTGGTACAGCTTTATACTGGTTTTATTTATGAAGGGCCAAAATTGATAAAACGAATAAATAAAGCACTAATAAAAAAAGCGAACCAATAAACTATTGATTCGCTTCCGTTATTATATTAATTAAGACTAGTTTTTCACAAACTGAATTGTTGATGTACTGCCGTCTTTTTTGAGTTCAATAAAATACATTCCATCACTAAATGCTGAAACATCAATTGCTAAATCTGAAGTTTGTGAAATACGTTCAGTTTTTACAATCTGTCCTAACATAGTATATACTGAAAAACTATCTGGTAAATTGTTGGTATTAGATAATTTGATATTTAGAGTTGTATTTGCAGGATTTGGATAAATCGAAACCGAATTATCAGCAAAATAATCCTCAACACCTAATACTGCATTAGACATATAAGTAATTTCACCAAAGTTATAATTTCCACCTGTTACAACTGTAGTACCTTCTAGTGTCGTTAATGAGTACGACCCAGTTCCTTCATTACAGCAAATACCATCACCAAAGCTATCATTGATTTCAAATGTGTAGCATTCATTAGTACTTATTGTAAAGTTCTCTGTGAAAGATTGAAAATCATCAACACCTTCAACATAAGTTGGGCTTGCGTATAAAACAGTACCACTACTGTTTTTTAAGTTCCACGATGTTTCAGCTGGATAATCATCTGTAACCAGATTTAATGTAAGTTGTGCGGTATTGATGTCATTTACGCCCACTTCAATATAGTCAGGGTAAACCTTGGTTAAAGAGTTCGATCCATCAGAAATCGTAAGAGTCACATCATAAAGTCCACCACTCGTATAGGTGTGTGTTGGGTTTGGAATTGTATAATCAATAATATCATCACCATCAACATCCCATTGCCAAGAGGTTGCACCAACACTATTATCTGTAAAATCAACATCCAAAGTATTACTACATTCTATTGTAAAGTCAGATGCAATATCTACATTAAAACTTGGACAAGCCATAACTCCTCTCGACGCTTGATATGTAGCATAAATTCTAGCATACTGTTGTTGAGAAAATTGTGTTCGACAAGGTTTACGAGAATAAGACATGATATTCAATGGGTCTGGATTAAAAAATTGTCCGTTAGCATCACTAGCATTTCCTGTATATACACAAGAAGTAGATACATTTCCATAACCTAATTGAGGATCTGCAGGTGTATCACAAATGAAATCTCCAGTAGTATCGCAATTTGAACCATCCACCAATTCTGATGTAAGTGTTCCATTACTATTACCATGTGTGTGAGATAACGCAAAGAAATGTCCCATTTCATGTGATAATGTACTTCCATTTATAGCACAAGAGTTATCCATTAAAATAACTTCTGGACCACCAGGAAAATAGGCATAACCACATAATCCACTTCCTGAAGACGAACTCGTAACAGTATTTGCAAAGTAGATATTAATAACATTGTTAACACTATGCGCTGCAATCATTGCATCTTGTTCATCAGTTTCAAAATCATATAAATTGGAATCATCAATATAGTTTATGCCCTCACACAAGAAGAATTCTAGATATGCATTCGCATAAAAGTTATTCATAAGTGCTATTGCTGCATTAAATTGATTCAATTGAAGTCCACCAGTTCCAGTATCAGTTCTAATGATATGTGCTTTAATTGGCACAGAGCTTATTGCTGTTGAAGAACGACCAAAAGCTAATCCATTGAACTCTTCTTCAAATTGTTGGATTTGAGGTAACAGTTGTTGAAAGTAGGCTTGAGCTTCTGGACTTATAACCGTTCCACATTGTGGTTCGGTTTGAGCGTTGCTTAATAAGAATAAATTTAAAAACACAACTGTTATAATTGTGTTTTTCAGTAAGTATACTTTTTTCATAACTAAATTTTTGGGCTAAAAATAATAATGTAAAAATAGTAAAAATCGATTAAACACCTAATTTAATCGATGAAAGACAAGGCTTTGTTAGTTAAGAACCAACCTTTTTGTTGATAAAGAGCCATCTTCAAGTTCTAGTCTTACTAAATAAACACCTTTATGTAAAGCTGTCAAATTTAAGTTTAAATTGGAATCTAGGTTTTGATTTTTAATAATGGCTACTTGCTTTCCTAGGACATCAAATACCATGGCTTCTTTTAAAATATTAGCACTAGATGTGCTTATTTTGATTATCCCATTAGAGGGATTTGGAGATACAATTACCCTTGCTAAATCTTGATTGTCAACACTAAGCACTTCATTTAATGAAATTGTAATAGTGCCAATTGGCTTCGCATTAAAAGGACCATCATTTATTAAAACGGATATTGTTTCAGGATTAGGTAGTGTTGGTGAATTTGATGAGGCATACATGGTACCACTATCTGTACCTGCATCATAAGGAAATAATTGAATGCTTATTTCATTGGTCCAAGTGCCTCCTTCTCTCAGATTTATACCATCAATAGCAATCATCCAATCTGGACTAGGAGCGATCATTGATACTAAGCTTAGTAAAGGAAAATTAGAATTGACTACAACACCACTTAAAGTTGCTGAACTAATATTATCAAAAGGAGAAAGGGGTTCTTGCAACCATTCGTATGCATTACCATTTGTGATTTGAGTGCTAACTTCTGAAAACAATACATCGTTATTTCCTGCTTCGGCTACATTTTTTACTCCAGTTGAAGCTAATGCTCCCATTTCAACTAAAGTATAATTTTCATTGTGTGTTGTGCCAACAAGATTTGACCAATGTGCATTCCCTGGAATTGCAGCTGTACTGTTTCCATTTATAGGATCAATAACTTCATTTTCCCAATCACTAGTAAATGTAATATCGTAACTAGCTGTAGATTGTGAATAACCTGTTCCTATTTGTAAAACAACTATTAAAAAGGTAAGGGATTTAAAAGATAAAGTAAAGTTTTTCATGTGGTTACAGTTTAGTTATGAATTTATTCAGTCGTAAATGCATTTTATTTCCTTACAGTAATTTTTAATATTATTTTTACTGAAAACAAAACACACTGAATTACGATTTACTTATATCATTTGTAATTGCCACTTCTGTATTAGCAATGTCTCCTGGGCCAGATAATATTTATGTGCTTATGCAAAGTATAGTAAACGGAAAGAAATTTGGTTTAGCTACTGTCGCAGGCTTGATTTCTGGTTGTTTAGTACATACGACATTAGTCGCTTTTGGAGTCTCTGCCATTATAAAAGAAAATGATTCACTCTTTTTTATAATCAAACTATTTGGTGCATTGTATTTACTCTATTTAGCTTATAAAGTGTTTAGGTCTTCATCTGAATTGAAATTAAACACAGACCGTATTCCTAAAAAAAGTGTATTTCAGCTTTTTAAGCAAGGGTTCATTATGAATGTTTTAAACCCTAAAGTATCTATTTTCTTCCTAGCCTTCTTTCCTGGTTTTTTATTTAGCAATACATTAAATACGGTTATTCAGTTTTATGTGCTAGGTTTATTATTTATGTTTGTTTCTGCTGTGATTTTCTCTGCAATTGCAATTTTAGCAGGTTCCATTTCAGAATATATAAAGCAACATAAGCGTATTGGTTTGTATCTAAAATGGTTGCAAATAATTGTATTTGTTGGTATTGCGATCCTAATTTTTACTTCTGAAAAATAGATTTAAAAACAGAATCTTAATCACTATATTTGGCTAGATGAACAAACCTCTTAAATTAATTGAATGTCCTAGAGATGCTATGCAAGGTATCAAGGATTTTATTCCTACTGAGAAAAAGGTACAATACATTCAATCGCTTTTAAGAGTTGGTTTTGATACCATTGATTTCGGAAGTTTTGTTTCGCCAAAAGCCATTCCTCAAATGGTAGACACTGCTGAAGTATTATCAAAACTAGATTTAAGTAAAACGACAAGTAAGCTATTAGCAATTATTGCAAACACTCGTGGTGCAAATGATGCTTGTCAACATCCAGAAATTGATTATTTAGGATACCCATTTTCAATATCTGAAAATTTTCAAATGCGTAATACGCATAAAACGATTGCACAATCTGTTATAACACTTTCTGAAATTTTAGAGCTAGCGAATACACATAACAAAGAAGTTGTGGTATACATTTCTATGGGTTTTGGAAATCCTTATGGAGATCCTTGGGATGTTGATATTGTTGGCGAATGGACAGAACGTCTTAGTAAAATGGGAGTGAAGATACTTTCGCTGAGTGATACTATAGGTAGTTCAAATCCAGAAAGTATTGATTATTTATTTTCAAATTTAATTCCGACATATCCAGAAATTGAGTTTGGAGCACATTTGCATACAACACCAACATCTTGGTTTGAAAAAGTTGATGCAGCTTACAAAGCTGGTTGCATACGTTTTGATGGTGCGATTCAGGGATTTGGTGGTTGTCCTATGGCAAAAGATGAACTTACAGGTAATATGCCAACCGAAAAGCTTTTGTCCTATTTTACTTCAAATAAAAACAACAACCTCAATGCTATGAGTTTTGAAAGCTCGTATAATGAAGCGACTAAAATCTTTACTTCTTACCATTAATTCTTTGTTTTTTTAAAATTTAACATTCACTAAATACTTGTTGATTAACTAGTTAATTTGTTTGTCTGAAGTTTATTTAAAATTATTCTAAATAAACTTTGCACAAGTTAATAACTGTTTTAAATTTGCACTCTCAAACAGAAATTTATTTATAACAAGTCTAAATAAGAATAACAAATCAATCAAAATGAAAAAATTATTAGCCCTAATTATTAGTTTATCAGCATCAATAACTTTTGCTCAATCAGTACCAGATTCATTGTATACTAATCCACAAAATCAACAAAATGCTGCACAACGTATTTTGTCTGGAAATATTAATACAGGTGTAACTGTTGGTGGTTATGGAGAAATCACTTACAACCAACCAGAAGCAGATAATGGTGAATTAGATGTCCAGAGATTAGTATTACTATTCGGATATAAATTTAATGATAAAGTACAGTTCGTTACAGAAATAGAATTAGAACATGTAGAAGAAATATTTGTAGAGCAAGCGTTTCTTCAATATAGCCTAAATGATAATGTGAACCTTAGAGGTGGTTTAATGTTAGTACCAATGGGAATTGTAAACGAATACCACGAACCAACTACATTCAATGGTGTAGAGAGACCAAGTATTGATGGCAGTATTGTACCAACAACTTGGAGAGAAATTGGTGTTGGAGTTTCTGGACGATTTGATGAAATTTCTTTACGATACCAAGCTTATGTTTTTAACGGATTTTCTTCAGTAAATGGTGAGAAAGTTTTGGGTGGAAAAAATGGATTAAGAAATGGAAGACAAAAAGGAATTCGTTCTACAGTTGATTCTCCAAATTTTGCAGCAAAAGCAGATTACTACGGAATTCCAGGATTACGTTTAGGATTATCTGGATATTTTGGTCGTTCCCAAGCCGAAGATGAAGTAGAAGATATAGATGGAACATCAGTTGGGATTTCAATGATAGGATTCGATGCTCGATATGCTTACAAACGTTTTACTGCTCGTGGGCAATTTATTCATGCAAGTATTACCGATACTGAAGACTATAACAATTTATATACTGCAGATTTAGGAAGCGCATTACAAGGTTACTATTTAGAAGCAGCTTATAACTTACTACCATTAGGAAAAGAGCAACAATTATATGCCTTTGCTAGATTTGAAGATTATGATACACATGCTTCAGTAGATGGTGGTTTAATGAAAAATGATAGCTATGACCGAAATGAATGGACATTTGGTTTAAGCTATAAAATTGCTCCAGGAGCAGTTGTGAAAGCAGATTATCAAATAAAAGATAGTGCAGCAGATTCAGATGTTCCTAATCAGTTAAATGTTGGTTTAGGTGTTTGGTTCTAAATTGTATTAAATATAATTGAGTCTGATAGCCAATTAAGATTTCAGAATCTTCTTTGGCTAACAGGCTTTTAATAGTTTACCTTTGTAAAATGAAATTTTCGCACATTTTAATAGCAAGTTTTGCTCTCCTTTTTGTGAGTTCTGGATTACCAAAAAACCTTCAAAAGAAAGTTGATAAAGTAATAAAGAATACTTACAATGTTGAAGAATTCGCTTTCGAAGCTAAAACTTTTGATGCCGAAATTGTAAAAACACTTCCTTCAGAGTTTGGTGCTGATAATTTTTTCAAAATTAATAACGCAGATTCTTTATTAGGCTATGCTTATATTTCAAAAGCACCAAGTAAAACTGATGCTTTTGATTATTTGATTCTTCTAAATAAAGATTTGGTTATTGAAAAAGCTAAAGTGCTTGTTTATAGAGAAGATTATGGTGGTGAAATTGGAAGTAAACGTTGGTTAAAACAATTTATTGGTAAAACACCAAAAGACGAGCTAAAATATCAACAAAACATTGTGGCCATTTCAGGAGCAACAATCTCTGTTCGCTCAATGACTTCAGCAGTAAATGACTTACTAAGATCATTACAGATTCTTCAATCAAAAACTAAATTATAATGCAGTTAAACGGAATCATTTCAACGTTTCCTAAGGAAATAAAAATGCTTATAACCGCATTTGTAGTTGTCTTGAGTATTGGCTTTTATACAGGTTTATTGTTCGTTGGAGAAACTTCTTCTGTAAACCCAAATGGCATTGAAGAACAATATTTAGGAAACGAAAACGATGTTGATGCTACTGTAATGAAATTCAAAAAAAATGAGCAGCAAATGCTCACACTAGTCCATGGTCATATTTTATCTATGTCTATTATTTTCTTTCTAGTAGGTATAATCTTGAGCACAACAAAACTGTCTAGGAAATTGAAAATAGTTTTAATTGTTGAACCATTTCTTTCAGTACTACTCACTTTTGGAGGCCTTTATTTTCTATGGAAAGGGATCCTTTGGATGAAATATATAGTTATGATTTCAGGAACTTTGATGACTCTAACTTATACCATTTCGATACTCATTATCCTGTTTCAAATATTTAATTCAAAGAAAGTGTCTTCTAACATAAAATAAGTATCTTTGCATGCAATTATAACTGTAATTGCATCATGACAGCACACGAGAATAAAATTGTTGGAGAAGGTCTTACTTATGACGACGTACTCTTAGTTCCAGCGTTTTCTGAAATTTTACCAAGAGAAGTAAATATTCAAACCAAATTCACACGTAATATTACTATAAACATTCCAATAGTTTCCGCAGCTATGGATACTGTTACCGAAAGTAAAATGGCAATTGCCATGGCTCAAGAAGGTGGTATTGGAGTGCTTCATAAAAACATGTCCATCGAACATCAAGCCGAAAAAGTCCGCAAAGTAAAGCGCGCAGAAAGTGGTATGATTATCGATCCTGTGACCTTACCATTAACGGCAAAAGTTTCAGATGCGAAGAACAATATGGCCGAACACAGTATTGGTGGTATTCCAATCGTGGATGATAATGGAACTCTAAAAGGAATTGTTACCAATCGTGATTTACGATTTGAACATGAAAACGATCGACCAATTGTTGAAGTGATGACAAGTGAAAACCTAGTCACTGCTGCAGTTGGGACCTCATTAAAAGATGCGGAAAAAATTCTTCAGCAAAATAAAATTGAAAAACTCCTTATTGTTGATGATAATTATAAGTTAAAAGGGCTTATAACATTTAGAGATATTACTAAAGTGACTCAAAAGCCTAACGCAAATAAAGATCATTACGGAAGACTTCGTGTTGCTGCTGCTATTGGTGTTACAGGAGATGCTGTGGAAAGAGCTTCTGCACTTGTAAATGCAGGTGTTGATGCTGTAATTATTGATACAGCTCATGGCCATACCAAAGGTGTGGTGTTGGTTTTAAAAGATATTAAAAAGAAGTTTCCTAAACTAGATGTCATTGTTGGAAATATTGCCACTGCTGAAGCTGCTAAATATTTAGTTGAAGCTGGAGCAGATGCTGTGAAAGTTGGTATTGGTCCAGGTTCTATATGTACTACTCGTGTTATTGCTGGAGTTGGGTTTCCTCAATTTTCTGCAGTTCTTGAAGTCGCTGCGGCCATTAAAGGTTCAGGTGTGCCAGTTATAGCAGATGGTGGAATTCGCTACACTGGTGATATTCCTAAAGCTATTGCTGCTGGAGCAGATAGTGTAATGCTAGGTTCTTTATTAGCAGGTACTAAAGAAAGTCCAGGAGAAACTATTATTTACGAAGGACGAAAATTTAAGTCGTATCGTGGAATGGGCTCTGTTGAAGCCATGAAACAAGGTAGTAAAGATCGTTATTTCCAAGATGTAGAAGACGATATTAAAAAGTTAGTACCAGAAGGTATTGTAGGTCGAGTGCCTTATAAAGGTGATTTAGTAGAAAGTATCCATCAATTTGTTGGAGGCCTTCGTGCAGGAATGGGTTACTGTGGATCGAAAGATGTTGAAACTCTAAAAGAAACTGGACGTTTTGTGAAAATTACGAGTTCAGGAATTAATGAAAGTCATCCTCACGATGTAACCATTACAAAAGAATCACCTAACTATTCAAGATAGTTCTAGACAAGTTTTTTGTTTTTGATTATTTGATGTTCTGAGGAATTAACTAAAATTTAGTAATTCAAAAATTGCAATAACTGTATATTTACGCTTCAATAGAAAAGTATTTATGCCAACCGACTGTATATCGTTTAGAGACACTAACTATTTTTCATCTTTAATATGTGATTATTTAGATGAAAAAGAGGCGTTGAAGCCATTCTATAATCGGTTTCCTAAGCTTGAAAATTTCAAAGCTCAGATGGAAGAAAAGCAATCAAGTTTTACTTCCGAATCTAGAGACGTTTTAGTTAAAGCTTTAAATCATCAGTATAGAAATGTTGAGGTTTCAGATCAAACAAAAGTCAACATCAACTTACTTGAAAATTCAAATGCCTTTACTGTAGTCACTGGTCATCAATTGAATTTGTTTACAGGGCCATTATATTTTTTCTATAAGATTATTTCTACAATCAATTTATGTAAGGAATTAAAAGCTCAATATCCTGAGAATGATTTTGTTCCTATCTATTGGATGGCTACAGAAGATCATGATTTTGTAGAGATTAATTTCTTTAATTTTAAAGGAAAAAAAGTACAGTGGAATAGAGAGGCATCTGGAGCTGTAGGTGAATTAAATCTACAAGGATTAGATCAGGTTTTTGAAGTTTTTGGATCACAATTAAATGGTACATTGAATGCTACAGAATTGAAAAGACAATTTAGTGAAGCCTATTTAAACCATTCTAATTTGGCGGAAGCTATGCAATTTCTGGTTAATGAGTTATTCAAAGGTTTCGGATTGGTAATTGTTGATGGTAATGATCAAGCTTTGAAAATACAGTTTATTCCTTACGTTGAAGAAGAACTTTTACAACAAACGGCTTTTTCAAAAGTATCTGAAGCTAACGAAAACTTGAATGCCTTAGATGGAAATTATAAAATTCAGGTGAATCCAAGAGAGATAAATTTGTTTTACATAACAGACGGAATTCGTGAACGTATCGTTGAAAAGAATGATGTTTATTACGTTAATAACACTAAAATAACATTCAGCAAGAGTGAGATAATAAAACACCTCAATGAGGTGCCGGAACGATTTTCTCCTAATGTGATAATGCGACCTCTATTTCAAGAAGTTGTTTTACCAAATCTCTGTTATATTGGAGGAGGAGGAGAACTTGCATATTGGATGCAATTAAAGTCTAATTTTGAAAGCCATAAGGTCGTGTTTCCTATGTTGCTTTTACGTAATTCTGCATTATTGATTACAGAAAAGCAAAAAGTAAAGCTAAGCAAACTAAATGTTGAAATTTCCGATTTATTCTTAAATCAAGATGCACTAAAAACAAAAATAACAAAGCAAATTTCTGAAGTTGATATTGATTTCTCATCTCAAAGGAATCATCTAAAACAACAATTTAAAGCTTTATATGATTTAGCAGAAAAGACCGACGATTCTTTTAAAGGTGCTGTAGCTGCTCAAGAAAAAAAGCAAATCAATGGACTTGAAGCTTTAGAAAAACGCTTGTTAAAAGCCCAGAAACGTAAAATGTCTGATCATATAAATCGTATTGTAGAGATTCAAAAGGAATTATTTCCAAAGGAGAGTTTGCAAGAACGATATATGAACTTTTCTGAGTTTTATTTAGAATATGGCTCTGACTTAATTCCTAACTTGATGCATAGTTTAAAACCCTTACAAGGTGAATTTACTATAGTTCAAGTTTAATTCTTTTTCTTTTGAAAGACCAACTTAATAGAACCGTTTCAATATTACAAACACCAAAACGTATTGTGAGTTTGGTGCCTTCTCAAACCGAATTATTAGTCGATTTAGGTCTAATGGATACCATTGTTGGTGTGACCAAATTTTGTGTTCACCCAAAACAGCTTCGCAAAGAAAAAGCAGTTGTTGGAGGAACTAAGCAAGTACATTTTGATAAAATTAAAGCGCTCAAGCCAGATATTATCCTTTGTAATAAAGAAGAGAATACTAAGGAAATGATTTCTGAATTGGAACAAATTGCACCTGTTCATATCAGTGATATTTACACGATTGAAGATAGTTTAGAGCTCATGAAAATGTATGGCGAATTGTTTGATGTAACAGAAAAATCGCAATCCATTATTGATGAAATCAAAATGAAGATAAAAGCTTTTGATGAATTGATGACTGACCAACCCAAACTAAAAGTGGCCTATTTTATTTGGAAGAAGCCTTGGATGGTAGCTGCTAGCCAGACATTTATCAATGAAATTCTTTCCCTTAATAATTTTGAAAACATATACCAAGATGTTAATCGATATCCAGAAATAAAGCTTTCAGAATTAAAAAACAAACAGCCAGATATTGTTTTATTTTCGAGCGAGCCTTATCCGTTTAATGATAATGATATAAAAGAATTCAAATCGGTTTATCCAGAAATCAAAGTTATTATTGTAGATGGTGAAGCCTTTTCTTGGTATGGATCAAGACTTGTAAAAGCCTTTGACTATTTTGAAGAATTACAAAAATCAATTTAGTTTTTGTAATCTATTCTCGAATTAGTTTTGTTGAAGTACGGTTAAATCTCTCCTTAAAAATTTAAGCTTATTCATTTTGTGTAGAAGTTTTATTGCTTTGTATTCTGAAAAATCACTTAGTGCAGAATCCGTTTGCCTTAAATTATAAGCTTGCTCAACAAGAGTTTTGTAACGTGATAGTAACGTGCTTTGATTGTGAACAATTTTTTGTGAGTACTTCATTACTATGATATTGAGCTATTAAATGTATACAAAATATTGTAATTGAACAAGAAAAAATCGACCTAAAGATTAAGACCGATTTTCAACTAACTTTTCTAATTCAAATAAAGGGTGAAGATATATCCCTTTGTTAACTATTACAAAGATGTTTCATAGTTAGTAGACTAATGTTATGTTAATATTAGCTTTACATTAAGAATGATTTTTTAGCTTTAGTGAACAACGATAAATCACTCACTAATGAAAACACTTTTACTTTCAATAGCAATTCTTTGTTCTTTAAATTTTTATGCGCAAACAAAACCCTGTAATTGCTGTATAGAAAAGCATGCAGAATTTGATTTCTGGGAAGGTGATTGGACAGTCACAAATCCTGATGGTTCAGCTGCAGGTACTAATACTATTTTAAAAATTCAAGACAATTGTATTCTTCAAGAAAATTGGACAAGTGCTAAGGGAAACTTTACTGGCACTAGCAATAACTTTTATAACTCTAAAGCCAAGCAATGGGAACAAATCTGGGTAGATAATCAAGGTCAGAGTTTGCATCTTAAAGGAAACAAGATTGGAAACCAAATGATTTTGCAAACAGATGAAGAGAAAAACAAAGATGGTGATCCATATTTTCATCGTGTGACTTGGACGTTAAATGAAGACGGATCTGTTCGTCAATATTGGGAAACAATAACTAATGAAAAAGACTTGACAGTAGCCTTTGACGGTTTGTATAAAAAAATGGAATGATGTTTTAATCTTGCAATGCAAATACTTTGCGAAGTAAATCTGTAGTTCTAGAAGATACTTTTGTACGAATCTCTTTTTCTTCAACAGCAATCATTGTATAGACACCTTTTAAAGCTTCACCAGTTACATAGTCTGTTAGATCTGGATTTACATTATTTGTAAATGGAATAGCATTGTACTTATTAATAAGATTAGCCCAAATTTGATCAGCTCCTACCTTACTAAAACTATTATTAATAACAGGCTTAAATTTATTGTAAAGTTCCGTTTGTGTTTTACTTGTTAAGTATTGTGTTGCTGCATTATCAGTTCCTAATAGAATGTTTTTTGCATCATTAAAAGTTATATCCTTTACTGCATTTACGAAAATGGGTGTCGCTTCTTTTACAGCATCTTCTGCAGCTCTATTTAATACTTTAAGACCTTCATCAGCTAAATTATCTAAACCTATATCACGTAAGCCTTTATCAACTTTTTGTAATTCTTCAGGTAATAAGATTTTAACCAATTCATTTTTAAAAAAACCATCCTTTTGAGTCAGCTTACTGACCTGTTTGTCAATTCCTAAATCTAACGCTTGTCTTAATCCTGATGCCATATCTGCATTACTCAATATTGTCCCAGTTTGTTGTGGCAATTGGTCAACAATACTTTGTAGCTCTCCACAAGAAGTTAGACTAAAAATAAGGACAAAGGCTAATAATTTACGTAACATGATTTAAGGTTTTATTGAGTAGCAAATATAATTGTTTTACATTTTTTATAGTAATTATTGGAATCAATCCTAAAATTATTTTGGTAAAACACTATTTTAGCACAATAGTTGTTAATATATAGGTAGTTATAAAACAAATAGATGAATTTAGTTAAGTATTTCATAGTCATATTTTTTGTAAACCTTCCGTTTCTAGGGAACAGTCAAATTCGTTTTTCTGAAACAATCCAAAGCTCAAAATTGGCAACAGATACTCAAGCATCCCTTTTTTTTGTAGATTTTTGGGCAACATGGTGTGGTCCATGTGTTTATGCTTCGGAATATTTGGGTGTTTTGCAAAAACAATATCCTGATCGTTTTTATGTGGTTTCTCTAAGTCAAGAAAACCCTGAAATTGTGAAACGATTCTTAAAAAGGAAACCTACAGACTTAGCAGTTTCTATAGATTATAAAGGTGAAACATTTAAAGCTAATAATACAAGAACATTGCCTTATGGGTTATTATTAAATTCCAATGGAACCGTTTTATGGAAAGGGAGTCCAACAGATTTTAAGAAAGCAGATCTAGAGCATTTTTTAAAACAAAATTCAAAACAAAAAGAAGTCAATAAAGTATTAAAAGTTCAAAAAATAAAAGAAGAAGTTTTTAAAGCAGATTATATACCATCTGCAGATTTTGAGATAAAACGAATAAAAAACGAAAGTTTTGAGACTATAGTTACGAGTTCTATTGGAGATTATATTATTTACAAAGGTGATTTAAAAAGTATCATAGCTAAAGAAAAGAGGATATTAGAAAGCCAACTTCAAGTTGCTCCAGAATTGAACAAAACGTATAAGGTTTATATTAAAAAAGGGAGTAACGGATTATTTTCAATACTTGACGAATTAAAATTAGACTTATTTCATTCGGAAACTCAAGGAGATGTCATATTACTAGATATATCTAATATGAATTACTGGGACACTCAACAAATAGATTGGGGGAAAAATACAGCTGAATATTTAATAGATGATTCTCAAATACAAGGTGACAATGTAACCTTTGAAGATGTAATGTTTCAATTGGCCTCTGTATTAAATTTACCTGTAGTTACTAAAGGAGCTGATGCGGATACTGAAAAGCATGATTGGCAAATACATCATAGATTTTATAACTTGATGCAAACTGATCTGGAAGACACTTATGGTATTAAAGCCAGCAAGGATAAAGGCAGTTTTAAAACATATACAATAAGAAAAAAGACACCTTAAAGGTGCCTTTTTTTATTATGTATTTAGAAATTGTATTCTAGTTATTTAGAATTCTAAATTCTGTACGTCTGTTTCTTCTGTGTTGCTCATCTGCACATTCAACACCATTTGCACAACGGTTAGTTAATCTAGACTCACCATATCCTTTTGCAGATAAACGGCTTCTAGAAACTCCTTTTGATACTAAGTAGTTTACTACTGAATTAGCACGTTGTTGAGATAAAGACATGTTGTAATCATCATTTCCTCTTGCATCTGTATGAGCCATAATCTCAATATTTACTGGTTGATCTTTTAAGATAGGTAATAATGTTTCATCAATAGTTCTTTTAGAAGCTGGAGTTAAACGAGCACTTGCAGTTTCATAAAAAATTGGAATAATAGTTGGGTCTAAAAGTGCACATTCAACTTCTTCCCAAGTAGTGATACCTCCTTTTTTATCTAAAATAGTTCTAGTTACAGTTTCAGATCTTGCAGCAATTGTATTACTAGTTGTAGATGCAGGAATATCAACAACTTGACGTGTAATAGTTTTGTATTCTGCAGGAATATCAACCTTGTCCATACGTGCTGGAGTTTTAATTACTCTTTTCTTGTATAGTGAACTTCTTTCAGGAACAGAATTACTTGCAGTAGAAGCATCTGTAGCTAAAGTCGTGAAAGGTACATCTCTCATAGTTGAAGGATATTCAACAAAACAAGCAGCAACACAATCATCTTTGTTTACAGAAGGGCAATCTTCAAGAATTTTGTATTCCCAACCTGAAGTTGCAGGATAAGTTTCAAATGTTCTTGAATCTCTACCAAATGTAGCAGGAATAACACTTAAATCAGTACGACCTTGTTTTCCAATGTAAGATACATCTACTGTTTCATAAGTCGCTGGAGTATAAGAATACTTCTCAGTTGCTTCTTTAACTAATACAGTTTCCTCTACAGTTTTGTATGTCGCTGGTACAACTTGTAACGTTGAATATGCAGGATAAACTTGTAAAGTTTCTGTTACTTCTTTAAACGTATCTTTTGTAATACATTTTACATAACATTTTCCAGGTTCTGGATTTGTTGGAAGCCCTTGAGCTTGTGCGTAACCTACACTTAATAATAAGCATAGCGTGAAAAATAATTTTTGTTTCATAATTTCAAAATATATATGGTTATTTAATGGTTATATCGAACTATAAAATTCGAACCCCTAAGTTTAAGACACCCGTAAAGTATTTAAAGTCACATTTTTTTTTAACATTTTATTTTAAAACACATAATTAACCCTTAAACAATTCTAAATAATAGATGTCTTTTTTTGAAAATTCCGTAAATTCGTACCCTATAAAACACATAATTTTACGAATGAAGCAAGTCGCACCATATAACCCGAAATATAAAGTTAGAATTGTAACTGCAGCATCTCTTTTTGATGGTCATGATGCCTCTATAAATATTATGCGTAGAATCATTCAGGCTACTGGTGTTGAAGTGATTCACTTAGGTCATGATAGAAGTGTTGAAGAAGTCGTAAACACCGCAATTCAAGAAGATGTCAATGCCATTTGTTTAACCTCGTATCAAGGTGGTCATAATGAGTATTTTAAATATATGCGCGACCTTTTAGTAGAAAAAGGAGCAAGTCATATTAAAATCTTCGGAGGTGGAGGCGGCGTAATTCTTCCGTCAGAAATTAAAGAACTGATGGATTATGGTATTGCTCGAATCTACTCTCCAGATGATGGAAGAGAGATGGGATTGCAAGGTATGATTAACGATTTAGTTAAACAGTCAGATTTTGCAATTGGTGATGTCTTAAATGGTGAAATTGATAACCTTCCAAATAAAAACCCAAAAGCTATTGCTCGTGTTATTTCTTCTGCAGAGAACTTTCCAGAAGTAGCAAAGGAAACTTTAGATAAAATACATTCTAAGAATAAAGATTCAAAAACACCAGTTCTCGGAATTACAGGAACAGGAGGCGCAGGGAAATCTAGCTTAGTAGATGAGTTAGTTCGTCGTTTCTTAATTGATTTTCCTGAAAAGACAATTGGTATTGTTTCTGTAGATCCTTCAAAACGAAAAACTGGAGGAGCGCTTTTAGGTGATAGAATTCGTATGAATGCTATTAATTCTCCTAGAGTATACATGAGAAGTTTGGCAACACGTCAATCTAATTTGGCTTTGTCTAAATATGTAAACGAAGCTGTTCAAGTTTTAAAGGCTGCTGAATTTGATTTAATCATATTAGAAACATCAGGTATCGGACAATCTGATACTGAAATTATAGAACACAGCGATGTGTCGCTTTATGTAATGACTCCAGAATTTGGAGCTGCAACACAATTGGAAAAAATCGACATGCTTGATTTTGCCGATTTAGTGTCTATAAATAAATTTGATAAAAGAGGATCACTAGATGCTTTACGTGATGTGAAAAAGCAGTACATGCGTAATAATCATCTTTGGGACACACATCAAGATGATTTGCCAGTATTTGGAACAATCGCATCTCAGTTTAACGATCCAGGAATGAATACGCTTTACAAAGCGATAATGGATAAACTTGTAGAGAAAACAGATACCGATTTAAAATCGACATTTGAAATTTCAGATGAAATGAGTGAGAAAATCTTTGTGATTCCTCCTGCGAGAACGCGTTACTTATCTGAAATTGCAGAAAGTAATCGTGCTTACGATAAAACGGCAAATGAACAAGTTGAAGTTGCTCAACGACTATACGGAATATATAAAACGATCCAATCTGTTGTTGGTAGTGCACCACAATTAGATAAAGCTGGAATCGATTCTACATCTGTTGAATCTATAGAAAACAAAGACTTCATTAAATTACTTGTTGGAGAATTTGATAGAGTAAAACTTAATTTGGATCCATATAATTGGGAAGTCATTACAGGTTGGGACGATAAGGTAAACAAATACAAAAATCCGATTTATTCATTTAAAGTTCGTGATAAAGAAATAAAAATAGAAACGCATACGGAATCGCTTTCGCATTCTCAAATTCCTAAAGTAGCTTTACCAAAGTATCAGGCTTGGGGAGATATTTTACGATGGACCTTACAAGAGAATGTACCAGGAGAATTTCCGTATACATCAGGATTGTATCCATTTAAACGAACAGGTGAAGATCCAGCACGTATGTTTGCAGGTGAAGGTGGACCAGAACGTACTAATCGTCGTTTCCATTATGTGAGTATGGGATTACCTGCAAAACGTTTGTCTACTGCCTTTGATAGTGTAACACTTTATGGGAATGATCCAGATCACAGACCAGATATCTACGGAAAAATTGGTAATGCAGGTGTGTCAATTTGTTGTTTAGATGATGCTAAGAAGTTATATTCTGGTTTCAATTTAGCAGATGTAATGACGTCTGTAAGCATGACTATTAATGGTCCAGCACCAATGTTGTTAGGTTTCTTTATGAATGCAGCAATCGATCAGCAATGTGAGATTTATATTAAAGAAAATGGACTTGAAAAAGAGGTCGAAGCTAAAATAGCTAAACTCTATAAAGATAATGTTCGTCCTTCTTATAATGGGAAATTACCTGAAGGTAATAATGGATTAGGATTAATGCTTCTTGGAGTAACTGGTGATCAAGTGTTGCCGGCTGATGTTTATGCTGATATTAAGATTAAAACTATTGCTCAAGTAAGAGGAACGGTTCAAGCCGATATTTTAAAAGAAGATCAGGCTCAAAATACTTGTATTTTCTCTACAGAATTCGCACTGCGATTAATGGGAGATGTACAAGAGTATTTCATTGAAAATAACGTTCGTAATTTCTATTCGGTATCAATTTCAGGATATCATATTGCTGAAGCTGGAGCGAATCCAATTTCACAATTAGCGTTCACATTATCAAATGGGTTTACTTATGTAGAGTATTATCTTTCTAGAGGAATGGACATCAATAAATTTGGTCCAAACTTATCCTTCTTTTTCTCAAATGGAATTGATCCAGAATATGCAGTAATAGGACGTGTCGCAAGAAAAATTTGGTCAAAGGCTTTGAAAAATAAGTATGGTGCAAATTCACGAGCGCAGATGTTGAAATATCATATTCAGACTTCAGGAAGAAGTTTACACGCTCAGGAAATCGATTTTAATGATATTCGTACAACGCTTCAAGCGTTATACGCTATATATGATAATTGCAATTCGTTGCATACAAATGCATATGATGAGGCAATTACAACACCTACTGAAGAGTCTGTGCGTCGCGCAATGGCAATTCAACTAATTATCAATAAGGAGTTAGGTTTAAATAAAAATGAAAATCCAATCCAAGGATCATTCATTATTGAAGAGTTAACCGATTTAGTGGAAGAAGCTGTTTTATTAGAATTTGATCGTATTACAGAACGTGGTGGTGTTTTAGGAGCTATGGAAACGATGTATCAACGTTCTAAAATTCAAGAAGAAAGTTTGTACTATGAAACTTTAAAACATAATGGAGAGTTTCCTATTATTGGTGTAAATACCTTTTTAAGTAGTACAGGATCTCCAACGGTTTTACCAGCGGAAGTTATTCGAGCAACGGAAGAAGAAAAGCAATTCCAAATTAAGACATTAGAGAATCTTCACAAAGCGAATGATAGTAAATCGTTATTAAATGACTTACAGCATAGAGCTATTAATAATGAAAATATCTTTGAAGCGTTAATGGATGTTTGTAAAGTCTGTTCTCTTGGAGAAATCACTTCAGCTTTATTTGAGGTAGGAGGTCAGTACAGAAGAAACATGTAGTTCATGTTTAAAAAAGAATTCAAAGTTCAGGCAAAATGGTCAGCTAAAGATGCTTTAGAGGTTTCCGTAAACGAGAAAACTCATCAAGTTTTTATTGATAAAAAAGCACCTTTAACTATTTCTGCTGCCAAAGCCTTTAAAGGCGATGAATCTAAACATAATCCTGAAGATTTATTACTAAGCGCATTGTCGTCCTGCCATATGATGTCTTATTTTTATGTATGTCAGCAAAACGGAATAAATTTAGTGGACTACACAGATAATGCTGTTGGTGTTTTAGAATTGAATTCTGATGGCAGTGGAGCTTTTACATCTGTCATGCTTAATCTTGTTATTACAATATCACAAGAACACAAGAAAGATAAAGCCATTAGTCTTCATAAAGAAGCCAATAATTTATGCTTTATAGCTAACTCTTGTAATTTTCCAATTGAACACAACGTTGTAATTAAGATTGCTAACGTAGAATAATGAAACTACAAGGTCATCATCCAACTACGCTTTAAACGTTTAAATTTCTTTAATTCATTTTGAAGAATAGGTAAGTAGTCTTTACCGTTACTATTGCAATGTTGTAAACGGTTGCAATTGAGATGTAATCGATGTGTCAATCGTTCAATTGAATCTAAATGTTTGTGTTTGTTTTCTGAAAAGCGTTCTGCTTGGGCTTTTTCAATTTCTGGAGCTAAAGATTCAGATTGTTGAATGATATCTCCAGAAAAGTAAATATCAAGATCTTCAGTACCATCAGATCTTAAATACGATAGATCTTGACCAATGTACGTCGAAATATTTCTTGATAATACAAGAATGTCCATAGCCTTTTGATATATAGGCAGTTCAGATAAATGTGATGGGATATTATAATTCATTTTTCAATAGCAATGGTAACAAAATTAGTGACAAGTGTTGAAATTTTACTTTAGATATTAAAGTAAAATCGTATATTTGATTTAATTATTAATGTATATTTTAAAAATTCTTTAAATGAATATTGATAGCCTAAATTGGAAGATTTTGAAATTCTTGCAAACCAATGCGCGTCTATCTAATGCCGAAATTGGTCGTCAGGTTGGAATAAGTTCACCTGCAGTTTCTGAACGCATTAAAAAGATGGAAGATGCTGGAGTTATACAGAATTATAACACTCTCGTGAGTCCGTTTGAAGTTGGCTACCAACTAAAAGCACTAATTACGTTACGCGCTTTTATGGGAATGCTTAAGCCTTTTTTGGCAAAGGTAAAAACCTATAATGAAGTGATTAATTGTTATCGAATAACTGGTAACGAGAATATTGTGATGGAAGTGGTTTTAAAAGACCAAAAACACTTAGAAGCATTCATTGATCAATTGATTGTTTACGGAGAAACCAAAACTCAAATTGTGCTATCTCACGTTATTAAACACAATGAGGTAAAGCAATTAAAATAAATTACTTTTCAATAATAAGGTGAGGAACATCTTCTAATTTCCAATCAATCACCAAGCCACCTGCTAAACTTTCAGCGATGTCTTTACCATAAAGAAATTCACATAAGTATAAAGCGGCTTCAAACGATTTTGCACCTCCTGCTGAGGTGATATATTTTCCGTCGTGAACAAATAGCACATCCTTTCTAATATCTAGTTTTGGGAAACGTTCTCTCATGGTATCAATATCACTTGGAAATGTTGTTGACACCGAATTATTAAGCAATCCTGCTTGTGCTAAAACGAAAGCACCATCACAATGAGACGTTATAAATTGCGCTTCAGTATCTACTTGTTTAACAAAATTGATCATCGCTTCATCTTCTAAATCAGTATCTAAATGATGTTCAGCGCTTGGGACAACTAGAATATCAATATTTGGTAAGTCGTCCTTTAGATAATTAAAATCGGGAACAATTCGCATACCTTCAAATGTTACTATTGGATCATCTGTATTGGCTACTGTAAATACATTCATTGGTTTGATACTATCTCTAAAAATAGTGTGTTGAAAAATATCAAAAGGCGCTGTTAATTCAGTATTAAAAACACCATCCATTATCAAGAATGCGACATTATACCTATTAGGTTCAAGCTTAGGGAATTCTTTCTCGTCCTGTTGAACTTGTTTTTGGATCTCACTATTAGAGTTCTCTTTCTTCTCTTTGTTAGTATTACAACTTACAAAAGTTAGTATCGTGAATAATAAAAAGATATGTTTCATTTTAGTCTATTCGCCAAGGCGGATTTGTTCTGTTTTTTCCTGCTTTGTATAAAATGATATGGTTGCCGTCTAAGTCATTTAAATGAGCTTCACGCCACAACCAATCTTTATCTTCAGCTTCAGAAGTAAATATAATTCCTTTTTGTTGAAGGCTAGTGACTAATTCATCAAGATTGTCATCTTCAAAATAAATTTTAAGCCCATTTCCAACAGGTAAGCCTTCTACTTTATGGATAGAGAAAGTAGAATTTCCGTCAGGACATTCAAACCGAACATATCTTGGTAAGGCATTTACAATCAGTTTCAGTCCTAAAGTTTTATAAAACGCTGTTGCTTTTTCAACATTTAAAGATGGTATGGTAATTTGATTTAGATTCATGTTAGATTATTTTTTGAAGCAAGCATTTTTCTTAAGTACATTAATAGTAATACACCTATAAATCCTAAGCCTATCATAATATACCAAGTGTTATTGTATCCAAAACTATCTACCAATCTAAGACCAACGTTATGACCAAAAACATGAGCAATTGAAAATGACATCACATACATTGATAAATATTGACCTTGTTTTCCTTTTTTAGCGCGATCCATTGCAAACGCATTAGAGAAAGGAAAAGCAATCATTTCTCCTACAGTCATAAATAACATGCCTACGAGCAGTATGCCAATCCAACTAGTTAAGTTAAGAACATAAAAACTTAAAACAGTTAGGAATAATCCAAATAGCATTAAACTTACTTTTTTAAAGCGGCTATCTTCTAACCATTTGATCAGCGGCATTTCTAAAACAAAAATAAAGAATCCGTTAAGGCCTAAAAGCAATCCGATTTCAAGTTCTGTTAAGCCATGGATTTCTTTGTAATATAAAGGCATAGTAGAAAAGTATTGTAAAAATATGATTCCAAAAATAAGCATGGCAGCAAAAAACACCCAAAATGGTTTGTCTTTAAAAACCGAAACAGGATTTTCAACAATTATATCATCAATAGGTTTCGCAACTCTTGGGTTTAGCACTTTCATTAATAGTAACGTCGCTAGAATACAAGTAATACCATCCATCCAAAACAATCCTGAATAGCCTATTGTAGTGATAATTAAACCACCAATAGCAGGTCCAGCAGAGAATCCTAGATTAATTGCGAGACGAACAAGTGTAACAGATCGTGTTTTGTTTTCAGGCTTGCTATACACACTCATAGCAACGAACATTGCTGGTCTGAACGTGTCAGCAACAAGCATAACTAAAAAGATTCCAATACATAAACCTGCAAAAGTATCTAAGAACTGTAATGCAATAAATAAAACACCAGTACTTAGTAAGCTTCTAACCATAACTTTGTAATAGCCAATCTTATCAGTAAGCTTTCCACCGATCCAAGTTCCAACTACAGAACCCAAACCAAAGCAACTCATTATCCAGCTTACATTTTTAAGAGAGAACTCTAAATCGTCGGTGAGGTACAAAGACAGAAAAGGAATGACCATAGTTCCTGATCTATTAATAAAAGTCATAAGAGCCAACCACCAAACTTCTTTGGAAAGGCCTTTAAACGTATCGATATAGTTGTAAAATAGTGTTTTCATTTTGGTTGTTGTATAAATATAAAAAGTCCGACGATATCGTCGGACTTTTTATGATTGATTGGTTATATATTTATATTATCATAGCATATAGCAAGTCCGACTCTTTAAATAAGAGGTTTGTCTTTTTGTATAGGTTACGACGCAATTTTGCATGGTTTGTTTTTTAATTACAGTCAAATCTATGAAAAATATGTTTAAGTTGTATTTTTGAATTAGAAAACTAAAAACATGAAGTCTTTTTTATTAGGAGTAGTATTGGTATTTGCATTAAGTTGTGCGCAGGATAAAAAACCTGTTTTAGGAGAAACTGAATTTCAGCGTGAGATGAATTCGGAATATAAAGATGCGACGAGTTCTCCATTAAAAGATAAAGACAGAAAGCATTTTGAAGGTCTTGACTTTTTTAAGTTTGATTCTACTTATGTGGTAAAAGCAAATTTAAAGCGAACTCCAGACACAGAATGGTTTGATATGAAAACGACAACAAGTCGTGTATCTCCTGAACGTATTTATGGAATCTTGACTTTTGAACTCAAAGGACAAACCTATACCTTAAATGTATATCAAGGCAAAGATCTTATGGAAAAGGAAGGTTTAGCAGATTATCTATTTCTTCCATTTATTGATGAAACAAATGGTGAGGAAAGTTATGGAGGCGGACGCTATATTGATTTGAGAATACCAGAAGGTGATACTATTGAGATTGACTTCAATAAAGCGTATAATCCCTATTGCGCTTATAATGATAAATATTCTTGTCCGATAGTTCCAAGAGGTAATTATCTAGCTTTAAATGTTAGAGCAGGAGTGAAGGCGTTTGATAAACATTAAACGGTTATTTCACTAAATACATTCCGAAGAAAACTGCCAAAAATCCCACAATAAAACTAGCTATGGTGTAAATAGCAAAAGAGGTGAAATCTCCTGACTTTAAAAAGATATGGTTTTCATAAGCAAAGGTTGAAAACGTTGTAAAGCCACCACAAAACCCTGTAGCAAGTAATAGTGTTTGGTTAGAAGTTAAAGAGTCGTTTTTTGCAGCCATCCCTAAAATAATTCCTATTAAAAGGCTCCCAATAATATTGGCAGCAAATGTTCCGTATGGAATCCCATTTTGAGAATTATTTAGAAATTTTCCAAAGATAAACCGAAGCACGCTCCCAAAACCTCCACCAATAAAAACTAGTAATAATTGTTTGACCATTAGTTAACAGCAATAAAGATTTCGGTTATCCAATCTGCTGGATTAGGATGACTATTTGGATCGGTTAAATAAGATTCAATCATTGGTCCAGTTACTGATTGTTCTAAATTATTAGTTTTAATATAAGTCATGGTTTTTTCCCAAGCTTCCTGGAGATTATCATAATCGCCTTTAAGTACTGTTTTAACAGTTCTAAATGGTTCTAGTTGTCCAGTAATTATATCAGCTTCTGTTGCTACTATTTTTGAAGTTGTTGGTATGCAACAAGAAAACATTACAGCATCGTTTTCTGGATCCCATTTATGATAAATTACAAAAGGTTTACCAGCCATAGTTATATTGTTTACCATTGCGTAAGCACCAACTTTTGGTAACATCTCTTGCATTTTTTCTTTGAAATCAGACATCTTGCAAGACGTTGTGTTATAGAGATAAAAGCCACCACTATGTTGTGTTGTACCTTCGATGTTAACGCTGTATTTTTTCATGTCTGCAATTAAAATACTATCTAGTTTCTCTAAACCTCTTTCAAAATGAGGTCCGATTTGTTTTTCCATTCCTCCCATTAAGGTTGAAAACATCTTGAAACCAAATGGTAAATCATTACCTGATATATTCCATGAGACTTCTGTAGAACCATCACTGTTAGGTTTTAAATTCCAAGTAATATCAGATTTAGGAAAGTCACCAAACTGCATCTCTTGACTAATTGATGTCATTGGCTTAGTATCAATAGTTTTCATAGTTCCTACACCATCTTCATCTTTCCAAGAATATGAACCTCCAATGCCATTAGTTTGATCGGCTAAAGTGATTATTATTTCTGGTTTTTCTTCAACCCAAGATGACCAAGCTTCCCAGTTTTTGAAATCAATAATGTTTTCATAAACTACAGCCACAGGTGCTTTTATGGTTCTTGATCGTTTAACTTCAAAGGAATTTGGCTGAACAGCAATATAAATAGCTAAGCCTATGATGAGAATTAGAATTAAAAATAAAATGTACTTAAACGCTTTCATCTTCAGATTATTTGATTGATTATTGATTGTATAATCAAAGATAATCATTTTTAGATGATATCATTGGAGCCTTAGATTTTGCTCTTCTATACTTTTATATAGACTAGTGCTTGTATTTATTAATACTAAATTTTAGTAAAATTAAATTGATTATAATTAGCGAAATAAAAATAGTTATGATAGTCATGATTGTATGTTGTTTAACATCTTTAAAAACCGATATATGTCATCACATTGGCCAATAAAAAATCCCCAATTAAGGGGGTTTTTTAAGACAGTTAAATAAAACTCACTATTTATTGTTTTATAAATCGTTTCGTTGTTTGTACAGCATCACTACTTACAGAAATGAGATACATACCAGCAGATAGATTGTCTATAGCAATTGCCGTAATCTCAGATGTTAGTTGTTTCTCGTATAATAATTTGCCATTTAGATCAAATACTTTTGCAACAGTATCATTTCCTAATTTGGTTTTTATAGAAATCCAATCATTAGCAGGATTTGGATAGATACCAAAACCGTCATTTTCAAAACCTGCTGTATTCAAACTATCATCAACTATTACTGTAATGTTTGCTCTAACAATAACCAAATCTGGTAGTGTAGTATTTGTGATTTCACAAAAGTAAACTCCGCTATCGGCTATTTGTGCATTTACAATGGTGTAGGTGTCGGCAATTGCGCCACTAATAGCCACATTATCTTTGTACCATTGAAATTGGTTGCTTGATGCTGTATCCTGGCCATCACGATCAATGGTTGCATCATTAATATCTAAAATAATATCTGCACCTGGAGGAGACATGATTTCTTCTTCTTGATCCAAAGTACGTTGAGGCGAATAAAATATGTTTTCAAAAGCGACTCCATTATTTATAAAAGGTTCTAGGTCACTAAAATCGAAATAGTTATTTGTTAAATCGAAATTCGCGTTTTCTGGCTCACTGATTCCGGACCAATCAGGTAAAGTTCCCGAAAAATCATTGTTTGCTATTCCAAATAATAAAATCGATGATAGGTTTCCAAGTTCAGAAGGCAGAGTTCCTGAAAGGCCGTTATTTGAAATATCAAAGGATACTAGCTCATCTAAACTGCCTATACTTGTTGGTATGTTTCCATCAAGTTGATTGTCATTAAGAAACATTTGAAACATCAGTGGTGCATTACCAAATCCTACTGGGATGTTGCCACTAAATTGATTGTTTTGTAAATACACGTATTCTAAATTAATAAGATTAGTGACAGAGGCTGGAATTTCTCCAGACATGCCATTTTGTTGAAATCTAAGCCATTTTAAATCAGTCAAATTGCCAATAGTTGATGGAATTGATCCTGTAAGGTTAGGGTTAACACTCATTCTAATTTCTTTTAAATGAATAAGATCACCAATTTCGTCTGGTAATTGTCCATTTAGATTTTGAAAATTTAATAGAAGCACTACTACCTGTCCGCCAAAAGTTTCAACTCCTTTCCAATCATCTACATGAGCTGTGCTTAACCAATTTTCATTATTGTCCCAATTGGCGCCATCGAGACTGTTATAAATTGCAATTAATGCGTCGCGTTCTGACTGAGATACAGGAACTCTCAATTTGATGTTATTTCTTCTAAGGGTTAAATCAGGTATCAATGGACTTGTTACTAAGCAAGTATATGTGAAAATATCATCTATTTGTAAGCTAGGAATAATATAATCTGAATTTGTTGCTCCAGGTATTAATTCATCGTCAGGTGAAAACGTTGTTCCAGCTTTATACCATTGGTAGGATAAATTTGTTCCTGTAGTTGTTGTGGTAAAGGTATATTCTTGACCAATTATGGGATCGTCAATAATGATTTCTTCATTAATATTCTTTTGATTTGAATACACAAAACTTGTTAATGTTGAGTTAACGGCTAAATTAGGTTCTAAATCACTAAAAGCGAATCGATTCCCAAAAACATCAAAGATTTCAAGGTTTGTTAAAGCAGTAAGATCTGGTATCTCACCAGTTAATTCATTGTTTTGAAAAACAAAACTTTCTAAAAAAGGTAAGTCAAAAATTGAATTAGGTATGTTTCCACTTACTCCAACATTACCTAGTCCCATTGATGCAACATGACCATTTTCAATTGTAATTCCTGCCCATTCTGATAAAGGTGCTGAGGTATCCCAGTTGGTATTAATAGCCCAATTTGGTCCATCAGTTGCATTGTAAAAATCAATCAACGCTTGTCGCTCACCTGGAGTGCCATCTTCAGGAATGGTAACAGAAAATTTCGATAACTCACCTGGAGCATCTCTACTGACTAAGACATAATAGCTTTGACCACTTGTAATTCCTATGGTTGGTTGCGTGTCAAAAGAACAATTAGAATTAATTGTTAATTCCGAATCTGATGTTGCATTAAGGTTTGCTGCGGTATAAACAATAACAAATGCATTACCTGTAACTGGGCCACCAAATTGAGGGAATAGGAAAAAAGTAACATTACCATCGGTTGTTGCTGTGAATTTATAATACACATTGCTGAAACCTCCTAATTCGCAGCCAACTTGACCACCAGGATTTGCAACTGCTAAATCTAGACGTATGTTTTCATCATAAAAGGTTGAAGTCATTTCAATGGCGTTTTCAATGCTGTCATTTGATGGTCCTAAAGCAACTTGTATTCTAGAAAACGCATTGGCATCACTTCTATGTACTTGCAAATAATAAGACTGACCTGCAGTTACTGTTGCAGCACCTGAACTTGCAAGGGCACAGTCGGAAGCCAGATTAAGTAATGACTCATCTGTTTGATTCAAATCTGCTGCAGTATAAAAAACAACAAAACTTTGGGTGATAGGAGTGTTAATCATATCTGTAAGCGTAGCATTAACTCTAGCATCACTAGTAGCAGTAAATTTATAATATACTTTAGTAAAGGTGCCAGTTCCACATCCTCCTGGTTCTACACCAGTAGTAGTAGCCAAATCTAATCGTATGTTTTCTTCACTATAATTTGAAGGGTCAATTAGAATGGCATTTTCAATTAAATCATTTGCGGGAACTTGAGAAAAAGCAAGAAAGGTTAATAATAGGGCAGTCAAACTAAGTAATAATTTCTTCATAATTAATTGGTTTTTAAAATGTTGAATTAATAGCTGTAATAAATGTAGGAAATATATTTTACAAAAAAAATACCCAATAAAGGGTATTTTAGATTTTCGTACACGTATTCCTTTGGAATAGTAGATTTTAACTCTGTTATGATTGTTTTAGAAAAGCTTTAAAAGTTCTTTAATTTTAATGGACTAACATTAAAACTGATATGCAAGTCTTAATCCATGGTATTCACCTGTTACTGGTAATAGACTTAAATTTTCATCTTCAAATAATTTATTTTTATGAAGAAGTGGTACTAGAATTCCAGATGCTGCTCCAACAAGACCTCCAACAATAACATCAGAGGGGAAATGCTGTCCTGCTTGAACTCGAAAGTATCCTGTAAAGTATGTGGCTAAAGCTGCACCACCATAAACTATCCATTTGGATGAAGAATCTGGATGATAGTCTGCATAAACTTGTGCCAAGAAAAAGGTTGACGTAGCAACTAATGCCGTATGACCTGAGTAAAACGAATTTTTAGCACCTCCTTTTGTTCTCTCAGACAATGACAAATTTTGGTTATACGTAAATGGTCTTAATCGATCATTTAGTTGCTGTGATGTACTATAAGCAGCACCAGTAATGGACATGGCTTCTACATATAATAAAGAAAGTTTCCAATAGTCTTTTCTCATTGAATCGTCAAAAGCAAATACTACAAGCGGTAACGGAATTGCAGCTTTAAAGAAAACATCGCTAGCTCTTTTTGCATCTTCGTTATAATTTCCAGCAGCACGACGATCAAACTTATTAACTTCATTTGCATCAAGTGCTAATATGGATTCCTCAGAAGACCTGTCTTTTGAATAGATTTGAGTAAAATTAAAGATTGAAATTCCTGCTGCTAAACTTGTAATTGGGATATCTATTTTGTTATTGTAATTATATACTTGTGGCTTATCTTTTTTTAGTTTGGTAGAGTCAGCTTGTGCATTTAAGTTTAATGCACAAAGGAAACCAAGAATAGTGGTTAAGATTAAGTTCATTTTGTTTTTCATATGGTATAGTTTTAATGGTCTTAAATATTATTTATGTATTACATCTTTCTTAGTCAAAGCTCCATCCAAAGCCACTAGTGAAAATATAATCAACCTCATTACCTATAGAAACAGGTTGATTATCGTAATTAATTGTAAACCCCAATTTAATATAGAAATCAAGAGGTAAATCATACTTGAGGTCTATATCATAATCGGTCCTGATTCTTCCCTTTTCTGATAAACTTGGAGAAAAATTAATATTAGAATCCAGGCTTATGTCTTCAAAATCAAACATACTAAAAGATCCTCTAATAAAAGCTTCTGATGAGGTTTTATTAAAAGATGAATCCAAATAGTTTTCAATGTTGTAGGCGTACCCAACACTCAGACCAAGATATAAATTATTGGTGATAATTAGAAATTTCCCAGCTCCAATACTAGGGCTTAGTCTTCCTTCTATCTCTTGTTCGGTATTTGCCAGAAAGGATACTTCTCCTATCAAATACAGCGAACTAGGGAGTAAACGATAAAATTCTAATTTTGCATCGTTACGTTTAGTGGTTTCTGCATCATCCTGTTTAGAATTCAATAAACTCATCGAACCTTTTACTAACCATAATTCATCAACGTAATTAAGATTGCCACCAATGTTGTACTGTTCAAAAGAATTGGCCTTAGAAAGACTAAAACTTAAATCTATAGCTCCTGTAAACCTATTCCAGAAATTATCCTTTATCTCTTCTAGAGCAACGATCTCTTCTAGCTTAAATTTTTCTTTAGTTCCATCTTCTAAGGTAATGACAGCTTGTCCATCTACATTGGTGCTTAATTTTCCAAATCGTCGTCTACCATTTGTCAAGATTACTAAGCATTTTCTTTGAATAACTATTGATTCAATTTTATTAAACTCTATCCTAAAATCCTTATCGCTATAGGAGGTCTCCATAATCAAAATGCCTTTTGAAAATGATTTTATTTCACCGACTAAAACATTATCATTTTTTAATTGAATTGTATCGTTTTGAGCGTTAACAATACACGTTAATAATAGGAAGAATGAAAATAGATATGTATTTATGGTGGTGTTCAAATTCGAAATAATTATAAAGAAAATCCTAAAGTAATACCATATCTAAATGATGGTATTGTAAAACGTGTTGTTCCATTTGTTGATGAAAATCTGAAATCACCATTTAATTCATCAAAAAAGCTGTATTTTTCTAAGGCTTCATTAAAGTCTTCATAAAAGGATTCAGGTAAATCTGTTGTGTTTTTAAAAGAATAATTATGAAATCCAGCTCCTGGTCCAGCAATTAAAAAATCTATAGAAAACCGCTTTCCTATAGGAAGCTTGTAACCAATCATAAATCCTACCGACGTAACGTTAATTTCGCCCTCAAAAGCCACAAGAAATGTTTGGTCTGCATCGTCTGTATAGGTACCATTTATATCAGATTTAAAATTAGAATACTTTAAGTACGCCCCAAAATAAAAACCATCCATACTATATTGTTGTGTTTTACTTACATAATACTTTACCTCTGGTATAATTTTAAATCCAGAATAAAAAATATCACTTGTTTTTATGTGTTCTGTGTCTAAACCGGACAAGCGAATAAGACCGTCTTCTCCTCGGAGACCTAAACCTAAACCAACTGATATATGTTTACCAAGTAGACGTTCATACTTTAATTGTAGTGTGCCATCAATTAAATCACTTGCTACGATGCTTATTTGGTTTTTATATTGCTCTTGTTCTTCAATTTCTTGAGCACTAGTATTAAAGGATCCTAGAAAAAGGATAACCAGACAAAATAGTTTTATTAAATTCATAATTATTAGTTTTAATTATTTAAAATAAACTCTCAAAAAATCATTCTTAAAATTAACTCTTTTAATTACAGATATAAAGTAAAATTAATTTTTTATTTTTAATTTTTCTCAAAAATGTGTAATGCTAAATCTACATTCTGGTCGACCAAGAAAGTAAAATTGAATTCAAATTTGCTCCTATATCATTAAGAGTTTCAGTACGAATATATGATAGTTTTATAGCCTGCTTTTTAGATAAAGCAAATCCAAAGGAAGTTGCACCTAAAATATCTGACCGATCATCATTATTAGGTTCATTATTTACAAAAGATTCTCCTGTTAATCCGTATCCAAAACTTAAAGACACCCACATTTTAGATTTAAAACTTCTGATCAAATGTGTTTGTGCAGCAAACACAGCATTTTGTTTTCTGGTTTTGCCATTCGAGAAATCTTCATTTTTTGTATATAAAAAAACAGACCCAGATAATTCATAGGACCAATTTTTCCAATGGTGTAGCATTCCTATTTGTGGGCGGAAAACAAATCTATTTTGGCCTAAATTAAGTAGCTTATCATCAAAATACTGTCCCAATGGTAATGTGATAGCTAATGAAGCACCAAATGAAGTTCGTTTAGGATTTGTTTTTAAAAATTCTATCATTTCTTTAGGTTTCATTGCAGACATACCAATGAAATTTAAAGAAATCCGTATTCTTGGATCAGCAATACCATTGCGATTAACAGTTGTAGAAACTCCATTTAATAGACCTTCCCAACGCGCAATACTATAAGGTATCATTACATCTAGACGTGCCGATTTGCTTCCAATTTTAAAAGGTTTAATGTACTGAACTATAAACGAATTACTAGTAAATTTAGCATCTTGAACTTGTAGTAGAGGGTCAAAAAATATTTTTCCATTTGTATGGACATATCCAACTCCTAAAATATCAGTGCCTAATGGAATGTTTGACCATCTTCTAGGTTCAATATCTTGTGCGAAACAAGAACTGCCCAGTAGCATAAGAAACCCAAAAAGAGCTAAGATTCTTCTAAAAGTCAAAATAAATGTTCTAATCTTTTTCAATAGTATTTTTATAGGTTAATTTTTTTATCAGGACTCGTTACCCAATATATGTATATTCTATGCATTACAGCTAAAACTATTGCGCCTACAAAAAGACCAATTATTCCATGCAAAAGCATACCTCCAATTGTCCCAATTAAAATAATAATCATAGGAGTTTGCAATCCTTTCCCAAGAAGTAATGGTTTTAGAACGTTATCTGCTAGACCCACTAAAACACAGTAAATCGCAAAAATTATAGCGGGAGTTGGGTCTGAAGTAGAAAAAGCAATAATTATTGCAGGTATCATAGTTAATATGGCAGGTATTTGAACAATTGCTGTAATTAAAACAACCAATGCAAAAATACCAGCTGCTGGTAAACCGATGGCTTTAAACCCAATAAATGCAAGAAATGCTTGTATAAGAGCAACCAGTAAAATACCTTTTACAACACTCCGAATGGTGTCTCTTGACATATTAATGATTTCTTCGGATTGGTCACCTAATAGCTTTTGCATAAGCTGTTTAGATATCTTATATCCAGAATCGGAATGATACATAAATAGAACTGCAATAAGAAAAGAGATAATAAAGGTTATTAAAGACCCTATAAATCCACCAATATTAGTAATCAAGCCACTACCTTTTTCTAAAATAAGATCTTCATGTAACACAGCGTATTCACGAGCATTTGTAGCAAGATCGTCCCATTCTTTATATAGAGGTTCTCCAATCAATGGCCAATCTTTAATTGAGTCTTCTGGTTGCGGAATTTGTAAAGAATGATTTTGGATTTGATTAATAGTTACTTTGGTGTTTTCTACAATAGATCCAATCATAAAGTACAACGGGATAAACAAAATAATTGAACCAAATAATGTGAATAATGAGACACCTGTTTTTCTGTTTTTGCCGAATTTTTTCATCCATTTTTCAAACAGTGGATACAATGCTACGGCAAGTATAATAGCCCATAGAATAGCTAATAAAAAAGGACGTACAATAAAAAAGCACCAGGTAACCATCAGTAATAAAACGATGATTTTTAAAATTTCTGTAATCGAAATGTTTTTATTCATTCTTTAAACCTTATTTAATTAACCCTTAATTCATTATCGTGAATTTTAGCCACGTCGACGAGCAGTGCCACCACTAAGACTACCTCTGGTACTACTTCTATTGGAATTATAATTTCTATGATTCGCATAGCCAAAAATAGTGTATGGAAAAAAGCAAAATACAAATACCGTATAATTTTACATCAAAGTGCCTTGATATAAAGTAGAAGTTAATTAATTATATCTCAAAATTAATGAGATATAATTAGAATTCCCATATATTTGAGAAATAAATAATAATTTTGAATTTTTATTATTTTATGAATGTTTACGATTAATACGACGTACAATAATTCAGGCGAAAACAAAATTTCACTCTTCGATTGTTTTAAGGAGAAAATTAAAATAATGTTATGAAAAATAGATTATTATCAATTTTACTACTAGCAATAAGTTTAATTAGTTTGTCAGCTTTTTCTCAAACAGAGAATGAAATGCCTCTGTTAGGTTTGCCAGGTGATGATCTAGATCTTTATGCGGTATTGAACGTTTTTCAGCAGTCAAAGACCATTGAGGCTTTTGAAAAGTCGTTAAATGATGAAAAAGCTGGAATTGTCAATTTAGACCTAAATAATGATGGTAAAGTTGATTTCATAAAAGTTGTAACTGAAAAAGATGGAGATGATTTCTTATTTATTCTTCAGGACGCAATAAGTGAAAAAGAAAATCAGGACGTTGCAGTAATTACGGTATCAAAAGATACTGCTGGTAAAGTTACCATGCAGATTATTGGAGATAAGGAATTATATGGAAAAGATTATGTTATTGAACCCCGTACTGAAGCTACAGAGGCAGTGACATCTAATCCAGCTTATGTAGGAGACGAT
The DNA here is from genome assembly GCF_000797465.1 of Psychroserpens jangbogonensis. Classification (GTDB taxonomy): domain Bacteria; phylum Bacteroidota; class Bacteroidia; order Flavobacteriales; family Flavobacteriaceae; genus Psychroserpens; species Psychroserpens jangbogonensis. The sequence continues at coordinate 124,369 of NZ_JSWG01000001.1, read as the reverse complement.
CCAGTCACTGTAAATGTAGAAGCAACTACAAAGGTTGTGGTCGTTCAAACGGCTCCTGTAGTTCAATATGTCTATTCACCTGCATACATTCCTTATTACCCTCCTTATTATTATGGATACTACCCTGTTTACTGGAATCCTTGGGCTGTAATAAGTATTGGTGTTTATCATCATCATCATTATCATCATCATCATGGTTATCATGGAGGTTATGGTCATACAACTGTCAATATTCATAACCACAATAGCTATAACAATTACAATTCTACCAGAAGAAACACCTCTAATACTGTAAATAGAAATATTAATAATGGTAATTTCAGAACGTCAGGTCAAAGAGGATCTCGTCCTTCGGCTTCGCGGGCCAGAAATGGTTCAAATAGAACGTCTACAAATAGAGCAAATACTAATAGAACGTCTACAAATAGAGGAAATACAAACAGAACTTCAACTAATAGAGGAAATACAAACAGAACTTCAACTAATAGAGGAAATACAAACAGAACTTCAACTAATAGAGGAAATACAAACAGAACCAATAATAACAGAGCATCTACAAGTAGAGGGTCAACATCTAGGCCATCCGCTTCAAGGTCAATGGGATCATCACGTTCATCTTCAAGTACGAGTCGTGCAACCCGTACAAATTCGAGTCGAGCAAGCTCAAGTAGAACCGCAGGTAGAAGAAGACGCTAATTTTCGTATTTATTTACTGAAAAAAGAGGAGCCCATTTTCATTTGAAAATGGGCTCCTCTTTTAATATTGATTTATAGCTCTAATCAATAGGCATATCAGAGGCACTCATATCTCTAAGACAGACATATTGTCCGTCTCTTTTTTCAAAAAGGCTCATATAATTCCCTGTATTAATTGCAGTATTAGTAGAATCAACTACTGTATAATATCCTATTTCCAATACTTGAACTCCATCTTTGGATGGAAATACTTCAGTGGTTGTGATTGAAATTTTGTTTTTATTATTTACTGCTATATCTCTTTTAAAAAAATCATACCTCTCTTTCTTGCCTCTTACTGGAGCCATGTTTTGATAAAAAGTAACTGCGTCATCAGCATAATACCCAATCTTCTTAAGTTCACCACTATTTAATAATTCAGCAAATTGATTCTCCCTAGCTTGAATATCGATTTTTACCTGTTCTTTATCTACAACTATAGACGTTGATTTTTCTTCATTCGTATTACAAGAAGTCATTAATAAAACTAGACTACCAAATACTATCCCTTTTACAAACTTGTTTTTCATATTTATCCTTTTTTTCAAAAAATCATTTTGTTAATATATCAAAAGTAATAATAAAATGCAATTTATTTACATCCAAAAATGTTTTTATCGAATGCTTCTTAAATAGATAAGTGAATTACGCCCTTTAAGTAGAATGCGTTTATACAATTATAATCTTTATTTGATATTTCTGTATGATTAATCATTAAACCTAGATCACTTTAATCAGTAGTATTAGAATCTAATGAAACTTCAATTTATCCTTTTATGGAGTTAAATTACGAACCAAAAAGATAGGCAAATTATAATTTAAAAAATCATGATTTGCCTATCTTTAGGTAATGTAAACTATAAAGAACTTTTTCATCAAAAAGGTTCTATTTTTTTTCAAGGCTTTTCATCATTTCTTCTACATACAGATCTGCCGTTTTATAGGCGTCTTTAGGATCGTCAATACTTGTTGTTACTACGGCAACAAGCTGGTCTTCAGACGGTTCATCAAGGTTGTAGACTACAGTTTCTAAAACATATTTTGTTTCAGTATATGTAGAACTTGAAGTCGGAATATATCCGCCAAATGAATTATAATAAGAACCATAAGCATAAGGGTAGGAGTAGTAATTATAAAATCCACCGTAATGATTTGGATAGTAGTTACCATAACTAGCGCCAACATAAATACCGCTATTTGATGTTCTTGTTATCGAACTTTTATCCTTGATAACTATTAGAATTATGGCGTTAAAACCTTCGCTATCCAACAAGCTTTTCATTAAAGCTACGCGCTCTTCAGACATTTCACGATTAGGATAAATTTGAGGAGCTTTGGAGTAACTTTCAGTAACTTTTAGTCCTCTTCCTCTAAGATCTTCAGCTAAAGCGTTTTCAAAAGCAATTCGTGCTTGATTATTTGAAGTTCTTGCAATTACAAGAACATTCTTTTCTTTGAATTTATTTATAACATCATCATTAGCTTTCCATGAATCTAATACTTTAGTACTAGAGCAATTTTGAAAAAAGATAAATGAGAAAGTTAAAAGGATTAAATAATTTTTGCTTTTCATGGTCAGTGTTTTAAAATAGTTGTCAATTTGTGAGTAACAAAGAACGGTTAATATAACTATATGAGAAAATATTTAGAATTTAATTTATGTAATTAACTCCAATAATTACTTAATTACAAACCAGTACTTTGAGAGTTGTGTAGGTTTTTATTTTTCTTCTTGAAACCCATAGCACTGATGATTTGATTTTATACTATTTAGTTCAAGTTATAATTCCGCCTTTAACTAAAAATAAATTGATGTTTTGGACTGTTTTCTTTATGTTTGTTTTAAACTAATTTTATTAATGAGGGACTTCTTTAAGATAACTTGCATAGTTATATTATGTGTATTTTTTATTAACTGCAAGGAGAGTGGTTATGTAGAAGTCAAGGATGATAAAAAGCAATTAGTAATTAAAGAATTTGCCGGGTCAAAAACATGTGTTAGTTGTCATAAACAGGAATTTGACAAATGGCAAGGTTCTCATCATGATTTAGCAATGCAGATTGCAAATGATTCAACTGTATTAGGGAATTTTGACAATATCAACACTAAAATTGATGGTGTAGAATACTTCTTTTTCAAAAAAAACAAAGAATTTTTTGTTAGGATTAAAGAAATTGATGCTTCAGAAACTGAGTATAAGGTAACATTTACTTTTGGTGTTACACCCTTGCAGCAGTACCTAGTTGATTTTGATAAAGGCAAGAAACAAGTATTGCGAGTTACATGGGATGCTATTAAAAATGTATGGTATCATCAATATAAAGGCGATCAGATTGAACCTCATGATTGGTTGCACTGGACAAGAGGTGCTCAAAACTGGAATACCATGTGTGCAGAATGTCATTCCACAAACCTTGAAGAGAATTATAGCCTTGAAGATGATTCGTATAATACTACTTATAGTGAAATAAATGTGGCTTGTGAAAGCTGCCATGGTCCAGCAAATAAACATGTTACTTGGGCTACAGATGATCCTAAAGGGATCGATACTTATATTTTGAATGGATTGAATCAGAATGACCAATTGAATTTATGTGCTTCATGTCATGCAAGACGCACTAAACTTACATTTAACTTGAAAACTGGAGAAAATTTTGAAGATCAATATTTGATACAAAATTTATCTACTGAATTTTATCATGGTGATGGTCAAATAGAGGAGGAGGATTATGTATATGGATCTTTTCTTCAGAGTAGAATGTATGCTGAAGGTGTTAAGTGTAGTGATTGCCATGATCCACATTCATTAGAACTCAAATTTGAAGGGAACAATTTGTGCACACAATGTCACGTTCCAGCAGATTATAATACTAAGGCACATCACTTTCATAAAGAAAGTACAGAAGCTAGTCTATGTATTAATTGTCATATGACAGGTAAGGTTTATATGGGGAATGATTTTCGACGTGACCATAGTTTTAGAATTCCGAGACCTGATCAATCAGTAACCCATGAAACACCAAATGCATGTAATGAGTGTCATAAAGATAAGTCAAACCAGTGGGCTGCTTCTACAATAGTAAAATGGTATGGGAGTGAAAGACAACCACATTTTTCAGATGCTTTATTATTAAGTGGTAAAAACAATCTAAGTCCAACTGAGATAGAGGAATTAAACACGTTTATTAATAATTTAGATTTTCCAGAAATTGCTCGAGCAACAGTAATTGAGAATATGAATTTCACAAATCAAGAACAATTTAGCGCTTTGGTTCAGTCCCTTAATGATTCTTCAGCGATTATTAGATATAATGCCTTATTAAAATTTCGTGCATTATCTCCTCAAGATCGACTCTCTATCGCATTAAAACATTTAAATGATTCAACGCGATTAGTTAGAATTGGAGCTGCTCAATTGGTAATTGGACTTGATGAGAATACCTTAGGTGTAAATGATAAATTGAATTTTACTACTGCTCGAACTGAACTAGAGACTATGCTCTTTAGTAATGCCGATTTTTCTAGTGGAAGGATGCAATTGGGAGATTATTATCTGCAAAAAAACAATCATAAAGAGGCCATTAAACATTATAAAATGGCATTAGTTAAAGACGAGTTACTGACGCCTGTTTATTCTAATTTAGCGACTGCTTATTCCTTGATTAGTGATTATGAGAATGCTTCTGTGACACTAAATAAATGGATCGATCTTGAACCAAAAGCGAGCAGACCACATTATTTAAAAGCGTTATTGAATTTCGAGAAGAATAAAAATGAAGATGCTATATCAGAATTAAACATAGCGATAGAACTTAATCCGAATGATACACGCTCAATGTATAATATTGCGACCTATTATTTTCAAGATAAAAAAGATTTGAAGCTTGCAGAATCCTATATTAAAAGGGCTTTAAAAATAGAAGCATCCAACCAGGATTATAAGTATTTGTTAGCTTTAATTTATCGTGATCAAGGAAATGCAATTGCCAGCCAAAAAATCTTACAAGAATTAGATCCTAATCAATAGCCCTTGGATTTAGCCATGAGTCATTTTTTTGTTTAGAATGACCTGCTTCCTTTTGAAGTTTAAAAAAGTGTTTTCTTGCTTTTTTTAATTCACTTAATAATGATGTGAAACTTGTTTTGTCAGTTGATCTGTGATGCTTATAAGTATCTTGGTTGATTTGATGAAGGACCATTTTAAGCTCCTCAGTTCCATAGTTTTTTACAAATTTTTGTAGATTCAAATCATTAGCACCTAATTTTAATAACCAAGAATTACATGTTTTAGAAAACAAGATTATATCATTATTGGCTATAGTCTTATTGACTTTTTTAAATGCATACTTTTCTGATTCTAAATATGCTGAATGATACTTTTTATAAAACCTAATGCCTCTTTGTAATATCTTAAATAGAATATACAATCCAAGTATCAAAATAATCAAATATTGAAGAACGGTTTTTGGAGGCAATCCAAATAATAAGAACGGTTTTTCTTCAGCTTCTAATTCTTCAGTATTTTCTTGTTGCAATGATCTTTTAATGCTAGCAAGCATTTGTAAATCGGCATTTGGTTTAACAGAAACCGTAATCGAATCCAGTCGTTTTTTATAGAATGTCTTCGTTCTTGAATTCCAATACAAATAGTTGATAGATGGTATTAAAACTTGGCCTTCTTTTTCAAACAAGTAATTAACCGTTTCTGAACGCGAAGAGGATACACCAGTTTTTGACTTATTTGTGTTCACTGACGCTCTTTTAGGATAAAGGCTAACACCAGAAATGCTATCCCAAACTGTGGCTGGAATAAATTCAGATAAGGTACCTCCTGCCGAGCGGTTAATTGTACGTTGAACCACATCACCAACCTTGATATCATTTAGTTGTATCGACCATTTTTCACGTACGTTTAAATAACTTGCTACAAGCCATTGATTTGGATCATAGCCAAAAGGAATTGCTTTGACATTAAAGCTTTTTGGTTTAGTTTTTACTGTACGTTTAATCCCTTTGTAGCCTCCTGGTGCTGGAGATTCAATATTAATAGATAAGCTAGGGACTGTAATAGTTCCATTATTTGTTGGGAAAACATTATAATAAAAGTCAACTCCAGCATGGTTTTTACCGTTAAATTTTTTGGAATTGCTTACAGAACGAAAAAATACAGTTAATGCACCATCAACTTTTATATTGCCTAAATCAATTCCTGCAGTAAACCAAGTAGAAGAGTAGACAGATACAATGAGTTGAACAGGTTCGCCAACATATGCGTCATTAGTATTGACAGAGACATAACTGATTATGTTCTGACTAAATCCAGTAAAGGACAGCAGTAAAAAAAGAATAATTAATTTCAGTTTTTTTACCATTTCTTATTTGTTTTTTCAACTTCAATTATTCCTTTTCTAACTTGATATCTAAATTTTTTTCTTAAAAATAGAGATGGATCATCATCTACTTTCCGCATTAATACATTTTTCGGTAATTCGCCTTCACCAACCTTGAAATCATCTGGTAAGTCTTCCATTTCCTTTCCTTTTCGCTCTCCAGTTTCTGTTGTTTCTTCTTTTCTTTCCTTCTCCATATCTTTCTTCGTGGCTTCTTGTCCACCACCACTCAAATCTTCTGGAGAGTCATTTTGTTCATTTTTTGCGTTTGGCTTGTCGTCGTTTAAATCAGCATTTTCTGGTTTTAAGGTGCTAATTTCATCAATCGCTTTTATAATTTGTTGTAGATTGGAATTTGCATTTTGGTTTGAAGGGTCTTTTTGCAAGACCTTCTCAAACATTTCTTGTGATTTATTTAATTGCCCAAGTTTGGCATAAGTTAATCCAAGATTATAGATCCCGCTAACTGTTGTATCCTGCTCAAATGCAGTTTGTGCACTCAAATAATCACCTGCTTTGTAATACGCTGTTCCCTTGTGCATAGGGTCTTCAAACTGAACAGCTGCTGTTAGGTAATTTTGCTTATCGAATTCTTGTTGCGCTTGATAAGCTTTGGTATACCATAAATCCTTGAATTTTAAATCGGTAATTTTTTCGTTGTTATCATTTGAACAAGAACTGAAGGAGATGAAAATAATTATTAGGTTTAAAGTCCAACCTTTTCTAAAACTAAAAAGCAATAAAAAAGCCAATGGAAATATTAGCCAATATCCGTTGTCATTCCAATTCTCTTCTTTATCATCGGGCTTATCTTCAAAAACTAATTCATCACTAATTGTTTTAGCTAAATCTTTTACATCACTGTCGTCTAATGTAAATTCTAAAATATCAATGGCGTCCATTTGTGCCAAACTATTAAGCTTGTTAAGATCAAGAGCTGAATTTTTCTTAAATGTTGGTATGTTTCCTCCGCTTTGAGTGGCAAAAGGATATATATAAAGCTTTACGTTGTTCTGTTGTAAAAACACGCTAACTCTTTCAATAGATAAATCTTCTAAGTCATCGGTTATGAGAAGAATTTTTCCTTGGGCTTTGTTATCTATAAAGAGTGAATCCATTTTATTAAATAACCCATTAAAAGCCGTTCCGGAAACAGGCATCATTTTGGGCATTAATCCGTCTAATTGGTCAAGTATAATTTTATAGTCTGTAGTAAAAGGAATAGCCACGTGAGTAGAACCTGAAAAAACCATTAAATTAGTTTCTGCTCTTGGATTAGCTTCTAATAAATCGTGAATTTTGAATTTTGCTCGCTCTAATCGAGTAGGAGAGACGTCCTTAGTTAACATGCTTTTAGACAAATCTAAAGCAATGACAAATTGAGATTTTATTTTTTTTGTTGGACCATTAATTTTATTCCAAGTAGGTCCTAAATAAGCAATGAAACCTATACAAAACATAAAAATGACGGAAAGTCGAATTAAGCTGGTTTTCCATGTTGTACCTTTTTGAATAACATAAGGCTGTAAATGCTTGCTGATATGTTTTTTCCATGCATTAGATTCCTTGTGAAAAAGCAATCCAATAGAAATTAAAACTAATACGGCAATACCTTCCCATACGTAATCGGTACGTAAAAAATGAAAGTCTTCCCAGTTTATATTTTTAATTTTCTCCAGCATTAATGCGATGTAAATCGTTTATATATGATTATAAAGTTGTTAAGTATGGCTAATATGGCACCTAATAAAAGTGCCGCTCCTAAAGGGTAGTAATACAAAAAGGTCTTTGGTGTATATACTTCTTCTTCGTACTCTATTGGTTCTAATTTCTCTAATTCGGTATAAATCTTTTCTAGAGCTTCGGCATCTTTAGCTCTAAAGTACTTACCATTGGTAAGTTCTGCTATTTCTGTTAATGTACGCTCATCCAGATCCGAAGAGCGACTGCCAGGATCTCCAATTCCTACGGTATAAATTACAGTAGAATCTTTTTTGGCCATATTTGCTGCATCAAGCGGAAGTATATCTGTACCACTATCAATACCATCTGTGAGCAATAGGATAACTTTGTTTTGAATGGTGTCTCGTTCAAACATATCCATTCCTTTAACAATAGCTTTTCCTATGTTAGTCATTTGACCAGCCATTCCAACATCGGCTTCGTCAAGCATGGATTTAACCGTTTTAAGATCTGTAGTAAAAGGCGCTTGGATATAAGCATTACTTCCAAAAAATATGAGTCCCATTTTATCGCTTTCTCTCTTGACAATAAAATCTTGCATAATGTTTTTGACGGCTTCCCAACGCGTAACACGTTTTTTATCTATATACCAATCATTGTTGGCCATACTGAAGGATAAATCTGCTAGAATTAAAAAATTCCGTGAGGTTTTTACTTTCTTTTCTGGTTTACCCACTAATTCGGGTGATGCCATAGCTAATAGAAGTAATAACCAAATTACATACATACAAATGGAAGCAAACCAAGTTCTTTTTTTTATCTGTGATGCTTTTTTTGGTTTTTGTTTAGCAGATGTTGCGCTAGCTTCGAAGTAAGGGTGAATTAGTGCCGTACTTCTGTTTTTTATAGCAGGTAACAGCCAATATATAATAAAAGGCACTATCGCTAAAAAAGCGACATATGGATATGCAAAATGAAAATTATCAGGCATGTTTCTTAATCCAATTTATACTCATATTAGAAAAACTCTTAAGGTTAAAAGAATTTGTATCATTAAATTCATTTTTATAAATCGCTGATGAAATAACATCATGATGTTTTATAAAACCAGTTTGATTTAATTTGCTATCTAAAAAAGTCAACCATTTTTCACCTTCTAATGATGCTACTTTTTTTCTATCGTAAGATTCTAAAGCCGTTTGTTTCAATAAAAACATAATTTGGGATATTGAAGAAGCCGTAGTATTTGGGTTTCCATTAATCATGCTCTGTATTTCAAAAATAGCCTCTCTTCTGTAAGCATTTCTTTTATATTTCACATAGTATCGATATGATAGATATACGATTAAGATGAGTAACATAACAAACATAATTTTCCATCCAATTGTATCCATTGTAAATGGAATGGGATCGGCTTCAATAAGCGGGTTTAATTTTATGTTTTCGTCTTGTGACACTAAAATGAATTTATGTTTTATAATTACTAAAGACTTCTATTAATTGTTGTTCAATAGGTGTAGTGGTATTGATACTAAAAATATTGATGTTATATTTCTCTAATTCAGACTTGAAATTTTTATAGTTTGAATTAAAATCTGTTTTTAATTTTTCCTTTAGAGGTTTACTCTTTCCGTTTAAATTGATTTGATTTGTTCTATCTGTTATAACTATTTTTTCATTTGGAATATGTTCTTCCATGGTGTCAAAAACTTTAATAAGAACCAAGTCATTATGAAGTGATAGTTGGCTTAAGTACTGCAATACTGAATCATTATATCTATGAAAATCACTTATAATAAACACTGTAAAATCATGGGATACAATATTGTTTATTTTAGCAAAAATATCAGTTAAGGAATTTTCGAAATCAACTGGTTTTGGTTCGTAAATAGTTTGATTAGCCTCTACGATTTTTTGCAAGAAATGAATAATGTTTCTTGAGTCTCGCTTGGGAGTGACCAATTCGTAATTATGACCAGAATAGACCATGCCACCAATTCTATCTCCACCTTTTTTAATTTTATGCGCGATTATTGAAGCTAATTCACCAGCAACTACCGCTTTAGTTTTATTATTAGATCCAAATCCCATTGACGTCGATTGGTCTACAAAAATGAACGCAGGTTTTTCCTTTTCTTCAGTAAAGACTTTGGTGTGCGTTTTTCCTGTTTTGGCTGTGACGCTCCAATCGATATTTCTAACATCATCTCCTATAACATAGGGTCGTGATTCTTCAAAATCAAGTCCTCTTCCTCGAAATCTAGAGGCATATCTTCCTGAAAGAACACTATTTGATTTTTGTTTACCAGTACCTAAATTAATTATAGAACTGAACAATTCAAACTTTAGCAAATGCTCAAGCGAAAGGAATATTTTAGGATTGTCATTTCGTTTACTAGACTTCATAATACAGGCGTATTAGGCAACAACAGCAACTACTTCAATTATTTTATCAATGATTTGGTTTGTAGTAATACCTTCAGCTCTTCCTTTATAACTCAAAGCAATACGATGTCTTAATACATCTTTTATTACTTGATGAATGTCCTCTGGAGTTACATAATCTCTGTTTTCCATCCAAGCATGGACACGACTACATCTATCAAGAGCTATGGTTCCTCTTGGACTTGATCCAAAATCAATTAATTTAGCTAGTTCTACATCAAATTTTTCAGGATATCTTGTAGCTGAAATTAAACTCACCATATACTTTTCAATAGCTTCGGTAACCTTAACGTTTGCTATTTCTTTTCTTGCATCAAAAATGGCTTTTTGTGGAATTGTTTCTAATGGTTTTTTATCCTTTTCTTTTGAAGCTTCTCTTTTATTGAGACGCATTATTTCTAATTCTGATTCATCATCTGGATAACCAATAATAGTATGTACTAAAAAGCGATCCATTTGAGCTTCAGGCAAGGGATATGTTCCTTCTTGTTCTATAGGGTTTTGCGTTGCCATGACCATAAACAGGTCATCCATTTTATAAGTTTTCCCAGAAACGGTTGCTTGACGCTCTTCCATAGCTTCTAACAAGGCAGATTGTACTTTTGCTGGAGCTCTGTTAATCTCATCAGCCAGAATAAGATTGCTAAAAATTGGTCCTTTTTGGAATATAAATTTTTCCTTTTCATTAGGTACATAAATTTCTGTGCCCGTAATATCAGACGGCAATAAATCGGGTGTGAATTGTATTCTACTTAAACCACAATCTAAGTTTTTGGCTAATGCATTTATAGCTCTTGTTTTGGCTAAACCAGGCAAACCTTCAAGCAGCATATTACCATCGGCCAGAAGTACTAGTATAATTCTATCTATAAGTTGCTCTTGTCCAATAATAGACTTAGACATTTGCTCTTTTAATACTGTAATCGATTCAAATGGAGACATATATTTGTGTTTTTATAAATCTGTTATACTTGTTATTCTTTTTCAAAAGGATAAATAATTTTCCAGTCTTGCTTCATATCAATTACTGTCCATCCGTGAGAATTCGCATAATCTAAACCTTTGTCTAGTCTTCCTATGTGAGAGTCTCTATCATAAGCCCATTCTCTTTCGGCATCTGTATGGTGAAGGTATAGTTGAAATGACATATATGTATTAGAGTCTGTATACTGCAACATTTGTAAATCGCCATCAGAATTCCCAGAAGCAAATACAGGTTTTTTCCCAATAAATTTGTTGATACCAATAGGCTTTCCGGCCTTGTCATCTATGAAATCAATTTCAGGTAATCTTCTTATCACAGGATTTCCATCGTTATTATCAAACTCAGTTTTAATGCTACTACCTACGACTTGATCTTTAGGAATGCCATAAGCTTCTTCTACCCAAGGTCTCATAAATTCAATTCCGCCTCCAGAGACTATAAACGTTTTGAAATTATTATCTCGAAGGTAATCGAGTAACTCAAGCATTGGTTGATAGACAAGCTTGTTATATGGTTGATTAAAACGCGGATGTTTAGCTACAGCCAACCATTCTTTTACAATCTGTTCAAATTCTTCTACAGTATTTCCTGCGTGGCTAGCCATAACAATTTCAAGAAGTCCATGTTCGCCATAACTCATTAAGGTTTTCATGTCATCTTCAAGTACTGCTTTAAAGGGTTGTTTATCTTTCCATTCAGAATTGTTTTCAGCTAAAGCTTTAACGCGGTCAATAGCAAAAAATAATTGAAAATAGGCAGGTTGCTCACTCCAAAGGTTTCCATCATTATCAAAGGTAGAAATACGGTCGGCAATAGGAATAAAATTTTCACTTCCAGTAGTTGTCACATCGGTAACATAAGCAATGATTGCATCCTTAGTAGCTGTATCATTCCAAGAAGGTAGCGGGTCTATTACTTCCTTAGTAGTGGTATCGGCTGTTTCTTTGGAGACTACTGCATCCTTACACGCAGCAAACACAAATAAAACAAGTAGAAGACTTACTATTTTTTTCATAATACGTTTTTTAAAAAAATCAAAGCCGAATAGTCTCTATTCGGCTTTAATAAACTTCAATTCAATTCTGTTTTTTTTAGGCTAATTCCTTTTAGCACTTTGCATTTGATCTAGAACTTTATCTAAACTAAAACTACCAACCTCCTGTCGTTGAGGATACTTTTGAAAGGTAGCTAAAAATTCACCAATTTTTGCTTGAGCAGGTACCAATATAAAAGCATGCTCTGCTATCCAATGGTAGAAATCCTCTGAATCGTGCTGTGCTCTTTCATACGGATCCCCATAAAGGTCCATTAGCATCGGAAATCTTAATTCGGTATATTTCTTTTGCCAAACATCAAAACCATGATTTTCTTGAATTTTAAAGTGCATCTTCCATCTCCCATATCTAAAAGCATTTAAGCTTCCATCATCATCAAAATAATAAATTTCTTTTCTAGGACTTTCTTCTACTTCACCAGTAAGTAGCGGCAGCATATTATAGCCATCTAAATGCACATTAAAGTTTTTACCATTGGCACTATGTCCTTTCAGCAATTTCTCTTTTACATCAGCTTCACCAGCTGCAGCTAAAAATGTTGGCAACCAATCTTCGCCAGAAATAATAGCATTACTTACTTGACCAGGTTTTATTTTTGCTGGCCATTTTATCAGACAAGGAGCGCGGAAACCGCCTTCCCAAGTCGTTGCTTTTTCACCTCTAAAAGGAGTCATACCTCCATCGGGCCAAAAAATTATTTCGGCTCCATTATCTGTTCCAAAAATTACAATGGTATTTTCTTCAATACCTAAGTCTTCCAATGTTTTTGTTAATTCTCCAACAATTTTATCCAACTTAACCATACCATCTGCGTAAACACCTAGCCCAGTTGTCCCTTTGTCTTTATCCTCTAAGTGTGTCCACACATGCATTAAAGTAGAATTGTACCACGTAAAAAATGGTTTGTCATCTGCAACCGATTTTTTCATAAAAGCAATGGCTGCATCTCTAGTTTCATAATCAACGGTTTCCATTCTCTTTTTAGTCAATGGCCCTGTATCTTCAATTTTTCCGTCAGAATAAGAATGCATAACACCTCTTGGTCCAAACTTTTTCTTGAATTCAGCTCCCTTTGGATAATCTGGATGTTCTGGTTCTTCTTCGGCATTTAAATGGTATAAATTACCCAAGAACTCATCGAAACCATGGTTTGTTGGTAAATGCTCGTCTCTGTCACCTAAATGGTTTTTACCAAATTGTCCTGTGGCATAGCCATGATTTTTTAATAGCTCTGCAATAGTTGGATCAAGCCCGCTTAAGCCTTCTTTTGCTCCTGGCAATCCTACTTTAGTTAAACCAGTACGATATGGAGATTGTCCTGTAATAAAAGCAGCACGACCAGCAGTACAAGATTGTTGCGAGTAATAATCGGTAAACATGATACCATCTTTTCCAATTTTGTCTATGTTTGGCGTTTTATAGCCCATCATACCTCTATTATAAATACTTGCGTTTGACCAACCAATATCGTCTCCCCAAATAACAAGGATATTGGGTTTCTCAGATTGAGATACCATAATAAATGGTAAGGTTAGTAGTATAACCGTGAATAAGTATTTTTTCATAAATTTTTGGTTTTAGTTAGCTATTCCTATTGAATTATAATTGTGTGATTAATTTTTAAAGATACTAAAATCGCTATTAAGCCTATATGTTCTTAGTCTGTTTTTTTTTGGCCTGTATCAAGTCTAAATATGAGCCCACCACTAAAGCCTCCAAGAATTACAGTAGATCCTGTACTAATACCAGCTCCTCCTGAACCAACATAAAAACCGCCATAATTTACTGGGAAAAAGAGATTTCCTTGAAGATTGATGCCAATGACATCTGAAAACATATAGTTAACACCAGCTTTAAAACTAAATGCAAACTTCGTTTCATTACTAAAGCTCGCATTCAATATATCTGGATTTTCATTTTTTGGTGAGATAATTACCAACCCTAATCCGCCACCTGCAAAAGGTTTTAATGGACCAGATTGTAAATACCGGGTTGCACCAATAAAAAACCAGTCGAGGTTTAAATCAGCTAAACGTTGTTCAAATGGAGCGACAATAACATCTCTTATTCTGACTTCAGAACTCATATTATAATATGATAAATCTAACATCATGCCTGTTTGCAATTCAAATCCAAGGTTAATACCAAATTGGTCACTATCTTCCATCTTAATATAATTTGGACCATAGCTTAGTTTGGTTCCAAACTGATAACCGTAAGACGGTGTGATTTCAAAGGATTGTGCACTAACGAAGCAAGAGGCAAATGCGGTAAAGACTAAAAATAATATTTGTTTTTTCATAAGTTTTAATTTAGTTGATTATAATTAAATATACAAAATAAGATACTCTTCAAAAAAAAAAAAAAAAAAAAAGGCAACTAATTAAGTTGCCTTTTTTTTTGTTAATATCCTTAATGCTTAACTGGAGAAGTTAGTTTTTCCAATACTTGATCTAAAGAAAAACTTGCCGCTTTAGCTCGTGGTGGATAGTCTTTAAAAGTCATTAAAAACTTCCCAACAATATCTTGTGCCGGCACTAATAAATATGCTCTATCAAGCAACCAATCATAATAAGTGTTTGAAGTAATAGTAGCAATTTCATAAGGATCTCTTCTAAGATTTTCAATTAAAGGAATTCTTAAAGGTGTAAATGGGTTTGACCATAATGCTAAGGTCCCAGTCTCTCTTTGTTCCATAAAAATTAATTTCCAATCATCATATCTCATAGCGGTTAAATCACCATCATCAGAAAAGTAGAAAAGCTCATGTCTTCTTCCTTCTTTTTCATTACCCATTAAATGTGGTAACATATTATATCCATCTAAATGAACTTTAAAAGTTTTGTCACCAATAGTTTTACCTTTTAATAGTTCGTCTTTTACATTTTCATTTCCAGCCGCAGCCAAAAATGTTGGTAACCAATCCATACCTGAAATAATCGTATTAGAAACAGATCCTGCTTTAATTTTACCAGGCCATTTAATCATTGAAGGGGTTCTCCAACCACCTTCCCAGTTGGTGTTTTTCTCACTTCTAAAAGGAGAAGATCCAGCATCTGGCCAGGTATTTTTGTGTGGTCCATTATCAGTACCATATTGCACAATTGTATTGTCTGCAACTCCTAATTCATCTAGTAAATCTAGTAATTCTCCAACATGCATATCATGTTCAACCATACCATCACCATATGTATCTTGTCCAGAAATACCTTTATGCTCATCTTTTACATGCGTTCTAAAATGCATACGTGTACCATTCCACCATACAAAAAATGGTTCGCCCGATTTTACCGTAGCTCTGATGAATTTTTTTGCTGCAGCAACAGATTCATCATCAATAGTTTCCATTCTCTTTATATTTAATGGGCCTGTATCTTCAATCTTTCCATCTGAATAAGAATGTATTACTCCTCTTGGTCCATAATTTTTAGCAAAATTTGGATATTTTACTGGATCCGGATAATCTGCATTTTCTGGTTCTTCTTCAGCATTTAAGTGATATAAGTTTCCGAAGAATTCATCAAAACCATGATTACTAGGTAAGTGTTCATCGCGATCACCTAAATGATTTTTTCCAAACTGTCCTGTTTTATAACCTAAAGGTTTTAGTAATTCTGCAATTGTAGGATCTTCAGCCGAAAGTCCTTCTTTTGCACCAGGTAAACCTACTTTAGATAAACCCGTCCTAAATACACTTTGTCCCGTAATAAAAGAAGAACGCCCTGCTGTACAGGATTGCTCAGAATAATAATCGGTAAAAATCATCCCTTCATTGGCTATTCTATCTATGTTAGGCGTTTGATAGCCCATCATACCCATAGTATAGGCGCTAATGTTTGATTGTCCGATGTCATCACCCCAAATTACTAGGATGTTTGGTTTATCTTGAGCTTGAGTAAACCCAAATACGGTAATAAATAGTAGAGTTAAATAATGATTTTTCATAGAATGAAATTTAAGTTAATTTGTAAAGTTAGATAAAAAAAGGAGAATATGAGTTTATAAAGTTGACAAATATGTTTAACATAATAAAAAAAAAATTAAACATGAAATAGTATTAAGTTGTTAATGAATATTAATTAAAACTAGAGACTATACAATCTATCTGATTAGATTATAAGCACATATAAAAACACTAATTATTTGATAATAATAAGAATGATTCTAAAAATGTTAGTGCGGTTTTTAAAAAGCTTCTTCAATTCCAAAATAAATACCAGCATTTCCATCTCTGCCTACGGCAACATCCATTCTTAAGTTTACATTTTCCTTTGTATTAAATAAATATCGTAAACCTCCACCAGCACTATATTTTAAACTTTTTAAGTTCAAGTCTGTTAATTCTTCACCAACATCGCCAAAACCTCCAAAGGCAACGAAACCAAATCGTTTCGAGAAATATTGTCTCAACTCCATTTGAAAAGCTACATAATTCCTGTCGCGATATCTGCCTTCAAAATATCCACGCAAACGTTGCTGACCTCCCAAGGCTGGTAGCTCATAGAAAGGAGCATTGCTTCCAACACTTTTTATATAGAGGTTGGTTGCTAACACCTGATTTTTTAGCAATGTTTTATAATACCTTACATCAAGTTCGAATGTTGAAAAAACATAATCACTAGGTTCAGGATAGACTATAAATTTAATGTACTGATAGTGTCCTGATGTTGGATAAAACAAATTATCTCGTCTGTCCCAAATAAGGTTTAATCCAAGTCCAAAAATATCACCTCCATCAAAGCCATTAATGGATTCATCGAGAATGTATTGGTTTTCTTTTGAATCGACAATTGCTGTGTTTTTATAATCTATTATAAAACCTGAACGATCTGAAAAAAACAGCAAAGGTGGAACTTGAATTTCCAATTGTATATTAATGTCTTGTCTAAAAAACTCTTCTGTTCCTGTTTCAGCACTTGAATTTCCAATTCCCCAAAACTTATCAAGTGTATACCCAAAAGACATAGGCATATTTACCACAAGATTATTTGAGTTAAAATAAATACTTGGCTTTAACGAAAACTTGTATTGTTTATTTGTAGTATAATGCGCACCAAAGCCAACTTTAGAAGGTCTTAAGTTTTTTGTTTCTTTTGTGTAAAACAGAAATATGCCACCAGCTCCAATTGCTGCTTGTGTTTCAGGAGAATAAAAAACATAGGGATAACCGCTAAAAGCTACTTTTTTAATATTGGTAGTGTCTTGGTTTCGTACTAAGATAGAATCAATAGCGACCTTTCCATTCTGGGTATAACCTAGAATGGGAAGGATAATTAGTGCTATTGTAATATATAGTTTTGCGATTCTATTTTATTTTTTTGGAAATAATAAAATGACGTTCAATCGTAATCCCCAATCTGGATTGAATGGATTGTTCCCATAAAATACTTTAGGTCCTCCTCCAAGTTGTACCATTTGACTCCCAAATTTTGTTACTTTGGCATAGTAAGCTCCAACAAATCCTCCAAATATACTATTATCCCAGCTTTGTGTATTCTCAGAGGCTAGGGTAAAAGAAGAACCAGTTTTGGTTGCGTACGTCATAAATGGCTGAAAAAACGTTGCATTGATATCGTTGCTACCACTTCCGGCTACAGACCAAACATGGTTTGCTAAGGCGCCATACGTCCATTGTCCATTTAATTTTAAAACCACAGCATTGGGACCAACACCAAACTTATCTGCTCCTAAATAATCGTTCGTCGCTGTTGGTAAAAGCAATACTGGTCCGATTCCCCAGACCATTCCGTTTTTGACTGCCTTAGGTGAAAAGAATATACTTTGTGCAATGTCACCAAGTCCAGTTTCATTGTTTCCTTTTCCAGTCACATCATTTTGTGATATAAGTGGTATGATGGTTCTACTAATCATATTCCAATTTTCATTAAGTGATATTGGAATAACAGGTTGTATGTTTAAGTTGTATCTAAAACCATCTAAAGGTCCAACTCCAAAATCAAAATTATTTTGAAACGGTAAACTAATCAGTGAGGCAACAGGATTTGCTAATTGTTTAGCTAGGTCTTCTGCAGAACCGGTTGTTTCTTGAGTTTCTTCTGTTTGAGCAAAAAGAGCACCACTAGAAAGGAATAATGCTATTGCTAATAATTTAATTTTTTTTATAATGTTCATAAGATTTATTTTATTTTAAATTAAAGTTTGCACCAAGTAAGAATCCTGCACTGGTCATTTGTAAACCAAAGTCATCTTTTTCATAGTCGATACCATAAGCTTGAAAGCCACCATGAAGGGAAAATAACTCAGAGAACTTATAGCCTAGTAATAAGTTCGTTTTCCAACTAAACTCAGAACCAATACCAAATCCTCCAATATCTGCTCTTAAACTACTTTGCCATTTATCGGACACTGTTCGTAAGCGAAGTCCAATTATTGGATCTGTAGTATTTATTGTTTCATCTAAAAGCTCTTGACTTCCAGCTTCTATTTCTGTTTGTATACCAAAATATCTAAGACCTGCAAAACCGTCAACGAAAAGCCATTCCTCTGATTCTACAAACGTATAGCCACCTATTATTTCGGCAACTGTTTGCTTAATACTCAAAGTGGTATTGGTACTAATAGATACAACATCGACATCTCCATTTTTTTCTACTGCTAAATACACAATATCACCAGCAATAAACCAATTATCATGTCTTGCTTCGGCATGCATTAAAAACCCCATTTTAAGATTATTGAGAACATCTTTAAATTGGGCCTCAATTGCTGTTGATTGGTCAAGGAAAGATATATCAGCTGAAAGGTCAGCCACCCAAACGTATGGTGCTAAATCAAATTCCCAGCCTTTATCTAGTTCATCTGTGTCTACTGGTTTTGTGTCTTGTGCGTTTGCTGTAAAAGCAATGAGACAAATCCATATTAAATTGATAATTCTATTCATAATCTAACTATTGTATTTAGTTTTATTAGTAATTATTTAAAATGATTTAGCAATTCCAATACCAAAGTTTATACTATCATAAGCGTCAATAAGAATATCATAATTAAATGAAAATAGGACTTCTAATTCCAAATCAGGAATTGGGATTCCATATTCTGTACCAATTCTAATAAGCCCAAAGGTTTCATTTTCTTCATATTCGGCTCCTCCACCCAGAGCTAAACTCCAACTTTCGCTTGGCTTATAGAAACCAACAAGCATAGTTGAAAAAGGGTAGCTTCGTTCTAATTCTGTTTTGTTTTCTCTTGTGTCTTCAACAATAAATTTTTCAATGATGAGATCATTATGCCAACCTAATCCCCATTTTTCGTTAAATAGATAATTGTAATTAAGCGCAAGTGATGGTGCAGAAACCCAACTTTTTTCGCCATCTATTCTACTTTGATTTATATGGCTATGACTTAGAAAAAAACCTATAGAATGGCGCTTGAATTTTTCAGATTCTTGGTTTGTTTCTTCTTTTTCACCTTTGGTTTCTTGACTGTAAGTAATAGCAGAAGAAAAAAGTAATAGCACCAGGATACATTTAAAAACACGTAATCTCATATTGGTTTTTTTAAAATAAAACATTCAATAAAAACATTAACGCTAACACTTTTATTAAAATCATAAATTACATATAGCGTAATGTAATGTTAATCAACTTTTCTGATGTATCGATAATTTCGAATTTAAAATCATCAAAATGTGGTTTTGATAAACCTGTATGATAATAATTAGAAAAGCCAAACCCTTCTTTAGGTATACCTAAAAAATTATAGTCCATCTTATTGTTATCATTCTCATCATCAAAAACAGAAATACCATATATTCCTGTTTCTAAACTCATGACAATTTGATTTTCGTCTAAATTAATTTTATTAAATTCAATTCTTTTTACAGGTTTTCTTGATTTGAAATCCTCTTGATCCTTGAAAACTGCTACAACTATTTTACCTTCAGTTGAACGTACTCCATCTAACACAATTTTTATGTTATTTTTGGTTGCAGTGGTCTTATTTTTATGTTCATCAATAACTATACTAGTTATAGTAATAAGAATCGAGATAACAACACTTGTTATTAATTTCATTATAACAAAAATCTATAATTTAAAGACAGTAGAAACATCTTTCTATCTCCAATAACACCTGCTTCGGTTCTAAACATCCAGTTTTTATTGTGTTGGTATTGTGCGCCTATAATGCCATTCCATTTTTGTTTTGTACTCTTATCCAAACCATAACGTATTACTGCTTCTCCATCTGCTTCTCCAATAGCTTGAACGAGTGGCCCTAATGTTTGATCTGCAATTACTTTTTGTGGTATTGTAGCAGTATTATCATACCAGTTATCATATGCAGCTACTATTTGATCTGCGCGTTCCCATGTTTCTGGCGGAAGTGCTTCATTAAGCTTTAATTCTCCTACGGTATTTGAGCCTAAAGAGATACTCATTGCACCAACCCAAAACCCAAAGTTTCTGTATGGTTTTGATTTGTTAACGAAATTATGACCAAACCTAATTCCAAATGTTTTAACCTCTACAGGATCATCTAATAACTCAGGTTTATTCCAGGTGATGTTAGCGTCAAGAGCTAACCAAACTGGTCCTAAACCTCCTGCAGCTGTAAGGCCAATTCCAGTAGTTCTTACCTCTTGTTCAACTATAGATTTTAGTTCTATAGGAAACTTAAGGTTAACTTCTGTTTTAGAATTTCCTTTCCCAAATAAGCCATATACATTTAGAAACGGTAATATCCATATATCTGGTCTTATCATCACTGTGTTTGCTGTGGTGTAATTATCGCCAAACTCAATGAAATTAACACTAGTAAGTGGAAGATCCAAATTGTCAGTTTGGAGACCTAATCGCATATTATCGATTATAAGACCTTGCTTTACATATACATAATTGACCATCACTCCAGTTGGATATGGAATATCAAATCCCTTTTGGTAGGCTTTTTGACCCCAAACAGGAAAAATATTATCGTAGGTTACTTGTTTAAGGCTGTCTGTATAAGCTTGATGTTTATCTTTGATTTTGGTAGTTGGATATTGAGCATTTGCCTTTTGAATGAAAAGGAATGCTGTAATTAGGATGAGTATGGTAGATCTTATCATTTTGGCTTGAATAATTACTCGTTAGAATCGTTATCTTTTGCTTTAGCAGCTCCAATTGGGATATTTACTTTTAAAAAAAAAGAACTATTATTTGATCCTGAAATTCCTTTATAAACATTAGTTAGTCCGTGATAATACCTTATCCCAAGGGTCATTCCTGTATCTGCAATTATTTTATATCCTGTGCCTATTGAAACTCCAGCATCAATCCTATTAATCTGATCTTTGTTAGTGTCTTTAATTCGGATATTCCTATCATCTTCATCTGAATTAAACTCCACCCAAGCCTTGTGCATTAATCCTAATTGAGGTCCAGCTTCAAAATACATTCTATTCTTAAAATTATATTTTAATAGGATGGGAACGATAAAATAATTAATCTTCTGGCTATAAGTTCCGTCTTCTTCTTGTAATTCTATTCCTAATAAATTTAAATCTTGAGTGCTTAATTCATCAGCTCCAAGTTTTGATTTAACTAAGACACCTGTGTATAAATTCCATTGATTTTTCAAGCGAATATCAAAATAGAATCCTAGATTGAAAGATGATAAGTGTTTATCAGCTTCCAAGGTTCCAATATTAGACCAGTTAACACCGCCTTCTAGTCCAAATTCTAGCCCTTCAGAATTTAGCTTATCACCAAATATTACCGATAGCAATACTTGGGATTGAGAATTCAATCCTGAAAATAAAAGTGCTATAAATATTAAATTTTTTATAACCAATCTAGTTTTAAAGGGAGTTCTAATTGAAATGTAGCTTTAGTTCCTGCTGGGAATTGAATCTTCTGTCCAGGCTTAAGTAAACCCATGGCACCACCAATGGCAGCTCCACGTCCAGCACCAGTTCCGCCATCAAAAGCAGCGCCTATACCTGCACCGATTGCTGCTTTTTTAACCGTTCCACCTGCCATATCTTCTGTGGTAATTACTTTAGTTTCTGTTTTAACTTGTTGAAGATAATTGTCAATAATAAAACCTCCTACAGTTAGGGCAAATGTACTCGATCTTCGTTTTTTGTTTTCAGACACTAGCACTTCCATTTGAACAATAGTCCCTTTAGGGATAAGTACTTTTCCTTTTTTGGTTACATCTTTTTCTAACTCTACAAAAAAGTGATCGCCTGCTTTAAAATTTTTAGAACTGATAACTGTAGAAGACTTTAAAAAGAAAATGGTTCCAACAGGCAATGTAATTGGTTCCTTTGTGTCAGGTTGTAAATCTTGAGTTTCACTACTAGTTTCTGTTGTATTAGCTTGTTGCAGATTAGTCTCATTTGTTGTAAAAGAGGTCAATGTTAGAGCACAAACAATGATTCCTACTAATAATATTTTATTTTTCATAATTCATTTTTTTTTGGATTAGTCAATAATGTTTTTGTAAATATAATAAGACTTTAATGGATTCTAGATTTCAATTATTTTGTAATGTCGTTGTTACGTTTTTTGGTGTTAGTACCTAGTAACATTTTGGGCTTTTGCTTATAGAGAGATGCTCTCTGTTATTAAAGCGTTGGTCAGTTCTTTTGAGTATTTTTCAATTGATTTAACTAATGAAGAAGGGTCTTTAACTTGAAATCTTCCAATCCATTGCAAGTTGTCTTTTTGATCTACTGAAATATCGTAAAGGCAACTCTCTAAAGTATATTCTATTCCAGTTACAACTTGATCAGGTTCCCAATAAGATACTGGATAGGCGCCATAATATCTTCCAAACCGACCATATCTAACAGGCAACATTGCTGTCCCAGAATTTCCGGAAATGACATCTGTATATTGAGCGCTATTAATTAAATTAGTAATAATTACACCAGTGTATCCATCCTTCAGTAATTTGAGTCTTATTGATTCGATATCTTGTTCTGAAATTTCTTTAGTAAAATTTTCAGATTTTATAATAGACATAGATGAAGATGCATTGATACCTTGGCTAGCAAGATCTTGAACAACTTGCTCTTCAAATTTCATTCTTGCTATTTTATCTTTGGCTTTGGCTACGACCAAAATGTTATCATAACTTTTTTTAACCTTACTAACATTTGAAGAATCTTTCAAATATGGGCTGGCACAGCCAAGAACTAAAAAACCTATTAGTCCGAATAGTATAAATAATTTTCTCATAAACTAACTTTAATTTATTGCACGAAGATAAGATAAATTAAAAGTATAAAATGTATGAATCATTAAAGTGGTCATTTGAATTCTAATTAGTAAATAAAAAAAATCAATTACCTAATGGTTAAACAATTCATTGATTTATTTTCTGTAAAGAGGAATTTTTAATGCAACAAACGCATCTGCAGTTCGTGAACGATCTGAAATCAAATTAGTAAAAATAGATCCTGATCCCACAGTTAAAGGTCCAAATCTAAATCCACCACCAACTGCAAAATCATCAAATTGCCTAATACTAACAGGTGTAAAGAAACTAAACCATTTGGTTTCAAATCGAGGAGTAAGGGTAAGAGAATTGTTTACTGAGTTTGCCAATTCGTTCTCTCGTTTTACCATAGAAAGAGTTGTATTTGCGCTGACTAAAAATTTGTTTGTAATTCTGTAGTCTATAAGTACGCGTAATGCTGTTGGTAACTTGATTGTTACATCTTTAAAAGATTGTGTGTTTTGATAGTTGTCATCTAAAAATTCTTCCAGATCTTCAAAGGTAGAGGCATCAACGACTGCATTCATATCATAGGAATTGAATTCTGCATTTTCATATTTTATGGAACCAATATCAGTAACCGATACGCCAACCTTCAATTTGTACTTGTCCCTATACATAGGAATGCTATCACTTTCTCTATTTGGATGCCATTGATAAGTAAATCCTAAATCCATTCCAAATCCGCTAGTAAGATTACTTTTATCAAAGTCTTCATCGAAGCCTGGAGTGAAATTATAATTAACATTTCCTTGAGTGACTAAAGTTTCACTTGCTCTTAAATAGGTTCCGTTTAGTCCAGGACTTTCAGCAAACAAAGCACCTGCGCCTAATAAATATTTCAAAGTGATTCCGCCTTTCATCACATGATTTGGTTTATCCATTAATATTCTACCATAGGCGATTCCTATTTCCGCCCATCCATGAATTGTTCCATTTAAATTTTCAGAATCAAAAACAACGTCAGTATCCGATTCGAAATCATCTTCAATAGCTTCAAATAATTCTCCGTTGAATTCATTTAAATTAAAAAAAGCTCTTGCTCTTGTAATCACTCCAATACTATTTTTCTTATCAATATTAAACATAAATGAAGGACCAAGAACGTCAGCATTTAGGAAGAAGTTATTATTCTCACTTAAAAAGCGCTCGGCATCATCATCAAAATCAAAACCAGAATTGAATAAACTACTAAATCTCACGCCAAAATAATCACTTCCACCAAATGAACTTAAGGAAGCCACATTAATATCAGCTCTATAGTTTGAACCCACAATGCTCGATGGATTAAATGCAACGGCATGAACTCCTGCATAGTTGTCTGCTACCAGACCAACGTAACTTTGTGAATAACTTTGACTAAAAAGAAGTATTGATAATACTAAGAGTAGTGATTTGAATGCTTTCATAATAGTAGTGGTTGTAATGTTTTAATTAATTTAAATATATTAAAAATTATACTTTTTTTCTAATGCATAACGCATCAATTCTCCTTTTCCTTGAAGACCTAAGATACGAACCATGTTTTTAAGATATGAATCTAACTAAGTTACTAAAAAATGCGATGTTAGAAGGAAAAATAAGACAAAAATGAAATAAAAGGGAAGGGAATACTTATACAAATATAGACTTGATGGTAGCAATCATAGCAATAAAAGAAACAAAGGCAATTAAAATCCAAATGCTACCTCTGTAATATTTTTGATGAATCTTAAAATCTTTTCTGTAAGCAAAAAAGATGACCACAATAAATGCTATTGCAAATAAAATTCCAAAAATCAATTGACCGTTACTGAACATATAGCTATTTTTATGCAAAAATAAATAATACAATTTCAATACTCATATAAATTCACGTTAATGTTTGTGAATTCTTTATAAAGTAGGGTCGTAATTGGGAGACTTTTTATTAAAATCATAAAAAACACAACAAATGAAAAACAAAATCGAAGCCGTAAAAGCCTTTCACTCAGCATTTAAAATTGGTCATAGAGAAACACCTAAAGCGAGTTTAGGAATTGAGAAAAACATGTTGCGTTATAAATTAATGCGTGAAGAAAATGAAGAATATCTTGAAGCGGCAAATGAAGATGATTTAGTTGAAATCGCTGATGCCTTAGGAGATATGTTATATATCCTTTGCGGAACTATTATTGAGCATGGTTTACAACATAAGATAGAAGAAGTCTTTGATGAGATTCAACGAAGCAATATGAGTAAACTAGGTGAGGATGGTGAGCCTATCTATAGAGAAGACGGAAAAGTATTAAAAGGCCCAAATTATTTCAAACCGAAAATTCAAGAGATCTTAGAGTCATAAAAAAAAGAAGCCAATTGGCTTCTTTTTAGTTTTATTAGATTTCGTATCTCCAGCCATTTTTATCTTCAGCCAAGTTATGCTGTATATTTAGCATTTTTTCTTTTAGAATGTGAGAATAAGAGTTCTCATTTATTTCTGGAAGATTATAAACAGTATCTTGATATTCAAAAGCAGAAATCGGACTTATAACTGCAGCAGTTCCAGCTCCGAAAATTTCTTTTAATGTTCCGTTTTTAGATGCTTCAACAATTTCATCAACCTTGATAGCTCTTACGTCACATTTCATATTGTTGTCTTCACATAATTGTATTAGACTTTTACGAGTAACTCCATCCAAAATACGATCACTAGTAGGAGCCGTAATTAAGGTGTCACCAATTCTAAAAAACACATTCATAGTTCCTGCTTCCTCTAAAAAAGTATGTGTATCAGCATCAGTCCAAATCACTTGCTGAAATCCTTTCGCTTGTGCTAGACTTGTTGGGTAAAATTGTGCGGCATAGTTTCCAGCTGCTTTTGCAAATCCAACTCCTCCATTAGCTGATCGACTGTATTGTTCTGCAATTAGAACTTTTACAGTGCCTTTATAATATGCTTTTGCTGGAGAGCAAATAATCATGAATCTATAGTTCTTAGAAGGTGCTGCAGCAATTGCAGAATCAGTTGCTATAACAAATGGTCTAATATATAATGAATTTCCTTTTCCACCTTTTACCCAAGCTTTATCAAGATTCAATAGCGTCGTAAGGCCTTCAAAAAAGTATGCTTCTGGGAACTCTGGAATCGCTAAACGTTTTGCTGATTTATTAATACGAGCAAAGTTCTCGTCAGGTCTAAACAAAAATACATCTCCATCATCATCTTTATAGGCTTTCATTCCTTCAAAGACTGCTTGTCCATAATGAAATACACGAGCGGAAGGATCAATAGTCATTGGACCATAAGGCTCAATTTTAGGCTGTTGCCATTCACCATCAATAAAGTCACAGTAAAACATATGATCTGTAAACACACGACCAAATGTAAGATTGTCAAAATCTACATCGTGAATCTTAGAGGTTTGAGCTTTTACTATATCGATTTCGTGAGTTGAAACTTGAGTCATATTTTTCTTTAAATTAGATTATGCAAAATTAGTCATTTCAGCCTTATAAATGCATAAAATTTAGCTAAAAAATATGTACCTTTGTAACTCAAATATTTATTTAAAAATCACACCTATTATGAAACGTATTTTTTTACTATTAGTGCTTGTTACCTTTGTTTTTTCTTGTAAAAATGAAAACAAGCAAACCGAAGAAAATTTAGATATCGCTCAAGATATCGCTCAAGATATTTCTAAAGAGCAAGATATTTCTTACAGCTCTTTCGGAAAAGAAATTAATGATGCTGATGCACTTTCAGCAAAACGAATGGCAACTCATTTTGAAAGTATGACTATGGGAGACTCTATTGATACTAAAATGATTGCAAAAGTAGATGAGGTTTGTCAAGCAAAAGGATGCTGGATGAAAGTAGATCTAGAAAATGGAGAACAAGTAATGGTGAAGTTTAAAGATTATGGTTTTTTCATGCCTAAGGATATTGCTGGGAAGGAAGTTGTATTAAACGGTAAAGCTTTTGTAAATGAAGTTCCTGTTGATGAACAACGTCATTATGCTGAAGATGCAGGGAAATCTGCTGAAGAGATTGCTAAAATCACTGAGCCTAAAAAGACATTTTCATTTGTTGCAGATGGTGTTTTATTAAAAGAGGAATAATGCTAAAACGAGTTAGTTACATATTTGCAATTGCCTTAGTCTTTAGTTGTAATTCTTCTGAAAAAGTAGAAAAAATTGAAAAAAAGGTGACTATTGTTGATGGTACAGAGCGTTATGATGTATATCAAGGTTCTGAAATGGCTAATTTAATGCGAGGTATGCATGCCTTTAACTTACAGCTTAAAAAAGAAGTTGAAAGCGGAAAGATAACGACCGAATTTCCAGAAGCGTTTTTAAAGATTCATTCAGCCGAATTTTCGGAATCTAAATCTAGAAACCAAACATTTGATCATTATTCTGGTAAGTTTATTGAAGCTCAGAAATTAGTATTTACTGAGGATTCTAATGTAGCGCTTTCCGAACGTTATAATAATGCAATTAACTTATGTGTGTCTTGTCATCAAACTGAATGCACAGGACCAATTCCTAAGATTAAAAAATTACTAATTAAATAAGAATATTGCAACGCAAAATAATCACCACAGCAGACGGTTCTAAAACAATTCAAATTGAAGAGTGGAACGAACAATATCATTCTGTTCATGGTGCAATACAAGAAGCAAATCATGTCTATATAAAACATGGTTTGCTTTTTTTTAATTCTGAAATGATTCAAGATTCAGAGAACAAAATTTCAATTTTAGAAATTGGATTTGGCACTGGATTAAATGCCATTCTTACCTTATTAAATTCAGAACAACTCAAACTAGAAATTGACTATTTTGGAGTTGAAGCTTATCCCATTTCTTCTGAAGAATTAGAACAATTAAATTATACTGAAGCTTTAGAAATTAAAAACAATTCTTTTGATGCCATTCATAAGTCTGATTGGGAAACGTCACATAATATTACTAAACAATTTAGGCTGACTAAACAGCAAAAGTTTTTTGATGAAATAACCGATGATAATTGTTATGATGTTATTTATTTTGATGCTTTTGGAGCTCGAGTGCAACCAGAATTATGGACAGAAGCTATATTCAGAAAAATGTATAACGCCTTAAGACCAAATGGTGTTTTAGTTACGTATTCCGCTAAAGGAAGTGTGAAACGCGCGTTAAGGGCTGTTGGTTTTGAAATTAAACGCTTAGAAGGTCCTCCAGGAAAGCGACATATGCTTAGAGCTATTAAACGTTAAACCATTCATAATAATTAGTTCCTGCATTAGAGTTTAATTAATTTTGTCATGGTATGAAAACAGTATTAATAACAGGCGCTACAGGATTAATCGGACAAGAAATTGTTAAAGTTTGTCATGATAATAACTGGCTAGTTCACTACTTGACAACTTCAAGAAATAAATTATCATCTCAGGATAATTATATAGGTTTCTATTGGAATCCAGACACTAAAGAAATTGACAAATCGTGTTTTGATGGTGTTGATACCATAATAAATTTAGTTGGAGCTTCTATTTCAAAACGATGGACGAGCAGTCATAAAAATAAAATTCTTTCGAGCAGAACAGAAACTGTTCAGCTGCTTTATGATACTATTAAATCCAATAATTTTCCAATAAAACATATTATTTCGGCAAGTGCTATTGGAATATATCCAAGTTCTCAAACCAATTATTACGAAGAAGATTTTGAAAATATTTCCGATTCGTTTTTAGGACAGGTAGTTGAAAAGTGGGAAGAAGCTGTTAATCAGTTTTCTTCGTTAGGAATTAAGGTTTCAAAAATTAGAATTGGTTTGGTGCTTTCTGAAAAAGGAGGTGCATTGCCAGAAATAGCAAAACCTATTCGAATAGCTGCTGGAGCGGCTTTTGGAGACGGTCAACAATGGCAATCTTGGATACATATTGAAGATTTAGCTCAACTCTTCATGTATCTAGCAGAAAATCGATTAGAAGGTGTCTACAATGGAGTAGCTCCTAATCCTACAAGTAATAGTGAACTTACTAAAGTGGTTGCTAAAGTATTAGAAAAACCTCTTATTTTGCCTAACATACCTAAGTTAGCTATGAAGTTGATTTTAGGCGAAATGCATATTTTATTATTCGAAAGTCAACGTGTGAGCTCACAGAAAATTGAAGAAGCTGGCTTTGATTTTAAACACCATCATTTAGAACCTGCCATAGAAGATTTACTAGGATAATAAAAAAGCCACTCTTTTTTAAGAATGGCCTTTACATTTGTGTTATATACTTCTAATCTAAGCTTTTTTAGCCTTGATTTTGATTTTTAGTTCAATGTCATCATTAATGAATTTATCTCCTAAACCTTCAAAGATAGATTTAGAACCGTAATTCACATTCCATTTTGTTCTATCAATGGTAAAAGGCTCACTTTCTAATGTTATTTGGTCACCTTCATTTGTAATGTTTACAGGAAATGAAATGTTATGTTTTTGACCTTTTATAGCTAAATTACCTGATAATCTTGTTTTTCCTGCGGCTAAAGATTCAGTGCTAGTAATCTCAAATGCAGCAGAAGGGAATTTTTTTACATAAAAGAAATGATTTTCTTTTCCTTCAACAGTTCCTTTTAAATGTGCTTCAAGATCTTCTTTTCCATCACCAGCTTCCAAGTCTGTTACAGTAATAGAATTCATGTCTATTAAAAATGAACCGCTTTGTAATTTACCATCATCAGTTTTAAAAACACCGCTATCAAGGTTAATTGTACCATTGTGAGTTCCTGTTGGCTTAAAGCCTTTCCACTCAATAGTAGATTCAGAAACGTTCACAGTGAATTTTTCAGAAGTACTTTCACTAATGGCAGCAGCTTCAGCATCGCTTGTGTTAGCTTCTTCAGCTTTATCCTTACATCCAACAACTGAAAGAACGAATACGAGTGTTAATGCAATATGCATTGTTTTGTTAAACATTTAAAATAGTTTTAGTGTTATTATTAAATCAAAAATAATAATTTCTGAAGACACATCAAGGGATTAAATTTTTTTGATGACATTTTGACATTTTAATAATAATGGCAGTACTTTTGCCAGTCTTAAATCGAAGATTTATAAAAAAGACCAAATACAATGGGTAAAAAAGATAAAAACGAAGATATAAAGGATTTAGAAGTAAACGAAACTTCTAATCAAGATACGCAAGTAGAAGAAGTTTCAGTTGAAGAGCAATTAACCGAAGAATTAGCAAAAGAAAAAGATAAGTTTTTACGTCTTTTTGCGGAGTTTGAAAATTATAAGAGACGGACTTCAAAAGAACGTATAGATTTATTTAAAACAGCAAGTGAAGATGTCATGTTGGCAATGCTTCCTGTATTAGATGACTTTGAGCGTGCATTGGCACATATTGAAGATGATAAAGAAGCTGAAGAACTTAGAAAAGGTGTGCTTTTAATTTATAACAAGCTATTGACAACACTTAATCAAAAAGGCTTAGAAAAAGTTGAAGCCAATGCAGGAGATGTGTTTGATGCAGATATTCATGAGGCTATAACTCAAATTCCAGCACCAACCGATGACCTTAAGGGTAAAATTGTAGATGTTGTTGAAAAAGGATATAAGCTAGGAGAAAAAGTGATTCGTTTCCCAAAAGTGGTTATTGGACAATAAAATATTAATTTAAAAAAGACCTGTTTTTATCTTAAAAACAGGTGGATTGACATGGCAAAAAGAGATTATTACGAGATATTAGGTATTGATAAAAACGCATCTGCTGCTGAAATTAAAAAGGCTTATCGTAAGATGGCTATTAAATTTCATCCAGATAAAAATCCTGATGATAAGGCTGCAGAAGCAAAATTCAAGGAAGCAGCAGAAGCCTATGAAATATTGAGTAATGCAGATAAAAAAGCAAAATACGATCAGTTTGGTCATCAAGCTTTTGATGGAGCAGGTGGCTTTGGTGGTGGTGGAAATATGAATATGGATGACATATTCAGTCAATTTGGAGATATTTTCGGTGGCGCTTTTGGAGGCGGAGGCGGAGGAGGCTTCTCTGGTTTTGGTGGTGGATTTGGTGGAGGACAAAGACGCGTAAAAGGAAGTAATCTTCGTATTCGTGTTACACTTACTCTAGATGAAATTGCCAATGGTGTTGAAAAGAAAATCAAAGTAAAACGAAAAATTCAAGCACCTGGAACTACGTATAAAACATGTAGTACATGTAATGGTGCAGGCCAAGTTACAAGAGTTACTAATACCATTTTAGGACGAATGCAAACGGCAGCTGCTTGTCCAACTTGTGGTGGCGCTGGACAAAGTATAGATAAAAAGCCAAGTGATGCAGATGGTCAGGGACTTAAGGTTCAAGAAGAAACTGTATCTGTGAAAATTCCAGCAGGAGTTGTTGATGGCATGCAATTGAAAGTTACAGGAAAAGGTAATGAAGCACCTGGAAATGGAATATCTGGAGATTTATTGGTCGTTATAGAAGAAAAGGAGCATGAGACACTTAAGCGTGAAGGAGATAATTTACATTATGACCTTTATATAAGCCTTCCTGATGCTGTTTTAGGTACTTCAAAAGAGATTGATACGGTTACAGGTAAAGTCAGAATTAAAGTAGAAGCTGGTGTGCAATCAGGTAAAATTTTACGATTACGCAAAAAAGGAATTCCAAGCATTAATGGTTATGGTACTGGAGATCTATTAGTGCATGTTAATGTATGGACACCAAAAACCTTAAATAAGCAACAAAAAGAATTTTTTGAAAGTATGAAAAACGATGAACACTTCAATCCTAAACCCGAGAGTAGTGATAAATCTTTTTTTGAAAAAGTTAAAGATATGTTTTCATAAAAATCAGTTTTTTAATAAAAAACACTATATTTGAATATCACTAATTCATTTTAGTGGTAATTTTTCTTTTTCATAGCAATTTTTTCCCATCCTTAATTTATTAAGGGTGGGTTTTGTTTTTTAAGTCGTTTCTAACGAGTTGTTTAGTTACTTGATTTAATTTGCTAATTTGTTATATTTTAGTGATAAAGTTAAAATTTAGTACCATAAGTACTTAATTCATGTTAACATCTTTATCTTTGACGTTACGAAATTTAATTTTTCAATTTTAACATATGAATGACCTCTTAGTTGCTGATTCAGTATCTAAAAACTTCGGAGATTTTAGAGCATTAAATGCTGTTTCTGTTTCAGTACCCAAAGGAAGTATTTTTGGTTTATTAGGACCAAATGGTGCTGGTAAAACAACTCTTATTCGCATCATCAATCAAATTACAATGCCAGACACTGGTCAAGTGTTGTTAGATGGTGAGCCTTTAAAGCCTGAAGACATTCGGAATATTGGTTATTTACCTGAAGAGCGTGGCTTATACAAGTCTATGAAAGTAGGTGAGCAAGTTTTGTATTTGGCACAACTTAAAGGTTTGACAAAACAAGAAGCGAAAAAACGCTTAAAATATTGGTTCGAAAAGTTAGAAATTGGAGATTGGTGGAACAAAAAAATCCAAGAACTCAGTAAAGGTCAAGCGCAAAAAATTCAATTCATTGTGACGGTTTTACATCAGCCAAAACTTTTGATTTTTGACGAACCTTTTTCTGGTTTTGATCCTATCAACGCTAATTTGATAAAAGATGAAATTCTTCAGTTAAGAGATGAAGGTGCTACCGTTATTTTCTCTACCCATCGAATGGAATCTGTGGAAGAGCTTTGCGATCATATAGCTTTAATTCATAAGTCAAATAAAGTCTTAGATGGTAAGTTAACTGACATTAAACGTCAATATAAAACGAATACATTTGAGGTAGGTCTTCAGACCGATAGTATTGAACGTGTTTCAAATGAAATCAAAGAAAAATTTGAAGTTTTGCCTGCTACATTTAGGAATTTAAATGATGATGTTAAGATGAATATTAAACTAGATGCTAACGATTCTTCAAACGACTTATTATCATTTTTAACTTCTAAAGCAGAAGTGCATCACTTTGTTGAAGTGATACCTAGTGCAAGCGATATTTTTATTCAAACTGTCAAAAACAATTAAGATGAATCATTTGCCACTTATTATAAAAAGAGAATACCTAACTAAGGTCAAAAACAAATCGTTCATTGTCATGACGTTTGTGAGCCCTTTAATTATGGTTGCTTTAATTGCTGTTGTTGCTTATTTGTCTCAACTTAATAATGATAAAGATCGAAGTATTTCAGTATTGGATGAGACTGGAGTTTTAAGTGAAGTCTTTGTTAGTACAGAACATACCACTTATACTATTTTAACCACTGAAAGCCTAGAAACGGCAAAAGAATTGGTGAAATCGAAAGAAGATTTTGGATTATTATACATTGAAAAAAGCATTGATTTAACTAATGTATTGCCTAGAGTGAAGTTTTATTCTGACGAATCGCCTTCGCTATCAATAATGTCAAGTCTTGAAGAAAAAATAGAAAAGAAATTATCAGATACTAGGTTGTTTAATGACGGTGTGGATATTGAAAAAATTGAAGCTTCAAAATCTAATATTACCATTGCACAAGAAACCTTTACAGGTGAAAAAACGTCTAAAATTGACAGCTATTTAAAACTGGCATTTGGTGGTGCAGCAGGATACCTCTTGTTCATGTTTATTATCATCTACGGAAACATGATTATGAGAAGTGTCATTGAAGAGAAGACTAGTAGGATAATTGAGATTATAATATCTTCAGTTAAACCAATTCAGTTGATGATGGGTAAAATTATAGGAACCTCTCTCGCTGGTATTACGCAGTTTACCATTTGGGTGATCTTAGGAGGTATTTTAACGTTAGTATTGTCTGCAATTTTCGGTATAAGCTTATCAGAGCTGCAGTCACCTCAACAAGATATAATTAGTGAGGCTATGAAAAACCCTGAAATTGCTCAAGAAGTGCAATTGGGATTACAATCATTTTTTAATTTGCCTATAGGCAATCTGGTTATTGCTTTTCTATTCTTTTTTATTGGTGGTTACTTTTTGTATAGTTCATTGTATGCTGCAGTAGGTGCTGCCGTTGATAATGAAACCGATACTCAACAATTTATGATGCCAATTTTAATGCCATTAATTTTGGCGGTTTATGTTGGTATTTTTACGGTAATTGAAGATCCTCATGGAACAGTTTCTACAGTATTTTCATTTATTCCATTTACATCTCCAGTAGTGATGTTGATGCGAATACCATTTGGTGTCCCAATTTGGCAACAAGTATTGTCATTCTTAATTTTGGTTGGTACATTTGTGTTTACAGTTTGGTTTGCGGCAAAAATCTATCGTGTTGGTATTTTGATGTACGGAAAAAAACCTACTTATAAAGAATTATTTAAATGGATTAAGTATTAATTGTGGTTCAAAATTTATCTGAAATAGAAGACAAAATTGCAGAAAGTACTGCTTGGGAAAAAACAAAAGATTTCCTCAATTTGCATTTAGATATTTCTGATAAAATAAGTATATCGATTTTGGATATATTAATAGTGATTACTGCGATATTTATAACTACAATTATTTTAAGACTTGTTCTTAAAGCATTCACAAGAAATTTACCAAAGGAAGATAAAGGGAAATTTAATGTAGTATTTGGCTACTTTAAATGGCTTATTTACCTTGTGATTTTACTTACAACACTCCATACTGTAGGAGTAGATGTAACGGCAATTTTTGCGGCATCTGCAGCATTACTTATCGGAATTGGTTTAGCGCTTCAAACCTTATTTCAGGATATTATTTCTGGTATTTTTATTCTTGTAGATCAGTCTGTACATGTTGGTGATATCATTGAACTTGATGGCAAAGTAGGTCGCGTTGTAGAAATCAAACTCCGTACGACTAGAGCAGTTACTATTGATAATAAAGTATTGGTAATTCCTAACCATTTGTATTTAGAGAATAGCTTGTACAATTGGACACAAAACGGAACGATAACAAGAGAAAGCGTCTCTGTAGGTGTCGCTTATGGTAGCGATGTTCAACTAGTAAAGAAGTTGTTGTTGCAAGCAGCCAGTACACATCCTGATGTGTTAAGTAGTCCTGAAGCAGTCGTTATTTTTACTAATTTTGGAGAAAGTTCATTAGACTTCAAATTGATTTTCACTATCGATGATAGTTTTAAAGCTGTTTTTCAAAAAAGTGATATTAGATTCGAAATCGATAAATTATTTAGAGAAAACAATGTGACAATTCCGTTTCCTCAAAGAGATATTCATATCAGACAACAATCGGAATAATGTATTTATTCCTTAATTTTAAAAAGCAATTCTAATTAAATTTATGCTTGAAAAGTTTCGATACGTTTTTATAGTTATTACAATTTGTTTGTTCTCTAATACTGTATTAGCGCAACTTACAGATATAGTGCGACTAGAGTATTCGTTTATACCTAAAAGTAAATCTGAAGATCAATACACGAGACTTCGTGCAGCTTTTAACTATCCAATAGAAATAAAAGAAGATTGCTATCTAGTAATTGGAGCAGAGTACAACAATATCATTCTAAATTTAAATGATGAGTATCCTTTTGATAATTCACTATTGGAATCCCTAAATATTATAGATTTAAATATTGGTTACACTTTTAAAACAAGTGAAGATTGGCGCATTGGTCTTAATTTTAACCCTAGAATTGCATCTACATTGGTATCTGCAATTACGTCTGAAGATATCTTTTTTAATGGAGGTTTATTTGTTATTAATGACAAAACGAAAGATCAAGAATTGAAACGACCTTACCGTTTAATTTTGGGTTTGACATATAACGCTACTACAGGTGTTCCCTTTCCGTTGCCTTTTATAATTTACTATAGACGCGTTAATGAAAATTGGTCGTATTCTGCAGGTGTACCAAAATCTAATGTCAAATATTTTTTCAACGAAAAACATATGGTTCAAACCTTTGTAAGTTTAGATGGTTATTATGCTAACTTACAGAGGGAACTTATTATAGAAGGCAAACAAGTAGATAACATTTCATTATCTGTAGTAGTAGGTGGTATTGGCTACGAGTATTTATTAACAAAACATATAGTGGCATTTGCTTATACTGGTTATACATTTCGATTAAATAATGTCTTACGAGATAAAAATAGAGATGAAGTTTTTAGATTAGATGATTTAAATTCATTTTATTTAAGAACAGGAATTAAATTTAAAATATAAATATGTCAAAGATTTTAGTAATAGAAGATGAAGCGGCAATTCGAAGAGTATTAATAAAAATACTGTCTGAAGAGAGTGATAGTTACCAAGTTGAAGAAGCTGAAGATGGTCTTGTTGGTATTGAAAAAATAAAGAAGGAGGA
The DNA here is from genome assembly GCF_000797465.1 of Psychroserpens jangbogonensis. Lineage (GTDB taxonomy): Bacteria > Bacteroidota > Bacteroidia > Flavobacteriales > Flavobacteriaceae > Psychroserpens > Psychroserpens jangbogonensis. The sequence goes on along the minus strand of NZ_JSWG01000001.1, from coordinate 87,585 downwards.
TTACGATTTAGTACTCTGTGATATAAAAATGCCAAAGATGGATGGTGTTGAAGTTTTAGAGGCCGTCAAAAAAATTAAGCCAGAAATTCCTATGGTCATGATATCTGGACATGGAGATCTTGATACAGCAGTAAACACAATGCGATTAGGAGCTTTTGATTACATTTCTAAACCACCAGATTTAAATAGATTACTCAATACAGTTCGTATTGCATTAGATACAAAAACACTTGTTGTTGAGAATAAAATGCTCAAAAAGAAAGTCAGCAAGAAATATGAGATGATAGGTGATAGTGATGCTATTTCACATATCAAAGATATGATTGAAAAGGTGTCAGCAACCGATGCCAGAGTTCTAATTACTGGACCAAATGGAACTGGTAAAGAACTTGTTGCGCATTGGTTACATCAAAAAAGTGCTCGTTGTAAAGGTCCATTAATTGAAGTGAATTGTGCTGCAATTCCTGCTGAGTTGATTGAAAGTGAATTGTTTGGTCATGTAAAAGGTGCTTTTACAAGTGCTGTTAAGGATAGAGCTGGTAAGTTTGAAGCTGCAAATTCAGGAACTATTTTTTTAGATGAAATTGGAGACATGAGTCTTTCTGCTCAAGCCAAAGTATTAAGAGCTTTGCAGGAAAATAAAATACAACGTGTAGGTAACGATAGAGATATCAAGGTTGATGTTCGTGTAGTTGCTGCTACAAATAAAGATTTGAAAAAGGAAATCGCAGAAGGCAGGTTTAGAGAAGATTTATACCATAGGTTGGCCGTAATTCTTATTAAAGTGCCTGCTTTAAATGAAAGACGTGAAGACATTCCATTATTGATTAATCATTTTACGTCTAAAATTGCTGAAGAACAAGGAAACATTAAAAAGGAGTTTTCAAATAAAGCAATTAAATTACTTCAAGATTATGACTGGACTGGTAACATTCGTGAATTACGTAATGTTGTTGAGCGACTTATAATCCTTGGAGGAACCGAAGTAAGTGAAAAGGATGTGAATATGTTCGCATCAAAATAAGTGATTATGAAAGATATTAATGTTAACGATTTCAAGGTTACTGAAAACATTCAGTTGAGCAAGGTACCAACAACTTTTGATTTGCAAGCAGATAAGAAAATTATTGAAAATGAATTGGAAGATGTTCGAGAAAAGCTTGGTGATTTTCAAAATACAATCTATGCTCATGGTAAATATGCCATTCTAATTTGTATTCAAGGAATGGATACTGCTGGTAAAGACAGCATGATTAGAGAAGTGTTTAAAGATTTTAATACCAGAGGAATTGTTGTCCATAGTTTCAAAGTTCCTACAGAACAAGAACTCAATCACGATTACTTATGGAGACATTATATTGCACTTCCTGCACGAGGAAAATTCGGTGTTTTTAATAGAACACATTATGAAAATGTATTAGTGACTCGAGTACATCCAGGTTATATTTTAGGTGAAAATTTACCGGATGTAAATTCTATAGAAGACATAAACGATGAATTTTGGAATAAGCGTTTTAATCAAATCAATGAATTTGAAAATCATATAGCTCAAAATGGGACTATTATTTTTAAATTTTTCCTTCACTTATCTAAAGATGAGCAAAAAAATCGTTTACTACGTCGTCTTGAAAAACCAAGTAAAAATTGGAAATTCTCTCCAGGCGATTTAAAAGAGCGTAAACTTTGGGATGACTACCAAACATGTTATGAAGATGCAATAAATAGAACTTCTAAAACGCATGCACCATGGTTTGCAATTCCTGCAGACGATAAACCAACGGCTAGATATATCGTTGCCAAAATTTTATACGATACACTTATCCAATATAAGGACATCGTTGAACCAGAGCTTAATGATAAAATCAAAGCTAATCTTGATGATTACATAAAAGAACTCGAGAGTGAGTAGTTTTTTATGATTTCTTTATAAATCGTCAGTTTTTTAAATAGTATATTTAGCTTCGATAAAAAAAGCCCTTTATGAAGCGAATAATTCTATTACTTTCTATTGTAATTACATTTCAAATTTCAGCACAAACTGATGCTGAAAACCTTAAAAAAGTTTATGATAATTCTTTAGAGAATGGAATGAGCTATCAATGGTTAGATCATTTATCTAATCAAATTGGTGGACGACTTTCAGGGTCTTTAAATGCTGAAAGAGCAGTTCAATACACAAAAGAAGAGTTTGAGAAACTAGGCTTAGATAAAGTTTGGTTACAACCTGTTATGGTGCCTCGTTGGATTAGAGGAGCACCTGAGTTTGCATATATAGAAACCTCACCAGGAAAAACAACTAGTATTAATATTTGTGCGCTTGGAGGATCAATTTCAACACCTGTTGGAGGCGTTAAAGCGAATATCATCGAAGTTGCTACATATAAAGATTTAGAGGCTATAGGAGAAGCTGAGATTAAAGGAAAAATAGTATTCATTAACAAACCATTGCAAGCTAATTTGATTAATACTTTTGAAGCTTATAGTGGTTGTTCAGGAGAGCGTTATTCTGGCGCTAAAGAAGCCGCGAAATATGGAGCTCTTGGAGTTATTGTTCGTTCATTGAATTTAAGATTAGATGATTATCCACATACTGGAAGCATGAGTTATGGTGATTTGCCAAATTCACAACGTATTCCTTCTGCAGCAATAAGTACTAACGATGCGGAATTGTTAAGCGGAATTCTGGCTCTTGATAAGAACATTAAATTATATTTTAGTCAGAATTGTAAACAATTGAAAGATGTACAATCATATAATGTGATTGGTGAAATTACAGGAAGTGAGTTTCCAAATGAAATTATTGTAGTTGGAGGTCATTTGGATTCTTGGGATTTAGGTGATGGTTCTCACGATGATGGAGCAGGAGTAGTGCAATCAATGGATGTACTTCGTTTATTGAAAGAAAGCGGCATTCGTCCGAAGAGAACTATTCGAGCTGTTTTATTTATGAATGAAGAAAATGGTTTACGTGGTGGTAAAAAGTATGCAGAAGTGGCTAAAAACAAAGGAGAGAATCACATATTTGCTTTAGAGAGTGATTCTGGTGGATTTACACCAAGAGGTTTTAGTTTTCAATCTAGCGAAGCGATGTTGGCTAAAGTGCAAAGCTGGAGATCGTTATTTAAACCTTATTTAATTCATTATTTTGAAGCAGGTTATAGTGGAGCGGATATTGGCCCATTAAAAAATGATAATATTGTTTTAGCTGGTTTACGTCCAGATTCTCAACGTTATTTTGATCATCATCATGCTGCTAACGATACTTTCGAGCATGTTAATAAGCGCGAATTAGAACTTGGTGCTGCATCTATGACTGCATTGATTTACCTTATTGACAAATATGGAACGGATACCATAAATAATAATACCGAACTAAAAAATTAATTTTTTTTTAAGATGTATAAAGAAAGGCTAGAGATTTATGACCAGTTGTAGATAAATGCTCTTGTTTTAAACGAAAAGGTAAAACAATGCCTTATACGTCTGCTAGCGGTTACATGTATTCATTATTGAATAAAGATGCCGAATTGGGTTTTAGATTTTCAAAAGCTGTTCAAGAGAAATATATTAATGAATTCAATTCTTCTTTGTATAAATCCTATGGAGCAATAATGAAAGGCTATGTTTTAATACCTGACAGTATGTTAACCGATTTGGATAGATTGGCTAAATTATTAACTGAAAGTTATGATTATGTTATAACATTAGAACCAAAATAAAATGAAATATTTTACACTTATTCTTGCGCTATTAAGTTCATCGGTTTTTCAAGCACAAACCGACGAAGAACAACTTCCTTATTATGAAGTTCCAGAATATTCAGAGACATTTACAGCTGGAACTGTTGCAGCAAGACTGGTCGATGGACTGGGATTCAGATTTTATTGGGCAAGTGAAGGTTTATCAGATAAAGATTTAGAGTATAAACCAAATGAAGACGTGCGGTCAACAGCTGAAACCATTGATCATATTTTAGATTTATCGTATATTATTGTTAATTCTACCCTTAAGAAAGCCAATGGAAAGGTTGATAAAACGGAGATGACTTATGCGAAAAAACGAGAACAAGCTTTAATGAATCTTAAAACTGCTGCAGATATTTTAAGAAGCAGTGGCGATATTTCGCAGTTCAAAATTATTTTTGGTGAGCGAGAAATTCCATTTTGGAATCAAATTAATGGGCCAATTGCTGATGCAATTTGGCATTGTGGACAAATAGCATCTTTCAGAAGAACTTCAGGGAATCCAATAAATCCAAATATTAGTCATTTTAACGGAACTGTAAAAGAGTAATTTAAGTATTGACTATTTGTCGTTATTATTGTCTTCATCTTTAGTTTCTTTTTTCATTTTGATATAGCCAGTCACCAAGCGAATACCCAATCTTGCAAAAAGAATAATGGCAATTACCATTACAATGTTAAATCCATTCATATCATCAATATTGAATACTGTGATAAATTTATAAAATTGGATTCAGCTATAAGTAGTTTTAACAAGAATTATTATTTGGGCTCAACTATTAAAAAAACAGCAGTACTATCTCCAATATTTAGGACTTCGTGCCAATCGACTTTGTCATTATAAAAGGAATATCCTGTTGGTATAGTAACCTCTCTAGTTCCTGTAGTGTCTTTAATTCTGAAAGTGCTTCCAGCCAAAGTATAACCAAAATGTGATTTATGGTAATGACGTTCATGACCAACACCAGGAGGAAAGGTACATTTAAGCGTTCTCACTTTGTCATTGTCTTCTATGACTTCACAAACGACTTCGTTATTCCATCCAGCTTCAAGAGGATCTGGAAGTTTTTGGTTGTCAATGCAAGCTGTTAAACACAAGGTGACAGATATTGTGATTACTAGTTTATTGAAGAATTTAATCATAGTTTTAAAAGATACCTAGTACATAATGTTATCTAAAATGCGATTTAGATTTTGCTCCATCATTTTGAATTTTCCATCACTAAAAAATATGTCGTGCGCTTCTTGACGAAATTTGGCAAGTTCCATATTATTATAATCATGTTGATGAATATTATCATCTATTTTTTCGAAATGATCTTCTTCGCTATCATTATTATACTCTTCATATATCTTTTCAAAGGTTTTGATATCTACTTTAGATTTAATCATTCTAATTTCTAATTCAGTTTCTTCAGCGTCAGAGTTAGCGCAAAGAAGTAGGATATAAATTTGAAGCTCTAGCTTGGTCCAATGGTCACTTTTTGATGTCATAGTCTTTATTTTAGTGGGTTAAAGTAGTTGTTATTATTAAAGTTTAATCTAATTACGGTTAAATTTAATCATTGTTTTGTTTTCTGATTTTCAAATATTTGCCATATGTTAATTGTCTCCAAATCCATTCAAATGGACCAAATCTAAAATGTTTAAGCCATAATTTACTCATTAAAATTTGGAATAAAAAGATTAAAATAGCAATAGTCATAATTACCGTGAAGCCGAATTTTCCTGTGAAACCAAAACCAATTCCGTAGAAAATTGTTACCGAAATAAAGGTTTGAAATATGTAGTTGCTTAATGCTAGTTTACCAACAGGAGCAAAGACAGCAAAAGCAGATGGCTTTTTAAAATATAGCAAGGCAAGTAGAGCAGAAATCCCCATAGCAAGAGGGACAGTTCCTAATGCATATGAAACGATTTTAGATAATTTCCAGTAATCTTCTGGACCACCATAAAATTCTATATAAGTTCTAAGGATACTTATAGGTAAACCAATGAGAATTCCCCAAAGTGCAATCTTCTTTAGACGTTTTGTGTTGTTCAATAAGTCATGATTCAAGACCTTTCGTCCTGCCCAAATTCCGATTAAGAAGATACCCAAAACTTTAAAAATTCTACCTTCTCTTAAAATAGCTCCTGTTCTAATGAAGGTGTTTCCAATATTCATTTTAAAATAATCCAATATACTCTCATTAGTTTGAAAGCTTTGAAAATCAGCAAATGGAATTCCATTTCGATCTATAGTTGGTAGACCGAAATGTTGGTAGTAATCACCACTTGTGATGAAGAAAAATCGATAATAATTGAGCTCTGTAAAATAGACAAATAACCAATGGACAATTGGAAACAAAATTAAGAAGGCTGCAACGATTAAGAGGTTTTTATCTGAAAGCTTAATAAAGTAAATTAACGTAAATCCAAGTAAAGCATACAAGGTTAAAATATCTCCAATCCAAAACAGACATAAATGAATCAAACCAATGATTAATAACCAAAACATACGTCGTCTAAAAAATGGAGCAAATGGTTTATTGTGACTTTTTAAATTATTGTATTGTATGACACAGCCAATACCAAATAATAAAGAAAATATAGAATAGAACTTTCCGTCCACTAGAGTATACATTATAAAGTCTAAAATTTCATCTGTAAACAAGAGAGTTTCTGGAATTCTTCCTTCATCAGGAAAGAAATAAAAGCCTGAAAACACTGGGATATTGGCACTAAAAATAAAGAAAATGGCAATACCTCTAAGTACATCAAGAAACTGAATACGATCACTTTTTTGAATGGGAAGCATGTTATTTTGTTTGCTTTTTACGTCCATAATATGTTATTTATACTGTATGTTTTTAAAATTGAAAATAGATAAACTGTTCACTACTGCCTTGAGCAATTGCGATTAAGAATAACATTATTGCCCAAACTATTCCTAAAACTAAAGGGGATATTTTTTGCGACACTTCTTTCATTGATGTATTTCTCATGATCCAATGACATATAAATAAGATACTTGTAAGTATTAAAACTTTAATAATATCAAAGTCATGAAGAATTTTTGCACCTTCAGGATTCATAAAGAGCATAGAGCTTATCATGTTTTTTGCTGTTGAAAATTCTCTAGCTCTAAAAAATACCCAAGTAAAGTTGACAAGTGTATAGGTTAGAAGAGCTAATAATATTCCATTAAATGCATTGATTTTAACATTGATCTTTTGTTTGAGTAAGCGTTCAATAACTAAGTAAGTGCCATGAAGTGCTCCCCAAATTACAAATGTCCAAGCAGCTCCATGCCATAAACCACCTAGTAACATGGTAAGCATAAGAGCAACATACATTCTTGTAATGCCATTTTTGTTTCCACCTAAAGGGATGTATAAATAATCTCTTAACCATGTAGACAAAGATATATGCCAACGTTTCCATAAATCTGAAAACCCTATTGAGGCATAAGGATACCTAAAATTGTCTGGTAGAATTATACCAAGCATTAATGCAATACCAATTGCACAAGTTGAATAACCTGCGAAATCAAAAAATATTTGTCCAGAAAAGGCCAGTGTGCCTGTCCAAGCATCTAAGCTATGAAGTAGATCTTTAGATCCAAAAACCTCATCTGACACATCTGCTAACATGGTATCTGCTAAAACAACTTTTTGAAATAGTCCAATAGTCAAAAGAAAAGTTCCCCAAATAAATTGCTGTGAAGTGGCTTTTTTTTCTTCATAAAACTGAGTGATTAAATCTTTGGCTCTCACAATAGGACCAGCTACCAACTGAGGAAAGAACGTGACGTACAAAGCAAAATCTAAAAATGTACGAGCAGGTTTAATCTTTTTATTGTACATGTCTATGGTATAAGACATGGTTTGAAACGTATAAAAGGAAATTCCCATAGGAAGAATAATATCCATTGGCTTAGGCTCATATGCTAATCCTAAAGCATTCATTCCTAAAGTAAAGTTCTCTAATAGGAAATTACCATATTTAAAAAAAGCAAGAAAACCAAGATTAACGAACATGCTCAAAAGGAGCCACATTTTGCGTTTTTTCTTATTGGTTTCAATAGCTAGTTTATTGCCAGCTGTCCAATCCACAATAGTAGAAATCCATAGTAGAATAACCAAAGGTGGATTCCAAAGGCCATAAAAAACATAACTCGCAAGAAGCAACATCCTTTTTTTACCAGTCCATTTTAAAAGTTTTGAATAATAAAGTGCCAAAACAATAACTAAAAACACTACGAAACTTAAAGAGTTGAATAACATAATTAGTTAGTTTTAGAGTTAGATAAAGCACCATCGGCTTTCATTATTTTTACTAGCTCTGTAGTAAAAAACCGAGCGTCTGTTGCAGATAAATGAGATAACTCTGGACATTCTAAATCTTTGAGCTGATCGTAATCCTCATAATAATAAGCATTTGCCTTAGTAGCTTTTACAAGTGGATCCCATAAATCGGCTCGTGACAAAAACTTGTCTTCACCTTCTTTTATCCAACCACTGGAAGGACAACGAACCAAAATTAAATTGCCACCTCTTTCCATGAATTTTTTTGCATCTGCAACAAAGAAATTAGTTGTAGCCTCTTTTTCGGGAGGGTTTTTGTTACCCATGATTACAAATTTCCATGCTGCTTTTATTGAATTAGCAAAAGCTGTGTCTGTTGCCGTTTTTTCGCTCATTGGATTGTTTCTGTCTTGTCCTATATAGGCGAACGTATTAAATGGAGGATATTGAGGTTTTCCAGTTCTGTCTCCTGAATTAAAATTATTCAATAAAGATTTTAAATCGATATCGTCTGACCAACCTTCTTCACTTGTAGAAACCAGTACTAGGTTTTTTTGTAGAGGTAGAGACAGCCAATGATTAAGTCGTTGTGCGTAAGTCCTATCTTCAAAATAATCCACTCTACTTTGTGCTCGTTTCCAAGGACCAGCTTTAGGAAATGTAGTTGAGAAAAATAGACCAGGAGTCACACCAACCAAAACAGTGCCTTTAAAATCTGTATTATTTACAATATCATGAAAAATAGGAAGAGGTGAAGCTCCAGCAGATGCCAATTGTATTGGTCTAACTCCAGTTTCATTTTCCCATTGGTCTAATTGAATATCAAAGAGAACTCGAGATGATCCCATTAAGATGACACCATCTTCAGACAATGTTTCTGCTTTAGCCCTTTGTACAGCCCAAAGGTCTTTGTTGTCGTCTAAATCTGGTAATTTATTCTGTGCTCTCCAATACATTTCCCAAGCTCCTAAACTCAGGAGACTTAAGATTAATGCAATGAGCATTGATTGTTTTAGATTCATTTTTGGTGGTTTTTGGCTGGTTTATTTCTTGATTTTATAATGGCATCCAAGTCACTAATATGGATTGTATGATAAAGAACACAATAAATGGAGCAACGAGATAACCCATCACATCTCTCGCTTGGATTTTAATACCAGTTCCCATAATCGGAAATACAAGCAATAAATAAAAGGGTTGTAATACATTAGAAAGGCTTTCTCCATAGGCAATAGATAAAGAAGCTCTTGATATCATTGCTGTAACCTCGTTGTCTGGTAAACCTTCACCAATCACTTTAACAGCATTGATAATACTTGGACCTACAACTGCAAATTCGCCACCTGCAGATGGGATAGCGAAATTGATTAGACCTCCAGTAATATATGCGAAAAAGGGATACGTCTCTATGGTAGCAACAGAGGCAAGGATTTCTGCCAATTTCTCGCCTAAACCTGTGTAAAGCATGATACCCATAATACCAGCGTAAAAAGGATACTGATATAGAATTCCAGAAACATTGCTACTGGAGCGTTTCATAGCAATCACATAGCGCATTGGTGTTTTATGTAGTGCCAATCCAGTAATCAAGAAAATGAAAATCATGATATTAAAATTCAATTGAAAACCGTTGGTATAAAAATGATAGATGATATAAGTCAATCCCATCAACACAATACAAATAAGAAGTACGACACCATTATTCAATTTGTCGGAAACTGACTTGTATGATAAGTTCAGACTAAAAGCTTCTTCTTTTATGGAAAGTTCTTTTTTAACCGCTTTATCTTCCAGCATATCCTCAAGTTGTTTGATGTTCTTCGTTTTCGGAATTAGAAAAACAATCATTAAGGGTGCGAATAAAACGTAGAGCGTCATCATTGCAAAGTTTAGTCCAGAACCCAGTGTGAGCGAGGTTGGAATAATATCTGTTAAGATTCTAGCTTCGATTAAATAATTATTCTCTGTACCTAATAGTAGCGGAATAGAACTCGAAAGACCAGTGACCCAACTTCCTCCGCTAAAATAAACGCAGGCGATTAAAAATGGGTAATTGACACCTTTAATTCTCATCGCCAATTCCCTTGCTAAAACGCAAGTAATAACAATCCATCCAAAACTAATGAGTGACAGCAAAGCACCAATCATTGCAACAAAAAAGTAAACCTGTCGTGGTGTTTTGATGTAGTTGGTTAATTTGTCAATACTTTGATTTACAACTGGTGACAATGCAATAGCAAATCCAGTGATGATAATCAATACAATTTGCATCCCAAACTCCAATAAAGAATAAAATCCGTCGTACCATCCTTTAATGATTTCCATTGGAGAAGCCTGTAACCAGATTAAGGCAATAAAGCCAGTGAAAATAGTTAGAAGCATAGCGAATACGAACGCATTCGGCATGTATTTTTCAAATAATCTTGTGGATTTCTCTCCGAATTTAGTAATCATGTTTGGCTGGTTTTTGAAAACTTTAGAGTGTCCCTTTGTCTACATCTTTTATGAATTTCATCAATCCATTCATGTATGTTTTTTGGTCATCGTATTGTGATAAATGGCTTCCGTTTGGACATAATAAAAATCGACCATTTTTAACTTCGGTAGACATCCACTCCATATACTTTGGATCCATTGTATCGTAAGTAGCTCCTATCATTAAGGTAGGGACTTCTAAAGTTTTTAGACGGTTTGAAACGTCCCAGCCTTTTAAACTAGCGTCACCAGTAACTCCAAATTCGCTGAAGCCTTGCATATAGATATAAATATTTGGGTTGAGGTGACCAAAGGCTCTAGTTACAGATTCTGGCCATTCATTTAATGGCATTCTTAAAACATGTTCGGTATAATAATGTTGCATAACGAGCTCTTCATACTTTGGATTGCTAAAATCTTCATTAGCTTCCATTGTTTTAATCTCTTTGTAGACTTCAGGAGGTAATTGTGGCCCTAAAACTTCAGCAGCATAGGCTTCATATTTAGGAATACTAGCCATCATGTTTGAAATAATTAAACCTTTTAAATTGTCCTGGTATTTCAATGCATATTCCATTGCTAAAATTCCTCCCCAAGATTGTCCGTAGAGATAGAAGTTATCCTTATCCATATCAAGCGCTTTTCTAACCTGCTCAACTTCTTCCACAAAATGTTCGGTTGTCCAAAGAGTAGAATCATTAGGTTTATCGCTGAAATGAGATTCTAGCTGATCATAAAACACATATTCAATTTCTTCATTAGGTAAATAACCATCAAAGCATTCGAAAAATTCATGAGTGCCTCCAGGACCTCCATGAAGCAGCAGCACTTTCATCTTTGGATTATTACCAACACGCTTGGTCCACACATTAAAAGTGCCTTTAGCGGTTGTTATAGGAACCATTTTTATGCCACCAGTAAATTGGTCTTCTTTATCAGAATAGTCTAAATAATTAGACTTCGAAGTTTCTGAAATCGATTCGGATTTAGGTTTTTGACAGTTCGTAAAAACTAACAAGAATATAGTTAAAACCGTGAATGCTAATTTATTTCTCATAATGGATTTGTATTATTTTAATCATCAATAACATGAGGTGTTACGAACGTATGGTCTAAAATTTTAAAGCTATCTACTTTCTCTTTATGGTTCTTAAAGTTAATGAATTGAACCATTATTCCCATTATTAATGCCATTATTGCTGCAGCTAGAAAGACATATTCCCAACTAAAACTTGTTTTTATAACTCCTACTAATGCAGATCCTGCAGCTCGTCCCATATTAGATATAGCCATATATAATGTAAATTGTGTAGCAGCAACGGTTTTCCAACATAGGTTCATTCCTGAAGCAAATACTGCAATACATAAAAATGTGTATAGTATATAGTAGACTAACATGAAGCCATAAACATATATATTATTTGTCCAGAAGGTTGTGGTAAAAGCAAATATTGTAATTACTACAGTCACCAGTCCTAAATAAAGGGTAAGCATTTTAAGTTTTCCAAAATAATCAACCATATAACCACCAATGAACATTCCAAAAAAACCAGCTATGATGTTAATTATTGAAAACACTTGAGAGAATGATGTATTTGTCCAGCCTAATTCTTGTATCGAAAATATTGGTAATACTGTGTCGATAAGACCATACATAATTCCAATAATGAAAGACGCAATACAAAAAATTAAACTTGAACGTAATTTAACAACTCTATACAAACTTTTTAAAATTTGTTTCCAGCTTCTTAACTGACTTTCTTTAGATTCAGCATTGGCTTCTCCATTAGACCAAGGCATGATTTTTTCACCTGGACGTTCTGTAAAATAAATAGGAACAATCATAATTAATGCAACAGCAATTGATAAAGAAGAAATCGCTAAGGAAAACCCGATACTATTAATGAGTGCAGTACCAACTATTAGAGAAACTGATGTTCCGATTATTTTTGTTCCCCACATTAGTCCATTAGCTCTTGCTTGCTCATCAATTGGAATGACATCAACAGCCATTCCATCAGTTGCGACATCTTGAAAAGCTCCAAAAAAACTAATTAAGAAACCTACAATCATTAAGCCTGAATTATTATTCAATGGATCTGGAACAAATCCGATACTCAAGAAACTTAGAATTAAACCTAATTGACCAAAAATCACCCAAGGTCGTTTTCTTCCCATGGATAGAATGGTAAAGCGATCCATTAATGGTGCAATCAATATTTTAAAACTCCAAGGAATTAAAATAACACCAATAAAAGCTGCTATCTCTACTGCTGATTTACCATTCATAGCTAACCAAGCAGGTAGCGCAAAAAATAAAATACCTTCAGGAATCCCTTGTGCGATATACAATGCTGAAAAAGAGAAATAACGAGATACAGCACTTCCAGTCAAGCTTCTAGTGAATATTAATTTATTTTTTAATGACTTCATCTAATGATTTTTATTTATCAAATTGCACTTTTAATTGTTCTGCTTCGTGCGCTTTTCTTATTTCTGAAATTTGCCTAGGATATGTTCTGCCGTTTAAAAACTTTCCAATAAAGGAGTTTCTAACTAAGTAATGATAGGTTACAAAACAGATAACTGCTGTTGAGGTCATTACAAATATGAATTTTAATGTTCCTGGGATATCCCAGTCTACAATTAAAGCGGGAATAATAATGGTTAGTGGTAGATGTAATAAATACACCCAATATGATGAGTCTGAAACATATCGCATTCTCGCAGAATGATTGCTTCCGTATCTTAAAAATAAACCAGTAACTCCAAAAATTAGTAACCAACAACAAGACGCTTTAATAACTTTAATTGAGAAAGGATCAAGAACCTCATAACCAATATAAAAATACCAGATGTATGCAACAAAAGCTAAAATTGTGAAGAACCAATCAAAACGTTTAAAAGTTCCTAGAAGTGACTTTGATTTAAATAGTAACCATCCAAACATATAGAAGAAGAAGTAAAATATGAAGGTATTAAGGTCAGGCATAAAACTTGTTGAAGTTGCTACCCAGCTTCTATCCATATATACAAGTAAAATAACAGTGATAGCTGTGAAAACGATTAACCTTAAAAAAGGACTTTGGAATACGGAATGAAAAATCTTATGAGTAAATTGAGATACTTTAGGCGCTTTTTGAAAAAGCAAGCCTAAAAGATATGATGCAATAGAGAACATGATTAAGTAATATAAAAACCATAAATGCATAGTCCTTAAAGGAATGAAATCTGACAACGAAGAAAAAGAGGCAAGTACTTCTGAGAAAGCATTTACATTTCCATCAAAAACTTTTAGTGTATAATTCATTCCTCCCATTACTAAAGGAAATAAAATAATGACGAAGACAAGAAAGGGGAGAAGTATCCTATACATTCTGTTTTTGAACATTTTTGAAGCACTACGATCATAAAATAGAAGAGCAGCAAAGAAACCTGCTACAACCATAAATATTGGCATACGAAATACATGTATTGTGCTATTTATTAATTCTAAATTAATATTGAAGTTATTAGGATCTCTAATTGGCCAGGCACTATATGGTTCGCCTCCTATGTATGTTATAACAGAATGCAACACCAACCCTAACATCATCATAATAGCTCTAAGAGAATCTAATGCATGTAAGCGTTCCGTTTTATGTGGAATAGTTTTCATTTGGTTGGATTTTAATGCTATAATTTGAAATTATTTACCTTCTGAATCAGCTAATTTCTTAGTATCAACATATTGCTGAAACTCAATAATCTTCCCATCTTTAAGAGACCAAAGATGTGCAGCTTGAACATCTATATCTTTTTCTGTAGTTTTCATTTTAGCATTGTAACGAAGTGTCGCTAATACTTGATTGTTTGCCATATCATGAAGTTGGATATCTTGTAATGAAAAACTTGCATACTTATCTCCTAGACGTGAAAATACACCAGCTAGTACAGCATCTGGTCCTATATATGGATTGCCATCAGCGAGTGAGTTGCTTTCAGCTTCATTCCATACAATTTTAGGATCCATCATTCCTAGAACAGATGGTATATCTCCTTTTGAAAAATTTTCATAGACACTATTTATTATTCCAACATTATCAGGATTAGATAATAATCCTAGCTGTTGCATAAACACAGTATTGTCCATAAAGTCTTGTTCTTGAGAAATTTTTCCATCTTTCATTTTTACCAGAGTTACACCTTGAATATCAACCGATCGATTAGTTGCTGGAATTCCGAAGAATTCACCAGTGTGTTTTCCTTTAAAGTTCCAATGTTTTACGATATTATCTCCTTGGCCAAAAACATCTACAACTGTAAAATCGATGTCAGAAAAACCAGTTATAAAGTTTTGATAATAAGCCTTGAAATTTTCGATACCTACGATATTTTCCGGACTTGAAATAGCTGTAATATTCGCATCAAAATATTTTGGATTAATATTATCTATCTGGCCTTTATTCATAATGTCGTCCCATACTTGAGCATACATTTTTATGTTTGATTCTGTAGATTTGTTTTGACCAAATGCCATTGCTATTGTAATAAATGATAGAAATACTAAGATTGGTAGTTTTTTCATTTGTTTGATAAGTTTTAAAATTTGATATCGGAAGGATTAATAAAGATGACGAGATCACAGTCTTTAGTGAAATTATGAAGTGCAGATTCTTTTTCAGAATCAATCTCACAGACATAGAGGTTTTCAGAATGCTCTAATTCCATTAGATGTTCATAGTTTTCTTTTTTTGAAATATCAGTAGTAGACACTTTTACATCAAAATTTGTATTTAGAAAAAGTGAGATTACATCACTTTCAATAAAACCAGAACCTCCTATGATACCTGCTTTTTTCATGTTCTTGTTTCGAGAATAATTGAATGAGTTTAATAAATAAAAAAAACAGGCAGATGATAATCTAGTTGGTTGATTTCTTTTTAAACACTAAAACTAAATCGTTTAGTATTATCACGATTCTCTCCACAAAAATCGTTTCTGCCTGTTAGAATAAATCTTATTGAATGATGTTAATTACTCAATAGATCAAATAAGTTTAGTTTATGTCAAGCTATATTTTTATTCTGCTTCTTCAATAACTACCTTTTTTTCTGCTTCAATTGCTTGAAGATTTAAAACCACTTCAGTTGGATCCCAATAGCCAACTTCTCTTACAATTTTTCCATCTACAAATTGATAAGTAAGATGTATAGGCATGTCAATTGCTTTCCCGTTTCCAGCCATAGTAGCCTTCCAGTCAAGCCAGCAATTCACCCAAGTGTTTCCTTTATCTGTAACAACCATTTCATATTCTGGATCTTCACCAGTAAATCCTCTACTTGAATAATTGGCATCATTGGCTTTGTGGTAGTCAATGATATCTTTTACAAGAATTGGGGTTTTTGAATTGTTAAAAAAGGCCTTAGAAGAATCTGCATAGAACGATGTATCGTAAGTCTTTGAATTGTAGTTCGCAATCAGTTTTTTTACCGTTTCAATTTCAGGTGAATCTTGCGTATAGCGTTTCTCTTTAGTTTCACAAGCTGTAAATAGAATTACAGTAATTGCTAATAGAAATAAATTTTTCATTGTGGTTGGTTTTAATGATTACTATTTTATTTCATGCTTAAATCTTTCACTAAAGTGAACGTGTAAGCCCAAGCATCATCTAATGTTGCATTAAATTTTTCACGAATCTCTTTTGTTTTTGATTTACCATGTACGCTTTCGTAAACTTTCCAAACATTATCTCTGTCTGTATCTAAATCAGCAAAATCTTTAAATGGAGTAGATACAAAATAGTCTGCTCCTTGTCCTCCCATAACACTGTACCAGTATCCTCTATTGTCGCCTTCTTTTTTAGCAAGAGTAGATGTAACGTCTTTTACAACTTCGTTAAAAGCCATTTGATTGTTAACTTTAAAATTATTTACCCATACGATGCTCATGCCTTCTAGAGCCGTTTTACGACTGTAATCTGACATGAATCTTGTGGTATTGAATTCAGTACTTTCTATATGAGGTGTAATGAAATCTAAAGCAATAGCTCTACAACTTTTTCCTGCTGGATCACTTTCATCCATTTCTGCCCAATTTTTTGCTCTTGCTGCTAATACATACACATTACCTTTACCTTGTAAACGATGCCATACATTCCAAGTGTCGGTTCCTTCGTTGTCTTTATAACATTTGTTCCATTTTTTCACACCTTCCGTAAAGTTAGAATCATGACCAAATTTCACAGTGAATTCTGTTAAGTTCAATATGAAGTTTTCATCTTCTTGTGCTTGTACTGTAATAGGAAGCATAATTAAAAAGCATGCTACTGATAAAATTGTTTTAAACGTTTTCATAATAAAATAATAATTAATTGGTTGGTTAATAATTGATTAATACTCAATTACTAATTAAGTGATTATCTTGCATTTATGAAACACATCAAGGACGAATGGATGCATATAATGTCCGAAAACGGTATTCTGTTTATCGAATATTTTTCAGAAAAGGTGTATTGGACTTAACTATATAGTTTGTAATCTTTTAAGTAATTCTTCTTTTAAAGATTTACTAACAGGAATCGCTTTTTTTGCAATGACGATGTGGCTTGTCGCAATCTCATCAATTTGAGAAAGATTAATAATAAACGAGCGATGTACTCTTAAAAAGTGTTTGTTTGGTAATTTCTCATCCATATCTTTCAAGGTCATTACCAATAAGTATTCTTTGCCTTTAGAATAAATACGACAGTAATTACGTTCTGCTTCGATGTATAAAATATCTTTAATATCAACCTTGACCATTTTTTCATGGTGTCTAACAAAAATGCAGTCACTTAACATGAATGGAGAAGGTTCAGATGTTGAAACGTTATCTACTATTTCATCATTTTTTTCTTGTTGAATACGATCTGCTGTTAATTCTATTGCTCGTTGCAAATCCAGTTTTTTGAAAGGCTTTGAAATGAAAGCATGTGGATGTGTGCTTTTTGCACGACTAAAGTTGGCTTCATCTGCATTGGCAGTTAGATAGATAACAGCGACGTCATGGATTTCTTTAATTAGTTTCACGGTTTCTATTCCATCAATATCTCCTTTTAAATTAATATCCATTAAAACAATATCTGGTAGATCTTGGTTAACACATGTTAAAGCTTCCTCTGCTCTTGGCACAATTCCAATAACTTCATAACCAAGCGTAGTTAGTTGCAATGAGATATTTGCGGCTATTATCATCTCATCTTCAACAATCAATATTTTTATAGGTATACTCATTTATGCTGCTGATTTAATTTTAAATTCGAATAACACAGAAGTTCCATTGACGTTTTTCTCTTCCATATTTCCGTTGAGTTGTTGTGTAAGTAGTTTAATAAGTTGTGATCCGAAACCTGTGCCTTTTGGAGCTGTTCCAAAGGTTTTTCCAATACCATTATCAACCACCTTTAAGGTAAGAGTTTCTGGATTTGATTGGATTAAACTTATTTTGATTTTTCCTTTGCTGTCCTTTGGAAATGCGTACTTCAGAGCGTTTGTCAAGAGCTCATTAACGATGAGTCCAATAGGAATAGCTGTATCGACATCTAATTCTAGTTGCTCCATGGCGCAATCAATTTTAACTTTATCTTCAGCATTGAAAGTATCTAATATTCCATCACTTAAATTAAGGAAGTAATCTTTCATATCAATACTGCCTAAGTTGTCTCCTTGATAGAGTTTTTGATGAATAATTCCCATGGACTGTACTCTGTTCTGGCTAGCAATCATGGCATCTTTTGTTGGAGAATCTTCTAATTGAGCAGATTGTAAAGCAATTAAGCTTTTTACCAGTTCGAGGTTGTTTTTTACACGATGATGAATTTCTTTTAGTAGTAATTCGTTTTGTTGATTCTTTGTGTCTAATGCACCATTTAAAGTTTCTAATTTCTGATTTCTTTTTTGATTTTTTCTATAATTATAAAACACGCCGAATAGAATAAATGCTAATAGAGTGGTAAGTATAATATATAAAATCTTAGTGCGTTTTTGCTGACTAATTTTATCGTCCTGAAATAAGATCGTTGCATTTTTTTTGCCTACCTCATACTTTGCTTGGGAATCAGTTTCTAGACTTAAGATAATATTGTCTTTATAAGATTCTAATTCTGAAACATAAAGCTGATGATAATACAACGCCATTTTATTATCACCAAGAGATTCGTAAATTTCAGAAACATGCATATAGTTTTCCCATAAATTCCGTGTTCTTCCCGTTTGCTTGATAAGCTCAATAGCTTTTAAGTTGTATGGTAAGGCTTCTTCATAATTTCCTTGCATTAGATAAACATGACCAATATTTGCCAATGACGGAATTAAATAGCGATCAAGTCCCATTTTTTTGGAGTTATCAAAATTGGCTTGATAATCTATAATAGCTTCCTCATATCGATCCATATATTTGAAGATGTTTCCTCTCCAGTTAACAGATGCCATGATTGGTACTCCTGTTTCACCTAATTCATTATACGTGTCAATTGATGCATTTATTGATTCCAATGCCTTTTCTAAATCAAAGCCTGTAAATAGTTGACTATTGGCTTTAAAACGATAGGAGAGCGCTAAATCTTCTTTAGCATTAATTTCTTTTTGAATGATGATGGCTTTATCACAATATTTAACGGCTTGGTTATAATTGTTTTCATAATATAATAGATCTCCAATATGAGCATAACATTGCGCAATTCCTTTTTGATTGCCTGATTTTTCGTAAAGATCTAAGGCTTTATAGGCATAGTTTTTTGCTTGATTATAATCGGCTTTTAAAGTATGGAGTTCTTTAATATCAATATAAGTGGCGGCAAGATTATTCTCATTATTCTGACTAACATAAATATCTTTTACTTTACTGAAATAGTACAAGGCAGAATCAAGTTTAGAATATTCTTTATGATAAAGAGCTAAATAGCCATAGGATTGCGCTAGCGTAGTTTGATTATTTGATTGTTTTGAAAGTAGAATTGCTTTTCTAGAATTTACTCCAAGAGCTGTTGAATCTTTAGTACTATTTTTATGTACGGCTAACCAATTCACTAATTTATCTAATGTCGATAAATTTGAATCTGATTGTTGCGCAATAGTATTTAATGTACAAAAAAGTACAAATATTATGGTCAGCTTTTTAATCATAAGTCTTTAATAAAGCTATTAAAAAGACTTTAGGGAAAGTTAAAGATAGTAAAAAAATCCTTACAATTTTAACATTGTATTAACTAAAATGATTAGGAGTTTTTGCGTCTGATCCTGTCGAAATAGATGTTTATGCAGCTACTTTTGTTTTAAACTGAAATAAAACAGATGTGCCATTCTCGTGTTTTTCTTCCATAACACCATTGAGTTGAAGCGTCAATAGTTTAATTAGTTGTGATCCGAAACCTGTTCCTTTAGGTGAAGAACCTTCGACCTTACCTATACCATTGTCTATGACTTTTAAGGTTAGTGTTTCTGGATTTGGTTTGCTTAAACTAATTTCAATCTTACCCTTACTATCTTCTGGAAAGGCATATTTAAGAGCATTGGTTATTAGTTCATTAACAATAAGTCCTATAGGAACTGCAGTATCTACATCAAGTTCTAATTGGTCCATTGCGCATTCAATTTTAACTTTGTTTTCAGCATTAAACGTGTCTAAAATGCCATCGCTTAAATTAACGAAGTAATCTTTCATATCGATACTTCCTAGATTTTCTCCTTGATAGAGTTTTTGATGTATGATTCCCATAGATTGAACTCTATTTTGGCTGGCTATCATAGCATCCTTTGTTGCAGAATCTTCTAAGTCGGCAGATTGTAATGAAATTAAACTCTTTACGAGTTCTAGATTGTTTTTTACACGATGATGAATTTCTTTAAGTAGTAATACGTTTTCAGCGTTCTTAGCCTTAATTATTCGGGTAGTTTTTTTGTTTTTATTAAAAAAATAGAGCAGCGCAATTAATAATACAGCTAATAAACTTGCAATAATAATTATAAGAGTTTGGGTTTTTCCTTTTTGTTTCAGTACTGCTTCTTGACTAGCAAGAGCTTCATTTTTTTTGCCAGTTTCGTATTTTATTACCGCTTCAGTTTCAAGATTAGCTATTTTATCTTCGAGAACTTGAGTTGAATTAGCATTGGCTTTTTCCTTATATAAAATTGCATTTTCAAAATCTCCTAGATTCGCATAGCACTCAGATAAATCTTCATACTGTTGAATAATAGTAGCTTGTCCTTTTTTTTCATATGCTTCTACACCAGCAGACAAGTGTTCTAAAGCTTTAGTATAGTCCTTTTGAAGTAAATAGACTTGTCCAATTTCAGTTCTGTATGTAGCACAGCGTTCTTCGCCTATTATATCTATACACAACTCCCAAGATTTGATGTAATCCTTAAGAGCTTCTTTGTAATTTTTTGCTCTAACGTAAACTTCGCCTCTATATGAATGCGCTTTTACAGGAATGAAAACCTCTTCAGGAATTTTTTGTTTAACAAGCTCTAGGCAATAATCAGTGGCTTCATAAGCTTTTTCAAATTCACCAAGTTCACCATAACTGATAATTAAATTAAACTGAGCCATACCAAGTAAACCATAATTTCCTGTTTTTTTTAAAAAAGGTAAAGCTTTATTTGTGTATTCAATTGACTTTTTATAATCTTTCATTACTCGGTATAAAACACCTAGAGTTCTATAAGCACTGCCTAAACCTGCTTCATCATTTAGTTCTTCATAGATTGTGATAGCTTTAAAGAGAACCTCTTGCGATTTTTCCAATTTACGTGCTTTGACATAGTGACGAGATAGTATTTCGTAGGTGTCTGCAATTTTATTTCTATCAGTTCCTTTATTGTAAAATTCTAGCGCTTTTTCAGAATGATGAACCGTAGAATCTGGAGAAAAAAGACCATTATACGCATGCCATTTGGATAATTCTTCATGTATTTGAGCTAGAGTAGAATCCGCTTCAATGTTTTGAGAACGTTTTAAGGTTTGAAGTCCAACCTCTTGAACCACATCTGCACTCTTGTAATTGAATCTCATCCAAGAAATACAAGAATCAATAGAAACAGTTTTGAATTCATCAGCCTTTATGATGTCTTGTGATTGACCAAGTATTGAAAACAAAAAGGCTAATAAAAATGAAATGGTTGGTATTTTCATATCTCTTAATACAGGTAATTAGAAGATTTGAGGCTAAACCAAATATACTAAAAAAATGCACTACAAGGCTTGAAATGCTTTTAACTGAGCTATTAATAAGTTCGATTTTCACTAATGATATGACAAGATTTTTTTTAAAATAAAACTCTTTTATTGAAGATTTCTTCTGAAATATTATCTCCATAAAAATATTGGTAAAAACCTTAAGTATGTTTATTTTTGTGGACGTAAAAAAACACTTCGGAAGCATATTCGAAGACTAACAATAAATTTCAAGACCAAATGGATTTACACGAATATCAAGGAAAAGAATTATTAAACAGTTTTGGCGTTCGTATTCAGCGCGGTATTGTTGCACAAAATGCTGATGAAGCTGTTGCAGCAGCTAAGAAATTAACTGAAGATACAGGTACTGGTTGGCACGTAATTAAAGCTCAGGTTCACGCAGGTGGTCGTGGAAAAGGTGGTGGAGTTAAGTTGGCTAAAAGCTTAGATGAAGTAAAAACAATTGCAGGACAAATTATTGGAATGGACTTAGTAACACCTCAAACTTCAGCAGAAGGGAAGCGTGTACACCAAGTGTTGGTTACTGAAGATGTTTATTATCCTGGAGACTCAGAGCCAGAAGAGTATTATATGTCTGTTTTATTAAACAGAGCAACTGGTCGAAATATGATTATGTATTCTACAGAAGGTGGAATGGATATTGAAACTGTTGCAGAGGAAACACCTCATTTGATTTTTAATGAAGAAATTGATCCAGCAACTGGAATCTTACCGTTTCAAGCTCGTAAGATTGCTTTTAATTTAGGACTATCTGGAGCTGCGTTTAAAGATATGACCAAATTTGTAACGCTTTTATACAAGGCGTATGCAGAATCTGATTCTTCTTTATTTGAAATCAATCCAGTATTGAAAACTAGTGACGATAAAATTATGGCTGTTGATGCAAAAGTATCTTTAGATGCTAACGCGCTTTACAGACATAAGGATTTAGCAGCGTTACGTGATTTACGTGAAGAAAATCCAATTGAGGTTGAAGCTGGAGAATTAGGCTTGAACTACGTTGATCTTGATGGAAATGTTGGTTGTATGGTGAATGGTGCTGGACTAGCAATGGCAACTATGGATTTAATCAAACAAGCAGGAGGTGAGCCAGCTAACTTTTTAGATGTTGGTGGTACAGCTGATGCAGCTCGTGTAGAAGCTGCTTTTCAAATTATTTTAAAAGATCCAGCTGTAAAGGCTATTTTAATAAACATTTTTGGAGGAATCGTTCGTTGTGATCGTGTTGCTCAAGGTGTCATTGATGCCTATCAAAACATGGGTAATATTGAAGTTCCTATCATTGTGCGTTTACAAGGAACCAATGCTGATATTGCAAAAAAATTAATTGATAATTCTGGTTTAGATGTAATGAGTGCAACTGAATTTCAAGAAGCTGCCGATAAAGTACAACAGGTATTAGCTTAACAAGATATTTTCATATAAACTAAAAAAGCTCTCAATTTGAGAGCTTTTTTGTTTTATAAATGTAATCCACATTCAGTTTTTGGGCTGTTATTCCAACGACCATTCCGATCATCTCCAGGAACTGTACAATGTTTACAGCCAATCGAATTATAGCCTTTAGAAACTAATGGGTGAAAAGGTAAATCATGTTCTTTTATGTATGCATCACGTTGTTCTTTTGTAATATCCAACAACGGATAGAACTTTAAAATCTCTCCACGTAATTCAAAAATATCGAGTGTAGATCGATGGTCACTTTGCCATTCCATTAAACCTGAAACCCAAACCTTATATTTATTTTTTATAGTATCTAATGGTCTTACTTTATTAATAGAGCAGCAGAAGTCTGGATTCTTTTTCCATGTCTCATCTTTAGTTGTAAAGTCATGTTCTTCTTTTAATGCACTAATAGAAGAGACATTCAGTCCATATTGTTGGGTAAGTTGTTCTTTGTATTTTAAGGTGTCTTCAAAATGATAGCCAGTATCAATAAAAAAAACTTGTTGCTTTTTATTCGCTTCAGAAAATAACTTTAATAGAAATGCTGAAGTAGCTGCAAAAGAACTAGTAAGCATAACTTCTGTCACATCAAAGTCGATGTATAATTGTTTAATTCGCTCAGTTGCTGTAAGCGATTTATACCTTATATTAAGAGCTTTTATCTCAGTTTCTGTAATATTAGGAATGACTTTAGTTGCATTTGAAATGTCAATCATAGGGACGATTTAATCAATATGCAATTTACGGTCTTAAATCAACATTTTGTGTTAAGGTTTTTATTTTTACGATAATGATAATTTAAAGCTTCCTTTTTTGAGGTTTTGGCATCGGACCACGCAAATGGATTATTAATGCGTTAAGGAAGTTTCTTAAAACTTGGTCACCACATTCCATATAATTTGGATGATCTTCACGTCTAAACATGGCATTAAGCTCGCTTTTCGTTATTCTGAAGTCTACCAACTCTAAAATTTTCACGATATCATCGTCTCTAAGTTTATGAGCTACTCTTAATTTTTTAAATATGTCGTTATTAGTCATTCTATTGTTTTTTGTGATTTGGGTTTTTATTGAGGTCTTTTCCTAATAAAACCAATAAAAACGAATGTACATAAAATTATATAATTATTTAAGATGCATTTCATCGATAATAATTTTAATGGACTGAATAATCGATGAAATGCATGTTTTATATAAAATACTAACAATCAAATAGTTATAATTGATTTATGCATGAAAGTAGGAAAAAACCGATGAAAAGCGACTCGTTTTTCGATAACCTACGTTTTATCAAGGTTTACAGCAAAAGAAACTTATTAACTTTATAAAAATCAAAATCATAATCCCTCGTAATGATAAATCGTGTTGAAAAATTGAGTCTACTATCTGAAATGATAGCCTTCGCTCAGACAAATGAAAATATAAAATCCATTGAATATAGATTCCTTTTTGGGGTAGCCAAACAGTTAGATATTTCAAAAGAAGATTTTAACTATTTAATAGAGCATCCTATAACGTATGTAAATCTTAAATCTCATAGTGAACGTATTGTGCAATTCCATAGATTAGTATTACTAATGAATTTGGACATAGAAGTTAGTCCTAAAGAGTTAGTGAAACTTCATAATTTTGGATTAAGAATGGGTTTAAGTCATGATTCTATTAATAGAGTTCTTGATTTAATGGAAAGCTTTCCAAATAAAATAGTTCCGCCAGATTTCTTAATCGATATTTTTAAAGTTCAGTATAATTAATTATTGAAGAAGTTTACTAAACTAGTTTTTATAAAATAATTCCAACCAGCAATGCAACTATCTCTTTTAAATTCAGGAATAGTATCTGGAAAGTCTTCAGTGACTTTTGTTGTTAAACATAATTGTGTTTGGTTATCTACTTCAGATAGTTGAAAAGTAACAAAAGAATTACCTTTATAACCTTCATATTTCCAATTGTAGACAATTTTTTTGAATGGAATAACCTCAGTTATTTCCCATAAATGAGGAAACTTGCGGTCTTCAGATTCTACAGTAAATTGAGTCTTAAATCCAACAGTTGGTTCAAAAGCAGAAATGTTTTCAAAAAACCATTGTCTCATTTCATTAACATCTGTTAGTGCTTTCCATACCTTTTCAATTGGCTGTTGGAAACTTTGTTTAACTTCTATTAATGGTTCACTGACTTTCATCTATGACATGTTTACTTTTTCTAATTTCTTTTGATATCCTTTAATTTCATCACGAAGTTGTGCTGCAATAATAAAGTCTAAAGCTTTAGCAGCTTGTTCCATGAGTTTACGTTTTTCACGTATTTTCTTTTCGAGTTGGCCTTTAGTCAAGTATTCACTTTCTGGTTCAGCCGCTTTTGCAGCTTCTAAAAGGTAACTATAAGTACTTACCGAATTTTTAGTTAAGGCATTATCTAGACTCTTATTTAGAGCCGTAGGGACCATATTATGTTTGGTATTATAAGCTATTTGTTTTTCTCGTCTGTATTCTGTTTCATCAATGGTCTTTTGCATACTCTTGGTGATTTTATCAGCATACATGATTGCTTTTCCATTTAGGTGTCGCGCAGCTCTTCCAACAGTTTGAGTTAGTGATCGAGCCGAACGTAAAAATCCTTCTTTATCTGCATCCAATATTGCTACTAAAGATACTTCAGGTAAATCAAGACCTTCACGTAACAAGTTAACACCAACTAAAACATCAAATACACCTTTACGCAAATCTTGCATGATTTCAACACGTTCTAAGGTATCGACATCACTATGAATGTATCGACATCGAATTTGAATACGATCTAGATATTTTGTCAGTTCTTCAGCCATACGTTTCGTCAACGTTGTCACTAGAATCCGTTCGTCTTTTTCAATGCGTTGATGTATTTCTTCAATTAAATCATCTATCTGATTTAAACTTGGTCGTACTTCAATTATTGGGTCTAAAAGACCTGTAGGCCTAATAACTTGTTCTACATAAACACCATCTGTTTTTTGCAATTCGTAGTCGGCTGGAGTAGCGCTCACATAAATCACTTGATTTTGTAAGACTTCAAATTCTTCAAACTTCAAGGGTCTATTATCCATAGCAGCTGGTAATCTAAATCCGTATTCTACTAAGTTTTCTTTCCGACTTCGGTCACCACCATACATGGCATGAACTTGAGAAATAGTGACATGACTTTCATCAATAACCATTAAAAAATCTTCTGGAAAATAATCTAATAAACAGAACGGTCTTGTACCTGGAAGTCGTCCATCTAAATATCTGGAATAGTTTTCAATTCCAGAGCAGTAGCCCAATTCACGAATCATTTCTAAATCAAATTCGGTTCGTTCTTTCAAACGTTTAGCTTCTAAATGTTTTCCTATTTCTTTAAAATAATCAAATTGTTTTACCAAATCATCTTGTATCCCACGAATGGCACCTTGAAGAACATCAGGTGAGGTTACAAACATATTAGCTGGATAAATATTAAGTCGGTCATAATGCTCAATAACTTCATTGGTTTGAATATTGAACTGTTCGATATCTTCGATTTCATCACCAAAAAAGTGAATTCGAAACGCGTCATCTGCGTAACTAGGAAATACATCAACAGTATCACCTTTTATTCTGAAGTTACCATGATTAAAATCCGCTTCAGTTCTAGAATACAAACTTTGAACCAATCGATGTAATAAATCGGTTCTTGAAATCTCTTGATTGACTTCCAATGAAATTACATTCTTCTGAAATTCAACAGGATTACCAATACCATATAAACACGACACGGAAGCGACTACAATTACATCTCGACGACCCGATAATAGGGAAGAGGTTGTACTCAACCGCATCTTCTCAATTTCTTCGTTGATAGACAAATCTTTTTCTATATAAACACCAGAAACAGGAATGTAAGCTTCAGGTTGGTAGTAATCATAATAAGACACAAAATACTCCACTGCATTTTCAGGAAAAAACTGTTTAAACTCAGAGTATAATTGAGCTGCTAAAGTTTTGTTATGTGCTAAAACAAGTGTTGGTTTTTGCACTTCTTCTATGACATTGGCAACTGTAAACGTTTTCCCAGAACCAGTTACTCCAAGTAAAGTTTGATACTTTTCGTTAGAGTTAATTCCATCAACTAATTGTTGAATAGCTTGAGGTTGATCACCTGTAGGTTTGAATTCGGATTGTACTTTAAAACGCATCTTACAAAGTTACATAAAACTTAGATGTAAAAGGAACTATCGTTTTAATGTGAAATGACCTTTTAATTGTTTGGTAGTTCTTAAATTTATGATGTACCAAAAATCATTAGTTCCAAGCGCTTTTCCATTAAATGTTCCATCCCAAGAAACTGCAGTTCCAATAATATGTTTAAGGAGTTTCCCATATCTGTCAAAAATGTAAACGTCTTTGATGATATTATTTCTGTCGATGATTTTCCAAGTGTCCTTAAAACCATCACCATTTGGTGTAAGAAACTTAGGAATAAATAAATCCAAAGTGATCTCAAAAATTATAGATTTGGTAAAACAGCCATCAATTTCCCTAACGAATAAAAGATAAGAGCCTGCAGGTATATTTGAAAATGTATTATCCGTCTGGAAATTAAAATCGGTTACGGCATATTCATAATTAAGTGTTTGATCACTCATATTAACAATTAAAGTCCCATTTAGAACTTCAATATTTGCTTCGGTAAGACTGAAATCAGTAGAAGAATTAACAGTAACTGTAAAACTAGTTTCGTTAGAACATGTATCTGGAGGTGTTCCGAATTCATTATAGATAAATATAGTCTGTGTTGTTGAGATAATATCTCCAGGACTAAAAGTCGTTCCAGTTCCACCTGTAGCAGAGAAATAGTTTCCATTGGTTAATACAGGTAAGATGAAGTCTGTACAAAGATTTTGATCAGGAATGGTATCAACTAATGGCGTTCCAGAAACTGTTACTATAAAACTACTTTCATTAGAACAAGTATCAGGAGCGGTTCCAATTTCATTATAGATAAAAATAGTCTGCGTAGTTGAGATAATATCTCCAGCACTGAAAGCCGAACCAGTTCCACCAGAAGCCGAAAAATAGTTTCCGTTAGTTAATACAGGTAATGTAAAGTCAGAACAAACATTCTGATCAAGAATTGTATCAACTAAAGGTGTTCCGGAAATTGTAACTGTAAAACTAGTTTCGTTAGAACAGGTATCTGGAGGCGTTCCGAATTCATTATAGATAAAAATCGTCTGTGTTGTTGAGATAATATCTCCAGCACTAAAAGTAGTTCCTGTTCCACCAGACAAAGAGAAATAGGATCCATTAGTTAAAACAGGTAAGGTAAAGTCAGAACAAACGTTCTGATCAAGAATTGTATCTACTAAAGGTGTTCCAGAAACTGTTATTATAAAACTACTTTCATTAGAACAGGTATTTGGTGCAATTCCAGTTTCATTATATATAAAAATAGTCTGCGTTGCTGTGATGATATCTCCAGCACTAAAAGTTGTTCCAGTTCCACCAGACGCAGAGAAATAGTTTCCGTTGGTTAATGCAGGTAATGCGAAATCAGAACAAACATTCTGATCTGATATCACATCTACTAAAGGTGTTGAAGACACAGTAATTGTAAAACTACTTTCGTTAGAACAAGTATCTGGAGGTGTTCCTATTATATTGTATATGAATATGGTCTGCGTAGTTGTGATGATATCTCCAGCACTAAAAATTGTTCCTGTTCCACCAGACAAAGAGAAATAGTTTCCGTTGGTTAATACAGGTAATGTAAAGTCAGAACAAACAGTCTGATCTAAAATTGTGTCCACTAAAGGCGTTGTAGAAACTGTAATTGTAAAACTACTTTCGTTAGAGCAGATGTTAGGAGCAGTACCGATTTCATTATAAATAAAAATAGTCTGTGTTGTTGTAATGATATCTCCAGCACTAAAAGACGTTCCATTACCACCTGACAAAGAGAAATAGTTTCCATTAGTTAATGCAAGTAAGGTGTATTCTGTGCACACATTCTGATCTGAAATTGTATCGACTAAGGGTGTCCCAGTCACAGTAATTGTAAAACTGCTTTCGTTAGAACAAGTATCAGGAGCGGTTCCGATTTCATTATATATGAATATAGTCTGTGTAGTTGTGATAATATCTCCAGCACTAAAAGTCGTTCCGTTACCTCCGGTCAAAGAGAAATAGTTTCCGTTAGTTAATACAGGTAATGTGAAGTCAGAACAAACATTTTGATCTGAAATTGTGTCTACCAATGGTGTTCCAGAAACTGTAATTGTAAAACTACTTTCGTTAGAACAAGTATCTGGAGCAGTACCAACTTCATTGTAGATAAATATAGTCTGTGTGGTTGTGATGATATCTCCAACATTAAAAGCTGTTCCGTTTCCACCAGACAAAGAAAAATAGTTTCCGTTGATTAGTGCAGGCAAGGTATAATCAGTACAAACATTTTGATCTGAGATTGTATCAACTAAAGGTGTTCCAGCAACTGTAACGGTAAAACTACTTTCGTTAAAACAGATGTCAGGAGCAGTACCAACTTCATTGTAGATAAATATTGTCTGTGTTGTTGTGATGATATCTCCAGCACTAAAAGTTGTTCCGTTTCCGCCAGTCAAGGAGAAATAGTTTCCATTGGTAAGTACTGGTAAAGTGTATTCAGTACAAACGTTTTGATCTGAAATCGTATCTATTTCTGGAGAGATAATTTGTAGCTGAACAGCAACGCTTAACAAGTCGCAATTAGCAGAAGTGATTTCACAATAATATTGATTCCCATCAAAGCTTAATGGGATATTGTTCACCATTAATACATTTGTTGTTGCTCCTGAATAGTTTGCGTTATTAACAACGTTAACCCAGTTTCCTGTCGCATTAAGAACTTTCCATTGGTAAGTATAGGTTCCAGTATCAACTGACACAGAAAAGGATGTGCTGCCATTTTCACAAACATCTTGAGATACAGGTTGTGTTATATTAGGTATAGTGATTGGATCTTCTGTGTGCATTCTGAGATTTGAACAATCTTCGGTTTCAGAAAGTGTCCAATCATTAATATTAAATGTACTGGATGGAGCAACAGCATCAGCATTTCTTATAAAAGTATAACCTATCTCGTCATCAGTATAAATGACATCAATAACAAGTGTGTTTTTAAGCAATCTTATTTCATCATTTGCATTAATACCAGCAGCAAGAGTAATGTTAGGTAATAAACCACTACACGTATTTCCAGTACTTCCCATTTCTATAATAAAAGTGTCAAATGGATTTATAGAACCAGCTAACGGAATTGTATTACTTGGTGCAGCATCACCTATATTACCATATCTTTCAATTTCATAAACAGTACTTAAATTGATGGTACTGTTTGTTGGGTTGTAAAGTTCAAAAACACCATAGCTACCTCCATCAGAATCATATACTTCAGAGATATAGATTTCATCATTACCAGAATTGCAATCAACTTCAATTAGAGTGAATGAATTAGGAGATGTTCCAATACATCCACCAGAACTTATCAGAACAATTTGAGAAGACATTGACAATGTTGCAGGAGCAAATGCATTGATTTCAGTATCATTAATTATTGAGAATCCAACATCCATTCCTTCAAATTGTACGGAAACAACATCCAAGAAATTAACTCCTGAAATAGTTATAAGGGTGTTTTCTGGTCCTGTTAAAGGGGAGAAAGTCGAAATAATAGGAGCAGGGCAATTCTTTTTAATGCTAATTGACGACGTATTATTTGATAGATTTAATGCATCAGTTTGATTACTGAACAAAAAAAAACATAAAATAATAAGGAAAGGGAAATTTAGTTTCAAGGTTTTCAAATATATAGCAAATTAAATAATAATTCTATAATTATATATTATTCTATTATTACTTTTAATTAACAAAAGAAAAAATAATCGTTCATTACTTTCATTTTTATAGATTCAAAATACAATTTGATGATTTCCTGTTCCTTTGAATTAGCAACGGTTACGATACTTTGAGGGTTTAGAAGTGTTTTTAAATGTTTAAAATTGAACAACTCTATATCATAAATATGTTTGCCGATTTTTTTTGGATTATCACAAACCCAAATAAAGTCAATACCTTTTATTTGCAACATTTTTGCGATAGTTTTTCCTTTTTGTCCAGCTCCCCAAAGTGTCAGTGGTCTTGAAGGATTATAATTGAGTTCTAAAAAGTAATGTAATTTGATCTCTAGAAAATGATTCTCGGCATAGTTGCTGTCTGTTCTTGATGCTCTAGTGCTATAATCTCTCCAGTAATGTAAAACGCGATTACTTGGAATGCATTTGATATTATTTTTGAAAAATCTAAACGTCAAATCGTAATCTTCTGGGTAACGACTTAGATTAAATGCTTCACATTCAAGCAAGTCTTCTCGATGTAACATCCAACATGGTGAAGGGATGACACATTCTTTATAAATTTCTGAGTAGTTTGTTCCTTTAGAAGTAAGTCGGTTTAACCATGTTTCGTATTTAGCATAACCATCACCAATACCAGCTAAGCTAAAGTATTTTACTAGACCTAAAGCGATGTGTTTCCTGCCGTATTGCTGTAAATCTTTCAGCATAATTTCCAGCTTTTCAGGATGCATTATGTCATCACTATCCATTCTAGTGATGTAAGTTCCTGAACTTTTTTCAAAAGCTAGACGCAAGGCATCTATAATTCCGGAACCTGTATTTTTAAACAACTTAATGCGTGGATCTAATTGAACAAATTCATTTACAATACTAAAGCTGTCATCTGAAGACTGATCATCGATGATTAGCAATTCCCAATTCTTATACGTTTGCTGTATGATAGATTCTAAACATTCAGGTAAAAACTCAGTTGTGTTTTTAAAAGGCGTTAGAATACTAATCAATGGTTTAGACATAAGGCTAAAATACAACATCTATTTTAACAAAACCTTTGCTAAATTAAGTGTAACCTATTGTAATTTTGTGCGTCTATAAAAAGAAAATTTTGTTATGAAACATATCTTATCAATAACCGCATTGAGTATTTTACTTTTTGCTTGTGGCTCTGCAAAAAATGATACTAATGATTTAGCATCTGCAAACCCAATAGCTACATCAATAAATTTAACTCAAGTTGTAGATGATAAAGCTCCTGTAACTATAAATCCTGGTCGTTTTACTTTAGACACTGTGACCTATAGAATGCCAAGAATTATTCAAGGAAGTTATGCTGTTAATGATTTTGGAAAATATATTGACGATTTAAAAGCTTTTGATTACAATGGTAATGAAATGCCAATAAATAGATTAGATGACAACACTTGGCAAATTGTTAATGCGACACTTTTAGATAAATTAGGATACTATGTTAATGATACTTTTGACTTAGAAATTCAAGGTGGTATTGGGGAAGAGATTCCTTTTTCACCTGGAGGTACTAATATTTCTCCTGAAAACTACGTGTTAAATTTACACGGATTTATTGGTTATTTTGATTCGCTTAAAAATGCACAATATACATTGGATGTAACAGCTCCTGCAACCTTTGAACGATCTACTGCATTGCAAAATACAAACGTTAAATCTAGTCCAGATGGTACTAAGATTACGACAAGTTATTTTGCACCTCGTTATTTCGATATTACAGACAACCCAATGATGTATGGTAAATTAGACGTCGAGGAGTTTATGGTTGGTGATATTAAGATTGTCTTGAGTGTGTATTCACCGAACAAAAAGCATAAAGCATCATCTTTGAAGGAGACTGTTTTCAAAATGATGGAAGCTCAAAAAGCCTATTTAGGTGATATGGATTCAACATCACGTTATGATATTTACTTGTATTTAACTGATAGAAGTGAAGGTCAGCCAAAAGGTTTAGGTGCTCTAGAACACCATACTTCAACAGTTGCTGTCTTGCAAGAGACACGATCAGAAGAATCCTTGGCTCAATCTGTTATTGATGTTGTTGCTCATGAGTTTTTTCATATCGTAACGCCTCTTACTGTGCATTCTGAAGATGTGCATTATTTCGATTATAATCAGCCAACCTTTTCAAAACACTTATGGATGTATGAAGGTGTTACTGAATATTTTGCACAACATTTTCAAGTGCATGAAGGTTTAATTACACCTCAAGACTATTATAAAGTTGTTAATTCTGAGATTTTAAGATCTACAATATACTATGATGATGAAATGAGTTTTACTGAAATGAGTGAAAATGTTTTAGAGGAACCATTCAAAGCAAATTATTCTAACGTGTATCAAAAAGGTGCGTTATTAGGTATGTGTATAGATATTTTGTTGCGAGAAGAAAGCAACGGAACTCGAAGTATGTTGAGCTTAATGAAAGAATTGTCAAATAAATATGGAATCGAAAAACCGTTTGAAGATGAATCGTTAATTGATGAAATTGTAAGTATGACGTATCCTTCCATTGGTGAGTTTTTAAACACACATGTTGTAGGTAATACTCCAATAGATTATAGTTTGTTTTTAGAAAGAGTAGGTTTAACTTTTGAAGATTCAAAAATCGGAACTGGGTTTATTCAATCTGGTAGTGGATCAGTTTTTGCTGCAGATCAAGAAAAAGGGATTTTGTTTTTCTCGTCTAATGTTGAAGACAATAGTTTTTGGGTTGAAAACGGTGTAATTGAAAATGATGTTGTTAAGTCCGTAAATGGAACAGAAGCTAATATAGCTAACGCCAGAACTCTATTAATGCAAATGTATCGTGCACAAGTTGGAGATGATATTAATGTTGTCATAGATAGAAACGGAGAAGAAGTTATTATTAAAACAAAGTTATCTCAAGCGTATACAACTAAAACAGAAATCGTAGAAAATGTGAATGCTACTGCTAACCAAATCAAGTTGCGTAAAGTCTGGTTGAATAGCACTACGAATAGTGTAATGTCAGGTGAGAATACTAAAACAGAATAGTGTTTATTTAAAAGCCTTCAAAAACACCTAAACCAAATAGTGCAAAATCATATTTAACAGGATCGATTGGATCTAGTTTTCGTAATGCATTATCCAATTCATTTAAACCTTTGCCATCATTTTGTTTGCGTTTAAGTAAACCTAATTTGCGAGCTACATTGCCAGAATGGACATCTAACGGACAGGATAGAAGTGACGGACTGATGTGTTTCCAAATACCGAAATCCACACCATTTTGATCTTGTCGTACCATCCATCTTAAGTACATGTTAATACGTTTTGCTGCTGAATTTTTTAAAGGATCACTCACGTGTTTTTGTGTTCTTGGCAAATGATTAATTTCAAAAAAATGAGTTTTGAATTGATGAATTGAATGCTGAAGTGATTGCTCTTTAAGGTTTGCAGAAAACACAGCTTCTAATCCGTTGTGGTTTTCATAGATATGCTTCAAACTTTTGATAAACTGAATAAAATCATTGCCATTAAACGTGCGATGCACAAAGTCGGTTAGTCTTTCTAAATCTGAATCTTGATGATTAATTATAAAGTCGTAAGGTGATTGCTCTAAAAGTTGCATCATTTTATGAGCATTATTAATGATACTTTTACGGTTTCCCCAAGCAATAGTGGCAGTTAAGAATCCTGCAATTTCAATATCTTCTTTTTTAGAAAACTGATGAGGTATTTGTATTGGATCACTGTCAATAAATCTTGGATGATTGTATTGTTCGACTTTTGTGTCAAGAAATTCTTTGAGTTCTTTTTTAGATAGTTTTAACGTTTTTGCCAAAATAAGGTTGAGTTACTTTACAGCAATCATGCTAATTTCAACATTAACAAACTTTGGTAAATTGGCGACTTCCACTGTTTCACGAGCAGGAGCAGAGTCAGCATCAAAATATAGAGCATACACTTCGTTTATTTGAGAAAAGTTATGCATATCACTAATAAATATTGACGTTTTAATCACATTGTTAAAAGTCATTTCGGCAACTTCTAAGACGGCTTTTAGGTTTTCCATCACCTGTTTAGTCTCAGCTTGAATAGAATCCATTACCAGTTCTCCCGTGTCTACATTCAATGCAATTTGACCAGAAGTATATAAGGTGTTTCCCGTTAAAACAGCTTGATTATATGGACCAATTGGAGCAGGAGCTTTTGGTGTATTTATAATGGTTTTCAAAATTGTATAGGATTTAAATCTAAGATTACTAAGTTAATGAAAGAAAATGAACCAGAAGTAAAACCTTTGAATTTTATAAATAAACAGAGAAAGAGTAATTTACTATAAATGTTGTTGTCAATGTTACTTGAATAATAATACAAGGATAATAGTAATAGGCAAATAGGTTTACCTACCTTATCAAAAAAGGAAACCTACCAATGATTACTGATATAGAAGTAAACAAACCAGAACCTATTGCATTTGACAAAAAATTAAAATCTTTCACTCATGGAACAGAGGTTAGACCTATTATAGAGGCCTTAAAAAAAGGTGAATCCATACTAATCAAGGATTTTTATAATGACGGATTATCCCTTCTTGAGGATTTACACAAATATCTAAAACTAAAATTACCTAATAAATCTTTTCAGGAGCAACAAAAGTATCGCTCAGAATATTATAAACTTTCAAATCTAGTTTTATTAGAAATTGTTGATCATAAATTATGTACAAAGAAATCTCCTAGCATTGGCTGGTTAGAAAAACTTTACCCAGAAAACAAACATTTCTTATTGACTTTTCCTCAAATACAAGGATTGAATAGTGCTTGGCAATGGTACCAAAACGGAATCTCTATACCTGTACTTCGCAACAAAATTCATCCTTACTACGGAACATACTTTCCTACTCGTTTTGAGCATTTAGTGCTTTTTGATAATTGGTTAAAGCATTATAAAGGTTTAAAGAAAACGGCTATAGAAATAGGAATAGGCTGCGGTGTATTGTCCTTTCAAATGATACAACATAATTTCCAAAAGGTATATGCGACTGATATAAATCCCAATGCAATTGTTGGCTTGATAGAGTTTATGGGTACAACTAAGCTAGCTCGAAAGATTGAACTTAATTTAGGACATCTATTTGGTAAGTGGGAAATGCAGACCGAATTGATTGTGTTTAATCCGCCTTGGCTGCCAGAGACTCATAATTTGAGCAGTATTGATGATGCCATTTATTACAATAAGACTTTATTTCCAGATTTTTTTGCTGAGGCTAAAAAAAGACTCTTACCTGAAGGAAAACTAGTACTCATCTTCTCGAATTTGGCCCAAATAACCAATGTGACTCCAGAACATCCTATAGAAAAAGAATTAGCTGAAGGAAACAGGTTTCAATTAGAAAGATGTTTTAAAAAATCAGTGAAAGCAGCTTCAAGTAAAACAAAACGAGATCAACATTGGCGTTCTTCAGAAGAAGTAGAGCTTTGGGTACTTACCAATATTTGAATCTTCATAATTGAACAAAGTTTTAGTTTTTGGCAACTCTATAGTCCTAATAACTTATCAATAGTATTGGCTGTTACCGAATGGTAGTTTGCTCTTGATTTCTTATAGATAGCCAAAGCCTCTTCCGTTTTACCATTCTTTTCGAATGCCTTAAATAGTGTTTCCACATACCAACGTCTACCAACTCTAATTAAAAAGTCTTCAATGTTTTGATCTACATTATTACCATGATAATCTAAGTTAATGGCTTGTTCAAACCAAACCATAGCAATATGTGAATTTGTGGCATTAGACAAGTTAAAAGCTTCATCAAAACGAGATACATCTTTAGCTGTCATCGTTTTTGGGAAATTTCTAATAAAGTGAACCCATTCTAGAGTTGTCCAATCAATTGTTAGAGACGCATCAATAGTATCACTCTTTAAAAAATGATTTAAGGTTTTCTCAGCGTTTGCAAACTTATCTGAAGCAATTATAGCTTGGTTAGAAGGTATTCCTGGTTGAAAAATCCATTCTTCAGTATTAAATGTGATGTTATTTGGTTCTAAAAGATTTGCATTTAAATAGTTTAGAAACTTTTCAGTTGTGATCGTAGAAAATGCATGCGTTTTAAAATAGTTTTTTAAGAATACATCAAATTTTTCGCGTCCTACAGTTTCTTCCAGAGTTCGTAAAAACAAGTAGCCTTTGTCATAAGCAATACTGTTCATGCCATCATCAGGGTTTTTACCTTTAAGGTTTAGTTTCAGTTTTGTTCTATTAGGTTCCTTTTTAAGGTTTTCAATTTCATCGTCTAAATCTTGTCTGCCAATCAAAGCAATCATATTTGCCCGGTCTTTTCCGTAAACAGCTTCCATGATTCGTATTTCAAAGTATACTGTAAAACCTTCATTTAGCCAGAAATCATTCCATGTGGCATTGGTTACTAGGTTTCCAGACCACGAATGTGCTAATTCGTGAGCAATTAAAGAGGTTAAACTTTTATCACCAGCAATAACTGTTGGTGTAGCAAAAGTTAAACGTGGATTTTCCATGCCTCCAAAGGGAAAACTAGGCGGTAAGACAATGACATCAAATTGATCCCAATCGTAATCACCATATAGGTTTTCGGCAGCAACAACCATCTTTTCCATATCTGAAAATTCGAATTGTGCTTTATCTACCATTGATTTTTCTGCATAAACTCCTGTGCGATTACTTACCGCTTTATATTCAATATCTCCTACAGCAAGTGCTATTAAATAAGGCGAAATTGGTTGTTTCATTTTAAATGAATACTCTCCGTTAGCAGATTTTGTTTTCGGATTTTCAGCACTCATTACAGCCATTAATTCCTTTGGGACTTTTACTGTTGCATCATAAGTGATACGAATTTGTGGGCTATCTTGAATAGGAATCCATGTTCTAGTTAAAATAGCTTGTCCTTGAGTGAATAAAAAAGGATGGGCCTTATCGGCTGTTTGTTGTGGAGTTAGCCATTGTAAAGCTTCAGTTTTTTCGGTTGTTTTGTAAGTAACCGTTATTGTTTTGGTTGAGTTTTTAATATCTATAGTTAGAGGTTGCCCTAACAGCTCATCAAATTCACCAAGTTTAAAAGTTGTTGTTTTTCCATCAGCTTCTACATTATCGATAACTAAAAATTTAGTATCCAAAATGATTTCTGTAGCATTATTGTTTTCTATGGTGTAAGTTGCTATTCCGCTAATGATTTCAGTTTCAAAGTCGACATCTATATCTAAGTTTAAATGCTTGATTGCAGAGGTGTTAGGTCTTGCAAATGAATGCAATTCTTCAGCATAACTTGCGGTTTGTTTTTCTTCTTTAGTTTCCGTTTGGCAACTGAAAACCATTAGTAAAAGTGTGAAAAGCGCAATATGTTTTGTGATATTCATTATATAATAAATGTTAAATTAGTCTTGGTATACTTGTCCTCGATGAGGTTTTAATGCGTCTCTAATGGGTTTCATGTCTTGTTCATCTACAACCATAAATGCAATGGCATGCATATCACTCAAGGCATTAAAACCAGTAATGTTAACGCTTAATTTTTGAATTGCAATATATTCTTTTAAATGAATGGTGTGGTGCTCTGCAGTTTTTAATGCGTTAGGTCCACGAAAGTCCCAGATAAGTTTGAGTTTACGCATTGGCTATAGAAGTCCCATTTTCAGCAAAATTTTTAAAATCCTGCATGTATTTGTTTGACTGTTTTTTAAAGGCTTTTGGCATTAGAAAAAGCATAACTCTCATGGAGAAGCTTAGAGGAATAAAATGATTTACTGAAGTCCATTTAGTAAAGTCATCTGCAGTTTCAGAAAAATAATTTTTTTGAATATTATTCATTCCTGTAGCACTATAAGTGGCATGAAACTCATGAGGGAAATTACTTTTGGTAATTGTTTCTATAATTTCCATGTCACGTTTATCATACTTATAATTGAGTTTTATTTTTGATCCTAGATCTCCGGGATTACCCGAAATATGTTCGGTAGATTGAAGTCCTCTTTGCCAATGTTTCATGTTATCGATGTTATCCATTTTTTTAATAAATGCATCAAGAGGGACTTTAACTATAATTTCTGTAGTGTAAAGCATTACGAGGGATGAATTTTGTTGCAATAAATATACTGTCTTTTTTTATAATAAAAACAGCGATTGAGTACTTTCAATCGCTGTTTTAGTTTATTGGTGTTTAAAATCGGTTTATCGTAATATAACCTTTAGTGTTTTGGTGAAATTTACACCTTCAACACGTATAAAATACAATTGATTTTTGCTTAAATCTAATAACGTACTAAAACTCTTTGAATCACTAACCGTGTTTATTGATTTAATAGCTTTTCCTAAAACATCAAATACATTTACGTTTAAGTCTCCAATGTAATTATTTACAATTAATGAATTGTTAACTATTTCTGCAGTTACTTCTGAGTTAAACTCTTGAATACTCAAAGTGTTTCCGTATTCAAAACTTGAAGTAAAAGCAAAGTCTGATCCTCCAATGTTTCCTCCTGCAACATCAGAACCAAAAGCTTCATCAGATGTGAAACCATTAGTAGCATTTAGATAGATGCCAATAAATCTAAATCCGTCTAAAGAGGTTAATCCTAATTCTGTCCAGTCTACTTCAAGAGTAAATGTGGCATCACTTGACAAGATTAACGATGACTCTAATGAGGTGACAAAAGGCAAGTCATTATCTCCAATAACACCAGAAGCAGGAATTGACCATAAACCACCAAAACCTGTTTCGACTGCCATAGCATAATCAGGTTCAAATCCAGCAGGAAAGCTTAATACTGAAGCATTATCTCCAGCACTTGAAATGGCTCTTCTCAAAGGGTCACCTTGATCATTTAGATCAGCATCAATAGAAGTTCGTCCTCCTGTAGAGGTGTCTAAATAAATAACTAAGGCATCAAAAAATTCTCCAGGCCCTCTTGTAACTTCAAAAGTAATTGTTGTTCCATCGTCATCAATTATCATTGATCCTGGTCCAATAACACCTCCAAAACCTGTGTTTCCATTGCCATTATATGTAGTTTGCGCAAACGATAGACAAATGGCAAGACTAAATAAAATTGAAAAGTAATTTTTCATCATATATAATTTTTTGGTTTCAATCAAAAATAAGAATAAACAAATGATTTGAAATTTTGCGATAGAACTATATCGTTTTCGTGTTGATAACTTGATATTTAACTAGTTAATAAAGCCTTAAATAACAGACTTTTCATTAAATACTAAAAAGAATATTAGTACGTTTAAAAAAAGCATCTTGTTAAATGTGTGAATTGTATTATTTTTGCTGAAGTTTGACACAATCGTATTATTTATTTAATTCATAATTACAAAACAATGAAACAACTTATTACTGCTATTTTCTTTTGTTTATCAGTTACTGTTTTTGCACAGATTGATAAAAAAAACGTCTTGTTTACCGTTGATGATGAGTCTATTATGGCTTCAGAATTCGTTAGAGTTTATAACAAGAATTTAGATTTGGTAAAAGATGAATCGCAAAAAGATGTGGATGCTTACCTTGAGCTTTTTATTAATTATCAATTAAAAGTTAAAGAGGCAAAACGTTTAGAACTAGATAAAGACGCAAAATATATTAGAGAGTTTTCTAATTATAAATCACAATTGACTAAAAATTTCATGTCTGATAGTAAAGTGACAGAAACTTTAGTAAAAGAAGCATATGATCGTTCGACTATGGATATCAGTGCTTCACATGTTTTAATTAGAATAGAAGAAAGTGAGACTGATACAACCCAAGTATACAACCGATTACTAGAATTGCGTAAACGTATCATAAATGAAGGTTATACTCCTGTTCAAAAGGAAGTGCATAATGGTAAAACGGTTTTTGCGGAAGATTTAGGATTCTTCTCTGCATTTAAAATGGTATATGCTTTTGAAACAGTAGCTTTTAATACCAAAGTAGGTGAAGTTTCAATGCCTTTTAGAACGCGTTTCGGCTATCACATTGTTAGTGTTACAGGGAAACGTCCTTCATTAGGTGAAGTGACTGTTGCTCATATTATGGTTTCAAAAAACCAAAAAGATAGTTTACTAAATCCTGAAACTCGAATCAAAGAGATCTATAAGAAATTGCAACAAGGAGAAAAGTTTCAATCCTTAGCTAAACAGTTTTCAGATGACAAAAGCTCTTCAAGTAAAGGTGGCGCTTTATCGCCATTTACAGGAGGACAACTTGGTTCAAAAGAATTTGAAGATATGGCGTTCAGCCTTAATAAAAAGGATGAGGTTTCAAAACCTTTCAAAACAGATTTTGGTTGGCATATTGTTAAACTTATTGACAAAAAAGGAATTCAGCCTTACGAAGAAGTCAAAGCAGTATTTGAAAACAAAGTAAAACGTGATTCACGTTCGCAACTTATTAATTCGTCTTTAGCCAAGCAATTAGATGAGACGTATAAGGTAGCAGATAATAAAGAAGCATTATCTTACTTTACAAGTATAATTAATGACAATTTCTTTAAGCAAGCTTGGATTGTTCCTGTAGATATAGAGCAAGAAAAAACATTCATTACAATTGAGAATAAAACAATGAGCTATGGTGATTTCGCTCAACATCTATTTAAAAAGCAACGCGAGTATGCTAATAAAAGCATGAGCTCAAATGCTCTTGTTAATGGTGTTTACAATAAGTTTAAAGAAAATCAGATAATTCAATATCATAAAGATAATTTGGAATTTGAAAATGAAGATTTCGCACATGTTTTAAAAGAATATAGAGATGGTTTATTATTGTTTGACCTCATGGAAAAACAAGTATGGAATGCTGCATCTAAAGATTCTGTTGGTTTGAATGCCTATTATGAAAACCATAAAAACGATTATATGTGGGAAGATAGAGTAGATGCCGTAATCTTATCTTCTGCAAATGAAAAAATGATTAATAAAGCCATCAAACTATTAAATAAAGGTACTGCCATTGAAACTATAGAGGCTGAACTTAATCAAGACGAAGCACAAAATATTATATCAACTAAAGATGTGTTCGAATTTGGTAATCAGGCATTACCAAAAGATTTTGAATTTAAAAAAGGGACGTCAGAAATATACAAGCATAACGACGCATACCACGTTATATTGGTTGATTCTGTATTGCCAAAAAGCATAAAAACACTTTCTGAAAGTAGAGGAAGAGTTGTTAGTGATTACCAAAATCAAATTGAAAAGGATTGGATCAAATCGCTTAATGAACGCTATTCTGTAAAAGTCAATAAGAAAGTTCTTAAAAAGGTAAAATCTCAAATACTAAACTAGTTGTTGAAAAAACATTTTCTACTCATATTGGGTTTCATTGGATTATCATCTTGTAGTTTTTTTAAGACAGCTGAAGATGGAATTCCTGTGGCAAGAGTTAACGATTCCTATCTTTACGAAGAAGATATAAAAGATCTTGTTGCTGATAGTGTTTCTGAAGAAGACAGTACGTTTATTGTAAATGGATTTATCAATCGTTGGGCTACGCAATTACTTCTCGTTGATGGAGCAGACCGTAATCTTTCAGAAGAAAAACAAGAGAATTTTGAAAAGCTCGTGAATCAATATAAAAAGGACCTCTTCACAAAAGCCTATCTTGATGCATTGGTAAAAAGGAGTATAGATACTGTGGTCAGTGATGTAGAAGCACAAGAGGTTTATGAAGCTAATAAGGAAACATTTAAACTCAATGAGGAGTTAGTGAGGTTTAGATATATTACCATTCCTAAGAATGCTATTAATGAAGACGAGATTAAAAACAGATTTAAAAGATTTAATGATGAGGATAAACAGTATCTAGATTCTATTTCTGTTCAATTTAAATCATATTCGCTAAATGATTCCTTATGGATACAGACTTCACAGATTGTAAACAAAATTCCTACGGTAAATTCAGAAAATAAAAAAGAACTGTTAAAAAAATCTAATTTTATACAACTCAAAGATTCATTAGACCTATATTTGGTGCAAATTAAAGATGTTTTATTTCAGAACGATACAGCACCTTTAGACTATGTAAAACCTACCATTGACCAGATTATAATCAATAAAAGAAAACTAGAGCTTATTAAAAAGCTTGAAACAGATATTACCAAAGATGCTATTAAAAATAAACAATTTGAAATTTATAAATAACACCAAACTTGCAATAACCATAGCTTTAGCGTTGTGTATGCAAATAGTTGTAGGACAAGAGATTATTGAAGACGAAGTTGTAGAATCTAAAACACAAAAGGATACTGTTAAGGCTAGCGATCGCATTAAGATCGATGGTGTGGCTGCAGTAATTGGTGATTATGTTGTTCTAGATTCTGATATTGATAAAGAATTTATTCAGCTTCAAGCAAGAGGTGTTTCTACAGCAGACATTACACGCTGCCAATTGTTTGGTAAATTACTTGAAGATAAATTATATGCACATCATGCCATTCAAGATAGTATTTCAATTAACGAATTAGAGATACGCTCAAGTATAGAACAACAAATAAATGCTTTCTTAGAAACTAAAGGAGGTACGATGGACGAATTACTTGCATTTTATAATAAGGATAGTGAACAAAGCTTACGTGATGAAATGTTTGAGATTAACAAAAACTCAAAGTTAGCATCTGATATGCAACGTAAAATTGTATCAGAGATTGAAGTAACTCCTGAAGAAGTTAGAGAATACTTTAACGGCATTCCTGAAGAGGAACGTCCTGATTTTGGTACTGAATTAAAAGTAGCTCAAATTGTTGTTATTCCTGAAATAAATGAAGCTGAAAAGCAAAGTGTTATTGATAGACTTAAAGGGTTTAAAGCGGATGTTATCGAAAATGGAGCAAGCTTTACAACTAAGGCTGTGTTTTATTCTGATGATATTGCATCTCGAAAAGATGGAGGTAAATATACACTGAATAAAAAGCGACCTAGAATGGTTAAAGAGTTTAGAGATGTAGCTTTCTCTATGCAAGAAGGTGAAATTTCAGATCCTTTCGAATCTGATTTTGGATACCACATTGTTTTACTTGAAAAGATTAGAGGTCAAGAATATGATGTTAGACATATATTGCTCAGACCTAAGGTTACTGATGAAGCTAAAACAGCAGCTAAGGATAAAATCAATGAGATTAGAGAACGTATTTTAGCAGGAGAGTTAACATTTGCTGCAGCAGCAAAAGAGTTTAGTGACGAAAAGGAAACTAAAAATGATGGTGGACAGTTAATCAATCCTTACACTCAAGATTTTAATTTTGAATTGACGAAAATGGATCCAGAATTATACGGACAAATTCAGGATTTAAAAGATAACGAAATGAGTCTAGTTTTGCAAGATCAGGATAGAGTAAATCCATTGAAATATAAGATCCTTACTGTTACAGATAGAATTGATGAGCATGAAGCTAATTTTGCAAAAGACTACTTGAAAATTAAAAACTTAGCGCTTCAAGATAAACAAATACAAGAAATTGCTAAATGGCAAGAAGAAAAAATCAATGATACTTACATAAAGATTAATGGCGATTA
Source organism: Psychroserpens jangbogonensis (assembly GCF_000797465.1). Taxonomy (GTDB): domain Bacteria; phylum Bacteroidota; class Bacteroidia; order Flavobacteriales; family Flavobacteriaceae; genus Psychroserpens; species Psychroserpens jangbogonensis. Next base: position 43,003 of record NZ_JSWG01000001.1, on the reverse strand, counting down.
TAGAGATTGTGAGTTTACAAGTAATTGGTTAAAAAAAGAAAAACAATAAGTATGTCTGACGTTGCTGCAATAGAACAATTTATAAAAAAATATAATGCCTTAAAAACTGAAGTTGCCAAAGTTATTGTTGGTCAGGATGAGGTCGTAAATCAAATATTAATTTCAATATTTTCTGGTGGTCACTCTTTGTTAATCGGTGTTCCTGGTTTAGCAAAAACCTTAATGGTTAATACTATTGCTCAAGCGCTCGGTTTAGATTTTAAACGTATTCAGTTTACACCAGATTTAATGCCAAGTGATATTCTAGGAAGTGAAATTCTAGACGAAAGCAGACATTTTAAATTTATAAAAGGCCCAATATTTGCCAATATCATCTTAGCTGATGAAATTAATAGAACACCTCCAAAAACTCAAGCAGCTTTGTTAGAAGCAATGCAAGAGCGTGTTGTAACAGTTGCTGGTCACCAGTATAAACTGAATTTACCATATTTCGTTCTGGCAACTCAAAACCCTATAGAGCAAGAAGGAACATATCCTTTACCAGAAGCTCAATTAGACCGTTTCATGTTTGCTATCAATTTAGAATACCCATCTTTTGAAGAGGAAGTTCAAGTGGTAAAAGCGACAACTACAGATGTTCAGGCTACAGTAAATCCTTTATTTACGGCAGAAGAAATTATTGGTTTCCAAAACGTGATTCGTCGTATTCCTGTAGCAGATAATGTTATAGAGTATGCAGTAACTATGGTTAGTAAAACTAGACCAAATTCAAATACGGCTACAGACTTAGTAAAGGAATTTATAGATTGGGGAGCTGGACCTAGAGCGTCACAAAATTTAATTCTTGCAGCTAAAACACACGCAGCTATTAATGGCAAGTTCTCTCCAGATATTGAGAATGTTCAAGCCGTCGCTCAAGGAATTCTTAGACATAGAATTATCAAAAACTACAAAGCTGAAGCTGAAGGCGTGACTGATGAGCAAATCGTTAAGAGCTTGTTTTAGATTTAAAACATTTAATACAACTTACCTTTCTTTTTAATTTTTAATAGTATCTTAAATTCCTCTTAGTAATTTAAAGCTATTTATAAGTTGACTAACCTTTTAAGTAAATTTCATAATCTTAAAGAAGACAAACTATTTTGGGTGCGACTGTTTGCTTTTTTTGCGTTTCTCATTCCAATAGTCGTGTCACCAAGAATATGGTTTTCAGACCGTTTATTTCCATTGGTTTCTGTTTTTGAAGGAATTCCAGTACCTAATTACAATATAGATCTTGTACTAATATCATTGTTTGTTTTGAGTTTCTTGGGTTTTGTTTTTAGGCCAATCTGGAAACTGAGCATAATCGTAATTGGCATTTACGTCTTTTGGGTAGTGTTAGATCAAAATAGAATTCAGCCCTTTTATTTTGAAATTATATTTATGGTTTTAGCATTGACACAGTTCAATAAAAACCCTAAACTTGTTAAGCAATGCATTCTTTTAATTTTGGTCGGAACCTATTTTTGGAGTGGCATGCATAAATGGAATGCGCTCTTTTTTGAAAAATGGGCACATGGTCTTAGTAAACGTATTCCTTTTATGCCTGAATGGATGCGATTAGCATTTACCTATGCTGTTCCATTTTTAGAAGCATCGTTTGGAGCATTCTTAATCTTTCCTAAAACTAGAAAAATTGGAATTTGGTCAATTACGCTGATGCATGCAATCATTGTGGCAACTTTTGTTAAAGGAGGTTATGGATATATTGTGTTTCCAATGACCTTTTTTAATGTATTTGTATTGTTCTATTTGTTTTATAAATCATCGTTTTCGCCTAAAGATTTATTTGTAGCAAAACACCCAAAATCAATCGCCTTATTTTTTATTGCAATTGTATTTCCGTTTTTAAACTTATTAGGTTTTTATGACCATATTTTGGCATTTAGCTATTTTTCTGGAAAGCCAAAATACTGTAAGATTCATTTTAATAATCCAAAAGATATTGAAGCATTGCCAGAGCACATCAGATTAAATGTAAAACACGAATCTCAGGATTATTATATTGATTTAAACGAATGGTCGGGAAGAGCAATTGGCGTTATTGTATATCCTGAAGTAAGAGTGTATGAAAAAGTTCAAAACCATATTAATACTTATCTTGACAAACCTAATACTTATTTAGAATATTATTAACGCAATAAGTGTTTTAGATCTCTTTTCAAACGTTCTACATCTTCCTTAATTAGTACATTATAAAATCCCCTAATTTGTTGTTGCTCGTCTACCAAAGCAACAAAGCTACTATGATAAAAATCTGAACCATCTTCATTAGGTTTGAAATTAGTCATATAAGTTTCTGCTTGAAGTAAGGTTTCTTCTTCTGAAGCTCTTATAAACTGCCATTTGTCATCTGGAATTCCTGTAGCTTCAGCATATGTTTTCAAAACAGAGATCGAATCATTCTTTGGGTCTATAGTGTGCGAAATAAGCATCACGTTTTTATCATCTGAAAACTCTTCAGCAATTGAAATTAATTCTGTTCGCATTGGAGGACAAATACTTGGGCAACGTGTAAAGAAAAAATTTGCGATACATATCTTGTTTTCTATATTATCAGTCGTGAATGGTTGGCCTAATTGATTGGAGAAGCCTTCGTAATTGATTTTGTAGTAGCTCTTGTTTCCTGTAGCGTCAACCTTGAAATTTAAAACTGGAAGATCTTTAGTTGATGTATTGCAACTCATAAAAAGCGTAAGTAGTAATCCAACTAAAAGTCTTACGATTGTCAAGGTTTATAAGATTTTAGTTTGTCATGCATTTCTTTGTCATATAAAAACACAAACATGCTTGCCATCATATCTTGATTTACGGTAGTTGAATTATTAGTTTGTAAAACCAATTCGTACTTGTGATCTGGATATAACATAATGCCTTCTGCACTTGAGAAGTACGACACGCTTTTAAGTCCGATTTTATCAGTATAGTTTTCAGCTTTAGAAACATATAATATAGAATCAGCTGTTTTATCTCTTAAGGCTAACGTTTCAGCAAAAGGATGTAAATGCGCTGCTATATGATGCATGGTCGTGCTATCTTTTAACTGAAGTTGATGTGTAATATCATAACTGTAGTTGTCCTTACCTGGAAAAATAACCCAATGACCTGATAAGGATTCACCTTGGTTGTTTTTATAACTATGATTTTTTGTTTCAACAGGCAAACACATATTAGGACTAGTGTCTGTTGGACCTTGAAACGGGTTTTCTGCATCATAAGGAAGCATCACAAAAACTGTTTTGCTCATTAAAGGTTTCATTTGTTTACTATGCGGTTTGAAACCCAAATTTACTTCGTGTTTTATTGTAAAAGGATCTCCTTTGATATTATGATTCAATGATTGGGTCGCTAAAAGTAAATTTTCATTAGTAAACACTGGAAATCCAAACCCCTCTGGGAATTTGTAGTTTTCAATTCCATTACTCATAGACGTTAAACGAGGGTATTGTTCACCAATCCTGTGATTGAGATTCCATCTTGAGTAATGTTCCCCTTCAAATAAATCAATATTAGTATGACAGACATAATCATTAGAAAGTTGATCTACTTCATTAGTACTTAAAGCTTTCGTTCCAAAGGATGTAATCCAAACCAATTCATTTTTAGTATCGTCAAGCTGAAATGAACGAATTACTTTAGGACCTTCCATAGATTTATAGATATTATCTATCACTAAAGTTGGAGTAATTAAGCTTATTGATGAATCATTTGATTGAATATTCCATCTTTCATCTACAATACCTAAACCATGATAAAGCTTGGTTTTAACAATGGCTTTATGCCTATTAGGAAGTTTTAAATAGTAGATACCACCAACAATAGTTAATAAAACTATGAACAGCAATGTATATTTTAGTATTTTGGACTTCATTTTGAGTTTACAACCTAAACAAAACTAAGGCTTTTTTTGATGCGAATAGATTATGAAAAACGAATTTTTGGCTTAGACCTTATGAGAGCTGTTGCCATTATTATGGTAATGTGTTCACATACGCTTTGGATTGTTCCTGAGATGAGAGGAGTCACCCGAAAGTTGTTTAGTATTTTTGGGATTTTAGGTGTGGATGTCTTTTTTGTTTTAAGTGGTTTTTTAATCGGAAGGATTTTATACAAGATGTATATTTCTAAAGATTTCAGTTTTAAAGAAGTTACCTATTTTTGGGTTAGACGTTGGTTTAGAACCTTACCTAATTACTATTTAACTTTGGTCATAAATATTCTGGTCGCCATATATATTGGTAATCAGCTTCCTGATGAACTCTGGAAATATGGTTTTTTTCTGCATAATTTCAGCTCACAATTACCTTGGTTTTATCCTGAATCATGGAGTTTGTCTGTTGAAGAGTTTGCCTACATTTTAGGACCCTTATTGCTTTATTTAGTTTTGTTTTTTAGAAAAAATGCGTCTCGATCAAGATCATTCTTGCTGGTCACACTTTTTATTTTGATTTTGTTTATACTTAGTAAGTTGATGTATAATCAAGAAGAAACGATTCGTCATATGAGACATTGGACACTCAATGTGAAATCAATTGTGATATATAGAATTGATGCTATTTATTATGGTGTTTTAGCAGCCTATATTTCAATTGTCAAACCAAAGTTTTGGTATAACATAAGATATGTAGCATGCACGTTTGGGATTTTAGCCTTAATAAGTATGAATTTTTTAATTCCCATAAAAGGATGGTTCATTACTGAATATCCTCAATTTTGGAATGTTTGGTACTTTGTAATTAAGTCCATAGCCATTGTTTGTACCTTACCATTATTAAGTCAGATAAAATCTGCGCCTAAACTTATTATGGTGCCAATTACATATGTTAGTATTTTGTCTTATGCAATCTATGTATTTCACTATTCTATTATTATGCAGTTGATGAAATATCTTATTCCTTCAGAACCTATGGCTGGATTTGATCTTGTAATTTATCTTCTGGTTTATGTACTCATAACTTTTGTAGTATCGTATTTAGTCTATCGTTTATATGAAAAACCTATGACCGATTTAAGAGATTCTCCTAGAATTAAAAAGTATTTTAAATAGTCAACATTGTTAATTTATTATTTTATATCCTAAAAAAATAACAATAATGTAATTTTATGTTACAAAAACACTTATTTATTAAATTATATTCAGTGTTTAACACTTTTTGTTACACATTTTTAAATATGACTAAAAATTTGTAGTTTTGCAGTCCTTGGCTTCAAGGAAAATAAACTAATATTCACCCTTATTAATTACACATATGGCTTTTGATATTGACATGATTAAAAAGGTTTACTCAAATATGGCTGAGCGCGTTGATGCTGCTCGTGATATTGTTGGTAAGCCACTTACACTTTCAGAAAAGATTTTATACTCACACCTTTGGGATGGAGTGCCAAATAAGGCATTCACTAGAGGGAAAGATTATGTAGATTTTGCTCCAGATAGAGTAGCATGTCAAGATGCAACAGCACAAATGGCATTATTGCAATTTATGCAAGCTGGTAAAACTAAAGTAGCAGTGCCAACAACTGTTCATTGTGATCACTTGATTCAGGCAAAAAATGGTGCTACTTCAGATTTACAACACGCTATTAATACGAGTAATGAAGTTTTTAATTTCTTAGAGTCTGTATCTAATAAATACGGAATTGGTTTCTGGAAGCCAGGAGCAGGAATTATTCACCAAGTAGTTTTAGAAAATTATGCATTTCCAGGAGGAATGATGATTGGTACAGATTCGCATACAGTAAATGCAGGTGGATTAGGAATGGTTGCCATTGGAGTTGGAGGAGCAGATGCTGTTGATGTTATGGCAGGAATGGCTTGGGAATTAAAATTTCCTAAATTAATTGGTGTAAGATTAACAGGAAAATTATCTGGATGGACTGCACCTAAAGATGTGATTTTAAAAGTAGCAGGAATTGTTACTGCAAAAGGAGGAACTGGAGCAATTGTAGAATATTTTGGTTCAGGAGCAACAGGAATGTCTTGTACAGGAAAAGGAACCATTTGTAATATGGGAGCTGAAATTGGAGCAACCACATCTACTTTTGGATATGATGAATCTATGGAACGTTATTTACGTGCTACAGATAGAGCAGATGTTGCTGATGCAGCAAACGAAGTTAAAGACCATTTAACTGGTGATGCCGAAGTATATGCAAATCCTGAGCAATATTTTGATCAGGTTATCGATATAAACCTTTCTGAATTAGGCCCTTTATTAAATGGTCCTTTTACACCAGATTTATCTACAAGTGTTGGTTCAGAAATGACTGAAAAAGCTAAGGCTAATGATTGGCCAATTAAAGTAGAATGGGGATTAATTGGGTCTTGTACCAATTCATCTTATGAAGATTTATCACGTGCTTCTTCTGTTGCACAACAAGCTTTAGATAAAGGAGTGAAGATGAAGTCTGAATTAGGAATTAATCCAGGTTCTGAACAAGTTCGTTACACTGCAGAACGCGATGGAATTCTTCAAATTTTTGAAGAATTAGACGCTAAGATATTTACAAACGCTTGTGGACCTTGTATTGGGCAATGGGCTCGTTATGAGGACCCTAAAAATGCACCAAAGAATAGTATAGTGCATTCGTTTAACAGAAACTTTGCTAAACGCGCGGATGGAAATCCAAATACGCATGCTTTTGTAGCATCACCAGAATTAACGGCGGCAATAGCACTTGCTGGTCGATTAGATTTTAATCCATTAACTGACGCATTAATCAATGAGAATGGTGAAGAAGTGATGTTAGATGAGCCAACTGGATGGGAATTACCACCAAAAGGATTTGAAGTAAAAGATAATGGATATTTAGCACCAATGGCCGATGGAAGTGGAATTGTTGTAAGTGTAGCTTCAGATTCTGAAAGATTACAATTATTGACACCCTTCGTTCCTCTTGGAGATTCGATCACAGGAGCTAAACTTCTTATAAAAGCCTTCGGAAAATGTACAACAGATCATATTAGTATGGCTGGACCTTGGTTACGTTTCCGTGGACATTTAGATAATATTTCAAACAACACTTTGATTGGAGCTGTAAATGCTTTTGGCAAGAAAACAAACTTTGTTAAAAATCAATTAACTGCTGATTTTGGAGGTGTTCCAGATACTGCTAGAGCTTATAAAACTGCAGGAATTAAATCTATCGTTATTGGTGATCATAACTATGGAGAAGGTTCTTCTAGAGAGCATGCTGCAATGCAACCACGTCACCTAGGTGTTGCTGCAGTGATAGTAAAATCATTTGCACGTATCCACGAAACAAACCTTAAAAAACAAGGAATGTTAGGATTGACTTTTGCAAATGAAAGTGATTACGATTTAATTCAAGAGGATGATACATTCAACTTCTTAGATTTAAATGAATTTGCTCCTGAAAAACAATTGACGATTGAAATTGTTCATGCAGATGGAAGTTCAGACACTATTAAAGTAAACCATACTTATAATCAACCTCAAATAGATTGGTATAATGAAGGTTCTGCTTTAAACTTAATTAAAAAAGAAAATGCTGCTTAATTAAAGCACTATTAAATAAAAAAAAGCCCTTGATATATCAAGGGCTTTTTTTTTTGGTAAAACTGTAAGTATTATGGTTTTAATCCGACTTTCCATGTAACTAACAATATAAAATACTCTAAATGCAATCCATCTGGTTCTTTGATGACGTCAATTTGTTTAAAGTACTTTGTCCACATAAATTCAAAGCCTATAAAAACGATCATGACTTTGATGCTTATAAAAAGAAGGATTATATCTACTTTGAAGAGGATTCTGCAAACAAAGTTTATCTCATCGAAAAAGGAAAAGTCAAAATTGGTTACTACAATGAGAATGGTGACGAAATTGTAAAAGCCATTTTGTCTAAAGGAGAATTATTTGGAGAGAAAGCAATTCTTGGAGATAACGTTAGGGATGAATTTGCACAATCAATAGATAATTCTACATCAATCTGCCCAATAGGAGTGACTACATTGCATGAGTTAATGAGAGATAATCAAACTTTCAGTTTCAAAATATATAAATTTATCGGATTTAAATTTAAAAAATTAGAACGTCGACTTCAGCTTTTATTATTTAAAGATACCAAAACAAGATTAATTGAGTTTTTAGATGAATTGTGTGCTGATTTCGGTTATGATTGCCCGAAAACTGGTGATAATGTCATCAGACATCCATACACTCAAAAAGATATTGCTTCTTTAATTGGTACTTCACGACCAACACTTAACATTCTTCTTAACGAACTTAAAGATGAGAATTACATTAATTTCAACCGTAAAGAAATTAGAATCTTAAAAAAATCTGCTTAGTGTTAGCTAGCTAACATTTTATTATAATTACAAGCCATAATTTTGAAGTAATAAATAAACTTTAAAATTATATATGATGATTAAAAAAATGTTTTTAGCAATTTTGGCTCTAGGTTTTGTAGCCACTTCTTGCAGTAGTGATGATGATAATAGTTCAATTCCAGATGCAATAACTCCAAATGCAGGTACATTAGTAGGAGGCCCTTTTATTTTTATAGTTGATGGTGTTTCTGATTTTGTAAGCGGAATAACCACAGATCCAGATGCTGTAGGTTCTAATAGATCTTTTGTGGTAACTGATGACCAAGGCAACATCTTAGGTTTGCCACCAACTAATGAAGCACTTCAAGGTGTCGATTTTGATGGTGCTGGTGTTGGTACATGTTTGATTTGGTATTTACGTTATGAAAATGGTCTTCAAGGATTAGAAGTAGGAATGAACGCTAATGATCTTCAAGGGAGTTTTAATTTATCAAATTCTATTGCAGTAAACAGATTAGGAGAACCAAATGCAGGTGTTTTATCTGGAGGTCCTTTTAATTTTATTGTTGATGGAAATACCGATAATGTGAGTGGAATCTCAACAGATCCAAATGCTGTAGGTACTAACAGAACATTCGTTATTACTGATATCAATTTAAATATTCTTGGAGCTCCTGCTGATTTAGCTGGATTACAAGGTGTTGATTTTGATGGAGCTGGTCGTGGAGTTTGTTTAATCTGGTATTTACGATATGAAGATGATACCAATTTAGCTACAGTTACAAATGCAGCAGATTTAACAGGTACATTTAGTTTATCTAATTCTATTAGAGTAGAAAGAGGTCCGAATGCTGATATGCTTACAGGAGGACCATTTACATTTACTGTAGATGGTACACCAGATATGGTTAGCGGAATTAGTTTTGATAATCCAGATAACAGAGTTGGATCAAATGAAACTTGGGTAATTACTGATACTAGTGGAATGATCTTAGGAACACCTCCAACATTAGCAGCTGTAGAAGGTGTTGATTTTGATGGAGCTGGAGTTGGTGTGTGTTTAATTTGGTACTTACGTTATGAAAACGATACTAATATCACTACCGTAACAAATGCTAATAATTTGACTGGTACATTTCATTTATCAAATTCAATTACAGTTACAAGAAACTAGTTTAATATAAAAACAAAGTTTTGTTGTTAGATTTGAAGCGCATTATCGACTATGGTAATGCGTTTCTATTTTTTAACTATTATGGCGAGATCAAAAAAATCAAAAATTTACAATATAATCATCGTTATTGTTATTGCGTTATTAATTATTCCGCAGACAAGACAACCAATACAAGTGTTTATAAACAAAGGGATAACCTTAATTGTAAAGCCTTCGGTAATTGATGATTCTGAACGTAAGGTAATTTCAAATTATAATTGGAGGTTACATGATGTTTCTGAAACTGAGTATGATTTTAATTCTGCTAAAGGAAAGGTAATTGTTATAAATTTTTGGGCAACTTGGTGTCCACCATGTATAGCAGAAATGCCAAGTATGGAACTGCTATATCAGAAATACAAAGGAAATGATGATGTTGTATTTTTATTTGTGTCTAATGAAGATGTTGCTGTAATAAATAAATTTATATCTAAAAAAGACTACTCTTTTAATGTTTATCAATCACTCACAGCTTATCCTAAAGAATTTGATGTGACTTCAATACCAAGAACTTTTGTTATTGATAAGAAAGGTGAGATAGTTGTTGATAAATCTGGACCTGCAGATTGGAATAATGATCGAGTCACAAATACCATTGATGATTTACTTAAAGCGTTTTAAAAAATGCTTTAATGAATGACCAAGAGAATAAGGACCACATAATTTTTACTTCTTCTAAAAAAGTAGATTCTTCATCCAAAAAACGAAACATAGTTTGAACCGAATTTTTACTATAAAACTGCTTAAAAATCCATTCACCTTTATGGTTTTCATCTTTGAGAACTTTTAAAAACACTTTATCGTAAAATTTATATTTACTTCTAAATAGATTACTAGATGGTGTTTTATTAGCCTTAATGTTTTCTATAATTTTAGCAACTTTTTTTTCTGTAAGCTTAAAGGAATATCCTGTAGAACCTTTAACCCAGCCACCTCCAGTTCCAATTTTGGTAACAGTATTAGTGTTGAATTTAGAGAAATCATAATTGGTCATTGGGATTTGTCCTTGTTCAGTTTCTATTATAGAATAGTGGTCTATTTGCAGATAGTTTTTAATATATGTTTTGATATAATTATCATAAACATGTTCATCAACTAAGTTTTCAGTAAAATAAGTAAACTCTACTAAAGCTTCGGTTTTTGAAAATGGTAAGACATACATAAAAGTGGTTTGTTCGCCATCTTTTAATCGATAATCCATCATGACCACCTTGGTTTCATCAAAACAATTGTTTTCAGTTTTAATTACCCAACCTTTAAAATGCTGAATAATAGAAACACTATTGTTTTTTTCTGTTGAAAATTCATCAGGAACACGACTGTCAAAGACATGTGAAGCCGAATATGTGTTTTTGTTTGTAGTAACTAAAACAGATTCATTTTCTTTAACTGAAGTTACCTTTTCAATTATAAATTGAATGTTTTCTTTTTTATTGAGTTGTGCTTTAGCTTCTCTATAAAAATCTAAGGATTTAACAGAATTGTAGGTATATGGATTTAACTCTAAGTCTATTTCTTTTTTTGAAGTTATTACAGAAGCCTTTTTCCAGGATTTATGAATGATAGAATTCCATAGTGAGGATTCAGTTTGCCAAAAGCTCCAAGTTTTATCATTGGTGTTTTTTTCTGAAGGATCAATAAGGGCAATTTGTTTGTCCTTAAAATGAGACTCTTCAGAAAGTTTTAAAGCTAGTTGAAAACCAGCTAAACCATTTCCAATAATGATGTAATCGAAATGGGAACTTCCAGTCATAGGTAAAATAAACTATTATTTTTTGAAATATTTGAAAGGTACGAATAACATTCCGAAGCATTCACCATCACCTTTACTTAAGTGCTTGTGATGAATTTTGTGAGCTCGTCTTACGCCTTTAGCGTACCAATTATTGGCATTTCTAAACACCTTGAAACGTTGATGGATAAAGATGTCATGAACTAAAAAATAAGCAGCTCCATACGCCATAATTCCAAGTCCGATTGGTAAACAATACCAAATATTTTCATAACTCCATAAATAAAAACAAGTCATACTTACTAGCGCATAAAAAATAAAAAAGGCATCATTACGTTCAAACCAACTATCGTGATCTTTGTGGTGGTGATCTTTGTGTAAACTCCATAAAAATCCATGCATCACGTATTTATGCGTAAACCACGCCATAAATTCCATGGTGGAAAAGACACCTAAAAAAACAAGAATCCACAGTACGGTTTGCATATTATAATAGGTTTAATTGATATTTGACATAACTTCTAGTAAGCAACTCGAATTTTTTATAGTTCGGTACTCTAATTCTCGTAGATTTTATTTCTAAAGCTGGTGTCTTCTTTAATTTCTTTAATAGTTGACTGTAATATCTGTACGCCATAAATACACCAAATTTAGCTTCAATAGGTAGGTTTTTGATGCCTTGAAGGCCTTTAGAGAAATCGCTTTCTATATCATCTATAATATTTTTTTTAGATGTTTCATCTAAATGATTTAAGTCCGTGTTTGGAAAATAAGTTCGGCTTAAATCTTCAAAATCTGCTTTTAAATCTCTTAAGAAATTCACTTTTTGAAAGGCTGAACCTAAACTCATTGCTGAATCTTTAAGAGAATCATACTTTTCTTTATTACCTTTTACAAAAACCTTTAAACACATTAAACCAACAACATCTGCAGAACCATAAATGTATTCTTTATATTCAGATTCTGTAAGGTAATTATTCTTGTGTAAATCTAAACGCATACTTTTCATAAACGCATCAACTAAACTTTTATCAATGTTGTATCTGTGATACGTTTCTTGAAAAGAGTTTAAAATAGGATTTAGACTTATTTTTTGTACCAATGCTAACTCGAGATCGTGAGTAAAGTTATTAAAGAGCAACTCTTTGTCATAATCATGGAAGCTATCAACAATCTCATCAGCGAATCTTACAAAACCATAAATGTTGTAAATGTCTTGACGAATTGAATTTGATAGCATTTTTGTAGCTAAAGAAAACGATGTGCTATAAGATTGAGTAACAGTCTTACTACATTGGTGTGAAACGGTATCAAAAATTGCTTTCATATTAATTTTTATGGTGTTTAATAATGAGTTCTGCCACTAATTTCCCTGAAATTAGTGAAGGAGGAACTCCTGGTCCTGGAACCGTTAATTGTCCTGTGAAATAAAGATTATTTACCTTTTTACTTTTTAATTTGGGTCTTAGAAATGCAGTTTGAGAAAGTGTATTTGCCATTCCATATGCATTACCTTTATAAGAATTATATTCTTTAATGAAATCTTTAACACAGAAGGACTCTTTAAATATAATATTATTTTTAATTTTCTGATTTGTCAGTTTTTCAAAACGAGACATGATGATATCAAAATATTGAGCTCTTAATTCATCTGTATCTTCAATTCCTGGAGCAATCGGAATTAAGAAAAAACCAGTCTCATTGTTTTCTGGTGCCATTGAGTCATCAGTTACAGATGGGAAATTAGCATAAAACAGAGGGTCTTTTGGCCATTGCGGATTATCATAAATTTCTTCTGCATGCGCTTCAAAATTTGTATCAAAAAACAAGTTATGATGCTCTACATTTTTAAGTTTTTTATCAAAACCAACATAAAATAGGAGAGAAGAAGGTGCAAATGTTTTTTTACTCCAATAAGCTTCAGAATATTGCCTGTATTTTTGATCTAATAAGGTTTCAGAATGATGATAATCTGCTCCGCTTAATACAATATCGAAATTCTTAGTTTCTCCATTAATTATTATAGATGTAGTTGATTTGTTTTCTACATTAATCTTGTCAACGGGACTATTTGTATGAATGATTACGCCTAAGCTTTCAGCTAAAGATGTCATCGCTTTTATAACTTCGTACATACCTCCTTTAGGATGCCAAGTACCTAAGCCAAAATCAGCATAGTTCATGAAACTATAAAAGGAAGGTGTTTTATTAGGTTTAGCACCTAAAAACAATACTGGAAACTCAAGTGTAGAAATAAGTTTAGGATTTTTAAAACTCTTTCTTACGTCACCACTTATAGTTTTAAAAAATTGATCTACACGCAGTGCTGTTTCTGGAGTTACTAATTCAAATGGAGAGATCCCAGGTTTAAGGACGACTTTGTTTATTGCGATTTCATAATTAGATGCTGCTTTTTTAATAAACTTTCTTAGAGCTTTTGAACTTCCTGGTTCAATACGCTCAAATTCGTCACATATTTTATCTAGAGTATCTCCTATAGTAATGACCTCGTCTTTAAAGAATATTTTGTAAGCAGGACTCAACTTATCCAATTCATAAAAATCTGAAGTAGATTTGCCGAAGTCTCCAAAGAATTTTTCAAAAACATCTGGCATCCAGTACCAACTCGGACCAATGTCAAATGTAAATCCTTCTTTTTTTATTTGTCTGCAACGACCACCAACTGTAGCGTTTTTTTCAAAAACAGAAACATCGTATCCATTTTGAGCTAAATAGCACGAAGCCGATAAAGCTGAAAATCCGGAACCTATTATGGCAATACATTTATTCATTGTTTAACAAATTTACATAAAAGTTAAACAATTCTAGCTTTAATAGTAAAATTTTAGAGTTTTTTAACTAAATCATCAATTGTTTTGAATGGAACAATTTGTTTTGGTAGTGAAGTTAAATTAATTTCATCTAACATTCTTCCTAATATCCATAATTTAATTGAGTCTTTAACTAGTAATTGTTTCGAAAAGTCTTTAATGTAATCAACAATAGCGTCTTTCTCAGGTTTTACAGTAAAGTAAGAAACAAAGGTGATATCATCATAATAATTAAGAAGATCTTTTAGACCACCAATTGGGACACTTTGACCCAAAAATATAGCTTGATGTCCTCTAGAAATTATTTCATAATTAATAATCATTAATCCTAATTCATGAACCTCATTATCAGGAAGATATAATACGAATGTTTTGTCGCTATTTACTTGATTTTTAGATTGAATTAGCTCGGTGTTTACTAAAATTTTCTGTCTTATAAGAGAGGTTAGAAAGTGCTCATGTGCAGGTGTAATTGTATCTGTTTGCCAAAGCATTCCTATTTCAGAAAGTAGTGGAATTAAGTCTTGATAAAAAATCTCACTAAATGATTTTTCTTTAATTAAGTTTTCATAAGTATCGTAAAATAACTTTTGATCAAAATTAAGCATAGACAATTTAAAAGTGTCAATAGCATGATTATTAGTAGTATCACTTTGCGCAACTTCTTTTACAAGCTGAGGAATAGCATCACTTTCTAGTGAAGCTATTTTTGATATTTTATAACCGTTATTATTTAAATAACTTATGTTAAGTAATTTTTGAAGATTACTTAAGCTGTAATATCTAATATTGGTATCAGTTCTCTCTGGTTGAAGTAGATTGTATCTTTTTTCCCATATTCTGATGGTATGGGCTTTAATGCCAGTTAGATTTTCGAGGTCTTTAATACTAAACGTACTTTTAATATTGTTCATTTTTCAATTAAAAAGATTAAACAAAAATAAGCTTTTTTTTAAATGAGCCTCGATAATTATATTTATTTTATGATTTGGTACCTAATTATAAAGAATGGAAAGATGTAAATGTGCGCACGAGAAGACTCGAACTTCCACGGACTAATGTCCACCAACCCCTCAAGCTGGCGCGTCTACCAATTCCGCCACGTGCGCATTATTTCAATAAAGATAAAAAAAAAGTTAAGCGAATGCTTAACTTTTTTTGTTGTGACCAGTCTGGGGCTCGAACCCAGGACCCTCTCCTTAAAAGGGAGATGCTCTGCCAACTGAGCTAACTGGTCAATAAGTTTCTCTAACGAGGGTGCAAATATAAAACGTTTAATTAATAATCCAAACCTATTATTGGATATTTTTTTGTTTTTTTGTGATCACTATACTTATGTTTTTAATAATCAATTTATAACAACAAAATGACACTAATTTTAGTTGGATATATGGGCTCAGGAAAGTCTTCTGTTGGTAAGAAATTATCAAAGGTTGTAAATTATAATTTTATTGATTTCGATACTTACATTGAAGAAAAAGTAGGAATGAAGGTTAGTGATATTTTTAAAACTAAAGGAGAGATTTTTTTTAGGAAGCAAGAACACCTTTATTTAAAGGAAGTTATAACTAAAAGAAAGGCTATTGTTGCTTTAGGTGGTGGAACGCCTTGTTATGGAAATAATTTGAATATTATTAAAGAAGCAGAACATTCTAAAATGATTTACCTTAAATCATCTATTTCAAATCTTACAGAGCGTTTATTTGAAGAAAAATCTAGTAGACCTCTAATTTCTCATATTGATACAAAAGAAAATCTATTAGAATTTATAGGAAAACATGTATTTGAAAGAGCTCCTATCTATGAACAAGCAGATATTATTATAAAAACAGATGCATTGTCATTAGACAAAGTTGTCGAATCTGTTTTACTTGAATTATTTTAAGTATGCTTCAAATTGTTTGCCAGATAAGATTACTTCTACATGTTCATGCAAAGATGTCGATAGAGAAATACCTTTAAAATCAGCCTTAACGGGATACTTTTTATGATTTCTATTTACGAGTACTGCCGTTTTAAATTGCTTTAGAGGTACATCTAAAAAGTGCTTTACACCATAGATAAGTGTACTGCCAGAATTTAGAACGTCATCAATTAAAACCAAAGATTTATTTGTGTAGTCATCTTTCCCAAGAGATGTTGTGATTTCAGCAAGTGGATTTTTTTTATCAATAATGACTTTACAAAGAATAGGCTTTATCTCAGAGATTTTTTCTAAATTTTGTTTAAGTTTCTTTGCTAACAAAAAGCCATTTTCTTGAACTCCAGCAAGAATAATTTCTTCTTCATAAACGTTGCTCTCATAAATTTGGTAAGCAATACGTCTTATTTTATGCTGAATTTCCTGATGATTGAGTATTATATTTTTTGTAATGCTCATGCTAGTTTTGATTTTTTCAAAGATAAAAAAGAGTTTTCTTAATGTAGGTTTTAATTTTAGATATCTTCTTCAGGAGTTTCATAAAAGCCATCTATATCTCTTCTGTCTTTTTTTGTTGGTCTTCCAACTCCTTTTTTTCTGTAATAATCTTTTGAGTACTTTAATAGATCTTTTGCTTCAAAAGCTTCTTTAGGCGTAATATCTGTTCTGTAAATATCTACTAATTTTGCACCAACTCTGCTTTCCGGTAAATCATTAACTACAATAACATAATTGATTTGATCTTTACGCAATTCAATTTTATCAGTAGGGTATACATCTCTACTTGCTTTGGCTACTTGTTCATTAACCTTTACATGACCTTTTTTGCAAGCATTTGTTGCTATGCTTCTGGTCTTAAAATATCTAATACTCCAAAGGTATTTGTCTACTCGCATATTAAAGTTGTAAAAATGGCGTTAATTGTTTGATGCAAAAATATATATTATTGTATCTTGCACCTTAAAAATAAGCAATATTGTATCATTTAAAATAGTTCTTATATTTTGAATGATTGTTAAAGAAAATATACCTAGTTATGACATTTAGAAATACCATTGCAGTTATTCTGCTTTTAGTCTTATGTTTCGTCTCATGTAAGAATGATGATGACGGTTTTACACAAGTGCCAGCAAGAGATAGAACTGTTCAACAAGAAGCCGATAAAGATTCTTTATTGAAGTATATGAGTACGCATTATTATAATTCTTCCTTGTTTGAGACTCCTGGAAATTATACTTATGATGATATTGTAATTCTGGAGCTTCCGGATGAGAATGAGGACGGTATTTATGAAGATTTACCAGATCCAGCTAATAATACGTTATTGATTGATGATATTGAAACATTTACTACAGAATATAGAGACGTAGAATATGAATATTACACACTCAAATTAAGTCAAGGAGGAGGAGATAATCCTAATTCATCAGATACTGTAAACATTAATTATTTTGGAAACTTATTTGATGGTGAAGATTTTGATAGTACAGTGAATGCAACAAGTTTAGATCTTATAACTCTTATAGAAGCTTGGAGAGTAGTATTGCCAGATTTTGGTACTGCTACAACTATTATTGACAATGGAGACGGAACATTTTCATACGACAATTACGGTTTAGGTGTAATGTTTGTCCCTTCTGGGTTGGCTTATTTTAGTGCACCTCCTTTTGGTATTCCACAATACGCAAACCTTATTTTTAAGTTTGAATTATATACTTCCGAGTTTAACGACCATGATGCAGATTTAGTAATGTCATTTTTAGAAGATATAAACCAAGATGGTAATGTTTTTGACGATGATACAGACAATGATGATATTCCTGATTTTTTCGATGTAGACGATGATGGTGATGGTGTATTAACACGTTATGAAGATATTGATAATAATGGAGATCCAACTAATGACGATACTGATAATGATGGAATACCCAATTATTTAGATTCCAGTACAGCACTTTCAAATCAAGATGATAATTAAATAAAAAAAAGCCGCATTTAGCGGCTTTTTTTATATCAAATATTCTCGTTCTTAAAGAGCGAGAGATAAACTTAGTATTAATTGATCAGGTCTTGTGTCAACTCTACTCACAACACTATTACCTAGATTGTTATCAATAAAAATAGCTTCGTTATCACTAAAGCCTCTTTCGTATCTCAAATCAATTCCAACCTTATTGATATTTAAACCGATACCAAAGTTTAATCCAATAGAGAAGTCGTTTTCAACATCGTTAATGTCAATTCCGTCAAATTCTGTATCTAATATATATTGTAGTGAAGGGCCTGCAAAAACACTAACAGGTCCAAGAACTTTTGCGCCAATTAATAAAGGAGCATCAATTTTCTTCATAGAGAAGTCATCACTATCATAACTACTTTTGGTAGCAGTATAAACTAATTCAGGTCTGAAGAAAAGCCGATTTCCGATTTTCCCAAAAACTCCTACATGATAGCCAATATTGCGATCAGGGTTTTGAGCATTATCACCAATAGATTCAAAATAATCACCATTGGCATTATAATTTAAACCCGCTTTGATACCAAATGAGGTTCCGTCTTGTGCATTAACATTAAAACATAATAACGCTAATACAAATGTGCTAATAACTAATTTTTGCATAATATTCGTTTTTTGTGATTTTGATGTATAATATCAAAAACGTTGCCAAATGAATATTATTTCTTTCCAATCATTCTAATTTCATTAAGACAAGAAGGAAAAACAGTTTAAAACGGTTTTCCTTTTTCTAGTTTTTTCGTTTAAGAACTTTTTCTGAAGCTTTTAATATTGCATCCATATTAAGACCATACTTATCCATTAATTGAGCAGGTGTGCCAGATTCTCCGAATGTATCATTAGTTGCAACAAACTCTTGAGGTGTTGGATGATGTTGAGCTAATACTCTAGCCACGCTTTCACCTAAACCTCCTAAATGATTATGTTCTTCAGCAGTGACGATACAACCTGTTTTAGAAACAGAATCTAAGATTGCCTTGTCATCTAAAGGTTTAATAGTGTGAATATTGATGACTTCAGCCGAAATTCCTTTTTCGTTAAGTTCTTTTGCAGCTTCAAGAGCTTCCCAAACGAGATGACCAGTAGCAACAATTGTGATATCATTACCTTCAGTTAAACGCACAGCTTTACCGATTTCAAAAGTCTGATTTTCTGGAGTAAAATTAGCCACTTTTGGTCTCCCAAAACGCAAATATACTGGTCCTTGATGTGCAGCTATAGCAATAGTTGCAGCTTTGGTTTGATTGTAATCACATGTGTTAATTACAGTCATTCCAGGTAACATTTTCATTAAACCAATATCTTCAAGAATTTGGTGTGTTGCTCCATCTTCACCTAAAGTTAAACCTGCATGAGATGCACAGATTTTTACATTCTTATCAGAATAAGCAACACTTTGTCTAATTTGGTCATAAACACGACCAGTAGAGAAGTTAGCAAAAGTTCCAGTAAAGGGAATTTTTCCGCCAATAGTCATTCCAGCAGCTAAACCAATCATATTGGCTTCAGCAATTCCCACTTGAAAAAAGCGTTCTGGATGGTTGGCTTTAAAATCATCCATTTTTAATGAACCAATTAAATCGGCACAAAGTGCAACAACATTTTCATTGGTTTGTCCTAATTCTGTTAATCCAGCTCCAAAACCAGAGCGTGTATCTTTATTTCCTGTATTTGTATAAGTTTTCATTGTTTTTCTTGATTGATGATTAATAGTCTCCTAAAGTTTCAGCATTTTGTGCTAATCCAATTTCTAATTGCTCATCATTTGGAGCTTTACCATGCCATGCGTGTGTGTGCATCATAAAGTCAACACCATTACCCATTACTGTTTTTAGTAAGACACAAACTGGTTTCCCGTTTCCTGTTAAGGATTTAGCTTCAGCCATTCCTTTTAAGATAGCATCTATGTCATTTCCGTTTTCAATATCAACAACAGTCCAGCCAAAAGCTTCAAATTTAGCTCTTACACTTCCCATTGGTAATACATCATCAGTAGAACCATCAATTTGTTGTCCGTTTAAATCAATAGTAGAAATGATATTATCAATATTGTTTGCTGCTGCATACATAATACCTTCCCAGTTTTGTCCTTCTTGTAATTCGCCATCACCATGTAAACTGTATACAAGATGCTTGTCATTATTTAGCTTTTTAGTTTCAGCAGCGCCTAAAGCAACACTAAATCCTTGTCCGAGTGATCCCGAAGCCACGCGAATTCCTGGTAAACCTTCATGAGTTGTTGGGTGACCTTGTAATCTAGTATTAATGAGTCTGAATGTATTTAATTCATCTACAGGGAAATATCCTGATCTCGCAAGCACACTATAGAAAACTGGAGAGATATGACCATTTGAAAGAAAGAAAAGGTCTTCACCAATTCCGTCCATATCAAACGTCTCTTTCCTATCCATAATATCTTGATAAAGTGAAACGAAGAATTCAGTACATCCTAAAGATCCTCCTGGATGACCAGAGTTTACCTTGTGTACCATTCGTAAAATGTCTCTACGAACTTGAGTTGTTAAATCTTGTAATTGTTGTGTGTTTGGCATATAATTAGAGTGAGTAATTTCAAGTCCAAAAATAAAGTTTTCATTAGCCTAATCAAAAATAGAAACAGTTCACTTATTAACGATTTGAGTCAGTTGCTAACAATTTAAAAGAGATTTAAAATAATGAATCTAAGTTTTAAGTTTTTAGTAGTATAATTTTATTAAATGTTTAAGACCATAATACGTCTAGATAATTATCTTTGCTCACTGATGAATATGTTTTATGAATTTTGAATTAAAAGCTAGTGATCCTCAAAGTAAAGCCAGAGCTGGAGTAATAACTACAGATCATGGTAAAATTGAGACACCTATATTTATGCCTGTTGGAACCGTTGCTTCTGTTAAAGGAGTACACCAACGCGAACTTAAAAATGATATCAATCCTGATGTTATATTAGGGAATACTTATCATTTGTTCTTAAGGCCACAAACACCGATTTTAGAAAAAGCAGGTGGCTTGCACAAGTTTATGAATTGGGATAGAAATATTTTAACCGATTCTGGTGGTTATCAGGTATACTCATTATCGGCAAATAGAAAAATTAAAGAAGAAGGTGTAAAATTTAAATCACATATCGACGGAAGTTATCATGTGTTTACACCAGAGAAGGTAATGGAAATTCAACGTAGTATTGGTGCTGATATCATTATGGCATTTGATGAATGTACGCCTTACCCTTGTGATTATAATTACGCCAAACGATCGATGCATATGACACATCGTTGGTTAGAGCGTTGTTTGACACATTTAGACAAAACGCCTTTCATGTATGATTATGAGCAAACGTTTTTTCCAATTGTTCAAGGAAGTACTTATAAAGATTTGAGACAACAGTCTGCAGAATATATTGCAAACGCAGGAGCTCAAGGAAATGCTATTGGTGGTTTGTCTGTAGGTGAGCCAGCTGATGAAATGTATGCCATGACAGATGTGGTTTGTGAAATATTACCTTGGGATAAACCTCGATACTTAATGGGAGTAGGAACTCCAATAAATATTTTGGAAAATATAGCTTTAGGTGTTGATATGTTTGATTGTGTGATGCCAACGCGTAATGCTAGAAATGGAATGTTATTTACAGCTCATGGTTCAATCAATATTAAAAACCTAAAATGGGCAGATGATTTTTCTCCTATAGATGAAATGGCAATTACTTTTGTAGATACAGAATATAGTAAAGCTTACCTTAGACATTTGTTTACAGTAAATGAATTATTAGGAAAGCAAATTGCTACCATTCATAACCTCGGATTTTATTTATGGTTAACAAGAGAGGCTAGAAAACATATCTTAGCTGGAGATTTTAGAGATTGGAAAGACAAAATGGTAAAACAAATGGATAAGCGCCTGTAATGCTAAAAATACTCGATTGGTACATATTAAAACGCTACTTGTTCACATTTTTGATGATGTTGCTTCTGTTTATTCCTATTGGAATTACAGTTAATCTTGCAGAAAAAATTGGAAAAATTTTGGAACGTGAAGTTCCGTTTCATGCAGTAGCCCAGTATTATTTAGATTTTACAATCTATTTCGCCAATTTACTGTTTCCTATATTTTTATTTTTATCTGTAATTTGGTTCACTTCTAAGTTAGCAAACAATACAGAAATAGTTGCATTTTTAAGTTCTGGAGTGTCTTTTACAAGGTTTTTACGACCGTATTTAATTGGAGCTACAATTGTTGCTGCTTTTGCTTTAGTACTTGGATTATACTTAGCGCCAAAAGCGAGCAAAGGGTTTAATACGTTTAAGTATAAATACTTAAAAAGTAGTAAGAATGTTGTTCAAACTCAGAATATTTACAGACAAATAAATGATAATGACTTTATTTTTGTAAGTAGTTTTGATCCCAATTCAAAGCGTGGAAATAATTTTACACTTGAGCATTTTGAAGGGAATAAATTGATGTATAAAATTTCAGCAAATTCAATTACATATATCGATTCTACCTATAAGCTTACTAACTATACAAAAAGGACTGTTGGAGCTCATGGTGATATCATTGAAACCACGAGACGAAAGGATACCTTATTTTCTTTTGATGTAGATGATTTAACACCTGTTGAATACATTGCTGAAACACTTCAATATGGAGAGCTTAATAGGTTTATTGAAAAGGAAAAGCAAAGAGGATCTTCCAATATTGGACGCTACGAAGTGGTAAAGTATAAGAAATGGAGTTTACCAGTTTCAGTATTTATATTAACCATTATTGCGGTGGCAGTTTCTTCAGTGAAGAGAAGAGGAGGAATGGGAGTTAATCTTGCCTTCGGTATTACTATAGCTATGGTCTACGTATTTTTCGATAAAGTGTTTGGAGTGATGGCCGAACAATCTGATTTCTCACCTATCATTGCTGTATGGTTTCCTAATTTGGTTTTTGGTATCTTAGCTGCATATCTTTTATATAATGCCAAACGCTAAAACCAAGAATTATCTTCACCTTCATTTTTTAGTATTTATTGCTGGTTTTACAGCTATTTTAGGAGAATTGATTTCTATCGGTTCTACAGCATTAGTTTGGTATCGTATGCTAATCGCTGGCGTTTTAATGTATGGATATATTAGATTTATAAAATTAAAAATTAGAGTTGATACTAAAACCAAACTCAAATTTTTTGGCGCTGGTATTATCATTGCTTTACATTGGATAACATTTTTTGAAGCCATTAATCAATCTAATGTATCGATCACCTTAGCTATGTTTTCAACAGGAGCTTTTTTTGCATCATTTATAGAACCATTAATTTATAAACGAAGAATAATTTGGTATGAAATTATTTTCGGAATCATTGTCGTTATTGGTGTGTTTCTCATTACACAAAGTGAAATTAAATACATAAACGGAATTCTTTTAGGCATATCTTCAGCGTTATTTTCAACGTTATTCGCAGTAATTAATGGTCGATTTATTGAAGTTCATCAAGCGACTGTGATTTCATTTTATGAATTTATTAGTGGAGTCGTATTCTTGACTCTTTTTATTATCATATTCCAAGACGGATTCAGTTTTGAGTTTTTCGAGCTTAAGACCTTAGATTGGATTTACATTTTTATATTAGCCTCAGTATGTACTGCCTATGCGTTTATTGGGTCTGTTGATGTAATGCGATTAATTAGTCCTTACACAGTAATTTTAACCTATAACTTAGAACCAATTTATGGCATTGCTTTAGCTTTACTATTGTTTCCTGAAACAGAAATTATGAGTACTCAATTTTATTATGGTGCCATTTTAATACTGATAACGGTACTTATGGATGCACTAATGAAGAATTATAAACGAAAAAAGAAGACGTCTTCTATAGGTGATAAAAGTATCTAAAGTTGGTCTCGGTATCATGATATTCATTATTTTTGTTAAACCTCTAAATCGAACTTACCTTTCACGTGCCTACAATCGAAAAAATATGTAGTTTTGTACGCTAACTAAAACTAAACAATTGTTTAAATGGAATACTTAGAATTTGAACTTCCTATAAAAGAATTGCAGGATCAACTAGAAAAATGTCAAATCATTGGTAAAGAAAGTGATGTTGATGTAACTGAAACATGCAAGAAGATTGAAAAAAAATTAGTTGAAACTAAAAGGGATATTTACAAAAACCTTACTGCATGGCAACGTGTACAAATGTCTCGTCATCCTAATAGACCATATACATTAGATCATATTAATGCACTTTGTGGCGATTCATTTTTAGAACTTCATGGTGATAGAAATGTTAAAGACGACAAAGCAATGATTGGTGGCTTAGGTAAAATTGGAGACCAGAGCTTTATGTTCATAGGTCAACAAAAAGGCTATAATACCAAAACTAGACAGTTTAGAAATTTTGGGATGTCTAATCCTGAAGGTTATCGTAAAGCTTTACGTTTAATGAAGTCTGCTGAAAAATTTGGAATTCCAGTTGTAACTTTAATAGATACTCCTGGTGCTTATCCTGGTTTTGAGGCTGAAGAGCGTGGACAAGGTGAAGCTATTGCTAGAAATATTTTAGAGATGACACGTCTTAAAGTGCCTATCATTACTGTTATTATTGGTGAAGGTGCTTCTGGAGGAGCTCTAGGAATTGGTGTTGGAGATAAGGTAATGATGTTAGAGAATACGTGGTATTCTGTAATTTCTCCAGAATCTTGTTCTTCAATTTTATGGCGCAGTTGGGAATATAAAGAACAAGCAGCAGAAGCTTTAAAACTTACTGCTCCTGATATGAAAAAATTGAAACTCGTTGACGAGATTATAAAAGAACCATTAGGAGGTGCACATACAAATCGTGAAAAGACATTTTTATCAGTTAGAGATGCAATCGTTAAAACGTATGACGATCTTAAAAACTTATCACCAAAAGAATTGGTGAAACAGCGTATGGAAAAATATGCTGAAATGGGAGTTTTTAAAGGTTAAACCTTATAAAATAAAGGATTGAAAAAACTGAAACTTTAGGTTTCGGTTTTTTTTATCGCTATTAACAATAAAATCAAGTTATTAACAGTTGAATTGTTGATGACCTGTTAAGATTGAAAAATTCGTATCTTAAGTTTTAGGTCACAATTGTTTTACATTCGCATTTATGAAACAACCCAATCAAATACAAGGCTATAAGGTCGACAGAAGCACAATTATTAGCTTAGAGAAAGGAAAAATACCTCCTCAAGCTATTGATTTAGAGGAAGTTGTACTTGGAGCAATGATGATTGATAAAAAAGGTGTTGATGAGGTCATCGATATCTTAAGTGCTGATGCTTTTTACAAAGAAGCTCATAAACAGATCTTTGAGGCAATTTTCAAATTATTTGAAAACAGTGAGCCTATTGACTTATTAACTGTTTCTAGTCAGTTAAAAAAAGACGCAAAATTAGATTTGGTTGGAGGTGATTTTTACCTTATTTCATTAACGCAACGAGTATCATCTTCAGCGCATATAGAATTTCATGCTCGTATCATTCTTCAAAAATTTATTCAACGTAGTTTGATTAAAATTTCAAACGAAATTATAGAAGAAGCTTACGACGAAACCAAAGATGTTTTCGATTTATTAGACCATGCCGAAGCAAAACTTTACGAAGTCACGCAAGGAAACGTCAAGAAATCTACTGAAACAGCTCAAAGTTTAGTTATTCAAGCAAAAAAGAAAATTGAAGAAATTTCTAATAAAGAGGGAATGAGTGGTATTCCTACGGGATTTACCAAATTAGATCGACTTACCTCTGGATGGCAGCCTAGTGATTTAATTATTATTGCAGCTCGTCCTGGTATGGGTAAAACGGCATTAACATTAACAATGGCTAGAAATATTGCAGTTGATAGTAATATTCCAGTAGCTTTTTTCTCTTTAGAGATGTCTTCTGTACAATTAATAACACGTTTGATTTCTTCGGAAACCAATCTGTCTTCAGAAAAATTAAGAACAGGAAAACTAGAAAAACACGAATGGGAACAATTAAATGTTAAAGTAAAGACTTTAGAAAAAGCTCCTTTGTTTATTGATGATACTCCGTCGTTGTCTATTTTCGATTTACGTGCAAAAGCTCGTAGATTAGCGTCTCAATATGGTATCAAGATGATTATGATTGATTACTTGCAGTTAATGACAGCAGGTGGAAGTCAAAAGGGAGGAAACCGTGAACAAGAAATATCAACGATTTCTCGAAACCTTAAAGCATTAGCAAAAGAATTGGCAATTCCAGTAATTGCTTTATCTCAATTATCTCGTGCTGTCGAAACTCGTGGAGGAAGTAAAAGACCTTTATTATCAGATTTACGTGAATCTGGAGCTATTGAGCAAGATGCCGATATCGTAAGTTTCATTTATAGACCAGAATATTACAAAATTGATGAATGGGATGATGATGACCGTTCTCCTACAGAAGGTCAAGGTGAATTTATTGTAGCAAAACATAGAAATGGTGGTTTAGAAAATATCAGACTGAAATTTATTGGTCACTTAGGTAAGTTTGATAACCTTGACGATTTCGATACGCCTTTTGGTGAATTCCATTCTAAAATGAATGCGGCAGCAAATGATGATACATTTAAGCCTGACAATTTCCCGTCGGCTTCGGATGCTTTTGGTGCTCCTGGAGAAGATGATAATGATGTCCCTTTTTAATTTTATTTAGGAGAGAATAATCAACATAATAACTTAAATTTGCTTATAAGTCAAGAATAGAAAAATTGCCTCATGCTAGAAGAAAGACGTACTACTAATACACTCTTATTATTTATAGTAATTCCTTTGGTATTTTATTTACTAAAGATTCTATCTTTTATTTTTATACCATTGTTCTCATCTATGTTTATTGCATTGTTGTTTTTGCCATTAATGCGTGGGTTGAGTAGAAGAAAGGTTCCAAGATTGTTGAGCATAGTTATTGTGATTGGTGTGATTGCATTAGGTGTTTTTATTGGAGTAGAATTAGTCCAATTGTCTAGTAGACAAATCTTATCTAACAATACAGGATTTTTTGGTAAAGCTGAAGTGAAAATTCATGATTTGATGCTTTATTTGCAGGATAAATTCGGAATTGATTATGGGTCAGAGGGCAATATTTTAGGACAATTTTTTCAGAAAGAAAATATAGGATCTACTTTCGATTTTATAAGAAAGTTTTTGACTAATATATTGATGATTACCTTTTTCACCATCTTATGGTTGTCAGAATCTATCAATATGCACAAGGTGATGAATAATACCATTTTAAAGCGAAAACATACATCTATTAAAGCCTTTATGAAAATAGAGAAAGACTTAATTACGTTTATTAAAGTTAAGTTTTTAGTTAGTTTATTGACTGGAGTATTTACAGGTTTAGCATGTGTATTTTTTGATGTGAGTTTTCCTATTTTCTGGGGACTTTTTGCATTCTTAATTAATTTTGTTCAAATGGTAGGTTCGTTCATTTCAGTGATCCTCTTATCAATATTTGCTTTTGTTGAACTTGATCCAACAAGTACTTTATTCTTCTTTATTTTATCGATTACTGGAGTTCAAATTGTATTTGGAGCTATTTTAGAACCTGTATTTATGGGGAAATCGTTCTCAATAAATGTGATTACTGTTCTTATCATGCTAATGCTTTGGGGTTTTATTTGGGGAATTCCAGGTTTAATTATGGCAATTCCAATCACTGTGTTTATTAAAATCATTTTAGAACAATTCAAAGACACTAAAGTTATTGCATCATTGTTATCTGGACCAGAGCGTTCCATAACTCCGCTTAAAAAATAGATTGACAACTCTTGTTTTTTAGTTATCTTTCAGAATCATATTAATCCCTTTTATATGGTTCATGGTACACACAATGCTGTTGCAGACGACAGAAATAAAAACATAAAAATCTATATCAATGGCGAATTCTTCAAAAGAGATGACGCAAAAATATCAGTATTTGATAGTGGTTATCTCGTAGGAGATGGCATATGGGAAGCCTTGAGACTTCATCGAGGTGTTTTAGTATTTCTTGATGTTCATTTAGAACGTTTGTGGACATCAGCAGCTACTGTTGGAATGAAGTTTCCATTTACTAAAGAAGAATTAACTAGTACCATTTGGAAAGTCCTTAACGAAAATAACATGACAGATCATGTGCATGTGAGAATTATGATCACGAGAGGTATTAAGAAAACACCGTCGCAAGATCCTAGACTTACCATTTCTGGACCTAATGTTGTGATTATTCCTGAATACAAAAAGGCATCTGAAGAGAGCAAACAAAAAGGAATCACCTTATTTACGAGTACTATTAGAAGAGGTTCTCCAGATTATCTCGATCCAAGATTAAATTGCCATAGTAAACTTCACGAAGTTCAAGCGCTTATTCAGGCTATTGAAGCAGGTGCTGATGAAGCATTAATGCTCGATGTTAATGGTTTTGTTTCTACCTGTAATGCGACTAATTTTTTTATCATTAAAAATGGAGAAGTTTTGACTTCTACTGGTCAATATTGCATGAATGGAATTACACGAGCTAAAGTGATTGAAGCTTGCCATAAAAACGGAATTGTTTGCCATCAAAAAGACTTTTCGCTATTTGATGTTTATGGAGCTGATGAAGCTTTTGTAACTGGAACTTTTGGAGGATTGACACCAGTTACTAAAATCGACGGGAGAGAAATAGGAGAGAAGCCATATGGAGACTTGACTAGAAAACTTTCAGGTTTGTATCACGACTTAATTGAAGAAGCTGTTGCAAATGAGAAATAGTACAATTAAAAGAATTTCGTTGTGGTCTGGACCAAGAAATATTTCTACTGCTTTAATGTATAGTTTCGCACAACGTAGAGACACTAAAGTGTTTGACGAACCTTTATATGCCTATTATCTCAAGAATTCAATTGCAAAAAACTATCATCCTGGTTCAGAAACTATTTTGGAAACTATGGAAAATGATGGAGATAAAGTAGTAACTACGATGCTCAATTATTCTGAAAAACCTGTACTGTTCTTTAAAAATATGACGCACCATCTTTTAAATCTAGACTTAAGTTTTATGGACGGATTAGTTAATGTTATTCTCACTAGAGATCCTGAAGAGATGTTGCCATCATTCGCGAAGGTCATTAAAAATCCAACAATGACTGATGTAGGTTATAAATTGCACATGGATTTAGTAGAATATTTTGAGAAAAACGGAATTGATTTTGTTGTTTTAGATGCCAAAAAAGTGCTCTTAAATCCCGAAGGTGTTCTAAAACAACTATGTCATTATGCTAACATCCTTTTTGATAATAATATGTTAGAGTGGCAACCGCAAAAGCTTGATGAAGATGGAGTTTGGGCTAAATACTGGTATGATAACGTTCATAAATCTTCTAAATTTTCATCCTACAAACCAAAAACAGACCCTGTTCCTGAGCATTTAATTCCATTATTAAATGAATGTAAGCCTTATTATAATCAATTGTCGCAGTTAGCATTATCTTAAAAAAGCATCGGTTTAACTAAAAAACCTAAAACTATATTAAAGCATTTAGTTTGGGAATAATTTTTGATTATCTTTCGATTATGAAGAAGACATTTGCCCTTTTAGTATTATTATTTATAGCCTTCAATAGTTATGCATCCTATATTCTAATTCCTATGGATGTAGAAGGTCAGCAAAATCATTTAAAAGCTTATGGTGTTACCTATTGGACACTTGAAAAACAAGCAAAAGTAAAATGGTTACTAAACTATAAAGGAGGTTCATTTTTATTACCTGATTCTGAAGAAATCCGTCGTGAGTGTACGATTAGAGGCGTGAGCTTTGAGGTTATTTCTAGTTCTAAAGCTGAAGAAATTCTCGATTTCATCGCTAGTCCTTCACAAAACATGGAAGCAGTTGTTTTAGAAAAAGCACCTAAAATTGCAGTGTATTCGCCAAATGGACAGCAACCTTGGGACGATGCCGTAACTATGGTATTGACATATGCCGAAATTCCTTATGAAACTATTTACGATGAAGAAGTCTTGAATGATGGATTATTATTGTTTGATTGGTTACACTTACATCATGAAGATTTTTCGGGACAATACGGAAAGTTTTATAGAGCGTACAAATCTGCATCTTGGTACATTAATGAAAAGAAAGAAGCAGAAGCACTTGCCTTAAGTTTAGGGTACAATAAGGTATCACAAGAAAAACTGGCAGTAGCTAAAAAAATACGCGATTATGTAATTGGAGGAGGTTTTATGTTTGCTATGTGCAGTGCTACAGATAGCTTTGATATTGCTTTATCTGCTGAAGGTATTGATATTTGTGAACCTATGTTTGATGGAGATGGAAGTGATCCTAGTTACCAAAGTAAGATAGATTATAATAGAACATTCGCATTTAAAGATTATTTATTGGAACGTAATCCAAATATTTATGAATTTTCTTCAATTGATATGACTCAAAAACGTCGTATTCCACCAACAACAGATTATTTCTCTTTAATGGAATTTTCAGCGAAATGGGATCCAATTCCATCGATGTTATGTCAAAATCACACAGCTTTAGTGAAGGGGTTTATGGGGCAAACAACATCATTTAATCGTGATCAAATTAAGTCGAATGTATTGGTAATGGGAGAGAATAAAACCAATGGAGAAGCTAAATATATTCACGGCATAAAAGGAAAAGGCTTTTTCACGTTCTATGGAGGTCATGATCCAGAAGATTATACTCATAAAGTTGGTGATCCTAAAACTGAACTAGATTTACATCCTACTTCTCCTGGATACCGCTTGATATTAAATAATGTATTGTTTCCTGCTGCCAAAAAGAAGAAGCAAAAAACTTAATGCTTAAACAATGATTGATAAAGTAAGAGCATTTTTTGAATTACTGTTCGGTTCAATAGTATTTTGGGTATTTGCTTTTGTACTATTTAATACTATAAGATATAACGGACTTTCAGTTGAATTAGGGAATTATACCCAAGATGATATACAAATCCCAATTCGCGCATTCTTTGCTTATGCAACCATACTAGGCTTAATAATAGGGGTCTTTTACGCTATAATCGAATATTTATTTGATTTGTATGTGAGTAAAAAGTTGATACTTGGTGTTAATATTTTACTCAAGTCCTTAATCTATTTCATACTTATTATTATTGTTTTAAGCTTTCTATCGTTTTCAATTGAAAAACAAGTTGGTATTGATTTACCAAATGAAAGAGGTTGGTGGAGAAAAGATCCATTTTTTTGGAATACTGTTGTGTATTTCATTACTGCATCTATTGTGTTCTCATTTATAAGAATCGCCAATGATAAATTCGGACGTGGTGTGTTTATGAATATGCTCTTAGGTAAGTATAAAAGACCAAAAGAAGAAGAACGTATTCTAATGTTTGTAGACCTTAAAGATTCAACTAAAATTGCTGAGCAACTTGGTCATGAAACGTATAGTAGATTTATTCAGGATTGTTTTAAAGATTTAAATAATGTACTTCGACAACATGATGCAGAAGTATATCAATATGTAGGTGACGAAGCTGTAATTAGTTGGACCAATAAAAAGGGGTTTAAAAACAATAATTGTATTAATTTGTTTTTTGCTTTTAAGAAAACATTACTCACAAGGACTGATTATTATTTAGCGGAATACGGTTTTATGCCTGAATTTAAAGCTGGAGTTCATTCTGGAAAAATTATGGTTGCTGAAGTAGGTACGGTAAAAAAAGAATTAGCATTTCATGGCGACGTTATAAATTCGGCATCAAGAATTCAGAGCTTGTGTAACGATTACAATGCCTCACTTTTAATTTCTGAAACTATATTAGATCATGTAAATAGTGATCTATTTAATTCTGAAGAGATAAAGGAAGATTTTATTCTTAAAGGGAAACAAGAAAAACTGAACGTATATAGAGTTACTTCAAAATAAAAAACCAATTCATTTCTGAATCGGTTTTCTTATGAATTAGTAATACCAAATTTTGACATTAAAATTAGTATTTCCAGTTTCTTTATAGACATCTACAACCACTGCTTTTGTTTTATTTCTAAAGCCTTGATCGTTAGAATGATTTCGCCTTCCTACTTTATCTTTACGTTTGTACGTAATACGATTTCTTGTATTCTTTAATCTTACAATATCTCCAACTTGTGGTTCTGAAGTTGCAATATTTCCATTAGATCCTTTTCTATAGATAACCTCAATAATATCTGTTCTACTTTTATAAATGCCGTCATTCTTTTTACTTCCGACAAATAACCAACCATTAAGACCAATAGCATTATTTGATTTAACGGCTGCGATTGCATTTGGAATATACGGTTCTTTGTTAATTCCCCAATCATTGGTTATATAACCAATATAGCCTTCTACTGTGTTGTCATTTTTAATGTGCTTCCAATATTCTTCAGGACGAAGACTATTTTTTAAGTCATTATATAATTTTTGTGTTTGATTATTAACTGAGTCTAAATCTTTGTATATTTTTGATTGCGTTATTTTAAGATCAGAAATTTCAACATTTTTAAGACCAATTTCCTTTCTTGTAGTACTGGCAAAATATATAAACCCAATTACTCCT
Organism: Psychroserpens jangbogonensis; assembly: GCF_000797465.1. Lineage (GTDB taxonomy): Bacteria > Bacteroidota > Bacteroidia > Flavobacteriales > Flavobacteriaceae > Psychroserpens > Psychroserpens jangbogonensis. The sequence continues at coordinate 10,392 of NZ_JSWG01000001.1, read as the reverse complement.
GCAATAATTACATAATAAAGCCATCTACTTGTTTTGTCTTTTTTTTCAATTTCTTTAATTTTATCATCAATGCGCTTCATATATACTGGTATTAAATTTTAATATAATTATAAAATTCATTATTAAACTTCTCGATTTCAGTAGCATTTAAATTATTAATAACACGTGTAAGCCGTTCTCGTTTAAGTTTGAGTAGCTCTATAAGATCAATATTTCTAACTTCCTTTTTTATACTACTATATGGTTTAATTGATAATAAATTTAGTGACAAACATGCTGGTATAGCTAGTTTTAAATCTATTGTTAAAAGATCAGTTTTAAAAAACAACACAGATACTAAGGCTACACTAATAAAGGCAACTATCCCTATCATTTGCCAGTTTTTTTTAATCCCTTTTTTATGCATATTAATAGCCTGTTCAATTTCAGCATCTGAAACTAGTAAATCTTGTGCGTTAACTTCTTGTTTAATTTTTTTACCCGTTAATTCTTCTGTTACTTTTTGAATAACTTTTTTTGGAGCTTCAGTAACTCCAATTAGTGCCAATATTTTGTTTAAGCTAGTTGAAGCCTTTTCTTTTAAACCAAGAAAAGTTAAAATGTCAATAATGGCTTTATCAGGATCGTTAGTTAAATCAGCATATTGTCTGCGCTGCAATCGCATTGGTAATTCGCATTCTTTAATTAATATGGGGACAAGTTTCTTTTTTGTGTTTATAGCAATTGATACTTCATCTTGAACATTTTGTGATTCAACAGATGTAGGTGATAAAATAAGCATAAAAGTTTCCGATTTCTCTAGTGCTTCTTCAATAGCATTATCCCAGTTTTCACCTAAACCAATACCCAATTGATCTATCCATACGTTTGCCCCTAAACTTTGTAGCTCTTTTACTAACCCTAATGCAAATGGTCTATCGTCACTAGAGTAGCTTACAAAAATAGTTTCTGTACTCATATTATTTAGTTTTTAGTTGGTTTGGATCAATTAAGGGAATGTTAATATACTGATTATTTTAGTAAGCCGTAACTTTTTTATAAATGCTATTTCCGAGATTCCGTATTATTAACTTAATAATCTTGCTTTTAGAAATTGTGTGAATTTGTCATCTTCTATATTTGTTAATGCGACATAGCCTGTATAAGCGTTAGTATGCATAGATAATTTTTCTCTAATTGGTGCATTTTCTGAAGCTTTAATGTAGTACTCTTGAGCTTTTTCCATATTGCCAATATACATATTAGCTTCAGCTACAGTAGCATATTTCCATACATTGTCTCTACAATGTTCTGAGGCTTCAAGTGCTTGTTTGGCGTATTTCATCATATTGCTTTCTCCGCCTTCAGGATCTGTTACAATACTTAAAAACGCCAAATTTATGGCATGGTAGTAAATTTGAGGATAGTCTTGATTTTCAACAGATAATTTAAGTGCCTTGCTATAGTATTCTATTGATAAGTTACTAGACTTAGCTAAAAAGGTTTTAAGGTAGTCACGTTTATGTCTACCACCAATAATTCCCATTAAATCTGTATTGTCTTTAGCAATTGGATGATTATTGAGAATATTATAGATTTCGTCATTACGTTCTAGACCTTCAAGAGCAAAAATTAATCGTGTAAGACCATTTTTATCCAAATCATCTTTTCTTGGTAATAATTCATTTACAACCGCGTCGTATTTACCAAGAATTAAATTTATTTCTTCTTTATTAGTATATTGATTAAAAAACTTATTTCCTGTTAATGTGTTTAAAATCAAAGAGTAGGCATCATCTTTCTTGCCTTCAGGTTTCACCATCATTAAATGCTTGCCTTTTACAAATTCACGATGTTCTTTTTCAAATGGTTCATGACAAGAATCAACCGACACATATTGATCATCAGTAGAAGCCGCAACTTTAAGTTTAAAAGGATATTTATCATTAAATGTGCTTTTCCACTCATTACGAAGTGATTTTATAAAATCACCATTACTGCTCATTGCGCTGTACTTCGTATTCCATTGTTTGCTAAGTAATTCAGAAGCTATACCATTACTTGGTGTACCAAATAATATAATATGAGAAATTCTATTTCTACTTTCTTTATCTAAACCAAGAACCGCTTTTTGGGCTACTAGTCCTCCAAGACTATGTGCAACAATTGCTATACGATCATAGTCTTTAAATTTATATGCTATAGATGTTTTTAGATATCCAGCTATTTTATCAATATCTAAGATTGCTGCCCAAATATCTTTACCTAATTCAGGTTGCACAAAATGAGTATAACCTAAAGGCTTCATTGCCCAACCATCAAAGTTAGAATCTGATTGCAATAATTCTGGGATATTCCCAAATGTTCCTTTTGATTCACCGGAAAAACCATGTATAAAAAGAAGTAGATTGTTGCCTTCTTCTCTTTCCCACGATTCAACAGAATTAGCCTCTTTAGGCTCTGCTGAGTTTGTGTTTATTGGAGGAGTTTTAAATTTATTAGTTACTATTTTCTCTTTAAATTGATTAGGAATATAACTTATGATAAAGTCATTATTCATTTGAAGATTAGCGTAAGGTGTTTGATCTTTTACGATATCACTTATTTCCTTAAGTGATTTAATCATTTCTGGAACTCTTGTGAAAACGTAATTAACGGTTTCTACCATTCTAATGTATTCGTCGGCAAAAAAATGTTTATGTTTTGCTTGAAGGGCTTCTAAAAGGCAAGTCGTAAAAAGGCTGTATTCACCTTGTGTTCCCCATGATAATTCATCTGTTTGAGAAGAAGCAATTATTGCCATCCCTTGTTCATTGTCTATGTCTTGAGCTATACCATTTAAATTTGAAGAACGAGATACACTATTGGGATTTTGATTACCACTGTTTCTCGTTAGCTTTTTATCTTCACCATCAAAAAATCCGCCAGCATGACAACAATCAAAGAGAATAATCATTCTTTTTGATTTCATTTGATTTAGTTTGATTCTTAAATCTTTACCGAAAATTAAATTTTCACTTGAAGCTCCATGTGGCAATAAATAGGAGCGGCCTTCATAGTAACCTCCATGTCCAGAATAAAAAAGTAAGAATGACGAATTTTCATCTATTTTAGCAATGAAACTGTCAATCGCTCCAATAATATTTTCAGTAGTAGCTTCTGTATCCAGCAGAAGTGTAATATTCTCCTTCTTATATCCACAATGAACTTCATCAGAAAGGATGTCACGAATTGCTATGGCATCTTTTAAAACTTGTGGTTGTTTTTGTTCATTATCCACACCAATAATCAAAGCGTATGCATTATCGAGTTGATTCATTTGATTTGTTTTAAATGGAAATATTAATAAACAATTTTTTCATTTGTATTACTTGATCATAGGTGATTTGGGGTGTATTTAAACCAATATTCATTAATTCAATCAACTTTTTTAGTTGATTTGTAGTTTGATTATTTATGATTTTATGGTTTTCTAAATCACTAGTTAAGGAATAGTTTGATGAGCCAGTATTGATGATCTCATTTTGAGCTAGGACACTTTTTAATTTTTTGTTAATAGCTTCTTGTAGCTCTAATAACTCCAAAAGGGGAGTATCAGCATGATTGGTTTGATATAATGTTTCATCTTGACTGGCTTTAGGAATAGTATCTCCTTCGGCCTTAGGTATAATTCTACTTCCATCTTTAGACATTATGACTTCTCCTTCATTTGCTGATAACATTGGATTTCTAAATGGAATTATAGATTTAGCTTCTTCAAGAGTTTTTTCTAAAAGTGTCATTTCTAAACCGTTTGGTCCAATTTTAAAATTACCCACTCGAGATAAAATATGTTTAAAATTTTTTCTATAAAGGAATAAAGCGCCAACTACAGTTAATGGCCAAATTATTACTTCAATTAGCTTTATCAATTGATCTATAGTATCAGGTGCTTCTGCAGCTTGTAAAAATATCATCATGATGTTTTGTTTTTCCAATAGTTCATTATGCGATTAATAAATTCAGGGCTGTCTTTTATATTTCTAAAATGAGGATCGTTTTGAAATGTTGTTGGGGTGAAATTAAAACCTTGAGCAACCGCTTTTTCAAGTAATTGAAGAGCTTTGTCATTATCTCCGATTGAAGCATAATACTGAGATAGACCATAATCAATGGCACCAAATTGAAAATCTGTTTTTAAATTAATTAATTTATCAATATAGGTTTTAGCTTCTTCAGAATTACCATTTCTAAAGAAACTTATAGCTATACGAACAATATAGTCAATGTTGTTTTCGTTGGTGTCATGCAATGATTTATACTGTTCTAGAGCATTTGCATAATCATTTTTAAAATAATAGGCTTGAGCCAAATCAGCGGAATTTAAGGTTGTATTTTTTCTTGAAATTATTTTATTGAAATACGTGTTGGCTTCTTCAGTTTGATTAGAATTTATGAATTGAATTCCAGTAAAGGACATTAGATAATCTATATCAGAAGTAGGTGCCGTAAGTTTATAATCAGACAGATATTTTTCTAATTCAGAATATTTTCCCGATTTCACAAATGCACTTATTAACGGACGTTTTAAATAATTAGCTTCAATAACGTTAGTAATTGGTAGAAGTGTTTTAATGACTTCATCATAGTTTCCTAGTTCAACATCAGCTAGGCTTTTTAAATAGTACCTAAAACCACAATTAGAACAATCTTCTAAAATTAAATCTTCCATTGGAATTTCATTAAATATGACTCCAATGTCTTCAGGTCTATTGACATATTGCAATGCAATTGTCATGGTAGTCATATTAGTAGACATGTCTTTATAAGCTTTTTTGTACTCTTCTTTGTGAGCCCTATATGCTTTATCATTTTTTCCTTTTAATATGGACTCATAAAACAACATAATGCTTTCTTGCCTATCATTTAATTTTGATTTAACATCAATCAAAAGCCTTAATGAGTCTGAAATTTTAAACTCTCCTTGATTATAATAAAAAGCTATCTTATGCATTTTTGGTTCAAAAAAACTAGCATCAGTTGCAATGGATTTATTTAATAATTCTAAATAAAGTTTTGGATTACTATTGTTTTCGAGTGCATTTAAAAGGTACTGATAAGCTTCATAGCTAGGAGGTGTTTCCTCAAAATAGGAAGTAACAGTTTGCTTATCTTTGTCTTCAATATAACCTTGATTATCTTGTTTATCTACTGTAGATAAATAACCTAAAATTTCTTGCTTTAATTTTTCTGCACAATCTAATGGCGAATTTGGATCACATGATATGGTTTCAAATGATATCAGTGTTTCATCAATTAAACCATCTTTAATTGAGCACTGAAGTAAAAGGTTACCATTTTCTTCATAATATACACCTACAATTACTTTATCTGGTTTAAAATAATTTTTTAATAAATTATTGAGGTCTGTTGACCCAGTTTCTGATTTTAAAATTGTTGTATAATCATTTACTAATTTTGGCGAAATGACCTGACCTAGTTGATTTTCAGTAATACCATGAATAATCCAATTGGATGCTATTTTGCCAACGTTATTTAGTTTTTCATTTGATGTAGTATTTTCAAATTCTAAAACAGCAATTTTGTTATTGGTTTCTATCTTTTCTAAAGAAAAAGCATTCGTTAGCTTTAGAATCATAAATATTGCTGCTAAAATCAAACTCAATGCAACAAAATAAATTAAGCGTTTCTTTGGTGTTTTTTTTACAATATCTATTTCGGGTATTATCTTCTCACTCCCTTGGAACAACACTTGATATAATCTCATTGGCTGAGTTACATTTTTCAGTTTCTCCTCTTTTACAAAATGAGTCTTAATGTGATTTTTGTTGGAAATATTATTATTTACAGATTCAGAAATAAAAATACAGCCCGGTTTTGCAGCAGTTTGAATTCGAGCCGCGATATTAACACCATCTCCAAATACGTCATCATCTTCAAAAACTACTTCTGCTTGATGGATACCAATGCGTAAGCTATAATCGGCAGCAGCATTGCAAGTCTCCTGTATTTTAATTGCTGCATTTACGGCATCAGACACTGTGTTAAAGCTGGCAATAACTCCATCGCCAAGCTCTTTTATCCAGGTACCATTAAACTCATTAATAATTGGTTTATGGATCTTTCTGTTCTTTTCTAATATTTCTAAGGTTTTTTGTTCATCACTACCCATTAAAGATGTAAAACCGACGATATCGGTAAACATAATGGCAGCTAGTCGGCGGGTCTTAGACATTCAAGCTAAAATACAATAATTATATCTATTGTTTTGAGAATCTTTATTACTTTTTAATGAATGTCAACGCCTATATTCAAAGAAAGAGATTTTATTTTTAGAATTTGACTACAATTGTATTCGCTAGCTATGTCTTGCATATAGAACAAGGCTTGTCGAGAAATTTCCGAAAAGAATAATAGCAAAGGATAGGAATGAAAGTAGTATTAATTGAAGTAGGTAATAAGATCTAAAACTGGAAGAAGTACCTAGCTTGAAATCATATAAATCGAAAGCATTTTAAATACTTCTTTTTTATGATGTTCTAAGGTCATTAATAATTAATTTCGTCTGGAGGATTGATATTTAAAGAGTTAATAGCTTGCTAAAATTACATATTTTTCTTAATATAGTAATTAATTAATCCTAACAACAATATAATGACTAAAGAATCTAACGACAAGAAAGGTGACTCTATCCTTCCTAAGGAAGGCGCGAGGATCATTCCAAAAGAAGGAGCAAGGATCATTCCAAAAGAAGGTGCACGTATCATTCCAAAAGAAGGAGCAAGGATCATTCCTAAAGAAGGAGCAAGGATCATTCCTAAAGAAGGAGCAAGGATCATTCCTAAAGAAGGAGCAAGGATCATCCCTAAAGAAGGAGCACGTATCATTCCAAAAGAAGGTTCGAGTATCATTCCAAAGTGAAATTGAACTAATTTATAATAAAATTAAGTCTTTAAAAACTGAAGTGCTATTTATGCATTAAAGTTCAATACTTTTATATTGGCTTATTTCATAAAAAAAACCGATTCATTTCTGAATCGGTTTTTATAAGCGAATTGTTGTTATTATTTAGGCGTTTGCCTTACTTTACTTTGTTTACTATTGCTTCAAAAGCTTCTGGATTATTCATTGCTAAATCGGCAAGAACTTTACGGTTCAATTCGATATTGTTAGCTTTAAGTTTCCCCATAAATCTTGAATAGCTCATTCCATGTTGTCTAGCTCCTGCGTTAATACGCATAATCCATAATGAACGGAATGTTCTCTTTTTTACTCTACGGTCTCTATACGAATATTGCATCGCTTTGTCAACCGCGTTTTTTGCTACTGTCCAAACGTTTTTACGTCTTCCGAAGTAACCTTTTGCTTGCTTAAGAACCTTTTTTCTTCTGGCTCTCTTCGCTACTGAATTTACTGATCTTGGCATTTTTTTAAATTGGTTTTTTGTAGTAGGCGATCGTTATTTCGATACTTGCTAAATTGTTTTGCCTAACTCCAGGGTTTATAATTTGTTTTAACCGATTAAAACGATATTACTTTAAACGTAACATTGTTTTAATATTGTTCTCATCTGATTTATGTACTAAACCATCATGAGTTAACTTAAGCTTACGCTTTTTCGATTTCTTTGTCAAAATATGACTCTTGAAAGCGTGCTTTCTTTTAATTTTACCAGTGCCAGTTAGTTTAAAACGTTTCTTAGCACTTGACTTGGTTTTCATTTTAGGCATTTTCCTATTTTTATTTACGTTTCGCTTATTATCTTAATTGCTGAATTCTTCAGCTTATTTTACTTTTTTTGGCGCGATGAACATTGTCATACGCTTACCTTCTAATCGAGGCATCTGCTCAACTTTTCCTAAATCTTCAAGATCTTGAGCTAATCTTAATAATAAGATTTGACCTTGTTCTTTAAAAACTATTGAACGACCTTTAAAAAACACGAATGCTTTTAATTTGGCACCATCCTTTAAAAACTTCTCCGCGTGTTTCTTTTTAAATTCGTAATCATGATCATCAGTTTGAGGACCAAAACGAATTTCTTTTATAGTCACCTTTGAAGCTTTCGCTTTAAGTGCCTTTTCACGCTTCTTCTGTTCGTAAAGAAACTTCTTATAGTCCATGATTTTACATACAGGAGGATCAGCTTTAGGAGATATCTCAACTAAATCAAGCCCTTGCTCATCTGCAATGGCAAGTGCATCTCGTGTTACATATATTCCAACCTCTATATTTTCACCGACAAGGCGCACCTTCTCAGCTCTAATTTTAGAGTTAATATTGTGCTGATCTTCTTTTATTACTCGCTTAGAGTAATTTCTTCTACGTATTGCTATGGCTTATAAATTTTAGTTAAACTTAATTGTTTTATTTAAATGTCTTTAATGTCTTTTTTATTTCACTATCAACGATTTCTGAAAACGTATCTACACTAATCATGCCTAAATCTTCACCACCATGTTGACGAACAGAAATTTTGTTTTCGCTTTCTTCATTCTCTCCTATAATAATCATATATGGGGTTTTACTCATTTCGGCTTCCCGAATTTTCTTCCCGATAGTTTCATTTCTATTATCTGCGAGGGCGCGAATTTCGTTATTTTCTAGCAATTTTAAAACTTTTTCAGTGTATTTTTCAAATTTCTCACTAATTGAGAGTATAATAACTTGAGTAGGCATTAGCCATAATGGAAAATTCCCACCTGTATGTTCGAGTAAAATTGCAATAAAACGTTCCATACTTCCAAAAGGAGCACGGTGGATCATTACAGGTCTATGTAGTTCATTATCACTTCCTTTATATGTCAAATCAAAGCGTTCAGGAAGGTTGTAATCGACTTGAATTGTTCCTAATTGCCAATTTCGGCCTAGAGCATCTTTGACCATAAAATCTAATTTTGGGCCGTAGAAAGCAGCTTCACCAGTTTCAACAACAAAGTCTAATCCTTTATCAATAGCAGCATTCAATATTGCGTCTTCTGCTTTTTTCCAGTTTTCGTCACTTCCTATATATTTTTCCGGATTGTCAGGATCTCTTAAAGAAACTTGAGCTTTAAAGTTTTCAAAACCTAAGGAACCAAATACATATAAGACTAAGTCAATAACTTCTTTAAATTCTTTATCTAATTGGTCTGGAGTACAAAAAATATGAGCATCATCTTGAGTGAATCCTCTAACTCTAGTTAATCCATGTAATTCACCACTTTGTTCATATCTATATACTGTACCAAATTCCGCATAGCGTTTTGGTAGTTCTTTATATGAAAACGGCTTTGCGTTATAGATTTCACAGTGATGAGGACAATTCATAGGTTTTAACAAGAACTCTTCACCTTCATTAGGAGTATTTATTGGTTGAAAACTGTCTTCTCCATATTTAGCAAAATGGCCAGACGTTACATAAAGTTCTTTTTGTCCAATATGTGGCGTGATAACCATTTCGTATCCAGCTTTTTTCTGAGCGCTTTTTAAGAAATTTTCTAAACGTTCTCTAAGAGCTGCGCCTTTTGGTAACCAAAGCGGTAACCCTTGACCTACTTTTTTTGAAAAAGTAAATAATTCAAGTTCTTTACCAAGTTTTCTGTGATCGCGTTTCTTTGCTTCCTCTAATAAATGTAAGTACTCAGTTAATTCCTTTTGTTTAGGAAATGAGATTCCATAAACACGAGTTAATTGTTTGTTGTTTTCATCACCTCTCCAGTAAGCACCAGCTACTGATAATAACTTGACAGCTTTAATAATACCTGTGTTAGGAATATGACCGCCACGACATAAATCTGTGAATGTAGAATGATCACAGAAAGTGATTGTTCCATCTTCAAGATTTTCAATCAATTCAACTTTATATTCATTGTTCTGTGACTTATATAATGACAAAGCATCATCTTTAGTAATAGAACGCATTTTAAAGTCATGTTTCCCTCTGGCGATTTCTATCATCTTATTTTCGATGGTTTTGAAATCGTTTTCCGAAATAATATTGTCTCCAAGGTCAACATCATAATAAAACCCATTTTCAATAGCAGGACCAATAGATAATTTGATTCCAGGATAGAGTTCTTCGAGAGCTTGAGCTAATATATGAGAAGAAGAATGCCAAAAGGCTTTTTTTCCTTCATCATTTGTCCATGTATACAATACTAAAGAGCCATCGGTTAATAAAGGAGTAGTGGTTTCAATAGTTTCGTTATTGAAACTTGCTGAAATAACATTTCTTGCAAACCCTTCACTTATGTTTTTAGCAACCTCCATAGGAGTAGTTCCTTCTTCAAAAGTTTTTATAGTTCCATCAGGTAAAGTAATATGTATCATATCATGATTGTAATTAGGAAGGCAAAGATAGTATCTTAAAAACTGAGATACAATAATAAGTAAGATATAATGAATTAGGAGTTGATTTGGTTTGAAGATAAT